>CAVZUA010000035.1:0-308131 GCA_963778385.1 uncultured Alphaproteobacteria bacterium | reverse complement strand
GTGACTGTTCGCTCGCCCTTCATGTCGAGGCTAATATAAAGGCCCTCCTCCGCACCGCCCCCACGGCCCGCCAAGCCCTGAGAGACGCAAATCAGGTGTCGCGAGTTACCGCGACGCCGTGGAAACTAGCGCGGAGGAGAGTTCGGGGTGATCTGTCCTGCCGCGTCTCAAACGATGCCGCTCCTAGCGGAAACGGCCTGTCTCGCGACAACAAAAATCACGATTTTCGAGGTGAGTCGAGTCATTTTTCGAACTCTACCAATATCGTATAGAGCATCGTTAAGCAAAAGTTACTTTTTATATCGAACACATGGCGAGAATCACTAATTAGTCGCTTTTTTGTACTTTGTACCCATGCAAGCGTGCCAACTGTTGACTCCAATTGGTGGATTTTTAAGCCGTTAAGTACGGTCTTTGGCCGAAGCTGTTATTTAAAAGTGACGGAAAAGGTGACAGACTAGTGACGGTACTGCGCCACGAAGGAAAAATGCATTTGCTTTCCGTTTTTACGGCGGTACATTTGCTGAAGTATCCGTATCGCTTTATGAAGGCGCACCATGGGTGCAAGCTCCCGGCACACGGTGCACAAGGGAGCCGCCATGATCATCGGTGACTTGCCGGTTTCCGGTAGCATCAGGGTAAATGGTCGCTCGCTGATCGTCGCATCACACAAGAAGCAAGCGATCTCCTTGTGCTGATCCCAAAATGCGTCAAGCTCGGCCATCGCCTGTTCGTCACCCTGGCGCGCCCGTTGAAACAGCAAATGAAACTCACGCCGGTTTAAGGTTAGTAACACAAGCTCGGCCATGTCACCTTGCCTTGAAAAAGAAGCGCGCGGCGGGCGGTTGCCAACCGGCGGACGTTCCTGGGCACAGGAAAACGGCCGCGATGAAACCCGCCGCGCGCCGCCGGTCAGTGTCGGACCAGACCGGCTCCCTCGACAGGGTAAAGAACCCGGCGAAGCTCTCTAAGGGAAGCGCGGAGCGGGGGGGGGGCCAACGGTCGGAAGCAACCGGGTCCAGGTACCTCCGACCTTCCGCCACGCCCCGCGCCCCGCCGGTCGGGGCGAAAATCGCGCCCGGCTATCCTCGCCGCACGGGGCTGAGTCCGGCGATGAAGCTCTTACGCCGCTTCCGACTGTGTATCGGCCACCGGCTGTGCGGCGAACTCGGCTGCCGGGTCTACCAGTAACCGCGCCAGGAAGTCCTCCCACGGACCCATCGCCGCCGTTCCCATGAATTTTACCCTGCGGTGGTACGGTTAGGACGTTGGCGCCGCGGGCGCGGAAGCTTCTCGATGTCCGGGTCCAGCAGTGCGGCAACGACGGCGAACGCCTCGCGCCGGACACCAGCCACCGCCTCGCTCAGCTGGGCCTGCACCTCGCGGTGTTCCGATGTGAACTTGGCGAGTGCGGCCTCCCGGCCCCCTTCCCTGTAGAATTCGCTTTGGGAGGTACAAAGGAAGATCTTTGTCGATGATGCTTCAGATTGTCATGGGATCGCTGTCGGCCATGCTTCGTCGTTCATTTGCATTCGCCATTAGCTTTCTGCCCCTGATGCCGCAATCGCACAGTCGCCTGGGGAGAGCGTTTCTCTATCCGAGTGAGCGGAACAAGGTCGCTGCGCTGTTTAGCGCCGACCCCCGACAATGCGACTGCATCCGGCATCGCAAGGGGGGCCACCTGGGCTGATCGGTATCGGGATTCCGACCGTAATGGGTCCCGGCAGCGGTACGAACAGCCCCGACAATGGCATTATGCTGACGTCGAACTGGCCGGTCCGAACCTCGATCGAGCATGTTTTGGTCAACCCTGCGCCCGTTTTGGTCCGTCAGCCGCTCGACCTGCGCCCGCAGCGCCATCGGACGTCGTCGCCACCCTTTCGTCCCTGAAGCGTTCTTGGTCAGCGAGATAGGCGAGCATCTCGCGAAGTTCGTCGCGCCGGCCTCTCTGGTACTTGTTTTGCGGTTAGATTTCGGTCTGCCGGATCAGCAGCGCGGTTCTGCGCAGCCCATGTCTGGCATGCTGGAGCGTGCGCTTGATCAGGTCTTCCCACTCGGCTTCGGAGCGGCTGGGCATCGCGCTCCCCTTCGATCTGGTCACCTTCGATCCCGGCTGCGGGCGATACCGCGCCTCGCGTACCAGCCATTGCGGCAAGTTGGCGCAGAGGCTATTGGTGCCTTGCCCGAACCCGAGCGTCGCTTTGGGATGACTGATTGAGATGATTGGAGAGCGACAGTTACTCTCAAGCCTTACTTTACATCACGCGATGTTCTACTGTGCCTGCGTGCCTGAGCACTCGTGCCGAAATTACCCCAGGGTCTGGGGCAGACGCCTCGCCATAGCTGCTGGCCTTGCTCATCAACGACACAGATCGTCGTCGTCTTCTGAGACACGTCTAGCCGACATAGTGACACATTGATTCCTCCGATGGTGCGCCGGGCAGAACCTCCCGGCTCGCGGCACTATCATGAGCTTGCGCTCGACCCGCGATTACCCGAGGTCCTAACAATCCACCGGCAAATCGAACAGGCGCTCCCAATGCGGCGGCAACGCTTCGGCGGGGTCGTGTTTCCAGATGCCGAAAGGGTGAAACTCCCAGACGCTGCCGTCGCGGCATAGCGCAAAAAGGCGATCCGTACTTTCCGCGAGCGGCGCCCACAGCGTCCCTTGCGAGCCATCGTACGGCGCCCAGGCCACGCTGATCTGCACGATCTCCTGCTCCGGGATCTCGAGGACGCGGACCCAGGCCCGCTCTCCAAAGACCGTCATGGTCTTGAGCCAGAGTGACCCGTCGCGGCACAGCCCAAACAGCCTCTCCAGCGCAACGTGGCCCTCACGGGGCGCTGAAGCGACGGCGATCTGGATGATATGGCCCGGCGTCGGAAAGGTCTCGATCTGGTACCAAGGGTCGCCGCCATGCATATTGGCCTTCCAGACGCGGCCGGCGTTGTCCAACGCGAAGACCAGGTCGACGGCATCGAGGCCGGCGTCATCGTCGGCCGGGGCCCAGGCGTTGGCGATCTGCACGATCTTTGGCGTCGTCGCGGTCATCGTATCTTGGCCCCCTATGCCCAAGCCCAATCCCAGACTATTTTCGGCTCGTTCCAATTGAGCCGCCTTTCCCGCGACAGTCCGTTCCGCCAGCTTTCGAGGACGGTGCGATAACGCGGGTGGTCACCCCATTGGACTAGGCCAAAGCGTTTTGCCAAGATTTCGGCGTAACAATTGAGACAACCATCGGAAACATTGGTGCAGCCGATCCATGGGTTGAACGTGTGATCGGTCCAGGCGATGCTGGTTATCTCAGCCATGTCACGCCTCCTCCGGTACGTCGCGGCGGACGATGCTGGCCAGACCGCGTAACACCGCGTCGCAATCGGCGTCCTCTTCGGAGCTCCGTTCCAGCTCTTCGAGGGCTTCGAGGCACGTGGCGATGAGCTTCCGGCGCGTCTCCGGTACCGCAATGATGCCCGGCAAGAAGGCCCCAAAAACCGCCGTCAAATCGCCCTGCTTGGCCTGCCACGCCTGCCATTCTTCGAGACGCTCTTCCTCGTGGCGAGCCAGCCGCTCAAGCACCTCCTGGATGTTGGCGACGGCGTAGCCCGGCTCGATGTCGTGCTCCTTGCTGCGCACGGTCGCGCCCGGCCACGGGACTTCCTCGAGCTTGAGCAACTCGCACACCTCCCGAACCTGTAGCTCGGGGTCGCGCGGTGGTGTAGTCTTCGGCGTATTCGGCATGGGATATCCTCTCGTTTCGATGTTCCTCGGCGGGCTGGGAACGCACCCCAGCCCGTCGTTTCGTCACGGTTCACCCTCCGTCTTCATGGCTCGCTGCCGCAGAGCCTCGGCGCGGGTTGGCCGGTTCTTCCGCAGGAAATCGAACACCACAGGTGCCTCCAACGGTCGCAGGCGACCCCCCATCACGACATCGGTGACAAACTCCTCAACCTGTTCTGGTGTCTGCTGCGTGTGGTGCCGTGAGTTCAGATGATCGGCCACCTGTTGCCATTGTTCGGGTGTCATTTCACAAACCATCAGGTAGCGTTTTCGCATCGACAACCTCTTTGGAAATGTCACAAAAGATGTAATAGCTATAACTGGTTTTGTGATGTGACACGGTCATGCCGCCGGTCGGTTGTCGGCGGGGGGAAGGTCACCGCGCCGCTGTAACCGGCTGCGGCGTTGCCGTTCGGCGGCGGTCATCGGTCGCTCACCGATCACCGGGCGACCGCCCTTGCCGCCGTGGGGCTTGATCACACCGCTGGAATCGATCTCAAAAATCTCGACCTGATCGGCGGGTTCAAACCATTGCACCAGCCACTCGCCGACATCCTTGTCCATCACCACCAGGGCGATATCGGCAGTGGAACCCGGTTCCCGCAGGCTCAGCCGCATCAGGGTCTGGTACACTTCCTGACCCAGGCGGGCGATCCGCTGATTGCGGGCGTCGATCCCCAGTACCTCTTCCAGCCAGCGGATATCGGCGGTGTGCGAGTTCAGCGCGGCGCAATAGATCAACTGGTCATAGACGCGGAACTCGTTGCGACCGCGCGTGTTGTGCGGCAGCACCACGCCATTGGGGAACACCGCCTTTGCGGCAGCTTCGGGATCGGGATCATTAGGGTCCGGTTTGTTGAGGACGATGCACACCGGCTTTGCCGGGTCGATCGCATTGTCGCGGTGGATCAGTTCCAAAATCGCACTGATCCCGCCCGCCTTGTCACGGGCCTTCTTTGACCAGCCGTGCTCGCTGAGATGCTCGCTGAGCCAGTAAATCCGCAGCTTGCGGTCACCCAGCAGGGTGGTCTGCACCGCCAGCGGGATGGTCGGCGACGGGACGAACTCGACCCCCAGCTTTGACCACGCCGCGTACAGCATGGTGTAGCGGAACAGCGCCGACATAATCGTCACGCGTTGGAAACCGGCGAGGAAACCAGGGCGGCGGAACCCGCTGACGGTGATCAGCCCGGCGTCATTGTGCCGCCGCTCCCCAGGGCGCAGACCCAGGCCGATCATCCGGTTCCACCGCGCCATGTCGGTAAACAGACACGCCCCTTGCGTCAGCCACAGCGGTACCGGCTCAAAGGTTTCGTGCACCATGTCGCGTTGCCCGCTGCGGGCGCGCAGTTTGATTTCCCAATAGGGGTCTTTGGGGTTTCGTGGGCTGGGTTTTGCCACGATCCGGTAATACGGCGCGGCACTGACCGTAAGGGGCACGGGACCACCGGGTTCCGCCGCCGCCTTGTGCTTGGCTTGCAGTGTCTGTATCCAGCCGATCAGGAGCGCCGCCTGCCGTTCTGCCTGTTCGGCCTGTTCGGCGGATTGGCTCTCCGGGTTCATCGCCGCCATCATGCCGTTGGCGCGGTGGGCGGTCAGACGTTTGACCGCCCAGTCAAAGTCCTCCGCATTCTCGGGTGTCCATTCGGCGCAGCCCAGCGCCTTCTGCTTGGCGATCAGTGCCCACAGTTGTTTCAGCACACCCGGTGCCTGTTCCTCGGCTTTATCGACCTCTGCCGGGGCGGAGTGGTATGCCGGGTCCATAATCCGCAGATACACTTTGGCTCGATCGTAACCCCGCGTGAACTGCTGCTTGTCCTTGTCGGTCCACGCGCCGCTAGGCTCACCGCTGATCTTCCGCTCGGGTAGCGTCGCGGGCATCGGCGCTATGTCGAGAAACCATAGAAGCTGGAAATACGAGTAGCGCACCCGCAGTGGCTTGCGGGTCAGGATGACATCGAGCACCTCATCGATCACCAAGTGATACTCGTTGATCCGGTCCGGCCAAGCGGTGACCCGCACCAGCCCTTCGTGGGTGATGAACAGGATATGCCCGCTGTTGACGCCTAAGATGTGATTGCAGATCGCGCTATCGACCGTTATGCGGGCACTCGACTTCGAGGTGATGACGCGCACCAGCACCGCCGGGTGATCACGGCGAACCGTCTCGGACCACTCCTGGATCAGCGCCTCGGTCGGCATGGCAAAGATGGTCTTCTCGCCACGCGTCGCCGCGGCGGCGGCCTGAGCAATGGCCATGGTGGTCTTGTTCGAACCGGCAGCGGAATCGACGTATTCGATCCGCTGAAACACCGGCTCAAAGGGGTCGTGGGGTTGCGACCGCATCGCCGTCACCGGGCCGGTGACACGGCGGGTCGCCTGCCGATGTCACACAACCTGTCATAGCTAACACTGGTTTTGTGACAGCGGCTGTTATCGGTCGGGGTCATTTGTGGAATGACATCGGGCACGGGTGTCCTCCTTCGCGCCCCGGCTGCTAAGCCCCGGCGACGCGCTGCGGGTGTTGCGTTGTCACGCAACGTCGGTTTGCGAAGGAGAACCTCGAAATCGGGCGTTGCGCATCGCTACCGCCTTAGCAAGCGGCGCTGTCTCGACAGCACAAAATCACGGGTTTCGAGAAGAGTCGAGTCAAAATATGGCCGATCAAAGCATAAACGTTTGCGAGTCGGGCGATAATTTCAATAACGCCACGTACAGGAAACAAAAAGGTACTTCGCGGATGACCCAGTTGAAACGCTATTGTGGAATTTCAATGGGTTCTTGGCGTTGAGCTACTGTAACTTTTTGAAAAGGTACTTTTCGTACTGTCTTGGGGTTACAAAATATGGCGAAAATCGCGACGTTCTGTCGCACTAGGTGACAGTTGGGTCAGTGTCGGTGCACGGGGGAAAAACCGGTGCTTCCGTGCAAACGGGAGTGTTCCAGGGGCAACCAATTGCACCGAAGATCTTGTTTACCGCACCGTTGTTTTGCAAAACGGGCCGTGGAGAGCGGTCGGCAGCACACCGACCGTCGTGCGGGACCGATATTGAAGCGAGGATCACCATCCGACATGGACAATCAAGATTGCGTGCTATCGTCGGCAACACCGACATAGGAATTGGCGATGCCCGATACCAACACAGCCGCGGCGGCAGGCTTCCAGAACGCCGAGGCCTATGAACAGGTCATGGGAAGGTGGAGTCGTCGCCTTGCCCCACCGCTCATTCGATTTGGTGGGCTTTCGGACGGCGACCGCGTTCTCGACGTGGGTTGTGGAACCGGCAGCCTGACATTCGCCCTGGCACAGATCGCGAATGTCGGGGCCGTTATCGGAGTCGATTTGACCGAACCCTATGTGGAGTTCGCGCGTGCCCGCAACACCGATCCTCGGCTCAGCTTCCAATCAGCCGATGCTCGCCTCCTGCCGTTCGAGGCTAACTCTTTCGATCGGGCTTTCTCGATGCTGGTGCTGCAATTCATCCCCGATGCGCCCCGTGCAGTCGCTGAAATGCGGCGTGTCGTGCGGCCCGGGGGCGCGGTCACGGCGGCGGTGTGGGACAGCTTTGGCGGTCAGCCTCATGTCCGATTGGTTTTTGATATCGCTGCGGTGCTTGATCCAACTGTCGAGAGGAAGCACTTATTGAGGCCATTGACTGCGCCCAACGAGATGGCGGCGCTTTGGCGCGAGCTTGGTCTCCTTGAGGTCGAGCAGACCAGTCTTCCAATCCGTATGGAGTTTGCCTGCTTCGACGACTACTGGACGCCATTCACCCAAGGTGAGGGACCACCAGGACAGCTTGTCGCCAGCTTGTCAGGACCCACCCGTGCAGCGCTCACGGACCATGTGCGACGTGCGTATCTTGCCCACAAGCCTGATGGCCTACGGTCTTTCGCGTGTGTCGCATGGGCATGTCGAGGAATTGTGCCTCCTTAATTAGGTCAGTTGAATCCCCGACTGAACTCGCTTTCGGCCTGTTCGTCTCAGCATCTCGTAGGTACACCGGGCCGCGACGAATTCCCAAAAAGCTGATCTGCGTTCCCCTCGGGCACGGGGAACCCTAGAAGCTGACCTCTGTTCCTCCTAGCCGATCGGGCGAAGCCCGAGGGACGATTAAACCAACCGCTACCGTCGTTATGCTACATGTCGGCGCGTTGGGGGCAAAGGCGTTGATCGACTATGGATAACGGGGAAGTCGAATACCTGGAACGCCGAATGGGGCGTGTCCACGCGAGGCAACGCCTGGGAATAGAGCGCGACCACGAAGCTCGTGTGTTCGGGGGTGGGCTGAACTTTTTCCACATCGAAAACTGGCGGCAGTCCCCTTGGCTAATTCGCAATTCGTTACGCCTCGTCGGCCTCTATAGCCGCGGACGAAGAAACGCCGAACGCGTCGAAGTTCGGTCAAATATCGTTCGCTCGTCCAAGCTACCAGGAGCGTTCGACGGCTTTACCATCCTCCACATCAGCGACATGCACGTCGAGATAAGCGACGGCGCGATGAACCGGGTCATTAAGCTGCTCCCGGAGTTGACCTATGACATCTGCGTTCTGACCGGGGACTATCGCGCAAAGACATTTGGTCCCTTCGACGCCGCCCTTGCGGGGGTCGCCCAAGTGCGCTCTCACATCACCAGACCGATTTACGGGGTATTGGGCAACCACGACACGATCCAGATGGTTCGCGGGCTAGAGGCGATGGAGATCCGAATGCTGCTCAACGAGAGCGACCCGATTACGCGCGGTGATGAGTTGATTCATCTCGCAGGGATCGACGATGCACATTACCACCGCGTCGATAATATTGAAAAATCCGCGTCTCAGATCCCCGAAGACGGGTTTTCGATCCTGCTGTCGCACACGCCTGAGGTTTATCGACAGGCCGCTCATGCAGGCTTCAATTTGCTGCTCAGCGGCCACACTCACGGTGGGCAGATTTGCTTGCCGGGATCTATCCCGATAACCCTCGACTCCGCTTTGCCGCGCCGTCTGGGGTCAGGGGCGTGGCGATATCATGAGATGGCCGGTTACACTTCCGTTGGTGCCGGGTCGTGCGTAGTTCCGGTTCGGTTCAACTGCCCGCCGACGATTACCCTGCACCGGCTGGAGACGAACCACGCCTAGTAAGGTCGGTCGCGGACGCCGAGGCGGTAAAGCATCCGGGATAGTAAGATCTCGCCGATCAGGAAGACGGTAACGCCGACAAGAACGTCAGGCAGCGTCAGCGGCAGCAGGCACGAGCAGGCAAGCAGCGGAAGCAGCGACTGCGGCGCGGCAAACAGAGTGAGAATCGCACGTCAACCAGGATGAGAAAGTGTCGCCGGATTGGTGACGTCAGGAGGGCGTAGCCCGAGTGACGTTGCGAATCCGGCGAACGGCGTGCCCCCGGAGGGGGCGCGTTTGCTGGCGGTCGCGACCGGCCGGATAGGAAGCGGGTTCTTCATGCGATGAGGAACCGCCCCTTGCCCGGCCGCCACATCACCGATTGCCAGATGAGGCTATACATGAGTTTCCGTCACACCGAGCCGCCGGTCATCGCCGCGGCCAAGGCCGGGTTCAGCACCGCCACCGCCTACCGCATCGAGGAGGATCATCGGCTCCCGTCGCAGAAGAAAGCGCCGCGCGAGCGTCGACGGCGCGATCCGCTTGGCGCTGTTTGGTACGGCGAGGTGGTGCCGTTGCTCAAGAGCACCCCGGGCCTGCGGCCGATCGCCATTTTCGACGAGGTCCGGCGGCGCCATCCCGAGATCGGCCCCGGCATTCGGCGTACCCTGGAGCGGCGCATCCGCACGTGGCGGGCGCTCAACGGCGCCGAGCAGGACGTCATCTTCCGGCAGGAGCATCCGCCGGGGCGGCTCGGTCTGTCCGATTTCACCGATATGCACGATCACCGCGTCTGTATCGCCGATGTGCCGCTCGATCATCGGCTCTATCACTTCCGCCTGGCTTTCTCGGGCTGGGAACACGCCCATGTCGTGCTCGGCGGGGAGAGCTTCGTAGCGCTGGCCGAAGGATTACAGAATGCGCTGTGGGCGCTCGGCCGCGCGCCGCTGCAGCATCGCAGCGACAGCCTGTCGGCCGCCTTCCGCAACCTCGATCGTGATGCGCAGGAGGATCAGACGCGCCGCTACGAAGCGCTGTGCCTGCATTACGGCATGGAGCCGACCCGCAACAATCGCGGCGTGGCGCACGAGAACGGTTCGATCGAAAGCCCACACGGCCATCTCAAGCAGGCGCTCGAAGATGCGCTGCTGCTGCGCGGCTCGCGCGAGTTCGACACGCTCGACGCATACCGCCGCTTCGTCGACGAGATCGTCGGCCGGCGCAATGCGCGCAACGCCAAGCGGCTCGATCTCGAGCGCCACGCCCTGCAATCGCTGCCGGCGCGCCGGACAACCGATTACGAGGAGACAATCGTCACCGTCACCTCGACCAGCGGGTTCATTCTCAAGCGGGTGTTCTATTCGGTGCCCTCGCGCCTGATCAGTCACCGGCTCCGGGTACGCCTCTACGACGACCGGCTCGAATGCTTCCTCGGCGCGACCGCATTGATGACCCTGCGCCGCGGCCGCCCGCACGCCGACCGCAAGCATGGCCATGTCGTCGATTACCGCCACGTCATCCACGCCCTGCGCCGAAAGCCCATGGCTTTGCTCAACCTGGTCTATCGCGAGCAGCTCTTCCCGCGCCACGCTTATCAGCGCGCCTTCGAGGCAATGCTGGCAGGCGACGGCGAGAAGCGGGCGTGCCGCACCATGGTCGGGCTGCTGGCGCTGGCCCATGATCGTGCTTGCGAGGCCGAACTCGCTCAAGCCATCGAGGCCGAGCTCGATGCCGGCAGATTGCCCGATCTCGATTGCCTCGGCCGGCGCTTCGCGCCCAATCCCGCCGCCATTCCCGACATCACTGTCGAGCTGGTGCCGCTGCATCTTTACGACGAACTCGGCACCGTCCGGGCCGGGGGTGCGGCATGAAGACGACCGATCCCGTCGACGCCGCCCGCCTCGCGCTGCTCCTCGCCGAGCTGCGGCTGCCCGCGGTCAAGCTGGTCTGGCCCGATCTCGCCGCCCAGGCCGACAAGGAGGGGTGGCCGGCCGCACGCTTCCTTGCGCTCTTGGCCGAGCACGAGATGGCCGAGCGCAGCCGACGCCGCATCGAACGCCATCTCGCCGAAGCCAAGTTGCCGCCCGGCAAGACCATCGACACCTTCGACTTCGAGGCCGTCCCGGTGGTCAGCAAGGCCCAGGTCATGGCGCTCGCCGCCGGCGATGCCTGGTTGGGCAGGGGCGCCAATCTAATCCTGTTCGGCCCGCCCGGCGCCGGAAAGAGCCACTTGGCGGCAGCTCTCGGCCTCGCCCTCGTCGAAGCAGGCTGGCGCGTCCTGTTCACCCGAACCACCGATCTCGTCCAGCGGCTCCAAATCGCCCGACGCGAACTCACCCTCGAAGCCGCCATCGCCAAACTCGACAAGTACCACCTGCTGATCCTCGACGATCTTGCCTACGTCACCAAGGATCAGGCCGAAACCAGCGTCTTGTTCGAACTCATCGGCGCCCGATACGAGCGGCGATCCCTGCTGGTCACCGCCAACCAGCCGTTCGGCCAATGGGGCAAGATCTTCCCAGACCAGGCAATGACCCTCGCCGTCGTCGATCGCCTCGTCCATCACGCGACGATCTTCGAGATGAACGTCGAGAGCTATCGCCGCCGAACCGCCCTCGAACGCAAACGTGGAACAGGCTGAAGTCGGTCCAGCGACATTCAAGACGGCCTCCCGATCGTCGCGCCGCGTCTCGAGCGCGCCGGTTTTGCCGCGGCGTTTGCGGGCAAGCAGTACAAGACTGGCATCCTGCGCGCCGCTAGCGGCGCATTCGGGAATGCCGCGACGCGCCTTGCCTCCTTCGTTGTTGCCGGGGGCCCTAACGTCTACGGAAGCTATCCCGACATCGACGAGCTATTCCCGCAACAAGCTATAGAACTCGACCCTGAGAAGCGCGCCGCGATTCTCGCCAAGATGCAGCAGTTGGTGCACGAAAAGGCAATTTTTGCTCCTATCTGGCAGCTCGCGTTCCTCAGCGGTGTCGGCCCGCGTGTCGGTGAGTTGTCGTTCGGCCGGATCGCCGGCTTCCCCTATTCGGCGCCATTCGAGGACATAAGAACAGACATTGATCTCTCTGATTCCCAGCAAACTCTGCCGTTGCCTTCCGACCGTATAGGTCTGCTAGCTGCTCCTGATCGGTTCTGAGATCGGCATTCGCTGCAAGCTGCAGCCGATCGCTCGCCAGCGTCCCGAGGGCCGGCACTTCGTTTACAGTGATCTGGGTGCCCGAGAAATCGCGGATCACCGTACCGTGCTGAAAATGCATGTGCGGACCGGCGACCGAGTGTAGCGCGACAATCTGGATGAGAAGGCAGCGGCAATCTGGGTGAGAAGCCCGGTGTCGCGGCGCAGGCATGATCGTCGCGTTGTGACTGTCGCGCAAGAGGGCCCGCGTCATTTTGATTGCAGGGTCTGCGGGGCGATCGAGGTATGATGGTTCGCTGTGACGCCCTCAGTGGTAACCGGCACCGCAACGGGCAAGGCCGGCGGGTCTGGCAGGTTCACGCGCGGCAGAAAGAGCGTGAATGTGCTCGAACCGCTATCGGGGACAATAGAGAGCGTGACGCATGGACAGCTGGACTTCTACACCGTCACTGTGCTGCACGGCACGGCCAGCTAGATAACGGAACCGGCGCTGGCGTTCCAAGAGGCCAGCGCCGGCCTCCGCCATCCAGCGTATGTGCAGTTAGTTGCCCCCGAGTGGGCGTCCAACCCTACGGTGGTTTGACGCGAGCAACACCATCTATCGGCGCTCAGGGGACCTGCCGTAAGTCCTCAGCTAGCCGCCTTTCACACCTCGCCGATGTTGGTGTACGAGCTGTCGCAATAGAACAGTCCAGCGTCAAAGCCGCGGGCAAACCCGGCGTCGGCCAATAGTTTTTTCGCCCGAGCCGGATCGTACTCGGCGGCGGGCGGCTGCCAATAATATTCATAGCTATCGGGAATGATACTGTTGGTCGTTTTACAGGCTCCAAGGAACAGAGCCTGGTTCATCCCCTCACGATCGAGTGCGAGGTTAGCGGCTTGCCGCACGCGCAAATCGTGCCATGGCGATTTGGGGTCCCACTGCTCGGGGAAGTAGATCCAATTCGATGCCTGGGTGACGACGGACTTGATCCCAAGGCCGGGTATCTTCTGCAGCTCCTCGGCCAATTCGCCTCGGATCGAATAGGCGATGTCGAACTCGCCCGCTTTTAAACCTGCAAGGCGGGTAGATTCATCGGGGATCGACTTCATGACCAACCGTTTGACGGCAGGCTTCTTGCGCCAATAACCCTCGAACGCCTCGAGCACGAGTTCGATGCCGGGTGCGAACGAAACGAACTTATAGGGACCGGCGCCGATCGGGTGCTTGAGAAAGCCCTCGTCCCCGACCTTCTCGACATACACTTTGGGAACGACCCAACCAGCCCCGCTGGCATTCGAATAGAAGGTTAGAAAGTCCGGCCACGGCTTCTTTAGCTTGAACCGGACACGTCGAGCATCCAGGACCTCGATCGTGTCCACCTGATCTTTGATGAGTTTGCTGGACGCACCGCGATAGCGCTCAAATGAGAATTTGACGTCGGCCGCGGTCACGACCTCGTCATTGTGAAACCTGGCACCATCACGGAGGACGAATTCGTAGGCTAGGCCGTCGCGGGACGTGGACCATGATTCCGCAAGTGACGGCGCCTGCAAGTTGTCCGGCATCGGCCTCGCCATCGCGTCGTGCAGCGCGTAAAGCACCATGAACGGGGTAATCAGCGCTTGCGTCTCCGCGGGGTCGAACCACGTCGGCGCAAGCGAGACATGCAAGGCCCATGTCAATTGGTCTTGTGGAGCGGCGGCGGCAACCGCTGGCCACGGAAGAGCCGCCTGCGCCGCCCCCATCGCGGTAAGCGCCAGCACATCACGGCGAGTGTGCATGTCAGCGGACGAGCCGCGCCCCGCAGCGCGGCGACTAAAAATCACCATTAAACGCTCCCTGAAACATGTCTTTTGTAAGCTTTGTGTCAGGATATGGCGCCGTTGGCGAAAAATCTCATCCGAAATTAGGCAATCCCAATCTCAAGAGTGTCCAAGTTGTGGCGGCCCGCCGCCTTGGCAGTGACCGCTTCCGGCGCATCCCGGTCCTTGCCGGGCGTTCCAGCGAAGGTCTCTTCTTCTCTATCGCGGCCAGGGTCAAGCCCCGCCCTGATTATCTCATGCCGTTACCCTTTTGCGCTCCGGCTAATGATGTCACACGGGGCTCTTGCTTCTCTTCGAGGTCGGCGTCGGGCCGCCTCATGATGGGATGAGAAGGATGGGGAGGTACAATCTTAACCGCGCCCTCGCCGCTAATCAGCGGCAGGATCGAGAGACCTTACGAACTCACCCCATCCGTCGTCCCCGTGAGGACATCTTTCTGCCGGAGCAGAACGCGTTATCTGCTTGCCGTTCTCCGTCGCCGGTTCAGGCAACCGCAGGAACGGCGGCGCTGTCCTTGCTCCAGCGGAACTCGCTACCATCGACCCACATCCGGTGCAGAACCACGGCCAGGCGCCTGGCAACCGCGACGATCGCTCGACGCATCCCACGCCGCTGAGCCACTCGCACGCCCCACGCCTTCAGCCACGACCATTTACTGCCGTGGGTAAGCAGTACCTGTGCGGCCTCGTAGAGCATGGTGCGCAGCAGGGCGTCGCCACATTTGGACACCCCGCCGTCATAGTCGATCTCGCCGGACTGGTAGCGCTTCGGCGTCAGGCCGACATGCGCGCCGACCGCCCGGGAATGGACGAAACGTTGCGGCTGGTCGACCGTCGCACGGTAGGTCAGCGCAACCACCGCGCCGACCCCTGGGGCGGTCATCAGCCGTCGGCACACCGGGTCGTCGCGGACCGTGTCGAGCAGCATCTTGTGCAGGACGGCGAGCTGCTGGCGCATGACCCGGCGGACGCTGAGCAGCGGCTCGGCGATCGCGGCCAGCCGAGGAAAGCCCGCGACGAGTTCGCGGACCCGCGCCTCGTATCGAGAGCCACTGACGACGCCCACTTTCAAACCGAAATTGCGCAGCGTGCCGCGCAAATCGGACTCGAGGTCCAGCAGCTTGCGCTGAAGCAGCTTGCGGCTGGTCAGCAGCATGCGCTGTTCCTGGGCAACCAGCGTCTTCACATGCACCGGCTTGAACAGGCCGACCCGCATCATCTGCGCGATCCCGCGCGCATCGTTGCGGTCCGTCTTGTTGATTTGCTGCGCCGTCAGCAAAGCCTTCATGTGCCGCGTCTCGACGCAGATCACCGGCAGGTCGGCCGCCGTCAACGCATTGACCAGCCACTGCGACAGCGGGCCCGGCCTCGATCCCGATCCGGCCGTAGGTCACGCCGAGCGAGGTCAGAAGGGCGATGATAGTCGGCCGGCTCGGTCGGTACTTTCTGCTCCAAGATCACCTTGCCGGCATCGTCGACAACGCACACCGACGTTTCCTTCACCGACACATCAAGACCAACGAAATGCGCCATCTCATCGCTCCTTCCTCGATGCTCGAGGTCGAGCCGACCTCGATCCACTCATCGTCACAGAAGGGGATGCGCACTCATCATCCAAGGCTGAGCCGCAGCCGCCGCGATACACCATCTTGAGCCTCAGATTGCGGACTTTCGCCGAGCTTCGGCACCATCTGATCCGCAGCGCCAACTTTTGGGTCAGGCTCTCACCGTGGAATGCAACGGGTAAACCCGGCGGGTCACCCGACCAACCCGATCTCGCCCTTGGCGAACTTGGCGTGATCGTCTTCGGGGCTCGGGAACAAATGGCCGTAGCGGTCATAGGTCATCTGCATCGAGGTGTGCCCGAGCATCGCCTGGAGCCGCTTGGGGGAGAACTCCAGTTCGATCCACAGCGACGCCGCGAAGTGGCGCAGCGCGTGAAAATTGAACAGCGGCGCCCCTGACGCGTCAACCAGGCCGGCCTGCTTCTGGAGCGGATGCCAGACCCGGTTGGCGATGTTGGTGTGCGACTGAACCTTGCCGAGCGTATTGGGGAAAACCAGGTTCAGATCACCCCCATTGGGACCCCGCGGGCAGGCCAGCTTCCATTCCTTTAGGGTGTTGAGCACGGTCGGCCCCATCGGGATTTCGCGCTGTCCGGCGGCCGATTTCGGCATGCCGATGCTACCCCAGACGTCGGCCCGCTGGCGGACGGTGATCGTGCGCTTGTCAAAATCCACCGCTGACCAGGGTAACCCGCGCAATTCCGATGCTCGCATCCCGGTGAAGACGGCGGTAACGATCAGTGGCCGATGCCGCGCCCAGCGGGGTTCGCTGACCTTGGCTAACAAACGCTGGATGTCCTCCTTGGCGGGAATGCCGTGGCCGACTCGAGCTTCTTTACGTCGCGCTTCCTGGTGTCGATCTTGATCGACAGCGCTGCATTCTGACCCACCAGACCACGCTCCTGTGATTCGGCGAGGATCGCCTTGAGGATACCGAGCACCTTGCGGGCGCGGCTGCGCGGGAGGTTGACAAGCAGACGATCGCGCCAACCCACCAGCATGGGCGCGGACAGTTGCGCCAGTTTGACCGGCCCCAGGGTCGGGGCGATATGCAGCCGCACGACCACCTCGTAGCCTTGCAAGGTGCCGCGTTCCAGCCCTTCGGCCTTGCAGTGCTCCAACCATAGCTGCGCGGCTTCGTAGACGTTGACCGAGGAGCGTTCGGGGGTATGCACGCCGCGTGATACTTCCCCCTGGGTTTCGACCAGCCAGGCCGAGGCCGCCTTTTTGGTGGCAAATGTTTTAAGGTGCCGCTTCCGATGTTGATCAAAATAATCGGCCACCCAAGCGACCTTTTCCTCGCCGTTTGCCGCCACCCGTACCCGCTTGCGAACTGTTGCCATCGCCGTCTCCGCTGACTAGATAAATAACCCAGAGTATTGACCCTCAGGGTTAATATGGTGCGCGCAACCCAGAGGGCCAAGTAGGCGGGCCAAGGGGAAACAACATGGATAAGGTCGAATTGTGCCGCAGGCTGAAACGGCTCGGACAGCCTTACGCCAAACTGGCACCACGGCTCGGGCTGTCGGCATCCGGGCTGTACAAACTGACGAACGGGCAGCGCCATATCACCCGGCCGACCGAGATGCTGCTCGATCAATTAGAGAAGGAGTGGGTGCGGCGACCCGCTGGCAAATCCGATGGCAAGACAGGTAAGCCAGAACCAAAGCTGCTACGGCGACCTGGAATAGTCAGCGGCGGCAAGGGAGAGTGAGAGAGGCGAGGATTAGACCCGGTGGGCGAGCCGCCCGTTGGGTAAGGTAACTCTCGGCGCGCCGCACCCTTATACGCGGAGCACGGCAGCGGAGCGGATCGAGAGATGAATTTAAGCGTGGGCCTGCCCTGCCCATACACGCACGGAAGGCCGCGCTGCCACATCCCCTACCCCTGCAACCCTTTGCCATTCGCCCGCCTCGTTTCATGAGCGAGACTTCTGTGCGCGTCAGCCGAGGCCGAGGCCGACTTCAAACTAAGCTAGATCATGCTCACCCCGAAGGCCCGCAGAAGCACTGGAGTTTTCGAGGCTTGGTCGCAGCTTGCTGCATGGAATTAGACACGGAGCCGATCCGTGCCTATGCTACTGCGCTATCGAGCACACATCATATATGCCGATACGGTATGCAAGCACGCAAGAGACCACGCAAGAACCCCCCACGCTCGAAGATCTTCAGCGATCCCAACCGGCCGCTGATCGACCGCGCCCTGGCGATGGGCGTTCCGATGGCCCAGGTCGGCAAGCGCTACGGCTACAGCTTCGATGCGATCAGCCGCTATCGCGAGCAGATGCCGCTGCAACTCAAGGCGGCGATTGTTGCGGCCGCGCTCAAGCCGAAGGAAGCAGACCTAGACAAGCTGCGCATCGAGGAGTCCGAGGGGATCCTCGGCAACCTGGCACACCAAAGAGCCCGATTATTGGTCTGCCAGGACGTCTGCATGGAGGAAGGCGCAGCCGAGCTTGTCACCCGGCTCGCGAACACCATCCACCGCAACATCGAACTGACCGGGCGCTACCTCGGCCTCTTTGCCCAGCACCATGTCAGCTCGCAAGTCAACATTATGGTCAGCGAGGATTACCTGCGGCTGCGGCAGGCGTTGACGATGGCATTGCGACCGTTCCCGGAAGCGCGCCGGGCCGTCGCCGAGGAACTGCATCGCATCGAGGGGCAGATCGCCCAGAAGATGCTGGAGCAGGCCGGCAAGGCTGGGGAGCCGCTACCGATCAGCACAGTAATCGATCAACCGGCCTCGAGGCCTACTAACTAGCAACGGCGCGTCGCATCAGCGGCCACTAGGGCGCCCCTCACAATGAACGCCAAATGAACACCAGCCTCGCCCTCGATTTTGCCCGCGCCCTCGACCCGACCCTGATCGCCCGCGATGTTGGCCTGGAGCAGCTTGACGAGTGGCAAGCTAAGTTAATCGATGATCCGCCAAAGCGCCTGCTTTGCTGTTGTGGCCGGCAGGTCGGGAAATCGACCGCGGCAGCGGTTTGTGCGCTTAGCAGCGCGATCTACAGCGCGCCGAGTACGATCGTGCTGATTTCGCCGAGCCTCCGCCAATCGGTCGAGCTGTACCGAGCCTTCCACGCCCTGTGGCAGCGTCTTCCTGGTCGCCCGGCAGCACAGTACGAGACACTCTCCCGCTTGGAGTTGGAGAATGGCAGCCGCATCATCAGTCTGCCCGGGTCTGAGAAGACCGTCAGAGGCCTCGCCAGCGTCGACTTGATTGTGATCGACGAAGCCGCCCGCGTCGACGATGACCTGCTAGCCGCAACCCGGCCGATGTTGGCTGTCTCGAATGGCTCCTTATTCGCGCTGACAACCCCGGCCGGGAAGCGCGGCTGGTTTTACGAGCAATGGCTGCGCGGCATGGGCTGGCAGCGGATCTCGATCAAGAGCACTGACTGCCCGCGCATCGATCCCGCCTTCCTGGAAGCCGAGCGCGATGCGCTCGGTCCTCTGCTGTTCGGGCAAGAGTACCTCTGCGAGTTCTACGACGACGGGATGCAGGTCTTCGCAACCGAGCTGATCGAGCGGGCGATGCGCTCTGACGTGCCGACACTGTTTCCAATATGCAGCTAACCGAATTTTCCGCCACGGATCGCTTCTTCGTCGGTGTTGACCCCGGTCAGGCCGTTGACCCGACCGCAATCGCTGTTACGCGCGTCCTAACCGACCGTGCGATGCCCGTGCACCAGGTGATCCATCTGGAGAGGCTACCGCTGCGCACGCGCTACCCTGCAATCGTGTCCGCAGTCGCCAACCTGTTGGCGCGGCCGACGCTGCGGAGCCGCTGCGAAGTGGTCGTCGATTTCACTGGTGTCGGCCGTCCGGTTTCGGACTTGTTTGTCGAGCGCGGCATCGCCCACACCGGCGTGACGATCACCGGCGGTAATGCAGTTGCGGTTGAAACCGAACCCGGTTTCTGGTCGGTGCCAAAGGTGACGCTGGTCTCCAGCGTATTGACGCTGCTAAACGCCGATCGCCTGCATATCGCCGAGGACCTTGCCGAAGCCAAGGTTCTTGGTGCCGAATTTCAAGCGTTCCATGGCAACCACACCGACACTGGCGCCTGGCGCTTTGGTGCCCGGGCGGGTGCCCACGACGACTTGATCCTCGCGCTTAGCCTTGCATGTTGGCGGGCCCATGACAGTCGCTCCATCAAAACCATTCGCTATCTGCAGGGAATGAGCCGCCAGTTTTTTGGCGGCGTCTGGCCCATTGACCCGTCTCCGGAGCCCGCTGACGCCGAAGACGATCTCCGTCCTCGTCCGGGGGAGCTCATTGTGGTCGTGCGTGAACGGGTTTGGCTGCATGGCAAAGCCCGATACCTTGAGCCCGGACGCCAAATTATGAGCGAGGAAGACGCCGCCAAACTCGCGTCGCTCGGGTATCTCGAATGACTCGCTGAAGCCCTCGGCAATACGACCGTCCTTCAGCCGGTAATGAAGCGGTCGGCAGAGCAATGGTCTAGGCGGTCGGATCGGGCCCCGAAAAGCGGTCCTAGACGCGGCGCTGGCAGCGTACTTCTTCAAGGAGGCGATGGTGCTCGGCGAGCGGTTCGGCCGCTGGTATCGTCGCGGTGTCGGCGCTTGCGCAGGTATCAATGCTGCTCCGAGCTACTGGCTTGGAAAAAGAAGTTGCTGACTCTAATCAGTAGGTCTCGGGTTCAAATCCCGACGGTCTCACAAATAAATCCAATGACTTATATTGTATCGATCGTTCAAGGACCGAAACTTAGGTATCTCCACGGTATGATATTGGGCGATTTCGTGGCCGCGACTGGAGCGTCTGCCGCTCGCTACGCCTTATCCCGGCATTGTGCGGCATGTGTACCAGCTGATCAGCCACCCGCCGTTCCTCGGTCACTCCGAGCTGGTCCTCGACCTGACCGGCGTCGGCCGCCCGGTCGCCGACCTGTTCCAGACCGAAGGGTTGCCCCGGTCAAGGTGTCGATCAACGCCGGTGTTACTGAGACGCTGAACGAGCACGGCATCTGGCATGTCGCCAAACTGTTGCTCGTCTCGACCGTGCAGGCGCTGCTGCATGACGGCCGACTGCAGATCCAGAAGGATCTACCTGAGGCGCCGATCTTGAAGCTTGAGCTCGAAGATTTCCGCGCCAGTGTGACCGACAGTGGCCGCTGGACGTTTGGTGCGCGCTCCGGCGCCCACGACGACCTTGTATTGGCGCTTGCGCTGGCGCTGTGGCGCGCCTCACGCCGCGCCCCGATGTATGTCCACCCCAGCGTGTTGGCGCGTTCTGCATTGCTGCGCCCCGGCTACAACTCGTTCGACGCGACGTCTCATCTCGAACCGTATCCGTCTCGAGTGCATCAGAAGAGAAGTTGACCCATGGCTGGTTCAATCCTCCGAAAGAGCCGGGGTGACAGTGACGCGCCACCTGCCATGGCGTCACCCAAGGAAGTCCCACCAGCCGACAGCGACGACCTGATCACCTTAGTGAAGTTGGTCCTGTCGCATATGCATCACAACGCTGTAGGGGCGGCCCGTTGGACCGCCTTTAACTCCGGCAACGATGGCGCTGGATAGGACCTACTCGACTGCCGACTGTGCCAGTTTTAACTGAAGCCTTACGCCCGACAGAACGCTCCCGGTGCTATCGCACAACGAGATAGCGTGATGAACGCCGCTATCGATCAACTCGCGGGCTCGATTGAGCGCTTCATATTCGGTTCGAAAGTATTCGGTACGCGACGCAAAATCCCGGTCTACACCTGTCCCAGCAGCCCAGCCGTCGTTGTAAGAAAGTCTGTACACTGACTAACCCCTTCTGTGTCCGACAGAACGTCGCGCTCGCGCAAGCCCCGCGAAATCCGAGCTTTCCGAAGTGGCGTCGAAACGCGAACCTGCGTCGCGATCGCCATTTTGTGCTTTCGTTCAGGGACCGATGCGAAAGACCGACGATGCAGAGCGTGCACCAAATTTACGGCGATACCGTGACAATCGCTGCTTGCACTACCCCCTTGATCGTCCCACCCGAGGGGAAGCGGGCGCACCGACGCTCATACGGCTGCTGATGAGCGTCTCGTTCGAGACTGGCTGGGCGAGGACGCGGTTCGCTTAGCACGGTGTGTCTTGGCGCCCTCAATGGCTACGATGGGCCAGAAATCTGAAAGGACCCGCTCGTAGAAAAGGCCCATATTTCTGACGGGTTTCGCTCTTGGCATTCATTATTTTTCATCAACATGAAGGCGTAACTTGCGCGATAGCAGGCGAGCATTGATGAACATAACGTCGGGTAGCCGGTGGTTGAAGTGTTCTTGTCCTTTCCGCTCATCGCGTGTTGTTATTCGTTTACAAAATCTATATTTTGCGCGCGGGGGTAGGGGGAATTGAGTCTGATCGGTGCCATTCGATCCGTTACGGCTTGGCGCACCTGACGGGCGTCGAAGCTGTGCGAATATCTGCACTCGTTCAGAAGCTCGTTCTTCGTCGATCCAAAACGAGGAAGGAGCCTGAAATGGCGGAAAAGCTTGAGGATCTCAGTGTCCCGATGAAGCCGGCGCGGCCGCCGGTTCCACCTACAATCCCGGCGCGCATCACCGATCTGTCAAGGCCGAGCGCGTCCGGCCAAGAGCCTGAAAGCGGGTCCGGTCCGTCATCGATTAGCCCACACATGGAGCAGGCGGAACGCCGCACCATGATTGTCGGACGCGAGGTACGTCTCTCCGGCGACATCAAATCGTGCAATCGGCTTGTCGTGGAGGGGCTTGTCGAGGCGACGCTGCACGACTGCCGCGACATGGAGATCGCCGAGAGCGGCCTCTTTAAAGGCAATGCGTCCAGCGAGCAGGCCGAAATCCGCGGCCGTTTCGAGGGCGAGCTCGTCGTCAGCAAGCGCCTCCTGATCCATGCCAGCGGCCACGTGACCGGTACAATCAGCTATGGGGAGATTGAGATCGAACGCGGCGGCAAGGTCTCGGGGGCCGTCCAAGAGAATGCCCTCATATCCCACCTCGGAATCCTACGCGCAGGCGAGTGATCGCTCGTTTTAGTTAAGCGGTGTTCGTTCTGATCACCCCATAACCTGCGTCATCAGTCATCAGCACGATCTGAAGGTTGAGCTGAACCCTGATCGAGAGACAGCCGGAGCCGTCTTGTGAGGTGTAGCCCGGCCGATTTTGATACCGGCTCCGATCGCGCCTGGCGCGACAGTCATGGCATCGCTTGTGTCTGCCTGGTCGTCAATATTCAATCCCGCGGTTGCGGCTGTGCCGGTGGGGATGTGGGCGAAGGCGCGGCCGCTCGGCGAAGCCGATCGTCCCCATATCCACACAGGCATTCTGTTTCGCAGGCTTGGCGTGGCATGCAACCAGGCTCTGGTGCTGGCGCTCCTCGTATAGAAGCTGAGCCAGGAGCCGATGCCGCCCCTGGACTCGGTGACGCCGGCGCCGGAAGCCCAGCATCTCAGCGCCGACGACCCGCTCTAGGGCCAACCTCTTGCAGCCACGGCCCACACTTGAAGAAAACCGCCCGCCTGCGGTTTGACGCGGGCGGGCGGCTTCGTGAAATTGTGCGAGTCTAGTAGTCCATGCCACCCATGCCGCCCATGCCACCGCCCGGCGGCATCATCGGCGCGCTCTTGGGCTCAGGCTTCTCGGCGACCATCGCCTCGGTGGTGATCAGGAGGCCGGCAATCGACGCGGCGTCCTGCAACGCGTGCCGCACGACCTTGGTCGGGTCGATGATGCCCGCCTTGATCATGTCGGTGAACTCGCCCTTCTGCGCGTCGTAGCCATAGCTGGTGCTTTTGCTCTCGTTGAGCTTGCCGACAATGATTGAGCCGTCGGTGCCAGAATTCTCGGCGATCTGTCGCACGGGCGCCTGCAGCGCCTTGCGGACGATGTCGATACCGACCTTCTGGTCGTTGTTGCTCGGGGTCAGCTTATCAAGCGCACGCGACGCGTAGAGCAGGGCCGCGCCGCCCCCGGCGACGACCCCCTCTTCCACAGCGGCGCGGGTTGCATGCATCGCGTCGTCGACCCGGTCCTTCTTCTCCTTGACTTCGACCTCGGTCGAGCCGCCGACGCGAATGATGGCGACACCGCCGGCCAATTTGGCTAGCCGCTCCTGCAGCTTCTCACGATCATAGTCGGAGGTTGTCTCCTCGATCTGCTGGCGGATCTGCGTGCAGCGGCCTTCGATGTCGGCCTTCTTGCCGGCGCCGTCGATGATCGTGGTGTTCTCCTTCTCGATGCGCAGGCGTTTCGCCTGGCCGAGCATATCGAGCGTCACGTTTTCGAGCTTGATGCCAAGGTCTTCGCTGATCACCTGACCGGCGGTCAGGATCGCGATGTCCTCAAGCATCGCCTTGCGGCGATCGCCAAAGCCCGGTGCCTTGACGGCGGCGACCTTGAGCCCGCCGCGCAGCTTGTTAACGACCAAGGTCGCGAGGGCCTCACCCTCGACATCCTCGGCAATGATCAGCAGCGGACGGCTGCTCTGCACCACCGATTCAAGAAGCGGCAGCATGGTCTGCAGGCCGGAGAGCTTCTTCTCGTGGATCAGGATGTAGACGTTCTCAAGCTCGGCCAGCATCTTCTCGGCATTAGTCACGAAATACGGCGAGAGATAGCCGCGGTCGAACTGCATGCCCTCGACCACGTCGAGCTCGGTCTCGAGGCTCTTCGCCTCCTCGACCGTGATCACGCCCTCGTTGCCGACCTTCTGCATCGCCTCAGCGATCTTGTCGCCGGTGTCGCGGTCGCCATTGGCGGCAACCGTGCCGACCTGGGCAATCTCCTCGCTGGTCGAGATCTTCTTCGACTGGGTCTTGAGATTGCCGACCACCGCCTCGACGGCGATGTCGACGCCGCGCTTGAGGTCCATCGGGTTCATGCCGGCGGCGACTGCCTTGGCGCCCTCGCGCACGATCGCCTGAGCCAGCACCGTCGCGGTCGTGGTGCCGTCACCAGCCTCGGTGCTGGTCTTATTGGCGACCTCCTTGACCATCTGCGCGCCCATATTCTCGAACTTGTCGGAAAGCTCGATCTCCTTGGCGACGGTGACGCCGTCCTTGGTGATGCGGGGCGCGCCGAACGACTTGTCGAGCACGACGTTGCGGCCCTTCGGACCCAGCGTCACCTTGACCGCGTCGGCGAGAATGTTGACGCCGCGCAGCATCTTGTCGCGGGCGTCGCCGGAAAACCGGACTTCCTTGGCTGCCATTTTCGTATCCCTTCAGTTCGCGGTCAGGCGATGACGCCCATGAGGTCGGACTCTTTCATGATGATCAGCTCTTCGCCGTCGAGCTTGACCTCGGTCCCCGACCATTTGCCGAACAGCACCCGGTCGCCCTTCTTGACGTCGAGCGGGTGGATCTTGCCATCCTCGCCGCGCGCGCCCGGCCCGACGGCGATAACCTTCCCCTCCATCGGTTTTTCCTTGGCGGTATCGGGGATGATGATCCCACCTTTTGTCTTTTCCTCCTCCTCCACGCGCTGGATCACCACGCGATCGTGCAATGGCCGAAATGCCATGGAACACCTCCTGACTGTTAAACGATCGATGCGATTTAGCACTCTAGGGGCTAGAGTGCTGGCGAAATACCTTTTGAGCCAGTGTTTGTCAACCGCGGGCAAAGCCAAATCGGGATCGGACTCCGCCAGAGAAGACCCGCGTCGAAGCGCTATGCTCGCCCTTCCGGCATCGGCATGCCGCGAGCTAACAGCTCACGCATTATTTTTTCCGCGCCCTCAGCGCACGAATTGGCCAAAATCAACGCGTCGCGTTCGCTCATGCCCGATCGACGCGCCTCTTCCATAATCTCGTGATGTCGTTCGGCAAGAAAAGCGGCTCGGGCCGGCTTCGAAGGCAACTGCGCAGCACGCATACCAACCTCGGTGGCCCACTGTGCAACGTTGCGGATCAGCTCTTCCGTCGCATGCATACGGTGGTAGCTGGTGAGGGAGCTTGGGCAACTCAATGCTAGCTGGTCGGCCGCAACGTCAAACAGGTCAGGCAGGAGAAGGGCTTGACCCAAGAGCGTTCCGCGCTTTCCGGCTCGGCCAGCGGTACATCAGCGGCCTGGAACACGGCGGTGTATGGTGAAGGCGCCGGCGATCTCGGTGCCCGCCGAAGAACGCCGAATGGAGCTGCGGCTGACCCGACGCCCATCCTTGGTGAACTCGTTCTGTGCCATCCTGTCCGCCTCATCTCGCCGGCGTGCGCTCGGGGAGAACAGGTTGAACGGAGGGATTAGACGCGTCCTCGGGAAGGGTCAGATCCACACCGTGAAGGGCCTGTCCAGACCCGACACCGAGACGCTTCACAATGGTCATAGCCTGCACCATTGTAATGCCCAACGGCCTGACCCGGTCGGCCTCGAGGTACATTACGTTGCCGGACATCGGGGTGGGCGCTTGCGGCAGAAATACCGCCAGCCAACCGTTTTCGAGCACCTCAAGAATGTATCCGATCTGCCAGCCGTCCTCGATGCTGATGAGTGCCGGCCTTATACCGGTGTCGGCTTCGATCTGCGCCAGACCTTCGGTCATGCTCTTCAGCATCTGGTACTGCGGAAGCGCGCTGAGCAGCGAGCCCTCAAACCAAGTGGAGATCCGTCCGCCAATAGACGTGCGCGCAACAAGCCCGGCAGCAAAGGAGACGAGGACCAACAACAGCCCTCCAACAAGTGTTGTAATTCCGATGCCGGCGACGTCACCTAGTTGGTCCAGATGAAGTGCCTTTGAAATCGGTTGAGCGATGCTGGTCGCCAGCCGCAACGCGTAACCCAGGATCAACAGGACGAGACCAAGGGGCAGCAGAAATAAGACCCCGCCGACGATCGTCGTTTTCAAGAAGTCTTTCACGGAACGCCTCCCTCCTAGGCGGGTTCCGGCCCGCATGCTGGTTCCTTTAGAACGAAACCGAAGCGACCTATTGCGATAGTCAGCGCCTCGGTCTGCGCCGGCCGGCAGCGGCATGCACAGTACGCACGGGTTTTTTGGATGATCGTATTGACTTGGATCGCGCGCTGCCCGTGGGAACAGCGTCACCTTAAGCCCCTTCGTCGCGCCCATCAATTGAGCCCGACAGCTTTTCGGAGGTCACCCGCGAACTATTCGGAGCGCCGGGGCAACGAGCCTCGGCAGAGGACGCCGGCGTTCGTGCGACCTAAGCAGCGATTCTGCGGTTGGTACACGATAGCGGTTGGCGCTCGACGTTCATGTCGTTGACGGCGTTATGGATGGCACGGTCGAGATGATCGGTGTCGGTGAACGTCTGATGAGCCAGGAAGTGACGCTTCAGATCACGCCAGGCTCGCTCAATGTCATTCAGTTCCGGAGCATATTTCGGCAACCATTCGACGGTGAGCCAGGGCCGGGCAGCCAAGGCAGCCTGCGAGGCTTTACTGGTATGAACGGGACCGTTGTCGAGAACGAGAACGAAGGGTTGGTTTTGCACAACGGCCCCGTAGATCGCGTCGAGGCGACCCAGGAAGCTGATGAAGTCGCTGCTGCGCTTGGTCGCGCTGGTACTGACGATCAGCTTGCGCGCGGCGAAATCGAAGGCACCAATCATCGCTCGTTTGCGGGCCTGCCCCGGCGCCTCGATCCGCAGGTCGCTTCCCCGCTTGGCCCAAGCGCGAGCGAGGTAGGGATGGGTAAGGGCCTCCAACTCGTCGCCAAACAGCAAAGTGATATCGCCGGCCTCGGCTTGTTGCTTCAGCAGACGCAGGCGCAAGCCGGCGCGGTCGACCGCATCGCCATCCTGTCGCCCCTTCAACGTGTGGCGCGGCCGGCGCCAGCCGAAACCCCTTTTTTACGCATCACCACGCTGAGCCGCGATTTCGAAATACGTTGCCCGGTTTGTCTTTCGATCTCGTCTTGCAAGCGGGGCAATGTCCAGTTCGGTCGGTTCGATACCCCTGGCGCCAGGACCGTCTCGATCACCGATAAGGCGGCCCGCGCCTTCACCGGATCGGGCCCTGCCGCCTTGCGGGCGCGTAATCCGGCAACCCCATCGCGGCCAAATATCCAGCGCCAATGCCGCACGCTGTCAGGCTGCACGCAAAAGGCCAACGCGATCCGCTCGCCGGTCCAACCTTCCAGTGACAGAAGGATCGCGCGCGCCCGATCGGCTTCCTCTCGATCCAATGACCCTGCCAGCCCACGCAACTCCTCGCGCTGCTGCGGTGTTGCCTCAGTCTGTGACCGCCCCGGCATCTCGCCCCCCACATACGGTAGTTCCGTTCCCAGATTCTGCCATATGTGGACCGACCGTGAGAATCCTGCTTAGTCGCCGTCGGCGGTCGAGTTGCTTTGGGTTAACCTCTATAGACCATAAAACGCGTTCTAGCAGCGTCTCGACGATCGGGCCGCGTGACACCTCGATGTCCACCGAGATGACCGCTGGCTTGGCTCGCGTCGTCACCAATAGCCAGGTACACATCCCGACGAACCCGGCCCCGCCATGTGCACAGGCGCGCTCGCCGACAATCTTACCGCCTGCGTCGATCAGGCAGACCTGGTGGACTCGCTCGCCCAATCGATGCCGACGAACCATCGGGCATCCATCACTCATCGCTTCGGGCGGCAGCAGAAAGAGCTGCGCTCCCTTTGGCCTCGATGGCGGCGCGTACGGCGGAGATCTTGAATCTCCGGCGGCGTTCTACAGCTCAAACGCTCCGTTACCGGACCACCTGTCCGGCATAGATCAGCCCCCGTGCGGCGGCCGTACCCGGTGCGCGACCAGTGGATCACACGGATGAGCGTTCACGCAGGCCTGGCGGCAGCCGGACGCTAAGAAGGCGCGCCCACGTAGCGCCAAGACTTGCCATCGGCCGAGGCTTCGACTTCCTTGCGGCTGGCCAACTGGTTCAAGCCATGGCGAAGCGAGGTGTATGCTATCGACACCCCCTTCTTGCTTTGCAGTGCCTTGCGGATGTCGGCCGGGCGGCCGCTGCTGGATGGCATCGCCTTCAGCACCTCGGCGATCAGCTGCGCGTTGTTACCGCGCCGCGGCTGGCGTCCGGTAGAGCGCGGCGCGGCACTAGCCTCAGCCGGTCGGCGCCCGCGGCGCTGCACGGCTGAGGCGGTTTTTGTTCGGCGCGGCTGGCGGGCGGGCGCAGCAACGGCCGCCGCAGGACGTGCGGCGAAGTCGCGGACCGTTTGCATCGCGGCGGCGTAGCCAGCGGTGTACGCCTCGGCGCGGATAGCCTCGATTTGGTCCTGCAGTAGGGTCAGCGCAGTTTTTGCCATTCGGTCCCCCTTTCATCTTCTGCTGGCGTTTAACAAGATCTGGGAACGATAACGCTTGGGAAATAAGACGAACCTGACGCCAAGCAGGGCCTTTCACGAAACCAACCCGAGTCAGCGTCAACTCAGGTCGGTATAACACCATTCAGCACATCAGGGGTGTCCGCTAAAAAGCCGTCCAGTGGCGGCGGGTGCTCCCGGTACGATCCCGGCAGATCTCGTTGGAAGGCGTAATGGTCACTGCGTAGCCGAGAATTGTCCGCGTAGTTAGTCCGCGTGCATCCAGCGATGGTTGATCCGTTTTTTCTCGTTGCGAAAGACATGGCTCGGCATCGGGGCTGCGTCGGCAAGCGTCATGGTGAGCATTCTGGTCGTTGATCAGCGTCGTCCGTCGCGGCCAGCAACTTCCGAACACGGAGCACTGTGACTTCATTCGGCTCTTGCGCAATCGCGAAGCCAAGGTCCTGGCACATTTCGAGCATCGGCTTGTTCTCACGCAGCACCAGCCCAGACAGCTCATCGAGGCCGGCCTGTTGCGCGACTTCGATCAGCCGGGTCAGTAGAAGGTAGCCGACCTCCCGGCCATGCCAGTCACTGCGCACCGTGACTGCAAACTCTGCGCTCCTCGCGTGCGGTTCGACGAAATAGCTGGCTGCCCCCAGGATTGCGCCGTTATGCTGTGCAATGAGGGCCATCTCCCGCCGATAGTCGAGGTTTAACAGGCGGTCAGCGAGCGTACGGCTCAGTTCACGTAGCGGCGCGAAGAACCGCAGACGTACATCCTCCGGGCTCAGATGAGCAAACAGGTCCTGCAGCAGAGGTTCGTCATCCGCTCCTATGGGGCGCAGCGCGATCGAGGTGCCGTCGCGCGTCGTTGCCGTTCCTTCTAGATTTTCGAAGAGCATCGGTTCGTTATCCCGAGGTTCAGCGCTCGATAGGAGCAGTCGGATGCGATAACAGCTTGATCGGCTCAAGAACGATGGACGGCTCTCGTCAGGTCGCAGAGCCATTGGAAGGCCGCTGGGGTCAGCATGTCGTCTGTACATCTCCAACCCCAGTTTCCGTCGCTCCGCCCGGGCACGTTCATTCGCGCCTCATCGCCCAGATTGAGCAAGTCCTGTAACGGAACCATGGCCAACGCAGCCGCGGATGACCATGCCACCTCAATCAGCGACGCGGCGACCTCAGCGGTCTCTCCCGGCGCGCGGTTCAGGTACGCCCACATGTGTTGTTTTGACTGGTCCGAGAGTGCTTCATACCAGCCTCGCGTTGTCGAGTTGTCGTGGGTCCCCGTGTAGGCGACAGTATTGGTGGCATAATTCTTCGGCAGGTGGGGGTTAGCGGGATTGCCATCGAAGGCGAATTGGAGCACGCGCATTCCAGGCAGATGAAACTCCTCCCGTAGCGCGCTGACATCGGGCGTGATCAGTCCTAAATCCTCGGCGATAAATGGAAGCGTGCCCAACTCGGCCTGAGCGGCTTGGAAGAACGTGGAGCCCGGGCCTTGCTTCCATTCGCCTTTCTGCGCCGTCGTCATACCAGCAGGAACGTGCCACGCCGCGGCAAACGCGCGGAAGTGATCCAGGCGGACGACGTCCACGTAGGCTAGACGTGCACGAAGCCGGCTCAGCCACCATGCGTAGCCGGTCTGATGCAGGGCGTCCCAATCGTAAACCGGGTTACCCCAGAGTTGTCCGTCGGCGCTGAAGTAGTCCGGGGGGACGCCAGCGACAAACCGCGGTTGATGATGCTCGTCGAGCAGAAACAGCTCCGGGTTGCTCCACACGTCACTACTGTCCGGAGAAACAAAGAACGGGAGATCGCCGATGAGCCGGACACCTTTCGAACGAGCGTAGTCTCTCAAGCGCGCTGCTTGGTGGAAGGCCAGAAATTGGGCAAACCGAACCTGGTCGATATGATCGCCCAAGGCTCGTTGTGCCTCAACCAGCGCCGCGGGGACACGTCGGACCAATTCTTGCGGCCATTTGAGATAATGCTCACCGTTATGACGAGCTTTGAGCGCCCGAAATAACGCATAATCGTCAAGCCAGCCGCGATTTTCTTCGCAGAACTGTTCAAAAGAAGAACGCAAATCCGCGTAATTTCCGCTCCGAAATACGTTCCACGCCTTGAGAAGAAGGCGTCGTTTATATGGAATGACGGTATTGTAATCTATCGCTGTTGACGGGAAGGCGTTCGCCTCGCAGTCACTTGCCTGCAGTAGGCCGTCCTCAATAAGTCCGTCCGGGCTGATCAGGAGTTCATTACCGGCGAACGAGGACAGAAGCTGGTAAGGGGAATTGCCGTATCCGGTGGGACCAAGCGGAAGCAATTGCCACCATCTCTGGCCTGCCTCGTACAGTCGATCAACCCATGCTATGGCAGCGGGGCCGACATCACCTATCCCGTGAGGAGATGGTAACGAGGTAACGTGCAACAACACGCCGGAGCCCCGAGCAGGGATCGACGGAAATGTCTGCTGGACGGTATCGCTCATGCTTGCGTCACCTATGTGCCGTGAGCCTTCCCCGCAAGCGTCGCCGGTGCGGCGGTGTCGACCGCGTGCCTATGCTTGGGGCAAGCTCGATACCACAGCGCCGACCGTTGCAGATCAGTGGAAGATTGGGCGTTCACTTGCCACAATCAAATTTTACGCCAATCGCTCGCTCGCCCATCGATGTGCATCTCGATCAGGGAGGAGCTCGGCGCGTCTGGTGATTCGTGCCGACAACCGGCCGTATTACGGTCGGTGATGACGGGCACTGACGATTTTGCCTATCGATACCTGCCCGGATTGCGCCAACGACCCGGCGATGTTATCGAATTCCTGTGGAACAGAAACGGAACGCTGCCGGTGCTGCGCCGGCCATCGACGCGCTCCTGGAGGGGCTGAACCCAGCGCAGCGTAGTGCTGCTACTTTTGGCATCGGTGCAGATGGAGGCCCGGTGCCACCGCTGTTGATCGCGGCAGGGGCCGGCACCGGCAAAACCAAGACGTTGGCGCACCGGGTGGCACGGCTGATCCTGGGAGGCGCCGACCCGCGCCGATTGTTGCTGTTGACGTTTACCCGCCGCGCCGCTCTCGAGATGACCCGGCGCGCCCAACAGATCCTCGCTGCTAGTCGACGCAGTCATGCGGTCGGTGGTGCTGAGGGCGCGCTGCTGCCGTGGTCGGGCACATTTCATTCAATCGGCAACCGGTTGTTGCGCCGGCACGCCACCGCTCTGTCGCTCGATCGCGCGTTCACCGTGCTGGATCGTACCGACAGCGCCGATCTGATGGACCTGGTCCGCAGTGATCTCGGCCTCGCCTGCACCCGATCGCGGTTCCCGAAGAAGGGCACATGTCTGGCGATCTACTCCTACACGGTTAATGCCGGCTGCCCACTTGAGGAGACGCTGGCTGAGTCCTATCCGTGGTGCGACGAGTGGGAAGGCGAACTGAAGCGCCTCTTCGCCGCTTATGTGGCGGCCAAGCAGCGTGACAGCGTACTCGATTACGATGATCTGCTGCTCTATTGGCGCGAGGCCGTCGAGATACCGGGCATCGCCAAGCAGATGCGCGCGGAATTCGACCACATCCTGGTTGACGAGTATCAGGACACGAACCGGCTGCAAGCGGCGATCCTGCTTGCGCTGTCGCCTGATGGTACCGGGCTCACCGTGGTCGGCGATGATGCCCAATCGATCTATGCCTTTCGTGCCGCGACGGTGCGAAACATCCTCGATTTTCCTGACCAGTTCTCACCGCGGGCGGCTGTCATTTCCCTCGAACACAACTATCGTTCGACCCAGCCAATTCTCGACGCTGCCAATGCGGTAATTGCTCAAGCCAGAGAAGGCTTCTCCAAGACACTGACCTCGTCAAAGCCGTCTCACGAACTGCCCCAGTTGGTAACCGTCGAGGACGAAGAAGCGCAGGCAGTCTATGTCGCCGACCAGGTCTTGGAGCACCGCGAGGCCGGGGTCGATCTACGCCACCAAGCCGTCTTGTTCCGCACATCACACCACAGCGCACGGCTGGAGATCGAGCTGGCGGGCCGTAACATCCCGTTTATCAAATATGGCGGACTGAAGTTTATCGAGGCCGCTCATATCAAGGACCTGCTGGCGGTCCTGCGCTGGGCAGAAAACCCGCGAGACGCCCTCGCCGGTTTTCGCGTTCTGCAATTGCTGCCGGGGATCGGGCCGGCAAACGCAAAGAAGGCGATGGCGCATCTCGGCGAGCACGGGTTCAACCTGGCAGAGCTTGCCGGTTTCACACCCCCGGATGCGGCGGTTCTGTCCTGGCCGGGGCTCTGCCGCATGCTGCGGCGTCTACGCGACGCCAAGACCGCTTGGGCCGGGCAAATTGGTCTGGTACGGACGTGGTATCAGCCACATCTTGAACGGCTCTACGATTACGCGACCTCACGCGCCGGAGACCTCGACCAGCTCGAACAGATCGCCATGGGTTACCCAAACCGCGAACGCTTCCTCTCCGAAGTGACGCTTGATCCGCCCGATGCGACCGGCGCCGACGCCGGCCGCCCCGAACTCGATGAAGACTACCTGATCCTGTCGACGATCCATTCGGCCAAGGGGCAGGAATGGGACGCCGTCTATGTGCTGAACCTCGTCGATGGCTGCATCCCTTCGGATATGGCCACCGGCAATGCCGGCGCAGATCGACGAAGAGCGCCGCCTGCTTTATGTCGCCATGACCCGTGCCAAGCAGCATCTGCATCTGGTTCAGCCGCTACGGTTCTTCCGCGCTCACCAGCATCGCTTTGGCAGTGGCCACACGATCGCCCCACGCTCGCGGTTCCTGCCCGACGACATCCTGCCGCTGTTCACCCGGCGTCCCGCAGCAACCCCCGAAGCGGCTGGCGACGCGCCGGTGCGGCAGCCGGTGGTGAGGGTTGATATCGGGGCGCGATTACGCGGCATGTGGGGTTAGTGGAGCGCATCGGCACGTGAGCAGTCTGCCCCAGGCCCAACTGGAACCATCGAACCGGGAGGTCCTGGCCGGCCTTGTCGAGCGCGTCACCTTCCACAACGCCGAAAACGGCTTCTGCGTGCTGCGCATCAAGGCGCGCGGCCACCGTGACTTGATCACTGTCGTCGGCCACGCCGCGGTAATTGCCGCCGGCGAGTGGGTCACCGCGACCGGCGAATGGGTCAACGACCGCACCCACGGCCAGCAGTTCAAGTCGCGCTTCATGCGCACCTCGGCGCCGACGTCGATCGATGGCATCGAGAAATATCTTGGTTCCGGGATGATCCGCGGCATCGGCCCGGTCTACGCCAGGAAGCTGGTCAGGGCGTTCGGCGAGAAAGTGTTCGACGTGATCGAGGCCGAGCCCGATCGCCTGCGCGAGGTGACCGGGCATCGGCCCCATGCGCGCCAAGCGGATCACTGGCGCCTGGGCCGAGCAGAAGATCGTGCGTGAGATCATGGTCTTCCTGCACAGCCATGGGGTGGGCACGGCACGCGCGGTCCGCATCTTCAAGACCTATGGCGCCGATGCCGTCCAGGTCATGACCGAGAACCCGTACCGTCTCGCCCGCGATATCCGCGGCATCGGCTTCAAGACCGCGGACGCGATCGCGATGAAGCTCGGCATCGAGAAGACGGCGATGATCCGTGTGCGCGCCGGAATCTCCTACGCACTGACCGAAGCAATGGACGAAGGTCACTGCGGATTGCCCACCGAGGAACTGACGCCGTTGGCTGTCGAGTTGCTCGAGGTCCCTGGGGAGTTGATCCAGACAGCTCTCGATCTGGAACTGGCTGAGAGAACGGTCGTCGCCGATACCGTTGGTGATACTGCCTGCATTTTTCTCGCCGGCCTCTACCGGGCCGAGCAAGTCATCGCCGAGCGGATTTTGCGTCTGGCCAATGGTCCGCGGCCCTGGCCCTACATCGACCCGGAGAAAGCCCTGCCGTGGATCGAGCAGAAGACCGGCTTGTCGTTGGCCGAAAGTCAGGTTGCCGCGATCCGGCTGGCCCTCTTGTCAAAGGTGCTCGTCATCACCGGCGGGCCGGGCGTGGGCAAGACGACCATCGTCAACTCGATCTTGCGCATCTTGGCTGCTAAGGGAGTGAGCCTGTTGCTGTGCGCCCCAACGGGCCGTGCCGCAAAGCGCATGACCGAAGCCACCGGGTTCGAGGCCAAGACCATCCACCGGCTGCTCGAAGTGGACCCAAAGGGCGGCGGCTTCAAACGCGGCAGCGACAACCCGCTCGACTGCGACCTGCTGGTCGTCGACGAGACTTCCATGGTCGATGTCATGCTGATGCAAGCGCTGATGCGGGCCGTTCCCGACGATGCCGCGCTGCTGATCGTCGGCGACATCGACCAGCTTCCCTCCGTCGGCCCGGGCCAGGTTCTGGCCGACATCATCGCCTCCGGCGCGGTGCCGGTCGTGCGGTTGACCGAGGTCTTTCGCCAGGCCGCACACAGCCGGATCATCACCAGCGCGCACCAGATCAACCGGGGCGCCATTCCCGATCTCTCCAGGCCCGAGGGCAACAGCGACTTTTATTTTGTCCAGGCGGACGATCCCGAGACCGCGGTGCCGCTGATCATCGAATTGGTGAAGACGCGCATCCCTCATCGCTTCGGCCTCGACCCCGTCCGTGACGTCCAGGTGCTGTGCCCGATGAACCGCGGCGGTGTCGGCGCCCGCTCGTTGAATGTCGAACTTCAGGCAGCGCTGAACCCCGCTGGCGAACGCAAGGTCGAGCGTTTCGGTTGGACCTTTGCTCCTGGCGACAAGATCATGCAGATCGAAAACGATTACGATAAGGACGTCTACAACGGCGACATCGGCTATATCGACGATGTCGATCCCGACGCCGGCGAACTCACTGCCAGTTTTGACGGTCGCGCCGTCACCTACGGCTTTGGCGAACTCGACACGCTGGTGCCGGCCTATGCCGCGACGATCCACAAGAGCCAGGGCTCGGAATACCCCGCGGTCGTGATCCCCGTGTTGACCCAGCACTACGCCATGCTGCAGCGCAACCTGCTCTACACCGGCGTCACCCGAGGGAAGCGGCTGGTCGTCCTGGTCGGCCAGAAGAAGGCTGTCGCCATTGCCGTGCGCAATGTGTCGGGGCGGCGGCGATGGTCGAAGTTGAACGAATGGCTGGCAGCACCCGCAGATCTGACTGCTGCCGCCGCCGTCTAGTCGCAAACCCATAAAGCGTCCGCTTTTGATGAGGATGCGCCATTCTGAATTGGTTCGCGAAATGCCCCGGATGCTTGAGAGCCTCGTTCAGCCGATCACGCGGCGGCGACCTCGACGCGAGTGTCGTTGAAGCAGGCACCGAGCGCGATGTCGGCGCGCGCATCCGCTGAAACCAACGCCGAAATTGTCTGCCCGGTGCGGCTCGTCGACAGCCACGCGCCTTTTTCGCTGGCGACGACCCCGAGAGGCACCTTTTCAGTCACCTGCAAGGGCAAGATGACCTCACCGCGCTCGTTCCATACCTTGACGTCACCGCTGGTAAGCCCTCGTGCCGCCGCGTCCATCGGGTGCATCATCAGTGGCGGCGCCTTGCGCGACCCGCCGATGCTTCCCAGGGTCGACGAAATGCGCTTGTCGGAGGCCGGCGAGATAAGCATCAGGGGATAGGTGTCCTCCGTCGCTCGCTCCCGCCATTCCGCAAACAATGCGTCGGCGCCCCAGCGCGTCGCCAGCGCCTCCGATTTCAATTCGACCTTGCCTGACGGTGTCGCCGGTAAAATATTCTCGAACAGGATCGGCGGGTTCCCGTCCTGCGCCGTCATTGCCACCGCCACGGCCGTCGAGATCTCGCTCGGCCGGATGCCTTCGAGGCGCGGATCGGCGGCATCGATAGCTTCGTCCATCAATTCCGCGTCGCTTGCCTGAAAGCATGGCTCGTCGAAGCCAAAGCGCGCGGCAAGACGGCGGAAGATCTCGGTGTTGGGCAGTGCCTCCCCAAGCGGCGAGATGACCGGTTCGGCCCGCTGCAGCCATTGATGGCCATAGGAGGCGTAGAGGTCGGGATATTCGAAATGCGTCGCCGCCGGAAGCACAATGTCGCAATGCGCCATACTCTCGGTCATCGCTACTTCGATGCCGACCGAGAAAATGTCGTCGCGGGTGAGACCGCGGCGCATCCGGTTCTGGTCAGGATGCACGACAATCGGATTGTGGTTGTAGATGAACAACGCCCGCAGCGGTGGATCGAGATCGTCCTCCACCAGATGCCGGCCGAAATCGACGAGATCGAGGGTGCGGGTGCCTCGTGGCGCCAGATCCGGCCGTTGCAATTTGGCGAGCGTCTTCGGGAATGCGTTTCCGGCAGCGATCGCTATACCGCTGCCCCGGCCGAACTTGCCGAGCAAGGCCGGCAAGGTAATTGCGGCGCGGATGCCGCTTCCGCCGTTGCGGCCGCGTTCGAGCCCATTGCCCGGCGTCAACACCAGCGGATCCGATTCGGCAAGCCAGCCGGCCAATGTTAAAATCTGGGTTTCCGACACACCGCAAACTGCGGCCGCGCGCGCAGCCGGCCATTGCCGCGCCCGCGCCATGAATTCGTCAAAGCCGAGCACATGGGCGGCGATGAACGGGTTGTTGAACGCGCCCATTCGTTCCAGCTCGGCGGCGAGCGACCAGGCGAGCAACACGTCCGTGCCGGGCAGGATCGCCAAGTGCAAGTCGGCCTGCTCGGCGATTTTGGTCCGCAACGGATCGATCACAACGAGCCGGCCGCCCTTCCGTTTGGCGCGGCGGACGCAGCGCACGAGATGCAGATTGGCGACCGTCGCGTTGTTGCCCCAGACGATGTTGAGTTTGGCGTACTCGGCGAACTCAGGTGGCACGCCGGGCACCGCGCCGTAGGTTCCGGCCCACGCCTCGCTGCGCACACCGCCGCACAATCCGCGGCGGTAGACGATGCTGGCACCGAGCCGGTGGAAAAAACGCAATGACATGCTGTCATAGGCGAGGAGGCCGTGCGGGCCAGCGTAATTGAACGGCGCCACGGCCTGCGGTCCCCAGCGGTGGATAATCTCGCTGACGCGCGCATGGATCTCGTCGAGCGCGGCTGGCCAGGAGATACGCTCGAATTCTCCTGAGCCCTTTACGCCGATGCGCCGCAGCGGATGCAGAACGCGCTGCGGCCCGTGCACAAAGGCGGTCATGTCGCGGGCAACCTTGGTGCAGATAACACCGTCGGTGAACGGCATTGCGTCTGAGCCCCTCACCTTGGTGACGCGACCGTCATCAACGGTAACGGTCAAGCTGCAGGTGTCGGGGCAGTCGAAGGTGCAGACGCTGGCGTGTTCTTCGAGAGACATCGAAAAGCTCCGTGCCGAAACGGCGGCGAACGCTATTATGCACTCGCCTGGTCTGCCGAAAACATCCAGTTCGTTCGTGTTGGGCCTACCAGTCAAGCGATCGGCTAGACGCGCCAACCGGATCGTCGTTGCCGGACCTCGCCGTTTTCATCGACTGCCGTGCGTCGTTATGCACGAGATACCATATCGGGACGCATCTTCCTGCGTGATTGAGTAGGTGAGCTTCGCCGTCATGTGGCTCGCCCGTGCCGGACTCCCCTCCCCGAAACGACCGCTCCGGCATCGAAAGACTAACCGCCCAGCCTTGCGCCGTCCACGTTGCCGAACGTGCCCCACGCGAAATCAAGTGCTTTCAAAGTGGAGTTTATTGCCGCTGAAACAGGATGGTCCCCTATTCGGTCCACTACCCGTGCAACTGGCTTCAGGTGAAAGAGAACTTCGTCGACCCGGCGCACGCCTACTTTCTCCACAGCAACATCACGACCCTGCAGTTCAGCGATGCCTGGGCGCAGCAGCCGACCTACGATTTCGCGGAGACCCCGGATGGCCAGGGGATGTACTACATCACTGTTCGCCGTGTTGACGATCGGGTCTGGGTGCGTTCGAACCATATCTGGCTGCCAAATTGCGGGCAGGTCGGGGCCCTGCTCGAAAAGGCGGAAGCCGAGAAATTTTTCCATCGGGTCAGCATCACCCGTTGGACGGTGCCGATCGACGACACGAATTGCTGGATCATCGGCTGGCGTCACTTCAATGATGAGGTCGACCCGTTCCACGAAGGCAAACCTGAGGAATGCGGACGCGACACGGTCGATTTTTATGGCCAAACCGGCCATCGCAGCTATGAGCAGAAGCAGCGGGTTCCCGGCGACTGGGATGCACAGGTCAGCCAGCGGCCGATCGCCGTTCACGCGCTTGAGCATCGCGGCACCACCGACGTCGGGGTGACAATGTGGCGCCGGCTGCTGCGCAAAGCAGTCCGGGGGAAGCTCAGCGTGATCCCCCAAATGGCGGGGGCAGAGAAGACGAAACGGACCTACACGCATGACACCGTGCTGCGCATCCCGCGATTTTCGGGGCCAGACGAATACGCCGCCCTAAAGGCGATTGGACGGAAGGTCCTTGCCTGCATCTTCGCCGCCGACGAGGTTCCGCTCGAGGAGCGAAGGTCGGAAATCCGGAGGCGCCTCGAAGAACTCCGGGATCAGTACGGCCAGCAGCGCGCTGCCGCCGACTAAAGCCGTTGCCGGCCGGGCTGTCGGCCAGGAGCGGCGCCCGCGACCGCCGCTGTGACGACATTCCCGGCATGATCGAAGGCCGGGTCTGGCGGGCCAACGGCGAGAATGCACAGGGCGAAAACGATCAGGCCCTTGTTGAGCCCCAAGCGGTCATCCGCTCGTCAAGTATGACGACACCGATGTCGGCTTCCTCTGTCCGGCGCCTCTCCCTGCCTTCCTAGAAAGAAGACAAAGGAGCGGACCACGACGTTCTTGCGGCATGGGGCGTCGAGCGGGCACGGTCGGGTCGATACAGGCGGTATGGAAAGACCAACGCGAGACCGAGCCGTCGGTCACCGAGTCGTAGCACTTGAGCATCGAGACCTCGGTCGGCTTCTGCCGGGGAAACCAGTACCACTCGTGATTGGGACGGTAGGTGAAGCGGGTGGTCTCGCCGACGCGGTCGTCGTAGATCCGGTAGTTCGTGATGTAGGGCTGGTCGGCGAAGGAAGGCCAGGCGCAGAGCACGAAAGGAAACTGCTCGACCGTCTCGATCGGCTTGGCGAGATTGATCGACACGAACCGCCGAGACATCTTCGCGTCGGCCTCTTCCTCGGTGTAGTGCTGCGTGCGCCCGAAATTCCGCAGGTTCTTGGTGAGCAGCTCGCGGCAGCGCACGCGGCCGCTGTTGTCGTTCAAGTCGTTGTGCACGAGGTTGGCGTAATTGGCGTTCACCCCGGGGTTGTTGCTGTCCTGGTCTTCCGTGCGGTCGCCCGTGTAGTCCTTGTCGAAGACATCGTGGTTGTAGACCAGCGCATCAGTCGCATCCGGGAAGAACTCGAGCAGCAGCTTCTCGATCTCCGGATAGAAAACGCGCTCCACCTCCGCCGCATCGTAGAAGTTCGAGCACTTGGACTCGAGGTGCGCCAGCGATACACCGAGCCGGTCCATGCATTCGGGGCTGCTCGGGCGAGAGACCCGGGTAGTACTCGCCGATGCGCCGCGCATCGCGCAGCACCTGCGGGAAATAGAGGTCCCGCCGCCGGTTGTCCTTCTCGTTCGTGCGCAGAATCGCCGCCGTCTCGGCGCGCGCCGGGTCTCGCCAGAGCGCGTTGGACGGCACCACCGAATAGCTCGGCCGCTCGTAGACCGTATAGGGCAGCGGCAGCGCCACGCCGCCTGGCGGGGCCTTGATGCTGTTCGACTGACGGATGTATTTCAGGCACTCGTCGTAGTCGCGGAAGCCGAGACCCCATTTGGTCTTGATCGGGCCTGGCGGCGCCTTGTCGAGCATTTCCTTGAGGCGCTGGCTCTCGCCCTCGGCGATCTCCGCGAGCGCGTCCTCGAGCGCCGCGGCGGTTCCCGCATCGCCGTCCCGATCGAACGACATGTAGGATAGGCCGCCATGCGCCGCGATGGGCGGGGGCTGCCCTTCCGTGCGCTGGAGCGACGGCACATAGGCCGATGAAGCTCTCTCCGTGTCCGCCGCAAATTTGTTGTCGGCGATCTCGAACTGGCTCATGGCACACCTCCTGTTATCTCGGCCTCACCGTGGCCTACAGAATCTGCGTTTTCCAGACTATGGAATCGGCGACTTTGATGTCCTTGCCTAGGGTCAGAACGTCTCGACCCACGGCCGCATCTCGACCTCTAGAGACCACGCGCTGCGCGGCTGGCGCAAGATATCGAGATAGGTCTGAGCGATCGCGTCGGGATCGAGCGTGCTGTCCGGCCGCTCGTTCGAGTCCGGGTGCCGGGGACCGCGAACGCCGCCGTCGATCACAAAATGTGCGACATGGACCCCCTTCGGCCCCAGCTCTCGGGCGGTGCTTTGCGCCAGACCACGTAATGCAAATTTGCCCATCGCGAACGCCGCGGAGTGTGGATAGCCCTTAACGCTGGCGCTGGCGCCGGTCAGCAAGATTGCGCCAGCACCGCGCGTGATCATCCGCCGTGCCGCCTGCTGCACGACCAAGAAGGCGCCAAAGGCCGATATCTCGACCGCCTTCCGGACCGCTTCCGGGTCAAGCTCTGCGATCGGACCGTGCGCACGTGCGCTGGCGTTGTAGAGCACGACATCCGGCGCTCCGATCCGCTCGTCGGCCTCCTCGAACAGATGGGCGACAGCCGCCGGATCTGACGCGTCAACCGTGAACCGTTCGGCGCCGGTTTCGACAGCGAGCGACGCGAGCTTGTCGATGTTCCGGGCAGCGACACCGACCTTGAGACCCGCTGTCGCCAAGCCGCGGGCAACCGACGCGCTGATGCCCGAGCCGGCCCCGACGATCAGCGCGGTGCGATAGGGAATGGTCGTCATGATCAACTCCTCATGCGTCGCTGGTCGGCGGTGGTTGCCCGCAGCCGCCTCCGCTAAATCTAGGCGCATATACTCACAAATCAATTCTGGGCGGGACGGTCGAGCGTGATCTCGCATGAAAGTTTCTCAAGCGTCGGCTGAGAAATTCTCGATTGCAATATTCGGGCTTCGAAGAACGGAGACCTATGCGACACCGTTAGTAGACACGCGAAACCGTTGTCCATGCTGGCGTTCCGGATTGGCAACATCGCGTGATAAGCGTTCAGGACAGTCGAACTCGACGAAACGAAGCGGCGTTGCGGCATGATACCATCGAGCGTCTTCGCCGCGCACAAGAGCCGCTACGTTCGCTGCGCCATTGGACACGTGCGCGGGTCACTGACGGCATTGGGGCAATTTGAGCGGTTCGCGCCGTCAGGGCGAGCGTTAGGGAGACCGTCGTCGGCACAGGAGCGACCGACAACAACGCGCCGCGCGCGGCCATTCAGCCGCCGGACTGCGAAGCAGAGAACATGCTGCCTCAGCGTAGGCCCCTTGAGGCGACCATGATTGATATGCGGCGCTACACAGGCAGGCGCCAGCCGACCTCGCGGGCGAAGCTTTCGAAGAAATCGATCTCGTAGGCCTGCTCGGGTGAGCGACGCACACGCTCGTCGATTGCCTCGGCGTCCTGGCCGACAAGAATGCGCCAGCGATCAGCCTTGACTTCGTCGAGGATGATCGTCGCTGCCTGCGACGCGCTCGTGGGTGCGTCTTCGACGAAGCGCCGCTCGCGTGCTGCAACCATCGCACGCAGCTCCTCATCCGAAACATTGGACGCATCCTGACCGGTCGACGCCAGCCGCGCTCGCGCCCAGGTGAGTTGCGCGGTATTCATCGCGTCGCAGTCGGCGCCAGTTTGAACCTTGCGAGAATTGAGCGGGATCGATGTCCCGATGTGCCCGGGCATGACAACCGAGCACTTAATATGCGGGGCGTTGAGTCGTAAATCGGTGATCAGCGCCTCGCTGAAGCCCTTGACCGCAAATTTCGCCGCGGCATAAGCGGTCTGCGGAATATTGGGCCCAATCGACGCCCAAAACCCGTTGACGCTGCTCGTGTTGACGATATGGCCCTCCTCGGCGCGTTGCAGCATCGGCAGAAACGAACGGGTGCAGAGATAAACCCCGCCCCAGCAGATGTTGAAGGTCCGCTCCCACTCGGCCCTGCTGTTGGCGATCATGCTTCCGCCGCCGCCGATCCCCGCATTGTTGAACAGCAGATGAATTTTGTCAGTTGCGTGACGGTCGGACACCTCATCGCGAAACCGATCGACCTGAGCACTGTCCGCGACATCGGCGACGTGCGTTGTCAGACGCAGTCCCTGCGGCAGGCCGGCCGCCTCGCATAGCCGTTGCGTTTCCTGTAGCCCAGCCGCCGAGACGTCGCACGTCGCGACGTTGCAGCCCTCGGCAACGAGCTGGCGCACCAACTCCCGGCCCATCCCCGATCCACCGCCGGTGACGACGGCCATCTTCCCGGAAAATTCCTTCATCGTTTGATCCTCCGCCAGGGGTGAGTGAGGCGTCTCACTGTTCGCTCCGCAAGGAGTTTGGCAAGTGTACAATCACCGTCCCAGCTGCAGTCTGTTATTGAGCCATGGCGCCTCGGCGAGAGCCTTTCGCCGTCTCGGAGCTCAAATCTCTTTCGCGTGTCTTGATGCGGCTCGTCGAACCTTCCGACATCAGCTGCGGTTCGGAGGATGCCATACGAGGGGCGCTTGGCAGATCTATCTCTCAACGAGCACCGCCGCAGGAGGGAAGGTCATGCTTTGCGTGCACTTCGTCGGCAGCATCCCACTCCCCGATTCGGAAACTGTGTTTCGTACGCTGACAGCCGCCGCCGGGCCACATTTGCTGCGACTACCCGATGGCGAAACCGGCATTCGTAAAACCTGGATCCGCTTCTTGCAGGACGTGCTGGCTGAGAACCCGGCGATCGAGCGCGCTGATGATGTGCCAACATTCAAGTTCGTACAGTGGGATGGCAAGCTGATCTGTGAAATCCCGCGACTGCGGCTCAAGCCCGGCGCGGTGCCAGAGGCGGCGACAATTCACACCGGCTATGCCGACGTGGCGATCGCTTCGTGGGAAATTTTCCAGCGGCTGCAACGAGACGGGATCATTCCCGCTGCGGTGAAATTCCAGGTTCCGCTGCCGACACCGATTGCACCGGTCTACAACAACATGGTGCCATCCGATCGACCGGCGCTGCTTCCCGCCCTGACGCATCATCTGCTGGGTGAAGTCGATGCGATCGCGGCTGCCATTCCCCATGATCGCCTTACGATACAATGGGATGTCTGTCAGGAGGTGCTAGCGTGGGAAGGTTATTACGAACCCGGCCCCAGCGGGCAAATCCATGCGGCGATGGTCAGGGCATTGGCGTAGGGTTGCGAATATTTTGGGTCGTTGCCGATCGTCAAAAAACTCCGCAAGGCCCCATCAAAATAGGGTGCTTGCGATGTGCCGAAAGGAATGACCGCGAGTGTAACGCCTTGCATTGGTACCGCCGCGTCGTGAAGTCCCATCTCGTCGTGACAGGAAAAGCCCAATAGCTCGTCGGGTGCGTAATCAGAATTGCATCCTTGACTCTCATCTCTTCCTCCCACTTGCTTGAGTGCGATTGCGCTAAGTTCAATCGTCGGTCTGTGGGATACCGGCTCGCGCATCGCTGGCGACACGCGGCCGGGGCTATTAGTCGGGAAATACCGACCACCCTCTCCCCGCTAAATGGGGCGGGGAGATGAGCGACGGCAGCAATGTTAAGCTGCAGGGGCACTGACCAGCGGCACGATTACGGTTTGCGCCGTGCCGTGCAACTCGATGCAACGCCATGACGGCGGGCGATGCGGGACCGAGTTGGGGCCGGTAAACGTTTCATCGACGCCAACAGTCTGGAACGTGGCCGTCTGCCCCTTGGCGACGTCGATCACCGGCAGGAAAAAGCCGAAACGCTCGCCGCCGGCATCGGTTGCCCGCACCAGTGCGACAGAGACCATTTGGCCCAGGCCGGTTGTGTCGGTCTGGATTTCGATGGCCTTAAATTGCTTGACGGCCGCCCCCTTCTTGTAGATCAGCGCAGGCAGCGCCTGGTTCGCCCCAATGGTGTAATCGATTTCGACACCTGAACCTTTGAGCAAAAATTTGTTAGCGGGCATGGCTCTCGTCCTCTTTATCGCGCGGCGCGTCGCCGCGCCCTGATGGGAAATACGGTTACGCGCGCCGCTTGGATGCGATGTGGCTCACAACCGCCGCTGGTAATTGATCAAATCCGGTGTTTGTCGCCGACTTGGCTACGCCGACGATGCACGCCGCGCCTTGCTAGATCCCGTCATGGAGCGGCCCAACGATCGCCGAGCGGATTAGCTTCCTCGAAGGGGGCTGTTGACCGCTATCGGCGGACAGTGTTCGACCGCAGCGCTCGATCTCGGCAGAAACGGCGCCTTGTAATTCCCGCAGCTCAGCGTCGTCCAGGTACCTCGTCGAGCGGGCTACGTCACTGGGAAGTCTGATCCAGCGGCCCGCATCGGAGGTTGGCAGAGGGTGCCCCTTCTCGCGTTTGCCCCCGTAGAGGACTACACTGTTTTAACTTTCACACTCGTGCACCACCTTGCCTGCATAGACCGCGAGACCCAAACCTAATCTCACGCCCAACTGTTCGCTTTCATTTACGAGGGAAGCACCATGCCAAGCACATTGCGACAGGTCGATGCGGTAATCGTCGGCGCCGGGTTTGCGGGACTGTACGCACTCTACCGGCTGCGCGGACTTGGTCTCACGGCACAGGTATTCGAAGCCGGCGCCGGGCGCGTCAAAGTAGATATTCGACCAGCTTCGGTGCCATGGGATGCTTCCTCTCGTCCGGACGCGAACCCTCCTGATTTCGTCTCACGCCAAACCCAGATCGACCGCTTTCATCGACGGGTGCCTTCAGGGGCCTGGGGGAGGCAATTCGACTTGGCCCAGTCTTTGGAGCAAGGCTCGGACTAAGTCGGCACGGCTGACAATACCAACCAGCTTTCCATCCCGCATAACCGGCACGCGTTTGATGCCATTACGATGCATCAATGAGGCAATATCACGGGCAGAGGTAGTTTCGGTCACGGTGATCGGCTTTGAAGACATGATTGATCTAATTTTGCGACGCTGCTCTTGAACCTCCTTCAGGAAGTCGGGAGCGAGCTCGAAACCGTCGGCCAGTAGATTGAGCCGCCGTGCCTCGCGGTCGCTATAATTTTCGTGCCAGTTGAGCAAATCACCCTCGGTGATCATACCCACCACATTGCCTTGTTCGTCAACTACAGGAAGCCCGCTAATGTCCCGCGAGGTCATCAGCTTCAATGCAGCCAGCAACGAGCTGTCCGGGAGAACAACTGCTACATCGGCGGTCATGATGTCGCGCGCTAGGATCTTCGCATCACTGAGCATGACATTTCTCCGGCGGCGTTAAGGTGCGACAGGAATGGACGGTTCTTTTCCGGCGATGATCTGAACGGGTAGACATAGTTTGTTCCGAGGTTAGGCAGGCTGATCTGTCCTTCGCCGGACCCGCCGCCAATGCCGATCATTGCCGAGGTCGTTTGCATCTGCACCCATGGTGGTGGTGCGAGCTCCGGTCGTTCCAGGTTAGCGAAGCGAAGGATGCGGCAAAGCAGGCACGCCCGTGAAGCTGCTTCGTCACGGTTCCCGTGTTTTTCGGATTTCTCATCGGCAGATCTTCCTGCCTACCCTGGGAGCCATGTCAAGCCGCCCGGCGCAAGCAAAATTCCCCGAGTTCGGACCGGGCAACCACGTCTTAACGATGGCAAGCCGGCCTTAAAACCCAAGGACTGGGGTTTGCCGATCGCACAGCGATCGACGATGCGTAACGCGCGTCACGGCGCTCGCTCGGCAGTTCGCGATCATCATGCGCAGTCATGCTGTGAGACGGCACCGGGTTCAATCCAGCAGAACCAAACAGGAGGTAGAACTGAGTTCCCGATCGGAGCAACGCCGGGGGAGGACAGATGACGGCATCAATATTGCTCAGCAACGAGCTGCCGCGTCTCGACCCATTTGATGGGGTTACGGGCCGGCAACGGCGGCTTCGCGGTCGCGGCCGTCCCTCAGAGTAGTGATGATGTCAAGAGACTGGGGGTCGGTCGCGGCCTGCGCCAAGCATCATCGAGGGGACGAGCGGGCTTAATTCGTCGAGGCAACCAAAGCGTTCAGGGCGTCCAGTTGGCGCGCAGCAGCATTTTGATCCGAGATTGCCCGATAGTGTTCGATGCTCGCCACCTTCGCATCAATTTCGGCCATGGTCGCCTCAGCCGTTTTTTGGCTTATTGTGCCGTCATCGAGTTTTGTCGAGAGGGCGATACGAGCGCTTTCCTGCAGCTGTATCAGGTCGGGATTGGCTGCGTTCGGTAAAGCAATTCGATCAATCGCCTCATTGACGCACGTCGCACGGGCGAGAAACGTGCCCTCCCTTGCGGGATATTGAGCAGCACAGGTCTGGCGCGCCGCCGCCAAGGCGGGGGTGCTATCCGGTGATGGTTGTGCAGGTTTAGCGACGTCGGCCGGTCTGACCGTCGATGGGTGCGCCCGTGGCGGTATCGGCTGATTGACGCAGCCGCTTAAAACAACGGCGCAACTCACAAATCCGACAATGAGCTGTCCCCTCATGTCTTTCCCCGGAAAGTGACTGCCGTCTGAGCTCGGCAAGACCATGGGGCGCCTGGCTGCTATCACGCCCGCAGCAGCAGCGCGTCGCTAATCGAAATCTTCAGGTTCGCCACGTCGCGACGGCACTCTCTTGAACCCTGGAACCTTGCACCTTAGCGTTGTGATCGGGCTGTGCGGGTCCAGCAAACGCCTACTTGAGCAGGCACCCTGACCAACAGCGGCTTCGTGGAGAAGATCATGCCGACATTGGATTCCCAGGTACATGCCTACGAACGCAATCACCCAGGTCGTCCCTGGGTCGGTACTCTCACTGGACCTGAGGAGGTCACCGGCGATCAGATGGTGGCTGCCATGGACGACGTCGGTGTCGACGGGGCGATCTTGGTCTCGCCGTTCAGCATGTATCGCTATGACGCCAGCTACGCCGTCGCGGTATTTGCAAAGCATCCGACCCGGTTCAGGCTGGTCAAGCCGGTTGATCCGACCGACGCCTCGGTGGTTGAGACGATTGCCGACTGGGCCGCCACCAATGGCACGGTCGGCATCCGGATTTTCTTGCGAGACGATGCTTCAACCGACCCCGCCGATCCTGCGATCAACCGTGTGCTCGCCGCGGCGGCACAGCATTCGCTGGCGGTCAACATGGCATGCACGGGGCGCCTCGATCAGGCACGACGGCTCGCCGCGCGCAATCCCAACACGCGGCTGGTGATCGATCACCTTGGTTTGCCCCAACCGCAGCAGCCGCCTCCTCCCGCGGTGCCTTTCGCCGACCTGCCCAGCCTGCTAGCCCTGGCGCCTCACGACAATGTTGCGGTGAAGATCAGCGGCGCCTGCACGCTGTCGCGCGAGCCGTTCCCGTATAGCGACATCTGGGATCCCCTGGGCCGCATCTTTGATGCCTTTGGCTTTGGTCGCTGCATGTGGGGCACCGACTGGACTCGGGCGGTCAAATTGCTGACTTATAAGCAGGGAGTGGAAGCGTTTCGCGTCACCGATCGCCTGTCTGACAGCGAGCGGACGGCACTCATGGGCGGCACGCTGCAGCAGATCTATCATTGGTGCTAGCCAGCACGGTAAAGCGGTTCGCTGGCAGCGGAGCCAATGTCGCCATGCCCTCCGCCGCCGCGCGTGCGGCGGCGATATCGTGACAGACAAAAGCTCCGACGGCCGGCGCGAACGTCTGCAGACATGAAGGTAGCGTCCGAGAAAGTCGCGCGGCATGTCCTTCCCTGCCGCGAAATCTGCGGTGGGGAAAAGAATGGAATCTGATTGTCATTGCTGCACTCCGTGACGCCTGGCGCCCGGCCCTATTTTGTCGAGGTCGCGCCGGTGGGGAAACGCCGTTCCGCTCAACACCGACACACCAAATCGAACCTTCATTATCTCTCCTCCCGGCCGAGCGCCGCAGACCAGCCGGGGACGACCGCCTCGACGACACGGTAGCCCCGCTCCGGGGTGGCGACAACGCCTGCCCACGCCCATACACAACGACGATCGAATGATCGCTGCTGATCGGGGACACAGGAGTTACAGAGAGAGGCCGACACGCCTTAGCCCAGCTGGTTTCGCGCGATCGCCGACCTTCGGCCCGTTTGCTCTGCTCAGAATCTGGAGGAAATTCAGGGACTCAGGTCACACCTCGTCCACGAAGGCCGGAATCTATCCGTTCGGTTGCTTGATCGAGGCGAAGGTGCGCCTATGGCTCACCTGCGGCCAATGTCCAATGCGCTACTCTGCCGATGCCGCGCCCACATTGCCTGGCTGAACAGAACCTGACGATCTATCAGCCTGCGCAAGACCAATCCAAGGGACGCAACATGACCCCCACCCGTGCCGCCGATGATTTCGTAACGATCCGCGCACGTATGGAAGAACTGCGGCGCGCGGCCCGCCCCGCTCCGCTGACGATTTTACGACGATCCGAACCCGAATGGAGGAGCTTCGCCGCGAGCGCGCCCCAAGGTCGGCCGAGGCGGTGACCGACGTGTTGATCAGTGCCCGACCGTAAGTATGGCAACGAGTGATTCGGGCAGACGGGGAGCACTCTGTCCGAAAAGACCGGGCAAAATAGCAGCAAACACAAAAGCTTCCGCATTGCCCGCAAGGGGCGTGTGCATATCGTTGTAGGTTGGTAGTCACTCGTAATCTGGCAAGCGCCATGGTGATTCGCGAGTTGATCCTGATGTCGCAAACCCACGCGCAGATCCAATGCCCTGAGTGTAATGGGACCGGCACGCTTCCGCGGCCGCAAGGCGTCACGATGGACGGGTTGCCCTGTGGTGATGTCGTTATCACAAGGACGGAGCTTTTCCCGGCCATCTGCGGACGATGCGGTGGCTCGGGCGAAGTTCCCGGGGAAGCTCCGATGCAAGGTTAAGTCAACACCGTCGTTTAGTGCCGATGGATTACGTCGGGATTCAAGAATATGCTCACCGAGCGGTTGGATGTCACGGGGTACGAGGAAGTCTATCGTTTCACGGATACTGGCTTTTCTGCCTTCATTGCCATTCATAATACTCAACTGGGGCCGGCCCTCGGGGGCTGCCGGGTGAAGTCCTACGAGAGCGATGGTCAGGCCCTGCGGGATGTGCTCCTGCTTGCCAAGGGAATGACGCTCAAGAATAGCCTCGCTGGCCTCCACTATGGGGGAGGCAAGATGGTCGTCAACGCGCCGGACCCAACAAGGGATCGTATGCACCTCGTGGGTGAGGCGGTGGAGACCCTACAGGGTCGGTATCTGACCGCAGATGACGTTGGAACCTCGATCGATGACATGAAGATAGCCGCCCAGCGAACGCGCTATGTGGCGACGTTAGGCGGGGATGCTCTGGCGGGAGACCCCTCACCCTGGACCGCGTTGGGCGTCTTCCATTGCATCCTGGCGGCTGTCGCCTATCGCGACCTTCAGAATGACGGTACCGGTCTCAAGATCTGGGTTCAGGGACTCGGCAAGGTCGGTTGGGGACTGACCGAGCGCTTGGCGAATAGCAGGCGACCGTTCTTCGACCTCTATGTGAGTGATCTCTTACCGGATCGGGTCGCAGCAGCATGCACCAAATTCGGCGCGACCGAATACACGCCGGATAAGGCCGCTCAGATGCATGTCTATGCACCCTGCGCGATGGGGCAGGTCATCCGGGTCGACAACGTCGACGACATCAGGTTCCCCATCATCTGCGGGTGTGCCAATAACCAACTCGAAACAGATGAACTCGCTCAGATCCTAAACGATCGCGGCCTCCTCTATTGCCCCGATTTCCTCGTCAACGCAGGCGGCGTCATCAGTGCGGCATCCGAGATCACCGGGTATGATGAAGAGGCGGTCCGCCAGAGCGTGATCGATCGAGGCGTCTGCCTGATCAAGGCATTCGAGATGGCGGAGGATGAGAACACGACCCCGTTGGAGATGGCTAAGCTGTCGGCTCATTTGAGATTGGCCTCAGGACCGGCCCTTGTTCGGACGGCGGAATTTGGTCGCCGGCGTCGTGCGACCCTTAGGCCGGTTGTGTTCCCGTAACGCTTGGTCAGCCTACGATCATTGCATTCTTTGGCGTTCGCTTATGCATGGTGTCGCTTTCGTGAGTACGCCTGACACCGGCGTACATCGTGCCGGGAGATCAAGACGAACCGCTAACCGTTAGCGCCGCCTAGCGATGTAGACGAACTCGCTGAAATCGCTATCGGGCTTCGGCTGTCCACACATATCTCACCTCGAATTGGCTTCGCAAAAGGCGTTGATTTCCCAATCGGGAACCTGCAGCCCTGTCGGGTCGATAATTCGGATTTCCGTTTTGCCGGGTTGAGCCCGCACGGCGCAGGCTCGCGTGAGCGCCGCCTCGCGGTCGGGAATGTCCTCGGAGGTCCAGTCCTTTAAGTCGAGGCGATCGAACCATTGCACGCGCCACTGCGCCATCGGCGTGATCCCGCCTTCGCCCGATCATGGACCAAGGCTCTCTAGAGCTTGTCGAGCCGCGGTCTGGGATCGGCTCCGTCGGCCGCAATTTCGATCTCGCTCGTCCTGATCCGGCGCCCAACCCCATCGACGACGCGCCAGCCATCGGGCATCTGCCCGTCATGGGATGCGTGTTGCACCTCGTCCAGCCAAGCGGCCGCTAATGCCGTGACCCTCTCAATGTCGACTGTTGTTTTGACCGGGCGAGATTGCAGGGCAGGAGCATCCCATCCTGGTCCTTGAGTAAGCTCGATCGTATACATCGCGCGATCCCTCGCTCCCGTCACCATATCGGTCCGGAGCGGCCAGTGCGATAGTCGTCGCGTCGGTGCTGATTGTCCGTGCATTCGATTCAATCCTGCGAATCTGGCGGCTGTCGCACGACGCACCCTATCAGTGAGCTGGACCCCGAAAACGAGACAGTTGGTTAAGGTGTAGCCCTGCCCCTATGAGGCGCTGATTCTTTTTCGGATGAATCCCACACGCGCTCACGAGATCGGCTACCGGTCGGTCACCCTTGATCGCCGCCAGCGCCGCCCCGTGCTTCTTGCGTGTCTGCTTCAAGTCCTGCTCTGCGCCATGCTTCTACGTGATAATCCCTTTAGGTTTCTGCGAGATCGCGAGGCGCGCGTGGGGCGGCCAGCACGGCGGGGTGCGATCTCGCTGAAACCGGATTGAGCCAAGCCGCGGGCCGTCGCCGCAGACCTATGGGGAATGGACCGCAATGACTGCCGGCGCGACGATCATCTCGTCACTCCGGTCCGGGTGGCAAGGCGGGGCGAGGCCCTGACAACGCTGACGAACTGACACCTGACGGTGTCGCAACCCAGCGATCAGGCGATGTCGGCTGGACTAGGTGAGCAGCGGAAGCGATCGCGGCGCGACAGCCCGTCGCCGCTGTCGCCCTCGCGACCGGCCACGGTAATACAGATGATCATTGGCGAGCGGTCATGAGCTGTCGTTCCATGCCGCAGCGCGTGCCTGCTGCGATCGCAGTAGCGAGCCGATGGGTTCCATCCGCCCGCCGCAGCAAGGACAAAGATCGTGCGCGAGATCGCGGATTGCCGGCGCTCTTCGCCGCGGTCGACCGGTACGGCTACCGCGAGCAGCGAGCAGCAAAGCAAGAGTTTTTCGACGCGGCGGCGGTTAGCGAGAAAGCCGTAATGTCGGATACGATGGAACCCGTCCGGCATCGCGTGGAGCAGGAAGCGCCGGATGAACATGCTTAACAGCCAAGAGCTCTCCCGCCTCCAGGGAGGCGGCCGGCTCCGCCTCCGCCGAGGTAAATGGATGCCGACAAGCGCAAGAGGGCCGCGCTGCCCCCGTGTTCGTGCATCAAAGTCCCCGGGTTACTCTGAGCTCTGTCGTCTAAATGGCAGTAAGGGCTTAGGCGGTCAGGCCGGTAGTTGCGCGACCGCTCCGCCAGCGCCTCTCCTGTCCGCTCAGACCCCGGTGCACACCGACCCAACGGCGGATCATCAAGCGCTGGGAGAATGAGGACGTGCTCGACAGGATGCAGGGTCGGCTCGACCGCATGCCCGGGGCCATGGGCGTGCGACGACAGACCGTCAAACACCCGTTTGGCACCCTCAAGGCCTGGATGGATGAGCGATCGGCACGACGATGATCAGGGCACAGAGACGCCGGCGTCAGGCGAGGATCAGGCGGAAAAACTACTTCTTCTTAGCTTTCGCGGTCGCGTTTTTCTTGGAAGCGGGCTTGGAAATGTGGTTTAGCGTGTCCTTGACGGCCTTCGCCGGTGTGAACGATAGCTTTTTAGAGGCCGCAATCTTGATCGTCGCACCGGTCGCGGGATTGCGCCCCTCTCGTGCCGCTCAACTCGTCACCTTGAATTTGCCGAAGCCGCTCAGCGAGATCTCGTCCCCCTTGGCCGCTGCATTGATGATAGCGGTCACCACGGTCTCAATAGCCTGCTTGGCGGCTGCTTTCGTCAGTCCCTGTTCGGTCGCAATCTGATCAGCAATTTCACCGGTGTTCATCGTGTAGTCCCCCGCGGAAGTTGGTTAAGGCGCTTGAATGGGAGGTGGTCATCACGCAATCAGAAAATGTATTAGCGGCTCGAGAGCGCCAACATGTCGATCTCCGAAGCCGCGATCTGGTGACGCGACACAAAGCTATTCATTCCTTTGGATAGGCCTACAAACTCGGTAGGCCGTCAACCTTGGGCCTAAAGCGAGAGGCTAAATTCGCTCTCACGTGCAGCCTCCTCCGCCATCAGCGAAGATAATGATACACCAAGCAGCCGAACGCCTTTCGCCACCGGAAAGAGAGGTTCGAGCAGCGCGTAGCCGAGCTGTTCGAGCTCGCTCCGTGTCCCGATCTGCGTTTGGCCGGTGCGGCTTCGTGTGATCTGCTGAAAGTTAGCGAACTTGACCTTGAGTGTGACGGTGCGCCCACGAATGCCGGAGTGCTCGCAGTACCTCCAGACTTTCTCGACGATCTCTCGGAGCGCGTCACGCGCGGCTTCATGGCTGAAGAGATCAGCGGGAAACGTGTTCTCGGCGCCGACCGATTTCCGTATCCGGTCGGCGCGGACGGGCCGCTCGTCGATGCCGCGCGCGGCCCAGTAGTAGTAGGAGCCCGCTTTCCCGAAGTGTTGCTGCAGGAAGCCCAGGGTCTGCGCCCGGAGGTCGAGCCCGGTTCTGATCCCGAGCCGCTCCATCTTCCTGGCCGTCGCAGGCCCGATACCGTGAAACTTCCTTACCGGCAGGGTCTCGACAAATTCCGGTCCCATTGCCGGAGTGATGACGAAGAGCCCGTCAGGCTTGCGGTGATCCGAGGCCAGTTTGGCGAGGAACTTGTTGTAGGAGACGCCCGCCGAAGCGGTGAGTTCGGTTTCGGCTGCGGATCTGTGCACGGATTTCTTCCGCGATTTTCGTCGCCGAAATGATACCCTTGAGGTTTTCGGTGACATCGAGATACGCCTCGTCGAGCGACAACGGCTCGATGATTGGCGTGTATTCGGCGAAGACCTCCCGGATCTGGAGAGAGATCGCCTTGTAGACGTCGAATCGCGGGCTTACGAAGATCAAGTCTGAGCATTTTCGCTTGGCGATCACCGACGGCATCGCGGAGTGCACGCCGAACTTTCGTGCTTCGTAGCTTGCGGCCGCGACGACGCCGCGTTCCCGCGAGCCGCCAACCGCGACCGGCTTCCCGCGCAGCTCGGGATTATCGCGCTGTTCGACCGATGCGTAGAACGCATCCATGTCGATATGGATGATCTTGCGCGACCCGGCCGCCCCGGTCGTCGATCCTTCCGCGCGCTCTTCGATCCTCATTTCAGCCCCTCTCCCAATCGGTGGGCAGGCCAGGATGCGGTTCGCGATACCGGGATAGGTAATCGATGGCGCCGGCCGACGCCACCCGCTAGCCTCGGCGGGCAGACCAGAAGAGCAAGGGAGAGCGATATGCATTTCGGTGGCGCGATGTTCTTCACCGATTATTCGATGTCGGCGATGGAGCTTGCCCGCGCGCTTGAGGAGCGTGGGTTCGAGTCGGTTTGGGCGCCCGAGCATTCGCATATTCCGCTATCGCGCAAGACGCCATTTCCTGGAGGCGGCGATCTGCCCAAACAGTACTACGACGCAATGGACCCGTTCGTCGTGCTGGCCGCGGCCAGCCAGGTTACCAGGACCATCAAACTCGGCACCGGCGTGCTGCTGGTGCAGCAGCGCGACGCGATCCAGACCGCCAAGCTCGTCGCCTCCATCGACCAGGTGAGCCAGGGGCGGTTCCTGTTTGGCGTCGGCGGAGGTTGGAACCAGGATGAGATGGAAAACCACGGGACTGTCTACACCAGCCGCTTCAAGCGGATGCGCGAATCCATCGAAGCGGTGAAGGAAATCTGGACGAAACCGGAAGCCGAATACCATGGGGAGTTCGTCCATTTTGATCCAATGATCGCCAGGCCGAAACCGGTGCAGAAACCGCACCCGCCGATCCATGTCGGTGGGGCTTTCCCGCATGGCGCGCGGCGCGCGATCCGCTATGGCGACGGTTGGATTCCCACGGCGCGTGGCGACCTCGCCGAGGTCTTGCCAAAATTCCGCGAGATGGCACGAGAGGCCGGACGCGACCTAGCCTCCATCGAAATCAGCCTGTTCGGCCTTGGCGATGATCTCGATCGGGTCAAGCGCCTCGGTGAGTTGGGCGTCACGCGCGTGGTCCCGATGTTCCCGCCGGAGAAGGCGGACACGGTCCTTCCGATCATAGATCGCTGGACGAAAATCATGCAGCAGGTCCGCGGTTAAGCGGTAAGGGCGGCAATCGTTACGGCGAGACCACGGAGGTTTAACTTTGGCCAGTGACATCCGGCGCATCGATGCGCCGCAATTGAAGGCGCAACTACACGACGGCAGCGAGATCGCCCTGCTCGACGCCCGCGAGGAAGGCGTGTTCGCGCGCCGACATCTGCTGCTCGCCTCCTGCGTCCCGCTAGGCCGGCTCGAACTGCTGGTCGATGATCTGGTGCCGCGGCGCAGCGCTCGCGTGGTCTGGTGCGATGACGAGGAAGGATCGGCGCTGCGTGCTGCCGAGCGCATGAGTGCACTCGGCTATTGGGTAAACCAGTCGCGACCACAACCACCAGACAACAGGGGGAAACGATGAAGCTCACCCGATCCGTGCTCGCCGCAATCCTCGTCCTTTCGGCTGGCGCCGGGCTGGCGCAGGAGCCGACCGCGGTTGCCCAGCCCGAGCAACTCGGCATGTCGGGCGCGCGACTGCAAAAACTGGTCGACGTCTATCAGGGTTATGTCGACAAGGGCACATTGCCCGGCGCCGTGCTGCTCGTGGCGCGCGGCGATCAGGTCGCGCTTTATAAGACGGTCGGGTTCCAGGATCGCGAAAAGAAGACCGCGATGACGACCGACGCCATCTTCCGCCTCGCGTCGATGACCAAGCCGATCGTCTCGGTCGCGGCGATGACGCTCGTCGAGGACGGCAAGCTCAACCTGATGGCGCCGGTCTCGACCTATCTCCCCGAGATGGCCGATGTAAAGGTCGGGGTCGAAAAGCTCGACCCGATCAACGGCAAGGCAGTGCTGGAGTTCGAACCGCAAAAGCGGCCGATGATTGTGCAGGATCTGATGCGGCACACCGCCGGGCTCGTCTACGGGCAATTCGGCAACGGGCTGGTGCATCAGATGTATCGCGACGCCCATATCGGCGACCGTGGCGACACGCTGGCGCAATTCATCACCAAGCTGTCAAAGCTGCCGCTGGCCCATCAGCCGGGCGAGGTCTGGGAATACAGCGTGGCGGTCGATGTGCTCGGCCGCATCATCGAGGTCGTGTCGGGCGAGCCGCTCGACCAGTACGTCGCCGAGCACGTGACCGGCCCGCTCCACATGGCTTCGACCGATTTCTACGTGCATCCCGAAGACATAGCGCGGCTGGCGGAGGCGCAGAACGGCACCGACGGCCAGCGGCCGCCCCTTCCCGATGTCACCAAAAAGCCGAATTTCTTCTCGGGTGGCGGCGGGCTCACCGCGAGCACGTCCGACTACCTGAAATTCGCCGAGATGATGCTCAACGGCGGCGAGTATCGCGGCCAGCGCGTCCTGTCGCCGCACACTGTGCAACTGATGACGTCCGACGCGCTGCCGCCGGGGATCGGCCACTCGCAGCGCGCGCTGACATCGACGGGCGATATCGCGCCGACCCCGGCGATGGGCCAAGGGTTCGGTCTTGGCTTTGCGGTGCGCACCGCCGCCGGGCACAACCCGCTCCCCGGCTCGGTCGGCAACTACTACTGGACCGGCGCCTGGGGCACCACATTCTGGGTCGATCCGGCCGAGAAGCTGATCGCGATCCAGATGATCCAGGTGCCGCTCTCCGAAGGCAGCGCCTATCGCCAAGCGTTCCGCGAACTGGTCTACGCCGCGCTCACCGGACAGGAGTGAGAGCTGCATCGGCGTCGCGGGTGTTTGACCCGTGATTGCCGCTCGGTGAGACGGATATACCAGTCTTGCCGAGGTTGAGACTGATGCCGCGGAAGATCCCTAGCTGGTGGCGAAACTGAAAGGCCATCGCGCGATTCTTTTGGTGGGACTGGCCGGAATTGCCCGATGGACGGCCGGATGGTTACGGCACCTCCCGCCATCCTGTTAATTTCCGGTTGGGATGTCGCGGTTCTGGACGGCGGTATCGCGGCCTGGGAAGCAGCCGGCTATCGCCTCTACAGCGGCGTCCACGTTCCAAGCAAGGCGTTCGCCGAGGTCGTCGAGCACGAGGCCGGCACGCCGTATTTGTCGGCACCCGAGCTCAAGGGACTGATCGACAGTGGCGCCGACATCGCGATTTTCGACAGCCGTTCCTATGAGGAGTACCACAGCAACAGTATTCCCACGGCGATCAGCGTTCCCGGTGCGGAGCTGGTCTACCGCTTCGCCGATCTGGTACAGTCGCCGGACACCACGATCATCGTCAACTGCGGCGGCCGCACCCGCAGCATCATAGGGGCGCAGGCGCTGATCAATGCCGGGTTCGGCAACAAGATAATGTCGCTGAAGGACGGGACGATGGCGTGGCATCTGGCCGGCTTTGAGGTCGTGCATGGAGCGACCCGCCGACCGCCGGAGGTATCCGAGGCCGGGCTGCGGCTGGCGGCCGAGGCGGCCTCACGGGTGGCGGAACGCACCAACGTGCCACACATCGACAAGACGACGCTCGCCGTTTGGCGCGCGGAAGCTGATCGCCGCAGCCTTTACGTGCTCGACGTCCGGACCCCGGAGGAATACGAGGCTGGACATCTCCGTGGCGCATGTTCGGCACCCGGCGGCCAGCTGGTGCAGGAAACCGACTCGTTTGTCGCGACCTGGGGCGCCCGCATCGTCCTTGTGGACGACGACGGCGTTCGCGCGACGATGACGGCGTCGTGGTTGAAGCAGATGGGGTGGGACGACGTCGCCGTGTTGACCGCTGCCCCCGCCGATGGCGATTGGGTCAGCGGCCCCCATCGCCCACGGGTGCTGGGGTTGGAGGATCTCGCCACCGCAATGATCGAGCCACCGGCGTTGCGCGAGCGGCTGGCCGACGGCGGCGCGGTGGTCATCGATCTCGATACCAGCCGGCGCTATGCCCAGGGCCACATCCCGGGCGCCTGGTTTGCGGTGCGCTCGTGCCTCGCCGACGTCCTGGCGAAGCTCCCCAAAGCCGGGACGATCGTGCTGACCTCGCCCGACGATCGGCTGGCACGGCTTGCCGCGGCCGAAATTGCTCCTGCCGCGGACGTGCCGGTGATGGTGCTTGCGGGCGGCACCGAAGCATGGCGCCATGCCGGGCTGCCTGTCGAGACCGGCGCTTCGCACATGGCGAGCGAGGCCAACGACGTGGTGCTGTCGGCGCGCGAGCGCGGTCAAGGACGGGAAGAGGCGATGCGCGAGTACCTCGCTTGGGAGATCAATCTGGTGCACGACATGGCGAGCGACGATGATCAGCGCTTCCGCGTGATCGCGTAGTTTCGTTTTCGGCGCCCTCACGCTGCTGTTGTGTTTGCCCCTCGCACTGATCATCCGCCGCATCACGCGGCTCCGAGCACCAGGAAGAGGCCGGGTCCGCACTGAACTGAAATCCACGCCCCGGATGCCGGTCCGAGGATGGTCGCCGGTCGGCGGCACTTACAGCAGATCGGCGACCGCGTTCCAGTAGCGCTTGATCGCGGCGAGGTGGTCCCCGAGCGTTCGGCCTTCGATCCGGCGCAGATGCCCGCGGCCCGAATAGGTCCCCAGCGTCAAGTGGGTGACGCCGCACGATTTCCAGAAGCGCACCGTCTCGCGCCACTCCGCCTCGGCGCCGATCCCGACGGTGGTCCGCGTGTCGATGCCGATGCTGGCGGGGTCGCGTCCGGCCGCCTCGGCCATCTTGCGCAGTTTGTCGAACGCCGCCACCGCCTCGTCGCCCGGCCCGTAGTTGAGCGGCATCCAGCCGTCGCCCCATTTGACGACGCGCTGCATCGTCACCTCGGCATGGCCGCCGAACCAGATCGGGACCTTGCGGCGGGGCGGCAGCGGGTTGATCCCGGCATCCTCGATCGTGTGGTACTTGCCGGCAAAGGTGACGTGCGGCTCGGCCCACAGCGCCTGCATCACCTCGATCTGCTCTTCCGAGCGGCGGCCGCGGTTGCGGAAATTCTCGTTGAGGCCGGTGAACTCGACCGGGTTCCAGCCGACCCCGACCCCGAGCCGGAAGCGTCCACCGCACAGCACGTCGAGCGAGGCCGCCTGCTTGGCGACAAGGACGGCCTGGCGCTGGGCCAGGATCAGCACCTGGGTCGAGAACTCGACGTTGCGGGTGCAGTTGGCGAGAAAGCCGAACAGCACGAATGGGTCGTGGAACAGATCGGCCGAGGTGTTGCGGTCGCCCCAATCCGGGCGGCTGGCGACGTTGACGCCGAGGACGTGGTCGGGCGCAGACAAATCCTGATAGCCGATGTCCTCCGCCGTTTGCGCAAATTCCCGGAGTGCCGAGGGGTCCCCGCCGATGGCCGCATCGATCGCCGGTATCGCTACGCCAAGCTTCATCTCAGTCCCTCCTCCGCAGGTCGTTCGATAGTGACGTGAATCACCCGCTCATTGGGAAACGATCGCGTCTTGTCCTTAAAGAACGGCGCACCCGCATCAGGCCTGCGACGCGCCTGTGGCCGCGCGCAACACAGCGCAGATCACTACCATCTTCGCGATGACGTCGCCGGCAAACGGCTCAACTGCTGCCCGGACTGCATCGTTGAGCGTAGGGTCTATCGGCGCGGCGGACGGGTCGTGCAGCTGCATCGCAACACGCGTCGCGCGGACCCACGCCTTCGCCGTGGCGTCGGCAATCGAGCGATGGAGGGATCCGTCGGCATCCATCGGCGCGACCAGCGTCCAAGCCAGCGCCAGATAGGCCGGCCAATACGCCAGATGCCGATACATGCTGGCGAGCACCGCGTCGTCCCGTTGCGTGCCGAGCCGGTTCAAGATCAGCACCAATTTGGCAGTCGCCGGGGGCAGCTCGGCCATGCTGGGCAGCGATGGCAGCGGGATGGACAGGGGTGGTTCGTACGCGACGCCGATGCCATGCAAGGACGCGGCTTCGGGAGCAGCCGGCTCGCCTTCCAGCCGGCACAACAGCGCGGACAGGGCGATGAGGGCCATCGCGTTGGTGCGGTCATAGGCGGCCAGGATATTGCGAATTGTACCGAGGTCACCGCCGAGAAGTTCCGTCGCGGCGAGAAGCTCGGGTGGAAACGGCGGCAGCTCGGGCAGGTCGAGGTCGTCGTGCAGCGCCGCCGCTGCGGTCGCGATCGTGCCGTCAGCATAGAGCGGCCGCAACATCCCCCAGGCCCAGGGCAGAGCGCTCGGGATCGTGGCCAGATGGCGCCAGACCAGGTTGACCACCTCGACCCCGAGCACACGGCGAATGTCAGCGAAGATCGCCGCAATCTCGCCGGTTGCGGCGGCTTCGGTGACGGCTGGGACGGGATCGCTAGCGCTCGACGTCATGATCGCAACTTCCTCCGCCTGCCTCTCCCTGGAAAAGAGTCAGGTGGTTGAGTGGACGCCCGGCGGTCATTCGACGGCGACCGGGTCAGGCGAGTTTGCGCTTCGCGACTTGCGCAGCAGCAACACCAAGGGCGCTGAAAAAAGAGCGATGATCATCATCAATTTGAAGTCATCGATATAGGCGACCATCTGCGCCTGGCGCGTCACCTCGACATTAAGCGCGGCGATCCCTGGGGTCTCGCTGAGGCTGAATGGCGGCAGCAGGTAAGGTGCCCGCGCCAGCGGATTATCCGGGCGCAGATGTTCGATGAGGTGTGCATGCACGGTCTGGGTATTCTCGACGAATAGAGCTTCGAGGATCGCGATGCCAATGCTGCTGCCGATGTTGCGCACCAGGCTGAACAGGGCGGTGGCCTGGGTCAGGACCGAGCGCTGCAACGTCGAAAAGCTGATCGTGCTCAACGGCACGAACACAAAGCCCAGCCCGAAACCCTGAACCAGCCCCGAGACGACAATCGGCTGCATATCCATGCCGAGCGAAAAGCCGCTCATCTGATAGAGCGAGAGAGCGGTCAGCGCGAGCCCGGTGAGGATGATCAGACGGATGTCGACGACGTTGATGATTCGGCCGACCAGGAACATTCCGATCATCGTACCGACGCCGCGCGGCGCGATCACAAGACCGGCTGTTGCCACGGGGTAATGCATCAATTGCTGCAGCATTGTCGGCATCAATGCCAGCGTCGCGAACATAATGACCCCGACAAAGAACATCAGCACAAGACCGGCAACGAAGTTGGCGTCGCGCAATAGGTCGCGATTGAGGAACGGGCGCCCGCTCGTCGTCAGCGTGTGAACGACGAATAGGTACAGGGCAAGGCCGGCGACCGTCGCCTCGACCCAGATCTCGGTCGAGTGGAGCCAATCCTTGAGCTCGCCGCGGTCGAGCAGGATCTGCAAGGCCCCAATGGCGACGCCGAGCGTGCCAAAGCCAAAGAAGTCGAAGCGCTCGCGCTGGGTGTGGCGGGTCTCGTGGATGAACACGAGGATGCCGACGAAGGCAATGATGCCGATCGGCAAATTGATGTAGAACACCCAACGCCAGTCGTAATTGTCGGTCAGCCAACCGCCGAGCGCGGGGCCGACGATCGGGCCGATCATCACGCCGGTCCCCCATACCGCCATCGCCTGGCCGTGCCGCTCGGGCGGATTGATGCGCAAGAGGACGGCCTGCGACAACGGCATCAAGGCTGCACCACAGACCCCTTGCAGCAAGCGAAAGAGGACAATCTGGGTGAGGCTTTCGGCAAGGCCGCACAATACCGACGCCACGGTAAAGCCGATGACCGAAATCAGAAAGACGCGTTTGATGCCGAAGGCGCCGGCCAGCCAGCCGGTCAGCGGCGTCATGATGGCGGCGGCGACGATATAGGAGGTAAGGACCCAGGTGATCTGGTCCTGCGCCGCGGAGAGGCTGCCCTGGATGTGCGGCAGCGCAACGTTGGCGATCGTCGTATCGATCGCCTGCATAATCGTCGCCAGCATGATCGAGATCGTGATGGCGACGCGATTGACCTTCGGGGCAACAGGATCAAGTGCTCCGCTTCCATCGGGCTCGACGCCCCCCGGAAGCTCTCCGAGAGTCGGGGGCTTGCCAGTCGCGGAGACGTTGATGACGGCCGGAACGGGATCACTCATTTTGCGGTTGCGACCATGATGCGGGGCACCACCGGCACCCCGGCTCAGTCGAGGTGCCGGCGTACGATCATTCGCGTCAGGCGGCCGCAGGCGGATAGTTCGACGGGAACAGCGCGCGCCGCGTCTCCTCGTCGACTTCCTTTTTGAAGCTATGAGTGCCGCCGATGGCCCGTGCCTTGGCAACAGCGGGCCGGGCGTCTATCGCCTTGAACCAGCGGCGGATATTGGGATATGCGGCAAGCGGATCGTCACTGCCGGGCAGCACGAAACTGGCCCGGTCAACCCAGCCCCAGCCGGATATGTCGGCGATCGTATATTCTTTGCCGACGATGAACTCGCGACCCGCGAGGTGCTTGTCGAGCACCGTATAGTGGCGTTCCGCTTCGCGGCGGTAGCGGTTGATGGCGTACGGCAGCTTTTCCGGTGTGGCGCGCTGGAAATGCACTGCCTGGCCGGAGAAGGGGCCGAGACCGGTCGCGATAAAGAACAGCCAGGACAGCAACTCGCCCTTGTCAGTGGGCGAGCCCATCAACTTGCCGGTCTTTTCGCCGAGATAGAGCAGGATCGCGGTCGAATCGAAGACGCGGGTCTCGGCGCCTCCGGGCCCGTCAGTATCGACGATCGCCGGCACCTTGCCGTTCGGGTTGATCGCCCGGAACTCGGCCACGTGCTGCTGACCCTTGGCGGTGTCGACCGGCACGACTTCGTACGGTAGACCGGTTTCTTCGAGAAACAGGGCCACCTTCGCAGGGTTCGGGGTCGGGTGGTAATAAAAGCGGATCATGGTCGGTCCTTTCCGATGAGACAGATGCAATCAGGCAGCTTTAATCGCCCTGGCGCGCAACGAGCGAAGGGCTGCGACCATGGCCTCGGGCTCAAGGCGCTCGCGGTAGTCGAGCTCAATTTCGGCGAGCGCGATCTTGCGGTCAGGCGCGACGACATAGGTCGCGGGCAGCGGCAGTTCCCAGCTGTTGTCGCCATTGATGCCGGGCAGTGCCTTGTTGTTCGAGGTCAGGGCGGCGCGCAACTCGTCGGGCAGCGAATAGACGAGACCGAAGGAGCGCGCGACGTGGTTGCCCACATCGCTCAGCACGTCGAAGCTGAGCTTGTTCATCTCCGCCGTCGACAGCGAGCCGTCGGGGAGTTGCGGCGAAATCGCGACGAGCTTGGCGCCAAGCGCCGTGACCTCACCCAGCACCTGCTGGTAGGCGCGAAGCTGGAGGTTGCAGTAGGGACACCAGCCGCCGCGATAGAACGTCACCACGCCGTACCACCGCGGAGCAGTCCTGCGAGTGAGACAGGCCGGCCTGAGGGGTTTGGCAGCGAGAAATCCGGCGCGTGATTGCCGGTCTTCAGAGCCTTATCGATTGGAAAAATCCGCTGCAGCTCTTCGACTTTGGCATCGTACAGCTCAGCCCGACCCGGCGGAGCCGCGCGAATAAACTCGGCGCGCAGGGCATCTAATTCAGTTTGCAGGCTCATCTTCCTATCCTCTCCATCATTTTTAGATCATTTGCTCTATAATGAACCGGCGGGCGGATGGTGACAATGGCTTTGCCGTTCTGGCACGTGTGTTCTAAAATTCTGTCGACCGATCATGAGGATAGCGGCACGTCGGTGCCGCTGGCGCGAGGAGGCCGATGGCACGACCGAGAGAATTCGACGAGACGACCGTGCTGGAGGCGGCGATGAACTGCTTCTGGGCGCAGGGTTTCGAGCAGACGTCGGTGCGCGATCTCGCCGAGCGGATGGGGATCACCGGCGCCAGCCTCTACAATGCCTTTGGCGACAAGCGGTCGCTGTATCGGCAGGCCTTCGTCCATTACCTCGCGCAGACGGTGCGGGACCGCGTTGCGCGGCTGGAGAAGCTGCCGCCGGCTTTGGCGATCCGGACATTTTTTGACGAGATCATCGAGCGCTCGGTCGACGACGAGCAGCGCCGCGGCTGCATGCTGGTCAACGCCGCGCTGGAACTGGCGCCTTATGACCCCGAATTCCAGCAGCTTGTCGCCGAAGAGATGATTTTCATCGAGGCCTTTTTCCGCCGCTGTGTCGCGGCCGGCCAGAACGACGGTTCGATCGCCGGCATCGCGCCCGGCCGAGGAGCTGGCCAAGTTGCTGCTGAGCGTCCTGCTCGGCATCCGCGTCCTGGCGCGCACCCGCCCGCAGCGCGAGGTGCTGGAAGGTGCAGCCAACGGGGTGTTGGCGCTGCTCGGGACCGGAGCGTAACGATCGGCCCGACGATCACCGGCCGCACCGTGCCGGCACGTTTTAGATTGATCGATCTAAAAAAGATGATAAGCTCCGCGCGACGGGGCGAGCCATCGCCGCGCGCTGAGGCGAGGAGAAGTGCGGTGACCAGACTGACCGACCTGCCGCCCGACCAGGCCAAACGCCTGGCCGAGCTCGAATGCCCGGAATTTGAGACGCGGCCCTGGGTGACGGGCCCGGCGCTGTCGCAACGCCGCATTGCGATCGTCTCGTCCGCCGGCCTTGTCGTGCGCGGCGAGGACCCGTTCCGCGGCCGCGACCCGCATTATCACGCGATCCCCGCGACGACGCCGGCCAAAGACCTGCTGTGCAGCCACATCTCGATCAATTTCGACCGCACCGGGTTGCAGGAAGACTGGAACGTCGCCTTTCCGATCGACCGGCTGCGGGAGCTGGCGGCCGAGGGGACGATCGGCTCGATGGCCGATACCCACTACTCGTTCATGGGCGCGACCGACCCCTTGCAGATGGAGCCGCATGCCCGCGAACTCGCCGGCCGCCTGAAGCAGGACAAGGTCGACAGCGTCCTCCTCGCCCCCGTTTGACCGGTCTGCACGCGCGCCGTGAGCGCGCTGGGCCATTATCTCGAGGAAGAGGGTATTGCGACGGTCGCGATCGCGTTGATCCGGCCGCAGGCGGAGAACACGAAGCCGCCGCGGGCGTTGTGGGTGCCGTTCGAGCTGGGGCGGCCGTTCGGTCCGCCGAACGATCCGGCATTCCAGAAGCGCGTGCTCCTGGCTGCGCTCGGCATGCTGGTCGAGGACGGCGGGCCGGTTCGGATCGTCGATTTTCCCGATGACGATCCGCGCGCCCAGCCCGATCCGGCGTGGCAGCCGCCATTCATGCCGGCGGCGGTCGCCAACGGTCGTGCAGAGTCGCTGGCGTCCCGGCTGGAGGCAGAAATCCTGCTGCTCCAGGGCGCGCATCGGCGCTGGATGGAACAGCACGGCCGCAGCACCGTAGGCTTGACTGGGCTGCCGATCAGCGACTGCGCCCGCTATGTCGCCGACTGGCTGCGCGGCAAGGCGCCGCCGAGCCCACGCGACGGGTTCTCGGCGCCGCTGATCCTGCGCTTCGCCGTCGACGATCTGAAGGCGTTCTGCCTGGAGGCCGCCGGGCCGGGACCGCCGAAGCCGTCGAGCCGCCAGCTCACCGACTGGCTCTGGAACGAGACCGCGACCGGGGCGGCGATCCACGTGCTGCGCGAGATGCTGCAGGCGCACGAAGACGACCGTCTGCGGCTGATCGTCAGCAACTTCATCGTGCCGGCCGCGAGAGTGCGGGCCGGGTGAGGAGCAGATGAACGACATAAAGGTTCTGGCCTTCGACACCGGCGGCACGGTGCTCGACTGGCATGCTGGCCTGACCGCGGCGATGGCGGCATGGGGCGCCGCGCAGGGCATCGAGCGCGACTGGCACGCGCTGGCGAACGAGCATCGCCGCCGCTCGCTGCGCCGGATGACCAACACGGTCGATCCCGGGTTCAACATCGACGACGTGCACCGCGACGTGCTGGACGAATTGTTCGACGAGAACGGGCTCGGCGGTTCCGCGGAAGACCGGCGAGCGATCGCGGAGCGCTGGCACCAGCTCGATGCGTGGCCGGATTTTGCCGCGGCGCTGCGCCGGTTGCGGCGGCAGCGCATCTGCGTCTCGTTCACGATCCTCAGCCTGTCGCTGATCGTCGATGTCTCGCGCCGCAACGGCATCGATTGGGACGCGGTGATCCCGTGCGAGATGCTGCGCGTCTACAAGCCGCTCCCCGATGCCTATCGGCGCGCCGCCGCGTTTCTGGCCGTCGAGCCGCACGAAATCCTGATGGTGGCGTGCCACAATTTCGACCTCGATGCGGCCCGCGGTGTCGGCTATCGCACCGCCTTCGTGCGGCGACCCGACGAATGGGGACCCGCTGGCCCGCCCGATCCCGTACCCAACCCGGCCACCGACATCGTGGTCGACGGGTTTGCGGAGCTCGCCGACCGCTTCGGTGCCTGAAACCGAGTAAAACCTCTGTCCTATCTCGTCGCCAGCCCAGTTTGGGAGCGTCGAGTCGGCGCCCTCAGAAAGGACGTTATGTAATGCTATGATTGTCTCGATCTTCTTCGTGTCGCTCCCGTAGCATTGTCTTGTGTGCCAGCTGCTGCGGCCGGCGTTTCGTTCGTATCAGGTTCTTGTGTCGGCCTAATATTAATTATCACATGTGAATTCGTCAGCGGCTTACCGTCGTACTCTACCCGGTCAGTCTGAGCATTCCATTTCAACGCTTCCCATCTGATTTCTTCATCATACCCCTCAATACGCAATTGACCGTCGAGAAGAATATATTCACCCTCGATAAGCGGCATGCTGTCCCTTTGATCAGTAGACAGGCCACACCGCCACTCCGCGAGCTTGTAGTTTCGCCGAGATTTTTCGGTCAGTCCTTTCGTTATTGCATTAACATACGAGACCGTACTTGAAAAAACGGGATTGAATCGACCAGCTAATTTCAATCCTGCTTTGAGCGCATCGTTATTTAATATATTTATTATTGGATTATCTTTTGGGTCCGTCACTGCGACAAGCCCCAATTTCAAATCCAGACCCTTCTGGGCGGCAAGATTACTGAATAGCGGGATACCGATGGCCCGCGCGGGCGTTCCTGGACTTGCTTCGACACAGGTAACGTGAGCGACCGGTTTGGGTTCGTTGCTAAAAAAGTGTGAAACACTCCAGTTCATCTGCACGGCACACGACGTGGTGGTCGGGAGTTCCGAAAGCAGCAATCTCTGCAAAACGACGTCAATATTGCCCCGGATCGGATGACCTTGATGATCAACGGACTGTATGCCCACGAAATCGCCGCCGCGGCGCATACCCACACGCAAATTCCCTCCCGCCCGTGTACGCCAGAACCCAAGAAAGACAAGCCCATCTGTGAGCCCAAGTCCTCTCGAGTGTTCATCAAGCTCGATCGCCTCGTTCAGAATTTCCCCGAAGTCTTGGTCGCTCAAATTGCCCAAACTGGTGCCTTCAAAAAATTCAGTCACTCGCGCCTCCTTTCACCTTACGCCGTCGGCGAGCTCGAAATGGCCTCAAATCAAACAAGTCTTCAAGATGAATGGCGAGATTGCGTGCAGAGCCTTTCCAGGCGCCACTCGCGTAGAGACCCAGCCGTATTCCAGCATCGAACGCCCGCCAAAGTGAGAATAGCCGAAGTGAAGATGGCGGGTGGCGGATCGTGGACGGTTGTTTCGCCACCGACAGGCCTGGAAGATGTGGGTAAACGGCGTTCTGGACGACCTCGATCATTCTTAGAACCAAGGTGGCACCAGCAAGAAGGGATGCGTCCCACGATTCGCGCTGTTCTTGCGTGAAGTGGCGACCGGCGCCGAAAGCGGCTTGGTGCATCATGTTGAATGCATTGAAATCTGTGCTGAGCTCGTCGGCCCACGCCATCGTCTGTTCGGCCGTCGCTCCAACTTGATGGGCGTAGCCAGCGATCGAAGCCATCCTTGGCCCCACGGCTACTGTCCCGAGCGCCGCTCCCGGGCCCATGTGACTAGTCTCATGGGTAATGGCAAACGCCAGAGCATGTACTGCCAAGGTAGAAAGGAAAATGTCCGCTAAGGATTCTTCACTGTGCTCTTTAACCATGTCGATGGGATTTAAATCCCTAAATAACGAATACCGGACGAGTTCTTTCGCCTTTTGCTTTTTCTTCTCGGTAATACGCTTGAACTGCAGCGGTGGCGCCTTTGATCTGTTTACCGATGTCTCAAGTTGTTCCAAGACACCGCTAACTAATTTAAATAACCGCAAATCTATAATGCAGATATCGTGCCGCTCACCGCAATTTGGGCAGGGCGCTACATTTGAGAACCCTTGAAATGGCCTAGCGGTCCATGCGACTGCAAAACTGCCACCCATAATCTCAGGAAGGCGGTTTGGTACTTGTTGTTCAAGGAGTCGAAGCGAAAGAGCTGTCCAGCCCGGTTCTACACACCAATCCTTTCCCAGCGCTGTATCAATGCGGGATCGCACGAAATTGGCGCAGCTAGGATCTTTTGGAAGGCGTAATCCAACCGTCACAACCGTATTCTTTCAACCTCGTCTTGGGTAAGCCGCTCCGGTCGTAGAGCTTGGTCGTCCGCGGGCTCTCGTGCGCCGCCATTTCCTGCGCGTGCTCGAGAGCACCCCCGTTTGCAAGATACGCCGTAATTCCTGTCGCGCGAAACGTGTGGCAGCCGATTTCCTCGGCGATCCCGGCCGCCGCGGCGCGCCTGCGGATCATCCGCCAGGCGTCGGGTTGGCCCATGGGTTTTTCGGACAAGAGCGTGCCGTCATGCCCGCGGTTGGTGCGGAACAGCCAGCCCTTGCGATCCTCGGCGAGGCCGGCCGCGTCGATGTACGCGCGCAAAGCCTCAGCTAGCGAGTGATGGCAGGGCATCGTGTGCTGCTTGCCGCCTTTTTCGTGTAATCGGATCGACCATCCGGCACCCCGCGGCCGCAGGTCCTCGACCTTCATATTCAGCGCCGCGCCGATCCGCGCGAACGAGTAGGTGAGGGTGGCGATCAGCGCCCGATCGCGCATATCACGCAGCGTCATGTCCGGGATCGACGCCAGCGACTTGCGCCATTGGGCGCCTTCGAGCACCGGGGTCTTGCCAGTCTTCACGACGTGCTTGGGGCCGCGCACCGCCGCCGCCGGGTTGCTCGGGACGACCTGGCCGATGACCAGCCAGTCGAACAGCATGCGGATCGCCGCAAGCTGCTGCTTGACCGACGGCGCCGAGACCTCGAACTGCACCTCCTCTATATAAGTAGCGACGTCGTGCGGGCGGATTGCCGCCGGCACATGGCCGCGATCTTCGTACCAGGCGAAGAACCGATTGCATGCCCGGGCATAGGCACGGCGCGTGTTCGGGTTGCGGATATTGGCGGTAAAGAATTCGACGTAGCGCCACGCAGCTTCGTCGCCAAGATCGGCGATCAGTGCCGGGAGGACATTCAGCGCCCGCCGGTCCGTGCTGATGTCCGCCGTCGTAATGATTGCCGGAAGCGTAAAGTCAGCCAGCAAGGGGCAGGGGGTCGCGACGGGTTCGGATGCTACGGAAGGTCGCCCACCAGCAATTGTTGGGCAAGCAACGTGAAACCAGTCATCGGCCCATTGCCGCTCGGTCGATCGAATACGAACACCAGATCATAGCGCGCACCTGCCGGACCAGTCGGCCAACCGGTCGGGATATTGAACGTCCCCGTGGTTCCGGTCTGCGTCAAAATTTCCTGGCTGATCCCCGGCGCACCCGTTTTCGTCGTCAATGCGATGTCCTGATGCTGCCAGGCGATCAGCACCGCTCCATCGCACGCTAGCGCCGACGTCACCATCTTGGCGTAGTGGTTCTTGCCGTGACTGGTATCAATGGGCAGGCTCAGCTTCGCTGCAAGCGCAGTCAGGGTCTCATAGGGCCGCTGACTCGGCCCTTCGTCGCTGGGATCATCGTCATGTTTGGCGATCGGGTCGGAGGCAAACAGGAATTGCGGGGTCGCCAGCGAAGAAGTCTTCGGTCCCCAAGGCGCCGTAAACAGCGTGACCAAAGCGCCGGCGCGCTCCCAACCGAGGGTCACCAGATGTTTCGCGCCGTCAGCGCCGGCCACGGTGCCAAGATTGTTCACTCCAGCATACTGCGCACCGTTATAGTTGCCCGGCTTCTCGGCGTGCCGAATCACCATGATCTTGGTCGCGCCCATTCTCCCCTCCTATTCCTGCCGCTACCGCTTCCACCTTCGTCAGCCTCGGTAATGACGGTAGCATAACGATATGCAGCAATTGACGAATGCCGGTCTGGTATCCTCGAGGCAGAATCAGATCGTCCGACCAGGCCCGCCAACCGGTACCGCTAAAATCTGTTATAAAGAATAAAAGCGGCGGGGATTGGCACCGAGTCCGACCGCGCCAGGTGTCCGATAAGCCCCATTCTGGAAAGAGGCCGGCGCAGAGGCAGTTACTCGAAAAAATCCTCGTCGATTTTCTTCATATGAAGGGTGTCTTCTACTCTGCACCCGACGTTATGGCAAATCCGCCGGCGCGCCGCGGCGGCCGGCATCCAAACCAAGCTTGTCAACCACAGCTTCCGTGCGACGGGGATCACCGCCTATCTCAAGAACGGCGGGACGCTGGAAAAAGCCGCGGCGATGGCCAACCATGCGTCAACACGCACGACGCAGCTCTACGATCGCCGGCGTGATGAGGTCAGCCTCGATGAGGTCGAGCGCATCGTGATCTAAGCAAAAATGGTTCACTCGGCGGCGAGCGCCGCAGTCCGTCCACGGGTGACGGTGGGATTTGGGATATGAAGAAACAACGCGCAGACGACCGCGGACATTACACATAGGAAGGCCAGTCCATACAGCCCACCAGCATAGCTGTCAGTCCAGTCCTTGATCACACCGACATACCAAGGGCCGAAGAAGCCGCCGAGATTGCCGAGAGAATTGATCCACGCGATAGAAGCCGCCGCCGCCGTGCCCGTGAGGAACATCGGCGGCATCGACCAGAACGGTCCCTTCGAGCCATAGAACCCGAACGCGGCGATCGATAGGCCCACCATCGCCCACCACGAGCCGATGGTGAGACCGGCGATGATCAGCCCAACCGCGGAGACCGCGCAGGCCGCCAGCAGGTTCCAGCGCCGCTCGTTCATACGATCGGAGACAAGGCCCCAGGTCACCAAGCCGACCCCACCGGAAATATAGGGGATCATTGTCAGCCAGCCGACCGTCATGTTGTCGGTGACGCCGATCGACTTAATGATCTGCGGAACGAAGAACAGTATCCCCAGGCTGGCGACGACGATCCCGAAATAGTTGAGCGCCAGCAGGAGTACCTTCAGATCGAACATCCCTTGCAGCATACTGAACGTACGCACCGCCTCCTTCGCCTTGCGTTCCGAATCGAGTTTGGCGCTCAGCCAGGTTTTTTCCTCCACCGTGAGGAATTTCGCCTGTGCTGGCCGATCGGTCAGCACGAATAGGGTGACTATCCCGATCAGCACCGTCGGAACCCCCTCGGCGATGTACATGATCTGCCAGCCACGCAGGCCGAACAGGCCGTCCAAGCCCAGCAGCGCGGTGGAAATCGGCGCCCCGCCGGCGACCGCAATCGGCAACCCGATCAGAAAGCCCGAGACAATTCGCGCATGGTGGTAGGTCGGGAACCAGTAGGTGAAATAGAGCAGGAGGCCAGGGAAGAAGCCCGCCTCGGCGACGCCGAGCAGGAAGCGGATGATGCCGAAGCTTGTCGATCCGGTGACCAGAGCAGTCAACCCGGCGAAGATGCCCCAAGTGATCATAATGCGGGCAATCCAGATCCGCGCACCCACCTTTTCCATGATCACGTTGCTGGGCACCTCGAAGATGAAATAGCCCCAATAGAAAGTGCCTAGGGCAAACCCGTAGGCCCCTGCAGAGATGCCGAGATCGTCGCGCATCGTTAGCGCAGCGAAGCTGACATTGATCCGGTCGATATAGGCCAGAAAGTAGCTCAGGATCGCGAACGGCAGCAGGCGGATATAGATTTTCCGAATCGCCGATCTCTCGATGACGTCATCCATCTGTTGGTCCTCCCCAACCCCACAAGACCATGCCTATCCTATCCGCGGGTTTGCCCAATGTATGGCAATTTTAAGGGCATCGGCCTGCCAGACGGCGCACATCGATCTGGATGTAATCGGCGCTCGATCGCCCGAGCGCGCGATACACCGGATTATCACGTAGAGGATGGCGTGCCCTGATAGCTCGTCGAGGCGCGCCTCCTTCGCTACCTGCCGCGTCGCTTTTTGGCTTTGCGGCCGAGCCGTCGCGCCGCGAGGATCGCTTCGTACTCGGCTTGCTCAGCGGCCTGCCGGCGCGCCCGTTCCGCTTCCTCGGCGGCCCGGGTCTCTTGTTCGGCTTGCAATGCCGCTGCGCGCGCGGCGGCCGCTACCGCCTCGGCGGCCGCGCGTTCGGCCGCTTCACGCTCTTTTCGCGCTTCTTCCTCGGCGTTCCGTGCCTCTTCTTCGGCCTTTCGTGCAGCAAGCCGGAGATTACGGGCTGCGATGATTGCCTGTCGCGCCTCCCGCCGCTCGGCCGCTTCGGGGCTTGCCGCAGCCGCCTTGGCACGCTGCAGCTGTGCTTGCCTGGCTTCCTGCGCAGCACGCAGCCGGGCGGCTAGGGTTGGGACCGCAGACTTGGCCATCTGGCTTTCAGGGCTCACCCAAGTTCGCTAAGCCGCACCCTGTAGATTCGATCGGCGAGCACGATCTCGACATGTTCGCCGTCGCCGACGTCGCGGCGGAAGGTGCCGCCGCGTCCCTTCCACTGCACCACGTCGTCGGGTTTCCAATTCGGCGCAGCACGCATCGGGCTCTGAGCGGCCCGGCGGGAGTTTCGCTGGCTCGCCTTGCGCGGCTCGCCGCCTGGCAATCTCGCTCGTCCCGACAATTTTCCCGCTCCCGCCGCCGCGCACCTCTTTGCGTCTCTGGATATGCCAAAGGTTTCGGACTGTTAGGAGCGAGTTTTTTGCTACTCTGCCCATCCGCGAAGGGATGCAGATGTTAGGTACTGCTTACGCGCTTGATCGGAAAACATCTCACCACGGCAAGAACCGGGCTTTGACACACCATGATTCGCGCTACCCTGATGGCTGCACTTGTCGCCTTCCCGTCCGTGAGGCGCCCAGAATTGCGGTCTGACGGCGGTGCCGAGGGAGTGGTTTTGGGTAGCGTCAGTGTCGCTGGTGATGTCGGTTGAGGTTGCGCTGAGGGGGTTCGTTGTCGGGCACACGGCCCCATCGGTGACGGCGGCAGTCTGGCGATGCGGCCGGCGAGATCAGCGAAGCCGGCCTGGCAAGGGAAGGCGCTCGGCAGGGTGAGCTTGATGCGGGGACCATCTCTGTTACGCGCCCGCATCTTGACCAGGCAGAGCGGATTCGCCGGGGTATCTTCGCGCTTACCCACCAGACGACCCGCCACCCCAAATCTGTCCGGCTCAAAGCGGTATGCGGCGGGACTTATCAATTCTCTGGCCGGCATTATCATGCGAGCGTCCGCGGCAATTCGTATCTTCCTGGTGGCGCGGCGCTTCCTTCGGCCGCGCGTCCAATCACTCAAAAGCCGGTGCTGCCAATCTTCAAATAGCCACGGCCCCTTCGAACCCCAAAACGGCCACTCGACCTTGGCGGCGGGAACTGGTCTTCATGTCCCGAATTCATACGTTCGCGCCGCAGAAGGAGACGCGGGCCGGCTCACGTGTCGCCTTCCCTTGCCCCGTGGGATCACAAATACCGATGACTGCAGTCGTGCCGGCCGAAGAGATGCTCAGATTAAGCCGGGGTGCAAACCGGGAAGAGTTGCCTGGGTCACCGCGGCAGGACTGGGAAGACAAGCGCCGTCTTTTGGAGCGGCGTAGCGCACATTTTGGCCCTGACGGTCCGCGCTCTTCATGGCCAGGACGGGTCTTTTCGTCGGGCGTGCGGATGTTCGGTCTTGGAGCGCGGCTGGTGGGGATCCATCAGCGGGGACGCCGCAATGCGCTCGATGTCCGGCTCGCGGCCCTGTCACTGTCCTTCCCGGATCTGCCGCCCGCCTTTGATGGCTATCGGATTCTGCAACTGAGTGACACCCATCTCGATTGTCTGCCTGAACTCAGTGGGATTGCCGCGCGTCTCCTCGCCGGGGTCGAAGTTGACCTCTTAGCACTGACGGGTGATGTGCACGGTCATCACCGTGCACCCATCACTGCTTCCACCACGCCGCTTGCCGATTTGCTTAAAGGAGTCCGCGTGAATGATCGCAGGCTTGCGGTTCTCGGAAATCACGATCCCGCCGATATGGCTGAGGCGCTCGAAAAGCTCGGCTTTGAGGTTCTGATCAACCACTCGATTACCCTCGCGAGGGAAGACCAGCGCATCGTCGTGACCGGCCTCGATGACGTGCATCGCTTCTTCACGCCGGCCGCGTTACGCGCCTTAGCTGAGGCGCCCGAAGGATTCCGTATTGCGCTCGTGCACTCGGCGGAAGTCGCCGATCACGCGGCCGCAGCAAACTATGCCCTCTACCTCTCTGGGCATACGCACGGCGGGCAGATCTGCCTTCCCGGTGGTCGTCCAATCGTCACCCATTTGCGGCGCTGTCGGCATGCCCACGTCGGGACATGGAGCGAGGGGAGCATGATCGGCTATACGAGCTGCGGGCTCGGCGTGGGCGATGTGCCGCTACGCTTCAACTGCCGCGGCGAGGTCTCCATCATAACCTTGCACCGGTCTCTCCCGCGGGATTTGCCTCGGGACAATTAAAACGGAAATACCGGATATCCTTACATTGTCGTGTGAAGCAGCGGTGGCCCACCGCTTACTTCACGCGCGGAGCACTTTATGGCAATACTTTTTCGGGTCTGCCGAGGAGGGTCACCAGCCCGATGGGTGGTGATGATCGAGGGCAAACGCTATGGCGAATACGTTGATAAAGGACAGGCGCTGCTCGATGCCATAGAGGCCGCGACAGACACTCGGGATGCTGGGCAGGAAGCGGAGGTCTGGGACGGCCGGGAGCGCGTCTACTGATCCATAATCTGCTGGAAAGGCGTTCTCTGCCGTTCCAAGTTCGAGGCCTGCCGCTCTAGATCCTCGGCAGTCCGGAGTCGGTGGTCCCAGATCATCGGATTGCCCGCCAACTCAGCATAGTCGCGGTACCAAGCCGCAAGGACACGCAAATCTTCTGAGTTCCGCGTCGCCCCGTTGATGGCGGTTGCGGGTCGCTCGCTGTCTGGGTTCATGGAAGCCGGTTCCTCATCGGGAGCAGATGCTGCACCGCAGCAAGGACCGTGCCACGACGTTCAAAGATGGGGCACCGCGCTGCACACGGCAGATCAGATCACCCCGCGATCATCAACCCTCGGCTTGGCCTCGCATGCCACTCGGGAGATGAGGCGCGAGTCGCGTTTCATCCTCGACGTCGTGTCTGGGTCAAACCGATGTATAGGCCCGAAGCAATTACAATCGCCGCGCCGAGCCAGGTAAGCACGTCGGGCAGATCGTCAAACAGCAGATAGCCGACGAGCACCGAACCGAGCATCTGCACATACTGGAATGGCGTCACGATATTGACTGGGGCGAAGCGGAGTGCCAGCGCAACAAAATAGTGACTGATAGCGCCAAGTACGCCCAGGCTGCAGAACAGCGCGACATGGCCGGGACTGGACGGCATCCGCCACACGAACGGCAACACCAGGAGCATGCCGAAGGCGCCGACGACGGAACTGTAGATCGCCGATGTTTCCGCCGCCTCGGTATCCGCGATCTCGCGCGTGACGATCTGATAGAGCCCGTTCATCAGCGCGCTGAAGATGACAATCAGCGCCGCCCAGTGAAACACCTCGGAGCCGGGGCGGATGATGACCAAAACACCCAAGAACCCGACGAACACTGCGAGCACGCGTCCAAGGCTCGTGCGCTCCCGCAGCATCGGCCAAGCCAGCGCCGCGACAATGAGTGGTCCGATCATGTTGATCGATGCCGCCTTGGCTATCGGGATGAAGCCGATCGCGAAGAAATAGGCCAGGTTGGAAATGAACAGGCATGCCGAGCGCGTCAGATGCTTCCCCAGCCGATGCGTACGCAGCATGCGCAGGCCGAAACGCGGGACGAAAACCGCGAGCATGAATACGATATGGCCGAAGGCCCGCGCCCAGGATATCTGCACCGAACTATAGCTTTCGCCCAACAACTTGGCGACGCCGTTCATCAGCGGCGAGGTGATGCCGGACAGGCAGATGAAAACCACGCCCAGAAGCAGGGTGGGATCCCATTCGCGCCGCGCCGGGACAGGCAATGCGGCAGCACCCGGGCGCCCGCGTTCCAACATCTCGCTCCTCGCGAAGGCGGCCGCTCAGTCTTTTGAAAGCCGCCAGTTGTAGACCCGCGTCAGTGTCTCACCCATCAGAGCGGCTCGATCGCCTTCCGACAAGCGGTCGGTGACACGAAATGCCTCGACGCCCTGCTCGTATGTCAACAACCCGACCGCTCGGGTCCAGTCGGTGCCCCACATACAGCGATCGAAACCAAAAGCATCGAAGATCCGACCGAGCGGATCCAAACACTACTGGGGGATACAAGGCACGGCGCCGCCGTGGCGACGCACCTCGTTCGTCCAGTGACGCAGCTTGTCCATCGCGCCCGCAAGCTGCTTGATGCGCCCGCCGTCCAGGAAGAGCCGTGCACGGACGCTGAAGGCGACGAGGTGGGCGAGTGAGGTGAGCCGGACCTTGACGAGGGGCTGCAACGCAAAAAACAGGCTTCTAACGGTCCGACACCCTTGGCATATCCCTAGCGCCCAGAGGGCGGGCACCGGCAGGAGCGGGAAATCGGAATGTCGGGACGAGCGAGATTGCCAGGCGGCGAGCCGCGCAAGGCAAGCCAGAGGAATACGCGACGCGCGGGTCAGAACCCGGCTCGGATTGCACCGGTATGGACATCCGGCGATGCAGTGCACTGGAGTGGACGCGCCGGCACCTTCCGCCGTGATGTCGGCGACGGTGAACATGCCGAGATCACCCTAGCCGAGCGCATTTATCGGGTGCGGCTCAGCGAACTCGGGTGAAAATCGTAAGATGGCCAAGTCTGCTGTCCCCAACGTAGCCGATCGGTTGCGCGCCGCACAGGAAGCGAGGCAAGCGCAAATCCAGCGCGCCCAAGCCGCCGCCGCAAGTTCCGAGGCGGCCAAGCGGCGCGAGGAGCGGCAGGCCTTCGTCGCGGCTCGCAATCTCCGTATCGCCGCACGAAAGGCCGAGGAACAGGCGCGCCAAGAGCGTGAGACGGCCGCTCAAGCCGCCGCCGAAGTGGAAGCACTGCGGGTCGAACAGGAGGTCCGCGCTGCGCAGGAACTGGAGCGGGCGCGTCGTGAGACTGCCGAACAGGAGGCCCGCGCCGCGAAGGAGTTGCAGCGGGCGCGCCGGGAAGCCGCCGAGGAGGCTAAACGAGAAGCGATCCTCGCGGCGCGCCGGGCTGGCCGCAAAGCCAAAAAGCGTCACGGCAGATAGGAAGCTGCCACAGCCATCGGCCCAGTCGTCGCGCTGGTCTGTCGGCAGGTATGTAGACGGATTGCGGTCAAGGGCGCCAGCCTCAAAATCCTGGCCATGGGCATCGACACCTCGACCTCAACTGGGCGCCTGATGTTCAACGTCTTGGGCTCGGTCGCCCAGTTTGAGCGCGAGATTATGCTCGAACGCCAGCGCGAAGGGATCGCGGCGGCCAAGGCCGAAGATAAATACAAAGGCCGCAAACCCACGGTGCGCGTCCAGGTGGCTGAGATCCGCCGTCTCAAGGCTGACGGGCTCACCAATGCCGAGATCGCCCGCCGCCTCGGCGTCCATCGCGCCAATGTCGGGCGAGTTCTGGCGGTGGAAGCGGCGTGACATCACCGCCCGCTTCGTTCGCGATTGCTGCTGGACTCCTTATAAACCTAATTTGAGCGGTGGCAGGGGAACGCCGCGCCAAAGCGCAGGGTCGTCGTATCGCGATCGTAAGGATTTTTTCAACCTTTCCATGCTGGGACGTGCGCCAAGCCACCTTGGGGGCGTTCGTGAAGTCGATATCTGACCAGTTTGGATCGGCCGCTAAGCACCTCTTCAGGGCGTGGTCCGTGCTGCCGAAGCACGAACACGTACCCTATCGCCAGAGCTTCGATCCGATGACGGTCGTTCGCATCTTGCCTGTGATTACGCTTTTGCAGCTCGTTGGTGACAAAGAATGGCGCTTTCGTCTGGCAGGCACGGAAGTTGACAGGCGCTGGGGCAGATCGCTAACCGGCGTCGATCCCCTCGAGATTGTCGCGCCGGAGGTCGCGCTGACAATTTGGCGCGAGTTCGGCGAGGTCGTCCGGCAGCCCTGCGGCTCTTGGTCGGTGCGGCGGGTTACGATCGGCTCCGGCCGATGGGCGCACATCGAAACCTTGCGTCTGCCGCTACGCGCCAAGGACGGCAGCGTGAGTTTGATCATCGGCACCAGCGGTGAGCTATGCGATCGGCGCGTTCACCAAGGTGATCTGCACCGTTCGATCACGACGGTTGAGCAACAGTGGTTCTTCGACATTGGCGCAGGCGTCACGAGCGACAGCATACTCAACTGAGGCTGGCGGCGCTTCAGGAAGGGCGCAGACCTGCACCAAACGCTAGCTTGGAGCGGTTTGCGCTGGTCGGATACCAAGCAACCGAAGTCTACTGTCGCAAGGCCGAGTAACGGACGAGTAGCGCCAGCCGACCAGTCAAGCGCGCGCCAAATCGATTTGGAAAGCAAGGGATGGAACCCTTCGAGGCCGCAGTTAACCTGCGTGCACTCTCACCGCGAAGGGGAACGTGATGTTCAACTGGCTTAGAAGGCTGTTCGATCGTGCCTCACTGCCGGCGCCTACCCCGCTCGCCCTGCGCCTATACCGCTGCCCACACCCGGACCGAGAGCACAGTCACCTCGAGGAACAAAGGCGGTCTCAGGACAGAGGCCCAATGTCCGAACAAATTCGTGGCCGCGGCCATCAAAGCGCCTATGAGGTGGGCATGCGCCCAAACTAGCGCCGGCTGAACGGCGGCCAAGCCGATTGCGCCAAAATTGAATTGGGGAGATGATCAAACATCTTTTCGGGAAGCCCTTGATATGTGCGCCGGCCGCTGCTTTTGGACTCAGATATGGCTTGCAGTTGTGTCCGGTAAATCAATCGAGAATGTCGCCGAGGATTTTGGATACTCGGTCGATTGCATCGCATCGATCGTCAATCGGTACATGGACGCCTATGTCCGGCAGACAGGTACGCTGCCGCAACGGTGGCGCCCGGCTTAGAAGGGCACCAGCAAAAGTGGCGATGAGGTGCCGAGTGCGGGCGGCGCGCAAGTAAGATAGTCGGTCCACTGTAAGAGCGCAGGATCGAGCTGATTTTCGAGCATGTCGTCGATGCGTTCGTAGACTTCCGCGACCGCGGCAGCGGCGCTGGAACGCTCATCACCGAGCTGTATTAATTCAGGCTTGGCTGACGTTGCCGAGTTGCTTGGCCAATTCCAGCAGCCCAGCCTTCACTCGGATGATCTTCTGTTCCTGGGTGTCTCCGTCCCGCCGCAGGGCGGCCCGCGCTCCCAGCTCTCGAATGAGAACCGCGACCCGCCCTCCGGCTCCGCTTCGGAGTCCACGGAGGGGACCCCGCGCGCTGCGCAGTGCTTTGATGCGCGACGGAGCAGGGCGCGTGGGGAGGCGCTGTGGACCCCCGTGGGCAAGGTGACGCCGTCGGTCATGCAGCGGGGCTCTCGGCGGCGGCCAGGTGGCGGCGCAAGGAAGGGCCTTTGAGCTCGATGCGATGCGCGCGATGGACAATGCGGTCGAGGATCGCGTCAGCTCGAGTGGGATCGCCGATCACCTCATGCCAGCGGCCTGGCGAGCCGCACGACGCCAGAATCATTCGTGACGCGGGCGCTGCCGCTGCCGCTGCCGCGGGAAGGGCGTGGTAACGGGCCCTGTTCGTGAAGTGGCGCGCCCGAGAAAATTCGAACTCCCTGGCAGACAGTCCTCCCTACATTCGAAGGGCGATCTCGTTTAAAGACGGCGAATGCGCTTGAATAGAACTTGACCCGTCATCGAGGTTCGCCTGCGACGGCAAGCTTCCACAAGTGCATCAGCCAATTGTAGACCCGCATCCCGTCTCAAAGAATTGTTTGATCTCACGCACGTTCATGCGCCGCCGCTTCAAGAGTTCCCCTGCCAATGCTTCGATTTCGGGCCAATGCAAATCAACGATCTGCGTAGTTTGGATTTCGAGCAACTTAAGCAACGCGTTGGCCTCCGCATCCGAGGCGCATACATGGGTGGCTAGGTCTATCGCCCGGCGGTGGTCTGTATCGCCGTGATAGCGCCGCCAGCTTCTCGGATTGTACCGCCGTTGATCCGCCGTGCCGCCGAGCAAGACGCGGATGAGACGCCTGGTTCGTGCACACGTACGGTCCGATCTATCCGCATCGAGCCGAATGCCTCGCAAAGGATGGGCATACTCAAACCGCCCGTCTGTATCTCCTTCGGCTATGACGGTAACGCTTCGGATGGCGATCCCCTCGTGCTGTCAACCGACGTTCGGAACTGGACCCTTTTCGACATTGAGAAGTGGACCCCCGGGTTAAGTGATGTTTCCCCGAGGTTCGGTCGGGGCGGCTTGTCGAGGTAGTGCACAGGAGGGACCCGCGCATCGCGCAGCGACCGCCACGAGTCCGGCGGAGCGATGCGCGGGAGGTTCCTGTGTACCCACCTGGTCAAGCTTCTGGTCATGCCTGGGCCGGCAGGCTCTGTGCGATCACCGGCGCCTTCAACAAGCCGGCGCGACGCTTCTCGCGCAGCCGGTAGCTGTCGCCGCGGATGGTGATGACGTGGCTATGATGCAGCAGGCGGTCGAGGATCGCGGTCGCCACCACTGCGTCGCCGAACACCGTGCCCCATTCGCCGATGGAGCGGTTGCTGGTGATCAGCATGCTGCCGCGTTCGTAGCGACGCGACACGAGCTGGAAGAAGAGATGCGCGGCGTCGGGCTCGAACGGTAGATAGCCGAGTTCGTCGACGATCAGCAGCCGCGGCTTGCCGAAATGGGTCAGGCGGTCTTCGAGCCGTCCCTCGCCATGGGCCTTGGCGAGCTGGGCCACCAATGTCGGCGCCGGGATGAACTGCACCGTATAGCCGGCCAGGATCGCGTGGCGGCCGATCGCCACGGCAAGGTGCGTCTTGCCGACGCCGGGCGGCCCCAAAAGCAGCACGGCCTCGGCATTGGCGATGAAGCGCCCGGCGGTCAGCTCGCGGATCTGCTTCTTGTCGATCGAGGGCTGAGCGGCAAAGTCGAAACCGTCGAGATCGCGCACGAACGGAAAGCGGGCGAGCCCGATGCTCATCTCAATCCGCCGCTCGTCCTTGCGGGCAATCTCTCGCTCGCAGAACAGCGACAGCGCCTCGCGAATTGTCAGGTCGCGCTGGGCGGCCTCGTCGACCAGGCTGTCGAGCTGGTCGCGGATCGCGGTCAGCTTCAGCCGGTTCAGCATCGCGATCAGGGGATCGTGCTCCATCACCAACGCCCTCCGACCAGGCGCTCGTATTCGAGGAGCGGCCGCAACAGCTCGGGTGCGCTGACCGTTTCGGCACTCGCGGCGATATCCACCGTCGCCTTCGAGCCGAAGCCGATAACCCCGGCGAAGTGTTTGGGATCGACGACGCGCTCGAACCGGCCGACGCGGCGCTGGTGAACAGCGACCTCGCGCCCGGCATGGCTAACGCGCAGCGTGTCGCCGGCGATCACCACGCACACGCTTTCGCCGATCAGCCGCCACGGCACCGAATAGGCGTTGCTGTCGACTTCGACCGCGCAATCGGCTTGCACCTTGCGCACCAGCTCGCGCGCCATCGCGAATGGCGGCACGCCGGCGAGCGACCGCAGCGCGCCGGCCTCCGCGCGCCGGAAGCGCTCGATCGGCGCCTCGCCGGTAGTGCCGTGTATGCGAGTGTCGGCAATATCGCGCATCCAACCGTCGAGATGGGCTTCCAAAGCCGACCAGCTCTCGAAACGACGGCCGGCGATCGCGTTCTTCTTCACATAGCCGACGCCGCGCTCATCCTTGCCCTTGGTGCGAGCTCGGTACGGCGCGCAGGCCCGAGGCCGGAAATTCCAGTGCTTGGCGAAGGCATGCAGCCGCGCGTTGAACTCGACCTCACGGGTCACTCGGTCATGATGGGCGACCAGACCGCGATCGTTGTCGAGCAGCACCTCCTCGGTGATCCCATCGAAGTGCCGGAAAGCGCCCTCCAAACCGGAAAACCAGCTGTCCTGGCGCTCGTTGCGAAACGGCCGGACATAGAGCCGCCGCGAGTAGCCCAGCGTCGCCACGAACAGGTACACCTTTACGTTCTCATCGCCGACCGTCACCCGGCGCTCGCCGAAATCGATCTGCAGCTGCTTGCCCGGTGGCGTCTCGAAGCGGACCGTCGCCCGCGCTTCCGCCGCCAGCTCCCGCCGTAAATGCGCAACCTCGCGCTCGACCGTGCGCAGGGTCAGCCGGATGCCCTTCTCGCGCTCCAGCTCCTGGCGAACGACGTCGGCATTGCCGGCATGCCGCCGGAAACGCTCCGCCACCCACGCCTCGTGCCCGGCCAGCGTCCGCGGTCGGCCGCGGCCGCGATAGGCGACCCAGCCACCTTCCGCCACATACCGGCGGACCGTCATGTGACTACAACCCAGCTCGCCCGCGATCCGACGCACACCCCACCCCAGCGCCTTCAGCCGCAGCATCGCCGCCACCTCGTCCGGCGTCTGCATCACCTCCCTCCGCGGCAACTCCCCCCGCGAAGCAGGCTGCACCGATTTATCCATTGTCAGACCCTCATCTTCAGTGACGGGGGCCACTTCTTAATGTCGCCAGGGGTCCAGTTTTATCCGTCGCCCAACACGTGCCGAGCCACGATTACATGGCCAACCTCGTGATAAGCGGTAGCCACGTCGCGACTGGAAGATGTGCGGCTCGGTGTAGGTCGCATCGTCATGCACTTATCCGCCCTCGCGCGGCCCTATATTGCTCGAATGGTTGTCGTAAGTCCGTGCGCTGAGGCCATTGTTTCCCCAACCATTCGACGAAGCCACGCTCATTCAATGTGTTCCAGGTAATGTCCTTAACGACTGTGATCACGCGCATCTCGGCGACAAGGTCTTCGGCTCGTGGAAAAGCCTCTGTGAGCTTGTCGTGTAGGTAATTTTTAGCCTGCTCGGTCGTCGGCTTTGCAACGCCTTGGTCGGCCAGCTCTTGCGGCGGGTTCCGTGCGATATCTCGCCAAAATGCCTGGACGAGGCTGCGGACCGATTTCCGAACGTCGCTCTCCAAGCGCGCCAGCACGCTCTTGCTATGCGCGTTGACGGAAAGCTTAAGCTTGGCGATCTCGGCATCAAGCGTCGCACGGTTGCTTTTCAGAATGACACCACCGTAGATGGAGTGGTGGCGTATGAAGCGTTTGCGGATCTCGGCAGCTTGCTTGTGGATGGCTTCGCCGGTAATTCGGCTTTCCTTCGATAACACCTTGAAGGCAGCGGTGATGCGATCTCGTGTCGCCTGGTCGCGGATCGACCCCAGCAATTCCTTGGGGAGCTTCACCGTCCGTCTCTCGATGTGGGTTCCAGCGACTTCGAATTCAAAAAACTGGAAGTAGGTCGAGAAGACATTAACGATGCGCGAGAGGTCGAAATTCTCGACAGGGTTTGCCTTGATTGCCTCTTCGATTTTGTCGATTTGCGCAGGTAACACCTCGGATCGCCCGATCTCAGGCTGCCGGGGAGCCGGTGTTCCTGCGGCCAGCAATAGAGGGCTCGTCGAAGAACGGGATGGCAAGACCGCGTCGGCCAACAGCTCAACTTGGCCCCGAGATGCCCGTATTGCGTTTGGGTGATCGTCGGCTGAGTTGGCTTCCTCCACGAGCAGCGGTGGCAGGGCAAAGATGTAGCCCTCGTCATCGATAACGACGAAGGAGATCCGCAGCCCCTCGGTATGACGAATGGCCACCTTTTCGTCGCGACAGAGCTCGAGCGCGTCGACCACACCATACCCGAGACGCAGAACCCCTTCGCGCGCATCGATCACGACCGCGACGGCTTCTGCACTCAAACGGCGATGGGCATTGATCAGCGCCGAAGCTACCGGAAGGGATAGGCTTGGTGCCACATAGAAGACCCGGTGGCGGGCGCCCATTATTAATGCCGCTAGCCGATCCGGCGTCATCGCGACGAAAATGCGTTCTAGAGCCATTGCGCATTTTCCCGTTCCAAATTCAGCGGATGCGGAACTCCAACCAAACATTTTGCTCAGTATATCGAGGTGCGCATTTTGAACAGATGTCTTCGCTTCGCGTATGGATCTGCGCGAGGTGTTCGCCACCAATCTGCGCCGTCTTCGGCACGAGAAGGGAATGTCGCAGGATGATCTCGCCTACGAGGCCGAAGTCAGCCGCAGCTATCTGAGCCAACTCGAAAAGGGGGCGTATTTCGCCAGTTTGAAGATCGTCGGACGGCTGGCTGAAGCACTCGACGTAGAGCCCGCGGAATTAGTCAAGCTACCGCAATAGCCGGTAGTGTCCTAATTACTTACGAACAGCCGACTTAGAGTTTACGTGGAAACGCGCTTCCCGACGCCTGCGTCTCAAACTTACGCAAACCTTGGAGGTGGGTGTACCGTTCTCGCTCATTTCAGCATCTCAGTCCCATCGACCGCATTGAAGGTTTCTTGTCCTCGAAGTCTCAGTGCCTGCCTCAAAAGTCCCCGTCGTGAATCATCGGCCGCGATGGGCCGCTTTCGGGTCCGACACCGGCCGTTCAGACCTGGGGTCGCGAACCGCTCAAATTGCCCCATTCCAGTCATTGCCAGTGCCAACGCCAGGAGGTCGGGCATGGTGAAAAGGCGACATTCCGAATTTGCCCGCCAAACCAATGAGGTCATCTACCGGCTGAAGGCCCGATACCCAACACGAGCGTACCCGACACCCGATACGCTCCTATCTGGACGCTACCTTGCCTGACTTGAGACGCAAGAAAATATTTATGGATAAGAGTTTGCCGTTCCTCGGAAAGTGGCATAATCAACCTTTAATGGAGGGCAGAGTCCCGGGGAGGACGGTCATGATCCGTAACGCACTCATTGCTGCCGCAGGCATCGTCGCCATAGCATGCTTTGCGTGTACGCCGGCCCAATCACCGCCGCCAGTCCCCCCGCTTTCACCCGAAGCCGTCGCGAACATAGCTAGTTGTTCCGATGGCCCCTTCATTAACCACGTTCAATTTCTGCCAACCGGCTTCGACCCCAGCAGCCATCCTGGTGATGCTCCAACGAGATTAACAACAGGTTCGATCAATCCTTTCGCTCAGGACCTACAAAACGCGTTCCTATTGGCGCCGCCGGCGTTTCGAACCCAACTTTGCGGTTTGACTGGCATCTTCGTGAACGGACCCGCTACATGTAACGATCTTCCCTCCTGTATCAGCCAATCCTGGGGATACCGAGCCTTCAACAGTAACAGCCAGACCTTCATCGCCATTTCTGCGACTTTGTGGAGCCAAACCTGTCCTGATGGGTCACCCTATGTTTATCACTGTTTTGAGACCGATCTGCTCAACGCGTTGGTGAATCCCTCGGGTCCGCCACTCGCTCAATACGGTAGCGCCAATGCCGAGGCTGATACGTTCGATATGACGATTCTTGCCGCGCTCGCCCATGAGGTAGGCCACGTGCGCTGGTACCAAGTCATGAATAAAGGCAATCCTGGCAAAGATTACGATCCCAAGAAGTTTTGCAATAAGCAGTTTTTCCCCATTTCGTGGAAGTCGCCAATACACAAGCCGTTGATCTGGCGGGGGCTGGGAGGACGAAAACAGGGAACCGGGTGGGCGGATAGCCATCTTAATTCGCCCCAGATCTCAGATGTTGATGGCGCGGTTGGTGCCGGGAAGCTACCTTTCCTGGACCAGCTATATCAATCGCGGCAACCCTGGCCGAGTTTTTTTGGAGCGCTTTCGCCGGACGAAGATTTTGTCGAGACATTTAAACTATGGGTGCTTACCAATGCGCAAGCCGGCCAAGTAACCAATGAAGGTCCACTAACCTCTTTACCTATTAATTTTGTAAATGGAACAACAGAAAACATCCCAGCAGACTACGGAATACCCAATCCAGCTAACTTTGGCGCGCCGACGACGACAAATAAGCCGTCGTTGGCCTCAAAGGCGGTGTGCATCGGCCAAAATAACAATTAAGAATTGTTTCAGCGTAGATCAACTAACGATCGTCGTTCGCAGGTTTGGTGTGGCCCAAATCGGAGCGCCGTGACCTCTGCCGGAGGCCTAAAGATCGAGCCTAACCGATCGAACATGACCGGTCGAATCCGGTGCCAATCGGCGCCTGTCATCACCCTGATTATCGTTATCGCCCTGCTGCAGGGTGCGCGGGCGCACCCGCTCGATCCGCTCTCGCCCACGGAAATTCTGTCGACCGTCGCCGTGCTGCGCGCCGCCCATCTGATTGACGGGGATACGATGTTTCCGTTGATCGATCTTGAAGAGCCGCCCAAGGCGAGCGTGCTCGCATGGCCGAATCAGCCGATCGAGCGGCGCAGCTTTGTTGTCGCTCGCCGCGGTCGCGAGGTCTACGAGGGCGTGGTCGATCTCGTTGCTCGATCCGTCGTCGGCTGGCGCGCGGTCCCGGGTGTCCAGTCGAGCATCCTCGCCGTGGAATGGCGGGTGGCGCAGCACATCGCGGTCGGTGATCCCGGATGGCAGGCGGCGATGCGCAAGCGTGGTTATACAGCATTCAACAAAGTGTTCTGCGCGCCTTTCGCGGCCGGCTATCTCGCCGATCCGCGAGAGGAGGGCCGCCGCCTACTCAAGGTCGCCTGCTTCGGCGGGTCGGCGAGCCACAACATCTGGAGCCGGCCGATCGAAGGGCTTTACGCGATCGTTGACCTCGATGAGCGCAAAGTCATCCGCTTGATCGACGAGGGCGCCACCCCGGTGAGCCGTAGTGTTGGCGATTTCATCGGGGTGATACCGCTCAGACCCGTTCCAGCGTGGCGGCGTCGGGATTTCAGTGTACGCGGCAACGGCGTGGCGTGGAAAAACTGGTCATTTCGCTTTCGAATGGACCGGCGAACCGGGCTCGTTCTGTCGCTCGTGCGCTACAACGATCACGCTCGTCCCCGCATGATACTGTACCGGGGATCGCTCTCGGAGATGTTCGTCCCGTATATGGATCCAGATATCGGCTGGTTGTTCCGGACGCCGCTCGATGTCGGCGAATACGGATTGGGCTTGCTGTCTTCGCGGCTTGCGCCCGGGATCGATTGCCCGCGCGACGCGGTATTTCTGGCTGCTACGCTTGCGGGCGATGATGGCGAACCGGTAACGGGCCCCTCGCGGATTTGCTTGTTCGAGCGTCGAACCGGCGACCCGCTTTGGCGGCATGCCGAGACCGAAACTGGAGACTATGCGGGCCACCCGGCGACCGAACTCGTGGTGCGCACAATCCCTGCGGTCGGCAATTACGACTATATCGTCGATTGGGTGCTGACCGAGGCGGGCGACATCCGCATTGATGTCGGTGCCACCGGCATCGTCGCAGTCAAGGGTGTACCGGCGCCCAACCGGGATGCCACCGCACCGCAGCCCGAGACCCAATACGGCACGTTCGTCGAGCCCGACCTCGTTGCGGTCAATCACGATCATTTTCTGTCCTTCCGCCTCGACGTCGACATCGACGGGACGCCCAATACGCTGGTGCGCCGACAACTGGTGACCGAGCGTCTGCCGGGCGAGGGGGGCGGCGCAGCCTATGGCGCGTCGTTGACGAGGACGTGAGAGCCGAGGGGCCGCTGGGCGGCATGGGTCACGAGGGCCCGATATTGTGGCGGATCGTCAATCCCGAGTTGAAGAACGCTGTCGGTCGGCCCATCGGTTATGAATTGCGCCTAGACCACACGGCGACGTCGCTTCTTTCACCCGATGATCTTCCCCAGCGGCGCGCCGCCTTCTCGGCCGCGCCGCTCTGGGTGACCGCCTATGAGGCAACCGAGCTCTATGCTGCGGGCCTATATCCCAATCAAAGCAAAGGCGGCGCCGGATTGCCGGCATTCGCGGCGAACCAGCGGCCCGTCGTCGGCACCGATATCGTGCTGTGGTGCACGATGGGGTTTCACCATTTGCCGCGGCTGGAAGATTGGCCTGTCATGCCGACGATGCGGCACAGCCTGTCGCTCGTGCCCGACGGCTTCTTCGATCGCAATCCGTCGCTCGGTAGCGCGGTGCCGGCCCAGAGGTCGCAGCAGTCCGAGACGTCGCCTTAACCGCAACGTGCAATTAGAAATTGCTCCGAGTGGTAGAGAAGCGCACGAGAAACCATCGCCGAGGATGCATAACGCGGACTACAGCTCCGGGCGTTGGCGAGGGTCGGGCATGTCCTCCAGTACGAGAAAATGTAAGCGCTGTTCCGGGACCACCTTTCGGCTTGCGAGCTGATCTGTGAGGGTTGCGACCTGATTTTGGATCGGCATCGGGGATCGGCTTGTGTCTAGACTTGAGCCTACGCTTGAGCCGGAGCGGTTGGTTCGCCGGATCGAGGTGATCACGGGCGGCGGGCGGCGGCGTTGGACGGTAGACGAGAAGGCACAGATCGTGTCGGAAACGCTGGAATCCGGCGCGGTGGTTTCGGTGATTGCGCGTCGTCACGGGCTGAGCCCACAGCAGCTGTTCGCCTGGCGGCGGGAGGCTCGGAAGCGAACTGCCCCTACCGCCGATCTCTTGCCAGGCTTCGTGCCGGCAGTGGTGGACCTGGCTGAGCCGCTGATCGCGACGAGATCGCGGAAGAGGGCGGCAGCGGCGGCGATTGAACTGGAGATTGCCGGCGTCACCGTACGGGTTGGCCATGGTGCTCGCGCGTCGACCGTCGCCGCGGTTATTCGCGCGCTGAAGAAGTTCGCGTGATCGGCCCCTCCGGCAATATCCGGGTGATGGTGGCAACGAAGCCGGTCGACTTCCGCAAGGGCGCTGAAGGTCTGGCGGCGCTGGTGCGCGAGACGATACGCGCCGATCCGTTCTCAGGTGTCGTGTACGTATTCCGGGCGAAGCGGGCGGACCGGGTAAAGCTCATCTTCTGGGACGGCACCGGCGTGGTGCTTGTCGCCAAGCGGTTGGAGGATGGCAAGTTCCGTTGGCCGGGCGTGCGCGATGGCATGATGCGGCTGAGCGCGGCACAGCTTCAGGCCTTGCTCGATCACGCATGTTGATGCCCCTCCTGGTGAGGCTGACAGATTCTGAGGTCGAGGTGATCGACGGAGTGGTTTCGCAGGTTGCGGACCGCATCGATGACGACGGGAGTGTTTCGGAACAAGTAGGCGCCGTTGGGCTGGCGATCCATGAGAAGCCGTTTTTGCCGGATCTGGACGTAGAGCCAGTTCACCGGGATGTTCAGCGCGGCGGCCATTTCCATGGCGCTGAGGAAGCTGGGATCGTGGTCCCAGCGGGTCCGTTGCGTGGTCACTTTTATCCCGGCGCCGAGCCGGAGCCGTTGCACGGTGATCGGCAGAACCTTGTCGGCGCAGTTGGGCGAGCGGTGCCCCTCGGTGCTGAGGATTGCGGCGATCTCGTCGTCGGGGATTCCGGCGCGGGCGAGGTCGAGCGCACGATCGCGCATTTCCGCGCCATGAGTGAGGTTGGCGACGGCGTTGACCTTCATTTTCACCGCGATGTCGCTGACGGCTCCACCGCGCCACACGATCCGAACGAGGGCGACGTCATGCTCGCCGCGATCGAGAACGACCTTGTCGACAAGGCAGCGCAGCAACGCCTTGCGCTGCGCATCGGTGGTCGCTGGATCCGCCCAGATCTGCGGTAACCGGCCGGTAAGGACGACGATCTTGTCATTGAGCGATTTGCCGATCATCCGCTGAGCGAGCGGCTTGGGTGCAGATAGTTGGGCGAGCTGCTCCTCGGCCGCGCGAACCTCGCTCAACGCCGCTTCCCATCGGCGCTCCAGCTCACTGGCGACAAGGCGATTGTCGGGATCGACGCGGTTGAACTGACGCTCGGCCAGTGCTGCAGCGTATCGCTTCCGCTCGAGCTGACGTTCGGCGCTGGAGCAAAGCGTCGTGTCGATCTGATGCTGGGCGCGGCGAGCGCGCGACAGAGCCTCGAACTCGGCCGGCACCAACGCGCTCAAGAACGCATCTGCCACTGCCGCATCCACCCGCGTGGCACGGATTTGCTGGCAGGTGGGCAATCCCTCATGGGAGCGCAGATGGTTGCAGACATACTCCCCGCCACCCTTGTAACGAACGTACATCTTGTGGCCGCACCTTGCGCACCAGGCAATGCCGTGCAGCAGAAGTTCACCATCGCGGGGAGCCCCTCTGGTCTTGGTACGCATGTATTCGGCTCGGTTGTCCCTGACGATGCTGCGGATTCTTTCATAGGTCGGCCAGTCGATGTAAGACGGGTATCGGTCTTTGACGACGATCCGCCAATCCTCGATTGGCCGCGGCATCTTGGTTGATGCACCGCTTTCCCGTGGCGTGAAGCGAGTGCGACCATAGACAAAGGCACCTGCGTACGCGGGATTCTTCAGGATCGAGGCCACGGCGGCGACGGTTGCGCGTGCCCATCGCATATCGCCGAGACGGTCGCGGCGTGGAAGATCGAGACCGCGCTCGTTCAGCACGCGCATGACCTTGGCAACCGTGCGGAACTTCAGAAAGCTCTGGAATACCAGCTCAAGTCGCTCCTGCACCTCGGTGTTGGGGTCCTTGACGACGACACCGCTCGGGTCGCGAATGAGACCAATCGGCAGGTTGAGCGCGAGGTCGCCGCGCTCGGCCTTGGCAAGCAGGCCTGCGGTCAAGCGGCTACGGATCGTGTGCAGTTCAAGCTCCGAGATGGTGCCCTTCAGGCCGAGAAGCAGACGACCGTTTGCACTCGCGGGATCGTAGACACCATCACGATCGGCAATGAGGCAGCCACGCAGTCCGCAAATATCCAGAAGCGGATACCAGTCGGAGCAATTGCGCGCGAGGCGGGTTACGTCGATCGACAAGATGAGGCCGATCTCGCTGAGGCCCACCCGACCGACCAGTTCCTTAAAGCCACTGCGTTGCGCAGCGGACGCGCCGCTCAGGCCGAGATCGCTGTCGATAACGTCGATATCGGCGTCATGCCATCCGAGTTCGCGAGCGCGCTGCCGGAGCGCGTATTGCAGGCGCAAACTCTCCTGATTGCTCACCACCTGATGCGGCGTCGACTGACGAATATAGACGACCGCTTTGCGTGCCAGATGGGTTGGCTTGACCAGTTCCGACTTCACGAAGGATCTCCGCCAAGACTGCGGCGAGGTCGTCGACGATCTGGCGCCGCAGCATTGGCGTCAGTGTCATCCAGAGATCTTTTGGGCTCGCGCTCATGATTGTACAAACAGTCTACTACAGATAGGAGCTCTTGTAATGCTTCTATACTTAATATAGTCCGATCGTTTGGGGATTCGTGCCATTCCGTTACTGCAATTGGAATTAGTAGGGTTGTTCCATTACGATGTTCGACTTCGTAAGAAGCCGCGAAGTTGCCCCCACGATGGGTCGAGCGTCGGATCACACGGAACGATCGCCCATAGAGCGGATGCCGCGGGTCCAAGACCCGAATCTCCTCGATCGACAATTCGTCAAACTCACAAGAGGGGATATTCCTGTAGGCCCTCGCTCGAAGGACTTGATTGGCGACGTGTCCACGAGCCTCGGCGGATAGCGGCGCGGGTAGCGGCGAGTTGAGCGGAAAAAGCGCGTTTGGCGCGGTAAAATTAGTCGCAAGTCATTGGCTAGTATGATTTAATCCGGCTGTGACGTCGTCCACCGCGACCCTTCCCGACGATCCCGGCCTGCTCAAGGCGATGCTCTTGGCGGAGCGGGCCGAGAGCGAGCGGTTGCGCCAGATCATCAGGGAACTGCAGCGTCATCGCTTTGGCCGCCGCGCCGAAAGCTTGCCGGAGGAGCAGCTCCAGTTCGCACTCGAGGAAGCCGAGCAGATCGAAGCGGCTGGCCTTGCCCAGACCGAGGGCCCCTCTGAGCGCAAGGCCCGTGCCGCCAAACGCCGGACGAACCGTGGCGCGCTGCCAACGCACCTGCCGCGGATCGAGACGGTGGTCGACGTGGCAAGCACGATCTGCCCCGGCTGCTCCGGCACATTGCACCGGATCGGCGAGGACGTCTCCGAGCGTCTCGACATCGTGCCGGCCCAGTTCAGGGTGTTGGTTGTGCGCCGGCCCAAATACGCCTGTCGATCCTGTGAGGACGTGGTGGTGCAAGCGCCCGCGCCAACGCGGCTGATCGAGGGTGGCCTGCCCACCGAGGCGATGGTCGCCCAGGTGCTGGTATCCAAATATGCCGACCACCTTCCGCTTTACCGCCAAGCCCAGATTTACGCTCGGCAGGGGGTCAATCTGGACCGCTCGACCTTGGCCGACTGGGTCGGGCGGGCAGCCTTCTTGCTGCGTCCCATTCACCAACGACTGTTAGACAGATTGAAAGCCTCGTCGAAGCTGTTCGCCGACGAGACCACCGCGCCGGTGCTCGACCCTGGTCGCGGCAGGACCAAGACCGGCCAGCTCTTTGCCTATGCCCGGGACGATCGACCTTGGGGCGGCACCGATCCACCCGGTGTGGCCTATGTCTACGCACCGGACCGCAAAGCCGCGCAGCCGATCGCCCACCTCGCCGGCTTCCGCGGCATCCTGCAGGTAGACGGCTACGCCGGATACAAGGCACTGGCCCAGCGGAACGAGGTAAGTCTTGCCTTCTGCTGGAGCCATGTCCGTCGCCGCTTCTACGAATTAGCGCAGAGTGGCCCGGCGCCGATCGCCTCCGAGGCACTGACACGCATCGCCGCGCTCTACCGGATCGAGGACGACATTCGTAACCGTTCCGCCGAGGAGCGCCGCGCTGTTCGCCAGGAGCGCACTTATCCGCTGGTCAAAGCATTCCAACCGTGGCTGCAGGAAAAGCTGTCGCTCATCAGCCAGAAAACCAAGCTCGCCGAGGCAATCCGCTATGCACTGACCCGCTGGACGGGCCTATGCCTATTCCTCGATGATGGCCGGGTCGAAATCGACAACAACACCGTCGAGCGCGCCATCCGCCCGATCGCACTCAACCGTAAAAACGCACTCTTCGCCGGCTCCGACGGCGGGGCCGAGCACTGGGCGGTGATCGCTTCGCTGATCGAGACTTGCAAGCTCATCGAGATCGAGCCGCACGGCTACCTTGCCGACGTCATCACCCGTATCGTCAACGGCCACCCCCAAAGCCGCCTCGACGAGCTCTTGCCCTGGGCCTATCCCGCAACGCCGAAACTCAAGGCCGTGGCCTGAGAACATCGCTTACGAGAAAATCAAAGGTTCGAACGGTCCACACTACAACCCTAGTTTAACGCTCTTTGCCGAAATTTGCTGATGCAGACCTCCTTTACCGAACTCGTGGGCAGGGGCAGTGAAAACGCCTGACAACTGGGTCGGCTTTGCAACCGCCTCAACGGACCGGCATGTGACCCCGACCGACCGCAGGCAGCCTTTTGAACCATCTCTAAGCTCCGCAAACTGCCACCCTACTGAAGCGGAATATTGCCGAGTTTGTTGGGCGCCATCTCGCCGGCGGAGGACTTTGCGGACGGTGAAGCTCCCTGCGCTGACGCAGCCCGAGACGAATGGGGGTCACCGGAAGACGTCGCTATCCCACCTGTACGCCCCACGTTTTCGCCGTGTTATAGGGCTCGGGCAGCGTGCTGGCCCGGAAGTTACGCTGTATCAGCGATAATCTTGATCCGCTGATATGAGGCTTGTTGCGGCACGTATCGCCGCCTGCCACGCGGCAGTATTGGCCAACTCGTAATCGACCTGCAGCGGAAGGACGCCGGCGGCGAGGAGTGTGGCGATTGCCCGGACCATCGCCAGCGCGTCCCGCTGCTTCTGATGGACCCGTCCTGTTGTAAGCCAATGCTCGAAGCGGCTTAACGCGCCACTGTCCGCCCCGGCTGCGGCGGCCGCGTCGAGCAGCGCCCGGTAGGTGCGTTCCTTGTAGAACAACGCCTTAGCGATCGCCGTGAGATCGGCGGCAAAGCCGGCGGAGACAACGTCTTCGCTCACTGCGGCAGACAGAGTTGCACGGATATCGACCATCGCGTCGGTGACCGCGGGATAGCCGATTTCCGCCGGGCCGTGCAGTACGGCGACCTCATCGTCGTCCTCCAGCGCGCCACTGCGAAAACCGTCGTAGACGCGGCCGATGCCGCTCATGCCGAAGGCGTCGAGTTCGGCGGCGCGCAGCGCGCCGATGCTTGCGGCGCCGAAGACGTGAATGCCATGCGCCATCGCCCAGAGGATTTCCTTGTGCCAAACCGTCGGCGTGGTCTCGAAATAGCCGTCGATAACGCCGATCACTGCCGGTCGGTCGAGCGCAACGCGGTACAACTCGCCTTGCCGAACGGGCGGACGCCACTCGAACGGCCCGGTCGCCGGGCGCGTGCGCGGCGGCAAAGATGGTCCGGCGAAGATCACCGCCCTCATCGACCAGCGGCCGAAAGCGCCCTCGTGCCGGGGCGATAATTCGGGTGGTGGGGATCCCATTCGAGACCGGGAATGATCATGCGCACGACCGGTATGTCGAATTCGGGCCGCGTGAGATCAACCGCGATGGCGCGTCCAACGCCAGCGGAATTGAGCCGACCCAGCGCCCATTGCAAATCCGTTGTCAGATCGTCGGCGACAAAGCTGGGCGCGGCGTCAAACCCCGCGGGCTCGGCCGCGCGCGCCAATGCTGCAAACAGCGCATCTCGGATACCGTCCCCTGGCGCCGCGGCGTATTCCGTCGGCGAAAGGTCGTCGCGAATGCCGGTGATGTAGGTAAGTCTGGTCTGCGCGGCCTCTGTAAGAGCGCGGCTCAGCGCGATAGCCCGGTCGGCATGACAGCCCGAGCCGTGAAAACGGCGAGGTCGTTGCGGGTCGCCTGGTTCGCGATCGGTGATCTCGCAAAGGAATGCGGCGATTCCTATGCCCGTCGTGATGTTCCAAACGCTGACGGCAATGCGCGCCGCCATGTATCTCTCGATCAGCGTAGCGCAATCAGGGTCGTCTACCGAGTTGAGATCGAGGATGTGGCCCACGCGCTCGTGCAGCGGTCGTGCAAGCCACACACTTAGGGCGTCCCGTTCGACCACCTCGTAAAGCCCGGCGTTGACGGCCTCGATAAGATGATTACCCGAAGCAAGACCGTTCGACCCGGCTAGGAAGTAGCCATCGGGCGCCGGCCGAGCATAATCGGAATGCACGATCTCAGCGGGCACCCAGCAGGGTTGACGGCGCAGCAGATCGTACCCTTCGATCCAGTCAATCGCCGCATCATTATCGAACGATCTGGGGCCGGAGCACAGCGTTGCAGGGTCAACGACGGTGTCGCGCTCAGCGATCTCGCGATATGGGATGCGACGGATCGGCCCGATCGCCTCCGCGTGGAAGCCCTCGCAAGCCTCCATCAGGGCCGCTGCCATCGCCTGCCTGAGGTCGAACCCTTTTCCTTGCGAGACCGAAACCGACCGTGAGTTCGGCCGCACCGCGATGGCAACTGGGATGCCGACGCGGTCGAGCCCGGTGATGTTCCCGAGCCGGGTGATGCCCATCCGTGCGGCTTGCGGCCGAACCCGCGCCAGTGTCTCATCGGGTGTCGCGACACGATGCGTGCCCCGCCGAAAGATTTTGGGGCTTGTCCCTTCGAGGAGCCCCGCCACGGCCCACATCGAATTGCCCGTGGGGGGCATGCCTTTGGGACTACGGGTAAACGGACTTCTTGCTGGTCCCGGGCTGTCCGCTTGCCACCGTACTTGGATCGGTGGATGCCGCGCCTCGCCGCGACGAGGTTTGCGGCGCGCTCGTCGCGGGTTTGTCGCTCGGGTGCCCGCGCGGTTCGGCGGCGGTCTTCCCTGGCGGCATCCAGTCAAAGCCACAACCACCGCCGCCTACGAGGATGATCCGATCCCCGATTGTATGCGGCTTGTCTGCGGTCGCTCCTTGTTGTCGTAGCTGCTGACGCAGCCATTCGGCTTCGGCCGTATCGCCGAGGCGCAGCTCCTCCGCTGGTTCGTCGTGCCCCATAATATAAATTCGCCCCTCCTCCTGCCAGATCAGCAGGTCGGCGAACGGCTTCGAGCTCTGCTGGGGCATCCGGGTGTTGGCGTCGCCGCTAGAAGTCGGCGGGACAGTGTCCGCGCGGACAACCGCGACCGATAAGACGCCCGCGCCAAGCAGCGAGGCGACCCTACTCGGTGAACCCAACCATTCCCGCATCAAGTGAGCCATGGCGATTAAGCCTCTAATGTCGGTAGCGGAACGTGCGACGATGCCGGTCGAGTAAATAGTTTATTGCGCTTCGCGCCATAGACAAACCCCCAAAGCACGCACAAATAGAAGAAGTCCGGTGGACGATGTCCCCCATCCATTCATCACGTCGGGCCTCTTCGGCGATGGTGCGCTATGATTGCCCCGTCTCAATCACAGCACGGAGGACGCCGGTTACGCATGATGACCACAACACGCCGTCTTTCCGCGATTCTTGCGGCCGATGTCGCGGGCTATTCGCGTCTCATGGGGCTCGACGAGGAGGGGACGCACGCACGCTTTACGTCGCACCTGCGCGAGTTGTTCACCCCTAAGGTCAACCAACACCGCGGCCGGACCGTAAAGACCACCGGCGACGGCATGCTCGCCGAGTTTCCCAGTGTCGTCAACGCGGTGCTGTGCGCCGTTGAGGTGCAGTACGGAATGGGCGCCCGTAATGCCAATGTCGCCAAAGATCGGCGAATCGCGTTCCGGATTGGCATCAATGTCGGCGATGTAATCGCCGAGCCCGACGATATTTTTGGCGACGGGGTCAACATCGCCGCGCGCCTCGAAGGCATTGCCGAGCCCAATGGCATTTGCATTTCGAACGCTGTCTACGAGCAAATCCGGGACAAGCTGTCCTATTCCTTCGAAGATCTCGGACTCCTGGAGGTCAAGAATATCGCGCGGCCGCTGCACGCCTTTGCCCTGAGCGCCCGAGCGATCGCTGCCCTGCCTGTGCCCGGCCCGACACCGATCGCGGCGGCTCTCGACCCCAATTCGCTCGGAATGCCGCTGCCGCGCGAGCCGCGCTTGTCGATCGTCGTGCTACCGTTCAACAACCTCAATGACGATCGCGATCAGCAGTATCTGGCGGACGCAATCACTGACGACGTCACCACCGATTTGTCTCGTGTTGTCGACATGGTCGTGATCTCGCGCAACACGGCATTCACCTATCGGGGGAGGCCCATCGATACGCGCCAGATCGGTCGGAATCTGCAGGTGCGCTATGTCCTCGAAGGGAGCGTGCGCCGCGCCGGCAATCGCATCCGGGTTAACACACAACTCATCGACGTCGAAACCGACGCGCATGTCTGGGCCGACCGCACCGATCACGCGAGCGAGAACCTCTTTGATTTGCAAGATGCAGTTACCGGCCGCGTCGCGGCGGCATTGAACTTGAAGTTGATCGGAGCGGAGGCCGCGCGCCCGACCGACAATCCCGACGCGCTTGATTACGTCTTTCGCGGTCGGGCAGCGCTCAACAGGGGCTCTACCCGAGAGAACCTGGCCGATGCAATCCGGATGTTCGAGGCTGCGCTCCGGCTCGATACCCATTCGATTGATGCACGAATATTTCTGGTACACGCTCTGCTCTGCCGCGTGCTGGAACAGCTCAGCGAGGCAGCGGGTGACGACATGGCCCGCGCAGAACGCCTGCTTGCCGAGGCGAGGCAATCGCCACGTCGGCAGTCGCTGGTGCATTTTTGGAAGGCACAGTTGCTGCGCGCCCGCGGCCAATATAGTGCAGCCATTCCGGACTACGAGGCCTGCCTCGCACTCGATCGTAACTCGATCATCGCATTGGCGGCGCTTGGACAGTGCCGGTTCTTCCTCGGGGATTTGGAGCACGTGATCCCGGCGCAACAGCAGGCGATACGGCTGAGCCCAGCCGACCCATATCTTCCAAACTGGTATTGGCGAATTGGTATGGTCCACCTGCTGCAATCACGGACCGACGAGGCGGTCGCCTGGCTTGAACGCGCATCCAGCGCCAATCCCCGGCTGCCTGGACCGCATGCTTGGCTCGTTTCCGCTTACGCGTTGAGGGGGGATTTGGGTCGCGCAGCCGCGGAACTTGACGAGGCGCGGCGGCTAAGCGGCGACAACCGTTACGCGAGCATCGGCGCCCACAAGGCCGCCCAACCGTTCGAGTCGGCCAAGGTGCGAATGCTAGCGGAAGAAACGTTCTACGCCGGTTTGCGCAAAGCGGGCGTCGCGGTCAATTGAGCGACGCAGGGGCTGCGGTGGGGCAGCCGCCAGCACTGGTTCCGCCCAGGGCTGCATCACTACTTGTCGAGCCAGACGTCTTCCATGCGCCACCCATTGAAAATGCTATTGACCATGACCGTGAGCCCCTTAACGTAGGGCTGTTGGCAAGTACCGGTGCGGTTGTAGAAGATGATCGGCCTGGCGTTGTCCTCCGCTAGTTTGCGTTCAATCGCCCACAGTATCTGCTTACGCCGGTCGGCATCAGCTTCGCGCGACTGCGCCTCGATCATCTTGTCAACTTCGGGGTTGCAGTAGCCATCCCAGTTGAGGCTCGACCCGCAGCCATAAAACAGTTTGAAGGTCGGATCCGGGTCCGGGCCGCTCGTCTGCAGATTGAGCGCGACCGTGTAGTCCTTGCGTAGGATCTTCGGAAAATACTGCGAGGTATCAATTTGCTCGAGCTCGCCGTCGATATAGATCTGCTTCATCTGGTCGATCAGCAGCACTGCCGGGTCGCGATACACGAACCAGTCGCGCGTCGTCATCTTGATCTTGAGCGGCTTGTCAGGACCGTAGCCGAGCTTCTGCATGATCCGGCGAGCCTGATCGCGGTTCTTCTGCACGTCAGGGTCATAACCGGCCAACGTGCCGATCTCGTCGGCTGGCATGCCCCACAATCCGCCCGGTGGCGGCTCCAGCACGCCACCGATCTCGCCCTTTCCTTGTGCAAGGATGTCGACAAACGCCTTGCGATCGATGCTGAGCGCCATGGCACGGCGTAGATCAGGATTGTCGAACGGTGGCTTGTCGCGGTTGACGAGGACGTGCCGGGAGATCATGCCCGGGGAAAGCTCACACACCGCTTGCGGCATCTGGCTGCGCACGTCGTTGAACACCGGCACCGTCAAGTCATAGGGCTGCGTCATGTCTTCCTGGCCGGACCGGAACGCCAGCACCGCCGTCGATGGGTCGGAGATGATCGTATACTCGATGCCGTCGAGGTAGGGCCGGTCCGGCTTCCAGTAATCCGGGTTGCGCGTCACCTTGATCGACTCGTTCGTCTTAAACGCGACGAACTTGAACGGGCCGGTGCCAATCGGGTGCTGGCGCATCTGCGTCGCTGTCACATGGCACGGGTAGACCGCCGCAAACCCCCCGGCGACCAGCATCAAGAAGGCCGGCTGCGGCTGTTTTAGGTAAAAGGTGACCTCGTCGTCACCGATTGCCGCGACGCTCTCTAGGTTGTCGTAGGAGGACTTGCGCGGATTAAGGCGCAACTTGTCAGGCGCCTTATCGGCCATTAGACCCCAAGTGCAGACGACGTCCTCAGCGGTAAACGGCTGGCCGTCATGCCACTTGACCCCGTGACGCAGCTTGAAGGTCAGCTCGGTGCCAGCCTCGTTCCATGACCAGCTTTCGGCCAGATCGGGGACAATCGATTGCAAACTGACTTGTGGGACATGTTGGTCGAACATGATCAGATTGTTAAAGATACCCATCGCCGGCATCTCACCGACGATCGTCGCCAGCTCCAGCATCGATAGGTTTGGCGGGTTGGCGGTCAGATAGACGCGCAGAATGCCGCCCTGTTTCTGCGCCAAAGCCGTGTTCCCGGCCAAGAGCATCACCGACACGAGGCTGGCCGTGAAAATGGCCCGGCGGAAGCGCCGCATCACATGATCCTCCCCGCGTTCTGTCCGGGGTTGACTGGTCATGGCCGGAATGTTGCCGGCTGATCAGTCAAAGCCCTGTTCTTGCGCGTCATCATCGCGTGGCCGATTTGCTGGCACAACGACGAAATCCCGTTGAGGTAGAGGATATACTGACCGACGATATGGCTGCTCTCGGCGCATCTGCGTCACTCCGATACGAGCCGGCGAGGTCCGGTTACCGATCCGACAGCAGCCGTTCGCCGCGGGCCGCGCAGCCGGCGTCATCATCCCGACCGGCGTTTTTGAGGCCGGGCCTACGCCCGGGCAAGCCGCCTGAGCGCGAGCTGGATAGAAGCGAGGGTGACGAAGCTGGCCAGGGTTTCGGCGAGGTTCTCGAAATCCTTGGCAAGCCGCCGGTTGCGCCCGAGCCAGGAAAAGGTGCGTTCAACCACCCAGCGGCGCGGCAGCACGACGAAGCCTTTTACGTCGTTGCTGCGCTTGACGATCTCCATGCGTAGCAAGGGCACCTTCGCCACCGCCGCATCTACCTGCCATGCGTTGTAACCGCCATCCGCCCAGATCAGTTCGAGCCACGGGAAGCGGCGGCGGATCTTGTCGAGCACCAAACCGGCCCCGTCGCGATCCTGGATCGCAGCGGAGTGGACGACGACCCGCATCGGCAGCCCTTCGCTGTCGACCAAGGCGTGGATTTTGCGACCCTTCACCTTCTTGCCAGCGTCGTAACCTACTTTGTCGTCTTTGCCGCCCCTTTTCAGCCGATTTGATCGACTGGCTGTCGAGAACCGCAGACGACGGGCTGGCCTCGCGGCCCATTCGCTCGCGCAACGCCATATGCAGCTCAGCCCAGATCGCTTCCCAGACGTCATCACGCTGGAACTTGCGGAAGATGTTGTAGACCGTCGAGCGCGGCGGAAAGCTGTCGTGCGGCAGGTAGCGCCAGGGGCAACCGGTGCGCAGCAGGTATAAGATCGCGTTCATCGCCGCCCGCATGTCGGTCTTACGTGGTCGGCCGCCGGGCCGCGCCGGTGGGATCATTGCCTTCAGCCGCGCCCACTCTGCATCCCTGAGATCGCTCGGATAGCCCGTGCTTTCCCGCCGGTAAATCCGGCGCTGCGCCTCCGTCCACATCGCTCTACGCCATCGCCGTGAGCCCTATAACCGGCGGATCATGCCATCCGGCGCGATGCCGTGCACTTTTGGGTCAGGCTCTCAGCCGGTCAGATCGTCCAGGAACTCCGACGCCGGCTTGACCCCCGTGACCGGCCCGACGCGGTTGCTGTGACGTGACTTGCTGGGGAAAAGTAAGGGTCAAGCGCCTTGCCCGCACTGTTATTCGGAGAGGGCCTCGGCACTCAGAAAAAAGTGCAGAGGGTGGATAAAGAAATGGTGGTGCGCTAGTTTGTCTGCGACGAGGCCGTTGTTATCCTATCCGTTACATCGAGAACTATGCTTGCGATAAGATTTGTACGATCAATAACTCCCTGGAATCTACCATCCGCCTGGACAACCGGCAGCCATTCTTTTCTCCCGCGTACCATCCGCTCTAGAACTTCTCGTTTCTGAGTTTGGGCATCGACACTCTCAGTTTTGGGAACGAATCCCGGAAGCTGACTGAGTTGCGAGCGGTCCGTTTCGCTGCCCCCGTTTACGGCGTCTGCGAACCTCTGGTACGTCCACCCTGATTGCGAGTCTTGCAGCAGCGCAAATAAAGTGCGCGCTTCAATCATTCCAAATAACGCCTTATTTGATTGTACAAATATAACATATTTAAAGAAATCGTATGGGGTCGGCGAAAACGCGCGGCTCATCACCGAAGAGCAGCAAGCCGCGACCTGCCGTTGTCGCGCACCCGCACCTCGATCTCACGGCATAATGGTTCGCTGTCAATCCCGCCTATCGCGGTGCCTGCGCCATAACCAGGACTTCAACACTCACCCTGGAAACGTGACTACGCCCAGGTGCTAACGCCGATCGAGCCGGCGCCCCAGGAGATCCCCGGGTCTTTCTCAAGTAACCCAGCAGCAGCGCACCGATCCGGTGATGGCTACCCGGGATCGCATGGAAGCGCGCGCGGCGGGCTCATCAGGTCGGAGGTCGCGGGCGGCGATCAGCTTCCGGGCGATCCGCTCGCCCTGCTCGCGGCCGCCGCCGCAACCGGCGCCGTGGTGCCCACGCTCGATCCCGTGGCCCCGGTCGCGCCTGAGGCGGCAACCCCGGGTCTTCCGGGCAACGCGCCGCCGGCCTGCACATGCACGGGTGGCGGGCACGCCGCGACGGTCGGTGGGGCGAGCGGAAAGACCGCGCTCACCACCCGGTCCAGGTAGGCGAAAAAGCTGTGGCTTGCATATCCGGCGAGAAAGCCGAGGCCGCAGGCGGTCAGCGTCAGCTGTCCGGCGACGCCGCCGGTGCCTTGCGACGGCACCGAGGAGGGGCTGAGAAACAAGCCGACCGCGATGCCGGCCACCAACCCAGTGACGATGCCGCTCTTCATCCGAACAAAATCGCGCGGTGCGAGTTCACCCGCTCCGATCCGCGCCATAATCGCACGAAATGCTCCGATAAGCGTCCCCAGCAAGGCGAACATCATCGGCAGGACATAGGTGGTGAACACAGTCAGGGTCGCCGTCGCTGTTTGCCAATACGCCACATTGGCTTGCGCATAGCGCGAGACCTGCTCGGGTGCTTTTGCGTCATCGCTGGGGTTTCCGGCCGGGTTCTTTTCGGCTTCGGCCGATGCATCCGAGGCGCTGGGAAACAGCCATTGCCAGCACCAGACATGCAGGATCTTGCTCCACCCCAGTCCCCTGCAGTGGAACACGTCGTTGACCTGTTCTCCGGCGGTCTTTCCCAGCAGCCTCCCGTAGTTGTACCTGCGGCATGCGAGTTGCCGTTGAAGCTCGTCCGGTTTGACTTCGCCGCCCGATTCGGCCGCGGCTGGTTTGTCCTCGTTGCAGTGAATGAGGCTCGGGTTGTTGTTGAGGTCCGTGACCGTGGCCTTCCAGTCCTGGTCCAGCCGCTCCAGCGCGCTGCGGCCGAGGCCGGCATCCCAATAGGCGATGCCGGTGAAGAACAGCCATGGCAGCATCAGCCAGGCCAGCACGTCGCGCCAAAGGCGGAACTTGCGGGCGTGCGCCCTGAGCCCGGGAAATGTCTGTCGTGCGAGGTCGACGCGGGTGTCGCTGCCGGGTGCTAGTCGGCTCCCCCCGTCCATCAGCCGACGCCAGGCCGCAGTAATGAAAGTCCTCCGACCTTCGGCGGCAACAAACAGCGTCGTGTAGGCGACGGTCATTCCCCGTGCCGGGTCCGCAAGCGCGGTGAGACGGTCCTTGGCCATCAGCAGGATGGCGGCGTTTTCGGCGTTGACCGCGCGGTTCGGCCCCGGGGGGTAGCGCATTTCGCTGATCGCCTTGACGATGGCGCCCGATGTCATCGTTTCGCCCGGCGCGGCCGGGTTGGGCATCGTCAGCAGGGCCAGCGAGCGGTCGGCGCGGCCCGAAACGAAATCCATCAGCAGATGGACCTCGTCGAGGTACTGGCGGAAAATAAGCTCGTCGATCAGTTTGCGATCGTCGGTCGGCCCGTCCGACACGCCGTTGCCGGTGTGATCTGCTTCGCTCACCGTTCCCTCCCGGCTGGCGGCGCAATCGCCGGTAGATTAGGAGCGCTCGCTGAGCCTGGACAGCGAAAATCGGGTTAACGGCTTGGGATCTCAGGCTCGGTCAGAACTGGCTTACGCCGTAGCGAAGGCACCAAGGGTCTTCGCCGTCACAAGTTCAGGCCCAATCAGCAAAAATCAGCGGCGACATTCGTGTGGGAACGCTTGCCACGCGCAGCCCAAGGCTCAAGGTCGAAACGACGCTGATGGCGCTCGACGGGTCGGTCGTAACGCTTTGACAGCCGCAACGGGATCGGCTGTCTAGGTAAGCGGTCGATCGATCGGGCGGGTTTGTTCAACCAGCGGCGGCAGACAATTGGCGCAGCTGCGCTTTGAGTGCGTCGAAGTCCACCGGTTTGGAGAGGAACTCTGGACTTGCTTCGGAAAAGTGGAGAGTTCCCCGATGATTTAGGAGGAACTCGACGATGCAGCAGCGACGGTTTACGAAGGAATTTGCGGAGGAAGCGGTCCGCTTGGTGCAGACCAGCGGGCGAACGCAGCGCGAGATCGCCGGTGATCTGGGAATTGGGCTATCGACGCTGGTCCGCTGGATCGGGCGGAGCCGGGATCGGCACGCTGTCGACCCCGCGGCGGCGGAGAGTGATGTCACAGCCGAGCTGGAGCGGCTGCGCCGGGAGAACGAGATCCTTCGCCAGGAGCGGGACATCCTGAAGAAGGCCACCGCTTTTTTCGCCCGGGAGGGAAGTCGATGAGGTTCGCGCTCATCGATGGGGCGAAAGCGGCATTCCCCGTCCATCGCCTTTGTTGCGTGCTTGGTGTCAGCCAAAGCGGTTATTTTGCCTGGAGAGGTCGGCTGGCCTGCCACCGCCAACGCGACGACATGGTGCTGCTGGCGCATGTCCGGTCGGCCTTTGCCTTGTCGAACAGCACCTATGGCAGTCCCCGAATGACACGGGAACTGCGGGATATCGGCCTAGTGGTCGGTCGTCGCCGGATCGCCCGGCTGATGCGCGACAACGGCCTGCAGGCTCGGCAGAAGCGGCGGTTCAAGCGGACCACGGACAGCCATCACGCTTGGCCGGTCGCGCCGAACCTGCTTGATCAGGACTTCACGGCAACCGGCCCCGATAAGAAGTGGGGTGCCGACATCTCCTACGTGTGGACCCGCGAAGGCTGGTTGTACCTCGCGGTTGTCATCGACCTGTTCGCTCGTCGGGTCGTCGGCTGGGCAACCGGCGACCGGTTGCATCGGGACCTGGCTCTGTCTGCTCTGCGCAAATCCCTGACCATGCGTCGTCCGGCAGCCGGGCTGGTCCACCATTCAGACCGTGGCAGCCAGTATTGCTCGATCGATTATCAGGCCGAGCTGCGCAAGCACGGCATCATGATCTCAATGTCCGGCAAGGGAAATTGCTACGACAACGCCATGGTGGAAACGTTCTTCAAGACCCTGAAATCCGAGCTCGTCTGGCGGACCGTCTTCTACACCCGCCAAGAAGCCGACCAGGCCATTGGCCGCTATATCGACGGGTTCTACAATCCCGTCCGGCGCCATTCCGCCCTCGACTTCACAAGCCCGGCTCAGTTCGAAAAAACGGCCGCCAAATGAGCCAATCCCTCTCCACTAAAGCGGGGCAAGTCCATGCTGCCTCCTCAGAAGATAGGTTGTTCGTGGCGACCAATCCGAGCAATCCGTCGTCTTCGTAGCGGGCTACCGCCGTGAACTCCGCGTCGCACAATTTTATTGTGTGTTCGACGATGGCATCAAAGACGGGCTTAACATCGGTTCCTGAACTTGAGATGACCCCCAAAATCTCCGCTGTCGCCGTTTGCTGCTCCAGCGCCTCACGGGTCTCGGTGATGAGACGGGCGTTCTCCATCGCGACGACCGCCTGAGCGGCGAAGTTCTGCAATAACGCGATCTGCTTGTCGGAGAAGGGCCGCACCTCCTGACGATAAACCCCGAGGATGCCCAACACTTTGTCGTCCTTAGTCAGTGGCAGGTTGAGGAGAGTGCGAAATCCGCCGATATCCACCAGGGCGCGCCGAGCCGGAACACCCGCTTGATAGGCCTCCGTATCGGCGACATCGGGGATATGGACGACCTCCTCGCCATCGAGCAGCCGCTCTAGCGTCGTCCCGGCAATCGGCGTCGGCCCGGCCCGACGGGTCCAGGCCTCAAATTCGGGATGGCCTGCTGCCGCGACGAAATTCAACGTATTGCCGTCACTAGTCATGAAGCTGCCGAACGTCGCTTCGCACAGTTGCAAGGTTTTTTCCAAAATCACCGCGAAGACGGGTGAGAGATCGCCGGGTGAGGCGTTGATGACGCCCAGCACTTCGGCGGTTGCGGTCTGCTGCTTTAGAGCCTCGCGCGTCTCATTGATGAGCCGGGCGTTCTCCGTAGCGATCACCGCCTGCGCGGCGAAGTTCTGAACCAGCGCGATCTGCTTGTCTGAGAACGGGCGGACTTCCTGCCTATAAACCGTCAACGAGCCAATCAGCGTGTCATCCTTAACCAGCGCCACCTGGGCCACGCTGCGGGCACCCGCGAGGTCGACCAGAGCACGTCGCGCAGGATCGCCCGTCCGGTAAGGCTCCTCATCCGCAACGTCGACACTAACGATTAGGCGTTCCCCGCACAGCATACGGTGAAGCGGATTGGTCGAGAGAGGTCGGATGGGGGTGCGGACGGCTTCAGCATATGCTGGCGGGGTGTTGTGTAATCCCGCCGCCTGAAATTGTTGGCCGTCACAGATCCATAAAATTCCAAATGCCGCTTCGCACAATGCCGTTGCCTTTTCCAGCAATGCGTCGAAAACCGGCTTAAGATTGCCGGGCGATGCGTTAATGACCTGAAGGACTTCGGCGGTCGCGGTCTGCTGCTCCAAAGCCTCGCGCGTCTCGGTGATGAGCCGCGCGTTCTCCATCGCGATCACCGCCTGGGCGGCGAAGTTCTGCAATAGGGCAATCTGCTTATCGGAAAACGGGCGGACTTCTGTCCGAGCGGCGACAATCTGACCGAGGAGCACATCGTCCTTGCGCAGCGCGACCCGCAGCAAGGTGCGGAGGCCGCTGAGTTCGACGACATTGCGCGCCATTGGATCGTCGACTTCCGCCATGTCCAGAATGTGGTCGAAGGCCTCGCCCGCGAGCAAGCCCCGCATCGGGGCACCTGGGCTGTAGCCTTGCCGTAGCAAATCAGCCAATGGCTCTGGCAATCCATGCACGGCGACGGCCCGAAATTTCTCGCCGTCATAGAGTTGCAAGCTGCCGTAGGCGACGTCGCAAAGCCCGTGAGCCTTTTCCAAGATGCTTTGAAACACCGGTGCGAGATCGCCGGGCGATGAATTAATGACCCCCAGCACCTCCGCCGTTGCGGTCTGCTGTTCCAGCGCCTCCTGCGTCTCGGTGATTAGGCGCGTGTTCTCAATGGCGATGACTGCCTGTGCGGCGAAGGTACGGACCAGTTCAATCTGCCTTTCGGTGAAAGGCTCAACCCGCTGACGTGCGACCACTATGACGCCGATAGGCTCTCCTTCTCGTAGTAGCGGAACCCCGAGTTGCGTACGCAACTTACCGAGCGACGTTGCCTCGTTGATCGTATATTCCGGGTCGGAAGCCGTGTCGGCCACCTGCACTGCGTGGCCTGCCAGCACGGTGCGGCCAGTCACCGACCCTCGGTCAACGGTGAGCGGGTGGTGTTCGAGGTATGTCTGAAATTTATGCGCGGCTTCCGTCGTGTCCGGCGAGAAGGCAAAGACTGTAGCGACCCGATAAACTTCGCCGTCACGCCGGAAGATTGCACCATAGCCCGCATCGCACAGACGGGCGGCGGTTTCGGCAAGTGTGTCGAGCACCGGCTGGAGGTCAAAGGTCGAGCGGCTCATGACTTTGAGTACGTCGCTCGTCGCGGTCTGGTATTCGAGGGACTGCTGGAGATCATCGGTGCGCGTGCGCAGGTCATCCAGCAGTCGGGCGTTCTCCATCGCGATCACCGCCTGGGCGGCGAAGTTCTGAAGCAGCGCAATCTGCTTATCAGTGAAGGGCCGGACTTCTTGGCGATAGAAGCTGATGAACCCGATCACCGCGTTGTCGCGCAAGAGCGGAACCATGAGCGACGAGCGCGCCCCGCCGAGATCAACCAGAGAGCGTCGGTTCGGCTCGCCGTTCGCGTATGCTTCCTCCGCCTTCAAATCGACGACATGAATGAGGCGTTCGCCGCCGAGTAGCCGCGCGGGCTGAGTGCCCGGCCCATATCTAGGCGGATTGTCGCGCCGGTACTCAGCCCAAGCAGCAGGCATTCCGCGCGACGCCACAGTATTGAAGTCGCCGTCTTCGTATACATCAAGCTGGCCGAAAGCGGCGTCGCACAGCCGCATCGCCTTTTCGAGCATCGCATCGAACACCGGCGAAAGGTCGCCGGGCGAGGCGTTGATCACGCCCAGCACCTCGGCGGTCGCGGTCTGCTGTTCAAGGGCCTCGCGGGTCTCGGCGATGAGGCGGGCGTTCTCGATTGCGATAACTGCCTGATCAGCGAACGTGCGGACCAATTCGATTTGCCGGTCGGTGAATGGTTCGACGTGCTGTCGAAACAGCGTAAGCATCCCGATCACCGCCCCCTCTCGCAGGAGCGGTACTCCTAGATTGGTTCGTATCTTTCCGACCGTTGACGACTGCGTTAGAGCGTAATCCGGGTCGGCTGCAATGTCCGCGATGTGCACAACATCGCCCTCAAGCGCCACCCGCCCAATCGTTGTGCCTCGCCCAGGGCCGAATGTCTGTTGCCTGAGGAAAGCGGAATATTCGTCAATTCCGTAGACTGCATGAACCGCTGCATACCGAAAGACATCACCGTCGCGGAGTGCGATGCCCGAGCCATCCGCGTCGCACAGCCCGGCGGCGGTTTCGACGAGCGTGTCCAGCACAGGCTGTAGGTCGAAGGTCGAGCGGCTGATGACTTTGAGCACGTCGCTCGTCGCGGTCTGGTATTCGAGCGATTGCTGGAGGTCGCCGGTGCGCTCGCGCAGGTCGGCAAGCAGCCGCGCGTTTTCCATCGCGATGACCGCCTGCGCCGCGAAGTTCTGAAGGAGCGCGATTTCCCTATCGTCAAACGGCTGCACTACCTCGCGAAACATGATGAGTGCGCCGACAAATGCGCCGTCCTTGATCATCGGAACGCTCAGGTTCGAGCGCGCCTCGCGGAGCGATGGGTTTGCTATGAGAACAGGAGCGAAGGCCGCTTCTACGAGAATGTCGGCTACCTGGGCCGGTTTTTTTGTTTCAAGGGCGCGATGAAGCGTCGTGTCGGGTGGCGGGTGTCGCAGGCGTGACAAGGCTTCTGCGGCCTCGGGCGGAAAGCCAACCGCCGCGACACCGCGAAAGCCGTCACCGTCGTAAAGACCAAGCAGGCCGAAACGCGCATCACATAGTTGGGTCCCTCGCCTCAGTATCGCCTGGAAGACCGGTCCGACATCACCGGGCGAGGCACTGATGAACTGAAGGACTTCGGTGACTGCGCTCTCACGCGCCAGCGCCTCGTCACGCTCAGCCGTGTGCCTCTCCAGCTTTCGCTGCAAATCGACATTGGCGCGCTCAAGATCAGCAATGATCCGCTGCGGATCGGCCAACGTGCTATCAGGCGGCGGGTTCACTAGCGGACCCTTCGGATCGTCCTCCCTGATCGATCATACGTTGATCAGCGCGGGCCTTGACAGACGTTTCGCGTGGAAGGGACGCCCCTGGCTTAAAGCCACGGTCACGTTGCCTCGTTCTCCCGCCATTGGCCGCCCGTTTTCCGGCCTGTCGCCATCGCCATCCAATTTCGTCTATTTTAGATCAGCACCACACGCGCAGTGCATACCCTCGGTTGCTCCGCTTGCGGAGGCGCGCCATGCTGAAATGCTTTGTCGCGTCGTTGATTTTGTTGGTGGCATTTGGCGGTGCCGCCCCGGTTACCGTCCGACGCACCGCCAGCGCGATCCTGGCCTATCGTCAAGTTTTTTGATCCCATTTCCCGGTATCGGGCTACACAGAAGCCGGCACCCATGCACGAGGTCGTGGCGAGCTATGGCATGCGGAAAACCGGTAGAATTTTTTTACCAAAATTTTTTCGAGTGTGAGCTGGCTCACATTCGCTTGCGGCGGGCCAGCATATCTTGGAACCAAAGGTTGAGGGAGATGACGCCATGTCGACAAGTCATCCGTGCCGCTGGAGCGAAATCGCAGAAGCTCGACAGTTCTACCAGGCGGCCATGCTTGATCAGCCGCTGACCGTGATGAAGGAACCGCATCCTCGTCTCGGCGATCTGATCACCAAATTTCCGTCCTGCTTCCGACGCGCTGCTAACCGAGAGCTGCTCTCTGACCGTGACCGCAGATCGGAAGTTGCCTGACAGGGGCACAACACCCTTTAGCGAGACCGCCAAGATAGCGGCTCATGTGTGGCCCAGCTGGATTGGTTCGATCAGCGACGGGTCGTTGTTCCTGACGTTGCCGACGCACTTGGTTACCGGCCACATCGTCATGTCGTCAGCCGGATAAGGTGCGAGCAGTGCCTTTAGCTGCTCCGGCTCCGCGACTTCCTCGCCAAGCCAAGTCGACCACGCAGCCGGCGGCAAGATCACCGGCATGCGGTCATGGATTTGACCGCACAGCTCGTTCGGCGTTGTGGTGATGATCGTGAAGCTCCGCACCCGCTCACCGCCAGGAGATTTCCAGAAGCCGCCGCCAGCGAGCGCGTGGCGTAGGGCTGCTTCTCCTTCGGCCCAAACTTCTCCCACTCATATAATGCTTCGATAGGCACCAGGCAGCGGCGCCGATCGAATGCCTTGGCGGAACATCGACTTGTATCGATGGTCTGAGCCATTGCGTTTCGGACCTGCGAGGAACGCGACCCTGTTGGATCTGGTGGGTGATGCGGCGCTGACTGGTTTCGGCCATTACCCGGGTAAAGTATCGCCCGACAGATGATCGGTGGGGTTGGCGATGTGCTCGTTCTGGGTTCGATTTTTGCGGTTTCGCTGGCGGCGATGCAGGATGTGATTACGCTGGGCGACATGGCCAACAAGGGCGTGACCATGCTCGATGTCGCCTGTCGTCGCTGTGACCGTCGCGGGCGGCTGAGCATCGCCCGGTTGATCGCCGAGCACGGGCGCGACGATTACGGCGACCTGCGCGCGCTGATCGCGCACGACTGTCCGCCGTGACCCACTACGTTGTCTTCGACTTGGAGACAGCCCCGGATATCGAGACGGCACGCCGATTGTTGGGCTTGAGAACGGACGCCACTGACGACACGGTACGCGAAGCCATTGGCCAGCGATATGCCCGCGACGAACAGGCGCCGCTCGATGTCTTTCTGAAGCCTCCGCTGCATCGCATCGTCTGCATTGGCGCGATATTTGCGGAGCGCGAGAACGACAGCGCGTACAACGTGCGCCACCTTGCTGCCCGCCACATCGGCGAAAAGAGCGAGGCTGAATTGGTCCGGGACTTTGTCGCCGCTCTGCCGCATGACGACGCCGGGAGAGGGCCGGTGCTGGTCACCTTCAATGGTGGCGGCTTTGATCTGCCGGTACTGCGCTACCGTGCGTTGGCGCACAGCGTTTCCGTACCGGCGCTGTTTGGCGCCGCCAACCGCGACTATTGGTATCGGTTTGGCCGAGACCACATCGACTTATGCGATATGCTATCCGGGTTCGGCGCATCGGCGAGACCGAGCCTTGGCGAAATGGCTGCCCTGTTGGGGATGCCGACCAAGCTCGGTAGCATGGCCGGATCACAAGTAGAAGCCATGACGCAGGCCGGACGTCTCGATGAGATCGCCGCTTATTGTCTCGGCGACGTGATCGTCACCTTCCGACTGATGCTCAGGTTTGCGCTTGTCCGCGGTGAGATGGCCGATGCGCAAGCTAGAGCGTCGGAGGCCAGTCTCGACGCGGCGATCGCGCGACATCTCGAGCATTGGCCGGTACTGGCGGAGATGCGGTGGGGTGTCCCATGAAAACCAGCGTTAGTGATCCGCTGCGGATTGCCGAAGTTGGCGCCCCCGGCGCCATGGGATTGAACCCTAGGTCCCGGCAAGAAAGACCCCGATCGCAGCTGGGATCGCGATCTCGACATCGATGTTGGGCGCCAGGAACGACCTCTAATAATGCTGCCATGGACTGGTCCGCCGACTTCGCTCGCCTCTTCGAAACGATGCCCCGTATGGCCGACCTTGAGACGCGAGGGGAGCAGTGTCATCGCCCGCGAAAATCCCGTGTCGCGTCTCCATCAGTAGTATCCTCAACGTGTTGGGTAGCGCGCGCCTAACGGGGGATAAAATGGGGGATATATCCGAACGTGATATCTTAACTAAATGATTATTATGGTGTTTCTACAACGATACGGCGGACTCCCTCTCCGCCACTCATTGGCCGGCCAAAAGGCAAAAGGCCTCATATATCCAGCCAGATAATGAAAGATCATGATCGCCGACATCCCTTTCTGCGTCTCGCGTCGAGACGCAGAAAGCCCGGGGTCTTTTTGCGGATCGGCACGGCCTTTATCTTCAGGTGGCACCGTGCGGTGCGAAGACGTGGATCTATCGCTTCCAAATAGCTGCGCCGGGCCCTCCTTACCGATATCGATGCCGATTACCCGTCAGGGATGCCGTGGTCGTCTCCGTCTTCGGCTTCATCGCTGCTTCTCCTGTTCATCGCCGCTCGCCAGCAAAGGCTACAGCGGCAGGGGAAGCAGCCGGTCCATCCCATTTGCGGACCTCAGTTGGATCGTCTCTTGGTTCGTCATATTTGTGTCAGTTTGAAGCCGACAGTTAATTTCGATGCCGATGCACTAGACGTTCGTCCCTCATACCTCAAAACCGATGCCGCAGATCGCCGCAGATCAGACGATTCTTGAAGGAGTGGATGGCGAACCCGTGTTCGACCGAAACTCATTCCGAGTGCGCCTGATGAAATTGACCGCGGCGCGTGGTTGCGCCTAAGGAGGCATTTGCCTGCTTCTGTGAGAGGGACTGTTTCCATGCGCAACGCGGTCGCGAACCTCGATTCGATGCGGGTGGGGCATGGCGATGGTGTGGCCGACGCCGACCCGGAGGGCCAGCCCAATGTCGGGTTGATGACGGCGATCAGCAACGTGCTCGCCTATCTGCTCGGGCCGATCGCCTTTGCCGACCCACCCCCGTGGCCCGCATAAGACGGCCAGGAAATATGGAAGACCAAGAGATTCGATCGGCTCTGGATCGCCACTGGGCTGCTTCCGATGTGGACGACTTCGAGGCGGAGCACGAGATTTACCGAGAGGACGCGGTGCTCGAATATCCGCAATCGGGCGAGCGTATCCGCGGCCGGCGCAACATTCAGTCGTCTCGCGCCGCGCAGCCGAACCGAAAACGCTTCACGGTGCGGCGGATCATCGGTGCGGGCGACCTCTGGGTCACCGAATTTGTCCTGACCTATGATGGGCGGCCGTCTTACACCGTGAGCATCATGGAATTCCGTGATGGAAAGGTGGCTCGCGAGACGCAGTATTTCAGCGATCCGTTCGAGCCGGGGCCTTCGCGCGCGCAATGGATCGAGCGGATGCCCTGAAACCTCGCCGCCGTCAGGATGGCCATCCGCCGGTCGTTCGCTCGGAGCTGCCGCTTGATGCGGTGTCCCTCGGGAGTTGTCCGAAGTGGCGTCAGCGGCCGCATTGTTGAGATCAATGCGTATGTCGTCGGCGGAGCTACGGGGGACGCTTACGGGGCGGCGACCAGGCAATGAGTGCGATGCGCCGATAGATCCCATGGGCGTCAGGATAGCGACCGGCGCTCGGACAGAGTGAGGTTGCTAAACCCACCCACTCTGGAGACGACCATGCAAGTTGTAGCTGAGCGCGCCGAAGCGCCGACCGTTATCCAAACGGATCTTCGTGCAATCTTCGTTTCTTTAGAACTCAGCCGATCGACCTGGCTGGTCACGTCGCTATCGCCGGGCGGCGGGGAGAAGATGTCGAGGCATTCGGTTCAGGCCGGCGATATCGCCGGCTTGCTCAGACGGTTCGCTCAGCTCAAGGAGAAAGCGCGGGTGCGGACCGGCCGGGACTTCCCGATTATCGTCATCCAGGAGGCCGGTCTGGATGGCTTCTGGATCCACCGAGTACTGCAGTCCGAAGGAATCGAGAGCCACGTGGTCGACGCCGCGTCGATCCTGACCTCGCGCCGGCGTCGGCGGGCGAAGACCGACCGGATCGATGGCGAGACCCTGGTGCGCACCCTGATGGCCTTCAAGCGTGGCGAGCCGCGGGTATGTTCGATGGCCAGGGCGCCGACGCCGCAGGAGGAGGACCGCCGGCGTGTCTGCCGCGAGCGCAAGACGCTGGTGGGCGAGCGGGTGAGGCACGTCAACCGGATCAAAGGGCTACTCTTCGCCCAGGGGGTGTTCGGCTACGAGCCGCTGCGCAAGGGTCGGCGTGAGCGGCTGGAGGAGCTGCGGACAGGCGACGGCCGGCCCCTGCCGGAGCACCTGAAGGCGCAGCTCATCCGCGAGCTGGATCGGCTCGAGGTCCTGCTGGAGCAGCTGAAGAGCGTCGAGGCGGAACGGGACGCCTTGCTCAAGCCGGCGACTGACGAGGCGACCTCGCCGGCGGCCATGCTGACGCGGTTGAAGGGCATCGGCCCCGAGACCGCCACCGTCCTCTGGTCGGAAGGCCTGTTCCGCCAGTTCGACAACCGCAGGCAGGTGGCCGCCTACGCTGGTCTGGCGCCGACGCCATGGCAGAGCGGCTCGATCGATCACGAGCAGGGTGTGTCCAAGGCGGGCAACCCGCGGCTGAGGACAACAATGGTCGAGCTGGCCTGGCTATGGCTACAGAACCAGCCGACCTCGGCGCTCAGCCTGTGGTTCCACGAGCGGGTCCGGCGCCTTGGCGGGCGGATGCGCAAGACGACCATCGTCGCCCTGGCGCGCAAGCTCCTGATCGCCCTGTGGCGGTACACTACCGCCGGCGTCGTAATCGAGGGGGCCGTGATGAAGGCGGCGCCAGCGACGATCTGACCCCATCCGCAAGGACCTGATCAGTCCTGCCGGATCCAGGTGGCCGAACCGAAGTGACCGTTGGCCTCGACAGCCGACCGATAGAATGGTCCCGGCCTCCTGAGCCCCACCCGCCGAACGCGGGATGTTGGTGCAGCCGCAAACCAGGCGGCGACCGTATGTGAGCTTGATCTGGTGCAGCACACCATCAGGTCATGAAAGCGGGCTCAGACCTTGGATTCGAAATAACGACCGGAGAACTGCCCATGAACCCCTAAACTTCACCCTTGACTGCGAACATGCCCATGTGAACGGTCATCCTGACGCCTTCATTCAAGCTGAGCCCTATCGATTTCCTTCACGTGTAACGGCGTCCCTTAGTCCGGTGGGCGGCCCCTTCGCGTTCAAGACGAACCGGATATCGAAATAGCAGCGCCAGAGTATTGGAAAAACCGGCGCGGCCCGCCGATCTAGAACGATGTTGCACTGCAACAATGCGACCCGCCGAACTTCGGCCTCGTTCTGTCTGGTGTCCGTCCATGGACTACGATCCCTCCGACCATGTCCCGACCGCGCGCCAGGTGAGCGCAGCCTGGCTCGCGTGCTTTTTGATGGGCGTCGCGGTTTTTGGCGGCCATTTCGTCTGGCACCGCGCTCACGCCGTTATTGCTGCGGCGCACGCACACGCCGGCCCCGCGACGCCGCAGTTCTGCCAGCGGCATGACCCCTCGCTTCGGGGCATGTCCGACCCTGGCCGCGCCGGCGAGCCGCCGAGAGGTTGAGCAAGGCCGCCCGGGATGGGGATCGTCCGCTTTGCGCTGCGCTGGCCGTACACGTTCTACGTGGTGGCGGTGCTGGTAATGTTTCTCGGTATCACCGCGATCCGCGTGATGCCGGCCGACATCTTTCCGGCCATCGATATCCCCGTGGTCACGGTCATCTGGAGCTATACCGGCCTCAGCACCCCGGAGATGGAGCAGCGCGTCACCACCTACAGCGAGTATTCGATCAGCTCCAACGTCAACGGCATCAAGGACATCGAGGCGCAGACGCTGCCCGGCATCTCGGTGCAGAAGATCTTCTTTCAGCCCGACGTCAACCTCGACCTGGCGATCGCCCAGATCGTCTCCGGGACGAACGCGATCCGCGCGCTGATGCCGCCGGGCATCCAGCCCCCGATCGTCGTGCAATACAACGCGTCGAGCGTGCCGGTGCTGCAGATCAGCCTGAGCTCCGACACACTCAACGAACAGCAGCTTTACGACTACGGCCTCTACAATCTGCGGCAGCGGCTGGCGCCGATCCACGGCGTCACCTTTCCGACGCCGGCCGGCGGAAAATACCGACAGATCATGGTCGATCTCGACCCGCAAAAGCTGCTGGCGCGCGGGCTGACGCCGAGCGACGTGGTCAACGCGGTCAACGCGCAGAACCTGACGCTGCCGTCGGGCACCACGAAAATCGGCGACAAGCAGTACACGGTGCGCACCAACGCCACGCCTGCGTCGATCGACGACCTCAACAACATCCCGATCAAGGTCGTCAACGGCGCGACGGTCTTCGTCAAGGATGTCGGCAACGTACGCGACGGTTCGGCGGTGCAGCAAAACGTCGTCCGCGCCGACGGGCGGCGCAGCGTGCTGCTCAGCGTCATCAAGAACGGCGATGCCTCCACTCTCGATGTCGTGACCCAGGTCAAGGCCGCGCTTGCAGCGGCGCGCGCTTCGGCGCCGCCGGGGCTGAAGATCACCGAGCTGTTCGACCAATCGGTGTTCGTCAGCGCCGCCGTCGAGGCGGTGGTGCGCGAGGGCGCGATCGCCGCGGGGCTGACGGCGCTGATGATCCTCCTGTTCCTCGGCTCGTGGCGTTCGACGCTGGTGGTGATGATCTCGATCCCGCTGTCGATCCTGACATCGCTGGTCGTGCTGTATTTCCTCGGCGACACGCTCAACACGATGACCTTGGGCGGTCTGGCGCTGGCGGTCGGCATTCTGGTCGATGACTCGACCGTGACGATCGAGAACACCCACCGCCTGCTGACCGAGGAAGGGATGAAGCTGCCGCAGGCGACGCTGCACGGCGCCGCCGGGATCGCCGTGCCGACGCTGGTGTCGACCTTGGCGATCAGTTGCGTGTTCGCCTCGGTGATTTTCCTCGAGGGCCCGGCCAAGTATCTGTTCACGCCGCTCGGCTTCGCGGTGGTGTTCGCGATGCTGGCCTCCTACGGTTTTTCGCGCACGCTGACGCCGATCACGATCGGCCTGTTGCTCAAGGGCGAGCACCACGGCGGCCAGCAGACCGGATGGTTCGCTCGGTTTCATCGCGGTTTCGAGCGCGTCTTCGAGCGTCTACGGGACGGCTATGCCGGGATGCTGCGCCGCCTGCTCGAAAGCCACATTCTCATCCCGTCCGCGGCGGTCGTGGTGCTAGGGCTTGGCGCGGTGATGTTCGTCTATGTCGGTCGCGACTTCTTTCCGTTGATCGATGGCGGGCAGATCGAGCTGCATGTCCGTGCTCAGGCCGGCACCCGCATCGAGACCACCGAGCAGATCTTCCAGGCCGTCGAAAATAAAATCCGCGAGATCATCCCGGCATCGCAGCGCGCGCTGGTCGTCGACAATATCGGCTTGCCGGCGCGCACCTATAACCTGGCCTTCACCGACGGCACGACAATCGGCCCCAATGACGGCCAGATCCTGGTGGCGCTCAAGGACGGCCACGCGCCGACCGCCGATTATGTCCGCCGGCTGCGCCAGGTGCTGCCGGCGGCCTTTCCCGAGAGCACCTTCTATTTCCAGGCCGCCGACATCGTCACGCAAATCCTTAATTTCGGCGTCCCGGCGCAGATTGACGTCCGCGTCGTCGGCTACAATCGTGCCGGCAACCTCAAGATCGCGCAGGAGCTGCGCAACCGCATCGCGGCGATCCCCGGTATTGCCGATGCGCATCTGCAGCAGGAAACAAACGGGCCGGAATTCTTTGCCGCGATTGACCGCTCGCGTGCTGCGCAACTCGGCCTCAACGCTAATCAGATCGCCACTAACCTGAACATCAGCCTCAGTTCGTCCGAGCAGGTTTCTCCCAATTTCTGGACCGATCCGAAATCGGGCATCCCTTACTACCTCGCGGTCCAGACGCCCGAGCCGCAGGTCGCCTCGCTCAACGCGCTCACCAACACGCCGGTCGGCGCCTCGATCAATACGCAAGGCCAGCCGGTGCCGGGGCTGCTCGGCAATGTCGCGACGCTCACCCGCACGACGATGCCGACCAACACCCATCAGGCCAACATTCAGCCGGTCTACGAGGTCTACGCCAATGCTCAGGGGCGCGACCTCGGCAGTATCGCGGGTGAGATCAACAAGATCGTCGCCGACCTGCAGCCCAAGCTGACACCTGGCAACACGATCCAGGTCTCGGGCCAGATCGACAGCATGAACAGCGCCTTTCGCGACATGGCGATAGGTCTCGTGTTCGCCGCGGTGTTCGTCTACCTGCTGATGGTGGTGAACTACCAGAATTTCGGCGACCCGTTTGTCGTCATCCTGGCGCTGCCGATCACCTTCTGCGGCATCGTGACGATGCTCTACATCACCGATACGACGCTCAGCGTGCCGTCGCTGATGGGGGCGATCATGGCGGTCGGCGTTGCCTCGGCCAATTCGATCCTGCTGGTGACGTTCGCGCGCGAGCAGCAGCTCACCGGGATGACGGCGTTCGAGGCGGCGATCTCGGCCGGCCATACCCGCATCCGGCCGGTGCTGATGACGGCCGCGGCGATGGTCGTCGGCATGATCCCGATGGCGATCGGCGGCCCCGGCGAGGAGCAGAACGCCGCGCTGGCGCGCGCCGTGATCGGCGGCCTGCTCTTTGCGACTCCGACGACGCTGATCGGCGTCCCGTATCTCTTTGCCATGCTGCGCCGCCGCAACGATGGCAAGCCGGCGCAAGGCGTCTTCGCCGAGGAATTGTGATGAAGGATAACGAGCACCGTCCCCCGGAGCGCCGCCCGGAGTCCGAGATCGGCTGGACACCGGGCGGCGCAGCAGTAGCGCGGCCCAACCGTTGGGGCGCGCTGTTGGGAACCGGCACGCTGCTGCTGTTGCTCGCCGCACTGGCGGGCGGGGTATGGACGCATTATCGGCAGCACCGCCAGATCGAGGAGATTGCCGCGGAGCAGCAGAACTTTGTGCCGCGGGTGCGCGTCGCCACGGTCAAGGCGAGCCCGGCGGTGCACAACGTGACCTTGCCCGCGACCACCAGCCCCTTTGCCAGCGCCAATATCTTTGCCCGCGCCAGCGGATACATCGGCGAGCGCTATGTCGATATCGGCTCTCGGGTCAAGGCCGGGGACAAGCTGGCGACGATCACCGCGCCCGAGCTCGACCACCAGATCGCCCAAGCGCAGGCGACGCTGGCCCAGGCGCAAGCCTCGTTGCGCCAGACCGAGGCGAACCGTGATCTTGCCCAGGTCACCTGGAACCGCGACGCCACGCTGGTCCAGCAAGGCTGGGTGACACAGCAGCAAGGCGACACCGACCGGCTAAGCCTCGCCGGGCAGCAGCAGGCGGCGCAAGCCGGCGAGGCGGCGATCAAATCACAGCAGGCGCAGCTTCAGGTGCTGCAGCAGCAAAAGGCCTATCAGCAGGTCGTCGCGCCGTTCGACGGCGTCGTGACGCAGCGCAATATCGACGTCGGCAGCCTGGTCCAGGCCGATGCGACGAGCGGCACCTTCATGTTCACCGTCACCCAGAGCGATGTGATGCGCATCCAGCTCTACGTGCCGCAGGACGCGGCGATCGGAGTCAAACCGGGGATCGATGCGATCGTCCGCGTACCGGAGCTGCCGGGCCGGACCTTCGACGGCACGGTGACGCGCACCGCCGACGCGCTCGATCCGGCAACCCGCACGCTGCTGACCGAGATCGACGTCCACAATCCCGACCGCGTGCTGAGCGCCGGCATCTACTGCACCGTCGAGTTGAAGGTGCCGCGCGTGACCCCGTCGCTGATCGTGCCGGCCTCCGCGATCGTGTTCAACGATACCGGGCTGAATGTGCTGGTGGCGGAGAACGGCGTCGTGCACTCGCACAAAATCACCGAAATCCGTGACCTCGGCACCGAGGTCGAAGTCGATGACGGCGTCAAGGCGGGCGACCAGGTCGTGCTCAACCCGCCCATCGATCTCGCCGACAACGGCAAGGTGACGGTCGCCAGCGGCCGGCAACCCGCGTCCGGCGGCTGAGCATTCCGGCGCGGCGCCGATCTTTGTGCGCTGCGACATCGTGCCTGACGTGATAAAGCGGCTGGGGCGCCCTACATGCCTATGGGCATGGAGCGCCGGGCATGGAACTGCGCCACCTGCGATATTTCCTCGCCGTTGCCGAGGAACGTCATTTCGGCCGCGCCGCCGAGCGGCTCGGCATGGCCCAGCCACCGCTGAGCAAGCAGATTCAGGCGCTTGAGCACGAGCTGGGCACCCAGCTCTTCCGCCGCGTGCCGCGCCATCTCGAACTGACCGACGCCGGCGAGGTGCTGCTTGGTGAGGCGCGCTCGATCCTCGCGCGCACCGAGCAGGCGATCCGTAGCGCCGAGCGGGCCGGCCGCGGCGAACTGGGCAAGATTTGCATCGGCTTCACCCCCGCCGCGTCGTTCAATGCGTTCGTCCCGGCGACGATCCGCGGCTTTGGGGAAACCTTTCCAGGCGTATCGATGGATTTGCGCGAGGCTGACACCACCGCGCTGTGCCGCGCCCTGTCGGCGGGAAATGTGGATGTCGCGTTCATCCGTCCGCCTGCCGTGGATTTCGCGGACCTGCGGATTGACGACCTGTTCGAGGAAGACATGCTCGTCGCGTTGCCGATCTGTCATAGGCTGGAGTCGTCGGTCATGGTGCCGCTGGCGGCGCTGGCGGGCGAGCCGTTCATCCTATACCCGCGTTGGCTCGCGCCGTCGATGTACGACGGGGTCCTTGCCGCGTGTTGCAAGGCGGGCTTTGTGCCTGATATCGTGCAGGAGGCACCGCAGGTGGCGGCCGCGATAAATCTCGTGGCAGCGGGGATCGGCATCTCGATCGTGCCGGGCTCGATGCGGCAGATACACAGCGACGGCGTCGCTTACCGGCCGCTGCTCGGGGCTACGTTGCGGGCGCCATTATCGCTCGCTTCCAGGCGCGACGAACGCTCCGCGGCGGTGCGCAATTTTATCGGGCTGGCGCGGAATGCCGTCGGTCAGCGCCAGACGACGCTCGCAAGTTGATCGCCTCGTGGTCGATGCGCTGGTCAAAGAGCAGCGCATCGCCAAATGGCGCCGGGGCGCGGCGTCATTCGTGCTCTACGTTTTCCCCAGCCCCGCGACCTCGGCGATGAGCGCGAACGAGCGCTTGCGCTTTTCGTGGTCGTAGATGTTGGCGGTGACGATCAGCTCGTCGGCGCCGGTTTGGGCGATGATGTCTTCCAGCCCGCGGCGCACGGTCTCCGGGCCGCCGACAACCGCTGCGCCGAACGCGTCCTCGATCACCGCGCGCATATAGGGGTCGAGCGTCTCGACAAAATTCTCCACCGGCGGCGGGACGCGGCCCGGTGTGCCGGTGCGGTTCTTGAGCGTCGCTTGCTGCAGCGAGGAAAACAGAAACCGCGCCTCTGCGTCGGTCTCGGCGGCGACGGTCGTCACGCCCAGCATGACGCGCGGCGCGGCGAGCTGTTCCGAGGGCTGGAAGCGCTCGCGATAGATCGCGAGCGCCGGCATCAGCGCCGCCGGCGCGAAATGCGAGGCGAATGCGAAAGGCAGCCCGAGGATCGCCGCGAGTTGCGCGCCAAACAGGCTCGATCCAAGAATCCAGATCGGCACATCGAGCCCGGCGCCCGGTACCGCCTGCAGTCGCTGTCCCGGCTCGGCAGCCCGGAAATAACCCATCAGCTCGACGACGTCGCGCGGGAACTGATCCTCGCCTGCCAGCAGGTTGCGGCGCATCGCCCGCATCGTCAGCTGGTCGGAGCCCGGCGCGCGGCCGATCCCAAGCTCGACCCGGCCCGGATGCAGCGCCGCCAGCGTGCCGAACTGCTCGGCGACCATCAGCGGTGCGTGGTTCGGCAGCATGATGCCGCCGGCGCCGATCTTGATCTTGTCGGTGCCGCCGGCGACATGCGCCAGCGCCACCGCCGTCGCGGCGCTGGCGACGCCAGGCAGGTTGTGGTGCTCGGCCATCCAATAGCGGCGATAGCCCAGCGCCTCGATATGCCGCGCGAGGTCGAGCGAATTGCGCAGCGACTGCCCGGCGTCGCCGCCTTCGACGATCGGTGACAGATCGAGAACCGAGAGCGGAACCATCAGCGCGGGTCGGGCCAACGCGAGTTGCGTTCGAGGTAGTGGGCGGAACGGATCGCGGTCGCCAGCTCCGCGGGGCTCGCCATCGGCGGCTTGGCGCCGCTTTTCAGCCCGGCGAGCGCGGCGCGTACCGCGTAGACGCTCGCCGCCAAGATGTCCTGCGGATAGACGACGAGTTTGATACCGATACGCGCCAGCTCGGCGTCACCCGGCATGAAATGCTTGCCGGCGGGCGAGGTGACCGCCAGCGCCGGCTTCCCTTCACATGCCGCGATGCCGGTGCGCATCTCATCTTCCGATTGCGGCGAATCGAGAAACAATATGTCGGCGCCCTCTGTGGTGAACGCCTTGATCCGCGCCAGCGCCTCCTCAAAGCCGCGCGAGGTCCGCGCGTCGGTGCGCGCCAGCAGCAGAATGCCCTCGTCGCGACACGCCTCGGCCGCGGCGCGGCAACGCTGGATCGCGGCCTCGCGGTCGACCACCATCTTGGCGCCGTTGCGGCCGAGCGGGCGCGGCCAGACCTTATCCTCGATCAGCACCGCCGCGGCGCCGCGGCGCGCATAGGCCCGGATCGTCTTCTGCACCGCCAGCGCGTTGCCGTGTCCCGTGTCGCCGTCGGCCAGCCACAGCACATTGGGCGCCGCGCCGATACAGGTGTCGACCGCGTCCGCCATCTCCGCAAAGCTCACCATGTCCATGTCCGGCATGGCCAGCCGCATCGCCGAGATGCTGGAGCCGGAGATAAAGCCGGTCTTGAACCCGGCCTCCTGGATCAGATGCGCGCCCAACCCGTCGCCGCAGCCCGGCATGACCTGCAAACCGGGCTGGTCGAGAAGGGCTTTCAACGCGGCGGCATGCGGGTGCATGGCGGTTCCTTTCAGACTGTTGTCAGGAAGTATAAAGCCGCAGCCATCGCTTTGTCGTCCCGGCACTAACCTGGAAGTTTTTCGCCGATCCAGGCGCGCGCGTGGTCGAGGGCGCGGGCGATCGCCTCCGGGCCGCGCGACAGCCCGTCGAGGCAGAGGAATTCGACCCGCGGCATGCCGATCGTCTCGAAGATCACGCGCAGGTAGGAGGTCATGAAATCGGGCTGATAACCGCCGCTCATCGGACCGCCATGCGCGGTGACCACAAACACCGGCACGTCGTGCAGCAAGCCGATCTTGCCCTCGGGGGTCGAGCGGAAGCTGCGCCGGATGCGCACGATGTGGTCGATCCAAGATTTCAGCGTCGACGGCACCGCGAAATTATTCATCGGTGTGCCGATAACCACGAAATCGGCCGCTTCGAGTTCGCCGATTAGCTGTTCCGACAGCGCGAAACGCGAGTCGCTCCCGTCGACGGTCGGCGTCAGGATGGCCTCGTAGAGGTCGACATCGGGATGCGGCGGTGGATTGGCCGCGAGGTCGCGCTCGATGACCTCGGCGCGCGGGTGCAGCGCGACAAGCCGGGCGGTCACGTCGCGGGCGATGCGGCGGCTGAACGAACTCGGCCGCGGGCTGACGAGGATTTGCAGGATAGTCGTCATGGTCCGCTAACCCAGTACGCTGTTGAGGAAAGTGTCCATCCGCGTCGTCGCGGCTTTCGAGAGGTCGTTGGGGAACAGCGTGAAGCCATGCGCGCCACCGGGATAGATCGCCAGCTCCGCCGGGTTGCCGGCAGCGATCCAGCGAGCGTGCATGAACAGCGTGTCGTCGAGCAGCGCGTCCTTGGTCCCGGCGGAAAACAGCGCCGGACACAGCCCCTTGAGGTCGCCGTAAAGCGGCGAGATGTCGGGTACCTGCCGGTCGGTGATGGTCGGCAGGAAGGCGTTGTAGAATTGCTGCATGTCGATCGTCCGCAGCACCAGCCTTGTATTGCCGAACTGGCGCTGGCTCGGGGTCATGCTGAGGTCGAAGGCGCCGTAGACGATATTGGCGCCGCGCCAGCCGGCATAGCCGTGCCGGTCGCGCATGCGCAGGATCGTCACCGCGGTCAGATGGCCGCCGGCGGACTCGCCGCCGATCGTCAGCGCCTCGGTGCCGAACTGCTGCTTCGCATTGGCGACGAGCCAGGCCGCCGCAGCCTCGCAATCGTCCGGGCCGGCGGGATAGGGATGCTCGGGCGCCAGCCGATATTCGACACCGACCACCGCCTGCCCGGTATTGTCGGCGATGCGCTCCAGCATCGGGTCCTGCATGTCAGCGCCGCCGAGCACCCAGCCGCCGCCGTGGAGATGCAGATAGACCCCGCGCGCCTTCGCCTGCGGTTCGATGACCCGCAGCGGGATTGTGTTGCCGTCCTTGCCGGTGATGGTGATCGTGCGCGCCCGCGGCGAGAAAACCGGCGCCGGAAACGGCCCCTCGCCGCGCCGCCTGGCGGCGCGAAACGCCGCCGGCCCGGTGATCCACCATTCCGGCTGTCCGGTCAGTAGCTCGATCATCTGGGCGTTGAGTTTTGCGGTCTCGGTGTCGATCGCCGCATCGCTGAACAAGGCCGGATCGAACGGGCGCGTGTCGGTCATGGTCTTCCTCCATCGGACGCGGCACTATCGTGCGAGACCCGGCTGCGGAAAGGAAGCCCGATGCCACGGCTCGACGGAAAGGTCGCGTTCATCACCGGCGCCGGCACCGGAATTGGCCGCGCCGCCGCCATCCTGTTCGCGCGCGAGGGCGCGCATGTCGCGATCGCCGATATCGATGCGGCCGCGGGTGAGGAGACCGCGCAGCTTGCCGGCAACGATGCGATCGCGATCCGCACCGATGTCACCGAGCCGAACAGCCTGCAGGCGGCGATCCGCACCACGGTCGGCAAATTCGGCCGGCTCGACGTGCTGCACAACAATGCCGGCGGCTCGACCGCGGCCGACAACACCGCCGTGGAGGCACCGCTCGACGAATTCTGGCGGGCCATCAAGCTCGACCTCTACGGCACGTTTCTCGGTTGCCGTTTCGGCATCCCGCAACTGATCAAATCGGGCGGCGGGTCGGTCATCAACATGAGCTCCAATGTCGCGCTGATGGGGGTGCCGGGCCGCGATTGCTATACCGCCGCGAAAGGCGGGATCAGCGCGATCACCCGTTCGCTCGCCGTGGCCTATGCGCCGCAAAAGGTCAGGGTCAACGCGATCGCCCCGTCGGCGACCATGACCGAGCGCGTCCGCCGTCTGGTCGCCGGCAACGCCGCACTGACCAAGCTGGCGGACTCGCATTTGCTCGGGCTCATCGAGCCCGAGGATATCGCCGGCATGGCGCTCTATCTTGCCAGCGACGAAAGCCGCATGGTCACCGGCCAGGTACTGCCGGTCGACAGCGGCGTCACGATTTCCTGAACCGGAGGCCCCATGAGCAGCATCGTCCGCGCCACCAGTCCCGAAGTCCCCGAGCCGCAGCCCGGCACCTGGTCGAATTGTCTGGTGGTCGACGGCATCGCCTATTTTGCCGGCGCCACCTCGCGCGGCGAGGACGAGTACGTCCAGGCCAAGGGCATCTTCACCAAGATCAAGCACCTCGTCGAAGCCGCCGGCGGCAGCATGGCCGATATCCTCAAAGTGACGATCTTCGTCACCGACATCAAAAACCGCGAAAAGGTGTGGAAGGCGCGGCAGGAATTTTTCACCGGCAATTTTCCGGCCTCGACGCTGGTGCAAGTCGCCGCGCTGGCAACGGCCGAACTCAAGGTCGAGATCGAGGCGGTCGCCCATATCGGCGCCAGCCAGCGCTGAGGCGGCATGGTCAACATCCTTGCCATCCAGCGCCTCAGCACGGCGGACCGCTCGCGAATTGAGGCGATCGACGCGTCGGTGCGGCTCATCGATGCCGCCGGTTGGTTCGACGGCGAGATGCGGGAGACTTGGCCCGCCTATGCCGCGGCGCGCTACCTCGGCCGCAACGCCAGCGGCCACGGAACGCGCGAGGACCGCGACAAGCTCCTCGCCGAGGCCGAGGTCATCATCGGCGGCTTCCCGTTTCCGCTCGACCTGCGCACCCGTTCGCCAAAGCTCAAATGGTTCCACCAGCGGCCCGCCGGCGCGAGCAACCTGCTGATCGGCGACCTCTGGGGCAGCGATGTCGCGGTGACGACCTCGCGTGGCGCCGCCAATTCCCTGCCGATCGCCGAATACGCGCTGGCCGGGATCTTCCATTTTGCCAAGAGTCTTGACCGCGTCGCGGTTGAGCGGGCCGCGCGGGCCTTCGATCACCGCGGCTATCGTCCGGTGCTGCTGGAGGGCAAGACTGCGCTCGTCGTCGGCGCCGGCGGCATTGGCGGCGAAGTTGGCCGGCTCTGCGCGGCAGTCGGAATGCGCGTCGTCGGCACCCGGCGCCGCGTCGTCCCGGACACCGATCTGCCGCCGGGCTTTACCGAGATCGGCGCCGCATCGGATATCGACCGAGCGCTGCCGGAGAGCGATTTTGTCATCGTCTGCTGCCAGTGGACGCCCGAGACCACCAATCTGTTCAACGCAGCGCGTTTCGCGGCGATGAAACCGGGCGCGGTGCTGGTCAATGTCGCGCGCGGCGAGATCATCGACGAAGACGCGCTGGTCGAGGCGCTGGCGCAAGGCAAGCTGCGCGGCGTGGCGCTCGACGTCTATGTCGGTGAGTTCGAGCGGCCGCCACGCGAAGAACTATGGTCGGACCCGCGCGTCATCATCACCCCACACACGTCGAGCATCAGCGACGGCGACCGGCATGGCGGCATCGACCTGTTTTGCGACAATCTGCGGGCCTATCTGGCCGGGAAACCGTTGCGCAACGTCATCGACTGGGCGCGCGGATATTGAATCCGGTTTGCGCGACGGGCAATCCGCGCGATAACCGGTCGCCATGCAGCTGCGCATCCGCTCGATCAGCTATCTCGCCGAGGACGTGCTCGGCTTCGAGCTGACCGACCCCAACGAGCACGACCTGCCGCGCTTTACCGCGGGGGCGCATATCGCGATCCGCGTCGCACCGGGGCTGTTGCGCGACTATTCGCTGTGCAATGACCCGGCCGAGCGGCGGCGTTACTGCATCGCCGTCCTCAAGGAGAGAGAAGGCTACGGCTCCAACGCGCTGCATGAGAAAGCGCGGGTCGGCGATCTGCTTGAAGTGTCGTGGCCGCGCAACCTCTTTCCGCTGGTCGAGGAGGCCGAGCGGCATTGGATGATCGCCGGCGGGATCGGCATCACGCCGTTTATGGCGATGATCGCCGAGCTGCGCCGCCGCCGTGCCGATTTCCACCTGCATTATTGCAGCCGCGCGCCGGAGCGGACCGCGTTCCGCGAAGAATTGTCGCTGCTCGCGGCGATGGGCCGGGTGACATTCCACTACGACGGCGGCGATCCTGCAAAAGGCCTCGACGTCGCCGCGCTGCTCAAGGAGCCCCCGCCCAGCACGCATCTCTATTATTGCGGCCCCGTCGGGCTGATGGATGCGGTGGCGCGCGCCGCGACGCATTGGCCGCCGCGTACCGTGCATTGCGAATATTTCAAGGGACCGGCCGCGGCGATCCCCGAGATGGTCGGCGAGGATTTGCCGTTCCGGGTGCGGCTCGCGCGGCGGGGCGGCGAATACCAGGTACGTGCCGACGAGTCGATTGCCCGCGCCTTGCGCCGGCAAGGCGTCAAGGTCGACACCTCGTGCGAGCTCGGCTATTGCGGCACCTGCCTCACGCGATATCTGTCCGGCGAACCGGACTTCCGCGACCAGATCCTCAACCCTGCCGACCGCCAGCGATATGTGCTGACCTGCTGCACCAGAGCCAAAGGCGATGCAGCACTGGAGCTCGACCTTTAGGACAAAAACGGACGACCTGTTCGCCAATTTGGCGTGTTACTTCATCTTGATCAATATTCAACGCCTGCGTTCTGTGGCAAATCGGCGACAGTGCAGGCGAATTTCTCCGACGAATAGGAACTGTCCCGTTCTCGCCATGTTGGCCGAACGTGCCGAACAGTTTGATGCTTTGGGTTGACTCGGCTGCCCAAGCATCCACATCGGCTCGTTGCGGGGTCAGCAGACGGAGGGGACTATGCGCTACACGTTAAATGCCGCGGCGGCGATGGCGCTCGCGGCTTCGGTAACTCCGGCTGCGGCGCAATTATTGCCGTCCGGGCCCGCGGTCAATTGGACAGGACCTTACGCCGGCGTTGCGCTCGGCGCCGATTGGGGTCGGCTGCACGGTAACGTGGCGGTGGCGGGAACGCCGGCCGGGGCGGTCCCGGGCTCGCCGGCGATCGCGGGCAGCAGGTTCGGCTTGCGTAACAGCGACGATGCGACCGTCACCGGCGGCGGCCAGGTCGGCTACAATTACCAATTCCCCAACAACATCGTGATCGGCGCCGAAGGTGACTTCAGAGGCGGCGGCCCATCGAGCTCGACAACGGTCGGCACCGTGCCCGGCCTGGCCAATTTTGTTCCCGGCGATCGTTTCAACACCTCCTCCGACTGGAACGCATCGATCCGCGGCAAGCTTGGCTACGCCTGGGGACCCGCTCTGATCTACGCCACCGGCGGCGTCGCCTTCGCTGACGTCAGTATGGACGCGCATTACTCGCCGTCGACCATCGGCGGCGTTTCGGTTCCCGGCAAGACAGTCTCCGATTCGAGCGTGATGGTCGGGCCGACCGTCGGCGGCGGCGTCGAATACGCGGTCAGCCCGAACATCTCCGTCGGCGGCGAATATCGCTACAGCGATTACGGCACGGAAACCCTGCATGTCGGCCCGCTGCAAACCGCGGCGGGAACCGGCGGCGCGCTGGCGAACGCCGCGGTGCGCGGGCATGTCGGGCTGAACGACAACACCTTCATGCTCAAGGTCAATTACCGCTTTGGCGCGCCGCCGCCGCCCCCGCTGCCGGTGGCGGCTCCGGCCCCGCCGCCGCCTGCGCCGCCGCGCGTGTTCATCGTGTTCTTCGATTGGGACAAGGACACCATCACCCCGCAGGGCATGCAGATCGTCCAGCAGGCGGCCGACGCATACAAGTCCGGCGCACCGGTGCAGATCCAGGTGACCGGCTACACCGACCGCTCCGGCTCGCCGGCCTACAACCAGCGGCTCTCCGAGCGGCGCGCGAACAACGTCGCAAAGGCGCTCTCCGGCCTCGGCGTGCCGCGCGAGCAGATGGCCGTCAGCGGCCGCGGCGAAAACGACAACCGCGTACCGACCGCCAACGGCGTCCGCGAACCGCAAAACCGCCGCGTCGAGATCACCGCGCCTTAACGCGGCCGGTTGGTGACTGGATAGGGCGGCCGTGCGGCCGTGCGGCCGCCCTATCTTTTTGACCCTGCCCCTCACCCTCCCGTGCCTCGGCGCTGGGGTGAGGGCCGGTGCCGCTACTCCACCAAACTCTTCGAGACCATCTCGAATGTGTTGGTGCTGAGCCCGGGCGTGTCGTGGATGCGCTGAAGCTGCGCTTTCATCAGCGTCTGACGACCCTCGTTATAGCGACGCCAATTGCCCAGCACCTGAACCATGCGCGCGGCGACCTGCGGGTTGTCGCGATCGAGCGTCAGCACCTCGCCGGCAAGGAAGGCATAGCCCGCACCTGAGGCGTCGTGGAAACGGAGCGGGTTGGCCTGGGAGAAGGTGCCGACCAGCGCGCGCAGGCGGTTCGGGTTGCCGCGGCTGAACGCGGGGTGCTGGGTCAGCGCCTTGACCGCGTCGATCGTCCCCGGCAGCGACGAGCGCGCCTGCAGTGCGAACCATTTGTCGACGACCAGCATATCGTCCCGCCAGCGCTCGTAAAATGCGTCGAGCACGGCCGTCCGTTCGGGGCAGTCGATATCGCTCAGCACGGCGAGCGCGGCGAGCACGTCGGTCATGTTTTGCTGTGTGTCGAACTGCGCCTGCGCAAGACGGGCGCCGCCTGCGGGATTGCCGGCGGCAAGATAGGCCAGGCAGGCATTCCGCAATGCGCGCCGGCCGATCGACTCGCCATCGGTCTTGTAGGGACCGGGATCGGTCAGCGTGCGATAGGTTTCGCCGAGCGCGGTCGCCAGGGCCGCCGCGATCGCGGCGCGCGCTTCCTCGCGCACGGCGTGGATCGCCTCGACGTCGACGACGTCCATCTCGTCCGCCAGCGTCGCTTCGCTCGGCAACGCGAGCGCCTCGGCGGCAAAGGCGGGATCACCCGTCGCGTCGGCGAGCGCGTGCCGCATCGCCGCGATCAGATCGGCGTCGAGCGGCGGCAAAGGCTTGCCGGCCCGCCGCAGGGCCACGCGGTCGAGCAGCACCGCGATCGCCGCGCGCTGCCCGGCATCCCATCGGGCGACCGGGTCGGTGTCGTGGATCGCCAGAAACTTCAGCCGGTCGAGCGGCACGCCTTGCAGCTTCACCGGCGCGGAAAATCCGCGCAGCAGCGATGGTGTCGGCGGCGCCGGGACATCGATGAAGCGGAAGGTCTGGCGTGGCCGATCGCTCACCAACAGCCGCGTGCCGCTCTGTGCCGCATCCTCGCCGGCGAGCCGGGTCGGCAGTTCGTCGCCGTTGGGGCCGAGCAGACCCATCGCGATCGGGATCGGCACCGGCTGCTTGTCGGGCTGGCCGGGGGTCGGCGGCGTCTTTTGCGACACGGTCAGCTCGTAGCTTTTGCTGTCCGGGTCATAGCGGTCCTCGATCGTGATCTCGGGCGTGCCGGCTTGGTGGTACCAGCGGGAGAATTCGCCGAGGTCGATGCCGCCCGCGTCCTGCATCGCCGCGACGAAATCGGGGATTGTCGCCGCCGAATTGTCGTGCCGGCTGACATAGAGGTCCATGCCGCGCCGGAAGCCGTCGCGCCCGAGCAGCGTGTGCATCATGCGGATGAGCTCGGCACCCTTGTTGTAGACCGTCGCGGTGTAGAAATTGTCGATCCGCAGATAGCTTTGCGGCTGCACCGGGTGCGCCAGCGGGCCGGCGTCCTCGGGAAATTGCGACGACCGCAGCGCGCGGATATCGGCGATCCGGCACACCGCGTCACTGCCCATATCGGCGGAGAATTGCTGGTCGCGGAACACCGTCAGCCCTTCCTTGAGCGACAGCTGAAACCAGTCGCGGCAGGTCACCCGGTCGCCGGTCCAGTTGTGGAAATATTCGTGGGCGATGACGCTTTCGATGTTTTCGTAATCAATGTCGGTCGCGGTGTCGGGCTTGGCGAGCACATAACGGGTATTGAAGATGTTGAGGCCCTTGTTCTCCATCGCCCCCATGTTGAAGTCGCTGACCGCGACGATGTTGAACACGTCGAGATCGTATTCGAGCCCATAGGTCTGCTCGTCCCAGCGCATCGACGCCTTGAGCGAGGCCATCGCGTGGGCGCATTTATCCTCGTCGCCGCGCCGCACCCAGATCGCCAGCGCCACCTTGCGCCCCGACATCGTCGTGAAATTGTCGTGCAAGGCCACGAGATCGCCGGCGACCAGCGCGAATAGGTAGGACGGTTTGGGATGCGGGTCGACCCAGGTGGCGAAATGCTTGCCGTCGGGCAGGTCGCCGCGCAGTTCCGGGTTGCCGTTCGACAGCAGGATCGGATAGCGCGACTTGTCGGCGGTGATGCGCACCCAGTACCGCGCCGACACGTCCGGCCGGTCGAGGAACCAGGTGATGCGACGAAAACCTTCCGCCTCGCATTGCGTGCAGAACTTGCCACCCGACGTGTAAAGCCCGGAGAGCGCCGTGTTGAGCTGCGGCTTGATACGAACCGTGATGTCGAGCGTGAAGGCATCGGGCGGATCGATGACCGTGAGGTCGCCGTCGGGCTCAAGCCGATAGCGCTCCGGGGCCAGAGGTGCACCGTCGAGCGCGACCGAGACCAGCGTCAGCTCCTCGCCGTCCAACCGCAGCGGCGGATTGGCTTCCCCCGGCGACGTGCCCGCGGCCGGGTTGCGCCGCAGCTTGAGCCGCGATTCGACGAGAGTTTCCTCCTCGCCGAGCGAGAACGACAACTCGACATTGTCGATCACAAAATCCGGCGGTCGGTATTCGGCGAGCAGCGTCGGCTTCGGCGGTGCGCTATCGTGCGGCAGATCAAGCATTTGCCCTCGGGTTTCCGATAATGGTGTTGGCAACCTCTATACGACGAGGCGGTACGCGGCGGTACGCGCTAGGCCGGGCACCCGGCGATCGCGGCGCGCTGTTGCAGCCCGATAATGACGTTCGTGGTGTTGAGCTGCACGCTTGCCTGGACCAGCGGGCCGGCCATGACCCCGCTCTGCTCGGCGATGCGCTGCTGGCGTGCGATCTCGCGGCGGATCACGGTGCATTCATCGAGCAACCCCGGCGCGGTCACCATCGTCGCCGGTGCCGGATATCCGTAACCCGGATAGGGAGCACACCCGCCGAGCACGACGCCAAGCGCGAGAACCGCGGCAATTGCCGGCTTCATCGCCCCACCTCCCCCAACGCTCAGGCTGAAAGGACCGTAGCATGAAGCTCTACACTTACTATCGCTCGCAGGCGAGCTTCCGCGTGCGCATTGCCATGAACCTCAAGGGGCTGGCGCACGACGATACCTATCTGCACCTCGAAAAGGGCGACCAGTATGATTCCGCCTACAAGGCACTGAACCCGCAGATGGTCGTGCCGACACTGATCGACGACGACGCCAAGCTGTTCCAGTCGCTGGCGATCCTCGAATATCTCGACGAGAAATTCCCCGAGCCGCCGCTGCTGCCCAAGGACATCGCCGCCCGCGCCTGGTGCCGCGGCTTCGCGCTGATCAATATCGCCGACTCGCACCCGCTGCTGGTGCCACGCATCCGGCATTATCTGACCGACGATCTCAAGCTGCCGCAGGAGGTCATGATCGGCTGGATCCAGCACTGGCTCGGACTGGGGCTGCAGGCGATGGAGACATTGCTCGGCGAGCACAAGGAAACCGGCGAATTTTGCCACGGCGACCGGCCGACCCTCGCCGATATCGGGCTGGTAACCCAGGTGACGCCGGCGAGGACCTTCAATACCGCGCTCGACGCCTATCCGCGGGTGATGCGCGTCTACGAGACGTGTATGGCGATCTCCGCCTTCGCCGACGCCGCACCCGCCCGGCAGCCCGACGCGGAGTAGGCGCGGGCGCGAAAACAAATCGGACACCGGGTCCGTCCAGCCGCGGCGCTCTCAAAAAGCCGTTTTCTATGAGAGATATTCGGCGGAGCCGCGGCGTATATGGGAGAGTTGCTGTCGCACGACGCCGTCCGTGCGCTGCATCCACCGCGCCGCGGATTGCAGACTTCAATGAAGCGGAAGATCACCTTCCATATCGGCTTCGAAAAAACGGGCACCTACTCGTTTCAGACCTTTTGCACCAAACATGCCGAACTGTTGCGGCGGTACTCGGTTGTTTATCCCACCAGGAGTTGGGCGTTCGGCGATCGCAACCATGCCCCGCTCGCGGCATGTTATTTGGATTACGACGATTTCAGCATTCGTTCGTCGGGCAAGCCGCGGGCGGATGTGCTGCGCGCGCTGCTGGCGGAGATCGGCGAGGCTGAGAGCGGCCGTATCCTGATCAGCGCGGAACATTTTTCCTCACGCTTTAGGGAACGCGAAATTCGCCAGCTCGCAGCCGATTTTGCCGACTTCGATTGCCGGATCGCCATCGTGGTGCGGGAGCATCGCGCGCGGCTGTTTTCGGCCTACAGTCAATCCGTGCGCAGCGGACGCGATATGACGCTGGAGGCCTATTGCGACGAGGTGCTGCATCCCAGCAATTGGTACATGTACTACGCGACGACAATCGGCGCTTGGGAGGGAGTGTTCGGCCGGGGAAACGTCACGGTGCTTTGCCATTTGCCTGACGAGGACATTGTGCCGGTGTTGTGCAATGCGCTCATCTCGCCCGATCCCGCGCTGCTCGCGCTCGATTCCCGACGCGAAAACCAGTCGCTCGGCCCATCGGCGACCGAATGGCTGCGCCGCGCGAACAGCGTGATCCGCCGGGTGCCGAAAACCCGGCTTCCCGCCTTTCAAACCGCGCTCGGCGCGCCGCGCCGCGGCTTCGTGTGTTTGGCGAGGAAACTCGAGCCGGATGCACAAGGCTGGCAACTGAGCGAACGGAACCTGCAGCGGTTGAACGAGATCGCGACGGCCGACAATGACTGGCTGCAGTCGAATTACGGCGTCCGGCTCCCGGTCCCATCGAACAGCGCGGGATCACCTCAACTTCCTGATTTCGACTTCGGAATCGCCGACGGCGGCAGTCGTTCGGGCTAACGTCGCGCCGGCACGAACTCCTGCGGCTGGATCTTGTCGGTCACCGTGTAAGGCCGGCCGTCGGGACCGAGATAAAGCTGCTGCATTTCCTTCAGGGTAAAGGGACGCGAGCCGATGCGGCCGAAGACCGCAATCTGGTGGCCGGTCTCATCGACACCGCGGTCGCGTTCGAGACCGCGCGACAGCGCCAAGGCCGGCGAGGCGGTCGGGTACCAGGCGATCAGCTCGGGTTTCGGCTCGGGCGCGAAGCCGTAGAAATTGGGCTGCGTCGTCGGCGAGATAAGCTGGATCACCTTGAGCCCGTCCACCCCATCGGCGACATAGGCGAAGAGCGAGGCGTTGGTTGCCGCCACGACCACGTCGCGCGCATCGGTGATCTGCCCGTCGGCGTTGTACATCTTGTAGAGCCGCGGCGCGGTCGGCGTCTCGACATCGACGATCGCCAGGCCATCGCGGCCGTCGGCGACATAGGCGTAGGTGCGCGACACAAAGACGTGATGCGCATCGGCGAGCGGCACATGGGCGGACGGCACGATTGCCGGCCGGTCGGGGTTGGTGACGTCGACGACATCGAGCCCGCCGCCGTCCGCGACAAACAAATAGCGGAACTGCACCACTGCCGAGCGCGCGTCGCGGATCGGGATCACCGCCACCAGCCGCGGGTGCAGCGGGTCGTTCATGTCGAGTTCGACGATGCCGGCATCGGCCAGCACATAGAAGCGCGTGCCCGCGATCGCGATATTACGCGCACCGGCGAGGATGTTGTTGTCGTTCCAGGTCAGCGCGCGGGTGAAGAAATTGTTGCGCGGCTCCTGGTCCTGCAGCGTGCTGACGTTGGTAACGATCAGCCCTTCGACCGAGTCGGTGACATAGGCGTAGTTGTAGATCGCGTGCATCACCTCTTCTTCGTTGGCGCCGCGCATCAGCGACGCGTAGTTCTGGCTGTAATCGAGCGGCTGGTTCAGCCCGATATTGCGCGGTGGGTTGATCGGCTGGTTGGTCGGCAGCACGACGCAGGTCGCATTGGTCGAGGCGATGTGCGTGTCCTGGCCGAGCGGCGAGAACGGCGCGGTGATGATCCGCTCCGAGAAGCCCTTGTTGGCGATGCTGGCGACATCGTAGGCGCGCATGCCCTTGGCGCCCTCGGCGACATAGAGGTATTCGCCGCGCAGCTGGATGCAGCTGGCCTGGCCGGCGTGATGGCCGTAGGCCTCTTCGAGCTTGCGGCCGTTGGCGAGGTGCTTCGAGTAGTCGTCGGGGTAGGCGTATTTGTGCAGGTAGCTGCCGATGACCGCCTGCGGCTCGTCCCATTCGGTGACGCGCACCGCCTGGATCTCACCCTCTTCGCCGACCCAGGCGTTGTAGCCGACGAAATTGACGAAATTGGTCCCCAACAGCAGCAGCTGCGCCATGATCGCGTTGTTGTCGTTCGCCGCAGAGATATGGCAGTCGGTGCAGGTCTTGGTCTCGGTGCGCCGCTCGGTGTGCGGATAATGCGGCGAGAAGGCCTGGCTCGAAAAGCCGGCCGACGAGACCGGCGGCTGCTGCACGTAGATATGCTCGCGGTTGATGTTGGTCGACGACAACACCAGCGCCGAGCGGGAGGCAATCGGCGCGACGATGTTGTTCTTGACCGAGCTGTGGCGGCCGAGCTGGAACATGTCCTCGCGCGCGACCTCGGGATTGTAGGTCGCGTAGTTGCGGGTCGTCTCGCCTTCAAAATGGTGCCGCTCGGTGTGCTGGTTGGCCTCGATCGGCAGATGGCAGCCGGCGCAGCTTGTTGTCCACGATAGATGGCAGGTGTAGCAGGCCATCTCGTCGCTGGAATGGGCGAGCTGGCTATCCGCGACGCCCGGCCCCCATTTCATCGAGGTGCCCTTCGACATCAGTTTCGCGCGGGCGGCGCGTTGATTGTATTTCGGGTTGCCCGGCGTGACCGTGTCCTTGACCAGCGTCATTTCCCATTCGAGGCCGGGATAGACCGCCGAGCGCTGGAACAGCTTGTCGCCACGCCACTCGAACCGCGCACGCCCGTCAGCGGTGCGCAGCGTGGTCAGGTCGGTGCCGTTCGGCGGCGCGGCCGGGCCGTGGGTGCGCATATCGGGAAGCTTCGTGGCGGTGCCGTGGCAGTCGGCGCAGGTGATCTCGATCGCCGCCTGCACCTCACCATAAATATGGCCGGTGCCGTGATTGTCGTTCTTGAAATGGCAGTCGACGCACTGCATCCCGAAATCGACATGGATCGAGTTGAGATGCACCGCCTTTTTGAATTTCTGCGGGTCGTTCGCCGAGATGATGTTGTTGGCGTCGTCGAGCAGGTTGCCCTTGCGGTCGCGCTTGAAGATCGCTCGGAAATTCCAGCCGTGGCCGTGGTAGTCGCCGAACTGCGTGTCCTTGAGCTGCGGGTTGAGCTCGTTGACGTCGGCCGAGAAGTTCGGGTCGGCCCATTTGCCGCGAACCGCCGCGCCCTCGGGATTGCGTTCGAGCGTCGCGCGCATCTCGGTGTCGGTCGGATAGCGCTGCTTCTTCGGCCACATTTGCGGCGCGCCGGTCTCGTAATCCCACATCGTGTAGCCGAGCATGCTGTTCAAAAACAGGTTCGGCTGGTGCATGTGACAGATCATGCATTGGCTGGTCGGGATCGCCGTCGTCATCTTGTGGACGATGGGATGCCCGGTCTCGTCCTTGCGGATTGTCGGGTCGAGGCCGAAGCCGCGGCCGCGATTGCCAAACCCGGCATAGGGCCCGCCCTCCTGCGGGTCGCGGTCGTTGGCATAGACGACGTGGCAGCCGGCGCAACCCGAATTGCGGTAGTCGCCGGGGTTGTCGTTGGTCCCGAGGAACCACATCGTCGGGTCGTTGAGCCGGGTCTTGGTGAGGTTGAGAATCGGGATCGAAACCCGCAGACCGGTCGCCGGGCCGCGGTTCGACTGCTTGAGTTCGGGACGGCCCGGCTCGTCGAGCAGCTGATCATCGCCGGTGGAATTGGGGTTGCCGATCTCGGGAAACTGCGAGCCGATCACCCGTCCGCCGCGTTCGAAGACGCGAAACACGTCGGCCGGCGGCATCGTTTCCCATGACGGCAGCGGCACCAGGCGCGGCTCGATGCCGTGACGTCGCGCCTGCTCCGGGCTCGGCATCTTCGGTTCGAAGATCGAGGCATTGGCTCCCTCGCGGGTATAGGCCTCGCCGAGGATCGTATGCTTGAACGGCAGGATGCCGTTGTTGTAGGCGCCCGCCGCCCAGAACATCGCGGTGGTCGACATCAGGCCGCGCTCGTTGGCCGCGATCTCCTTCAGATGGCAGGCGCCGCAGGCCTCGCGGGCGATGCGGTAGTCGCTCGGGTTCATAAAGCGGATGAACTCGGGCGACTCTTTGTTGAGCAGCGTGTAGGTGCGTGCCGGCTTGACGCTCGACGGCCAGTTCCATTCCGCCGGAAAACGCGGATGGACATGCGCCGCCTCCAGCACGCGGCGGTACTCGGCGGTGCCCTGCGGCGTGCCCGGCGGCAGAAACGCCGCTGCGTTGCCGCCATGGCAGTCGGCGCAGCCGAGGTTGACGCCGGGGCTCGTGTGCATGTTCAGCGAGTTTGTCGTCGTGTGGCAGCTCATGCAGCCGGCACTCTTCAGCTGCGCCTCGGCCGGGCTCTGCTTTTGCGGCGCCGGCGGGGCCGCCGCGGCCGACGGCTCGTTCTCGGCGCGCGCGGCGCCAGCGGCGAGGCCGCACAGAAGGAGGAGGAGGATCAGGGCGCGCCGCATCGTTCAGTACGTGAAGATCACGTTGGCCATGACGGAGTAGAGCAGACCGCCGGTGTTGAACAGCGCCGCGCCGCCATTGGTGTTGAACAGCGCCTTGGTGCCGTCGCCGGGCACCAGGATCCCGCCCGACAACCGCATCACGATGTTCTGGCTGAACAGCGGCCGGTAGGTCAGCGCGGCCGACAAATCCCAGCCGATCGAGCTTGGGATGAAGGCTTGATGGCGGAGGAATTCGAGTGAGGTGGTATCGACAAAGCGCAGATAATTGAAATTGGTGGCGAGCCGCAGCTCGGGCAACAGGTCGAAATCGCCGCCGACTCCGCCGAGCAGCAAGCCAGGGTTGGCAAAATTCGACTGACCCTGGCCCTTTGACGAGCGCAGGTCGGCAAGCACGCCGTTGGGCGTGTTGAGTGCCACTCCGCCACCGCCGATCAGCGGAATATTCTGCCGAATCCAGAAGCTCGTGTCGGCGCCGGCGAATTGCGGGTTCTCGAACGGTGAGTTGAAGCCTCCAAGATGCCCGCTTTGCGGGCTGCCGGCGGCGCTCTGGTAGAGCCCCGAGGCCCGGATGCGGATCCAGTCGAAATCGATCGACGGCTCGGCGGCGGCGAAGTAGCCGTTGATCGTCGCGCCGGTGTTCTGCGGCGCGCCGAACTGGTTGTGCGACTGACTGCCGTGCTCCCAATAGGTCGAGACGGTCAGGTTGAGCCGGCCGAAATGGCCATCGCCGTTATAGCCGAGATAGTTGACGCGGTAGTTGTAGCCTCGGTCGTCGCCGATCTGCGCCGGCCGCACCAGGAATCCGTTCTTGTCGTAGTGGAATTCGTCGCCTTCCTGGTTCCAGTTGAACAGGTCGGTGACCTGCGAGGTGAAGCCAAGAACCGGGAAATCCTGGCGGTAGAGATTGGCGACGAAAATTCCATCGCGGCGGATCTTCTGGCCGAGATCGTTGAGGCCGCTATTGGTGTCCTTTTCCAGGCGCTGGAAATAGGCAAGGTTGTATTGCCAGCGATTGGCGTCGCGGTCGCCAAAAAAGCGCAGGCCGGGCTGGTTGTCCTGAAACAGGAAGCCGCGAAAATCGGCGTTGAACGGCTGGATGCCGACACGCACCGAGTTGAAGTCGTAATATTCCGACACGTTGCGGATGTGATAGTCGATAAACCCTTCCTGCAGCCCGACAAATTGGTCGCTGCGGGTTTGCCCCTTCTCCGGGTTGATGTTGAGGACGCCGACTTCCCCGGCGGTCGTGTAATTGTAGTTGAACGCCGGGGTGAGGCGAAACTCGAGGTCCGGCGGCTTGAAGGCCGTGTTGCCCTTGATCAGCGACAGGCTGACGATATCGGTCTGGGTGATCAGCGTGCGGCCGTACTTGCCGAACGTATTGTTCTCCGCCGGACGTGCGGTGTATTGCGCGCCGATCCCGGTCGGCACACGCGCCGGCTCGTAGATCGTGTCGCTGATCGCCGCGATATTGAGGAACCAGTCGTCGCCAAAGATCGGTTTGTCGGCTTTGAAGGTGTTGGTGTTGTAGGGATCGAGCGGGTTCTCGTGGCGGCCGAGCGCGTCGAGGATGCGCCAGCGGTCCTGCACCGGCATGTAGCCGCCTTCCTCGAAGGGCTGCGGCGGCGGCAGCGCCTCGGGATTGACCACCGGCTCGAGCCCCGGGGCGGGCGGCGCGCGGCCCGGCGCGCGGCGGTTGTCGGCGCCGGGATATTCGGCGCCGATCATCTTGTTGATGCCAAGACGATAGACCGACCAGTAATCCGCCTCGGCGCGGGCGTGCGTGGCCATCGCCTTCAGCGTGTCATCGGTGAGACTGCGGTTGAGCGTACGCTCCAGCTCCGCGCGCAGCGCCGGGTTGGACAGCGCCTTCTCGAAAGCCGCCGCGTCGCTGGTCGTCGCGGTATAGAGATCGTCCGCCATGCGGCGGTCGCGGCGCAGTTCCTCAAGCGGCGGGATCGCGGCCACGGCGGTGCCCGCCGTCAGCAGGAGCCCGACAAGCGCGATCCGACAAGGGCGCCGGCGGCGCCGCGAGCGGGTTATACGAGCGATGGCTGACACCGCCCGGCGCTCAGCAGGGGTTCTGCACGGAGGAGTTGAGGAAGGGGGCAGCCGGGCAGTTGACGTAGCGGAGATTGATTCCGCCGGGGGCGAGGAGGTCGGAGCGGATCGCCGCTGGGGCATGGGCGAGGGGTATCAGCCCGCCGGGCGGCTCGATGAAGTTCTGCAGCCCGAGGAATGAGATCAGGCTGTCCTGCTGAATGCCGTCGCCGGAAATCCCGATGCCGCCGACCAGGGTGTTGCCGCGATAGATCGGGAAGCCGCCGGAGAAGATCTGTGGGCCGTCGGCGAGCAGGGTCTTGCCGCCGGAAAGCGGCGGCAGCCCCTGACCGTTTCCGGTGCTGCAGCCTGCCGCGGGGACGGGCTTGCCCTGCAGCGCGTTGACGAAGTCCGGCTTGATCAGATCGAGCTGGAACCCAGTCGAGAAGATGCTCCAGAGGCTGAACGGGATGCTCAGCGAGCCCGGCGGGTTGCCGTCGATGCCATCGGGGTAGAACGGCCGCGAGATATCGCCAATGCCGACCTCCGAAAAGGCGATACCGTTGGCGAAAGCGCTCTGCCCGAGCAGGATCTGCGAGCGCGTGACGTAGTCGTTGAACGTGCCGGGCACCGTGGCCGCCGGTATGGTGATCGCGTTGATCGTCGCCGCGGCGTCGGTCCGCGAGAAGAACACCGACGAGCGCGCCTTCTGCCGCGACACGTCGGCGCCGAACACCGGCGCATCCGGCGTGCGCGCCTGCGCCACCACGTTGCCGTCGAGGTCGACGATCGTCGCCGTGATCTGCGCGTGGGTGTTGGTCGGAATGCGGATCGCCGCGCGCGCCGAATAAGCGACGTTGAGCGTGCTGGTCATCAGCTGCTGGGCTTCGGCGGCGGTGATCGCCTGTCCCGCCGGCACGAGACCGTTGGTCGGCGCGTAGAGCACGTTCCCGTTGCCGTCGGTGAACACATAGGAGGTCTGGGTCGTGCCGGGGTAGAGCACCGGGCCCAGCGCCCCGTCCGGCGCGATGCCCGAGGCGCCGTCACTGCTGCCGTAAGTGAGGCCGGCGATGGCGGTGTGACCTGCGGCCGGTCCGGGATAGAAGCCGTTCACGACGGTCGGAGTAAAGGTGCCGGTCGCCGCGACCGGCGTGGCAAAATTGGCCGGCGTCGCGTCGACGTATTGGAACGTCAAGCCGCCGACCGCGATATTGTCGGCGGTGATCGCCGGCGGCGGGGCATAGCCGGTCTGGCCGGCGAGCGCGATGACCTCGTCGTCGTCGATCGGCACGGCGAAGGTGTTCAGATTGTCGGAATAGACCGTCTTGGTCATGATGCCGATGCCGCCCGCGAGGATGCCGTTCTTGTAAAGCGGTATCCCACCCGAATCGGCCGAGAAGCCGAGTGGCGAGCGATGCGGGCCGGCACTGGTGCCGCCCGGCGTCATCGTCGCGGCGGTGTTGAAATCCGAGCAGGGCAGCTGGCTGAACTGCACCCCGTAGAGCGGCCCGGCGGGCGTGTCCTTCACGCCGGGCGGGAAATGCTCCTGGACGATGAAGTTGGCGGTGCGCGTGCTGAACGCATTGGCGTTCGACGACAGATAGGCGCCGGTGTCGGCCTTGGCGAGCGCGGCGAGGGTTGTCGGCACCACCACGTTTTCGAGCCCGGTGTTGTTGCCGCGCCCCGAGGTTATCGTCGCGTTGGCCGGCGCTCCCGGCATCTGCGTTATGACGAGCGCGTTGCCGACGCGGTCGACGACCGCGATCGTCGCCGGCTTGCCGCGCGCGGTCGCCTCGTGCACCGCCTGCAGCACGATCTTGTTGACGTCGTCCTCGGTGAGGTTCGGGGTCGTGCCGTTGACGGGCGCTGCCGGGTTGGTCGGCGCTGTGGTCGAGACGCCCGAAGAGGAAACGCCGGTTCCGCCACTGCCGCCGCAGCCACCGGGCGCCATGCACCACACCGACAGAACCGCCATCGCGGCGCGGAACGCAGGGTGGGAGAAGATGGAGGAGCGCCGTTGCATCCGACGAGACGGCGCTCCGCGCTTTCTCAGGATGCGGTTTCTCGATGCCATCACCACAGCCCCTCATCCTGAGGATGCTGCGGAGCAGCCATCTCGAAGGACACATCAACCCTATGCAACCCACACTTCATTGCATGGCCCCCACGGTCATGCCCATCGCCCCAAACTCGCTGCGGTGAAACGCGTGACAGCTGATGCAGGTCGATTGCGCCCGCAGGGACGCCTTCTCTCCGCCATGGCATTTGACGCAATTGTCGATGCCGGGAATCAGCACCTCGCTGCTGGTCTGTGAGGCGCGGCTGGCGTGACAATCCTCGCAATTCATGCCGCGGTGCGACGCGTGATCGAAGGTCGCATTCGGCAGGAAGCTGGTGCGCAGCATCACCGGTGCCACGACCTTTGGCGGGTTTGCCTTTGGCGGCAGTGCACCGGCGAGGATCTTGTCGGTGTCCCAGACGCCATTGGCGGCGGTGCTGTCATGGCAATAGGCGCAGCCGCGGCGCTCGTCGAAGACCACGTTCAGCGCCGTCAGGCTCTTGGCGGTGACCCAGCCTTGCGTGTCGGAGGGCGGTGGGCCGGCTGGCGGCGGCGCCGGCAGCCCCGCGCCGCGCCGCTCGACCGGCGGTGCCGCGGGGATCGGCGCGGCCGATGTGCCGCCGCGGAGCGCAAGCCCGGCGTAGTAGTTCCACACCGCGGCAATCACGCCGACATCGTCGCCATGCGGCACCTTGGCGTCGGGCCACGGCAGCGCGACGTTGTCGAAGGTCAGTTGGTGGCAGCTCTCGCACTGCTTCTTGTAAGTGATCGGCAGGAAAGTCTGGCCGCTCGGCCCGGCGACATGACAGTCGGCGCAGGCCATCTCCTTGTAGCCAAGCGCCGGAAAACCGCCCTTCACCAGATGCGCCGCATGCGAGAACTTGATCCCCGGATGGTCCATCGGCGGCGGCGTGGTGCCGAGCTCGGCGCGCACGGTCTCGCCCTTTGATGCGTTGGCGACAAGCGTCGCGCGGAATTGCGGATGCCCCTTCGGCCAGCCGCCGATGTCGCGGACCTCGGCCGCCGGCGCCCTGTCCGCAAGATTGCTGTGGCAGCCGAGGCAGAGATGCGCCTCGCGGATGACGCTGCCCTCGATGCCGCGATGCTCGCTGTGGCAATCGACGCAGCGCAGCGATGCCAGTTCCTCCCCGACGGCGCCGAGCTTCACGTTGTGCATTACGTGGTTGCCGACCTTGTCGTGACAACTGAGGCAGGCTTTGTCGGCAATCGAGGAAAACGCGTCCTGATGGCAGGTCTTGCAGTCGGCGGCGAAAAATCGGTGGGCGTTCGAGAGTGTGCCGGCGTTCCACGACAGCCCCACAAGCTGTGGGAATTTGGGATGGGTCGCCTCTTTGCTCCACGGCTGCATCAGGCCGCCGCTGTAGAAGATGATCGGTACCGCGAGACAGATGACGGCAATGACGAGAAACCCGGACCAGGCATAGACGCGCTTGCTGACGCCGGTGCGTTCGAGGCCGATGCGCGCGCCCGTGGTCAGCCGGTCGAGCGCGGCGCCCATCGGCTGCACCAGCTCGATCTGGATCGCGGCGTCGCAGCCCTCCGGCGTCGGCAAGATCTCGATGCGGTACGGCCCCAGCAGAATCTCGTCGCCGGGGTTGAGCCGCGCGTAGTCGATGCTGTCGTCGTTGATGATCAGCGGCGAGGAACCGAGCTTTTCGATCGCGATTCCGCCTTCGCGCGTCACCAGCGCGGCGATGTGCAGCCCGACGCGGATATCGGCGAGCGGCACCTCGTTGTCGGTGCCGCGGCCGAGCCTGATGCGCGGCCCGCTCGCATGCTGCGACCGGCGCATCACGGCGGCTCCGCGCCGGGTGAGAACGGTGACCTCAACCTCCATACGCTCCGTCGCGATCGATGTGCTGCAAGGCCAGGCGTTACAGGAAGAAAACCGAAATGACGTGCGCCGTGAGGGCGGCGAGCAGGGCAAAGGTCAGCGGCACGTGCACATAGAGCCACACCTCCATCAGCGCCTTGTAGCGGATGTCGGCGCGGATGCGCTTGAGCACCGCGGATTTCTCTTCAAGCTTCAATCGGGTCTGGCGCCAGGTATCGGAGAGCGGCGCGGGCACTTCGCGCGCGTGCGCTGCCATATGGGCGATCGCCATGCCGGTCGTGCACCCAGGATAGTGGCCGCTCAGTTGCCGCCAGGCGGAGCCGCCGACCGCGGTCGACGCGATGGCCCGCTCGACGGCGGCGACGGTCGCATCGTCGAGCGGCATCACCACGCCGCGCAACTCGTCGTCGATGCCGGCGATCCGGCCCATCATCTGCACCGTGGTCATGCTCTCGCGGTTTTCGGTCATCAGCCGCGGGTAGCGGATATAGGCGTAGACCCCGAACATGCCGCTGACGATGACGACGCACATCAGCACATAAGCCAGCGTGTGGACGTTCCAGCCGAGGTGAAACCCGGTGTGCAGCGTCGCGACAAAGAACAAGGCGAGACCGAGATAGACATGCGCCGAGAGGCGCGCCGCCAGGCGGCCGGCATTCTCGGCGTAGCTGCGCTTGCGGTAGCCGAACCACGTCAGCCACAGGATCAGCAGCGCGCCGACCGTGCCGAGCGTGTAGCCGGTCCACCCGCCGCCGTAGGGCCGCCCATAGGGCCGCACGACCAAATACATGACGATCGCCAGCGCCACGAGCACCACGGCCCATTTGAGGAAGCGGACGCGGTCGAAGGCGAGAAACGATTCGTGCCGCGTCGGCCTGGTATCGGCCTGCGCGGTTGCGGTGATGCGCTCGCTGACGCTCAACGGTCGCCCCTCATTGGCCGTGCCGCATCACATCGATGAACCCGGCCGGATCGACGCGGATCGCCGCCCCGGTCGGGCAAGCACGGACGCAAGCCGGCCCGCCATCGATGCCCTTGCACATGTCGCATTTGACCGCATGCTTGCCGCCGGTGCGGTGGGCGAGCCCTTCGGGCGATTTGTCCTCGCCCGGCCCCGGCCCGCGGCCAAAGAACAGCCAACTCAGGAGTCCCGGCTTTTTCTCCGGCACCGCCGCCATCTGGATGACGCCGTACGGGCAATTGCGCTCGCAATTGCCGCAGCCGATGCACTGGTCGGTGATGAACACCTCGCCGTTCGGCGCGCGATGGATCGCGTCGGGCGGGCACTCGGTCATGCAATGCGGGTCTTCGCAATGCCGGCACGAGGTCGGCACGTGCAGCATCGCGAAGGTCGGACCGGCCTCGCGGTTGAGCCGGCTGACGCCGTGATGGGTCTCGGCGCAAGCCTTCTCGCAATTGTCGCAGCGCACGCAAAGCAACTCGTCGATCAGCAGCACGTCGGTCGCCTCGCCGACCCCCTGGCGGACCAGGAAGCGGATCAGGTCGCCGGCTTCCGCATTGCTGGTCAGCAGGTTGCGCTCGATCATCCGCTGTTCGAGCTTTTGCTCGACCTTGCGCCGCAGTTCGGGGTCGCGGTCGAGCAGCGCGCGGAACGCCGCGCTGTCCATGCGGATCGCTTCGGTGGCGCTTGCCGCGGTGACGGTCGCGGCGCGATGGCGATGGGTGACCAGCGCCATCTCGCCGACATAGTTGCCGGCCGGCAGATAGGCAAGCACCACGTCCTTGCCGCCGACCCGCATCGACACGGTCACCGACCCCTTGCGGATCAGGTAGACTGAATCGTCGTCGGCATCCTCCTCGATCAGCTTTTCGTTCGGCTTGAACTCGAAGACCGTCGAGCTGTCGACGACGTCGGCGAGCACATGGTCTTCGACGTTCGGCATCAGGAACGTCTTGATCTCGCGGACCACCGCGGCCTTGTCGATGCCGGCCTTGATCGTCGGCTCGGAGCGGACAAGCTTGACCATCGTGTTGCGGTCGACCTCGAGCAGCAGCGAATCCACTGTCGCGACGACGGTGCTGGTTCGCCGGCGGCCCGAAATCAGCGCCATCTCGCCGAAGAACTCGCTGCGCCGCAGCCGCACCATCTCGTTCGGGTCGTCCGGATTGACCCGGATGCCGACCTCGCCGTCGAGGATGTTGTAGAGCGAATTGGCGAACTCGCCGCGCTCGAACACGACCTCGCCCGCCGCCGGATGGTGGATTTCCGAATGGATCAGAAATTCCCGGACCTGCAGCGCCGTCAGGCCGGAGAAGAGCGGCAGCCGCTCGCGCACCGCCGCAACGAGCTCGGAGACGCTCATCGCCACCTTGGCGGCGTCGAGCTTGGCCTGGATCAGCGGCTCATCGGCCGGCGCGATGTTGTTGCCCTGGATGTACTCGACGACCTCATAACCCTGGTTGAGGCAATGCTTGATCAGCGGGTAGCCGGCCAGCGCCCCGACGATGTACAGCCCCGACACCTGTGATTCGTAAGTCTCGGACACCGACGGGTAGGCTGTCGGGCTATCGTTGGGGAAGACGACGCCGCAGCCTTCGACAAAGCGCCGTGGCGGCAGCGCGCCGATTCGCGCTATGAGGCGATCGACCTTGAGCCGCACGCCTGCGCCGTCGGCGGTGTCGCAGACCAGAAAGCCGGGCTCGACCGCCTTCGGTTCGCAATTGGCGAGGTGGTGGACGTCGCCTCGTTTGATCGCCGCCTCGATCAGCGCGACATTGCCTGCCTTGGCGCGCGGGAAGTCGGCGACGCGGTTGATGATCGAGACATTGTTGTTGACCGCGAGCGCCAGCGCGTTTTCCAGCCCCGCGTCGCCGGTGCCGATGACCGCGATCTCCTCGCCGGTGTATTCGTCGGGGTCGTCGAGCTGATATTGCACGAAGGGCAGATCGTTGCCCGAGATACGCAGCCGGTTGAGATTGCCCTGCACGCCGATCGCCAGGACGACGTATTCAGCGCTGATTGTTTCGCCGGTCGACAGGGTCAGCGCGAACTCGCCCTTCTGCCCTTTGATCGCCGTCACCTCGACGCCGATGCGGATGTTGAGCTTTTCGGTATCGACGCTGTTGGTCCAGCTCTCGATGATCTCTTCGCGCGACTCCTCCCTGAAGTCGAGGTCGCTGCGCAGCGGCAGCACCTCGGGGGTCGCCATGACGTGCTTGCGCTTCTGGTACTTGAAGATCGTGTCGTTGATGTGCTGCGTGCGCTCGAACAGCACGTGCGACACGCCGAGCTTGGACGCACGAGCGGCGGCGCTAAGCCCCGCCGGTCCCGAGCCGACTATGGCAATCTTGAAATCTACCGCCACGACACGTCTCGCGATGTAAGGGTTTCCGGGCATTTGCAACGTCCTGCCCAGCCAGAAGCCCCCGCCCCATCCCCAGCAGTTGAGAATCTACCAAGCGAAGACTCCAAACGGTAGGGTAAATCTCCGTGATCAAGCATGTTCGCTCCTTATCTTGTCGCCGCCGCGCGAAGCGCGCAGGCTGCCGGGCAATGCCGTTCGACCCAATCTCAGGGAGCACGCCACGATGCCCGAAACCCGTGCGAAACTTGCGCTTTACGCAAGTGTCGGCAATGAGTTGGCGCACTACGAGATCGACGTCGGCAACGCCACTTTGAGCCGGCGCGAATCGGTTCGTCTGCCCGCCAACGTGCAATACGTCTGGCCGCATGCTTCGGAGGCGTTTCTTTATGTCGCAACCAGCGACAGCGCCTCGGGCATGGGGCACGCCGGGGCGAATCACCATGTCAGCGCGCTGCGCATCGATTCGGCGTCGGGTGCGCTGTCGCTGCACGGCGCGCCGATCCCGCTGCCGACGCGGCCGATCCATATGGCGACCGACATTCCGAGCGAGCATGTGCTCGTCGCGTTCAACAATCCGAGCGCCATCCACATCTATCGCATCAATCCCGACGGCACGCCGGGCGCCGAGGTGGCGCAGCCCAACCCGATCGACCCCGGCATCTTCGCCCATCAGGTGCGTGCCACCCTCGACAACAAGCAGGTGATCCTCGTCACCCGCGGCCACGACCCGGCCGGCCCCAAGGCCGAGGAGCCGGGCGCGCTGATGCTGTGGGACTTCACGCGCGGCGTGTTGTCGAACCAGCAGAAGGTGGCGCCGGATAGCGGCCATGGCGACGGCTACGGCTTCGGGCCGCGCCATCTCGACTTCCATCCGACCCGGCCTTGGGTCTACGTATCACTCGAACGCGAGAACCGGCTCGATCTGTTCACGCTGGAGAACGGACGCCTGTCGGCGCGCGCCGCCTTCCGCAAGAACAACCTGTCGCAATTGGGCGTACCCGGCGCGCGGCAGGCGGTCGGCACCGTGCATGTCCACCCCAACGGCCGTTTCGTGTACGTCGCCAACCGCGCCTCGACCGTGGTCGAAGAAGGCGGACGCAAGGTCTTCGCCGGCGGCGAGAACACGCTCGCGGCCTACGAGATCGATCAGGCGACCGGCGAGCCGCGGCCGATCCAGCATGTCGACACGCGCGGCATCCATTGCCGCACCTTCCACATCGACCCCAGCGGCAAGCTGCTCGTCGCGGCGCACATCCAGGGGATCACGCTGCGCGACGGCAGCGAGGTGCCGTGCTGCCTGTCGCTGTTCCGCATCGGCGACGACGGCAAGCTCGACTACGTCCGCAAATACGATGTCGACGTCGGCGGCGGCCGCACCATGTGGTGGATGGGGATGGTGAGCTTTTAGTCCCCATCCTACGGGCGCTCACCCGTCCAAATACGCGTTCTCGTTCCACTGCTTGATGACGGGCTCTTGCAGATTGTGCTCGTAGCTGAGCGCGCTGAGGCTGGTCGTGCTGAGCAGCAGCAAGCGGCCACCCGCCGCGCCGAAGCCGAGCCAGCACCCGGCGATCGAGCGCAGGATATGGCCGCTCGAAAAACACAGCACATCGCCGTCGACCTCGCGCAGCCGGGCGATAACGCGGTTGGCACGCTCGGTGACTTGCTCGACGCTCTCACCGCCGGGACAGCCGTCACGGAACAGCTCCCAGCCGGGGTTCTGCTCGTGGATGTCGTGCGTCTTGACGCCCTCGTAGTCGCCGTAATTCCACTCGACGAGATCGGGCATGATCTCGGCCCGCTCGCCAAAGCCGGCGATGTCGGAGGTGCGTTTGGCGCGCTGCAGCGGGCTGGTGAAAATTTTGGCGAACTCCATGCCCTTCAGCCGCACGGCGAGCTTTTCAGCGAGCTCCTCGCCATGCGACGTGAGCGGAAGATCGGTGAGCCCGGTGTGCTGACCCGATAGACTCCACTCGGTCTCGCCGTGCCGGGCGAGCCAGATCGTCGGATGCGGCATGAGACGTCCTCCCGCGGCTGGCCTATACGCTTCTGTGCTGTGACATTGCGCGCGAAGTGCGTCAATCGAAAGACGCTCGTAAAATCGCGCAACCCAACGGGAGGACCCCGAAATGAGCGATGAACTGCCCACCGCCGCGCGCGTCGCCGACCCCGGCATCCGCGCGCTCTACCGTCTGGAGAACCGCTGGCAGGCCTGGCTCGATGTCGAGGCGGCGCTGGCCAAGGCGCAGGCCGCGCTCGGCATCATCCCCAACGAGGCTGCCGAGGCGATCGCCAAGGCTGCTCGCTACGAATTGATGGACCGCGCCCGGCTCGACGAGGGCTTCGCGCGCACCGGGCACACCATCGTGCCGCTGGTCTGGGAACTGTCGCGCGTCGTCGGCGAGCCGCATGGCGGCTGGGTGCATTGGGGCGCGACGACGCAGAACATCACCCAGACCGGCGACCTGCTGGTGCTGCGCCAGGCGCACGGCATCTTTATGAGACAGATCGCCGACGCGCTCGACGCCGCGGCGGCGCTGGCCGAGCGCGGCGCCGAGATGCCGATCGCCGGGCGCACGCACGGCCAGCACGCGGTGCCGGCGACCTTCGGCTACAAGGTCGCGGTCTGGGTCGACGAGCTCTGCCGTCATGTCGAGCGCTTCAAGCAGGCAGCGCCGCGGATGTTTGTCGCGATGCTGGGCGGCGGCGCCGGCACCTATGCCTCGCTCGGCGAGATGGGGCCCAGGGTGCAGGCCGGGATCGGCCGGCATCTCGGCTTTGGCTCGATGCGCGTGCCGTCGCGCGTGATCCTCGACCATCTCGCCGAGAATATCTGCCTCCTCGGCATGCTGGCCGCGAGCGTCGGGCGCATCGGCCGGGAAATCTACACGCTGATGAAGACCGAGTTCGGCGAGGTCGAGGAGCCGGTGCCGCCCGGCACGGTCGGCAGCTCGACGATGCCGCAAAAGCGCAACCCCAAACTGTGCCAGGACATCATCGCCGCGGCGGCAGAGATCCGCGCCCTGGTGCCGCTTGGTCTCGAAGCGATGATGACCGAACACGAGGCCGACCGCACCACCAGCCTGATCATGGATTCGGCCGAGAGCCGCGCCTGCATCGCCACCGGCGACATGCTAAGCCGGCTGGGCGAGATCCTGCGCGGGCTGAAGCTCGATCCGGAGCGCATGCGGGCCAATCTCGACCTTGGGGGCGGCCTGATCATGGCCGAGGCGGTGATGCTCGACCTCGGCCAGGCGATCGGCCGCCAGCACGCGCACGATGTCGTCTACGACGCGGCGATGGCGGCGGTGGTCGAAAGGAAATCGTTCGGCGACCTGCTCGCCGACGACGAGCGCGTGACGGCACACCTGAAGCCGGCTGAAATCCAGAAACTGCTCGACCCCACCGCCTATACGGGGCTCTGCGCCCAAATGGCCCGCGACGCCGCCGAGCGGGCACGGGCAGCGGCGACGGAAATCCGCGACGGTTGACCCCGGTTACGGGACGACGGCAAAGAACAGGAACACCGCGAAGACGACCAGATGGACGATGCCTTGCAGTACCGAGGTTCGCCCGGTGCCCAGGGTGACGATCCCGACCAGGAGCGTCAGCGTCAACAGAACCTGGTCCTTGCTGTTGAGCCCGAGCTCCAACGGCTGGTGCAACGCGATCGAAACCGCCGCCACGGTCGGTATCGTCAGGCCGATGCTGGCGAGCGCCGATCCCAGCGCGAGATTGAGGCTGATCTGCAGCCGGTTCGCCCTGGCGGCGCGCAGCGCGGCCAGGCTCTCCGGCAGCAAGACCAGCGCCGCGATGACGACGCCGACCACCGCCTGCGGCACGCCGAGGCGAAAGACCCCCGCCTCCAGCGTCGGCGTCAGCGACTTGGCCAGACCGACTACCGCGACCAGCGCCACCAACAGCAGGGCGACGCTGAGCGCCGTCATGCGGTTTGACGGCAGCGGCGCGTGCACGTCGCCCTCGTGGTCGACAACCGGGAGGAAGTAATCGCGGTGCCGCACGGTCTGAACGAAGACAAAGGAGCCATAGAGCAGCAGCGAAACGATCCCGGCGAAAACGAGCTGCGAGGTGCTGAAGACCGGGCCTGGGACCGCCTCCGCGACATTAGGCACGATCATCGTCAGGAAGGTCAGCGCCGCGAGCACCGCCAGGGCGGCGCCGGCGCCGTGCAATTGAAAGACCTGCTCATGATGGCGCGCCGCACCCAGCAACAAGGAGAGACCGACGACGCCGTTGCAGACGATCATCACCGCGGCAAAAACCGCGTCGCGCGCCAACCCGGCGTTCTTCTCCGGCGCCGCCAGCATCACCGAAACGATCAGCGCCACCTCGATAATGGTCACCGCGACGGCCAGGACGAGTGTCCCGAACGGCTCGCCGACCCGGTGCGCGATGACCTCGGCGTGATAGACGGCCGCGTAGACCGTGCCGATGAGGACAATCCCGGCGGCCGCCGCGACATAGCCTCCAGGCCCCAGAAAGGGCATGGAGGCCAGGACTACCCAAGCCAAACCCGGCCATACCCAGGACCACCAAGGTGGCCGCGCTGGCGTCATGTGTCGCACCCCCGTCTGACCTGGCGAAGCTAGCACGGTTGCCCTGCGGATGATTTCGCGTTCTGCCACCCTCCCTGGAATGACGGAAGTCGGTTTTACCCCAGCGCGTCGACGATGGCGTTGACCATCGGGCGCATGTGGAAATTGTCGGCGGGGGCGATCGCTACCTTGCCGCCGGCAGCCTCGACCGCGGCGGCGACTACCGGACCGACCGCGGCGATCTTGGTCCGCACGAGACCTTCGGCGAGGGCAGGCTCAGAGCCGCGGGCGCGCGCGACGGCGCGCAGACGGCGAACCTGCGGACCGCTGGTGAAGGTGATCAGGTCGACCTCGCCCGCCGCCATCATCCGAATGATCTCGGCGACGCGGTCTTCGTCGGCGGCGGAGGCATAGGCGTAGGGCAGCACCGGATCAACCGCGGCGCCGGCCTTGGCCAGGAAATCCATAAGATCGGACGGCGCTTCGGGATAAAGCTGCACGGCGACGCGGCGGCCGCTCAGCGGTTCCTTCGACAGCGCGGCGATAATGCCGGCAGTGGTCGGCGGATTGACCGGCAGGTCGGGTTTGAGGCCCAGTTCGCGCAGACGCCGCGCCGGCTTGGGACCGCGCGTGATCTTGCGCACCCCGGCCAGCGCCGCGACGAAGGGTGCAGCGAGACCGTGGGCCTCCGCCAGCTTGTGGAGGCGGTGCAGCCCTTCGCCAGTAAACAGGATGAGATCATCCGGCGGGGCCGCCACAAAACGCTCGAGCCAGGCGAGGATCGGCGCCGGGTCGTCGGCGTCGCGGATCGCCACCAGCGGGCAGCGGACAACCGTCGCGCCGTGCCGCTCGAGCATACCGGCGAGCACCTCGATCTCGCGCGTCTCGGGGACGGCGATCCGCCGCCCAGCCAGGGCTAAGGTCATGTCGTGTCTCCGCTGCAGCGGATACGCTACCAGCCCTTATAACGGGCGGATCAAGCCGACCGCCCAGAGCGCGCCAAGAAATATCGCGATGACTGTCAGCGCGCTCGCCAGATGCTGGCGCAGCGCGGGACTGAACCTCACGGCAGAAACCCTATCCGGCGAGGCCGTTCGCCGCCACGGCGCGGAGGCGAACGGCCGCATCGCCGGCCGATGCGTCGATGACGATGGTCAGCCGCGTGTCCCGCGGATAGCTGGCGACGACCGTGGCGAGGTCGTCAAAACGCGCGTCGAGCCGCTCGTCGATGCCGTTGGCGGCCTCGGCGAGGATCGTCACCGGCGACCGGCCGGCAGCACCCGACGCGGCCAGCTCGTCGACGATATCCTGCACCCGGCGGGTGCGCTCGCGCGGCGCGAGCCCCGCGGGCAGCAGCCGGGCGACGCTCCACCCGTCGCGCGCGAAGCGGACGCCGCGTGCCGCCGCCGCTTCCGCACCCAGTGCCGGCTCGGCGTAGCCCCCGAGCGGCAGCCCCTGAGCGACCGCGTCGCCGAGAGCCCGCTCATAGATCACGACATTGACCCGGTCGAGCACATGACGCACCGCCACCGGCATCGGGCTGGCGGCGTCCAACTCGATCAGCCATAGCTGACCGGGAACGACGTCCGGGAGCGAAGCGGATGCGGCAAGGAGACGACGGGGCTGCGCCAGGTCAGCGACATGCTGCGAGCGGACGAGTTCGGCAATTGACACGGAAGTGCCTCCTTAGCTGCATTTTTCGAGCGCCCGCAAGCCGGCGGTCAAATCGGCGCTGTAGATGAGATCTAATTCACACTTACACGAGCGTCAATGGGTCATTAAAAACATATTTTCAATGTGAAAATATTCAAAAATTAGCGGGGTCAAGGACCCCGCTTTTGCGTGGCTCGCCGCGGCTAGACCGGGCGCGTGATGCCAAGCAGCATGCCTACCGGGACCGCCATCATCGACATCGCGATGGCGATGGCGAGCGCCCGTTCGGCTGTCGTCCACTTCCGCCAATCGGCCATCCAGTCACGCATCTCAACTACCCTTCCAACGGCACTAACTACGCACGACATATGATAAGCACAGCTTCTAAAACATTGGTGAACGCTCCGCCTGCGGTGCATTGCCGCAGCGCAGCAAGACCAAGGAACTCAGGGAGGTGTTTCATGCCCACCTACATCGCCCTCGCCAACTGGACCGACCGTGGTGCCCAGCAGGTCACCGACTCGCCGAGCCGGGTCGACATCGCCCGCAAAACCCTGTCCGAGATGGGCGGCGAATTCCGCTCGCTCTACATGACCCTGGGTGACTACGACCTCGTCCTAATCTACGAGGCGCCGGACGACGCGGTTGCAGCACGTTTCATGCTGATGCTCGGCCAGCAGGGCATGGTGCGCACCCGCACGCTCAAAGCATTTCCCGAGGCCGCCTACCGCGAAATCATTCATTCGATGCGCTGAATCGCCGGGAACGGTTCCGTCGGGCAGAAAGTTATCCACGGGTTGCACATGATTCCCGTGGCCGGATGCGACATTTTGTCCTAAAATCGCGCTGCCACGATTCGCGAGTGGAGTCCCCCCATGAACGTCCACACCATTCTGCGCAACAAGGGCAAGTCGGTGGTCACGATCCATCCCGACGCGACGGTCGAGCGCGCGGTCGCCGTGCTGCGCCTGCGCGGCATCGGCGCGCTCGTGGTCAGCGATGACGGCGAGAATGTCGTCGGCATCGTGTCCGAGCGCGACATCGTCGAGGCACTCGGCCGCCTCGGCAGCGACGTGCTCGCGTCCAGCGTCGCCGAGGTCATGACGTCGCCCGTCGTCACCTGCGAGCCGGAAGACAGCGTCGCCGAGCTGATGGCCGAGATGACCAATCGGCGCATCCGCCACTTCCCGGTGCTCGAGGGCGGGCGGCTCACCGGCATCGTCAGCATCGGCGATATGGTCAAGAGCCGGCTCGACGAGATCGAGTTCGAGGCGCATTCGATGCGCTCGTTCATCGCCGGCGCCGCGTAGACGCCGTGCGTGTCATTCCGGGGCGCTGCACGGCAGCGAACCCGGAACCCATATGTGGACGGCCCCCGGTCTGCAAGGTGTCGGCGGTGAGTTGGTTCTGGTCGATTGCGGTCATATGTCCGGCCTTTGAGTGCGGTCGGCTTGACCGCTGGCCCAGATGGGTTGCGCGGATCGGGTCCCGAACATGCACGCGACGTCGCAGCGCCGCTGGGTTCCGCGGGGTGTCCCGATCCTCGGCTCGACCGATCGCCATCTCGCTGCTGTCCTCGCATTCGCCAGGCGGGTTAAACGGGTGCGCCGGTCAGGCCGCTTGCGGCCGGCGGTAGACCTCGCCGCTGACCATCATCGCCCACAGGGTGCGGGCCATCTTGTTGGCGAGCGCCACGGCGGCGAGCTTTTTGGGCTTGCGCGCCAGCAATTTGAGGAGCCAGGGCGAAGCCCGCCCGGGCCGCGCGGCGCGGATCACCGCGGTGGCGCCGAGCACCAGGAGGCGACGCAGGTCCTCGTCGCCTTGCCGGCTGATCCGGCCGGACGCTGGCGTCCGGCGGTGGCGTGCTCCTTGGGCGGGATGCCGAGCCAGGCGGCGAAGTGGCGCGCCGAGCGGAACCCCCGAGCGGAACCCCTTGGGGTCGCCCACCTTGAGGGTGAAACTCACCGCGCCGATCGGTCCGATGCCGGGCTGCGTCGCCAGGCACTGGCTCACCGGGTCGGAACGGTGCCAGGCCATCAGCTCGGCCTCGAGCGCCTTCAGCTTGACCCCGATCGCCGCGACCTGGGCGAACAGCACGCCGAGCATCTCCAACGCCAGCGCCGGCTGCTCCGCCTCGTCGACACCGTGAACCTGAAAGAGATGCTTGGAGGTATCAACACCAATCCTGATAATCGTCATCGGACGGCTCCCTCTGCTGAGATGGCAACATCACAGCCTGGCACAGACGATGCCGTCGGGGGCCGTCCACGCCAACATGCACACAGACCTCGAAAAGTGCGTCCCGACGCCGCAACCCCCATCGGCCAAGCCCGTGTTCATGGGTTCCGGGTTCGGCCCTGCGGGCCGCCCCGGAATGACAAAGGCAATTTCAGGCCAGGCTCTGAGGAGGCAGCGAAGCAGCCGTCGCGAAGGGCGCAGCGGCTTCAGCGGCGCGGTGGCTCGATCGGCATCGTGGCGATGTCGGTCCAGGCGACCGGGGCGCCGGCCTTCGCCGCGGCCTGTTCGGGCGGCAGGCTGGGGTCCCAGTGGATCCCCAGAAAGCGCCGGCCGGTGACCGCGGCGGCCGCGTCCGACACCAGCCAGTTGAGCGGCGGCGCCATGACCTCGGGCTGGATCATGTCGGTGCGTTCATAGCCGGCCTCTTGCGGGATCATGCCGGTATTGGTCATGCCGCCCGGCACCAGCACGTTGACCGTGACGCCGGTGCCCGCGAGGTCCTTGGCCATGATCGCCGAGAACGCCTCCAGCGCCGCCTTCGACGGCCCGTAAGTCGGCGAGCCGTCGCGGATCATCGTGCCGAGGCTGGTCGTGACGTTGACGATACGGCCCCATTTCTGGCGCATCATGTCGTGCACCAGCGCCCGCGACAGCGCCATCGGCGCGTTGTTGTGCACCGCGACAAAGAGCTTCCATTGCTCCGGCGTCACTTCCCAGAATTTGATCGGGTTCTGGCGGTTGTCGCTGCGCAGCGTCGCCTGGCCGACACCGGCATTGTTGACGAGGATGTCGATCGTGCCAAAACGGGCGCGCGCCTTGGCGACGATCTCGGGGATCGCCTCGTCCTGCGCGAGATCGGTCTCGATGGTCAGCAGCCGGCCGCCCTGCTGCCGCTCCTCGGCGGCCTTCTGCAGTTCGGCAAGGCCCTGCGCGGTGCGGTCCACCGCCGCCACCGCCAGCCCTTGCCCCAGCAGCCCGCCGACGATCGCCCGCCCGATGCCGCCCGCCGCGCCGGTTACCAGCGCCACCCGCTGCTGTTCGCTCATCGTTTCCTCCATCGAATCGAGAGCATCCTTCTCCGTCAGGCGCGCAGCGCCAACAAAAATCACCACGGAGACACAGAGGCACAGAGATTGCCCAAGGGCTCATTCCTCTGTGCCTCTGTGCCTCCGTGCCTCTGCAGTGAAATTCATTGCGGCTTCGCCGCGTGTTTCGGCATGGCGCCATGCAAGCCGAGCCATTGCGGCAGGTTTCTCACAAGCCCATGCTGCGGCGAGAGATTCCGGGAGGGACGGCATGCACGATACGGTCATTCGCGGCGGCAGCATTCTCGACGGCACCGGCAGCGACGCCTTTACCGGCGACATCGCGATCGACGGCGGCAAGATCAGCGCGGTCGGCGGCAAGGCCGGGCCGGGCAAACGCGAGATCGAGGCGAACGGCTTGCTCGTCACCCCCGGCTGGGTCGATGTCCACACCCATTACGACGGCCAGGCGACCTGGGACCCGGTGCTGGCGCCGTCCTCCTGGCATGGCGTGACGACGATCCTCTTCGGTAATTGCGGTGTCGGCTTCGCGCCGGTGCGCCGGGAGCACCGCGAAGGCCTCATCGACCTGATGGAGGCGATCGAGGATATCCCCGGCATCGCGCTCGCCGAGGGCCTCAAATGGGATTGGGAGAGCTTCCCTGAATATCTCGACGCGCTTGACCGCATGCCGCGCACCATCGATATCGGTGCGCAGATTCCGCACCACCCGCTGCGCGTCTTTGTGATGGGCGAACGCGGCATCAATCGCGAAGTCGCCACGGCAGAAGATATCGCCGAGATGCGGCGGCTCACGGAAGAGTCTCTCCGTGCCGGCGCGTTTGGCTTCACCACCTCGCGCACCTATTCGCACAAGACCAATGACGGCCAGCTCGTCCCCGGCCATTTCGCCGAGGAGGAGGAGCTCTACGGCATCGGCCAGGCGATGGCCGCGGTCGGCGGCGGCGCCTTCGGTATGAACAGCGACTTTGTCGACGAGGAAGCCGAGTTCGCCTGGATGACCAAGCTGTCGAAGGAGACCGGCCGGCCGATCTGGTTCCTTCTCACCGACCGCACCAAGGACCCGGCGCGCTGGAAGCGGTTGATGCAAGGCGTCCACAAGGCGCGGGCTCAGGGCGCCAATATCACCGCGCAGGTCGCCGGGCGCCCCGTCGGCGTCATCCAGGGCATCGCCGGGTCGTACAACCCGTTCTCGATCCGCCCGAGCTACCTCCCGCTCGAGCAGCTTTCACCGCAGGAGCGCATCGCGCGCATGCGCGATCCCGAGCTGCGCCGCCAGCTGCTCGCCGAGGAACCGACCGAACGCCAGCTTGCCCGCCTGTCGCAGGCGCGGCAGGCGATGATCGGCCGCTGGGACAAATTGTTCGTGATGAGCGGCGCGACCCCCGATTACGAGCCGTCGCCCGACAAGAGCATCGCCGCGATCGCCGCCAAGGGCAACCGCAGCCCGCAGGAAGTCGCCTACGACTATCTGACCGAGAGCCTTGAGAATCTCCTGTTCCTGCCGGTCGTCAACTACGCGCAGGGCGACCACGAGATGGTGCGCGAGATGATCACCGATCCCGGCACGCTGCTCGGCCTCAGCGACGGCGGCGCGCATTGCGGCGCGATCGTCGACGCCAGCATGCCGTCCTTCATGCTGACGCATTGGGGGCGCGACCGGAAGCGCGGGCCGGGTCTGCCGGTGCGGCATCTGGTCAAGATGCAGACCAGCGAGACCGCCGATTTCTTTGGCTTCAAGGATCGCGGCCGGCTGGCGCCGGGGCTGCGCGCCGACGTCAATCTGATCGATTTCGACAATCTTCGCTTGCATCAGCCCGAGGTCGTGCACGACCTGCCGGCCGGCGGCCGCCGCCTCGTGCAGCGCGCCGACGGCTACCGCGCGACCTTTGTTGCCGGCACCCCGGTCTTCGAGAACGGCGAGGAAACCGGCGCCCGCCCCGGCCGTCTCGTCCGCGCCGGGCGTTAGTGTGCCCATACCTCTCCCCCGCAAGCAGGTGGGTCGGGTGGGGCAAAAAAAGCCGCTCGGATTGTTGTTCCGAGCAGCTTTCTTCTGAGAGCCTGACTCGAAATTATCGTTGTCATTCCGGGGCGGCCCGCAGGGCCGAACCCGGAACCCATGAACACGGGCTTGTCCGGAGGGGTTACGGCGTCGGGACGCGCTTTTCGGCGGTCCGTGCGCATGTTGGGGTGGACGGCCCCCGACGGCATCGTCTGTGCCAGGCTGTGATGTTGCCATCTGAGCAGAGGGAGCCGTCCGATGACGATTATCAGGATTGGTGTTGATACCTCCAAGCATCTCTTTCAGGTTCACGGTGTCGACGAGGCGGAGCAGCCGGTGCTGCGTCGGCGGGTCGGGCGCGGCGAATTTGTCAGGGTGATGAGCAAGCTGGCGCCGACGCGGGTGGGGCTGGAGGCGTGCGGCGCCTCGCATCACTGGGCGCGGGTGCTCCAGGGGCTGGGGCACGCGGTGGTGCTGCTGCCGCCGCAATACGTCAAGCCTTACGTCAAGCGCGGCAAGCACGACGCGGCCGACGCGTGGGCCTTCAGCCCATAGGCTTGACCGGCTTGACCGGCTTGACCCGTGGGGGCGATCTGCGAGGCGATGAGCCGGCCGGGGATGCGGTTTGTGGCGGTGAAGAGCGCCGAGCAGCAGGCGATGCTGATGCTGCTTGGCGTGCGCGACCTCTTGGTCAAGCAACGCACCATGCTGATCAACGCGATGCGCGGCCATGCCGCCGAGTTTGGCGTGATCGCCGCCAAGGGGGCCGGCAAGGCGGACGAGTTGCTGCAGCGGGCGCAGGACGCCGGCGTGCCGGCGCTGGCGTTGGAGATGCTTGGCGTGCTGTTCGCCCAGGTCGCGGCGATCGGGGTCAAGCTGAAGGCGCTCGAGGCCGAGCTGATGGCCTGGCACCGTTCCGACCCGGTGAGCCAGTGCCTGGCGACGCAGCCCGGCATCGGACCGATCGGCGCGGTGAGTTTCACCCTCAAGGTGGGCGACCCCAAGGGGTTCCGCTCGGGGGTTCCGCTCGGCGCGCCACTTCGCCGCCTGGCTCGGCATCCCGCCCAAGGAGCACGCCACCGCCGGACGCCAGCGTCCGGCCGGATCAGCCGGCAAGGCGACGAGGACCTGCGTCGCCTCCTGGTGCTCGGCGCCACCGCGGTGATCCGCGCCGCGCGGCCCGGGCGGGCTTCGCCCTGGCTCCTCAAATTGCTGGCGCGCAAGCCCAAAAAGCTCGCCGCCGTGGCGCTCGCCAACAAGATGGCCCGCACCCTGTGGGCGATGATGGTCAGCGGCGAGGTCTACCGCCGGCCGCAAGCGGCCTGACCGGCGCACCCGTTTAACCCGCCTGGCGAATGCGAGGACAGCAGCGAGATGGCGATCGGTCGAGCCGAGGATCGGGACACCCCGCGGAACCCAGCGGCGCTGCGACGTCGCGTGCATGTTCAGGACCCGATCCGCGCAACCCATCTGGGCCAGCGGTCAAGCCGACCGCACTCAAAGGCCGGACATATGACCGCAATCGACCAGAACCAACTCACCGCCGACACCTTGCACAACGGGGGCCGTCCACATATGGGTCCCGTGTGTTGGGTTTGTGGCAGGGTTGAGCGGGCGGGAGATCGTTGGGTTCCCGATCCCGAGAGATCGCAACTCGGCCCGATCCCCGCCCGCGTACCGCCTACCCACCCTGAACAGTTGACCGAGGCCGCGGCAACGGACCTCGCAGCACAGGAACAGGCCCGATGAACATAGCCCCTGGCGTGGTTGGAATCGATATCGCCAAGCAACACCTTGATGTCTTTGACGGCGGCCGGGTGGTCCGCCTGGCCAATACAAAGGCGGCGATCGCCGCCTTGATCGCCCGATGGCCGGACAAGCCCCGGCGCGTCCTGCCCCGGCGCGTCCTGTTCGAGGCCACCGGCGCCTACGACCTGGCGCTGCGGCAAACCCTGGACGAGGCCGGCATCGCCTTCGCCAGGGTCAATCCGCGCCGCGCGCGCGACTTCGCCCGCGCCGCCGGCTTTCTCGCCAAGACCGATGCGCTCGACGCCGCCATGCTCGCCGCCATGGCGCAGTGTCTCGACCCGCCGCCTGCCGCTCCCGCCGAGCCACAGCGCCAGCGCCTGGCGCTGTGGCACAAACGCCGCGACCAGCTCGTCGCCACCCGCCAGCAGGAGCGCACCCGGCGGCACGACGCACCCCCCGAGATCGCCGCCGACATCGCCCGCCACATCGCCTGGCTGTCGAGCGAAATCGCCACGCTGGAAACCCGCATTGCCCAACTGATCGACGAGCAGCGCGACCTCAAGCAGACCGCCCGCCGGCTGCGCTCCGCTCCCGGCGCCGGCCCGGTCACCGCGACCACCCTCATCGCCCTCCTGCCCGAACTCGGCCAACGATCGCCGCAAACCATCGCCGCCCTCGCCGGTCTCGCCCCGCTCACCGTCGAAAGCGGCCAGTTCCGCGGCAAAAGCCAAATCCGCGGCGGTCGAAAACGCGTCCGCGACGCCCTCTATATGGCCGCCCTCGCCGCCAGCCGCGGCACATCCCGCTTCGCCAAAACCTACCAGTCCCTGCGCGCCGCCGGAAAACCCGCCAAACTCGCCCTCATCGCCCTCGCCCGAAAACTCCTCATCACCCTCAACGCCATGATCCGAGACAACCGTGCCTTCCAACCCTAAAACACAGTTGCCGGGTTCATCGCTGCGCGATGCCCCGGAATGACGAGAAAAAACATCTGCGAGCATCTCAAGCGCATTTCGGGCCAGGCTCTCAGGATGACGGATTGTAATACAAGAACCCCGTCATCCCGCAGAGCGCGTCTCGAAGGACGCACAGACGGTCAGCCCTCGCCGGCGCGCGCGACATTCTCGCGCTGGCGGGCGGCCGCGACGCGGTCGATCTCGGTCTTGGCGGCGGGGAATTCGCGCAGGAAGCGCTGCAAATCGGCGGCGCTCAGCACCAGCACGCGGCAATAGCCGAGCGCAACGACATCGGCTTGCCGGCGGCGATCACCGAGCAGCGCCATCTCGCCAAAGAACTCGCCGCTGCCGAGCCGGATGCGATTATTCGACAGCACCACCTCGACCGCGCCGGAGGAAATCAGGAACATCTCGTTGCCGCGATCACCCTTCTTGATGATGACCTCATCGGGGACCAGCAGGCGCGGGCGAAAGCGCCGCGCCAGCGCCTTGATCTCCGCTGGGCCGAGCCCGGCGAACATCTCGAAATGGGCGATCAGTTCCTCGGTGCGCAGGCCGAGATCCAGCGGTGGGTTGGCGGCCGCGAGCCGCTCCCCGGCCTCCTGCTCGCGGCCGAGATCGTCGAACACCTCGCGGCCGATCAGACCTTCGGCGTAGAGATCGTTGTAGCGCGCGATCAGCAGCCGCAGCCCCGATTGCTGCAGGAATCTCTGTTCGAGCGCATCGGCGTGCACGGGATATTGCAGCCGCAGCGCGTTGAGCGCACTGGCCGTCGCCTCGGCGCGTTGTGCGACGATCGCGTTGAGATGCTCGGCCGCCGACGCGCCAAACAACGCGCGCAGCCGCCGTCCGGCGAGGCGGCTCAGGCTGCCGAGCACCAACCGGCGCACCAGCAGCGTCTCGAAGCGGATCGAAATCTCGCGCTGCAGCGGGGCCTCGATGCCGAGCCGCCGGTGCAGGAGGTTGGCAATCCGGAAGCCGCGGGTAAATCCCAGAGCCGCCCGCGCGGCGCGCATGTAGCCGGCTTCCCCCTCGGCCTTGGCGGCGTCGAGGATCGCGTTCGTGTTGCGCAGCAGCCGCTCGATCGCCGGCGCCGAGACCGTGTTCTGGGTATGATGGCTATGGATGAAGCGCCGCTCCTGGTTGGCCAGCGCAACCAAGCCGATGGTGATCCGGTCGCGGTCGGAGATGGCGCTTTCGAGCAGCGCTTCATTGGCCCCCAATTCGTCGATCGCTTCGGCGTAGCGGTCTGTCGCTGCCTTGGTCGCGGTCGCCCCGACGCCGAATTCGCGGGCCGTCTCGCGCACTGCCTCGCGCACCTCGGTCAGCGACAGCACGCGCACCTTATCGCGCAAGGCTTGGTCGAGCGGTGACAGCCGGTCGAGCCGCAGCAGCCGCATTAGCGGCCGCAGGGTCAGGCCGTTAACCAGCAGCGTGAACAGCACGAACCCCGTCGCCAGCACCGCGACCAGGTCTTTCTTCTCGGAGGGAATGCTGTCGTTCTCGGTAACCGACAGCGCCAGCGCCAGCGTGACCGCGCCGCGCAGCCCGCCCCAGGTGATCGCAAAATTATAGGCGACGCTGACCTTCTGGCTGAGGCCGAGCGATGAGAGCAGCGGAAACAGCCCGAACAGCACCGCGCCGCGCGACAGCAGCGCCGCCGCCAGCGCGATCAGCAGCAGCCACAAATCGGCGGGATGCACCCCACCGAGCAGCCGCGGCACTTCGGTCGAGGCGGTGATGAAAATCAGTGAACTGGCCCAGAAGCCCATCTGCTCCCAGACCCGCTCGAGATACTCCCAATTCTCCGGTCCGAGCCGCACGCGCGCGATGGTGCCGGCGGTCAGCCCGGCACTGGCGACCGCGACGACGCCCGATACCTCGAACACCTCGCCCACGAGGTAGACGATGTAGGGCAGCGCCACCGTGAGGGTCACCTCGGCCATGCGCGACCCGTCGAGCAACGGCAACAGCGCCCCCCAGATCCTGCCGCCGACCACCCCCAGCAGGATGCCGCCGAGAAACGACAGGACGAAATGCTCGATTCCGGCCGCGATATGCGCCTCGCCGCCGGTTGCCAGCATTTCGGTCAGCACCGTGAAGAGCACGATCGCCGCGGCGTCGTTGAGCAGGCTTTCCCCTTCGAGCAGACGCGTCAGCCGCGGCGGCGCGCCGATCTCGTGCAGGATCGCCACCACCGCCGCCGGGTCCGTGGTCGCGACGATCGACCCCAAGAGCAGCGCCACGATGAGCGGCACCCCGGCAAGCGACAGGCTGAAGCCGATCGCCGCCGCCGCGGCGAACACCGCGACGATCGCCAGCACCAGGATCGGCGCCGCATCCTCGGCGATCTCGCGCAGGTCGATCGTCAGCGCCGCGTGGAACAGCAGGACCGGCAGGAAGACGACCAGAAAGATCGAGGCGCCGAACGGAAGGTTGACGATCGGCTCGACGATGCTGTCGAACAGCGTGATCGACGGCGAATAGAACAGGAAACTCGACACGCCGCCGATCGCGACGCCAACCAAGGCCAGCAGCACCGCATAGGGCAGGCGCAGCCGTTCGGCCACCGGCTGCACCAGGCTGACCAGTGCCAGAAAGCCGGCAACGACAAGCGTGGTGGTCGCAACACTGGACAAAACGAACGAACTCTCCGACGCCGCGGCGTTGGGATTGGAAGGATACAATGTTTCGGCGTCGGGCGACACGCCGCGAAGCCCAAACAACGGAATGATCTGCCGCCGCGGTTGTTAAACCGCTAGCCGCGCTCCCTATCGCGATGGCCTGCCATCGCGATCGATCGACACGCAGGGCGCGAAGGAGGCAGCATGATCAAATACGGTCTTCCCGCCGCGGTCGCGGCGCTGGTCCTGGGCGGATCCGCAGCCAACGCCCAGTTCGTCCCGCCAGCGCCACCCGCGCCACCGAATTACACCAACGTCAGCACGACCATCACCGGCCAGCCGCAGCCAACGCAAGAAGATTATGTCGCGCCCGGCTATGTGCAGCCGATAATCATACCCTACGGCCACCCGATCACGCCGCGCACGGTATGGATCCCCGGCCATTACGATTGGGACCCCGCACGGTCCAACTACGTCTTCATCGACGGACAGTACGTCGAGGCACCGCGCGAGAACGCGCAGTGGATCCCGGGTCACTGGATACAGACCCCGACATCATGGATCTGGATCGACGGCAACTGGAACTGATGTGGCGATTCCACGCTGGCTGGCGGACACCACCGGCGTGGAACATTTCTGCTGGAGCGAGGCGATGGGCGAATACGAAGAAAGCTATCCGGAAGCCTATGGACGACACGAAGAAACCGCGCCGCGCCGACGGCACTTTCTCGGCTTCGGGCTCCCGCGCCAGGTCCGCGACGCAGAACCGGCCGTCGCCGAGGCACGCAGCGATACGGCTTCGATCGAGGTCGTGAACATCGACGCGCCGGACGCTGCCGCTCCCGCTCGTCCGCTACAGCCCGTGCGCCACGCCGAACGGCCGCGGCAGCCGTTGCTGCGGCGGACGCCGCAGGAAATCGGCACCGACGTCGCGCAGCAACTGGCCGACAGCCCGTTTATCGACGCATCGGACATCTCAGTGACGGTCGATGGTTCCGAGGTGACGCTCGCCGGCACGATCAACAGCCTGATCGCGATCTCCCTGGCGCAGGCGTTGGCGAGCAACGTTCCCGGCGTCGGCCGCGTCCAGGTACGGTTGCGGGTCCGCCCCGCGACACGCACCTACGAGACGGCCGGGACGCCCGTCTACAAGATCGAAGGCGAATAGCAGCTCATCGCCGCGAGTTTCAGACCGCGGGGCGGCTGCGCATCTCGTCGGCGACCTTGCGGCTGAGATGCTGGCCGTCGCCCGGTGCGCCCTTGAGCGCGCCGCCCTCGACGACGACCTTGCCGCGCAGCAACGTCATTGACGGCCAGCAGGCGAGATCGCGCCCTTCCCACGGCGAGTAATCCGCCTCGTGCATCTCTGCCGCCTTGACCTGATGGCGCTTGCTTGTATCGAGCAACACGATGTCGGCGTCCGAGCCGACCGCGAGCGCGCCCTTGCGCGGGTAGAGGCCGAGGATCTTGGCGGCGTTGGTCGAGATCAGGTTGACGAACTGCGTCAGGTCATAACCGCGCTTCTCGACCGTCTCGGTGTAGATCAGCGAGACGCGCGGCTCGACGCCGGCATTGCCGCCGGTCGTGTCGTCGATCTTATTGCCTTGCAGCTTGAATTTCAGCGGACAGCAGATCTCATCGGTGGCGACGGTCTGGATCGCGCCGTGATTGGTGCCGGCCCATAGCGCGGCATGGTCCTCGGCGAATTTGAGCGACGGATAGGTGTGGTAGATCTGCCCATTCGGCCGCTTGTAGTCCTCGGCCGAGTACATCAGGTACTGGTGCAGCGTCTCGCCGTAGATCGGCGTGCCGTTGGCCCGCGCCGCGTCGATCGCGCGCACGCCGGTCGCCGCCGAAGTGTGCAGCATGTAGAGCGCGCTGCCGGGGATGTTGGCGGCCAACCGGATCACCCGGTTGAACGCCAGGTCTTCGCGAAAGTGTGGTGTGGACCTCGGCCATGTTGTGGAAGCTGGTGCGGCCCTCGCGGGTCAGCTTCTCGTACATGTGCATGACGAGGTCGTTGTCCTCGGCGTGGATCGCCGCGATGTCCGCCCGATTTGGCGAGTGCGGTCAGCACCTCCATGATGCTGCCGAACGGCACCATGCGGCCCTTGCGGCTGGGTGTGATGTCGGTGGTGAACATCTTGACCGTGGCGTGGCCGGCCTGCACCGCCTCGCTGATCTGGTCGGGGATCGACCAGTCGAGCTTGCCTTGCACCATGACGTGGAAGCCGTAATCGCAATAGCAGTCGCCGGCCCATTCCTTCTGCCGGCGTTCGATCGCCTGCTGCACGGTGTTGTCGCCGTCGACCAGCGCGAAATCGAGCATCGTGGTGGTGCCGCCGAACAGCGCCGCCTGGCTGACCCGGTCGGGCCCGTCGGTGAGGTTGGGCTGGGTCTGCCCCGGCACCGGCATCGGCCAGCGGCAATGCACATGCGGATCGATCCCACCGGGGATGACGATCTGCCCGGCCGCATCGATGGTGCGTCGGGCGCCGAGCCCGGCGAGGCTGCCCGCCGCACCGATCGCGACGATCTTCCCGCCCTCGATGCCGATATCCGCGCCGATCGCCCCGGACGGCAGCACGGCGGTCCCACCGGTGATCACGATGTCGAGCATGAATTCCCTCCCCTAAGGAATGCGAACGTCTGGTCCGCGGGCAGGCGAGACGCCTGCGGTCCGATAAGCGTCGGCGACGCGAAAGCAAACGGCGCGAGCACCGTATCGCGCGGAATGTCGTGAACGACAAAGACCAGCCGGCTGCGCCGGTCGTCATCAGGCCAGGCGTCGAGCCATTCCGGCGCGAACATCGTATGCTGCGCGGCCTGTACGAGCGCGGGCTGGTTGTCGCGGTCGGCGAACGCGACAAGGCCTTTGACGCGCAGCAGATCGCTGCCGCAAGCGGCGGCGAGCGTGCCGAGGGCCCTGGCGAAATCGAACCGATTTATCTTGCCGTTCAAGATCACCGTGAAACTGTCGATGCCGTGCGAATGCACGGCCTCCGTGCCCCAACCCAACCCTCCCCCGCCAGCGGGGGAGGGGGCGCGGTTGATGCGCCGGCGCTCGTCATCCCCCTCCCCCGTTAACGGGGGAGGGTCGGGGTGGGGTGTCGAACAGCACCGTCCCCGGATTGTCGATCTCCCGACCCAGCACTCGATCCGCGCCCGGATTGAGCGCCGTCAGCACTGCCGCCAACTCGTCCGATAGAGCAACCAGATCGGTCTTCGAGAACACCAGCGCGTCGGCCATCGCCGCCTGACGCGCCGCTTCGGCGAAGCGGGCCAGTGTCGCGGCGCCGTTTTGCGCGTCGACGACGGTCACCACCCGGCCCAATGACATGCGCGCGTCGAGCATCGGGTCGGCGCCGAGCGTGTAGAGGATCGGCGCCGGGTCGGCGAGGCCGCTGGTCTCGATGACGATGCGGCGAAACGGACGCACCGACCCCGGCGTCGCGACGGTCGATCAGATCGCGCAGCGTGCGCGCGACATCCTCGCGCACCGCGCAGCACAGGCAGCCCCCGGGCAGTTCCAGCACGCCGCCCTCGACAAAATCGACGAGGTAATGGTCGATCGCCACTCGCCGATCTCGTTGATGATCACCGCGGTATCGGTGAATCGCGGGTCCGCGAGCGCGCGCCGCAGCAGGGTCGTCTTGCCGCTGCCGAGAAACCCGGTCAGCACCGTCGTCGGCAGCGTTTCGGAGGCAGGGGTATCTTCCACGGCGCCATCGTTCCACGACCGCCGTGCGACAGCAAGCCGCAGCGGACGGCGGCGGGCTGCGCTGGGTTGCTTTATCGCAATCTCATCCGCATCATGGCTGCCATAATCAAGGCGCATGCGCCTTGAGCGGGAGGAAAACGAACCTTATGGTTGGTGCGTTCGCCAACGGTTCCGACGATGCGCGCGATGAGTTGCAGCTGACGGTCTCCAATGCGTCGAAGCGCTTTGGTGGCGTGCGCGCGGTCGAGGGTGTGTCGATCGCCGTCGAGCGCGGCCAGATCGCCTCGATCATCGGCCCCAACGGCGCCGGCAAGACCTCGCTGCTCAACATGATCAGTGGCTTCTACAAGCCCGACACCGGCTCGATCACATTCGAGGGACGCGACATTACCCGTGCCCGCCCGGCCGAGATCGCCGCGCTCGGCATCGCCCGCACCTTCCAAAACATCGCGCTCTTCGCCGGCATGACGGTGCTCGACAACATCATGCTCGGCCGGCATGTGCACATGCGCTCCGGCGTGCTGTCGTCGCTGATCTATTGGGGGCTGGCGCAGCGCGAGGAGGTGGCGCACCGCGCGCGCTGCGAGGAGCTGATCGAGTTTCTCGAACTGGAAGACCTGCGCAAGCAGCAGGTCAGTGGGCTTGCCTACGGCCTTCGCAAGCGCGTCGAGCTCGGCCGGGCGCTGGCGCTGGACCCCAAGCTGCTGCTGCTCGACGAGCCGATGGGCGGGATGAACCAGGAAGAAAAAGAAGACATGGCCCGCTACATCCTCGACGTAAACCAGCATTGGGGCACCACGATCATCCTGATCGAGCACGACATGACCGTGGTCATGGACATCTCGCAGCAGGTCAACGTCTTCGACCGCGGCCGCAAGATCGCCGAGGGCACGCCGGCCGAGGTGCAGGCCAACCCGGCGGTCATCGACGCCTATCTCGGCGCCGGCAGCAACGCCAATTCCCCCGGAGGACAACAAGCGGCATGACGAGCGACCTGACGCTGCCGCAGTTGTTGCGCAAGAACGCCGCGACGCTCGGCGCCAAACCGGCGATGCGCGAGAAGAACCGGGGCATCTGGCAGCCCTATAGCTGGCAGCGTTATTGGGAAGAGACGCGCGATTTCTCGCTTGGGCTCGCCGCCGCTGGCTTTAAGGCCGGCGACAAGCTGGCGGTGATCGGCGAGAACCGGCCGCGGCTTTATTTCGCCCAACTCGCGGCAATGTGCCTCGGCGGCGTCGCGGTGCCGGCCTACCAGGACGCGATCGCCGCCGAGCTCGCCTATGTGCTCGACCATGCCGAGGTGTCGGTGATCGTCGCCGAGGACCAGGAGCAGGTCGACAAAGCGCTGTCGGTCAGGGATCGGCTGTCACACCTGAAGCTTATCGTTTACGACGACCCGCGCGGGCTCGCCGATTACGACGAGCCGCTGCTCAAGCCATTCGAGGCGGTGGCCGAGGCCGGCGGCAAATTCGGCGTCGAGCACCCCGGCTATGTCGACGCCATCGTCGATGCCGGCAAGCCCGACGATCTCTGCTCTGTTTTCGTACACCTCCGGCACAACCTCACGCCCGAAAGGGGTGATGCTGTCGCATGCCAATCTACTGAGTGCGGCGGCGGCGCTGGCAAAATCCGACGACGTGCGTCCCGGGGACGATTTTCTCGCCTATTTGCCGATGGCGTGGATAGGCAATTCGCTGTTCTCGATCGCACTGCATACCTGGGTCGGGTTCACCTGCGATTATCCTGAAAAGCCCGAGACCTTGCTACGCGATCTGCGCGAGCTGGGCCCGACGATCGCGCTTGCGCCGCCGCGCTTCTGGGAGAACACGCTAACCGCGATCCTGGTGCGCGCGGGCGATGCCAGCCCCCTCAAGCGACAGCTTTTCAATATCTTCCGCGGCATCGCCGAACGCGCCGAAATGCGGCGCAGCGCCGGCGAGGCCGTGCCGGCGCATCTGCGGTTCGGCAAGATGCTCGGCGAGCTGCTGGTCTACGGCCCGCTGCGCGACCAACTGGGGCTGCGGCGGGCCCGCTGGGTCTATACCGGCGGCGCGCCGCTCGGTGCCGACACGTTTCGCTTCTTTCGCGCGGTCGGCGTCAATCTCAAACAGGTCTACGGCGCCACCGAGCTGGCCGGGCTCTGCTCGGTGCAAGCCGACCGTGAGGTCGATCCGGACACGGTCGGCCGGCCCTTCGACGGCACCGAAATCCGTATCGCCGAAAATGGCGAGGTGCAGGTGCGCTCGGCGGCGGTGTTCCAGGGCTACTACAAGCAGGACGACGCAACGCAAGGCGCAATGACCGAGGATGGCTGGCTGCGCACCGGCGATGCCGGGTTCATCGACCGGCGCGGCCATCTGGTGATCATCGACCGGGCGCGCGATGTCGGCAAACTCGCCGACGGAACCGCCTACGCGCCGCAATTCATCGAGAACAAGCTGAAATTCAGCCCCTTTATCGGCGAGGCCGTGGCGTTCGGCGATGCACGCCCGTTCGTTTCCGTGATCGTCGCGATCGACCCGACAACGGTCGGCAACTGGGCCGAACGGCAGAACCTGGCGTACACCTCGTTCCAGGATTTATGCGCCAAGCCGGAGGTGACCACACTGGTTCGCGACGAAATCCGCAAATGCAACGGGATGCTGCCGGAGGCGGTGCAGGTCCGCCGCTTCCTGGTCCTCAACAAGGAATTCGACGCCGACGACGACGAGATCACCCGCACTCGCAAAATCCGCCGCGGCTTTGTCGCCGAGAAATATGCCGCGGTGGTCGAGGCGCTTTATGATGGGCGCGGCGCGGTCGAGCTCGCGACCGAGATCACCTACGAGGACGGCCGCAAATCGATACTGCGCTCGACCTTGACGATCGCCGGTATCGACGAGCCGACCACCTCCGCCGAACTGGCAGCGGCACAGTAGGTTTCGCATGCGCTCGCGACGCGTTCCATCCCGGCGAAGGCCGAGACGCATTTCTCCGACGCACGAGCACCCGACATATCGGTCCCGGCCTTCGCCGGGATGGTTTACTTCGGCCGGGCGATCGCATGCCTGAATTCGATCTGCAGTTCACCCTGTATCTGCTTACCAACGGGGTGATGATCGGGCTCATGTACGCGCTGATCGCGCTCGGTTTTGTGCTGATCTACAAGGCGACCGACGCGATCAATTTCGCGCAAGGTGAGTTCGTGATGTTCGCCGGCTTTATCGCCGCCGGGGCCGCTGAATTCATTCACGCGCCGTTCTGGATCGCCGCGTTATTGGCGGTCGCCGGCATGATTGCGCTCGGCTTCGGGCTGGAGCGCGTGGTGCTGCGGCCGCTGATCGGCCGGCCGGTGATCGCGGTGGTGATGGCAACGATCGGGCTTGCGGCGGTGCTGCGCGGTACCGCGGTCCTGGCCTTCGGCGCCGGCACCCGTAACATCGCCATGCCAATCCCCGATGATCCGATCCCGCTGGGTCCGGTGACGCTGCCGCCGACCGAGGTGGTCGGCGCCGGAGTCAGCCTGGTGTTCCTCGCCGGCTTTACCTGGTTTTTCCTGAAGAGCCGGACCGGGATCGCGATGCGCGCCGTCGCCGACAGCCAGCAGGTAGCGATGGCGATGGGCATCAACGTGCGGCGCTATTTCGCCTTCGCCTGGGCGATGGCGGGGATCGTCTCGGCGCTGGGCGGGATCGTCTGGGGCGCGTTGATCGGGGTCGACAACCAGCTGGCGCTGGTCGGGCTCAAGGTGTTTCCGGTGGTCATCCTCGGCGGGCTCGACTCGGTGCTCGGCGCGGTGGTCGGCGGGCTCATCGTCGGGATCGTCGAGAACCTGGCAGCGGGGTATTTCGACCCGCTGGTCGGCGGCGGCACCAAGGATTTTGTGCCGTATCTGCTGATGATCATCGTGCTGATGGTGCGGCCCGAGGGGATTTTCGGCCGCCGTCGGATCGAGCGGGTCTAGGGAGCGCAGGCGATGTTTCACCGCGAGGCCGGCGTCTTCAAGACCAGCTATGCCGCGGACATGGCGCTCTACCCGCTGCCGATCGCTCGGTGGACCGTCGCGGTGCTCGCGGTGCTTTTTATCGTGGTCGTGCCGCTTACCTTCGGCACCTATCCGCTCTCGATCCTCAACCTCATCCTGATCGCGGTCGTCGGCGCGCTCGGCCTCAACATCCTGGTCGGCTACACCGGGCAGATCTCGATCGGCACCGGCGCCTTTATGTCGGTCGGCGCCTACACGGCGGCCAATCTCGTCACCCAGCTGCATGCGCCGTTCTGGATCGCGCTGCCGGCGGGCGGGCTGATGTCGGCGCTGATCGGGGCGATCGTCGGCATCCCGTCGCTGCGCATCAAAGGCATTTATCTCGCGATCGCGACGCTCGCCGCGCAGCTCATCATCGAGTGGACGATCAACCATGTGCCGGCGATTTCGGGCGGCGTCCAGGCCTCGATCATGATCCCGCGCCCCACCATTTTCGGCCTGCAGCTCAAGAGCGAAGCGCAGATATATTGTTTCCTGATGTTTTTTGTCGTGCTGGCCCTGGTCGCGACGCTGAACCTGGTGCGCAGCCGGGTCGGCCGCGCCTTTGTCGCGATCCGCGACCAGGACATCGCCGCCGAGATCATCGGCATCAACATCTTTCGCTACAAGCTTTACGCCTTCGCGATCTCATCGTTCTTCGCCGGCGTCACCGGCGTACTCGAAAGCTATTACCTCGGCATCGCCAATTACGAACAGTTCCAGATCGACGTGTCGATCGACTATCTCGCGATGGTGATCATCGGCGGGCTCGGTTCGGTGCTCGGCTCGGTGCTCGGTGCGATCTTTGTCACGCTTCTGCCGATCGTCACGCGGCTGTTCCTCGAACAATTCGGCAGCGTGCTGCTTCCCGGCGCCGACCTGCTCAATGTGATCCCCAATCTGCGGCTGGTTATCTTTGGCGGTCTGATCATCTTCTTTCTGGTGGTCGAGCCCGAGGGGCTCAACCGGCTGTGGCGCAACATCCGCAATTACTTCCGCGTCTGGCCTTTTTCCTATTAACTCGACGCGCCTAGGGAGGATACGCGAATGACAAAATTATCGAGGAGCATGCTGACGCTCGCTGCCGGTTTGGCGACCGGCTTGGCATATGCCGGCACCGCCTCGGCCGCCGACAAGGAGATCATCATCGGCGATCAATGCGACCGCACCGGCGCGACGCAGATCGTCGGCACCGTGCTGTGCCCCGCTGAGCAGGATTACTACAAGCTCGTCAACTCCAAGGGCGGCGTCGACGGCTGGATGATCCGCGGCGACGAGATCGACAACGGCTACAAGGTGCCGGAGGGCATCGAAGCCTATGAGCGCCAGAAACAAATGGGCGCGGTGATGATGACGCTCTACGGCACGCCGCAGACCGTCGCGCTCAACCAGCGGCTGGAGCAGGATCACATTCCGACGACCTCGCCCGGCTTCGGCATCTCCGCCTCGGCCGACGGCAACCGCTTCCCATATCTCTTCCCGATCGCCGCCACCTACTGGTCGCAGAGCGCGGCGGCGGTCAAGTTTGCCAAGGACAAGCTGGGTGGCGATCTGCACGGCAAGAAGATCGCCTACGTCTATTACGACAACCCCGCCGGCAAGGAGCCGATGCCGATCCTCGAAACCCTGCAGAAGACCGAGGGCTTTGAGCTGCGCACCTTCGCCGTGCCTCCACCGGGCGTCGAACTGGGCGCGCAGATCATCGACGTGACCCAGCGCTATCGGCCGGATTTCGTCATCGCCCATCTGTTCGGCCGTTCACCCTCGGTCCTCATCAAGGGGCTGAAGGGTGCCGGTTATCCGCTGAAGAATGTCGTCGGTCTGGTTTGGGCGTCGGCCGAGGCCGACATCCTGGCGGCCGGCGGCTGGGCCACAGCCGAGGGCTACAACACGATGCAGTTCGCCGGCGCCGGCGACGATTACCCGATCCGCGCCGAAATTCGCGAAATGTACAAAAAGGAAGGCAAGGATCCGCCGAAGGAGATGGACAACACGGTCATCTACAATCGTGGCCTGCTGCAAGCGGCGATCCAGGTCGAGGCGATCCGTAACGCGCTGAAGATCAGCGGCGGGCAGAAGCCGACCACCGAGCAGGTGAAGGCCGGTCTCGAACAGATCAAGGACTTCACGCTCGGCGGGTTGGTGCCGCCGCTGCAGATCACCGCGACCGACCATGAGGGCGGCGGCTGGGTGCGCGTCTTCACGGTCAAGGAAGGCAAGTTCGCCGCGGCGACCGACTGGTTCCGCGCCTACCGCGACGTGGTCGACAACGCCGTCAAGACCGCCGAGTAGAACCGCGAACGCGACACCGGGATCGCTCGATGCTGGCGCTCAACAACATCGAAGTCGTCTATGACGGCGTGATCCTGGTGCTGCGCGGCGTCTCGTTGGTCGCCGAAGAGGGGCGCATCACCACCCTCCTCGGTGCTAACGGCGCCGGCAAGACCACGACCTTGAAGGCGATCTCCGGTCTCCTGCAGACCGAGCGCGGCCAGATCACCAAGGGCAACGTCGAGCTCGACGGCCGGCGCATCGACACGCTGTTGCCGCACGACGTCGTCAAACGCGGCGTCGTGCAGGTCTTCGAGGGGCGCCGCGTGTTCGAGAACCTGACGGTCGAGGAAAACCTGATCGTCGGCGCGCACAGCCGCACCGATTTCACCGCGGTCCGGCGCGGCATCGACCGCGTCTACGAGTCCTTCAAGGTTCTGCGCGAACGGCGCCAGCAGCCTGCCGGCTACCTCTCCGGCGGCGAGCAGCAGATGCTGGTGATCGGCCGCGCGCTGATGTCCGAGCCCAAGGTCATCCTGCTCGACGAGCCGTCGCTCGGCCTCGCACCGCTGATCATCGAGGAGATTTTCGGCGTCATCCGCCGCCTCAAGGAAGAGCAGAAGCTGACCGTGCTGCTGGTCGAGCAGAACGCCACGCTGGCGCTCGATGTCGCCGACCACGGCTATGTGATGGAGAACGGCCGCATCGTGCTCGAAGGCCCGGCCGACGCGCTGCGCCAGAACTCCGACATCAAGGAGTTCTATCTCGGCCTCAACGAATCAGGCGCCCGCAAGTCCTACCACAACGCCAAGCACTACAGGCGTCGCAAGCGCTGGCTGGCGTAGCGCCGGATCGGGTGCTCCCCTAAGATCGTCATCCCCGGGCCTGTGCCGGGGATGACGTGGATGGCCGGGACAAGCCCGGCCATGACGATTAAGGGAGCCTGCATGCCCACTCTCCCCCGCATCGCGGTGATCGGCACCGGCGGTACGATCTCCTCGCTCGGCAACGGCAGCCTCGACGTGCTCGATTATCCCGATTTCGGGCAGAAGCTGACAAGCGAGGCGCTGCTCGAAAAGTTCGCCGAGACGAAACTGGCCGCCGACGCGGTTCCCATCACCTACCGCCAGGTCGGCAGCACCGCGCTCGGCCCGCCGGATTGGCTCGAACTGCGCCGGATGATCCACCAGATCGCCAAGGACGATCCCGCCATCGCCGGCTTTGTGATCCCGCACGGCACCGCGACACTTGAGGAGACCGCGTTCTTCCTCAACCTGACGCTGGCGACAAAGCAGCCGGTCGTGCTGGTCGGCGCGCAGCGCCCGGCCAGCGCGCTCGGCACCGATGCCGGCACCAATCTCGTCAATGCGCTGCAGGTGGCCGGCTCGGCGGAGGCGCGCGGCAAGGGCGTGCTGGTCGTGCTCAACAACGAAATCCACCCGGCGCGCGACGTGGTGAAAACCTCGACCTATCGCGTGCAGACCTTCCGCAGCTTCGATTTTGGCGCGCTCGGCCATGTCGATGGCGACGGCGTGCACTTCTATCGCGCACCGCTCAAGGCGCATATGCCCGACACCGAGTTCGCCGCGCGCGATCTCGGCTTGCCGCTGCCGCGCGTCGATATCGTGCTGAGCTATGCCGGCGCCGACGCGGCGTTGGTCGAGGCGGCGGTCGCCGCCGGGGCAAAGGGCATCATTTCGGCCGGGTTCGCACCGGGAAGCCCGACGCCGGTACAGCAGGACGCGCTGCTCGCCGCCGCCAAGGCCGGCGTGGTCGTCGTCCAATGCAGCCGGGCCGCGAGCGGCCGCGTCGCGCCGCGCCGCCGGCTCAAGGAGACCGGCATCGTCGCCGGCGAGGATTTCTCGCCGCAAAAAGCGCGCATCCTGCTGATGCTGCTGCTGACCAAAACCGGCGATATCGACGAAATCCAGAAGGGCTTTCAGCGCTACTGAGCCAGCGCCGGCGGGTCCTCGGCGACAACGGCGTCGGCCAAGCTGTTATCGACCGCGGTCGCGTAATCGACGCCCCGGCAAAAGCCGCCGGAGACGAGCCCGTCTTTGAGCCGGTCATACCCGTCGCGCGGCAGGATCGGGCTGCGGCCCCACACGCCGAGCGATTTGTAGCGGCCGAGCGCCGCGACAAGGCGAGGCAGCGGCACGTCGGGGAAATAGCTCCGTACCACCTCCGCGAGCGCTTCGGCGGGCTGCGCGTGCAGCCATTTCTGTGTGCGGTAGAGGCCGCGCACCAGCAGCCGCATCTCCTCGCGCTTGGCGGCAAGCACCCCGCGCCGCGCGTAGAGCGTCGTATATGAGCACGGGCCGCGCGTCGCCGCAGCGTACCATAAATGGCCGGCCCCTTCCTCGACCAGCTCCTCGGCGAGCGGCTGAAACAGTTGCACGACATCGACGGTGCCGGCGCGCAGCGCCGCCATGTTCTCGCCCATCGTGCCGTCCGGCACGCGGTCGATTGTCGCCGGGTCGATCCCGGCGAGGCGCAGATCGTGCTGCAGGCAAAGCCACGGCGTCGGCACTTCGCTGACCGTCACGATCCGTGCGGTCGCGAGGTCGGTAATCGCGAAATCGGGATGTGGCGTGCGGCCGACCAGCAGAAACGGGTCGCGCGTCACCGCCTCACCAAAGCAGACGAGGTCGCAACCGGCGCGCTCTTCATAGAGCTGATTGACCCGCCTCGGGCCGCCCCAAGCAACATCGGTGCTGCCGTCGAACAGCCCGTTGGGCGCATTGCCGAAACCCGGCGCCGGCGCGAAATGGACCTCGACGCCTTCCTGTTGATACGCCCCGAGCGCAAAGGCCGCGTAATACGGCGCGTAGAATAGTCCGCGCAGCGATTCTTGGAGGATGATGGTCATTGAATTCCTCGATGCCGTAGCCGCATTTCCTCTCCGCCCCTGGGGGCGGAGAGGTTAGGTGAGGTGGGGGATTCCAGAAACGCCAAAGCATTCCCACCTCCCCCGTCCGCCGCTTCGCGGCGGCCACCCTCTCCCTCCAATCGGCGGAGAGGGATCAACCTCATCCCGCCTTCATTATCGCCGCGGCGGCGTCGGCAAAGACCTGGGCGCCGAGCACGATGTCGTCCTCCTTGGTGTCCTCGGACCAATGATGGCTGATCCCCTTGAGGCTGGGGATGAACATCATCCCGGCGCGCATCTTGTGCGAGAGGACCTGCGCGTCATGGCCGGCACCGCTCGGCATCCGCATGTGGCCGCCGGGGACATGGCGCTCGGCACTTGCCTCGATCGCATCCTCGAAAGCCGGGTCCATCGGCCGGGCCTCGGTCTGCGACAATTCTTCGACCGCCACACCGCAGGGGCCGGCCCGGTCGGCGGCCGCGATCAACTCCATCAGCGCGTCGCGATGGCGGGCGAGGATGGCCTCGTCGACATCGCGCACCTGCACCTGCATCTCGGCACGGCCGGGGACGACGCTCGGCGCGTTGGGATCGACCAGCATGCGGCCGATCGTCCATACCGTTCGTGGGCCGGCAATCTCGGCGAAGCGGTCATGGATTTGCGTCGCCAGCCGCACCATCGCGACGCCGGCATCCTTGCGGCGGGCCATCTGCGTCGTGCCGGCATGGTTCTGCTGGCCGGTAAAGGTGACCCACCAGTTCCAGATGCCGACGATGCCCTCGACGATGCCGATCCGCAGGCCGGTGGAGTTCGAGCGTGTTGCCCTGCTCGATATGGGCTTCGAGATAGCCGAGATAGCGCGCCGGATCGACCGCGATACGCGGCCGCCCGGCGTAGCCGGCGCGGGTGAGCGCATCGCGCAGCTTTTCGCCGGCGCGGTTGGCGTAGCCGTCGATCTCAACCTCGCTGAGCCGGCCGGTGAACGACCGGCTCCCGAGCATATTGCCGTAATGCCCCTCTTCGTCGGCCCAGGCGACGGTCTCGATGCCGAGTCCTTTCAGCTCAGGGTCGGCGGCGAAGGCGCGCGCCAGTTCGAGCCCGTAGACGACGCCGAGCGCGCCGTCGAGCCAGCCGCCGCGCGGCTGAGTCTCGCTGTGTGAGCCGACCAGCAGCCGGCGCGTCACGCCCTCGGCCCGCCCAAAGACATTGCCGATGCCGTCGATAACCGGAGACAGCCCGGCCGCGGCGTATTTGTCGGCCAGCCATTGGCGCGAGGCGATGTCGACATCGGAATAGGTTGGCCGGTCGACGCCGGATTTGTAACGGCCGAACTCCGCCAGGCGCTTGAGATCGTTGAGCAGCCGTTCTCCGTCGATCTTCGGCATGGCAAGAAAATCCTTTCAGCGAATTAATCCGCCGGCAAGGGGAGCCGGCGATCGGCCGCAGCGTATTCTATGAACAATGCCTCGTTTAGGGATCAGCCGGAAGTACCGGCGGCACCGGGCCACCCGCGGGAGCTTGGATTACATGGAGGAGCGACGATGAATAAAGCAACGCTGGCGGGTGCGGCAATGATCGCCATCGCCGCCGTGACCGTGCCGGCGGTGGTGGCCTGGTCGCAGAGCCCGCCACCGCCGCCGGCCGCCGGCGCCGAGCCCGGCGGTCCGCGCGGCCCTGGCCCTGGGCACGAAGGGATGCAACGCGGCTGGGGCCGCTGGGCGCACGACGTGTCGCCGCAGCGGGCTTGCGTCGACCGGATCGCCCGCCGCGCCGGGTTTGTCGCTGCAATGGGCGTCAAACTCAACCTGACCGCCGACCAGAAGCCGCTATGGGACAAGCTGGTCGCTGCGACCCAGAGCGCGCAGGAGGGCCAGCGCAAGCTGTGCGACGCCTTGCCCATGTCGAGAGATGGCGCCGACAAACTCACCGTCATCGACCGCATGAACCATCGCCGGCAGGTGTTGCAGGCGCGGCTCCAGTCGTTGCAACAGACCGAGCCGGCGGTGCAGGCGCTCTACCAGTCGCTGACACCCGAGCAGAAGGCGGTGCTCGACCACCCGTTCCGGCAAGGCTAATGTCCGTGTCGTCCCGGCGCAGGCCGGGACCCACGGTTCAGCGGTTCGAGCACCGGAAAAGTGGATACCGGCCTTCGCCGGTATGACGAATGAGTTAGGATAGGGCGCAGAACCACTTTCGGCGCCCCATTCCATGCCCAAAGACAACCCGCGCATCGCCATTTGCGGCTTTTCGATCGAATGCAACCGCTTCGCGCCGGTCGCGACGCGGACGCATTTCGCCTATTTCGCTGGCGACGACATCGCCGCTGAGGCGCGCGCCCCGGCGCCGCGCATGCTTGGCGAAATCCCCGGTTTCGTGTCCGACATGGACGCCGCGTGCCCGTGGCGTCCGATAGGTCTCGCCTTCGCCGCCGCTGAGCCGAACGGCCCGACCGACCATCAATTCTTCACCGAACTGCTGGCCGATATAGAGACGCGGCTGAAAGCGGCGCTGCCGGTCGATGCGGTCTATATCTGCGAGCACGGCGCCGGCATCACCACCGAGGACGACGACCCGGACGGCGAGCTCTTCGCGACCGTGCGCCGCATCGTCGGGCCCGATGTGCCCATCGTCGCGACGCTCGACCTGCATGCCAACGTCTCCGACCGCATGGTGTCGTCGATCGACGCGTTTATCGGCTATCGCACCAACCCGCATATGGACATGCGCGAGCGCGGCATCGAGGCGGCGCAGACGATCCGCGAGCTGCTCCCAAATGGAGATAAGCCTGGCACCAAGACCGAGACCGCATTCCTGCGCCTGCCGATCGTGCCGCCGACAGTGACCATGCTGACCGCCGCCGGCCCCTATGCCGACATGATCAATTACGGCCAGACCAAGGTCGGGCCGGAGATCATGAATGTGTCGGTGATGGGCGGGTTCGCCTTCTCGGACACGGCGAAAAACGGCATCGCGGTTGTGGTGACGGCACGGCGCGACCGGCGCAACAGCCGCGCCGCCGAGGCGGCGGCGCGCGAGATCGCCGATTTCGGCTGGAACAATCGCGCGCGCTTCTATCCGAAACTGACAACGCTCGACGACGCGGTGGCGAAGGCAGTGGCGGTGTCGAGCGACCGGGCGCTGCCGGCGCTCGCCTTCGCCGATGTCGCCGACAACCCCGGCGGCGGCGGGCGCGGCAACACGATGTACCTGCTGAAGGCGCTCTACGAGGCCAAGGTAAAGGGTGCTTATGTCGGCATCATCTACGACCCGGCGCTCGCCGCCGAGGCGCATTCTTATGGCCTGCACTACAATTTCGAAGCGCGCTTCAACCGCGACGAGGACACGAAATTCTCCGAGCCGTGGACCGCGCCGGCGCGGGTCGTGGCGCTGCATGACGGCGAATGCGTCGGCCGGCGCGGCATCTATGCCGGGATGAGCCTCGGCATGGGCAAATGCGCGGCGCTGCGCATCGGCGGCATCACCGTCGTCGTGGTCTCGAAGCGGCGGCAATGCGCCGACCCGGTCTTCTTCGAGATGATGGGGCTCGACATTGCCAAGGCGCGCGTCGTCGTTGTGAAGTCGCGCGGCCATTTCCGCGGCGGTTTCGACGAATTCTTCGACCATGACCATATCGTCGAGGTCGACCTGCCCGGCCTCACCTCGCCGATGCTGAAGAATTTCGAATGGCACCACCTGCCCCGGCCGGTCATCCCGCTTGATGATGGGGTCGAATGGCACCCCGCCGAGAGCTGAACCGGCTTTGCAGCTTTAATCACCCGGCCAACCCGCGCTAGGGTTTCCGTCAGACAATTCAGATCCAGGGGAGCGAGACGATGCAGGTCATGGATGTGATTTCCGAGATTCTCAAGCGCGAAGGCGTAAAGACGCTGTTCTGCTTCCCGACGACGCCGATCATCGAGGCGGCGGTCGCGGCAGGATTGCGGCCGATCATCTGCCGCCAGGAGCGGGTCGGCGTGCATATGGCCGACGGCTGCGCACGGGTGCAAAACGGCAACCCGCCCGGCGTCTTCGCGATGCAATACGGGCCGGGCGCCGAGAACGCCTTTGCCGGCATCGCCTCGGCATACTCGGATTCGACGCCGCTGCTGCTCTTGCCGCTCGGCCATCCGCGCGAGACCGCGCATCACTTCCCGATGTTCAACTCGGTGCGCACCTATTCGAGCGTCACCAAGCAGGTCGAGCCGGTGGTGATGCCCGAGCACACGGTCGGCGCGCTGCGGCGGGCGTTCAACGCGCTGAAAAACGGCCGCTCGGGCCCGGTGATGGTCGAGGTGCCGGCGGACGTGATGACGTCCGATTTCCCCGGCAACGACGTGCATTACGAGAAGATCCGCCGCACCCGGTCGGCCGGAGACGAAGACGATATCGAGGAAGCGGCGAAGAAGCTGCTCAAGGCCGACACGCCGATGATCATCGCCGGCCAGGGCGTGCTCTATGCCGAGGCGTGCGACGAACTGGTGAAGCTCGCCGAACTGCTCGACGCGCCGGTGATGACAACGACCGACGGCAAGAGCGCCTTCCCCGAGGACCACGCGCTGGCGCTCGGCTCGGGCGGCACCGTGTACACCGGGCATGGAAGGCATTTCCTGCACGAGAGCGACCTGATCTTCGCGGTCGGCACCTCGCTCACCAAGCACAACATCTCGACGCCGATCATTCCCGACGGCAAGCGCATCATCCACGCTACCAACGATGCACGCGATCTTTACAAGACGCATTCCTGCGAGCTGCCGATCCTCGGCGACGCCAAGCTTGTGCTCCGACAGATGATCGAGGCAGTAAAGGACCGGCTCGGCAAGAAGAAGCATTCGACCGGCGCCAGGAAGACCATCGCGACCAAGAAAGCCGAATGGCTGGCGCGCTGGGAGCCGAAGCTGCGCTCGCAGGAGACGCCGATCTGCCCGTATTTCGTGATGTCGGAATTCATGCGGGTGATCCCGTCGGAAGACGCGATCGTCACCCATGACAGCGGCAGCCCGCGCGACCAGCTGCTGCCGATGTATGTCGCGAAGAAGCCGCGCGGCTATCTCGGCTGGGGCAAGTCGCACCAGCTCGGCACCGGGCTTGGCTTGGCGATCGGCGCGAAGATGGGCGCGCCCGACAAGATGTGCGTCAATTTCATGGGCGATGCAGCGTTCGGCATGACCGGGCTCGATTTCGAGACCGCGGCGCGCTCGGGCATCCCGATCACCACGATCGTGCTCAACAACTCGACGATGGCGATCGAGACGCATGCGATGGCCTACAGCCATGAGAAGCATCGGACCCGCGACCTCGGCGGCAGCTACGCCAACCTCGCCGCCGATCTCGGCGGCTGGAGCGAGCGCGTGACGCGGCCCGACGAGGTCGGTCCGGCGATCCTGCGCGCCCGCAAGATCAACGAAGACGGCCGCGCCGCGCTCCTCGAATTCATCACCAGCGCCGAGACCGCCTTCTCCCACCGTCGGGGCGCGGCCTAAACCCTCGCCCTCCGACGCCTTCGGCGCGGGCCCCTCCCTCTCCCGCACGCGGGAGAGGGGCCTTTGGCGCCAGCACTCGAAATCCCCTCTCCCGCATGCGGGAGAGGGTGGCTCGCGCCGTCAGGCGCGAGACGGGTGAGGGGTCAGCCCGCCAGCGAATACCGTGCATCAGCAGCAAGGCACGGTGCCTCGGGCAGCCCCAGCTCCTTCTTCACCAGGTTCGTGCCCAGCACCATCGCGACCATCTTGTACTGCGCGTGGCGCCGGCTCATGCCTTCGCGGCCCATGCCGCAATCCGACGAGATCACCACCCGCTCCACCGGCAGATGCTTCAAGGCTTCCCGAATGATGTCCGCGACCTGATCGGGCCGCTCGATCTGCAAGGTGTGATGGTCGATGACGCCGATCACCACCTTCTTGCCGGTGACGATCTTGCCGATCGCCTCCAGATCGCCGGTGCCCGACGAGCATGTCTCAAAGGTCAGCGCGTCGGCGTCAACCTGGTTGAGTGCGTCGAGCGTCGGCTGATAGCTCTGGATGTCGCGGAAGATGCGTTGCTGCGCCGGGTTGCCCCAGCAGGTGTGGCACCACACCTCGGTCTTGCCGCGCAGGCCCTTGACGGTGTTGTTGAAGATCTTGACCAGCTCGGGGATTTCCAGCCGGCCAAACGGCTTGCCGCGGGCCGGCACCATGTGGATTTGCGGCTCCTCTAGCTGGATCACCGGGCAGCCGGCATCGGCGAGCGCGTTGAGTTCCTGGTTGATTGCTTCGCTGAACGCCCAGACGCGCTCGACGGGGTCCTTGTAGTAATCGTCCTCGACCGCCGCGGCCAAAAGCTCTGGCATGATCGTGCCGAACTTGACCGGCCGCGGCGTCAGCCGCTGCGCCACCTTCCACATCGCCGGATATTGCAGATTGCCCGGCCCCAGCGGTCCGGTGATGCGCGGCACCACCCGCGTTTCGAGCTGGTCGTGCAGGATCTGTCCGCGCGGCACCGCCGCGAGATTGACCGCCGGCACGGTCAGCGCGGTCTCGGACGAAAACCCGGCCATATGGGTCAGCGGGTAGTTCTGCCAGCTCCAACCGCCGATCTCCTCGTCGTAATGCGCATCGCCATCGGTGCAGATATCGAGCCCGGCGATCTCCTGTGCCCGCAGATGGGTCGAGACCGCATCCTCGTACTGCTCGCGCCAGCGGGCATTGACCATCGCTTCGAGAAAAGCGCGCCGGCCGAGTTGCGCGGTATGCCAGGCCGGCCGCGGCAGCGAACCGATGATCGAGGTCGGCAGGACCTTGTCGGCGGTGGCTTTGTACATGCGGTTCTCCCTGTTCGACTGGCTGCCTTTCCCCCACTCTCCCTCCCCCGCTAGCGAGGGAGGGGATTGGTGCCGCCGGCAACTGCTTCTCCCTGCCCCGCTAGCGGGGCAGGGTCGGGGTGGGGGATTTTCAGCCCCGCCGCTTCAGAAAATCCAAGGTCGCCTCCGATGCCGGGTCGGCGTGCGTCGCGGCGACGTGGTAGGAGTTGCCCGGCAGCACCACCAGCTCCGAGCCGGCGATCTGCTCTTGCCAGGCGCGCATCGCGGCGACCGAGCCGAGCGCGCTGTCCTCGGTGGTGACGACCAGCGTCGGGCATTTGATCTTCGGGACGTCGGCGCGGATGTCGGCGATCGCGATCGTCGGCATAAAGCCGATCTGCGTCGAGACGGCGGTGCGCGCCATAAACCTGACCCAGAACTCGAACCCCTCCGGCGGAAAGTAGCTGCCGAGCCGGTTGCCCATGTTCTGACGCGCCCAATATTCGACGCCGTGGTCCTCGAACATCTTGATCGTGGCGTCGACGCTCTTTGCCGCTTCCTCGCGATAGGGCGGCGGCGAGCCGACGACGGTCAGCGTCTTGACCCGCTCCGGCCGCCGCGCGGCAAAGGCGCGCGCCACGGTGCCGCCGATCTTGGCGCCAACCAGATGGAAACGGTCGATGCCGAGATGGTCCATCAGCAGGCAGAAATCCTCGATCAGCCGGTCGAGCGTCCACGGGTAGTCGCGCGGCATCGGCGACGATTGGCCAAACCCGCGCATATCCGGCCGCACCACCCGGTATTGCCGCCCGAGCTTGGGCACCCAGCGCCACCAGGCGAGCCCGCTCTCGGCATTGCCGTGCAGCAGAAGCACGGTTTCGGGCGAGGTCCACGGATCGGTGAAATCATCGACCTCGTAATGCATGTCGAGATCGGCTGAGGGCTTGAAGCTCGGCATTTTCTCCCTCCTGCTGTTGGTTTATCAGTTCACACGGCGGGCTCGATTTCTTTGAGTGCCTCGCGGAGTTGTTGCGCTGCGAGCCAAAGGTCGCGCTGCGCCTGCATTTGAACATACAGCTCTGGAGCGCCGCCACTAAGTCGGGCGAAACGCAGCGCCATGTCAGCGGTCACCGCAGCTGTCCCGTTCAAGACGGCGTAGAGCGACGGGCGTGATATTTTCATTCGGCGGGCGGCAGCGGCGATCGGCAAATTCAAATGCTCCTCTAAGATTTCCCGCATCAGCTCACCGGGATGGCTCGGCGCGCGCGCTAGCGGCCGATCGACAGAGAGTCCGGTCATCGTCTATCCCTCAATGATATTGCTCCAGATCGACCCTCAGCGCCTCCGACCCTTCCCACTCGAAAGTGATGCACCACGGTCCATTCACGTGGATTGAGTATCGCTGCGGCTTCCCGTGAAGAGCATGAAAGTCGAAGCCAGGTTGTCGCAGACCGTCGAGCGAACGAACCGCATCCAGCGCATCCAACCGTATCAAAGCCCGCCGATGTAAGTCTGGTCTGATCCGAGCTGATTTGCCGGTCTCGAACAATTCCTTGAGACCACGGTGTTTGAAGCTTCGGATCACATTGCGGAATGTAAGGCATGGCCTAACAGGTGCAAAGCTTTACCTAACATCAAGACCGCATCGGCCGTTGCCATCGATCCTAGTCGAGAATAAAGCGGCGCTCTGCTATGATTTGCAAAATTCACTCCTAGGGAGGTGCACGATGGGCGAAATCCTCGGTGTCGGTGTCACCCATTATCCCGGCCTCATCCAGCCCGATGAGCAAATGGCGGGCTTGTTGAACCGCACGCTCAACAGCGACCAGGTGCCGGAGAAGCTCAAAGACCCGAAGACCTGGCCGGCGCAGATGCGCGAGGAGTGGAGGGATCCGGTCGCCTCCGCGAAGGAACACCGCAAGCGCCTCGTCAACGGCTTCCGCAAGGCGCGCGAGGCGATCGACGCGTTCAAGCCCGACTTTGTCGTGATCTTTGGCGACGACCAGTACGAGAATTTCCGCGAAGAAGGGGTGCCGTCATTCTGCGTCTTCCTCCAGGAGGAGACCGAGTCGCAGCCCTTCGCCCGCTATTTCATGGGCAACACCAATGTCTGGGGCGAGGGCAAGGATACGGTCATCAAGACCAAGGGCCACAAGGCCGGCGCGTCTTACCTCGCGGCAAAGCTGATCGAGGCGGATATCGACGTCAGCTATGCCTACAAGATGCGCTACGAAAACGGGCTGCCGCACGCCTTTATCAATACGGTGATGTATCTCGACTACGACCGGAAGGGTTTCCCCTACCCGGTCGTGCCGTTTCATGTGAACTGCTACGGGTCGAGCGTCATCGCCAAACGCGGCTCCACGGCCCATCTGACCGGCGATGCCGACCCCAACCTGGTCGATCCGCCCGGCCCCAACCCGCGACGCTGCTTTGATGTCGGCGCGGCGATCGCGCGGCTGCTGGCGGATAGCCCGTGGCGGGTGGCGCTGATCGCCTCGTCCTCCTGGTCGCATGCCTTCCTCACGCCGAAGAACCATTACCTCTATCCCGACAATGCCGGCGACCGCGCGCGTTTTGACGAGCTGGCCTCCGGCAAGCAGTCGCGCTGGCGCGAGCTGACGACGCCGCAGATCGAGGATGCCGGCCAGCAGGAATTCCTCAACTGGGTGACGCTCGGCGGTGCGATGCACGAATTGAAGCGCGAGCCCGAGATCATCGACTATGTCGAGAGCTACATCTTCAACTCGGACAAGTGCTTCGCGGTCTGGCGGCCGTAGCCCTCACCCTCCCACGCCTTCGGCGCGGGTCCTTCCCTCTCCCGCAAGCGGGAGAGGGGCTATTGATACGGTACTTGAGAACCCCTCTCCCGCTAGCGGGAGAGGGTGGCCATCGCGCAGCGATGGACGGGTGAGGGTTTCCCGGAAAGAACAACGCCAGTGAACGCCGCCCCCATCATCCTCCCGCCGCCGCGCGTCGACCCCTATCGCGGGCCGCCACCGCATGAGAAGGGTCCGCCGGTCTTTCTCGATTACGACCAGATCGAGCTCGACGCCGCCTATGACCAAGCGGCCTACCAGCCGAATATCCTGCAGCTCAACAAGCGCTGGGCGAGCAAGAGCGCCCGCACCCGCGTGCGGATCGGAGAGCCGGAGCACCGGGCCTATGGCGACACGGAGATCGAGCACCTCGACCTTTTCCGTACCCCCAAACCCAACGCGCCGATCTTCATCTTCATCCACGGCGGGGCGTGGATCCGCGGCGACGCCAAGAGCTATTCGGCGCCGGCCGAAATGTTCACCGCCGCCGGCGCGCATTACGTGGTCCCCGACTTCATCAATGTCGCCGACGCCGGCGGCAGCCTCTTCCCGATGGCCGAGCAGGTGCGTCGGGCGATTGCCTGGGTCTGGCGCAACGCCGCGAGCTTTGGCGGCGACCGCGACCGCCTCTATATCGGCGGCCAGTCGTCGGGCGCGCATCTCGCCGGGGTGGCGCTGACCACCGACTGGCCGCGCGAATTCGATGTGCCGGCCAACATCGTTAAGGGCGGATTGTGCACCAGCGGCATGTACGAGCTGGCGCCGGTGCGACTCTCGGCACGCGCCAATTACGTCAAGTTCACTGATGCGATGATCGAGGCGCTGAGTCCCATCCGCCATCTCAACCGGCTCGGCACACCGCTGATCGTCTCTTACGGCACCTACGAGACACCCGAATTCATCCGCCAGGCCAAGGAATTCGCCGCCGCGGTGCGCGACACCGGCAAGCTGCGAGAGCTGATCGTCGCCGAGAACTACAGCCATCTCGACCTGCCCGAGACGCTGTGCAATCCCTATGGCCTCCTCGGCGACGCCGTGCTGAAGATGATGGGGCTGACGGGGTCGTGATGCGACAGCTCGGCGTGGCGACGCTCGCCGCGCCTCTCGCCATCGGGACGGCCTTGGCCCAGCTGCCGGCGATGCGTGCCGAGGATAACGGGCTCGCGGTCGAGTTCACGGTCACCACGCCGTCGCTCACCGATATCCGCGGCTTTGCGGCAAAGGCAGCGTTTACCAACACAAGCGGGGCGCCGCTGAAGATCGACGGCCGCGCCATGGCGCCGGCGGCGCTGGCGCTCGAATTTCGTGACGCGACCGGGGCGCGCGTGCCGCATTGTCCGCCGCCCGTCCCGCCCGCCGACCCCGAGGCCGGCCGAGTCACGCTCGCACCGGGCGAGACAGAGAGCCTGACTTACGACGCGGCGATTTGCATCGCGCCACGACCGGGCCGCTATCAAGTGCGTCTCAACTATCGCAACAGCGATGGCAGCCGGGACGATTGGGTCGGCACGCTCGCCACGGATTGGGCGAGTTTTGTACTGCGGTAGCGACGAACCGACGGCAGATACCCAGCATCCAACAACTTCTCGCCTTGGCCGGGCTTGACCCGGCCATCCACGTCTTCACGTCAAGCGATCGTAGAGATCTTCCCAAAACGGGTTCGCTTGATGGATCAGCTGTACTTTCCACTTTCGCGGCCAGTGCTTTATGTTCATCTCGCGCTGCCGCGCTGCGAGCAGCATGGGATGCTCCTCGAAGTAAACGAGTCGCTTAAGCCCGTATTTCTCTCTCCGAGGAGCAGCAATGAAGACGTGGGTGGCCGGTTCAAGCCCGGCCAAGGAAAGGGTGAAAGTAAGGATTACTCCCGCAGATCCTCGAAGAATTCCTTCACCCGCGCGAAGAAACCTTCGCTTTCCGGATTGGTCCTGCTGCCGCCTTCCTTCTCGAATTCGCGCAGCAATTCTTGCTGGCGTTTGGTCAGGTTGACCGGCGTCTCGACCACGGCCTGCACGTACATGTCGCCGCGCACCGGCGAGCGCAGCACGGTCATGCCCTTGCCCTTGAGCCGAAAGCGGTGGCCCGATTGCGTCCCGGTGGGCACGGTGACCTTTGTGCGCGCGCCCTCAACCGTCGGCACCTCGACCGAGCCGCCCAGCGCCGCCGTGGTGAACGGCAGCGGCACCCGGCAATAGATGTTGGCGCCGTCGCGCTGGAAGATCGCGTGCTGGGCGATGCTGATGAAGATGTAGAGATCGCCCGCCGCCGCGCCGAGCATCCCGACCTCGCCCTCACCGGCGAGGCGGATGCGGGTGCCGTCCTCGACGCCGGGCGGAATGTTGACCGACAGTGTCTTCTCGCGCCGGATGCGGCCCTGGCCGCCGCACGAACGGCACGGCTTTTCGATGACCGTCCCAGCGCCCTGGCAGGTCGGGCAGGTGCGCTCGATAGTGAAGAAGCCCTGCTGCGCGCGAACGCGACCGTGACCCTGGCAGGTGCGGCAGGTCGCCGGCGACGAGCCGGGCTCGGCGCCGCGACCATGACACGGCTCGCATTGCGCAAAGGTGTTGACGCGCACCGTGGTCTGCTTGCCCTTGAACGCGTCTTCCAGGCTGATTTCGAGGTTGTAGCGCAGGTCGCTGCCGCCGCGGTTCGGCCCGGCCTCGCGCCGACCAGCGCCCATAGCGCCGAACATCTCCTCGAAAATGTCGGCAAAACCGCCCTGGAAACCGCCAAACCCGCCGGCGCCGCCCATTCCGCCATTCTCGAACGCCGCGTGGCCGAACCGGTCATAAGCGGCGCGTTTCTGGTCGTCCTTGAGGACCTCGTAGGCTTCGCTGACGTCCTTGAATTTCTGCTCGGCAGCCTTGTCCCCGGCATTGCGGTCGGGGTGGAACTGCATCGCCATCTTGCGGTAGGCGCGCTTCAGATCGTCGGCGCTCGCGCCCTTTGAGACGCCCAGGGTCTCGTAATAATCCTGCTTAGCCATGGCCAATCATGGTTCGAATCGCGGAGGGAGCGCCACCCCCAGGCTTGCCGCCCGGGGGTGAGCAAGGATCATGCCCTGCGGCACTGCCGTCTAGCCGGGAATTAGGCCGAACCGCGCTTCTTTTCGTCGACTTCCTCGAAGTCGGCATCGACGACCTTGTCGTCATGACCGGCCCCTGGGCCGCCGCCCGGATGGCCGGCACCAGGGCCGCCCGCGCCCGGACCTTGCGGCCCCGCGCCGGTGTCCTGTTGCGCCTGGTACATATGCTCGCCGAGCTTCATCGCGACCTGGGCCAGCGCCTCGGTCTTTGCCTTGATCTCGTCGGCATTGTCCGACTCCATCACGTCACGCAACGCCTGGATCGCCGCCGTTACCGGCGCCTTCTCCGGCTCAGGTACCTTGTCGCCGGCCTCGGTGAGGGTCTGCTCGGTGGTGTGGATCAAGCCGTCGGCGTGGTTCTTGGCCTCAACCAGGTCGCGCCGCTTCTTGTCCTCTTCGGCGTGAGCCTCGGCATCCTTGACCATCTTCTCGATGTCGGCGTCGTTGAGGCCGCCCGAGGCCTGAATGCGGATTTGCTGCTCTTTGCCGGTGGCCTTGTCCTTCGCCTGCACCTGGACGATGCCGTTGGCGTCGATGTCGAAGGTTACCTCGATCTGCGGCATGCCGCGGCGCGCCGACGGGATGCCGACCAGGTCGAACTGGCCCAAGAGCTTGTTGTCCGCCGCCATCTCGCGCTCGCCCTGGAAGACGCGGATGGTGACCGCGGTCTGGTTGTCCTCGGCGGTCGAGAAGGTTTGCGACTTTTTTGTCGGGATCGTCGTGTTGCGGTCGATAAGCCGGGTGAACACGCCGCCCAGCGTCTCGATGCCGAGCGACAGCGGGGTCACGTCGAGCAGCAGGACGTCCTTGACCTCGCCTTGCAGCACGCCGGCCTGGATCGCCGCGCCGATCGCCACAACCTCGTCGGGATTGACGCCGCGGTTCGGCTCCTTGCCAAAGAACTGCTTCACCGCCTCAAAGACCTTCGGCATGCGGGTCATGCCGCCGACCAGGATCACCTCGTCGATCTCGCTCGCTTTCAGCCCGGCATCCTTCAAGGCGTTGCGGCACGGGCCGATCGTGCGCTGGATCAGATCGTCGACCAGCGCCTCGAGCTTGGCGCGGGTCAGCTTGATGTTGAGATGCTTCGGGCCGCTCTGGTCGGCGGTGATGAACGGCAGGTTGACCTCGGTCTGCATCGATGACGACAACTCGACCTTGGCCTTTTCCGCCGCCTCTTTCAGGCGCTGCAAGGCCAGCTTGTCGTTGCGCAGGTCGATGCCTTGCTCCTTTTTGAACTCGTCGGCGAGATAGTCGATGATCTTCTTGTCGAAATCCTCGCCGCCGAGGAAGGTGTCGCCGTTGGTCGATTTGACCTCGAACACGCCGTCGCCGATCTCCAGCACGGAAATATCGAACGTGCCGCCGCCAAGGTCGTAGACCGCGATCGTGCCGCTGCCTTTGCGTTCCATGCCATAGGCGAGCGCGGCGGCGGTCGGCTCATTGATGATGCGCAGCACTTCGAGGCCGGCGATGCGGCCGGCGTCCTTGGTCGCCTGACGCTGCGAGTCGTTGAAGTAGGCAGGGACGGTGATAACCGCTTGGGTGACGGTCTCGCCGAGATAGGCCTCGGCGGTTTCCTTCATCTTCTGCAGGATGAAGGCGCTGATCTGCGACGGCGCGTATTTCTTGCCGCGGCTCTCGACCCAGGCGTCGCCATTCTCGCCCGAGATGATCTTGTACGGGACGAGGTCGCTGTCCTTCGACACCATCGGGTCGTTGAAGCGCCGGCCAATGAGGCGCTTGATCGCGAAGAACGTGCTCTCGGGATTGGTTACCGCCTGGCGCTTCGCGGCCTGGCCGACCAGCCGCTCGGCGGACTCGGTGAACGCCACCATCGACGGCGTGGTGCGCGCTCCTTCGCTGTTCTCGATGACCTTGGCTTGCTTGCCCTCCATCACGGCGACGCACGAATTCGTGGTGCCGAGATCGATACCGATGACTTTGCTCATGGAAACCTCATGTCAATAGCAGGACCGAACGGCCCGCATAGGCACCGCCCCGGTCCCCCGGGAAATGACATCAGCCGCGAACCGGCTGACAGGAGCTAATATAGGAGGCTCGGCGCGCGCGACAACCGCCGATGCCGTACGGAAAACGCAATGTTCGGCTGAACTGGACCCTGCTTTTGATGGTTTTAGCAAGTCATTGGCCTGTCGAGGAAAGAGCCCGCATGGCTGAGGAGCGGATTGCGGCTGACATCGGCTTCGAGCGGGTCGCGATGCCGGATGCGGACGTGCTCTACCTGCGCCGCCTCGAACTGGCGCAGCCCGACACGGAGATTTTGCAACGCCTGATCGCCGAGGTCCCGTGGCGATGCGAAGAGGTCGTCATGTGGGGGCGGCGCGTGCCGCAACCGCGTCTCGTCGCCTGGTACGGCGACGCCGGCCGCAGCTATGCCTATTCCGGCCTTTGCCTTCAGCCCTTGGCCTGGACGCCGCTCCTGCGCGGCATCAAAGCCCGGGTCGAGGCGGTCGCCGAAGCGAGCTTCAACAGCGTGCTTCTCAATTACTACCGGGATCAGCGCGACAGCATCGGGTTTCACAGCGACAACGAGCCCGAACTGGGTGAACGGCCGATCATCGCGTCGGTCAGCCTGGGCGAAGCGCGGACCTTCATCCTCAAGCACAAGAGATCGAAGCAGGTGTCGCCGGTGCATTTGCGGCTGACGTCGGGGAGCCTGCTGCTGATGCAAGGCGATACACAGCACTGCTGGAAACACGGCATTGCCAAGGAAAGCCGCCCTTGCGGCCCCAGGGTCAATCTAACATTCCGGCAAATCCTCGGCTGAGGCCGATGCAGCCGCGCGTAAAGCCGAAAGTTTGGGCTGCCCCGTCCGCTTCCTGGATTGACCGGGATGGAGACGCGGCACAGCATGCCGCGATGTTTCAAATCGTCGCAATTGATGACGGCAATACGCCTCCCTATTCGCTGTTTCTGCCAAAATTATCAACCGAATACCATCATGCGGTGTCCAGTTGGACAACGACATCCGACGTCGCCTTATTCGCGATCGATTATCTGAATGGTCGCGGAACGCCGATCGATGTCGGTGCGAATATCGGCGTCATCTCGACGCCAGCGGCGATGTGCGGTTCGCACGTCGTCAGCATTGAAATGGTGCCGGAATATTGCGCTTGTCTGACGGCCGCAATAGTGGAAAACCGGCTTACGAAGGTGATGTTGTTTCAGACTGCAGCCAGCGACGAACGCGGTACCACGCGATTTCTGCATGAGGGCGGCAACGGCTTTATCGTCCCGCCTGAGTACGGACCCGGACCGTCCGCCGTCAAAATGACGCTCGACGATATCGCCGACGAGGTCCGGTCGTCACAAGGCGGGCCGCGGGAACCTTTAGATGACGGAATTGTTTCCCTGCCGAGGCGCGCCTTGGGGGTATGCGACAATGCACGGGTTTTCGACGCACTGGCGAGCGCCAGTTCTCATGGCGCTGGCGTCATTGGCGCTCGCGGGCTGCGGCGTCACGCCGGGCTGCCGGGCGATCAGCACCGGCGCGCTGGGCGCCGGCACCGGCGCGGCGATCGCCGCGATCGCCGGCGGACCGATCGGGCTGGGCGCCGCGATCGGCGGCGCCACCGGCATCATCGGCGGCGCCGCGACACCACCGCAGGCCGCCTATCTCGGCCCGTCGCCGATCTGCTACTGACCGTTCAGCCCGGCGCCGGCTGCCGCCGGTAGTGATAGCGGTGCAGTTCGGTGGTCATGCCGACCGAATGGTAGAGGGCGCGCGCCGGCGCGTTGGGTGCCTCGACCTGCAGCCCCGCGGCGCTCGCGCCGTTCTGCCGGCCCCACAGCGCCAGCGCGGCCAGGACGCGCCGCGAATACCCGCGGCGGCGATGTGCGGCGCTGGTGACCACCGATTCATAGCACAGCAGCCCGCGATGGATGACGGCGTAAGCCGACGCTACCGGCTCGCCGTCGGCCAACAACAACGCGTAAGCCGCCGGCAACACGACGGACGCCACGATCCGCCGGTAGATCGCGTGAAACTCGCTCGACTGACCCTGCAGCCGCGCCATGGCCGCGAGCCAATCGGGCGCCGGTTTCGGCGAGAGACGCACCGCGTCGGTGCCGCCGAGGGGCGCGGTGGACGCGACGATCGGGTCTAGCGGCCCTTCGATGACGCAGCTCTCACCTTCCTCCGTGTAGCCGCGCGCGGCGAGTTCCCGGTCGATCGCCGGATCGAGAAATGACGGCAGCCGAACGATGGTCGGCTGGTTCTGCCGGCGATAAATCGTCTCGGCGGCGGTGATGACCGCAGCAAGATCGCCGGCAGGCTCACGCAGTGGCGTGACGGAGTTGGCGGTGCGCCGGACGCCGTAGCTGAGGCGAAACAGCCAGTCCCCAAAGACAACCTGGCACAGCGGCGGAAAGCCGTTTATCGCCGCCTCCTCGGCCCGCCACAAGGTCGCGTTCATGGTTGAATGATCACCCCTTCTCGGATTTCGGACGCCGGGAAACACCGGCGTCGGCTTGTTCGCGTAGAACGATACCGCAATAATCGACCATGCCTCACTTCGTGCGGCGGCGTCAGGTAGCCTTGGGGGTGCGGTGAACGACGGCGAAAGGCGGGTGGCCGCGGAAGTCACCCTCCCGGCATTGTTTTTCGCTTTTTTCTGGCTCGGCTGCACCAGTTTCGGCGGCGGGACGGGCGGCTGGGTTTATCGCGAGATGGTCCAGCGCCGCGGGTGGATCGACGAACGCGCCTTTCTCGCCGAGATGGCGCTGGGGCAGAGCCTGCCCGGCGCCAACGGCATCAAGATGTCGGTGTTGGCCGGACGGCGCCTGAAAGGCGGCGCCGGGGCATTCGCCGCGCCCTTCGCACTGCTGCTCGGCCCGTTCGTGATCATCCTGCTGGTCGGCGCGGTGTACAGCCGTATCGCCGGCTACCGCGCCGCGCACGTCGTGCTCGACGGTGTCGCGGCGGCGGTGGTCGGGCTTAGCTTTGCTACCGGCATCAGCGCGATCGCCAAGGGCGCGGCCGACCCAGCGGCCGTCGCGGTCGCCGCCGCGACGGTGTTTTGCGTCGGTGTTCTCGGCTGGCCGATGCTGCCGGTCATGCTCGGGCTCGCGCCGATCAGCATCGGGCTGGCCTGGGCGCGGGTGCGGCGCTAGGCGGCGCATGCGCGGCTCCTTGGCCGGAAACCTTCTGACACTGGCCGCGGTCTTCGCGCCCTTATCGCTATTGTCGTTCGGCGGCAGCAATTCGGTGATCGCGGACATCGCGCATCAATCGGTCGAGGTTCAGCATTGGACGAGCCAGCGCGAATTCGCCGATTTGTTCGCACTGTCGCGCGCGGCGCCGGGACCGGGGTCGATGCTGTGCGCGCTGATCGGTTGGAAGACCGCCGGACTCACCGGCGCGCTGGTGGCGACGGTGGCGTTCTATCTGCCGGCGTCGTTGCTGCTCTTTGTTGCCGCGAAGATCTGGAGCCGCTGGCAGGGCGCGCGCTGGCACCAGGCGGTCGAACGCGGCATGGCGCCGATCGCTGCGGGGCTGTTCTTGTCGGGCGGTGTCGCGGTCCTCCGCGTCGCCCCCGCCGGGGTGGCCGCCTGGATTGCCGCCATCCTGGCAACCGGGGTGTTGCTCTATTGGCCGAAGCTGCACCCAGTGCCGCTGCTGATAGCGAGCGGCGCGCTCTTCGAGGTGGTCGATGTTTTGGGAGGACCGCTGTGAACACTCCTCTGCCGCAGGATTTTATCGCCCGGCTGGCGACCGACGGCCCCGACGCGATCGTCTTCGCCGACGCGGGCGGGCGTATCCGGTTCTGGAACGCCGCCGCCACGCGGATTTTCGGCTTTACCGAAAGCGAGGCCATCGGCACGCGGCTCGACCTGATCATTCCCGAGCGCCTGCGCGGGCGTCACTGGGAAGGCTACGACAAGGTGATGGGCGGCGCGCCAAGCCGCTACGGCGAAGGCGCCTTGCTGTCGGTGCCCGCGCTGCGCAAGGACGGGACGCAAATCTCGGTCGAGTTCACCATTCTGCCGGTACAAGACGAGACCGGCCGGCTGCTCGGCATCGCCGCCTATCTGCGCGACGCCACCGCCCGCTTCGAGGAGATGCGCGCGCTGCGCCGCGAGCTTGCTGTCTTGAAGGGCGGCGGCTGACGCTCAGCGCGGGCGGCGACGCGCGACGGTGTAAGGTTTCGGCTCAGGCGCCTCGTCCGGTGGCAGCGATGCGGCGAGCGTCGTCCGCTCGTGTTCGGCTGCCTCGATCACCGGCGCGAGGGCGCGCGCCTCGTCGAATTTGAAAGCATTCATCAGCACATCGTATTGTTCCCGCAGGCGCGCCACGGTTTTGGCGAGTTCCGCGAGCCGGGTGCGGTTACGGGCGGTGTCGGCGGTGTTCATCAGTCCGCACGATAGTGTGAGCGAAGCAGCGCTTTTGGCCGCCAGGAGCGATCGACCGGGCTTCGCTTCTCTGGTAGCGTGTGACGCACGCGCGCGAGACGCAAGGGGAGGCAAGCGTTGGGAGCTTATCTGGTCCGCCGGTTCGGGCTGATGTTGATGACCCTGTTCGGCATATCCGTGCTGATCTTCGTGCTGTTGCGCGTGACTCCCGGCAACATCGCCGACATCCTGTTCGACGCCGGCGGCTACGTCGATCCCGCAGACAAGAAAAAAATCGAGCACGATCTCGGCCTCGACAAGCCGATGCCGCTGCAATACGCGGACTGGATCGGCGGGCTGCTGCACGGCGATCTCGGCGTTTCCTACCAGACCGAAAAGCCGGCGCTCCAAGAGATCGCGCCGCGCATCCCGATCACCGCCCGTCTCGCCGGGATCGCGCTGTTTTTCTCGGTAGTCATCGGCGTGCCGCTCGGCGTCATCAGTGCGGTCAAGCAAAACACCAAGCTCGACTATTTCTTGCGCGTGGTCAGTTTGAGCGGCCTATCGATGCCGGCTTTTTGGCTGGGATTGCTGATCCTGATGGGGTTTGTCGCCTATTTCGGCACGATCCCGATCTACAGCTCCCAGCCGACCGGGTTCTGGAACGCGATCTTGATGTACAGCGTGCCGGCGGCGGCGGTCGGCTTCCGCAGTTCGGCGTTGATGATGCGCCTCACGCGTTCGTCGATGCTTGAGGTGCTGCGCCAGGATTACATCCGCACCGCGCGCTCCAAGGGCGCGCCGGAGGTGGCGATCAACTATTACCACGCGCTGAAGAACGCGCTGCTGCCGGTGATCACGGTGATCGGCATCGAGGCGGCGTTCCTGCTCGGCGGATTGATCGTGACCGAGACCGTGTTCAACATTCCCGGCGTCGCCCGCTTCCTGGTCGAGGCGATCCGCTGGCGCGATTACCCGATGGTGCAGAATTTGGTGATGTTCATCGCCGTCGTGGTGGTGACAATAAACTTCGTGATCGACATGCTCTACGCGGCGGTCGATCCGCGCATTCGCTACGGCAGCTAGCGGCGCATAGGGAGAGCCTGGATGAGTACGCTCGACTTCAATGCCGAACTTGCCGCGGCCGGCGCCAATGTGCGCAGCCGCTGGGGTGCGGTGCGGTTCTTCATCCGCCGCTACCCGCTGGGCGCGATCGGCGCGGTGATCATGGCGCTGTTTGTGCTCGCGGCGATCTTCGCGCCAGTGATTACCGTCTATGACCCGCTGAGCACCAACGCCGCCGCCTCGCTTGCCAAGCCGGGCGCGGCGCATTGGCTCGGTTGCGACTTCATGGGCCGCGACGTGTACAGCCGCATCATCTACGGCGCGCGGATTTCGCTCGCGGTCAGCATGGGCTCGATGCTGCTCGGCTCGGGCATCGGTGTGGCGATCGGGCTGCTGTCGGGCTATCTGCTCGGCTGGTTCGACCTGATCACCCAGCGCGTGCTCGAGATGATGCAATCGCTGCCGCTGCTGGTGATGGCGATCATCATGGCCGCCGCGCTCGGCCCGTCGCTGCACAACACGATCCTCGCCATCGCGATCCCGCTGGTGCCCTATGTCGCACGCGTGATCCGGGCCAACACGCTGAGCCTGCGCGAGCAGCCGTTTGTCGAGGCCGCCAAGGCAATCGGCATGAGCGAGAGGCGCATCGCGCTGCGCCACGTACTGCCCAACACGCTGGCGCCGCTGATCGTGCTGGCGACGGCGCAGCTCGGCTCGACGATCCTCACCGAATCGTCGCTGTCGTTCCTTGGTCTCGGCGTTCCCGAGCCGCATCCGTCCTGGGGCCGGATGTTGTCGGAATCGGCGGCCGAATATGTGCGCACCGCGCCATGGCTGGTGATTTTCCCCGGCTTGGCGATCAGCTTCGTGGTATTCGGCACCAACCTGCTGGGCGACGCCCTGCGCGACCTGCTCGACCCGCGGCAGCGCAGCTGAATCGCCGGTTTCGATTTTCAAGCACCTTGTTGTTGGAGTAGTACGGCGTGGCGATGGCGACCGAAACCCCCACCGAGACCGCGCCCCATGCCCGGCCGCACGGCAATGCCGAGGTCGTGCTCGAGGTCGCGGGGCTGCAAACCTACCTGTTCACCCGGCTTGGCGTCGTCAAGGCGGTCGATGATGTGAGCTTCTCGGTGCATGCCGGGGAGACGCTCGCGATCGTCGGCGAATCGGGTTGCGGCAAGACCATGACCTCCCTGTCGCTGATGCGGCTGGTGCCGAGCCCGCCGGGCCGCATCATCGGCGGCTCGATAAAATTGGGCGGCCGCGACCTCGTCCAGCTCGACGAAGCCGAGATGCGCGATGTGCGCGGCAACGACATCTCGATGATCTTTCAGGAGCCGATGACCTCGCTCAACCCGGTCATGACAATCGGCGCGCAGATCACCGAGACGGTTCGCCTGCACCAGGATTTGTCGAAGGCCGACGCGATGAAAAAGGCCATCGACATGCTGCGCCTGGTGAAGATCCCGGAGCCGGTGCAGCGCGCCAAGGAATATCCGCACCAACTGTCGGGCGGCATGCGGCAGCGCGCGATGATCGCGATGGCGCTGGCCTGCAACCCGCGCGTGCTGCTCGCCGACGAACCGACCACCGCGCTCGACGTGACGATCCAGGCGCAGATCCTCGACCTGATCCTCGATCTGCAGAAGACGCTCGGCACCGCGGTGATCCTGATCACCCACGACCTCGCGGTGGTCGCCGAGACCGCGCAGCGGGTCATCGTCATGTATGCCGGGAAGAAGGTCGAGGAAGCCGAGGTCGAGGAGTTGTTCGGTGCGCCGCTGCACCCTTACACCCACGGGCTGATGGCTTCGATCCCGCAGCTCGCGATCATCGGCGGCGAGACCGTCGCCAACGCCAACGGCCGCCTGAAGGAGATCCCCGGCATGGTGCCGGCGCTGACCAATCTACCGCCCGGCTGCACCTTCGCGCCGCGCTGCCAATTCGCTGACGATCGCTGCCGCTCGGTCGCGCCGGATTACGAGGAGAAACGCGCGGGCCACTGGGCCGCCTGCTGGCATTCGGAGCGGCTCTATGGCTAGCCCCGTACTGGCGATGGACAGGCCCGCGACGGTTCCCGCCGCCTCGGCCAAAGTGCTCGACGTCGTCGAGCTGAAGAAGCATTTCCCGGTCAAAAAGGGGCTGCTGCGCCGCACGGTCGGGCAGGTCTACGCGGTAGATGGAGTCAGTTTCTCGATCGGCGAAGGCGAGACGCTGGGGCTGGTCGGCGAATCCGGCTGCGGCAAATCGACCGTTGCGCGCACCGTGATGCGCCTCATCGAGCCGACCGCGGGGTCGATCCTGCTCGACGGCCACGACGTGACGCGGCTCGGCAAGTCGGCGATGCGTCCGTATCGCCGACAGATGCAAATGATCTTCCAGGACCCGTTCTCGTCGCTCAATCCGCGCATGTCGGCCGGCGACATCGTCGGCGAACCACTCAGCGTGCATGGGCTCGCGACCGGCAAAAAAAAGGAGACGCTGACCGCCGAGATTTTCGACCAGGTCGGCCTCCGGCGCAGCCAGATGCGCGCCTTTCCGCACGAATTCTCCGGCGGCCAGCGGCAACGCATCTCGATCGCGCGGGCGCTGGCGCTCAACCCGCGCCTGATCGTCGCCGACGAACCGGTCTCGGCGCTCGACGTGTCGATCCAGGCGCAGGTCATCAACCTGATGATGGATCTGCAGCGCGAGAAACAGCTCTCCTACCTGTTCATCGCGCACGATCTGGCGGTCGTTGAGCATATCAGCCACCGCATCGCGGTGATGTATCTCGGCCGCATCGTCGAATACGCCGACAAGACGACGCTCTTCACCCAGCCCAAACACCCCTATACCGAGGCCCTGCTCTCGGCGGTGCCGGTGCCGAATCCGAAATTGCGGCGCGAAAAGCGGCTGCTGCAAGGCGACGTGCCAAGCCCGATCAACCCGCCGCCGGGCTGCACCTTCCACACGCGCTGCCCCTATGTGACGGAGCGCTGCAAGCAGGAAGTACCGGTGCTTAAGGAAATCGCCCCCGGCCACGGCGTCTCCTGCCATCTGGTGAATTAGCGCGTATTTCCTCGCTTTGCTTCGAGAGCATCGGCCCGGGCGGCTGCCTCGGCGGCGCGGCGCGCGTCATCTGGATGGTCGCGGCGCCAAGCGGCGGCCGCCATCCGTTGCGTCGCTAAGTATTCCGCCAACATGTCCGGCGTCAGCCGGACGCCGAAATCGGGAATCTTGGCGCCTTGCAGCATCGTCGCGAGCATCAGCCGGCCGACTTCCGGCCTGGTATGCGCACCGTCGATATAATCAGCGTCGCTGGTCGCGAACGGCTCGGTGGTGATGCGGTTGTAGCCGTTGAAATCCCATAGCGGGACGTGGTGCGCCGCACAGATTTCGGTAACCCGCCGCAGCCAGTCTTCGTAGGCGCCTTCGAGCCCGGCCGGCCGCAGCGCTTCGTACATCGCGACATGCGCCGGCGTGACGAAGACCGTGACAGCGACCCGCGGCGGCAAGGCGGCGAGAAAATCGTCGAGCTCGCCGAGCGTCTGCTCAGGGCTCGCGAGCCAATGATAGAAGCGGGCGTATTGCTCCACCTTGCGGAGCACGCGGACTGCCGGATCGGGGCTGTCACGGAGTTCGTTGGCCGCGATCAGCATGCCGTCATCGGCAAAGCGCGGCTTCACGTGGCGGCGCGACAGGGTGAGGGTGATCCGCGACTGCAGCAGCTGGCTTTGCGACAGCAGCAGGTCCGGCAGCGCCCGCCAAAACGCGAAGGGCCCGAGAATCGCCAGGCGGAACGCCGAGGAATAGCGGTTGAAATCGCCGAACGACGCATAGTCGAGGCCGAACAGGACGCGCTCGACCGGCGCGTAATCGACCGCGTAGCGCGCGAAGGCGATATGCTCGGGAACAGTCGATCCCAAGAGCCCGAGATTATAGGCATCGGCGCCGGAAAGGTCGTGCGGGTCGAACCCGACCGCGACCCGGGACGTGCCGATGAACACGGTGCGCGGCTGCCGCAATTCGACCTCGAGCGGCTTGAAGAACCGGTCCTTGCCGGGCGCCTTTGCGTCGTTGATGCCGCGGATCACCGGCATGCCGAGCAATCCGGTCGCATCCATGACGGCATTGAGCGCTGCCACGACACCGAGCAGCGCGAACAGCGTCACCGAGAATCGGCGCAGATAAGCCATGCTCAGAACTGGAAATAGATAAATTCGCTGGCCCGCGTGCAATAAAGCACGGCGACGGCGGCGATCGCCGCCGTCACATAGGCCCAACGGCTTGTCATCCGCCAGCGGAAGCCGAGAATCGGCAAAAGAAGCCGGTCCGCGCGCCGATGGGGCGGCAACAACGTCCCATAGCGCGAGAAGAACTCCTGCGTGTTCGGCAGCAGCCACACGCCGGGCAGCAACAACGCGACCCATCGCCAGCCGTCGAGCCAGCGCGGCGAGCCCTCGCCGAGCACGCCGACGACCGAAGCCATTTCGTGCCCCGGCAGCCAGCCATACCAGCCCGCGAGCGCCGCCAGGATCGTTTCGGTCGCCGGCAGCCCGTTCGCGCGAAACGGCACCCAGGCGACGGCAACGCAGATGAAGGTCAGCAGACCGCCGGCCAGCGTTCCGACCCTCGTCGGCGGTCGGCGGCGCCCGCCCGTCAGCGCCTGCCAGAGATGGTTGATCGCCAGATAAGCGCCGTGCAGTCCGCCCCACAGCACGAAATTCCATCCCGCGCCGTGCCACAAGCCGCCGATCAGCATGGTCAACATCAGATTGACGTAGCGCCTGGCCGCGCCGTGGCGGTTGCCGCCGAGCGGGATGTAGAGATAGTCGCGCAGGAAGCGCGACAAGGTCATGTGCCAGCGGCGCCAGAACTCGATGATGCTGGTCGCCTTGTAGGGCGAGTGGAAATTGAGCGGCAGCTGCACGCCGATCATCCGCGCCAGCCCGATCGCCATGTCGCTGTAGCCGGAAAAGTCGAAATAGAGCTGCAGCGTGTAGGCCAGCACCGCCCCCCAGGCTTCGGCGCCGCTCGGCGTCATGCCGTGCGCCGCGCCGTCGAACACGCGGCCGACATAGGGCGACAGCGCGTCGGCGATCACCGTCTTCTTGAACAGGCCGATCGAGAAATACGACAGGCCGAGCGCCATCCGCCGCGCCGAGAAGCGCACGATGTCGGCCCGGTCGAGTTGCGGCATCAGCTCCTTGTGATGCAGGATCGGCCCGGCGATCAGGTGCGGGAAATAGCAGACGAACAGCAGGTAATGGACGAATTTATAGTCCCGCGCCTCGCCGCGCGCGGTGTCGACCAGGAACGCGATCTGCGTCAGCGTGAAGAACGAGATGCCGAGCGGCAGCGCGATCGCCGGGATCGGCCAGTCGCTGCCCAGCACCCCATCGGCGACCCCGACCAGGAACCCGGCATATTTGAAATAGCCGAGCAGCACCAGATTGCCTGTCACCGCGGCGATCAGCAACCGGTGCCGGGTCGGCGCCACGGCGCGCGAGATCGTTAGCCCGGCGGCGAAATTGAACACCACCGAGACGAGCAGCAACGCCAGATATGGCGGAAACCACCAGCCGTAAAAAAACAGCGACGCGGCAACCAGCCACCCCATCGCCAGCAGGTGCGACCGCCGGCCCAGGACAAAAAAGCCGGCAAGCGTCACCGGCAAAAACAGAAACAGGAACTCGTAACTATTGAAGAGCAACGAACCGCATCCCCCGCAGGCCCTCTCTTAGGGCAAAACCGCGGCGGCTTGAACAGCGTAGCGGGTCCACGCGGCAATTGTGTCGTCATGCCCGGACTTGTTCCGGGCATCCAGCTGACGTCTCCTCGTCTCGGGTGGTTGCCGGGCTCGTTGGATGGCCGGGTCGAGCCCGGCCATGACGACTAAGACGGACCGATGGCTACCTAAACGCGGGTGATCAGGCGTTGATGTGGGTCAATTCGGTGAGGTCGAGGCCCTTGCGGATGCGCGCGACCATCTCGTCCGGGTCAAAATCGATGCCGACCGGGTTCTTGTCGCTGTCCGAGCGGCTCTTCATGTACTCGCGGCCCTCGCGTGCCGTGTAGAAATTGTCGAACAGCAGCTCGACTTGGTTGCGGTCGGGGTCGTAGTAGTACATCGACGTCGTCATGCCGTGATTGACGCAGCGATGCGGCGCGATACCCTGCGCCTTCAACCCCTCGTAATGATCCGCCAGGTCGACCGGGTCGAAGGTGAAGGCAACGTGGTGCAGGCCAACCTCGCCGCCGGCGCGCGCGGTCTTGCCCTCGGCCGCGACCTTGTCGGCGAGCGGGCCGGGGTCGATAAACGCGACGCGATGGTGCTCGTCGTCATAGCTGATAAAGGCGATGGCCTTGTTCTGGTACAGCAGCTCGGCGCCGAGCACCTTGCAGTACCATTCGATCATCTGCTCGCGCCGGTTGGTCTGCAGCACCAGATGGGACAGCTTCTTTGGTGACGCCATGATCGCCTCCTGTCAGCGGCATGTTTTTCTGGCGCGATCGGTGCACCCGAACGCCGCGCAAGTCAACAACAAGGATCGCCGGAATGGATGAGAGCGCCATCGCCTGTCGCGAGTTTTTCTACGTCGGCGGCAATTATGCCGGCCCGCCCGACGAGGAAGTCATGCGCGGGCAGATGTACGTCGAAAAGCTGACCCCGCGCGCCCCGCGCCGTCCCTACCCGGTGGTGATGTTCCACGGCATGGGGCAGACCGCGACCAACTGGCTCGGCACGCCCGACGGCCGCCCCGGCTGGGCCGAGCATTTCGCCGGCGACGGCTACACGGTGTACCTGATCGACCAGCCAGCGCGCGGCCGTTCGGCCTGGCAGCCGGGGCTCGACGGCGAGCTGCGCAGTTTTGCGGCATCGTTCCAGGAATGGCTGTTCACGGCTTCGGCTTCCGACCCGCGCTGGCCGCAGGCGGTCAAGCACACGCAATGGCCCGGTTCCGGCAAGCGTGGCGACCCGGTCTTCGACGCGTTCTGCGCGACGCAGGTGCCGTTTCTCGCCGACCAGGTCGAGACCCAGCGGTTGGTGCTCGCCGCCAGCACGGCCCTGCTCGACCGCATCGGCCCGGCGGTCGTGCTGACGCATTCGCAGGCCGGGACGTTCGGTTGGCTGCTGGCCGACGCACGGCCGTCGCTGGTCAAGGCGATCGTCGCCGTCGAGCCCGCCGGCCCACCGTTCGAGAACGTGGTGATCGCCGAGGGGAAAGCACGGTCCTGGGGTCTCGCCGATTTGCCGCTCGCCTACGACCCGCCGGTCGCCAATGCGGACGAATTGCAGATCGAGCTGCAAGCCGGGCCCGATCACCCCGATCTCGTCGGCTGCTGGCAGCAGAAGGCGCCGGTGCGGCGGCTCACGAACCTCGCCGGCATCCCGGTGCTGCTGCTGACCGGCGAGGCGTCCTACCACGCGACCTATGATCATTGCACCGCGCAATACCTCACGGCCGCCGGGGTCGGCGTGGATTTCGTGCGGCTCGAAGATCGCGGCCTGCACGGCAACGGCCACATGGTGATGCTCGAAAAGAACAGCGCGGAGATTGCGTCGCTGATCGGCGACTGGCTCGCGGGAGCGCCGCGGAGCTGAAATTCCACCGGTGCCTGCACGGACCTCGACCCATATGGGATCGCTGCCGCTGCGTAGACGCATGCCGCGGGGCGACCTATCTTGAGAGGCGCAGCCTAACGGAGCGGGGCATGACGCAGTTCGGCATCGGCCAGCCGGTGCGCCGGGTCGAGGACCGCCGGTTCATCACTGGACACGGCCGCTATCTCGACGACATCGCCCGGCCGCGCCAGGCGCATGCGGTATTTCTTCGCTCGCCGCACGCCCATGCCCGCATCCGGGCGATCGACACCAGCGCCGCCGCCGCGGCGCCGGGTGTCCTCGCGGTGCTGACCGGCGCCGATCTGGCCGCCGATGGGCTCGGCACGGTGCCGTGCGTCAGCGGTGTCGCCGGGGCGGTGCTGCCGCCGCGTCCGGCAATCGTCACCGACCGGGTACGGCATGTCGGCGACACGGTGGCGATGGTCGTCGCCGAGAGTGCCGCGGCAGCGCGCGACGCCGCCGATCTGGTCGCGGTCGATTACGAGCCGCTGCCCGCCGCAGTCGGTACAGTGGGCGCGCTCGCACCGGGGCAGCCGCTCGTCTGGGACGACGCCAAGAACAACCTCTGCTTCGCGTGGGAGGTCGGCGATGGCGCCGCGGTCTCCCGCGCCGCCGCGGCCGCCAAGCACAAGGTGACGCTGACCCTGGTCAACAACCGTGTCGTCGTGACCTCGATGGAGCCGCGCGGTGCGATCGGCGAATACGATGCGGGCGAGGAAGCCTACACGCTATGGAGCTCGACGCAGGGCTCGCATTTCGTGCGCAACCTGCTGGCCGAGCACGTCCTGCACATCCCGGAGAACCGCATCCGCGTGGTGACCCCTGATGTCGGCGGCGGGTTCGGCATGAAGCTGTTTCTCTACCCGGAGCACGTGCTGGTGCTGTGGGCCGCGAAGCGCACCGGCCGCACGGTCAAATGGGTTCCTGATCGCGCCGATTCGTTTATGACCGACACGCAGGGCCGCGACAACGTCACTCGGCTCGACCTGTCGGTCGACGAGGACCTCAAATTCCTCGGCCTATCGGTCGAGCTGACGGCAAATATGGGCGCCTATCTGTCGAATTTCGCGCCGGAGATTCCGACCTATTCGGGTGCGGTGATGCATAGCGGCGTCTATGCGATCCCGGCGATCCACGTCGCGGTCAAGGGCGTCTTTACCCATACCGTGCCGGTCGACGCCTATCGCGGCGCCGGCCGCCCTGAGGCCGCCTACGCGCTGGAGCGCCTCATCGAATTCGCCGCGCGGAAGCTCGGCGTCGCGCCGGCGGAGCTGCGCCGCCGCAATCTGGTGCCGGCCGCGGCGATGCCCTACGCGACGCCGCTCGGCCTCACCTATGACAGCGGTGATTTCGTGCGCAACCTCGACCAGGCGCTCGCCTCGGCCGACGTCGCGGGCTTCGCCCAGCGGCGTGCGGCGGCAAAGGCGCGCGGCCATTATCGCGGGCTGGGGCAGGCGGTCTATATCGAGCAATCCGGGTTTCCGCCCGACGAATTCGCCGAATTGCGCTTTGACCCGTCGGGCACGCTCACCATCCTGATGGGATCGCAGTCCTCGGGGCAGGGCCACCAGACAGCCTATGCCCAGCTCGCCGCCGACAAGCTCGGTCTCGACATCGACAAGATCCGCGTCCAGCAGGGCGACAGCGCGGCGATCGCCTTTGGTCGCGGCACCGGCGGTTCGCGCTCGATCCCGGTCGGCGGCGCGGCGCTGATGCACGCCGCCGACAAGCTGATCACCAAGGGCAAGCGCATCGCCGCCCATCTGCTGGAGGCGGCCGAGGCCGACATCGCCTTTGCGGTCGATGAGAATGGGGGCGAATTCGCCATCGCCAGCACCGACCGCAAGGTGACGCTCGACGCGGTGGCACGCGCCGCGTTCAATCCGGCTCAGCTGCCGGCCGATGTCGAGCCGGGTTTTGCCGAAAGCGGCCATTTCACCCCGGCGGCGCCGACCTTCCCCAACGGCGTCCACGTCTGCGAGGTCGAGATCGACCCCGAGACCGGCATCGTCAAAATCGAACGCTATCTGGTGGTCGACGATTTCGGTGTGGTGATCAACCCGCTGCTGCTCGCCGGCCAGGTCTACGGCGGCATCGCCCAGGGCGTCGGTCAGGCGATGCTGGAGCGCACGGTCTACGATGGCGAGAGCGGGCAGTTGCTGAGCGGCACGCTGCAAGATTACGCGCTACCGCGCGCCGACGACCTGCCGGCGCTGGAATTCGCCTACAATGTCGTGCCGTGCCGCACCAACCCGCTCGGCGTCAAGGGTGCGGGCGAGGCGGGCGCGATCGGCTCGCCGCCGGCGCTGATCAACGCCATCGTCGATGCCCTCGCCGAACTCGGCATCGAGCATATCGATATGCCGGCGACACCCGAAGTGGTGTGGCGCACGATCCGCGCCGCCACGCCGCGGCAGGCGGCGTGAGGAACGCAGCGCGTTGCGCGTCATTCCAGATGCACCCGCCGGCACTTTTCCCGCGTCATTCCGGGGCATCGCGCAGCGATGAACCCGGAACCCATGCACACGAACCTCGAAAAAGCGTGTCCCGAAGCACCGGGAGAAGCTGGACAAGACCGTGTTCATGGGTTCCGGGTTCGGTCCTGCAGGCCGTCCCGGAATGACGCAGTTATTTCGAGTCTCAGGATGACGGAGTAAGAGATGGCATTAAGAAAAACCCTCATCCTGAGGTGCTCCGCGCAGCGGAGCCTCGAAGGACGCACCGTGGCGATCCGCGTATGATCGACCCGATGCTCGATATCGTGATCCGCACCGCGCATGCCGCCGGCGAGGAGATCATGCGGATCTATGCCGAGCCCTTCGATTTCGTGCACAAGGACGATCAGACGCCGGTGACCGAGGCGGATTTCGCCGCCGAAAGGGTCATCGTCCGACTGCTGACCGAGGCCTTTCCGCATATCCCGATCGTCTCCGAGGAGACCGCGCCGGAGGACGGGTTCAAGCCGCCGGCGGCGCGGTTCTGGTGCGTCGACCCGCTCGACGGCACAAAGGAGTTCATCGCCAAGAACGGCGAGTTCTGCGTCTGCATCGCCCTGATCGAGGATGGCCTGCCGGTGCTCGGCGTGGTGCATGGGCCGGCGCGGCGCGTGACCTACGCGGCGAATGGGCAGGGCACCGCGATCCGCATCGCCAACGGCGGCGCGCCGGAACCCATTACCGCGCGAGTGCCGCCATCCGACGGCATCGTCGTCATCCACAGCCGCAGCCATGAAAACAGCCGCCGCCTAGCCGAATATTTCGCCACTCAGGCGGTGCCGGTGGTGCGCCGCGACATCTGCGGCAGCGCGCTCAAATTCGGCATGCTGGCGGCGGGAGAGGCGGATTTCTATCCGCGTTTCGGCACGACGATGGAATGGGACACCGCCGCCGGCCAGGCGATCCTCGAAGCCGCCGGCGGTGCAGTGTTCGACCTCGAAGGCGGCCGGCTGCGCTACGCCAAGCATGATCTGAAGAACAGCGGCTTCCTCGCCTGGGGCGCCAAGCCGGCGTGGTGAGCGCCGGCGTCTACGGGGATGGCGATCGCCGAGCGGCGTGCGCGTCCTTGACGATGTGCGACAGCAGCGCGTCATAGATCGGCGTGGTGCGCGTCAGGTGCGCCGCCAGCATTGCCGCGAAGCACGCGGCGAGCATCGGCAGCAGCGTCGTGAACGCCGCGGTCATTTCGGTCGCCAGCACGATGCCCGTCACCGGCGCCTGAACGACGCCGACAAAGAACGCGGCCATGCCGACGACCGCAAACGCCGCCGGCTCGATGCCGAGCTGCGGAAACGCCGCCGCGCACAGCGCGCCGAACACCAGTCCGAGCTGGGCTCCTAGCACCAGCATCGGGGCGAAAAGCCCACCGGGGGTGCGAGCGGCATGCGAAACCGTACCCAATCCGAAGCGCACGGCGAAGGCGAGCGGAATGCTGCCGATCGCGACGCCACCCGCCAGCAGGCTTTGGGTGATGTTGTCGCCGCCGCCGGCCAACGCGGGCGCAAACCAGCAGACCAATCCGACGATCACCCCGATCGCCGCGGCCTTCGCCTCGACCGGGATCGCGGTCCATTGCCGCAGCCCGACAAACACGCCCAAGAGCGCCCGGTTGTAGAGCGCCGCGGCAAAGCCGGCGACAAGACCGAGCCCGACGTAAAGCGGCCAGGTCGCCGCATCGGCGTAGGGCAGCGGGCCGGTGGGCATCGCGGCTTGCGCGGCGATCGCGACATGGAAATCGGGCGCATCGCCGAGAAACAGCCGCGATATCAGGATCGCCGTCGACGACGCGCCGAGTGCGACGATCGCCATGCGCGGCTCGAACCGGCGCACCAGCTCCTCCATGACGAACACCGCGCCCGCGATCGGCGCGTTGAACGCAACCGCGAGGCCCGCGCCGGCGCCGGCCGCCAGCAACAGGCGCAAATCCTCGCTCGATAGGCGGAAGACATTGCCGACGAGATGGGCGACGACCGCACCCATCTGCACGCTGGGTCCTTCGCGGCCGAGCGCCATGCCGGAGCCGATCGCCGCCAACCCGCCAAAAAACTTGACCGGCAGCAGCTTTGGCGGTGCCGGCGGCAAGTCGCCGTTGAGCGCCGCCTCGATCTGCGGGATGCCGCTGCCCCCGGCATGCGGCGAGAAGCGCCGTACCAGAAACGCGGCAAGCGCGGCCGCGGCGGCGCAGCCGAGCAGCACCAGTACAAAGCCGAGGGCCGCATGTTCGTGCGCCTCGCGCAACAACGCATTGCGCCACGCACCGGCCTGTTCCAAAGCCAGGCGAAACAACGCGCAGACCAACCCGGCGCCGGCGCCGACGATCGGCGCCACTAATGCCAGCCGCACCAGGCTGCGGTAACCGCCAGTAGCGCGCGGCGGGTGATCGACCGGCGGCTCGGTGACCGCGAGCTCCCGTTCCGGCAACGCGGCCGCCGCCAACCCGCCTCCAGTGCCGGAGGATGCCTTCACGGAACCATCAGGGGTGGTCTCGGCCAAAATTGCCTCGTGTTCTTATGCGTTTGCATGCCAAGTTTTAGTTTTTCACACCAGAACTCGAACAGTGTCTCGGATAAGGTAGTCACGAAGCTTCTGGTTGAGGCCTGTCTGCCGTTAATAGGCGCCAACCCGCCGAACCACAATCAGGCGATCGCGTCCGAGGATAATACCGGCCCCTTGCCCGCATCCCTGTCTGCTTGCTACTCGTTGCGGCAGCGAATCAGCAGGCGCCGCGATTAGCGCCGGATGGAGGAAGCGGGATGATTTCAGGCGAATACGATGTCGTCGTGGTCGGCGCGGGGAATGCCGGGATGTGCTCGGCGCTGGCAGCGCAGGAGCAGGGCGCGCGGGTGCTGGTGCTCGAGGCGGCACCGTTTGACGAGCGCGGCGGCAACAGCCGCTACACCGCCGGAGCGCTGCGTTTTGTCTATAACGGCGTCGACGACCTGCTGAAGTTGTGCGACCTCAGCGAAACAGAATTAGCCACCAGCGATTTCGGCACCTATACGCAGGACAAATATTACGACGATCTCGGCCGGCTGACCGATTACCGGTCGAACCCCGACATGGCCGAGCTGCTGATCACCAAGAGCCAGGAGACGCTGCTGTGGATGCGCGGCAAGGGCATCCGCTTCGCGCCGATGTATTCGCGCCAGGCCTTCAAGCATGACGGCAAGTTTGTGTTCTGGGGCGGGCTGGCGCTGGAGGCCTGGGGCGGCGGGCCGGGGCTCGTCGAGGGGCTGTACAACTCGGCGGAAAAATACGGCATCGCGGTCGCCTACGAGGCGCGCGGCGAGCGGCTGATCGCTGATGATGACGGGGTGCACGGCGTCGTCGCCAATGTCGAGGGCAAGACCACCGAAATCCGCTGCAAGGCGGTGGTGCTGGCCTGCGGCGGGTTCGAGGCCAACGCCGAGATGCGGACGCGCTATCTCGGCCCCGGCTGGGATTTGGCCAAGGTGCGCGGCACCAAATACAACACCGGCGGCGGCATCAACATGGCCCTGGCGATCGGCGCGATGCCCTATGGCAACTGGTCGGGCTGCCATGCGGTCGGCTGGGACTACGGCGCGCCGGAATTCGGCGACCTGTCGGTCGGCGACAATTTCCAGAAGCACTCCTATCCGTTCGCGGTGATGGTCAACGCCGAGGGCGAGCGGTTCTGCGACGAGGGTGCCGATTTCCGCAACTACACCTACGCCAAATACGGCCGAGAGATTCTGAACCAGCCGCACCAGTTCGCCTGGCAGATTTTCGACCAGCAGGTCGTCCATCTGCAGCGTGACGAATACCGCATCCGCCGGGTGACCAAGGTCACCGCGAACACCTTCGAGGAGCTGGCCGACAAGATGGCCGAGACCGGCGCGGCGGTGAACAAGCCGGTGTTCCTCAAGACCATCGCCGACTACAACGCGGCGGTCGACCGCGGCATCCCCTACAACCCGACCGTCAAGGACGGGCGGACCACGCACGGCCTGCGGATCGACAAGACCAACTGGGCGATGCCGTTGGAGAAGCCACCCTATGAGGCCTACTGCACGACCTGCGGCGTGACCTTCACCTTTGGCGGGCTGCGGATCGATACCGACGGTCGCGTGCTCGACACCGCGGAACGGCCGATCAGCGGTCTCTACGCGGCCGGCGAGCTGGTCGGCGGGCTGTTCTATTTCAATTACCCGGGCGGCACGGGGCTGGTGTCGGGCTCGGTATTCGGCAAGATCGCCGGCACCACCGCCGGCAAGCAGGTGGGGCGGAACGCCTAACTGCCATGAGTTCGAACGATGCATCGGCGCCAGGCTCTGGCTTCGGCCGGGACCGCGATGCTGCTCGGCGCGGCGTCGGCGCGTGCCGAGACGCCCTTGCCGACGCTGACTCCAGGGCAGTTGCGGATCGGCACCTATTTCATCAATCCGCCCTTCGAATTTGTTGAGAACGGCGCGCGTGTCGGCTTTGAGGTCGATCTGATGGACGAGATCGCCCGTCGGCTGAAGCTGCGACCGGTATTTGTCGATACGCAATGGGAGGTAATGCTGCAGCAGATGCAGCAAGGGCTCTACGACTGCATTGTCGGCGGGATCACGATCACGCCAGCGCGCGGCCAGACCCTCGCCTGGTCAACTCCGTACATCACGACGACGCTGAGCCTGATCGTGAACGGCGATCGAACGCCGCAGATCCGCGACCTCGCGGGGTTGAAGGACGGTGTTGTGGGGCTGCAGGCGGCGACCACCGATTACGATGTGGCCGTCGTCATGCAGCAGCGCGGCGAGATCAAGGCGATCAAGACCTATCCATTCGCGCAGATCGGCGACGCGATCACCGATCTGGCCGCCAGCCGTATCACGGCGGTGATGAAGGTCAACCCGGTCGCCGCGTGGCTGGCGAGCCATACGCCTGGTTTGCGTATCGTGGCCCAGGTGCCGAACGACCCGCAGCCCTTGGGGATCGGGTTCAGCAAAGGCAATCCCGCGCTGCTGGCCGCGGTCGACCAGGCCTTGGCGGCGATGACGCAAGATGGAAGCTGCGCTCGCCTCGCGGGCAAATGGGGTGTCTCCTAGCCGCGTTTCGCGGTGCGACACGGGTGAGGATTTACACGGCTCGGACGATTGGCATGAAATCCACGAATGTCCTGTTCATCCTCTCCGACGAGCATAGCCGTAGGGTGCTCGGCTGTTATGGGCATCCGATGATCCGCACACCGCATCTCGATGCCTTGGCGGCGCGCGGGGTGCGGTTTGCCGACGCCTATACAAACTCGCCGATCTGCGTGCCGGCGCGTGCCAGCCTGGCGACGGGGCGCTATCCGCATCAGATCCGCTTCTGGGACAACGGCATCGCCTATGACGGCAGCGTGCCGTCTTGGCACCACCGGCTGCGCAATGCCGGGCGCGAGGTCGTGTCGATCGGCAAGCTGCATTTCCGCAGCGGAGACGACGACAACGGCTTCACCCAGGAAATCATGCCGCTGCACGTCAATGACGGCATCGGCGACCCGATGGGCTGGCTGCGCGACCCGCTGCCGGTGCGCAAGGCGACCTTGCGGCTGGCCAAGGATGCCGGGCGCGGCGACTCGTCGTACCAGGATTACGACCGCAAGATCACCGACGCGGCGGTCGATTGGCTCAAGGCGCATGCCGGCGGGTCGGCGAAACCGTGGTGCCTGTTCGTGTCGCTGGTCTGCCCGCATTTCCCGCTGATCGCGCGGCCCGAATTCTACGACCTCTACCCCGAGGCCGAGGTGCCGCTGCCGGCGCTGCGCGACCCCACGGCGCGCGCGCCCGACCATCCCTATATCGCGGCATTCCGCGAATGCCAGATTTACGAAAAGGGCTTTGTCGACGGGGCCAATGTAAGGCGCGCGATCGCCGCCTATTTCGGTCTCGTGACCTCGACCGACCACAATGTCGGCCGGCTGCTGGCGGCGCTCGACGGCGCCGGCCTCACCGGCAGCACGCGGATCATCTATTCGGCCGATCATGGCGATAATCTCGGCACGCGCGGGCTGTGGGGCAAATCAACGATGTACGAGGAGGCTGCCGGCGTGCCGATGATCGTCGCCGGGCCGGGCCTGCCGCGCGGCGTCACCTGCCGCGAGCCGGTGACCCTGGCGGACGCGTTTCCGACGGTCGTCAAATGGGCCGGGCTCGCCCCGCATTCCGACGACCACGACCTGGCCGGGGCGCCGCTCGACGAGATCGTCGGCGCCGCGCCGCGGCGGACCGTGCTGTGCGAATACCATGCAACCGGCGCGGCAACCGGCGCTTTCATGATTCGCAAAGGCCGGTTCAAATTTGTCTATTACGCCGGCATGCCGCCGCAGCTCTTCGACCTCGACGCCGATCCGCAAGAGACCCGCGACCTCGCGCCGGAGCCCGGCTATCGCGGCCTCGTCGCCGATTGCGAGCGCGATCTGCGTGCGGTGGTCGACCCCGAGGCGGCGGACCGGCTGGCGAAATCCGACCAGGCCGCGAAGATCGCCGAATTCGGCGGCCGCACCGCGATCGAAGGCCGCGGCAGCTTCGCCTATTCCCCGGCGCCCGGCACCGACGCGGTTTATAATTAGACGATCGGCGCCGGCTGATCGGCCTGTTGCTTACGGCCAGCGGATGCGTATTGTGTCGCGGGGACCAGTCTGGATTTTCGGGCTTACGCGGCGATCGCACGTAAAGTGCCGATCAACCGGGTGATATGGCCTTTCAACAGGCTAGGTTTGTCGGTTTTAAGAGGTAATGCGTTGCCGAAAGGGGATACCGCTGCATCGGTTGTGGATACAGCAGCGGCAGCGAAGGGCAGCCGGCCGCGCCAGCTCGATGCGTTGACCGGTCTGCGGTTTTTTGCGGCATTCGCGATTTTGTTCGCTCATGACTGCGAATGGGTAGCGCCGTTCAAGGACAGGCAGTTCATCAGCTATTATGGTCAAGTCACTTCTATCTATGGCATGCCGCTATTCTTTGTGCTGAGCGGGTTCGTCATTCATTATAATTACGGACACTTGTTCAGCCGCATGCGGTTTCGCTGGGCCGCGCTCGAATTTTTCGGCGCGAGGTTCGCCCGTCTGTACCCGCTGTTTATCGCTTGCTTCGGCGTCGGCCTGGTCGTCGACGGAACATACGACTGGTTCAACGACCCCACGCATGCCCAGTGGTGGTATGAGCTGGTCGCCCATTTCGTGACGATGACACAATCCTGGTTTTACATCATCATCTTTGATGATCGTTTGATGATGGATAACGCCTATGGCCTGGCGTGGTCGATATCGACCGAGTTCTTCTTTTATCTATGCTACATGGGGCTGGTATTTTTAATCATTCAACTACGCTCGCTTCGCGGCACGATCACGGCTTTGATAATATTTTCTGTAGTAGCGCTTGGATGGTTTATTTTTGCAAAGCGACATCTGAGCGGATTTGCCGGCATTGCCCAAAGCCATATCGACCATTTTATTCCGGCGGAGCAGAAATGGGGTCCGTCTTTTGTTAGATGGTTCTTCTATTACTCGCCCTATTCTCGAATATTCGAATTCATCTTGGGCTGCCTGACAGCGCATCTCTATCTTCACGTGCGTGACCGACCGGTAACCCGCACCGAAGGGCGTTGGGCCTACCTCGCCCTCGCCGCGGCGCTGACCTGCCTTGTTGCCGCCGGCGTCATTTTCCTATCAAAGCCGACTTTCCCGTTTTACGGGCTCGTCCAATTTCTGGCGCTGAACTTTCTCTGCGCCGTGCCAATCGCCGTGCTGATTTTTTGCGTGTCCCGCTATCCGACCGCGATGTCGCGATTTCTCTGCATGAGCCAACTCGTGCTGCTGGGTGAGATTAGTTATTCGATCTATTCCGTTCACACCTGGACCTTGCGCATTTTTATCCGCGAGCCGACCCATTTTACGACGGCGGCCGCCGTCGACGCGCTCGTTCGCATCGCATTGGGCATCGCCGTGACGCTGGTGCTGGCGACGGCGACCTATCGCCTGATCGAGGTTCCGGGGCGTGCCGGGTTGCGACGGTTTTTCGATCGCGGCACCGCGGTGCTGTTCGGGCCGCGCGCGGATAATTTCCGGGGAGGCGCGCCGGGCGTCGCGAGCTGTTTCCTGGCAACGGGTTCGCTGGGCTTGTTCCTGGCGATCTGCCTGGCCTATCAGTTGACCCGATGATGACGACAGCACCTTCGGCGGGGACATCCTCGCCTTCACTCGTACATCTCGGACCGCTCGACGGGCTTCGCTTCATCGCCGCGTCATGCGTGCTCGTCGCGCACGGCTTTTTCTATCTGGTCCTGGAGCAGGACAACCGGCTCATCTCGCCGTACAACGCCCCGCTCCTCGGTCTCGCCGCCGTCGGGATGACGCTGTTCTTTACGCTGAGCGGCTTCGTTATCCATTACAACTACGCGGCGTCGCTTGCGCGCCCCGGCGGCAAAAGGCGTTTCGCGGTCGCTCGTTTCGCGCGGCTGTATCCGTTGTTTTTGCTGGTGTTCGTCGTCGAGACCTATTTCGAATTCCGCAATGCCGACGGCAAAACCGACTTGATCTCGCCGCTGCCGCTTTATCTGAGCTTCACCGAATTGTGGTGGTTCTGGTCTTTCGGTTCGCGCGCAGCGTTCGAGGCCTACAGCAACGCCACCGGGCTGATGTGGTCGCTGTCGACCGAGGCGTTTTTTTATCTGGTGTATGTCCCGCTGGCGCCGCTGCTTCGGCGCCTATCGGGCACGACACTGCTGATCACGGGCGCCGCGATCGCCGCGGTCGTCGCTTGGGCCACCGGCACCGCTCAGTATCACGTCGGGGCGTTGAATGCCTTTGCGCTGCAATTTACGGGGAACGCGCAAACCGCCGGGCAATTCACCCATTGGCTGACGTTCAATTCACCGTGGGTCCGCCTTCCCGAGTTCCTGCTCGGTGCGCTCGCGGCGCAATACGTCATGACCAGCGCGCTCAGCGAAACGAGAGCACGCGTCGTCTGCGTCGCCGCTTTCGCGATTTTTGTGCCGGCTTATCTTTACGCCAACATTGCCCTGCTGCCGATTAGCGGCGGCATCACGACGTGTCTCGCCTTCACGTTTGCGCTGCTTTTGGCCTCGACCGCCACGTCATCGCACCTGTTGTCGCGCGCCCTGTCAAATCGATGGATGCTGCTCGGCGGCGCCGCAAGCTACTCGCTGTATTTGCTGCAGTATTGGGTGATGCATGACCTTGGCCACCGGCTGGCCGACAACAGGCCGACCGGCGTGCGCCTCCTTATCTTCCTCTTGTTGCTGCCCGTTGCCGCGATCGTCTCATACCTGTCCTACCGTTTCTATGAGCGGCCGGCGATGCGGTTCGTCCGCCGGATTTTTTCCGGCGATCGCGCGCGGGCGCCAACCTTGGTGGAGACGTCAGCCAGCAATCCGCCGCGGCCCAGCGAGGCCGGCGTTTAGGGTCGCCTAGGCCGCCTGCGCGGCCGGCTGGGTGCGGGCGTCCTCCTTGATCATCGCCGCGCCCTTCTCGCCGATCATGATCGTCGGGGCATTGGTGTTGCCGGTGGTGACGCATGGCATGACCGAGGCGTCGATGACCCGCAGCCCGCCGAGCCCGATTACGCGAAGCCGCGGGTCGACCACCGCCATCGGGTCGGTGCCCATCTTGCAGGTGCCGACCGGGTGGAAGACGTTGGTGCCGGCCTTGCGGGCGTAAGCGGCGAACTGCTCGTCGCTGGCGATGCCGGGTCCCGGCACGGTCTCCTCGACGCTGTAGGGCGCCATCGCCGGCTGCGCGAAGATCCGACGCGTCTGCTCGACGCCGGAGATCAGCACGCGGATATCGCTCGGCGCCGACAGGTAGTTGGGGCGGATCGCCGGGTATTGGAACGGGTCGGGCGACTGCGCCATGATCGTGCCGCGGCTGTCGGGCCGCACCGGGCAGACCGCGACGGTCATACCGGGCGCGCGCTCCAATTGCCGGAATACGTCCTGCGCGTAGCTCGCCGGGGTAAACAGCAGCTGCAAATCGGGAGCGGCAAGACCCTCGCGGCTGCGGCAGAACACCATCGCCGAGGTCACCCCGAAGGTCAGCGCGCCGTTGCCCAGCGTGGCGAACTTGATCGCCTCGCGGACGACGCGCGCGCCGCGCGCCAGCTGGTTGATCGTCACCGTATCCTTAACCCTGTGCGACAGGCGGATCACGTAGTGATCGTTGAGATTGGCGCCGACTCCGGGCAAATCGTGCTGCACCGGCACGCCGATCTGCTGCAAATGCCCCGCCGGGCCGATGCCCGAAATCTGCAGCACGTGCGGTGAGTTGACCGCGCCGCCGCAGAGAATGACCTCGCGCGCCGCGGTGAGCTGGCGGTCAACGCCGCGCTGGCGAAAGGCGACGCCGGTGCACTGCTTGCCGTCGAGGATCAGCTTTGTGACGGTGGCATCGGTCTCGACCCGCAGATTGCCGCGGCCGCGCGCCTCGCGCAGAAAGGTCTGCGCGGTCGAGCCGCGCCATTTGCCGCGCCGCGTCATCTGCGAATAGGCGACGCCTTCCTGCTGCGCGCCGTTGTAGTCCGGGGTGAACGGATAGCCGGCCTGCTTGGCGGCTTCGACAAAGGCATGGGTCAGCGGCAGGATCGTGCGGTAATCCTCGACGATCAGCGGCCCGCCCTTGCTGCGGAATTCCGGATCGCCCACGCCGCGATAGGTCTCGGACTGCTTGAAGAAGGGCAGCACCTCGTCATAGCTCCAGCCGCGGCAGCCCATCTGCGCCCAGTTGTCGTAATCCATTGGGTTGCCGCGGACATAGAGCATGCCGTTGATCGAGCTGGTGCCGCCCAGCACCTTGCCGCGCGGCCATTGCAGCTGCCGCCCGTCCGTCCCCGGCTCGCCCTCGGACAGGAAATTCCAGTTGATCCTGGTGTTGTTGAGCACCCGCAGCACTCCGGCCGGGATGTGGATCCATGGATCGCGGTCGGGCGGCCCGGCTTCGAGCAGCACCACCTTGACCCCAGCATCCTCGGACAGCCGGCTGGCGACGACGCACCCCGCCGACCCGGCACCGATCACGATGTAATCCGCATCCATCTCTCAGCCCCTCTCGCTCGGCCCGGATTTCACCACGATGGCGACGGCGACACTACCCCCACCCCGACGCGCTCGCTCCGCTGGTGGCCAATCCCCTCCCCTCTGGCGGGGGAGGGTTAGGGTAGGGCAATCCCTCCGGCGCTTTCGACAATAGCGCGCCCGCCCGCACCCACCAGCCCGGCTCGGCCGCCGCCAACAACGCGGCGGCGCTTTCCGCGGCGGCGCGGTCGGCGAACAGCGCAAAGCAGGTCGCGCCGCTGCCGCTCATCCGCGCGAGATAGGCGTCGGGCAGCCCGGCGAGGCGGTCGAGCACCGGCGCGATCTCCGGCATCAGCCCGCATGCCGCGTCGGTCAGATCGTTGCGGCATTGGCGCAGCAACCCGATCAGCCCGACCGCGTGGCGCGGCGTCGTGCGCGGGAACTGATCGGTCGTGAAATCGCCCTGCCGCGCGTGGAACACCGCAGCGGTCGGCAATTCGCGGCGGGGGTTGGCAAGCACGACGCCGACCGGCGGCAGGCTGGGCAGCGGGTCGAGCCGCTCGCCAATGCCGCCAACCCACACCGGCCGCCCGTCGAGACAGGCCGGAATATCTGCGCCGAGCGACGCGGCGATCCGCCTCGCCGCATCATCGATCGGCAACCGCCACAGCACGGCGAGCGCGCGCAGCGTCGCGGCCGCGTCGCTCGACCCGCCGCCGATCCCCGAAGCCGCCGGCAATTGCTTGTCGAGATGCAGCGCCGCGCCAGCCACCACGCCGTGATGCGCGGCGAAGGCGCGCGCCGCCTTCAGCACCAGATTGTCGTCGCCGAGCCCGGCAAGCGCGCCGCCTTCCGGCCCGTTCACCGTCAGCGAGAGCGTGTCGGCGGACGCCGCGCTCAGCCAGTCGCCGATATCGGCGAAGGCAACGAGGCTGTCGAGCAGGTGGAAGCCGTCGGCCCGGCGGCCGAGGACGTGCAGGTAAAGGTTGATCTTCGCCGGAGCAAAAACCCGGACCGTGTCGCTCAGCCGCCGCGCTCCGCCGGCTTGGCCGGCGCACCGGGCGCCGGGCTGGACGCCGGCAGCGGCGCCAGCCCCTGGTCGAGCTTCGCCTCAATCGGGCGGATGTCGTCCTTCTCCGGACTGAACTGCAGCGCGCGGCGCCACTGGTAGCGCGCCTCGACGAACCGGCCGGTGCGCCAATACGCGTCGCCCAGATGGTCGTTGATCGTGGGGTCGGACGGTACCAGCTCGACCGCGCGTTCGAGATTGTCGACCGCCGCCTTGTAGTCGCCGAGCCGGTAATGCGCCCAGCCGAGGCTGTCGACGATATAGCCGTCCTCCGGCCGCAGTTCGACCGCCTTTTCGATCATCTTGAGGCCCTGGTCGAGCTTGATGCCCTTGTCGACCCAGGAGTAACCGAGATAGTTGAGGATCAGCGGCTGGTCGGGCTTCAGCTCAAGCGCGTGCTCGAGATCAGGCTCGGCCTCTTTCCACTTGCCGGCACGCTCATAAGCGACGCCCCGATCGTAAAACAGGGCCCAGCGGTCGGGCAGGCCCAGCGCGGCGGCACGCTCGATGGCCTCGTTGTAGGCCACGCCGGCCTCCTCGAACCGCTTCTTGTTGCGCAGAATGTCGCCGAGCTGCACATCGGCGCCGATCGTCTTTGGCGCTTCCGCCGCCATCTGCCTCAGCTGCGCGATCGCCTCGTCGGCGCGGTCGAGCGAATCGAGGTTGGCCGCCGCGCGCAGCCGCGCCGACCATGAGTAGGGCGAGCTCTTCGGGATCTGCTCCAGCACCGCGAGGCTTTGCGCCGGCTCGCTCTGCGCCGACAGCACATCGGCGAGCAGCAGCTGCGCGAGGCGGAAATCCGGCTGCAGCGCCAGCGCGAACCGCACATAAACCAGCGCGAGATCCATCGTCTCGCTCTGGTTCAGCACGCTCGCCAGATCGAACATGGCCTCGGCCAGCCCGTCGGAGGGCGCGGCGATCAGCGGCTTCGGCACCCCCGGCGGCCGCGCGGCGAGCACCGTCTGCGCGATCTCGCTGCCGGTATTCTGGTCGATGAATTTCTGGTAGAGCGCCTTGGCCTGACTGGCTTTGCCGTGGCGCTCATAAAAATTGGCGATCGCGTCGGTCAGCCGCCAGTTGAGCTGCTGGTTGTCGGCCAGCGTCTTCTCGTAAAAGCCCTGGGCCTTGTCCGGCTGGTTGGCGAAATCGTAAAGCAGGCCGAGCTGGAAGTCCTTGAGCGGCTGGAAGCCGTTGAATTTTTCGAGCTGCTGCAGCGCCGCATCGGCGCCAGGGAGATCGCCCGCCGCCATCCGCGTCCAGGCCAGCGCCAGCGGCGCGATAAATCGATGCACGCCGTCCGTCGGCAGCGCCGTGGCGTTCTGCAGCGCGCCGGCGTTATCGCCGGCCTTGAGCCGGTCGATGATCAGCACCAACCGGGCCAGGGCGTCCGTGCCGTCCAGCTTGAGCACCTGGTCGGCGAGCGGCCGGGCCCGGTCGAAATTGCCGGCGCCGACCGCCATCAGAAAGGTGCGGCTGATCAACTCGGGCGCATCGGGGTCGGCGACGATCGCCTTGTCGAACCACGCCGCCGCGGCCGGATAGTCGCGCATCCGCTCGGCGTGCCGACCGGCCAGGTAATTGCCGTAAAGATCGGCGACCACGGCGGGCGGCGGTTTGTTCTCGCTCCCCGGCGGAGTTGGCGCGGCGACGGCCGGCAGCGTCCAGGCGAGCGCGGCGCCAAGCAGCGCCAAGCCCCGGTTCGTTCTTGTCCTTGCCACAGATGCCATTGCCACCATCCGCGCCTCGTCGCTGCGAGGCGTCCTCACATATTGGGGTAGTTGGGCCCCCCACCGCCTTCCGGTACCACCCAATCGATATTCTGTGTCGGGTCCTTGATGTCGCAGGTCTTGCAGTGGACACAGTTCTGCGCGTTGATCTGCAGCCTTTTGCCGCCCGCCACCGCGTCGTCGACGATTTCGTAGACCCCTGCCGGACAATAGCGCTGTTCCGGCGAATCGTAGAGCCGGTAATTAATTGAAATTGCCTTTTCCGGATCGCGTAATTTGAGATGCGCCGGCTGGTTCTCCTCGTGGTTGGTGAAGGAGAACGACACCGAGGTCAGCCGGTCGAAGCTGATTTTGCCGTCCGGCCGTGGGTATTGGATCGGCGCAAACGCATCCTTGGGCGCGATCTGGTCGTAGTCGGAATGATTGTGAAAGGTCCACGGCGCCCGACCGCGGAACAGATACGTATCGATCGCCGAATAGGCCAGCCCCGCCCACATCCCGAGCCGGAAGCTCGGGCGGATGTTGCGCACCCGGTAGAGCTCGTCCCACACCCAGCTGCGCTCCAAACCAGCGCGCACGCTGGCGCCCTCGTCGCCGTTGAGCCGGGCGAAGATCGCCTCGGCCGCGACCATGCCGGACTTCATCGCGGTGTGGCTGCCCTTGATCTTCGGCACGTTGACAAAGCCCGCGGCGCAGCCGGTCAGCGCGCCGCCGGGAAAATCCATGCGCGGGATCGACTGGAACCCGCCCTCGTTGAGCGCCCGCGCACCATAGGCGACGCGTCGCCCGCCCTCGAAAAACGGCCGGATCGCCGGATGCGTCTTGAAGCGCTGAAACTCCTCGAACGGCGACAGATAAGGGTTGTCGTAATCGAGCCCGATGACAAACCCGACCGACACCTGCCCGCCTTCGAGATGGTAGAGAAACGACCCGCCGTAGGTGCGGTTGTCGAGCGGCCAGCCGACCGTATGGACCACCAGCCCCGGCTGGTGCTTGGCCGGGTCGATCTCCCACAGCTCCTTGATGCCGATCGCATAGGTCTGCGGATCGCATTCGTCGCGCAGGTGGAAGCGCTCGACGAGCGTCTTGGTCAGCGAGCCGCGCGCGCCCTCGGCGAAGATCGTCTGCCGCCCGCGCAGCTCGACGCCGGGCGTATAGCCGGCCGTCGGCTGCCCGTCCTTGCCGATTCCCATATCGCCCGTCGCGACGCCGAGCACCCGGCCGGTCTCGTCGTACAGCACCTCAGCCGCCGCGAATCCGGGATAGATTTCGACCCCCAGCTCCTCGGCCTGCGTCGCCAGCCAGCGGCACAGATTGCCCAGGCTGATGATGTAGTTGCCGTGATTGTGCATCTGCGGCGGCGTCGGCAGCCGGTGTGCCTTGCGCTCGGAGAGCAGCAGAAAGCGGTCTTCGACCGCCAGAGTGTTGAGCGGCGCGGCGCGCTCGCGCCAGTCGGGGATCAGCTCGTTGAGCGCGCGCGGCTCGAACACCGCGCCCGACAGGATATGCGCCCCGACCTCCGACCCCTTCTCGATGACGCAGACCGCGATCTCGCTCCCCGCCTCCGCCGCGAGCTGCTTCAGGCGGATCGACGCGGCCAGCCCCGACGGCCCGGCCCCGACGATGACCACGTCATATTCCATCCGCTCGCGTTCGATCGCTTCAGTCTCGGGCACCGCGTCGCTCCAGGTCTTGTTTTGCCACGGTTATATATGATGGGCGCAAAAACGGCAGTGGCCCTCCCATTGTCATTCCCGGACGCGCCGGAAGCGCGAACCCGGAATGACAGCCGCATCTCGATAATCCTGAATGCCGATCCGAGCGAAGATTGCTACGCTTTCCCGATGGCCTCGCCCGAACCCGCCACCCTCACCCCCGACCAGGCGCTGGCGCTACTGCAATGGCAGATCGAGATGGGCGCCGACGAGGCGATCGGCCCCGAGCCGATAAATCACCTGGCACTCAACCGCCTGGCATCTGCCAACCCCCACCCTAACCCTCCCCCGCTGGCGGGGGAGGGGACCAGGAACGCCGACGCCCACCATTCCCCTCCCCCGCTGGCGGGCGAGGGTCGGGGTGGAGGTTACGCGGCGCGGCCGCCGGCCGCCGCCGCGCCGCCGCGAGCGCTAACCGAATCGGCGGCCGAGCCGGCGCAATCGGCGCGCGCACTGGCCGCGCAGGCGAATTCGATCGAGGCGCTCGCCGCGCTGATCGCCGGCTTTGACGCCTGTCCGCTGAAGCGCACCGCGACCAACACGGTCTTTGCCGACGGCAACCCCGCGGCGCCGGTGATGATCGTCGGCGAGGCCCCCGGCGCCGACGAAGACCGCCTGGGAACACCCTTTGTCGGCCGCGCCGGGCAGCTGCTCGACCGCATGCTGGCGGCGATCGGCCTCGACCGCAGCGGCGTTCAGATCACCAACGTCATCTACTGGCGCCCACCCGGCAACCGCAAGCCGACCGTGCAGGAGATCGCCTCTTGCCTGCCGTTCGTCTTCCGCCACATCGCGTTGTCGCAGCCCAAGCTGCTGGTGCTGGCCGGCGGCACCGCCGCGAGTACCCTGCTCGACACCGCCGAGGGCATCACCCGCCTGCGCGGCCGCTGGTTCGACCTCGCGGTCCCCGGCCTCGACGCGCCGCTGCCGACGCTGCCGACGTTTCACCCCGCCTTCCTGCTGCGCAGCCCCGAGCGCAAGCGCGAAGCCTGGCGCGACCTCCTGGCGCTAAAGGCAAAGCTGACGGAGTTGAGCTAGAACACGATCGATCCGATATTTCTCGTCACCCCCGCGAAAGCGGGGGTCCAGGGTGAGCGACGGAGCGGCGGCCCTGGATTCCCGCCTTCGCGGGAATGACGATTCGAGGCGCCGACATATCCCAGGAGCACCCCATGCCCCTCAACCACGACCGTCCCTTCCTCCCGGTCAACATCGCCCTCTTGACCGTGTCCGACACGCGCAGCGCCGCCGATGACCGTTCCGGCAACACGCTGCAGGAGCGCGCCGAACAGGCTGGGCACAAGATCGCCGCGCGCAAGATCATCCGCGACGAAATCGACGACATCGTCGCGCAGCTAAAGGCCTGGGTCGCCGACCCGGAGATCGATGTGGTGATCTCGACCGGCGGCACCGGCGTAACCGGCCGCGACGTCACCCCGGAGGCGTTCCACGCCGTCTACGAGAAGGAGATCGCCGGCTTTGGCGAGCTGTTCCGCTGGCAGAGCTACGAGAAGATCGGCACCTCGACGATCCAGAGCCGCGCCACCGCCGGCGTCGCCGGCGGCACCTATCTCTTCGCGCTGCCCGGCTCGCCCGGCGCCTGCCGCGACGCCTGGGACGGCATCCTCGTGCACCAGCTCGACAATCGCTGGCGTCCTTGCAACTTCGTCGAGCTCATGCCGCGCTTGCAGGAGAAGTAAGCGCCAGGCGCAGGGCGCAGTTGGCGAACCGCCGGTATCCGGCAGCGTCATCGACATCGTCGAGCGTCGCCGCGAAGCCGACCGACACCCGCGGCGGCAAATTGGCGAGCACGTCCGCGAGCGCGTGCGGGCTCGACCAGCGCACCGTGCCAAAATCCGGTGGACGATGCCGGCAGCCGATCAGCCAGAACCCGCCGTCGCGCGCCGGCCCCAAGACGATGTCGTGCCGCCCGAGCAGCCGGAACGCCGCGGCGATGTGCGCGGCCGTCATCCCGGGAATATCGCTGCCGACCAACAGCCGCGGCCCCGGTCCCGCCGCCGCCAGCGCGCGGCGCATGCGGCCGCCGAGATCGCCTCGCCCCTGCGGCATCGCATAGGGCCAAACGCGCGCGGCACCGTTCGGCGTCACCGCCAGTCTCAGCCGCCACCGTCTGTCACGTCCCAACCGCCGCAAGCTGCGCGCCAGCATCAGCCGCTCGAATCGCACCGCCGCGATATCGCCGATTTCGCGCGCCAGCCGCCGCTTCCCGCGGCCAAGGCGAGGCAGCCGCACAAAAAGAATGACGGTTCGCGGAAACATCAGAGCGCCGAGGAGCGCGTTTACCCGCCCGGAGATCGCCCGCTAAAACTCCCCGCTCCGGTAGGCCTCGTCGAGCCGTTCGGCGTCTTCGGGTGAAAGGTCCGGCCAAGGTTCGCCGCGCTTGCGCAGCGTGCCGGTAAAGTTGGGCGGGCGCTTTTCGTTGAACGCCTTGCGCCCTTCCTCGCCGTCCATCGTGGTCTGGATCAGCAGATGGTTGATCAGGTTCTGGATGTGCCAGGACTGGTCGGTCGGTAAGTCGCCGAAGCGGACGACGTATTCCTTCATCATCCGCACCGCGAGCGGCGGCAGCGTACAGATGTGGCGCGCCATCTTCTCGGCGCGCTCCATGAGCTGCGCGTGCGGGACGACCTCGTTCACCAGACCGATGCGCAGCGCCTCGGCGGCGTCGAACGGCTCGTCGGTGAGCAGAATTTTCATCGCATCGGAATAGCGCAGCTGCTTGGCGAGCAGCGCCGCGCCCGGGCCGTTGCCGAGCCAGCCCTGCGTCAGCAACGCGAACTTGAAGCGCGCGTGCTCGGCGCTGGCGATCCGGATGTCGGTCGACGACAGCAGGATGTAGAGCCCGGCCCCCGCCGCCCAGCCATTGACCGCGGCAATGACCGGCTTCCAGACGCGGGGGTAGTGGTCGCCCATGCGCCCGTCGACGCCGGTCTTCTGCCCGTGCACGGTGCCGGCGAGCGGCCAGTAGATGCGGTTGGTGCGCAGGTACTCGCGATCTTCGGCGGTGAGGTCGGGGCGCGGCGTCAGATTGTGCCCGCCGCAGAAATGCCGGTCGCCGGCGCCGGTGAGGATCGCGCAGCGGACCGAACGGTCCTCCCACAGATCGCTCCACGCGGCGGAGATGTCATCCGACATCTTCTTGTCGAGGATGTTGGCCTTGGCCGGATTGTTCAGCGTAATATAGGCGACCCCGTCGCGCTTTTCGTAATCGAGCGGCATGTTCCTCTCCTGAGATTACTTGTCCGCGTGGACGAGCCAGCGGGCCGGCGGCGTGAGCAGCGGCTGACACAGCGAGACGACGATAACGCCGCCAAAGACGCCTACCAGCCGTTCGAACGCCGAATCGATGTCCGGCGAAACGCCCCAGCCCTGGACCATCGTAACCACGATGGCGATCCCCCCTTGCATGCCGACATAAGCGGCGTCGCCATTGCCCTGGTTGATGTGCGCGGCGAGGTAGAGACCGAGAAACAGCGTCAGCAGCCAGGGCAGGAACGCGTCGCCGACGATGTGCAGCGCGGCGAGCCCCCAGATCCCGCCGAACAGGCAACCGACGGCGCGCGTCAGTGCCCGCCAGCCGGGCTCCTGACGCATCGCGACAAGGATGACGAAGGCGGTGATCGGCGTCTGGCTGAGGCCGGGCAGGTCGAGGGTCTCCCAGACCAGCGGGATGATTATGATGGCGATGCCCCCGCTGATCGCGATCGCCGCGAGCTCCCGATCGAGCGGCGGCGCGAAGATGCCGGGTTTCGGAATAACCGCCGCGAGCGTCGACGGCGGGGCCAGCGCATAGTCGACAGCGCAGGCCGCGAAGACCCCGACAAGGATTTCGAAACCGCGATAAACGGCAAGCTCGAGCGCCTTGTCCGGCGTTGCCAGCGAGCCGAACAGGATCAGCACCATCGTGATACCGCTCAGCAAGAAGGCGTAGCCGTGCTCGGCACGGTCCTGGGCGTAGAGCGTGAACGCGGTGCCGCCGCCGACGAGCGCAAGAAACGCCAGATGGTCGGCGGCGAGTCCGGCGCCGAGATAGCCGATCGTCGCGCCGAGCATCGTGCCGATGATGCGATCTATGCTGCGCGCCACGGTCGCGGCGCGGTCGCTCTGGACGAGCACGACCCCGGAAATGCCGGCCCAGTACGGGTTGTCGAGATGCAGCACGAATGCAACCAGCACCGCGAGCACGGTGGCGAGCGCACTGCGCAGTGCCGCATTCGCGCGCGGGCCGGTCAGCGTCAGCGCCCGCAGATCACCGGCGAGATCGTGCGTGAGGCGCGTGATCGGGTCCGGCATCGCGCTCAGCGCCAGAAAAAGACGCGGGCATCCGCGCCCATGAAGAGCCCTTCTTCGGGCATCGGCGGGTCGAGCAGGATCGTCACCGGCAGCCGCCGGCGCAGGCGTATCCAGTCGGTGGTCGGCGCGACGTAAGGCAGGAGCTGGCTCGGCCCCTGTTCGCGTGCAATGCCCCGGCCGATGCCCTGGACATGGCCGGGACGGAAATGCCAGGGGTCGCTGTCGAGCCAGACCCAAACGCGCTGCCCCGACTTGACCGCGGCGGCGACGTCTTCCTTGAAATTGGCGATGACGCGGAATTGCGACTTGTCGACGATGCCGATCACCGGCTGGCCGGCGCGGGCATAAGCGCCGGGCCGCAGCGTAAGATTGTTAACGTAGCCGTCGACCGGGGCGGCAAGTTGGGTGCGCGACAGATTGTATTGCGCCACCGCCTGTTCGGCCTGCGCGACGCCGACCTGCGCTTTGGCCTCTGCGATCTCGCGGTCGTCGATCTCCGACTGGTTCTGTCGCACCGCGACCAGATCCTGTGCCGAGCGAAGCTGGTCGGTCGCCTGATCGAGTTGTTCCTGCGAGGCATATTGCTGGGCGTTCAGCGTTTTGGCGCGGTCGTATTGCTGCTGGGCGAGGCGGAGTCCGGCGTTAGCCTGATCGAGGCTTGCGGCATCGCCCGCGTGCGTCTGGACCTTGACGGCGACGAGCGCTTCCAGATTGGCGATCTGCCGCTGCTTCAGGTCGACGTCCAGCTGAAACGGCCGGGGATCGATTGTCGCCAGTCTGTCGCCCGCGACCACCGTCTGATTGTCGACGATCGAAACCGTCTTGATGATGCCGGAAACTTCCGGCGCGATCGCCACAAGATCCGACCAGACAAAGGCATCCGATGTATAGGCGATGAACCCCCAGCCGATGAAATAGAGCGCGACGCCGAGGACGATCGCACCCGCGGCGAGCCACAGCCGGATGTAGCGCCGCCAGATCGAGGGGCCGCGCGGCGGCGCCCGTGCGGCGGTTGGGGCGGGTTTGGTTGTGGTGTCGGCCATCGATTTTCGCGCGGGAATCTCGCATGGCGCGCCGATCGCGTCACGCGCGAGATTGACAGCGGCGGGTGGTGGCCCTTGTCATGTCGGTGATGAACGGGGCGGCGCGCAAGATTACGGTGATCGGCGGCGGGATCGGTGGCCTCGCCGCGGCGCTCGGGTTGCATCGCGCCGGGTTCCGCGTCGATGTCTACGAGCAGGCGCCGCAACTGACCGAAATCGGCGGCGGCATCAATATGGGGCCGAACGCCGCCCGCATCCTCTACCGCCTCGGGCTCGGCGAATCGCTGGATCGCGCCGCGGTGCGCCCGATCTCGGCGCACGTGCGGCGCTGGGACGACGGCCGCACGCTGCAAAAGGCGCCACTCAACCCGCTTTGCGACGAGCTTTACGGCGCCTCGCATCTCACCGTGCACCGCGCCGACCTGCAGGCGATCATCGCCGCCGGCCTGCCCAAGCAGCGCATCCATCTCGGGCATCGCCTCACCGCCCTGGTCGACCACGGCGATGCGGTCGAGGCACGTTTCGCCAACGGCGCCTGCATCGAGGCCGACATCCTCGTCGGCGCCGATGGCATCCATTCGACTGTGCGCGAGCTGCTGTTCGGGCCCGAGGACCCGCAATTCGCCGGCTGCGTCGCCTATCGCGGGCTGGTGCCGGCGGAGCGCATCGCCGAACTCGGGCTCGAACCCGGCAACCAGTCCTGGCTCGGGCCGGGCGGCCATCTGGTGCATTATTTCGTCTCGGGCGGCCGGCTGCTGAATTTTGTCGGCTGGACCGAGCACGACACTTGGAACCGCGAGGACTGGACCGACCGCGCCACCGTCGCGCGCGCCCTCGCTGCATTCGAGGGCTGGCATCCGCAGGTGCGGCGCATCATCGCCGCAGCCGATACCTGCTTTATCTGGGCGCTGTTCGACCGCGACCCGCTGCCGCGCTGGTCGGCCGCCCGGGTGACGCTGCTCGGCGACGCCTGCCACCCGATGTACCCGTTCATGGCGCAAGGCGCGGCGCAGGCGATCGAGGACGGCGCTGCCCTTTCCGCCTTGCTCAAGGGCGGCAGCGACCCGGCGGCGCTGCTGAAACGTTACGAGCAATTACGGTTGCCGCGGGTCAGCCTGCTGCAGCAGATGTCGCGCGCCAACAAGCACCGCTACCACATGCCCGACGGCGCCGAGCAGCAGGAGCGTGATGCGGCAATGGCGGCGACCCGCGAACGCTCGCCCGAGGCGATGCAATGGCTCTTCGGCTTCGACGCCGGCGCGGTGAGCGCGGGATGAGCACCTGTGCGTCCTTTGAGACGCGGATCGCCCCCCGCTTCGCAGGATGACGGCCTTATCTTGATGCCATGCCATGATCTCCGTCATCCTGAGAGGAAGCCGCGAAGCGGCTGTCTCGAAGGACGCACCGCCAGTTCTGCCGCTGAGGGAAACGCATGACCGCTTTCACCGTGAATGGACAAGCCGTCGAGGTCGGCGACGACGACGACACGCCGCTGCTCGACATCTTGCGCAATCACCTCGGGCTCAAAGGCGCGAAATTCGGCTGCGGCCTCGAGCAATGCGGCTGTTGCATGGTGCTGATCGACGGTGAGCCGGCGAAATCCTGCGGCAGGGCGCTATCCACCGTCGCCGGCAAGTCGGTGCTGACCATCGAAGGCCTCGGCACGCCACAGGCGCCGCACCCGCTGCAAACCGCCTTCCTCGACGAGCAGGCCGGGCAGTGCGGCTATTGCCTGCCGGGCATCCTGGTTTCGGCGAAGGCACTGCTCGACCAGAACCCGGCGCCGACGCGGCGCGAGATCGCCGAAGCGCTCGACGACAATATCTGCCGCTGCGGCAGCCATATCCGCATCCTCAAGGCGGTCGAGCGCGCCGCTGTCATGATGAGAGCGGGGGCGATGAGGGCCGCACCGGGAGCTCAATCATGAACGACATCATGATCCCGCCGCTGCTGAAGACCAATCCGCGGCTCGACCAATGGGTCGAGTTCACCACACCGGGCCGGGTTACGGTCTCGACCGGGCGGGTCGAGATCGGCCAAGGCGTGCTGACCGCGATGGTGCAGATCGCCGCCGACGAACTCGATGTGGCTACCGATCGCATCGACCTCCAGACCGGCGATACCGACCTCACGCCGAACGAGGGCTACACCGCCGGCAGTCAGTCGATGCAATACGGCGGCGTGGCGCTGCGCCTCGCCTGCGCCGAGGTGCGCGGCCTGATGCTGCAGGCGGCCGCGGCGCAGCTCGGCGCGCCGGCCGCGGAATTGGCGGTCAACGACGGCGCCATCACGCGACAAGGGAGCGCGACCGGCGTCGACTATTGGTCGATCGCTCGGTCGATCGACCTGTCGAGCGCGGCGACGGCCAGCGCCAAGCCCAAATCCGGCGGCCACAGCGCGATCGGCCACAGCGCACCGCGGGTCGATCTTGGCGGCAAGGTGTTCGGCGCGCCGTCCTTCGTGCACGACATGGCGCTCGACGGCATGGTGCATGCTCGCGTCGTCCGCCAGCCGCGCCGCGCCGCGAGGATCGCGACGGTCGACGAGGCGGCGATCCGCCGCGCCGGCAAGGGCCAGGTCGACATCTTGCGCGACGGCAACTTCGTCGCGATCCTCGGCGCCGACGAAACCGTGGTCGATGCCGCGGCGGCGGTCGCGCCGGGTCACGTCTCGTGGGACGGGCTCGACCCGATCAACCCCGGCCAGGAAGAGGCGCGCTGGTTGCTGCAGCGCCCCTCGATCGACCGCAATCTCGGCCCGGAACCGGTCGATCCCGCACGCGGCCAGGCGCGCTACGAGGCCAGTTTTACGCGCATGCATATCGCGCACGCCTCGGTCGGGCCGTCGAGCGCGCTGGCGCTCTACAAGGACGGGCATCTGACGGTGTGGTCGCATACCCAGGGCGTCTATCCGCTGAAGGCGGCGCTCGCCCGCATGCTGAAGCTCGATCCGGCGCACATCTCCGTCAAGCACGCGCAGGGACCTGGCTGCTACGGGCATAACGGCGCCGACGACGCGGCGGCCGATGCGGCGGTCATTGCGATGCGCCGGCCCGGCGTGCCGGTCCGCGTGCGCTGGCGGCGCGAGGAGGAGTTCGGCTTCGAACCGGTGAGCCCGGCGATGCTGACCACGGTGCGCGCGATCCTCGACGAGGAGGGCCGGCCGCTCGACTGGACCACCGAGATCTGGAGCGGCCGGCATTCGAGCCGGCCGGGCGGCGGCGGCAACCTGCTGGCCGCCGAGGCGCTGCCCGACCCGCCGCCGGCGCCGCCGCCCGCCGATCCGCCCGAGTCGAACGGCGGCGGCGGCACGCGCAACGGCGAGCCGCTTTACGCCTTTCCGGCAAAGCGCATCGTCCATCACCTCGTCGCCGAGACGCCGGTACGTACCTCGTCGCTGCGCGGCCTCGGCGCGACGATCAACGTCTTCGCGATCGAGTTGGCGATGGATGAGCTCGCCGAGCGGGCCGGGATGGACCCGGTCGACTACCGGCTGTCGGTGCTGACCGACCCGCGCGCCCAGGCCGTTGTCGCGCATGTCGCCAAGATGGCGGATTGGCGGCCGGGTCTGCCGGCCGGCACCGGCAAGGGCCGTGGCGTCGGCTTTGCGATGTACAAGAACCGCGCGGCCTATTGCGCCGTCGTCGCCGATGTCGAGGTCGACGAGGTCGTGCGCGTCACCGATGTATGGTGCGCCGCCGATGCCGGGCTGGTGATCAACCCGGACGGTGCGCTCAACCAGCTCGAGGGCGGCGTGATCCAGGGCATCAGCTGGGCCTTGAAGGAGGGGGTGCGGCTCGACAGCGCCGGGATCAGTTCGCGCGACTGGGAGAGTTATCCTGTCGTGCGCTTCAGCGAAGTACCGGAAGTGTTCTGCGAGCTGGTCGGGGCGACCGCCGACCTGCCGCCGCTCGGCATCGGCGAAGCAAGCGGCGGCCCCACCGTCGCCGCGATCGGCAACGCCGTCGCGCAGGCGCTCGGCGCGCGGCTGCGCGACCTGCCGCTGAACCGCGAGCGGATCATGGACGCGCTGCTGAAGAGCTGATCGGGCAACCGCCGGAGAAACCCGGCATCCACCGGCGGCAAGCCCCCACCCCAACCCTCCCCCACTTGCGGGGGAGGGGCCGGCGCATCAATCTCCCTCCCCCGCAAGCGGGGGAGGGTCGGGGTGGGGGTAATAACTGCAGGCTCCGAAAGCCGCCGCGGGCAGCGGCGCGCCACTACTCCGCACGCGCGCCGTAGCGGTGCACGTGGTAGGGCATGCGGGCGAGGCCGGGGCAGAAGCTGCCGACGATCGGCTCCAGCGCGGCGTAGAGCGCACGGTTGTCGACATTGGCGGCGTAGAGCCGCTCGCGCGCCGCTTCGGCCTGTTCCCGGAGGCGCGCGAGGTCGATTCCCACCGGCTTGCGGCCCTGCACGACCATCCGGCCGCCGATCATCACGCTGTCGACTGCGGTGCCGTCCTCGCAATGGACGAGCTGGTTGACCGGGTCGTTGAGCGGCATCCAGTTCGGGTGCTCGAGGTCGAGCATCACCAGGTCCGCCTTCCAGCCGGGGGCGATGCGGCCGATCCGGTCGCCGAGGCCGAGCACACGGGCGCTGCCCTCGGTCGCCGCCAGCGCCGCCTCGCGCGTCGTCAGCCAGCGCGGCCACTCCGGCCCCTGCACCTTCGACACCAGCGACGCCAGACGCAGCGCCTCATACATGTTCTGGTTGTCGGCGCAGGTCGCGCCGTCGGTGCCGATGCCGAGATTGACCCGCCGTTCAAGCATCGTCCGCGTGTCGGCGAGGCCGCTGCCGATCCGCATGTTGCTGCCGGGGTTGTGCGCCACCGAGGCGCCGTGATCGCCGAGCCGCGTCATGTCGTCCGGGTCGAGCCAGACACCGTGCGCCACGGTGAAATGCGGCCCGAGCACGCCGAGGGCGTCGAGATGCGCGGTCTGCGTCTTGCCGTAGATCTTGAGGCTGGCGACCGCCTGGACCTTCGAACTCGGCGACATGGCTGTGCAACCCGACGCCGAAGTCGCGCGCGATCCCGGCGCAACCGAGGATGAAGTCGTCCGAGCAATGGTGCGGGATGGTCGGCGCCACCGCCGGGCGCACCAGTTCGCGGTCGATGCTCCAGGCGCCGAACGCGTCGCGGATCGCCGCGATCGTCGTCGCGCCGGGTGCGAGGCGGAGCGCGCCGACACGCTCGCGCAGTTCGGCCGGCAACGCTTCGGCGAGGCCGGGGATCGCCTCAAAGAAGGTGCGGTCGGCGACCATCGGCGCGATCACCGCGCGCATGCCGAGCTCGGCATAGGCCGAGGCGACCGCAGCCATGCCGGCGCGCGTCGGCACCGGCCATTCGAAAAACAGATCGTAGCAGGCGGTGCAGCCCTTCAGCATCATCTCGACCGCGCCGATCTGCGCCGACAGCCGCAGATCGTCGACACCGCGATAACCGGTCAGCATCGGCGCCGCGGTGAGCAGCAATTCGAGCGGCCAGCGATCGCCCATCCCCTTGCCGAGATTGCCGTGCGAGTGGGTGTGCGCGTTGACCAGACCGGGGTGGATCAGCCGGTGCGCGGCATCGATCTCGGCCGCGCCCTCCGGGACGGCCATGCCGACCGGGCCGATCTCGCGGATCGTGTCGTCCTCAACGAGGATCTCGGCTGCATCTGCCGTACCGGCAACGATGTCGAGCGCGCGTCCGCCGCGGATCACCGTGAAAGCCATATGTCCGCTCCTTTCCGGTCAACCGATCCTGTGTCCGTCTCGCCGCTTTTTCGTCACCCCGACGAAGATCCGGGTCCTGCCCTGCCCTGGATACCGGCCTTCGCCGGTATGACCAGACGCCGGGTGGGCAAATCTATCGGCGAGCAACACTAGAACGATCTTGTGCGGTGCGAAATGTCGCAGAGCACGCCGGCTTGCCCCGGAGCGGGTGCTCGACTACCTGAAGAGCGCCGAGACCCGGCAGGCGGCATAGAGGGTGATTGGCTAAACAGAAGCACTCAAATCTTCGCCTCTCCCGCGCTTGACCCGGGGGTTCACGAATAGCTTCAACTTATTCGCGGATGCCCACGGATCAAGTCCGTGGGCTGAAGGCCCACGGGTCAAGTCCGGCCACGGGGATCAAAATTAGCTGGAAAGCACCGGCAATTCGACAAAGGACGGCGTCGCCGGGGCGTGATGCACCGTGTTGGCGGCAACGCGGATATCCGCCTCGCCGTCATTGGCGAGCACCGGGTTGCCGCTGTTGGTGTTGCGGGCGCGGCGCGGGAAATTGCTGCTGGTGACGTCGATCTCGATGCGGCTGCCGGCGCGGACGGTATGGCAGATGTCGCCGAGATCGACGACCAGCGGATAGACCCGGTCCGGCTCCAGCCTCTGCGCACCGGCGATCGGATCGCGGTACATCGCCCGCGTCACCCCGTCCATCAGCAGCATGGCGCAGCCGTCTGGCAGCAGTTCGATCAGCTTGGCGACGAAATCGGTGTCGGGGCAATCCGAAGCGACATTCAGGGTTACCCGGACATTGCCGGCGATCTTCATGTCCGCCGCGAGCGGTGCGGCGCGGTAGATCAGCCCGTAATCCGGCAGGCTTTGCGCCGGGCGCTGGTCCAGCGGGCCGGGATCGATCAGCATGTTGCGCCCGCCATAGGTCGGGACCGGCCGGCGCGGGTCGTAGCGATAGCCGAGCGGCGCGCCGGCGGGCGCATCACCCAGGCTGCCGTCGCCGCACAGGTAAAGCCGGCACGGGGCGACGCCGGGCGGCGGCCAGCGCTCGGCGCGGACCCAATCGATCGGCGCATAGCCGGCGCGGTCGTCGACCCAGGCCCGCGGCGAGTAATAGACCGCCGGCTGGTCGACCAGATCGCTCGGCTCGCCCTTCAGCCAATGACCGAACCAGGCGAAATACGGGTCCGTCGGCCAGAAATTGCTGGCGTAGACAAAGTAGTGTTCGTTGGGGCCAACCCACAGTTTCTGGGTGCCGGTGCGCGCCTGGATGTCCTGGAACGCGGCGATGACGCTCGTCTGGAAAATGTCGAACCAGCTGGTGACGTGGAAGCCGGGGGTGTCGATCGTGCGGCGGAAATTGTGCCGGGCGCGGAACGCGTCGGGCGCCGGATGGTCGATGATCTCGTCGAGAAATGGCTGCCAGGTGGCGAAATCCGGGTAGCCGGTCAGCGGCAGGTGCATCCAGTCGGGCGACTCGACAAACGGTGGGTCGGTCCGGCGCGCCGCGTCGAGCCGGTTCCAGCGCTCGCCGGCGGAGACCGCGGCGCGGTCGAGCGCGGCGGCTTCGACGCCGAATCGGGCCATGACCGCCTCGCGATGCGACATCGACAGGCCGGGGATGTTCTTCGACACCCACAGCCACAGCCGCTCCATCTCGATGCCGCCGCCCTCGCAGACGACATCGTCATAGATGCTGGAGCCGCCCGCCTGCGCGAAAAAGGCGCGCAGGCTCGGATGCCGGGTCGAGGCGGCGGCAAAGGTCGTCGTCGCCCCGGCCGACGAGCCGGACATGCCGATGCGGCCGTTGCACCACTCCTGCCCGGCGATCCAGTCGAGCGTGTCGTAGCCGTCCTCGGCGTCGTCGGCGTAGACGCGGTCCTCGCCTTCCGAGCCGTGCCGGCCGCGGCAATCCTGGTACACGGCCACATAGCCGTGCGCGACGATCGCCCGCCAGCCGCGCAGGATCGAGCCGCGCATCGGCTCGGCCGGGTTGGGCAGCCAGGCGCGCGTGTGATCGAATTTATGCGGCGCATCGGCCGCGGCGATGCCGTAGGGCGTGCGGTGCAGGATCACCGGCCAGCACGGCCCGTCCGTCTCCGGCAGAAACACAAAGGTGTTGAGCCGTGTGCCGTCACGCATCGGCACCGTCAGCTGGAACGACCGCCCGCTCATCGGCCTTCTCCATCGCCGCCGAGAAATTCGCTCGCCAGACGCGCCAGGCTCGCCGGCGCCTGGAGATGCGGGAAATGGCCGGCATCCTCCATCACCGTGAACCGCGCGCCGGGGATCAGCGCCGCGACCTCGCGGCCGACGGGCGGCGGCCAGAGGAAATCATCCGCCCCGGACGCCACCAGCACCGGCGCGCGGATCGCGCTCCAATCGGCCGGGGTCAGCTCCAGCCGACCCAGCGCCAGCGACAACTCGGCGTACGCGGCGGGATCGTTGGCGAGATAGATCGCACGATAGGCCGCGCGCTCGACGGCCCGCGTCTCGGGAAAGGAATTTGCCAGGCTCGCCTCCGCCACGCCGCGCATGCCAACGACCCGCACCTTCGCGGCCCGTTCGGCGACATAGGCGCGGGTCGGCCCGGCCATGTCCGGCGCCACCGCACCCATCATCAGCCGCCGCACCCGCGCCCGATGGCGTATCGCCAGCAGCGCGCCGACCAGCGAGCCCAGCGCTGCGCCGATCACATCGACCCGCTCCAGCCCAAGCGCCGCCAGCAGCGCACCGAGATCGTCCGCGACGTCGGCCAGCGCAAACGCCCCGGGCGGCTTCTCCGACCGCTCGGCACAGCGCATGTCGACGGCGATCACCCGGCGGTCCGCTGCGAGCAGCGGAATCACGCCGCGCCAGCTCTCGCTGCTGCCGCCCAGTTCATGCAGCAACAGCGCGGGAACCCCACCGCTGCCGGCGTCCTCGTAGAACAGGCTCACTCGATCAGTATCGATGTAGGGCATGGGCGTGCTTCTCCTCGCCGATATTGGATACACTGCGCGCCCAAGAAACCAACAGTCGCAAGCCAACAGCCCGCAAACCACACAGCCAGGAGCTAGTCCATGCCGATCGTCGAAACCGAACGCCACGGCCAGATCTTCGTCGTGCGCATGAACCGGCCCGACCGGCTCAACGCGCTGAGCCATGAGATGCGGACGCTGCTCGCCGAGGCGTGGACCGAGTTCCGCCACGACAACGGGCTCGACGTGGCGATCTTTACCGGCACCGGGCGCGGGTTTTGCGCCGGCGAGGACATGAAGGAATCGCTCGCCAACAAGCAGCCCGGGGGACGCCGTCCCGATATCGAGGACCCGTTCATGTCCGGCGCGCTGGAAAAGCCGGTGATCGCGGCGGTTAACGGGTATGCGATGGGCGGCGGCTTTATGTTGGTCGAGCGCACCGATTTGCGCGTCGCGGTCAAGGAGGCGGTCTTCGAGGTCTCCGAGGCCAAGCGCTGGCTGCTCGGCGGCTACAATCATGGGCACATCGCCAACCTGCCCTACCCGGTGGCGATGGAGATGGCGCTCGGCTTCCGCTTCACGGCGCAGCGCTTCTACGAGGTGGGCTTTCTCAACCGGGTCGTCGAGGCCGATCAGCTCATGCCGACCGCGATGTCGATGGCCGAGCATCTCTTGACCCTGCCGCCCGCGTCGCGGGTCAACACCGTGCATATGATGCGGCAGATGCGTCCGGCGCCGTCGGGCGACCAGGAGCGGCTCGCCGCGGCGCTGCACGAGCATGGCGCCAAGAGCGATTTACTCGAGTCGCGCGCCGCTTTCGCCGAAAAGCGCCGGCCCAACTTCAAGGGTTGGGACGACCCGCAAGACCGCTACCGCACGCCGACCCTCGCAAGTATCAAGGGCTGAGCCGATGGCCGCGAAGCCGACGGTCCTCGGCCTCGCCGCCGATCTCGCGGCGGGCCGCACCACCAGCCGCGCGCTGGTCGAAGAGGCGCTCGCCCGCATCGCCGACCCCGGCGGCGAGGGTGTGCGCACCTTCACCAAGGTCTATGCCGACCAGGCCCGCGCCGCCGCCGACGCGCAGGATCAGCTGCGCCGGGCCGGTTATGTCGCCTCACCGCTGGCCGGGCTGCCGGTGTCGATCAAGGATTTATTCGATGTCGCGGGCGAGGTAACCCTGGCCGGCTCGACGGCGCTCGCCGACCGGCCGGCGGCGACCGCCGACGCGCCGATCGTCGCCCGCCTCAAAGCGGCCGGCGCGGTCATCGTCGGCAAGACCAACATGACCGAATTCGCCTTCTCCGGTGTCGGCATCAACCCGCATTACGGCACACCCGGCAACCCGTTTGACCGCGAGCGCGTGCCCGGCGGCTCGTCGGCCGGCGCGCCGGTCTCGGTGGCGGACGGCCAGGCGATCGTCGCGATCGGCACCGACACCGGCGGCTCGGTGCGCATCCCGGCGGCGCTGTGCGGCGTGGTCGGGTTCAAACCGACCGCTAAGCGCATCTCGCTCGGGGGCGCGATCCCGCTGTCGACGACGCTCAACTCGATCGGGCCGCTCGCGAACAGCATCGCCTGTTGCGCGATCACCGACGCGGTAATAGCCGGCGAAGAGCCGACTGCACCCGAAGCGGCGCCGGTCGCCGGGTTGCGGCTCGCCGTGCCACAGACTTTTGTGCTCGACGACCTCGCGCCGGAAGTGGCGGGCGCTTTTGCCGATTCCTGCACCGCGCTGTCGCGCGCCGGGGCGCATATCGTCGATCTGTCACTCGCCGAGTTCGGCGAGTACCCGCGGCTCAGCGACCGCGGCAACCTCGTCAACAGCGAGGCCTTTGCCTGGCACGAGGAGCTGCTGGCGCGGCGGGGCAACGAGTACGACCCGCGCGTGCGCTCGCGGATCGAGTTCGGCCGCACGGTCAGCGCCGCCGCCTATATCCGGATTTGCGCTGCGCGCCAGGATTTTATCGCCCGCGTCGCCGCACGCACCGCCGGCTTCGACGCGCTGCTGATGCCGACCGTGGCGATCACCGCGCCACCGGTCAGCGCCTTCGCCGACGACCGCGAGTATTTCCGGCTCAACGGCCTCATTCTGCGCAACACGGCGGTGATCAATTTCCTCGACCGCTGCGCCGCGACGCTGCCCATCCAGCCACCCGGCACCGCGCCGGTCGGACTGATGATTGTCGGCGAGCACGGCGGCGACCGGCGGCTGCTAGCGGTCGCGCGCGGGATCGAGGCGACTTTGGCCGAGTGTCGGGGCGATAGAAGGTGAAAGGCCCGTGCCGGCCCCCTCCCAGCCGCTACGCGGCTCTCCCTCCCCCGTGGACACGGGGGAGGGTTGGGGTGGGGGCCGGCACGTGTTCAATCCGCTTTGATTACGTTTCGACCTACCCGGTAACGTGCCGCCGGGTGCGTCGCTTTGAGGCGCGGGCCGGCGGCGAACAGCTTGTCGCGATAGGTGCCGGCGGCGTAATCGTGCTTATAGGCACCGCGGCGCTGCAGTTCCGGCACGATGAGATCAGCAAAATCCTCGAAGCTCTCCGGGGTCACCGCGTAGGCGAGGTTGAACCCGTCGATGCCGGTGGTCTCGACCCAGGCGATCAGCGTATCGGCGATATGTTCGGGCGAGCCCACAAAAAGCGGCCCGCGCCCGCCGATCGCGACATGCTCGGCCAGCTCGCGCACGGTCCACACCCGGTTCGGATCAGCCGAGGTGAAGGATTCGAGCGCCGAGCGCATCGCCTCGGTCTCGATATAGCGCAGCTCGTCCTCCGGCCGGTATTTGGCGAAATCGACGCCGGTCCAGCCGGAGAACAGCGCCAGCGCCGCCTCGGGGTCGGCGTAGCGGCGATACTCCGCGTGCTTGGCGTTGGCCTCGGCCTCGGTGCGGCCGGTGATCACGGTGCACAGCGTGAAGATCAGCAGGTCCTCGGCGGCACGGCCGTTCTCGACCGCGCGGCGCCGCAGATCGGCGACTTGCGGCATGATGGTCTGCGGGGTCGGCCCGTTGATAAAGACGCATTCGGCATGCTTCGCGGCAAAGGCGCGGCCGCGCGTCGAGGCGCCGGCTTGGTAGAGCAGCGGCGTGCGCTGCAGCGACGGCTCGCACAGATGGATCGCATCGACCCGGTAGAATTCGCCGTGATGCTCGACCCGGTGGATCTTTTCCGGGTCGGCAAACATCCGCCGGGCCGGATCGCGCACCGCCGCGCCGTCCTCCCAGCTGCCTTCCCACAGCTTGTACATGACCTCCATATACTCGTCGGCGATCTCATAGCGCTGGTCGTGGCGCGGTTGCTGCGCGAGGCCCATGCCGGTCGCGGCGCTGTTGAGATAGCCGGTGACGATGTTCCAGCCGGCGCGGCCCTTGGTCAGATGGTCGAGCGTCGACATCCGACGCGCCAGCGGATAGGGCGGCTCGTAGCTGAGCGTGCAGGTGACGCCAAAGCCGAGATGCTCGGTGACCGCCGCCATCGCCGGGATCAATAGCACCGGGTCGTTGACCGGCACTTGCACCGCATGGCGCAGCGCCGCATCGGGCGAACCGCCATAGACGTCGTAGAGGCCGAGCACATCGGCGAGAAAGATGCCGTCGAACTTGCCCCGTTCGAGGGTTTTGGCCAGCGAGGTCCAATAGTCGAGATCGGTGTAATGCGCCGACCGATCGCGCGGATGCGACCACAACCCGGGCGATTGGTGTCCGACCGTGTTCATCTCGAACGCATTGAGGCGGATTTGTTTCATCCCGTCAGCATAGACGAGGAGTGCAAAGCGCAGCTATGCCCGGCCCCCTGAGGTCGTCATGCCCGGACTTGTTCCGGGCATCCACGGAAGCGTCTGTGGCCATGGCCGTGGATGGCCGGGTCGAGCCCGGCCATGACGAGTAATTTCACGCTGTCGCAATCCGGTACGCCTTGACCGCGGTGTCGTGGAACATCGCGGCGCGCTCCGTCGGGGAGTAACCCTTCGAGAAGCGCTTGAACGCGTTGAACACGATCGGGTGCGAGAACGACACCTTGTCGACCGGGAAGTTGCTTTCGAACATGCAGCGCGCCGGGCCGAACTGCTCGACGCAGTACGAAAGCAGCGGTGCCATATCGGCGGCGAGCTCCTCGGAGCCGATCGGCTTGTCGCGCAGATGCCAGTCAAAGCCGAAGCGCGGCATGCCAATCCCGCCGAGCTTCATCAAGACATTGGGACATTTGGCGAGGTCGGCGATGCCGCGCTTCCAGGCGGCCATGACCTCCGCGTCCTTGCCGGCGAACCGGCCGGTGCGGTTGAGCCCGCCGAGATGGTTCATGATGATCGTCACCTCGGGCACCGACCGGCAGAATTCGACCATCTCGGGCAGCTGCGGAAAGCAGCAGATCGTGTCGAGCGACAATCCCATGCGCCCCAGCACCTTGGCGCCGGCGCGGAACTCGGGCGTCGATAGCACGCCCTCCGTCTCGCGGCGTTCGACATGCGGGTCGGCATCCCAGGTCACGATATGTCGGATGCCCTTGAAGCGGTTGGGGCTGGCCGCCTGCAGCGCCTCCAGCACCGGCGCGACCCGGTCGCCGAGTTTCAGATCGGCATGGCCGATGATCGTCGCCGCCGCGCGGCACGGCCCGTAAAGCCGGCTGGCACTGGCCGCCGCGAGGCCCTGGACGAACTCGATCTCGCCAACCGGCTTCATCTCGACCGGGCCGTCCGGGCGGTACATCGCCCGCGCCTCGATAAACACGGTCGAACGCACGTTATGCCCTTGGCTGACATCGGCGATCAGTTCGTGCAGCAAGTAGCGCTGGTACGGCAGCCGACCGATGCGAAAATCCCAGAAATGATGATGCGGGTCGCAGATCGGCAGGTCCGGCTCCAGCGCCGGTTCCTGGGTCAGCTCGTGCCAATCGTTGCCACCGTAGGGCATTGGTCGATCCTCATCGGGTTGCCTGCCGCCGCAGCATAATGCCGCCCGGCGCGGTTTGCCGCGCTTTTCAAACCGGCGTATCGTGCGGCCGGTTGGCAGGAGGCAGGCGATGCAGCTCACCGCACAGCAGCTTGAGCAATTCCGCGAGGAGGGCTGGCTGTTCCTGCCCGGCTGCTTCTCTGAAGCCGAGGTGGCGATCCTGCGCGACGAGGCGGAAAGCATCTACGCCACCAATCGGCAGGAAGTCTGGCGCGAGAAGACCGGTGCACCGCGCACCGCCTTCGCCGCGCATACCTACAACGAGGCATTCCGGCTCCTGGGCTCGCACCCGCGGCTGATCCGCCCGGTCGAGCAGGTGTTCGGTGAACAGCTCTACATGCATCAGTATAAGGTCAACGCGAAGGCCGCTTTCGAGGGCGATGTCTGGCAGTGGCACCAGGATTACGGCACCTGGGCGCGCGACGACGGGATGCCCGAGCCGCGGGCGATGAACATCGCGGTATTCATGGACGAGGTGATGCCGATCAACGGCCCGCTGATGCTGGTGCCGCGCAGCCACCGCGAGGGCGTGCTGGCGGCCGGGCATGACCTGGAGACGACCTCCTATCCGCTGTGGACGCTCGACAAGGCCACCGTGACACGGCTGGTCGACGAGGGCGGCATCGTCGCGCCGACCGGCAAGCCCGGCAGCGTGCTGATGTTCCATGGCAACCTGGTCCATGGCTCGGCGCCCAACATCACGCCCTATCCGCGCCGTATCGTCTATCTGACGCTGTGCGCGGTCTCGAACCACATCCGTACGCCAACCCGGCCCGATTGGATCGCCCATCGCGACTTCGCGCCGATCGAGCCGGTCGCGGACAGCGCGCTCATGGATTACGCCCAGGCCCATCGGCTGGCGGCGGAGTGATGAGCCCCTATCGGCTTAAGTCACGGCGCACCGCGACCCCCATCCCAACCTTCCCCCGCCAGCGGGGGAAGGGGCGCGCAGGGTCGGCCGCAACCGGTTCTCCCTCCCCTGCTGGCGGGGGAGGGTCGGGGTGGGGGTTGCCGCCGCAAGGAATTAGCCAATGAATCTCTATCGCTTGGCGCGGGAGCGCGCCGCCGCCGGCAAGCCAGTACGGGTCGGCCTAATTGGTGCCGGCAAGTTCGGCTCGATGTTCCTCAACCAGATCCCGACCATGCCCGGCGTCGAGATCGCGGTCATCGCCGATCTCGATCCCGAGCGGGCGTGCCGCGCCTGCCAGACCGTCGGCTGGGATGCGGCACGCATCGCCCGCACCCGCTTTGTCGCGTCCGGCGCCGAGGCCTGTGCCGCCGACGATGTCGAGATTGTCGTCGAGGCGACCGGCAGCCCGCCCGCCGGCATCGCCCATGCCCGTGCCGCGATCGCCGCCGGCAAGCATATCGTCATGGTCAATGTCGAGGCCGACGTGCTGGCCGGACCGCTGCTCGCCGAGGAGGCGCGCGCCAAGGGCATGGTCTATTCGCTCGCCTATGGCGACCAGCCGGCGCTGACCTGCGAGATCGTCGATTGGGCGCGCGCCTGCGGTTTCGCGGTCGTGGCGGTGGGCAAGGGCACGAAATACCTCCCGGCCTACCACGCCGTGACACCCGACGACGTTTGGGCGCATTACGGGCTGACGCCGGAAGAAGCCGCGCGCGGCGGGATGAACCCGCAGATGTTCAATTCGTTCCTCGACGGCACCAAGTCGGCGATCGAGATGGCCGCCATCGCCAACGCCACCGGGCTGGACGTGCCGCATGATGGGCTCGGCTTTCCCCCGTGCGGCGTCGACGACCTGCCGGAGGTGCTGCGCGGCGGGCGGGCGTTGGAGCGTGACGGCATGGTCGAGGTGGTCGCCTCGCTGGAACGCGACGGGCGGGCGGTGTTTCGCGACCTGCGCTGGGGTGTCTACGTCGTGCTCAAGGCGCCGAACGACTATGCGCGCATTTGCTTCAAGGAATACGGGCTGAAGACCGATGCCAGCGGCTGGTATGCGGCGATGTACAAGCCCTACCATCTGATCGGGCTGGAACTCGGCGTGTCGGTGCTGTCGGCAGCGCTGCGCGGCGAGCCGACAGGACAGCCCACCGGTTGGCGCGGCGACGCGGTCGCGGTGGCGAAGCGTCCCCTGCGCGCCGGCGAGACACTCGACGGCGAAGGCGGCTATACCGTCTGGGGCAAGCTGATCCCGAGCGAGCGCAGCCTCGCCGAGGGCGCGCTGCCGATCGGCCTGGCGCACAAGGTGCCGCTAGTCCGTAACGTCGCCGCTGGCGCCATCGTGCGTTGGAGCGATGTCGCCATACCCGACGGCGAAGCGGTGCGCGCCCGACGCGACATGGAACGCCGTTTCGCGCCGCGCCCCGCGCTCGCCGCGCAGTAGCTGTTGAGACCCAAGCCACCTTGGCCGGGCTTGACCCGTGGGCCTTCAGCCCACGGACTTGATCCGTGGGCATCCACGAATAAGTCGAACCTATTCGTGGACCCCCGGGTCAAGCCCGGGGGAGGCGGGTAACTATTGCCGGAGCGAGACTACTGCGCCGCGGCGGCCAGCTTCTTGCCGGCGCCGAAGGCGGGCATCACTTCCTTGGCGAAGCGGTCGAGGTCTTCGAGCTGGACATCGAGCGGCGTGCCGAGCGGGGTTGCGCAGATCACGCGGTCGAGCCCGGGATAACGCTTCTCGACCGCCTTGAGCTGCTCGATGATGTCCTCCGGCCGGCCGGCGAGGAAGCCGCCCGCCTTCACCGCGTCGTCGATCGTCGGCAGCTTGACGGTGCCGGCCAGCGCCGGGTCGCGCATCGCCGCGATCTGCTCATCGGTCAGCGCCCGCACCAGGCGCAGTTCGCCGAACATCTTCATGTTCTCTTCGTAATGCGGCGCGGCCTCGCGGATCGCCTGCTCGCGGCTCGCGGCGATGTGGAACTGATAGCCGAGCGCCAGCCGCTCGCCCATTTCGAGCTGGATGCCGCGGCGGGCGTAGGCTTGGCGAAATCCCTCCATATGCCGGTCGACCGCCCCGCCTTCGGCCGAGCCGCCGCCGATGACGCCGCTGATGCTGTGCCTGGCCATGAAATCGAAGGCGCGGTCCGAGCCGCTCTGGATCGGCTGCCAGCATTCGACCGGCAGCCGCTCCGGCCCCGGCACCAGGGTGATTTCCTTTAGCGTGTAGCCGCGATACGGCACCTCCGGCGGGATCGTGTAGTACTTGCCCTTGTGCGCGAACGGCTTGCCCTCGAACGCCTTGAAGATGACGTCGCAGGCCTCCTCGAAAATCTCGCGGTTGGCCGCCTGGTCCGTCAGCGGCGAGCCGAAGCTTTCGACCTCGCGGGTGTGATAGCCGCGCGCGACGCCAAAGATCACCCGGCCGCCGGTGAGGATGTCGCACATCGCATAGTCTTCCGCGAGGCGCAGCGGGTGCCACATCGGCGTGACGTTGAAGCCGCAGCCGATATTGAGGTTCTTGGTCACCCCGCAGAGATGCATCGCCATCATCAGCAGGTTGGGGATCAGCTCGGTCCCTTCCGGCTGGAAGTGGTGCTCGGCCATCCAGAACGTGTTGTAGCCGCGTTCGTCCATGCACTTGGCGTACTGCACGACCTTGTGCAGCGCCTTCGCCAGCTCGGGCTGCGAGTAGCTTCGCTCGTTGATCGGCGTCCCCTTGTAGCCAAGGTTCGCCATATCGGCGGTGCCGTAATAGGAGCTGTCGAACTTCGTAATCATGGCGGTCTCCCTTGCGCGATTGCCGGGAGCCTAGCGCATCGCGTCCCGCGGCGCTTCCCTTCGATTGCGCCGGCATGCCATGCGGCAACGATTTAAAGCAGGGCTGGTGAGAGCCGGAATACCGGCACGCAGCCGAAGCAGGTCCTGGATCGGATGACGGGTGCCGAAGGTAAGATTGCGCCGACACCGGTCATTGCTCTTGCCTGCAACAGCCTTTAATTCTCGACGTTATGCGCGCGTCAGTTGCGGTCCAGCCGGCAATCTCCGGCAACCCCTCAATGGCTTGCGTCGTCGGGGTCTGCCTCGCTGAAATCCTCAGCCTCTCGGGCTATTCGATCGTCCCGGCGCTCTTGCCGCAGATCTTGGACGCCTGGTCACTCACCAGCACGCAAGGCGGCTGGCTCGCCGGCATCATCTCGGCGGGCTATATGCTCTGTGTTGTGCCTTTGGTTGCGGCGACCGACAGGATACCGGCGCGCGCGGTGTTTCTCGCAGCTGCCGCGCTCAGTGTCGTCGCGTCGTTCGGGATCGCGCTCAGCGACGCCTTCACCCCTGCCCTTTGTTTCCGGGCGCTCGCGGGCTTCGCTCTCGCTGGCATGTATATGCCCGGACTACGCGCGCTTACCGACGGCACCGAAGGGCCGCGCCGCGCCCGCGTAGCGGCCCTTTACACGAGCTCGTTCACAGTCGGTACCGCCCTCTCCTTTCTCCTGGGCAGAGCCGGCATCGTCTGGGGGTGGCGCGCCGCCTTCATGGTCGCGGCGTTCGCGGGGCTCGGGGGGTTGATCATCGCGTGGACGACGCTGCCGCGATCAGCGGCCAGCGTGTCCTCGGCAAGGCGGCTCTTCCCGCTCCGTGCCGTTCTGCAAAACCGGGACGCGGTGATTCTCATCATCGCGTATGCCGCCACGATCTGGGGCGCCGTCGGGTTGCGGCAATGGGTTGTCGTCTTTCTCGGCTTTTGCGCTGGCGATCCGACGCGGGCGGATTGGAGCATGCTGGCCGTCGCCGCCCTCATCAATCTCCTCGGCGTTCCGGCCGGTCTTTGGGGCAATGAACTTGCGATCCACTTCGGTCTGCGCTCTACCGCGACCCTTGTGTTCGCCGCATCGGCGCTTGTCATCGCCCTGCTCGGTTTCGCGGCGCTCTTCCCCTACGCCGCGGCGGCGATTGCGGCGCTCGCCGTAAGCTTCGTCGCGCAGGGCAATTTCTCGAATCTCACCTCGGGTTTGCTGGCGGTCGCCGCGCCGCGCGTTGCGGGAGCGACGATGGCACTTTATTCGTGCATCGGCTTCGGCGGCGGCTTCCTTGGAACGGTGCTGTTCGGCGTCACGCTGGACGGGTTTGGCGGCCCCGGCCGGCTGAGCGCGTGGGTTGCGAGCTTCGGCACTTCGGCGCTCGCATGCCTTATCGGCGCGGCGGCGACGGCTTTGCTGTCGCGAGATGTAGAGCGGAGAGCCTGAGGCCGTTAGTCCGCTGCCGCCAATGCGGCGGCCGGTGCGCGGCGGCCGAGCCGGCGCAGCACCGCGAGGCCGATGAGCGTAATTAGCGCGAGATGCCCGAAACCGAGGCCCCAGCCGACGGCGGCGTCATTGCCGACACGATCGAGCACAAAGCCGACCCCGAGCGGACCGATACAGCCGCCGGCATAGCCGCACATGCTGTGCAGGCCCATCGTCGCGCCCCGCAAGTCCTTGCCCGCCACCTGCACGGTTCCCGCGGTCAGCGCGGAACTGTCGAAATAAATCGCCGCATTCCAGAGCATGACCAAAAGTGCCGCGACCGGCGCCGAGAGGTTCATGCTCCAGCCGGCGATGAGCGACAGGACCGCCGCCGTGCTCATCGCGACCGTGACGACGCAAGCGCGTCCCCAACGCTGCGCGGTTTCGTTGCCGGTGATCGAGACGGCAATGCCGACGAAGCCCGCCAGCGTGAACAGCACGGTCGGATCGGGCAGCCAGTCCGGAGCGCCTTTGCTCGCGATCACGGCCGCGAGAAAGGTCACTCCCCACGCGCGCAGAGCGGCCAGTTCCCAGGTATGGACCGTGTACCCGGCGATCCAGCCCATCGCTGCGCGATTGCGAAAGACCGGCCGGAAATCGAGGAGACGCCGGGACGCGGTGCTTACCGGCTTCGCAAATTCCGCCGGCATCACGACGAAGGCGACGAGCACAGCCGCGAGCGCTGCGGCACCACCGAGAAGGAAGGCCGCCGCCGGGCCTGCCCAATGACCGACCAGGCCGGCGATGGAGAACGACGCGGCGCCCGAGACGCCGACACCGGCCGCGTGCCACGAAACGGCGCGCGATTGCGTGACGCCGTCCAGCGGATCGGCGATTGCCTTCAACCCCGGCATGTAAGTGCCGGCCCAACCGGCGCCGGCCAGCACCCGGAACAGGAAGGCGGGCCAAAACCCGTCTGCAAACAAGGCGAAGCCGATATGCGAGATTGCCGTGAGGCCTGTGCCAAGCAAATAGACCCGCCGCACCGGCACACGGTCGGTCAAGGCGACCAGTATCGGCACCATGACGACGTAAGCGGCGAAGAAGATACCGACCAGCCAACCGGCTTCGGTCTTCGACAAGGCCCAGCGGTCGATGTAACCCGGCAACAGGGCGGGAAGCGCGAACGCGCCAAGCTGCGCCAGCATCTGGGCGGCGACGATCGCGCGAATATAACCGGCGCTTCCCGGCACAGGACGCTGCATCCAGCCGCTCCTACACCGTCGCGGATGCGGGCTCGGCCCGCACCTTGAGCGGCAACCCGAACAAGAGTGGCCCGAGTGCCGGACGGGCCGTATAGGACGGCATCGGCTGCATCAGGCCTGGCTGCGGCTATACCAGCCGCGGGTGCGCAACACGATGCGCACGACCGACAGCATCACCGGCACCTCGACCAGAACGCCGACGACGGTCGCCAGCGCCGCGCCGGACTGGAAGCCGAACAGCGCGATCGCGGCCGCGACGGCGAGCTCGAAAAAGTTCGATGCCCCGATCAGCGCCGAGGGACAGGCGATATTGTGCGGCACGCCGAGCGCGCGGTTGAGCGCATAGGCGATGCCGGCATTGGCATAAACCTGGATCACGATCGGCACCGCCAAGAGCGCGATCACCAGGGGCTGCTGCACAATCTGCTCGCCCTGAAACCCGAACAACAGCACCAAGGTTGCCGGCAGGGCGACGAGCGAGACGGGCTGCAAGGTTTTGAGCGTGCGGGCGAGAGCACCCTGTCCTCCCCGCGCCAACAGGCTCCGGCGCCAGACCTGCGCGGCGATCACCGGCACGACGATGTAAAGCACGACCGAGAGAAACAGCGTCTCCCACGGCACCGTGATCGAGGAAAGACCAAGAAGCAGCCCGACGATCGGGGCGAAGGCGAAGACCATGATCGTGTCGTTGAGCGCGACCTGGCTCAGCGTGAAATTCGGCTCGCCGTCGGTCAGGTTCGACCAGACGAACACCATCGCCGTGCAGGGCGCGGCGGCGAGCAGGATCAAGCCCGCGATGTAGCTGTCGATCTGCGCCGCTGGCAGCCAGGGCCGGAACAGCCAGCCGATGAAGAGCCAGCCGAGCAAGGCCATGCTGAAGGGCTTCACCAGCCAATTAATGCCGACGGTGACTGCGATGCCGCGCCATTGCTCCGCGACGCGATGCAGCGCGCCGAAATCGACCTTGACCAGCATCGGCACGATCATCAGCCAGATCAGCACCGCGACCGGGATGTTGACTTGGGCGACGTTCAGCTGGCCAAGGATATGAAAGGGCTGCGGCATCACCTGGCCGAGCACGATGCCGGCGATGATGCAGAGCGCGACCCACAGGGTCAGATAGCGCTCGAAAAGCCCGAGCGCCGGCGCCGCCGAACGGCGGCGCGCATCCGAAACGGAAGACATCGCCGCCCCTTGTCAGACCGGCTTGCGCGCTTCGATCGTAGCCGAGGCGACAAAATCCTCGATGCCGCGGCCCGGCGCCCAGGTCGCGATGATCTCGCGGCTTTCAGGCTTCGGGGTGACCCGCACATCGGCAAAACCGGCTTCGGCGAGCCAGGCCTTGATGCGATCGACCGGGGCCGCTCCGGCGATGCAGCCGCAAAGCAGGGCGGGGTCTGTCTTGAGCTCGGCCGAGAGCGGCGCGGTGTTAATCACATCGGAGATCGCCAACCGTCCACCAGGCTTCAGCACGCGGCAGGCTTCGCGGAACACCTGCGCCTTATCGGGCACGAGATTGATCACGCAATTCGAGAGGATTACGTCGGCCGCGTTGTCGGCGATCGGCAAATGTTCGAGCTCGCCGAGACGGAATTCGACATTGGCTGCGCCGATCTTGGCAGCGTTCTCGCGCGCCTTCTTGAGCATCTCGTGGGTCATGTCGACGCCGATGACATGGCCGCTATCACCGACCTGCTGGGCGGCGAGAAAGCAATCGAAGCCGGCACCGCTGCCGAGATCGATCACGACTTCGCCTGGTTTCAGCGCGGCGATCGCCTGCGGGTTGCCGCAGCCAAGCCCGAGATTGGCGCCTTCTGGCACTGCCGCGAGTTCGGCATCGGAATAGCCCATATTCCTCGACTTGCTGGCGGGATCGGCGGCCGGGCCGCAGCAGGATGCCGCTGGAGCACAGCAGCTTTCGGCGGCGCTCGCCGTCTCGGCGATCCCGCCATAGCGGGCCCGCACCATCTCCTTGATTTGGCCGTCGTCCATGATTTTCTCCGTCGCTCGAATGTGGCGGCTATCGCGTGCAGCAGGCTGTCGCAGCAGGTTGCGGCGCCGCCTGCAGGACCGCCTCCGGCTCGCAGCAGCTCGGCGCGCAGCAAGCCGCTTCGGTTACTTCCTTGAGCTTTGCGAGCGAGCCTTCGCCATAGACGGTGCTTTCGTCGTAGGTGAAGAAGGTCTCCCACGGCACGCCCTGCGGGTCGGCGATCCATTGCTTGTCGGATTTGGCATAGCAGCAGGTCGCGTTCTTGGCGTCGACGATCGGACGCTCGGCGCGGGCGAGCCGGTCATAGACCTCGGCCAATTCGGTCTCGTCCTCGGCCTGGATGCCGAGATGCGAGATACCGGCGGCGCTGCCGGCCCGCGTGCTGATCGCGAAATTGACTCGCGGGTCGTCGAGCATCCATTTGACGTAGTCGTCCTTGACGACGGTCGGCTCGGCGGCAAACAGGGTCGCGTAGAACCGGGTCGATTGCGCAAGATCGTCAACCGACACGTGAACGTGTAGCCGCTTCATCGCTCTCTCCTCCTTTGAAGGCATCGGCAGGATCGCAGGCAGGCGCACAGGAGGCGCCGCGTCCGCAGCAATTTTCGGTGAGGTAGGCCAACAGCCCGGTCATCGCACCATATTCGGCCGCATAGATCACCTGGCGGCCAAGGCGGCGCTGGGTGATAAGCCCGGCATGCTGCAGCTCCTTGAGGTGAAAGGTGAGCGAAGCCGGCAGCACGCCAAGGCGGTCGGCAATCGCGCCCGCGGGAAGCCCGGCGGGCCCCTGCGTCACCAGCAGGCGGAAGACATCAAGCCGCGTCTCTTGGGCCAGGGCCCCAAGCGCCGCAATCGCACCTTTCTTTTCCATCGTCGCTTTAGCCTTCGTTTTGATAATCGACAAAATATGGTGTCAGGCGCTGCAGATCAAGGATGTTTTGTCAAATCTCAAAATTATTTTTGCCGCCTGCCGATCGCGCGGACCAGCCAGAACGCCGTCAGCGTGACCCCCGGGCCAATGCCGCCGGCGATGACGACACAGGTGAGGAAGGCCTCGCGCGCCGCGCTGGCGCTGTCGGTATCGTGCTCGAGGATCGGGTAGTAGCGGTAGAGGACGGCTGCGCCGGTCGCGGCGGCAACGCAAAAGGCGATGCCGTGGACGATCAGTTCCCTGACGATAGCGCGCTCCGAGGCCATGCGCGCGAGCTCCGGCTGCGTCTGCTATTCGGCTGGCGCGACCGCTCCCTGTCGGCCGCCGCTTTCCGCCGGCAGCAGAAACACAATCGCAAGGCACAGCGCGAGCATCGCCGCCGCGCCCCACAGGCAGGCGGACAGCCCGCCATATTGGGTAAGCATACCCGACATGACGATGCCGAAAAGGCGTCCCGCCGCGTTTGCGGCGTAGTAGAAACCGACATCTTCGGCAGCCTTCTTCGATCCGGCATAAGCAAGGATCAGGTAGGAGTGCAGCGACGAGATCACCGCGAAGGCGAAGCCGAATACGCTGAGGCCCGCGACCACAAGCCAGGCCGGGCTCACCGGCAACTGCGCGTTCAGCATCAAGACAAGCGCGACCGGGATCGCGGTCAAGACCGCGCCCCACAGCCGCGCCTCCGGAATCTCGCGCGAAAGCCCGTCGGGGCTGCGGCGCAAGACCGCGGGCGCGATCCCTTGCACAAAGCCGTAGCCAATGGTCCAGGCGGCGATAAAGCCGGCCACCTGCATGTATTTCCAGTTTTGCGCGTAGAGAAATACCGGCAGGCCGACGACGAACCACACATCGCGCGAGCCGAACAGGAAGATGCGCGCAGCGGCGAGCAGATTGATCGCGCGCGACTTGGCAAAGAGCTCGGCAAAGGATTTTGACGCCTTCGCCTTGCCGAGCTCGCGCGGCAGGCTCACCAGCACGTTGACCAGCACGGCGGCCAGCATCGCCGCCATCAGGTAAAGCGCCGGCTTGAAGCCGACAGTTTCGAGCAGCAGCCCGCCAGCGAAGAAGCCGAAACCCTTCATCGCGTTCTTCGAGCCGGTAAACCACGCGACCCATTTGAAGAGCTGGCCGTTACCGCCCTCGGAGGTCGCCTTGATCGCCGACTTCGAGGCGGTCTTGGTCACGTCCTTCGCAACACCCGAAATGCCCTGCGCGATGACCGCCCAGGCGACCGACAGGGCCGCGCCCCAGCCGGGATCGAGCGCCGAAAGCATCAGCAAGCCGCCGATCTGCAGCACGAGGCCGGTCGCCAGCATGCGCGGGATGCCGAAGCGCGTCGCCAGCCAGCCGCCACCAAGATTGGCGAAGATGCCCGCCGTCTCGTAGAGCAGGAACAACGACGCCAACATAAAGGGCGTGTAGCCAAGCGCGTAGAAATGCAACAGCACCAGCATGCGCAGCGCACCGTCGGTGAGCGTGAAGCCCCAGTAGCTCGCGGTGACGATCAGGTAGTTGCGAATGCCGCCCATCATGCACCTCGCGCGATGACGATGTTGGCGAGATCGACCATGCGGCAGGCATAGCCGACCTCGTTGTCGTACCAGGCATAGACTTTCAGCAGCGTGCCGTCGGTGACCATCGTGCTCGGCCCGTCGACGATCGAGCTGCGCGTGTCGCCCGCGTAATCGGCCGAGACCAGCGGCCGCGCTTCATAGCCGAGGATGCCGGCGAGCGGCCCTGCGGCTGCAGCGCGGAACAGTTCGTTGACCTCGCTCTCGCTCGTTGCCCGCTGCAGCTCGAAGACGCAATCGGTCAGCGAGGCGTTGAGCACCGGGATGCGCACGGCATGGCCATTGAGACGCCCCTTGAGCTCCGGGTAGATCAGCGCGATCGCGGTCGCGCTGCCCGTCGTGGTCGGCTGCAGCGATAGCATCGCCGAGCGCGCGCGGCGTAGATCCTGATGCGGCGCGTCGACCACGACATTCGTATTCGTCGGATTGTGGATGGTCGTGATCTGGCCGTGCCGGATGCCAAGCGCCCCGTGCACCACCTTCACGACCGGCGCCAGGCAATTGGTGGTGCAGGAGGCCGCGGTCAGCACTCGGTGTTCCCTCGGCTCGTAGCGATCGTCATTAACCCCGACCACCACATTGAGCGCCGCCGGATCCTTGACCGGCGCGGCGACGATGACGCGCTTCACGCCGCGGTCGAAATAGCCCTGCAGTTGGCCCGGCTTCAAAAATTTGCCGGTGCATTCGAGCACGACCTCGCAGCCGATATCGCCCCACGGCACTTCGCCCGGTGCGGGCGCCGCGCTGAAGCCAAGGCGACGGCTGCCGATCAGGATCGCATGCTCCTCGGCCTCGAATGTCTGCCGCCAGCGGCCGTGCAGACTGTCGAATTCGAGCAAATGCGCGGCGACCGCGGCGCCGCCCTTCAGCTCGTTCACATGCGCGATCTCGAGGCGGTTCGCGCCGCGTGGATCGTCGTCGGGCCGGTTCATCCCGCCCAGCGCCGCGCGCAGCGCGAGACGCCCGATCCGGCCCATGCCGTTGATGCCGACGCGCATGGTTCAGGCCCCCCTGCTCCGCGCAAGCGCGGCGATCGGTCCTTCGCCGATTTCGTCGAGCCTGATTTTGAGCGCCATCCGTTCGAGTTTTTCGAATGGCAGGCTCACGAAAATCCGGATGCGGCGAAGGAGGCCGGCATAAAGCTCGTTCAAGAGAGCGGTGCGCTCGGCAGCGCTGCCGGTGAACTGCGCCGGGTCCGGCAAGGACCAGGAGGCTGTTACGACCTTTTCGCCGAGGTCCGGACAGGTTTGGTTGTCCTCGGCATCACAGAGCGTCAACACGAAATCGATTTTCGGAGCATCGGGGGTCGCGAAGACATTCCAGGATTTGCAATGCAGGCCCGAGACGTCGTGACCAAGCGCGCGCAGTTTGTCGATCACCTCCGGCATCGGCTCCGCCGCCGGCGCCGATCCCGCCGAATAGGCATGAAACCGCTCGCCGCCGACCGACGCCAAAATGGCTTCAGCCATGATCGAACGCGCCGAGTTGCGCGTGCACAGAAACAGCACGTTGAAAGCTGGCGTCATCGAGGTGCTTTCTTCAGGGAAAGGCGGGAGGAGGACGGCGAGGTCGCCGCACAATTCCGGATGACCGTCACAGCAGGCTTCAGTCAAAAACGCCAGCAGCCCACGCAGCGCATTTAGGTGCACGGCATAGATGATTTGCTGTCTCTGCCGGGTCGACACGATCAGGCCCGCCCGTTCGAGGGCGCTCAGGTGAAAGGAGGTGGTTGAAGCGGGCATGCCGACCTGCCCAGCCAATTCGCCGGCGGACAGCCCGTTCGGCCCGCGCGCGATCAGCAGCCGCAACACGGCGAGACGGCGCTCCTGACCGAGGGCGCCGAAGATGCGAGCTGCCGCGTCTATTTTCATGATTCTAGAATAACTGATTCAGCACTGAGAATCTAGCGGATCGCCAACGCATCCGCGGTGATGGCAACCTCGGCACCGGAGGCCGCGTGCGCGCGTATTGGTCGTCTAATTGCGCAATTTGCGGTTTAAGACATTACAATTGCTAACAATGCGGGCGACCGAGCCGCACCTGATTCCGGTCATTGCGGTCGGAACCTGTTACTTGGTTGGGCTCCCGGATGGCGCCGCAAGTGATCGATAATTTTTCTTTATTCTGGCGGGTGGTTGGTGGAGCTAAGGTCCACTTTTTAAATATATAAAATCAATATATTAGATGGTTATTTCAGCGTCATACCATCATTTATCCCATCGGCATCTCAAACAGGGCGAGGGAGTTCGGTCCCTTCGGGCTGGGGACGTCGGTGTGGTTGAATGCATGTCGCGACAAGAGGCTGCCCACCAAATGCCAGAGGGTCATGGACCCCTGTGCAGTGGGCTGGAGCACCACGCCGACGGCGCATCTTCAGGAATGTCAGCGCGGACGCGACCTGATTGCCGTCCGGCACCAACCCAAGCCGTTGCTGATCGAGCACGGATAGCCATACTGTCTATGGCGGATAGGGTTATTTCCAAGAGGTCGACCTGATACTAGTCTTACTCTTGCAGTCATTTGGATGCACTCGTGGGGGGTGCCGTGTCGAAGATTTCATCAGGCTGGTCGTCCCTCGCAGAGGCAGTAAAATTTCTTATGGAAGCGGGCACGAGTGAAGAAGAGGCAAAACAATATATTTGCGATGCTATTTGTAAGCAAATACTCCCGTATCGCATTCTCGTGGATGAATCAGATTTATACGGCGGCCGAACGCTCTATGAGAACGAAGTGGCCATACCAAAGATAAATTTACTTAGTCATGAACACTTCGACTGGGTGCAGTCCCGACCCCTAACCGAGTGGCTAACAGAGCCGCACTGGGAGTTTCGAAAGATTGCGCTAATCGAGTTGTCAAACGCAGGTCTCGACGAGGTCTGTATAGATCGAGGAAGAATAGCCCACATATCCAGACGCTTGGCGGACAGACATCGAAACGAGCTTGCGATGCAAGAAGCGGTTCGTACGGTCGGAGTGGCCATATTCGGTAATGCTTGGATTGGGAATCTAAGCCTACCAGAGCGCCTTTGTCTCATTGGCTGTGCTGAATGGCATCCGCGTGACACGGATTCCATACAACACGATCCATCTGACGTCCTGCCAAAAGGTATTCGCTTCGCGGAAATCCCTGAACCGATCCCCGAGAGTCACGAGCCATCTGAAAACGTTCAACGGTTATGTGACGCGCACGGGCGGTGCGTGGCGCAATACGAGGAGGTCGCTGAATGGATGTTTAACCACGGCTACTGCCTTGACGAGGTGACTGTCGAGGTTACGGAGTTTGAGCACACAATGGCCCTTGAATTCGCCCGCCCCAGCGAAAAAACGTCCGAGATGACCCCTTCGCCAGCACCTAATGCGGCTACGGCTCGTCAGCCGGCTCCGGTTTCTTACTCGTATGCACCTGGTCCCAGAGGCGGCGAGAAGGCAGTGAAGCGGCGCGCCTGGGAGATTGCCGAGGAAATCTTGCGTGGCGATACGAGACCCGCACGCGGGCACGGGAGACGATCGGCGCTTGCTCGCCTGGTGACGGACGTCCTTGAGCAAGAGGGACTCCATCGGGAGATGGAATCCGTCCGTAAATACATACGCGACGATGTTCGGGACTGGGAGCTAAAGAATCCAAACCTCTAGTTGGGATCAATCCCGGATTAATCCCGGATAGATCCGGTAAATATCCCGTTTGATATGGGCGTCATTTAGCTGGTTCATCCGCAAATTACTGCGGAGCGCCAAGCATGGAACCGACTTACCTAAAGCCGATCGCGGTCACGATTCCGACCGCCCGCAAAATCAGTGGGCTTGGAAACACGACCGTGTGGAAGCTGATCGCGGAAAAGAAGCTGACCACCGTAAAGGTAGGTCGGCGCGTGCTGATAACGTACCAGTCGCTGGAGCAGTTGCTTGCGCCTGGCACCCCAGCACCCTCTGAAAACAAATCTTCATCGTCGCGGGTGAACCCAAGCCTGTCCGCAGGCTTGTCGTTACCCCGATCTCGGACACGGTCATCTGACCCATGCGTATCGCGATGACTGCGAGCGAGATCGCTGATGCGTTCGGCAGTGCCCGCCGGTCAGGCCGGGGGTGGTCCTGCCGATGTCCAGCTCACGAGACAAGGGACGCAACTCGAGCCTCGGGCGCAGACGCGAACTCGGCTTACGCGGCCCGAGTTTCGAGCGGCCGGCAAGCCGTGAAAATTCAGCAGTTGGCTATGGCGACACTCCGTAAGGACGGGAACGGCCTAGCCACTTGGAGATGACAGATGAGATCAACCTATGATCGGGCAGAGCACCAACGGCAGCGAGCGGAGATCGAACGTCATTTCGGAGGTCTCGATAAAGCGACAGACCTTCGCAATATCGGCGTCGACTCGCCGTTTTCGCTAAGCGCCCTCGTCGATCTGTTACGTCACGTCGACGTTGTCATGGCCTTCCATGGCAGCACACCGGAATGGTGGTTGGTAAAGGGCGACGCCATGCTGAGGCAGATCGCGACCGGAGGTTCCGCGCGACGTGCTTCGATGGCCGCGGTGATCGTGCCAAATCTCGAGATGGTCGAATTCCTGAGCACGGCGATCGAGTTCATGGAAAAGGGCGAGTGGCCCGTCCAGCGCAGTGATTGGGTTTGCCCGAGTCGATCGGCGCGCAACTACGCCCCTGCCGTCTTCGCGAAGCACCCGGATAGCGAGGGCATCCCCAAGCCAATCTTCGCGGCGGCGATGCAGCGACTCCTGAAAGCCGGACAAATCAGGGTAGAGAAATACGGTCGCCCGTCAGAGCCCCGAACCAAATTGGCTCCCCCGTGAGCGCGTCGCACCACCGTCGCACATGCGTCCCACATGCGTTGCACCCCCGCGTCGGTCACACCCCCTATAACCCCCAGCGTGTGCGACGCGCGCACCCGCGCTCTGGCGCGGTGTGCGCTGCACAGCGCTTGCGGGCGGCAGCGTGAATTGGAAGGCGAGATCGCGCGAACCCGTCTGCTGCCTGCAGCCTTGCAGCCCCGGGGGGATCGTACACCGTGAGTGCTCCGCGGCGGCGATGCCATGCCCGCGAACATAATGGTGAAAGCCGCGCATGCTTTCCGATGTGAGAGCATGGGCGAAGTCCATCGAGGAGATGCCGGCGCCGGTAGGCGACACGCCACCATAGAGACTGAGATCAGCACCTTACTTAGGAAGGAGAAGCCAATGACGTCCGACGTGTTTTTGTTGCCGTCACATCCGGTGGCGGCGCTGTTCCCGCTGATGCCTGAAGCAGAACTCGCTGCGTTAGCGGCGGACATCAGAGCAAATGGACTGAGGTCACCGATCGTACTCGACCATCAGGGTGAGACAATCGTTGACGGCCGTAATCGACGCGAGGCCTGCAAGCGCGCCGGTGTCGTGCCAAAGACCCGCAGGCTCCGTCAGGATGAAAATTCGTTCGACTTCATCCTTTCGCTCAACGCGCGGCGACGCCACCTGGATGAGAGCCAACGCGGTATGGTCGCTGGCCGCATCGCAAATTTGCGGCAGGGAGCTCGCACTGACCTTGCCTCGATTGAGGCAAAGTCCGAGGGGTGGATTTCGCAAGTTGAGGCAGCAAGGCGGCTGAACGTCGGCCGGGCCACCGTCCAGCGTGCCAAGGCGGTCCTCGAAAACGGCGCGCCTGAACTCGTCGAGGCGGTTGACGCCGGCAAGATCAAGCTGAACGAGGCGGAGCGGATCGCCAAGCTTCCCCAGGAACAGCAGCGCCAGCTTGTCGCACTGCCGAAGGCTGAGCGACAGGCCGCACGAGCCGGATCGCCTTCGCGTGCACAAAGCGCGGCTGTTTCCTCCGCGCCGCCGGGATCAATGCTCTCCCTAGATCTGGTGACTGCTCTGATGGCGCAGGTCAGGCAACTCGGGCACGCCGATCTCGCCCGATTTGCTGAGCAGTTCAGCGCGTATTGTCGAGCCTCGGCAACTGCACCCCCGCCAAAACCTGCTGCGACCGAACCAATCGCCACTCTCGAATGTCGATCGCCCAATGGGGAATGCCGCTATACCGGCTGCGCCACAGTTGGCCAATGTCTGGTGCAGGCTGCTGCAGCCTGACCGGTCGATCCCGGATTAAGCAACCGGCCGAGCATTGCACGCGCACAGGCTTCATGTTATCCCTTCAGAACATAAGGGGAACTTCGTGAACGATCTACCAGTTCTCGGGGCAAGCTTTGCGGAGCTGAACCTGGCACAGCGTCGCGCCGTGGAATTTGGCCTCGACGGCAGCGGCCCACCTCCGCCGTTGCTGATCGCTGCCGGCGCCGGCACGGGCAAGACCAAGACCTTGGCTCATCGAGTGGCACGGCTGATCCTTGGGGGTGCGGACTCGCGGCGGATCTTGTTGTTGACGTTCACGCGTCGCGCCGCGCAAGAAATGACGCGGCGGGCCCAGGCGGTAGTGATAGGCACGAGCACGCATACGGCAGGCCGCGCTGGTGCCGAAATGGGGTTCTTGCCTTGGGCGGGCACATTTCATGCGGTCGGCAATCGGCTGTTGCGCCTACACGCTGCCAGTCTGGGTCTTGACCCGGCTTTCACCGTGCTTGATCGAGCTGATGCCGCCGACCTGATGGACGTCGTGCGCAGCGAACTTGGCCTCGCCAGCGCCAGGTCACGTTTTCCGAAAAAACCTACATGCCTGGCAATCTACTCCTACACGGTCAATGCCGGCTGCCCGCTCGCCGAGACCCTGAAAAATGGATTCCCTTGGTGCGCGGAATGGGAAGCACAACTGAAGCAGCTCTTTGGCGCCTATGCCGAGACCAAGCAACGCGATAGCGTGCTCGATTACGACGACCTGTTGCTCTACTGGCGGGAGGCGCTGGCGACGCCGGTGGTCGCTGGCGCCATGCGGACGCGCTTCGATCACATCCTGGTCGATGAATATCAGGACACCAACCACCTTCAGGCCGAGATCCTGCTGGCCTTGGCGCCCAATGGCGCCGGCCTCACAGTGGTCGGCGACGACGCCCAGGCTATCTATGGTTTCCGCGCCGCGACGGTTCGCAACATTCTCGATTTCCCGAAGAGCTTCTCGCCGCCTGCCGCGATCATCGCTCTCGAGCAGAATTATCGATCAACCCAGCCGATCCTCGATGCCGCCAATGCGGTCATGGCCCGAGCCGGCGAGGGTTTCGCCAAGACACTGACCTCGAACCGAGCTTCTGCCGAGTTGCCGGGTCTTGTTCTCGTCGAAGACCCGGCCATGCAGGCCGTCTACATCGCCGATCAGGTACTCGACCGACGCGAAGCGAGTATAGCGCTGCGCCAACAAGCGGTCCTGTTCCGCGCCTCGCATCACAGCGCGCTGTTGGAGATCGAGCTGTCACGCCGCAACGTCCCGTTTGTCAAATTCGGCGGGCTCAAATTTGTCGAAGCGGCCCACATCAAGGATGTGTTGGCGATCCTCCGCTGGGCAGAGAACCCGCGCGACCCAATCGCGTCTTTCCGCACGTTGCAACTCCTCCCCGGGGTCGGGCCAGCGACGGCGCAGAAAGCCATAAAGCGGGTTGCTGCCGCGGGCGGCGATATCGCGGCGCTCGCCGCCTTTGAGCCACCGGCGGCTGCCGCACTGGCATGGCCGGGACTTTGCCGATTGTTGCAGCAGTTACGAAAGCCGGCGACCGGCTGGGGCGGACAGATTGGACAGGTGCGCAGTTGGTATGAGCCGCTCCTCGAGAGGCTTTACGATTATCCGGCAACGCGGGTCGGTGATCTCGATCAGCTCGAACAGATCGCCGCCAACTATGCTTCGCGGGAGCGCTTCTTGTCCGAACTGACCCTTGATCCACCCGATAAGACCAGCCGAGAGGCTGGCGTCCCTACGCTCGACGAGGATTACCTGATCCTGTCCACCATCCATTCCGCGAAGGGCCAGGAATGGGACGCGGTCTACGTGATGAATGTCGTCGATGGCTGCATTCCGTCGGATCTGTCGACCGGTAAACCGGAGCAGATCGATGAGGAACGTCGCCTTCTCTACGTGGCGATGACCCGCGCGCGCGAACACCTGGAACTGATCCAGCCGATGCGGTTTTTCAGCACCCACCAACCGCGCTTCGGCGCCAACCACGTTCTAGCGCCACGTTCACGCTTTCTGCCCGATGAGATCCTGCACCTCTTCCACCGCCGCTCGGTTACTGCCGCGTCAGAGGTGTTTGACGCTCCAGCGCCTTCCCTACCTGTCGCGGTCAGCGTTGGCGCGCGCATGCGCGAAATGTGGACGTAGGTGCGCCACGACGCTTCTGGCGGGAGCGCATCGCCAGTAGCCATGACGCTCTTCGCCCCGGGAACAGCCGGCTTGGCCGCAGAGCTGTGTCGGTGCAAATGGTGTTCTCGCTGGCGATTTTGCGCTTTTTTACCGCCTTTACGCGTGCGGACAGGTTTGTTTTTATGCCCAAAAAAGGGCCGGAATCGCGCTGCTATCTATCCCGAGACGACGAATATCTCCGACAACACTCCATAAATTTTCGTTCTGAATGAATAGATTAGTGATCGGTACGCTATGTGCCGGCTGCCCACGCGCGCGCGCCCGCGCTGGTCAAACGATCTCGAGGGTGCCGGGGGAACATAACGGTACGATTACGGGCCATTGTGGGCAGCGTCGACGCGTCCGCTTATGCCGCGTCATGGCCACTCCTGCGTATTCCGGCGAAGGTCCGCCGACCGAGTTGACAGCGAAATTAGAAGCGAAAAGTCGCCTCAATATCGGGATGCAACATCGGGCGGTAGCCGGCGCGGATCGCGAGCACGGTGGAGGGTGGCGTCAGCAACTCGTCAGGAAGCGGGATGCGTCGCACCGGCTCGTATCCTCGCTCGCTCCAGCGGAAGGCAAGTCCGCGGACGATGGTGTAGGCCTCGCCGTCGGCGGCGATGACGGCACCATCCGGCAGGTTCGTTGACAGTACCAGGGATGGGATGCATTCGCTTGCGGCCTCGATCCAGCCGCTCCGCGTGCAGGACGGCACCGGTTTTGCAATGGCCGTCGATCGAAGCGCACGGCGTCTATTGGCTATCCGTAGGATTGGGGTGCACGTCGAGAGCGGCCTTGTCCTCGCGCTCACCCAGATAAGCCACATGCCGCAGCAGACCATCCGCGGTCCACTCAGCGTAGCTGACCTCGACGACGACCTCAGGGCGCACCCAGTGGACGCGAGAGAGCACGAGCGGCGATCCAAACCGACCACCGCGTGGCGGCGGCGCGGAGAGCGGCATCTTTGAGATCGCGAGCGGCTGGAGACGGTCGTACAGCCGGTCCAGCTCCGCGACCGGCATGCCGGTGCCAACCCGACCCGCATAGGTGAGCCTGCCATCCATTGTGTAGTAGCCGAGTAGCAGCGCGCCGATCCGGTGGCGGCTGCCTGCCGGGTCGGACCAGCCGATAACGACGAACTCCTCCCGATTTAGGCACTTCACTTTCAGCCAGGCGCGCCGGTCGGGCTCATATCGACCGTCGAGGCGTTTCGACACGATGCCTTCGAGGCCATGTTGGCACGCGATCTTATGGAACGCCGGGCCGTGGCCGATCTGGTGATCGACATATCGAATCCTGGCTGGCGCGTCAGCCATGAGGGCTTCGAGCCTTGCCTTGCGATCGATTAGAGGTAGGCCTGCGCGACGACGATTACGGTGGCCGCTTGACGACAACTACGATGGCCGGTTGGGAGATGCCGCATGAGCGACGTCGACGCCGCCAAGCTGCCGGTGATGCTGAATGCGCTGCGCCTGCCGACGATCGGCCGCATCTGGCAGGAATTCGGCGCCCGTGCCGATCGCGAAGGCTGGGGCAGCGCCCGCTTCCTCGCCGCGATGTGTGACCATGAACTGGCCGAGCGCGGCGCCCGGCGCATCGCCCGCCATATGGCCGAATCCGGTCTGCCGCACGGCAAGACCTTCGCCACCCTCGACTTCGCCGCCGTGCCCACCATCCGCAAAGCCCACGTGATGGCGTTGGCCGAGGGCGACGCCTGGATCGAGCAAGGCGGCAATCTGCTGATCTTCGGCCCCAGCGGCACCGGCAAGACGCACCTGGCCGCCGCGGTCGGCACCGCCCTCGTCGATAAGGGCAAGCGGGTGCTCTTCACCCGCACCACCGACCTCGTGCAGAAACTCCAGGCGGCACGGCGCGATCTCGCGCTCCCCGGAACCTTGGCTAAGCTCGATCGCTTCTGCGCCCGGGCAAGACGCCGAGCGGGACCGAGGTGGCGCTCGTGCTGCGCCATGTCATCGGCCATATCCGCGCCCGCTGGCCGGCGGTCGAGATCATTGTCCGCGGCGACAGCCATTACGGCCGACCGGAGGCCATGGCGTGGTGCGAGCGCCAGCGCATCGGCTACGTCTTCGGGCTGCCAGGCAACCCGGTGCTGTTGCGGCAGGTCAGTCCGCTCGCCGAAGACGCCGCTCTGAGTCGCCTCGCCGGCGAGGCAGAGAAGGTCCGCCGCTATGGCGAGTTCCGTTATGCCGCCAAAAGCTGGAACGTCGAACGCCGCGTCGTCGCCCGCGTCGAGGCCGGGCCACAAGGGGCCGACAGCCGCTTCATCCTCACCAACCTGCCGGGCCTGCCCAAGACGCTCTATGAGAAGGTCTATTGCGCGAGAGGACAGGCCGAAAACCTGATCAAGGCGCACAAACTCCACCTCGCCTCCGACCGCACGTCATGCACCAGGGCCACCGCCAACCAGTTCCGACTGCTGCTTCATACCGCTGCCTATTGGCTGCTGCTGACCCTGCGCGGGCTGGCACCTCGGACCTCATTCTGGCGCGATGCCCAATTCGACACGATCCGGCTCTGCCTGATCAAGGTCGCCGCCCGTGTCACCGAAATGGTCACCCGCATCAAGATCGCCCTGCCGAGTGCCTTCCCCTACCAGGCCGGCTTCGCCGATCTCGCCGGACGCATCGCCAAATTACCGCCGTGAGCGAGGGGGCCGGATGCCCCAGCACAAACCCTTCGGCGCAACCTCAAACCCTGATCACTGCGTCACTGACGCCACCAAAAAGCGCGACCGCAACACGCCGTCAAACTCCAAGCGCCGACGCCTCATGAATGATCCGGGTTAGCAGCGTATAAGCATAAATTCTGTTACACGATCCGGGCCGTCCGGAGGGCCGGTCAGGCCCTCTCTTCGTGGCTCAGGCCGCGCCATCGTCAACAAAGAAACTGTCTGGCGGATCGACCTCGAGCGGCGTCAATCGCGGATCGAAGCGGAACCGCGTCCCGCAGTAGGGACAAAGGATCGTGTCCGCTTCGCCCACATTGAGGTAGATGTGCGGATGATCCTGCGGTGGGGACACGCCGATGCACTTGAATTCCCGCACCCCGATGCAGATTTCGGGGACGCCGCGGTCGTTCCTGAACTTCAGGTAGCCGCCGCCGGGCAGCGACTGAGGCCGTGGTGATGGCGGGATCTGGAAAGTCTGTCGCCCCGATTACGGGTCGGATGATTTCGGTGAGCATGATGTCCTCGTTTTGTTAGTTGTCGCGCGAACCGCCCCAGTGAGCGAAGACGGAGTTCAGCTCGGCGGCGTGAAACGACCACGCGTCCTGACCTTCCGTTTCGCCCGCGAAGCGGCCGAGTTGGCGGGCGCAGTCGAAGAACCCGAGTGCTGGTAGGCCGCCACGCGCCTTGGAGACGGCGAGCGCCGCGATGAACGGACGGTCCGCTGCCGCGTCCTCCTCCATCAGGCGTTCCAGGGCTTCGGTCACCTGGTGGATCGAGTGAGGCGGCAAGACCTCTAAGGCCTTCGCTAGTTCCTGGTAGGTAATTGGAATTCGGCGCTTCGCGACGGTCTCGAGGAATGCTCGTACTCTTGCATGCGTCGGCAACCGATTGTCCTCTTCCAAAGTTCGGTACTATCGCCATCCCGATTCCGACGAGGCGCACGTTTTCAGACAACTGTCTGATGCCGTTGACGCGGGATTAAATCGGTGAGCGGCCCGGTGCCAACGCCGTAGACATCGCAACCGTCATCGATAAGACGGCAGGCAGCTTCGATGGCCCGCTCGGGGCTTGGATACCTCTCGATGTGGTCTGTCGCGTCTTTCCGATATTGGACGTGCCACGGCATCGCAAATATACGATTGGATGGCTCTGAAGAATTTGCAATTAGGTAATTCTACTCAATCGGCTGGGCGGATCATCGAAGGAAGACGCCATGAGGGCGGGTGAAACAGAACTCCAGATGTGCATTCGCCATGTAGCGGAGCAAGAAAAGCGCATCGCCCGGCAGGAAGTCCTCATTGAATGCCTTCGGGAAAGTCGAAGTGCCATATTGGATGATGCGCTCCGGCTGCTGGCCTTAATGCAAGACGCCTTAGAGACGATGCGTACTCATGTAGCGAGACTTTGAAAGTTAGAACGCCGCTCCCTAAAATTCGAACCGACGCGCTATCCCTCGCCTAGGCTTGACCTCATCACGCGCGCGCCCTCGGCGGGTCGTAGGGTTGGCGCGGTCTCACAGCCTGATCCTTTCTACTTCGTCCTGCGTAAGCCGCTCCTTCGTCCGGTCGTAGAGTTTGGTTGTGCGAGGGCTCTCATGCGCTGCCATTTCTTGCGCATGCTCGAGTGCACCTCCGCTGGCGAGATAGGCGGTGATACCGGTCGCCCGAAACGTGTGGCAGCCGATTTCCTCCGCGATGCCGGCCGTCACGGCGCGCTTTCTAATCATGCGCCAAGCATCCGGCTGTCCCATCGGTTTTTCGGAGAGCACCGTGCCGCCATGGCCGCGGCTAGTCCGGAACAGCCAGCCCTTGCGATCCTCGGCGAGCCCGGCCGCGTCAATGTACGCGCGGAGGGCCTCGGCAAGGGCGTGATGGCAAGGCATCGTATGCTGCTTACCTCCTTTTTCGTGCAGTCGGATCGACCAGCCGGCGCCGCGCGGCCGCAGGTCTTCGACCTTCATGTTCAGCGCCGCACCGATGCGCGCAAAGCTGTAGGTGAGAGTGGCGATCAGCGCGCGATCACGCATGTCGCGCAGCGTCATATCAGGGATCGACGCGAGCAACTTGCGCCATTGGGCGCCTTCGAGCACAGGAGTTTTGCCGGTCTTGACGACATGCTTCGGCCCGCGCACCGCCGCCGCAGGGTTGTTCGGGACGACCTGACCGATGACCAGCCAATCGAACAGCATCCGGATCGCCGCGAGCTGCTGCTTGACCGACGGCGCGGAAACCTCGAGCTGGAGCTCTTCTATATAAGTGGCGACGTCGTGCGGCCGGATCGCCGCCGGCATGAGACCGCGGTCGTCGCACCACGCGAAGAACCGGTTGCAGGCTCGGGCGTAGGCTCGGCGCGTGTTCGGGTTGCGTATGTTGGCGGTGAAAAATTCGACATAGCGCCATGCGGCTTCCTCGCCGAGATCGGCGATCAGCGCCGGCACGACATTGAAGGCACGAGGGTTCGACGTGACCTCGGCCTGTTGGATCGTCGCCGGAAGCTGATCTTTAAACTCTGCCAAAACTGGTCCCCTACCGTGATAACTCACCCATGATAAAGATGGGGTGATTGCGGTCGTCACCACGGCCTCCAGAGTGTTGGATAGGCACGACGATGAGTTGGGTCTGGTCATGATCAGGAGGTTTTCATGAAGTATTTCACCGGCCTGGATGTCTCGCTTCAAGACACGGCCATCTGTGTCGTCGACGAAGACGGGATCGTCGTCAGCGAGGGCAAGGCCGCCTCTGAGCCGGATGACCTGGTTCGGTGGCTTGCGGCCACGGGCTTGACGATTACGCGCGTCGGGCTCGAAGCCGGCCCACTGCCGCCGTGGCTGCATGCTGGGCTGCGAGAGGCAGGGTTGCCGGCGATCTGCATCGAGACCCGGCGGATGAAAGGCGCGACCGCCGCCATGACGGTTAAGACCGATCGCAACGACGCACGGGCAATCGCGCATGCCATGCGCGTCGGCTGGTTCACCGCCGTCCACGTCAAAACGGCGGAAAGCCAGGAGCTCCGCCTCCTGCTGAGCAATCGCCGAACGCTGCTCGAGAAGCGCGTGGCGATCGACAATGAAATCCGCGGCACGCTCAAAGCCTTCGGGCTCAAGCTCGGCGCGGTCACGGTCGCGGCCTTCGAGGCGCGGGTGCTGGAGACGCTTGCCAAAAGATCGCGACTTCTGGCCATGGTCCGCCCGATGCTCACCGCCCGCGATGCCTTGCGGCAGCAATGCGAGGTGCTGCATCGGATGGTACTCAAGGCCGTGCGAGCAAGTGCGGTGTGCCGGCGCCTGCTCTCCGTGCCTGGTGTCGGCCCCATCGTCGCGCTGACCTACGCCACCGGCGTCGATGATCCGGCACGCTTTCTCCGCTCGCGGGATATCGGGCCGCACTTTGGCCTGACCCCACGCAAGTACGCTTCCGGCGAGATCGATCGAAATGGCTCTATCACCAAGGCAGGCGATGGGGCTGTGCGCGAAGTGCTCGTGCAGGCTGCGCTGACGTTACTTACGCGCGTCCACCGATGGTCCGCGCTGAAGGCCTGGGGCATGGCTGTCGCCAAACGCCGCGGTTTGCGTCCTGCGATCGTCGCTGTGGCGCGCAAACTCGCGATCATCATGCACCGCATGTGGGCCGACACCACGACGTTCAACTGGTCACGGGAGACTGTCACCCTGGCATAGTGGTCTCAGCTTTGACCCAATAGGTTCCGCGCTGCGGAACGACGTCCCGTGGGGACGAGGTTTGGATGACTGCGCATAACGTCCTGCACGCCTGCCCGTCAGGAAGTGCGCCATAAAGATCGCAGCGCCAGCCTTCGTACCCTGTCCTGAGGCGGCTACGTGCCGACCTCGTAGAGAAGCACGAGCCTCACGGTGGCGTCGAAGTCGAAAAAGGAGTGGAGGCTGGTTGACGGGGAAACCGCAATCAGAGAAGGGCGTTATCATGGGTGATAGGAGAACACAAGGGTAGGGGATCGTCGATAGCCGCCGACCCCCGCCCAGTGGATTGAAGATACTACTTGATGAGCATTCCAAGCGGAGTGAGCGGTCCAATGGGCATCAGTTCGAAGGTCAAAAGGTTCGCCTGGCCGAGGGGCAGCGCTTTGTGTAGCGCATCGGCTTCCTCGACCGAGTCCACGGTCATCAGGAAGATGACGCCCGCCTCTTTCTCCCGAAGCCAGAACTGCTCCATCTTTCCGTCCACATAGAGTTTCAGGGTCGCCGGGACTTCTTTCGGAAGATACATCTGACGCTGCTCAGGTGTCAGAGGCGCCAGTGTTCCAATTGCCATGACTTTCATGTCTGTCTCCAATACGAGATTGATAATCTCTTTGACGGTGAGGTGGGTAGTATTTGGCTCAATTTGCTGGCTCGGATAACAGCAGACGAAGCGGGCTGAGCGGGCCAAGCGGGATGAACTGGAATTCCATCAGGCCTGCCCGGCCCAAAGGAAGCTTGTCTAGAAGCTCATGCCCCGCCTTCGCGTCGGTGACGTTCAGGATAAATACGACCCCGCTCTGGTCTGGCTTGACGTACCACTGATCGATTTTCCCAGCGAGATACAGACGGGCGGTCTCACGCATCTCGGAAGGCAGGATCGGCGCCCACAGGTTTGGTGTCGCCTTGGCCGTAAAACTGCCGATCGCAAGAAGCTTGGTGGTCGGGACGGCAAGATCGAGGGGCGCCGACGGTTGGTCGCGTGCTGTTTCCTGCGCTAACGAGGCGGAGGGATTTATCGCCACCAGAGCGACGGCGAGGACCGCGAACCCGACCCGCTTGATCAAGCCCGCGATGTTGTCCCGGTCCTCGCGCGTCACGACAGCATCGCTTTCGCGACCTGCTCCGGCATATCGACTTGCAGCCAATGTCCGGCCGGCAGCACGACGAGGGAGGCATGCTTCAAATGAGACTTGAGGTCCTCGGCAACGCCCCTGTTGAGGTTAAGATCGGTGTCGCCCCAGATCAGTTTGACCGGAATATCAAGCGCCTCCAAATCAGGAAGCCGTTGGGTATTTTGCGTGACTTCCTCGAAGACTTGCGCGGCCATCTGCGCGAAGGCTGGACCGGAGCCGGCCTGCCGCCCGAAATTGAAGTTGTTGTTGATAATCGGAGCGAGGATAGCCTCAAAAGCCGCCTTATGTTCCTCCGGTAGAGTCTCCAGGAATTTCTTCTGCTGGAACCTGAGCACAAAGGCGAATTGTTCGGGGCTTTGCAGGATCGCGTCCGTGAGCGCTTTGAGGCTCGGGGTCGCGAAGAGTTCGATCAATTCCGGAAGCCGGATGGTGGGCGCCGCCGCATAGAACGTGTTGAGCAAGCACAGCGAGGCGGCACGATCCGGATGATCGATAGCGAAGTTAATCGCAGCGGGGCCGCCAGCGTCGTGTCCGACCGGAACGATCTTATCAAGGTGCAACGCGTCGACAACCGCCTCGAGATCGTTCTGCTGCTGCTTGAAACTGTAGTTAGCGCCGGTCGGTTTGTCGGATGCCCCATAGCCGAGGAAATCGAACGTAACGACCCGTCGCCCCGCGGCGACAAGATGCGGAACCAGCTCATCGTAGATGTGCAGGTTGTCGGGGAAACCGTGCAAGAGCACGAAGGCGGGACCGGCACCCGCGTAGTCGCGCGCATGAACCCTTCCTTGCTCGCGCTGGACAAGATGTCCGGTGAAGATTGGCTTCGTGTCCATGTCGTTATCATCTCCTGTGTTGGTAGTTTATATTGCATATACAACATTGGGGGCGAGCGTTCAGCGTGGCGAATTCATGATCTCGTTGGCGATTTCCGTAATGGCGGCGGTTCCGTTTTCGCCCAGTAAGGCCTTGGCCCGCGCTTGCGCTACCCGCCATGTAGGCGCCCCTTCAACTAACAGGTCCTTGCCTGCCTTCGTCAGGGCAATCGGCCTGCCTCGACCGCCCTCTTCGCCCGGAATCTCCTCTGCCCAGCCTTCGGAAAATAGAATCTTAAGGTTTCGCGTCAGCGTCGATCGATCCTGGTGATAATAGCGCCCAATCTCCGCACGGGTTGCCGGCTGTATTCCGAATATGATCACCAGCAAAGCAAACTGCGGTGACCCGATGCCAAACGGCCGAAGCTCTTCGTCATAAAGGGCTGTAAGAACCCTCGCGATCAGACGGGCGCGCATCAGCACGCAACCGTTATCTATCTCAGCGATTACGTCCCGGCCCTCTACCGCATTCTCAATTTTCTTCATGACTTCCGTATGGTGCATATACAACAATGCGACGTCAAGCCTCATTTTGCAGTAGCGACGCCGAGAACGGGGCAGCGTAGGTTTCACGACGGCCCCTTCGGGCCGCCCATCCCTTTGGCGTGTGGCCGTCGCCCGATTGAACTGCGGAGAATGGAGGCTGCGTGAGTGCTGCGATCCATACGATTTGCGATGCCGGCGTCGCAAAAGCGGATCCGCGTCATTGCCCGCCGCGACATCCGAACCTTGTTCTTGCCACCACCATACTGGCGTCGAGCCTTGCCTTCATCGACGGTTCCGTCGTCAACGTCGGTCTACCGGCAATCGGCGCGACCTTTCACGCGGGCGCGGCAGACCTGCAGTGGGTCGTCAACGCCTATCTTCTGCCGCTGAGCGCACTGCTCCTATTGGGCGGCGGCGCCGGCGACCGCTTTGGCCGGGTTCATCTTCTGGTGGTGGGCACGCTGGTTTTTGGTGTGGCTTCGGTCGGTTGCGCTGTCGCCCCCGGCCTGCCATGGCTGCTCCTGGCTCGGGGCCTCCAAGGGATCGGAGCGGCGCTCCTGATGCCTAACAGCCTCGCGATCCTGGGCAGCGCCTTCTCCGGCGAAGCCCGCGGCAGGGCCATTGGAATCTGGGCGTCGATGGGCGCCGTGATGGGCGCCGGAGGCCCTGTGCTAGGAGGATGGCTGATCGATACGGTCGGCTGGCGCTCGATATTCCTCGTCAATATTCCTCTTGCCGTCGGCGCAATCGCACTCGCGCTCGCCTTCGTTCGCGATACACCGACGAGCGAGAAGCGCCAGCCGTTGGATATTCAGGGCGGTGCATTGGCGACGCTGGCCCTCGGCGGGATAACCTGGGGCCTGACGATCGGGTCGGGCCCATCGGGATGGTCGAGCGCCGCCCTTGCTTTGTTCGCTGCCGGATTTGCTCTGCTCATTGCTTTCGTTTGGGTAGAAAAAATCCGCGGGGAAAACGCGATGATGCCGCTGGCGCTGTTCGGGTCGTCCAGCTTTATCGGGCTGACCCTGCTGACGCTGCTCCTATATGGCGCGCTCGGCGGACTGGTCGTCCTGCTACCCTATGTGCTTATTCGGGCGGCCGCCTATTCCGCGACCACGGCGGGGGCCACGTTGCTTCCCTTCGCCGTCGTGCTGACGCTGACCTCGCCGCTGATGGGCGGCCTGGCCGGACGGATCGGGTCGCGAGCGCCGCTCTCGCTTGGATCTCTGGCCGTCGCTGCAGGTTTCCTGCTGATCCTGAGAATTGGCCCTGAGGCGAAATACTGGACGAGCGTTCTGCCGGCGTTACTGGTTATCGCGTTCGGCATGGCCGGGGCCGTCGCGCCTCTGACGACCGCGGTGCTGGCTTCGGTCGATGCGCGTCACACCGGATCGGCCTCCGGGCTCAACAGCGCCGTCGCGCGAACCGGAGGGCTGGTCGCGACGGCTTTGCTCGGCGGTGTGTTCAGCGCGGCCGGGCCTCATCTGATCGAGGGATTTCATATCGCGGCCGCCATTGGTGCGCTTGCGTCGGTCGGGGCCGCTGCTGCCGCATTCCTTCTCGTCAAGGACGCCCCGAGACCCGCGTGATATCCCACGGTCGAGCCAAGGATATGGCTGTCGCAAGCTTCCACCTGATCGGGACCACGGGTCTCCTGCGCCAGCATACAGGACGTTATGTTGCCTGATCCCGAGTAGCCCGAGCTCGACTTAAATGTCGATTGAGATTGGAAACTGTCGGTGGTTTCGGGTCCCCGATTTGAACCTGCAAACTCCGTCATTGACCGAGCAAGTTTGTGCTCGGAAGTGGCTGAACAAAGCCACATTGTTATCCACAATTGAGTGGCTTGGGGGGCCGAAGAGAGCGTGAGTGTGGTGACCGCCAGCACAGTGCCGGCCGGATACGGAGGACCCACTCATGCGCGTTTACATCATCAATTCCGATGACCTGATCATCTGCAATAAGGCGCCGGTCGAACCCCGAGAGGACGAGATTGCGGTAGCCTCGGTCGAGGAATTGCACGCCGCCCGTCTCAGCGGCAAGCGGTTGCTCGCTTTGTGGAATGGTCTCCCCGGGGCCGAGAGGCTGACCAAGGTCGGCGACCGCGCGGTGCTCATCGGCCGCCTCTGGACGGCCATGAAGACACTGCCCGATCCACGACTGGCACGACCCTCCAAACAGAACGATGTCATTGCGATGCTGCGACGGCCCGAGGGTGCTACGGTCGATGAGGTGAGGGCAGCCACCGGATGGCAGCCGCACACCGTGCGTGGCGTCTTCTCGGGTGCGCTGAAGAAGAAGCTGGGTCTCGCCGTGGTCGCCGCCAAGGAAGAACGCGGCCGGGTCTACCGCATCGCGGAAGCGAATGCCTGATGCCGGGTTCCCACGAGGAGGAGGCTTACCGGGAAACCGGTGAGCTTCCCCGTCCGGCTCCCGCCGCCGGCACTCCGGATTCGAGCACCGGTGTCGATACCCGGATCACCGCGCTGGACACGTTGACCACCGCCGATCTCCGGATCGAGTGGCGCCGCCTCTATCGAGCGACGCCGCCAACCCGCTTGAGCCGTGATCTGCTGATCCGAGGCGTCGCCTACAAGATCCAGGAACAGGTCTACGGCGGCCTGGGCCATGGCACCCGGCGAAGACTGCGGTCACTTGCTGAAGGCTCCGACAAGCGCGACGGATCACGTGCCGTTCCCGCCATAGCCTTGAAGCCTGGCACCAAGCTTGTTCGCGAATGGCGCGGCCATGTCCATACGGTGAATGTTCTCGATGACGGTTTCGACTATCGGGGCCAGCGCTACCGCTCCTTGACCCAGATCGCCCGGCTGATCACCGGCGCGCATCGGTCCGGCCCGCTGTTCTTTGGTCTCAACAAGCGGCGACGGGCGATGGGGTCTGCTGATGAATAAGCCGACGAGCCGTGCGGGTCGCCCCCTGCGTTGTGCGATCTATACTCGGAAATCCTCCGAGGAGGGATTGGAGCAGGAGTTCAACTCGCTGCACGCTCAGCGGGAAGCCTGCGAGGCCTTCATCAAGAGCCAACGCCATGAGGGCTGGTCGTCTCTGCCGCAGGCCTATGACGATGGCGGGCGCTCCGGCGGCAATATGGAACGACCGGCGCTGCAGCTGCTTCTCGGCGACATCCGCGAGGGCAAGGTCGATGTCGTCGTTGTCTACAAGATCGACCGCCTGACCCGCTCTCTCGCCGACTTTGCCAAGATCGTCGAGATCTTTGATGCCAGGGGCGTGTCGTTCGTCTCCGTCACCCAGCAGTTCAACACCACGACCTCGATGGGACGGCTGACCCTCAACGTGCTGCTCTCCTTTGCCCAGTTCGAGCGCGAGGTCACCGGCGAGCGCATCCGCGACAAGATCGCGGCATCGAAACGGAAGGGAATGTGGATGGGCGGCGTGCCGCCGCTCGGCTACACGGTAAAAGACAGGAAGCTTGTCGTCATCGAAGCCGGACGGCGTGCGCCGGTAGCGACTTCACATGAACGGGCTTGAAGAAGCCGGTGCGGGCGAGGTGCGCCAGGCCGCGCGCATCGTTGCGGTCGGTCTTGTGCGTCGCCAGCAACTTCAGCGCCTGATACGCCTGTCGGCTCTCAATGCAGACGACGGGTAATCCCAGCTGGCTCAGGCCATGATAGAGCATCGGCGCCATCCGCCCCGTCTCGAACACGATCCGCCGACAGGCCGGAGATTGTGCGAGCGCGGCCGCAATATCAGCAGGCGTCGACGGCATCTTCACCTCGTGCATGACGACACCGTCTCGGTTCATGACACACACGTGCGTCTCGGCCATCGAGACGTCCAGCCCAGCAAAATACTCCATGTTCGGTCTCCTCTTCCGATGACGGAGCCGATCCTATCGGCCTCCGGTGAGGAGCTGCCGCCCATTACCCGATGTTGAAAAAGTCGCCGCAGACAAATTTGCGACCGATTTAAGAAATAATGATTCATGGCCCTCGTCATGATTGAATAAATACTGCCGATCTCATGCCAATCGGGACATAATATTTCAACAGAAAAATGCTGGCCGACTTTTTCAACATGATGTTGCCGGTGAGCAAGGATACCCTGCTGCGCGCGATACGTCGGCACGCGGCTGCCGACAGTTCGCGCTTGCACGTCATCGGCATCGACGACTGGGCGTGGAAGCGCGGTCAGCGTTACGGCAGCATCGTCTGTGATCTCGAACGACGCCGTGTCGTCGATCTTCTCCCTGACCGTGAGGCGGCCACGGTCGAAGCCTGGCTGTCACGCCATTCGGAGATCGCCATCATCTCGCGCGACCGCGGGGGCGGATATGGCCAGGCGGCGACCAGAGCGGCACCGCAGGCGGTGCAAGTTGCCGATCGCTGGCATCTGGAGAACGCCAGCGCCGCCTTTCTGGAAGCCGTGCGCCGATCGATGCGTCAGATCCGCATGGCGCTCGGCAGCACCACCATCGACCCGGCTCTGCTGACCCATGCCGAGCGCTTGCAGCACGAAGGCTATCTGCGGCGAGAGGAGGCCCACGACATCATCCGCACCCTGGCCAAAGCCGGCACGCCGATCAAGGAGATCGTCCGCAGGACGGGACGTAGTCGCAAACTGGTGCGGGATATCGTGCGCGGCGGCGGGGGTGATGTATTCCGCTGCCGCTCAAATGTCCTTGAGCCGCATCTCGCCTGGCTCGATGCGGAATGGTCGGCCGGCTGCCGGAACGGCACCGAGCTGTGGCGCCGGCTTCAGGCGGCAACCGGCTTTCGCGGAAGCATTCGCGTTGTCGGAGAATGGGCCACGCGGCGTCGCCATGCCGAAAGCATCGGGTATGAGAGGCTGCGCAAACCGCCGACGGCTCGAGTGCTCAGCCGCCTCCTATTGAACGAGCGCGATCAGCTGACAAAGGACGATGCGATTACTGTCGCGCGCATTGAGAAAGGAGTGCCGACATTGGTCGCGGCCCGCAACCTGGTCGAACGCTTCCACGGGATGGTCCGCGAGCGTAATCCAGCCGGCCTGCCCACCTGGATTACTGAGGCCGCGGACAGCGTCCTTGCGTCCTTCGGGAAGGGCATCATCGCCGACCGCAGCGCTGTCACCGCGGCCATGACCCAGCCCTGGTCGAACGGCCAAACCGAAGGTCAGATCACCAAGCTCAAACTCGTTAAGAGGCAAATGTATGGGCGGGCAAAGCTCGACCTACTCCGCGCTCGCCTGCTTGCCCCAGCGTAACGTCGGATGCACCGAAAGTGAGTCAGAGCCAAACTTGGACGCCGATTGACAAAAGTGCGCGTGGCGGGCTTTTCGATCTCGCTAGACGGGTTCGGAGCAGGGCCTGAGCAAACTCTTGAAAATCCGCTCGGCAAGCGTGGACTGGAGCTGCGCCAGTGGTTCTTCGGCACGCGCACCTTCCGGGCAATGACCGGTGAGGGCGGCGGCTCAGACGGCATTGATGAGGCGTATGCACACCGTTCAATGGACGGGTTTGGAGCCTTCGTCCTCGGCCGCAATATGTTCGGACCGATCCGCGGCCCCTGGACGGACGAGAGTTGGAAGGGCTGGTGGGGCGACAATCCGCCCTACCACGCGCCGACCTTTGTGCTGACAAATCATCCGCGCGGTCCGATCGAGATGGAAGGCGGCACCAACTTCGTCTTCGTGACCAACGGTATCGAGGCGGCGCTGGATCAGGCGAAGCTCGCCGCCAATGGTCGCGACGTGAAGATCGGCGGTGGCGTCGAGACGGTGCGTCAATATCTTCGCGCCGGGCTGATCGACGAGCTGCATTTCGCCTTGTCGCCGGTCGTGCTCGGGCAAGGCGAAGCGATGTCCACCGGGATCGATTTGCCGGCGCTCGGCTACCGCGTCACCGAACATCAGGCGACGGAGCATGCCACCCACGTCGTTCTCGACCGATAAGAGTCCGCCATGACCACCCGTTCTCCTCCTAGTGCAAAAGGCGAAGACGGTTCTCTGGACTTGAATAGGCGAGACTAACTTAGCCTATAAACGGGGCGTGGAAATCTGATCGGGGTGCCCCGGCAAATTCTAGGGCTCCCCCAAGGGCGGAACTCGAGCTGGTCCCCGGATGTCGGGCGTCTCACCGATCGGCATGGATCGCTATGGCGCCACCCTTATGGCGTGTGCGGGTTTCGCTTGCCCGACAAAAAAGCGGAACACGGTCAGGAAGATCCAGCCATGGTCCGGGGTCAGCGCCAGGATGCCGGTGGCCAGTGAGAAATTGAGTACGGTGCTGATGAACACCGCGCGCCGGCCAAAGCGGTCGGCGAGCCGTCCCCATACAAAACCGCCAAGTATCGTGCCAATACCCGAGGACAATAGGATGATAGCCGATTGCCCGAAGGTCAGCTGCCACGGCCCGATGATAAAGGCGAGGACAAAGCCGATAAGGAACTAGTCGAAGAACTCAAGCATGTCGCCGAGAATTGCGGCGGTGACGATCCGCCACTGGTTGGCGGTCAGCGACTGGGCCGCATCGAGCCGCGCAAACATCCGGTTCCTCCGCCCGCCGGCTTAACACCGTTTGCGCCAGTTGTCCTTTAGCGTGGCAGCAAGATTGCGGGGATTGTCAAGCCGCGGGCTTGGTCCCGGGGTCAGGTGTTCAATAAATGCGAGATGTTGAGGCAGGTCGATCGTGTTCCACGTCGGGTCGGGAGGCGCGCCTCGATCGGCACCCGCCAGCTATTCACGATCACGATCGTGGGGACTATCAATCGTGTTTGTCGAGCAGAATGCGAAGCTCCTGTTCGATGTTGCAGACGGGTTTATCTGGTCGAGGGTTGGGTTGCCCATGGAGCATTCCATTTAGAACCTGCGACCGGATGCGGGTCCAGCGCTGACCAATGTAAACAGGGGGCGTCACGCGCCAATGCTAGAGGTTCGTTCTGCTTTGGTGTTTTCAAACTTATCGCCCGCCGCCGCCTTCGCCGGTAACGATAAATGGGGCCCACATCATCGGCTGAGCATATTCGGGCGGATTTCGAGGATCCAGCATCGCCAGTTCCGCACGGCGTAAAGCTTCGGCACGCCCTATAGTCGGATCTTTTCTTAGCGCATCGAAAGTGCCGGTTATCAACTTGACCGTCGCCTTTGACGGCACAGCCCAGTTCGACACCAGCAGCGCGCGGGCTCCGGCATAGAAGAACGCCTTTGCCAGGCCTGAGAGCCCACCGGCGTCCGGCGTCCCGTCGGATGCCGCGGTATTGCATGCCGATAGCACCACCCAATCGGCCGCAAGTTTGAGAGTAGCGACCTTCGAAGCGGTGAGGAGGCCGTCGTCCCAAGGGCTCGCTCGCTTCGGCGGCGTCAGCACCAAAGCCGGCTCGGCCAGCCCCTGCAAATCCCCCGACATCAGCGCGTGGGTGGCAAATTCGATCACGCGATACCTATCGAGTTGGGCCTGGCGCAGCAGCGGCTCTGTGGCGCGGTCGCCGAGATACAGATCGGCCTCGTCGGCGCCGAGATCGCCGGCGACCGCGCGCAACTCTTCCGCGGTCTCGGGTAATGGAGGCAGGTTGCGGACCGCATCGACGTCGGCTGTGGCGCCACGGAAAAGGCGCGCGAGCTTAATGCCACGCTCTGCGCCTAGCGGTCCGTAGAGCATCGGATCACCAAACCCGATAAAGGGCTTATCGCCGTGCCCTCCCTGGGTGAACTGTCTGAGTGCTTTAAGTGAGCCGACAGAGGGTAGGACACTCAGCGCGTAGTCCTTGGCAAGCCAAGCGATGTCGCGATAGCCGGCCAGCGTATCGGGGTTGGCTGCCGGAGGTTTCGTCACTAGCACGCCCAAAGGTAAACTTTCCAGCGCTCCGTCAGGAACCACAAGAACTTGATGAACACCATCAAGCAGTGACGCTGCCGGGGCTAATATTTTGTCATAAAGCGCATAGGCGCGGTTGGCGTCGAAAGGGATAAAATCACTGTTTGTTTCGGGGTCGAGTCGCTGTCGTAGTTTGGCAACCTCGTCGGACAATGCCACGGCGGCTATGTCCAGTTTGTAGACTGCCGCCCGATCGTGCCGTATTGCCCACAGCCAGCCGCCGTCATTGGCAAAAAGGTAGACCAGCATCGCCTCTTCGGGACCAAGCAGCGCTTGCGCGTCGGCAAGCTCGAGCGACTTGGGGTTACTCAGTTCGGCGTATTCCGGGAAATCCTGAGCGATTTGCACATCTATCTGGAAAAGCTGTGCTTCGGTTTCCATGAGTTGCTTGCGCACGGCCGCCTCTGCCGCCGGGTCACGCATGTCGGACGGCTTGCTCGTCGCGGCCACGATCGCTTTGTCGAGCGACTGCCATCGGGTCACCAAATCCTGCCGCTCGCGGACGGTCGCCGCGAGCGCGTCGCTTCCCGTGGCAAATCGTGCAGCCATCGCGGCCACTGCCTGCGCGGCGGCAGATGCGCTTGCAAATTGCGCAATGCGAAAACTTTCCGCGGTCGCTCCTTGTTCGCCAACGGCAACAACAAGCGACACTTCGGTCGTAAAGAAAGAACGTTCGTTCTTGCGCTCGCTGTTGCCGCCGCCATCGCGGTCCGACCCGTGTTCGCTAATGCGGCGGCTCAGAATACCGATGGCGCGGCGACTGAAGTCCAACGCCTCAACGTCGCGATGTTGGTCGCGATACAGCAAGGCGAGATTGTTGAGACTTGTCGCGACATTTGGATGGGTTGGGCCAAGCGCCTTTTCATTGATGCTCAGGGCACGCTGATAGAGTGGCTCCGCCTCCGTATAGCGCGCTTCTTGGGAGTAGAGATCTGCCAGGTTGTTGAGATTTATCGCGACGTCAGGGTGGTCCGGCCCAAGCGCCGCCTCGTCGATCTTCAGGCTACGCTGATAGAGCGGCTCGGCGTCGGCGTACTTCCTCTCGTCGACGTACAGACCTGCCAGATTATTAAGACCTGTAGCAACGTAGGCGCTCTCGGGTCCGAGGGCCTTCTCAATTATTTTGAGGGCACGTCGATAGAGTGGTTCGGCATTCGCGTATAGACCTTGATTAACATACGACAACGCCAGATTATTGAGGACGGTGGCAACGTAGGGGCTATCTGGCCCCAGCGATTTTTCGTAAATTGCCATACTGTGCTCGAACAATGGTTCGGCATCACTGTTGCGTCCCTGGTCGACGTACAATACCCCGAGGTAATTGAGGTTGGCTGCGACATTTGGATGCTCCGGCCCAAAGGCCTTCTCGAAGATTACCAAAGCACGCTTGAGTAATGGCTCGGCCTCAGCATAACGACCTTGATAAATGTACAATTGCGCCAGGCTGGCGACATTAGCGCCGATATCGGGATGTTCGGTGCCAAGCGTTTTTTCGCGGATCGCCAGACTGCGCTTAAGCAAGGTTTCGGCTTCCGTATAACGCCCCTCAAAAACGTACAGGTTCGCTAGATTGGTGAGGGGGGTAGCGACTTCGGGGTTGTCTTGTCCAAGCGCCTTTTCAAATATTTCTCGGCTCCGCTTGTACAGAGGCTCAGCCTCTGAGCCGCGGCCTTGCGTGCGGTATATTTCGGCGATGTTATTCAAAGTACGTGCAACATCCGGATTATCTGGACCGAATGCTTTTTCGCGGATCGCAAGCTCGCGCTTTTCGAGCGTCTCTCCTTCAGCATACCGACCTTGGTTGACATATACTTGCGCTAAACTGTCGAGGCCCGTAGCGACGGCGGGATCATCCGGCCCGCTCGTTTTTTCCAGTATGTCCAAACTGCGCTTATAAAGCGGCTCGGCCTCCGCGTTTCGCCCAAGCTTGAAGTACAACGCCGCTACGACGGTCAGGCCCTGTGCAACACTTGGGTGATCAGGTCCGAGCGCCTTTTCTTGGATTGAAAGGGCTCGCAGCGCCAACGGAATGGCGTTCTGAAACTGACCCTGGCCGGTCAATTTTGTGACTTCCTGATAGAGCTGAATGGCCCGGGCTAGGTCATTGCCCTCATCGGCAGCCATCACCAGCGAGAATGCCGTGGCGTTAACCAGAGCAATCGCCAAAGCAAGAATGATGTACCGGGAAAAGGCGCGCCAGACCTGCATCATCTAATGCTCCGGTGACCCATCCTGATGGGTTCTCGGCTCTCCGCCCCAGGATAGGGCAACATGGCACCAGAGATGGTGAAGGCATGAGCCGCTAACGACCTCTTTTTAACGCCGCGAGAGATGCCCGGGAGCGCAAACAGCCGGCAGACCCGATCTTGCCTCTGGTCCCGCAGCGGGGCCGCCTTGGGGCATGACCGGAAGGGCACGGCAACGACGACGAATACCCTTTGCGCGGAAATGAGTGCGGGTTGACCGGGATGTACGACCGAGCGTCGTCGCGTTGCGGGTCGAAGCCGGGCACGCTTACGCGACTGTCTGCGATCATGTTTTCGCGCCGATCCCGGAATAGCCAATCAGCCACCTCACTATGCATTCGTTCAGCGCGCCCTGCTCAACCACCGGAACATGCCTGATCGAGTAGAACGCGGCGATCTCATCGAACGCCTCCCCCGGAAACTCCACCGCCGTCATGCTGCCTATGCGCTGGCTTTCACCATGAATGTGCCGCTGTTATAGCGGTGCTCGAAGAACTCACGCTCGCGGTGTCCCGGTCCGAGGAAGGCCGGAGCTGAAAGGAACGATAAACATGCGCCTGTTGGTAGTGGGGGCCGGGTCGACCGGCGGGTATTTCGGCGGGCGCCTGGCCCAGGCAGGACGAGACGTCACTTTTCTGGTGCGCCCGCGCCGCGCGGACCAGCTTCGGGAAGGCGGCCTGCAACTCGTCAGCCCGCATTGCGACGTGACGGTGAAGCCGAAGTTGGTTGCGATGAGCGCGATCGATGGTCCGTGCGATGCCGTGCTGCTGGCGGTGAAAGCATACTCGCTTGAGGCGGCGATCGAGGACTTCGCGGGCGCTGTCGGTCCGGCGACAATGATCATGCCGGTGCTGAACGGCATGCGTCATGTCGACACTCTGGAGCAGCGTTTCGGCACGGAAGCGGTGATCGGCGGTGTCTGTAAGGTCGCAACCACCATCGATCCAGACGGGCGGATCGTGCAGCTCGCCCAGTTTCAGGAACTCGCCTATGGCGAGAGGGATGGATCGGTCTCGCCGCGCATGAAGAAGCTCGACGCTTTCATGCAAGACGCCGGGTTCGACGCGCGGCTGTCGTCGTCGATCGACTACGAGATGTGGGAAAAATGGGTGATGCTCGCGACCATCGGCGGGATCACCTGCCTCATGCGCGGAAATATCGGTGAGGTCGTCGCCGCGCCCGGCGGTACATCGTTCATCCTGAACTTCTTCGACGAGGTCATCAGCGTGGTCAGCGCAGTGGGCCAGGCGCCAAAGATGGCATTCGTCGAGGCCGCCCGGAAGACGCTGACGACACTGGGCTCGACACAAGCCCCGTCGATGTATCGCGACTTGCAGCAGGGCAGCCCAATCGAGGCCGATCAGATCATTGGCGACCTCCTCGCGCGCGGCGGGAAAGCGGGCGTCACGACACCGCTCCTCGCCACCGCCTATGCGCACATGTCCGTCTATCAGCGCCGGATTGCAGATACCTAAGGAGCCCCGGGGCGACGCTCCCAGGGGCGATGCACCCTGCGGCCCCTCCTCGATCTCTCCGCTCGATGACGGTTCAATCCAGATCCAGCCAAAGACATTGCCTTCATCGGTCATGGCACTACATGCAGACGAGCAGCTTTTGACCGGCCAACCGGCGAGGAAACCTCATGACCCATGTCGATGGATTTGTTGCGGCCGTGCCCACCGCCAATCGGGAGGCCTACCGGCAGCACGCAGAAGCGGCCGCCGTGGTCTTCAAGAAATATGGCGCTCTGAAACTCGTCGAGTGCTGGGGCGACGATGTACCCGAGGGCAAGCTCACGTCTTTTCCGATAGCGGTGCAGCGCCAGGACGATGAGACCGTGGTGTTCTCCTGGATCCTCTGGCCGTCGCGGGCGGTCCGTGATCAAGCCATGCCGAAGGTCATGGCCGATCCACGCCTGAAACCGGATACGAACCCGATGCCGTTTGACGGCAAGCGCCTGATCTACGGCGGGTTCGAGATGATCGTGGAGGCGTGAGATTAGCCTAGGAACGGACCGCACGGGGTGTGCACGAGCGCGAAACGGGCAGGAAGCCGCTATAGACTGACGGTTTCCAATGTCCTGCCGGCCAATTCATAATGAGAACGCCTCGATCGGTGCGCAGTGCTGAAGCACTGGCGCGCGTGCGCCTGTCCCCGTCGTTTTTTTTATGCGCGCGATTTCCTGCACAGTGAGATCGCTGCGATATACGGGATGGCCAATCTTCCCGATGATCCCGACCTCGCCATCGCCGCCGGCCGCGGTCTATGCGAGCACCTGTTGGAACCGTTGCGCAGGCGACGTTCGGTCGGCCGGCGATCCGCTCCGCCTACTGGTCGCCGGAAGTCAACGCTTTCGGAAATGCGCATTTTCACAACTGCGCCACGAACGAGAAAAACCGGGCGCGCCACATCTGGGATCGGCGCAGCGCGGATGGCGGCATGGGGGCGACGACCAGTATCGTCGTTCCTTGGCTGGTCGATCGCCTGGATAAGGGCGTCACCTGGCAGGCGATGGCGTGGCGGATTCACGACCACTTGCCCTACAGCGAACTCCAGTTCTTTCCAAAACTCGCTGCCTTCAACATCCGCTGGCACGAGCGGCCGCGACGCCGGATCTCAGAAACCACTAGACTAAATCCTCCCGGAGATTCAGAAGGTCAGGCGGGAGTGGAGGCGCTTCGCGTTGCTTTGAAATGTTGAGCGCTTCCCGCGACGCGTCCGGCGCAGAAGCGGGCAGTCTCCGTCTCATACCTGATCCGTCCCGGACTTATGCCAACCTGATTTGACGTTGACCTGTTACTGCGAAGCGGATCGCGGCGGATAAGAACGAACGCGAGTCGGCCTCAAATGTATTAATTCAGACTTGGTCTGACAGACGGTGTTGGCTGTTTGGTGCCCTGTAGGTGTCGCTCGTCGTCAAGCAGCCATGATTTTCTCCTCCGCCAGGGGTATCGCGTCAAGGAGGGGCTGCATCTCGCTCCGCTAGTCGCGTCCGACTCCTGGATAGTGCGGCACGTTATATGTCAATCCAGTGGCGTTCGTGATGCTTAATCCCGACACGCGGCGCCGACAGCTGTACGTCGTCGGCCAGACCAGCACCGGCAAATCGACGTTGCTGCTCAACCTAATCGTGCAGGACCTCGCTGCCGGCCAGGGCCTCGCGGTGCTCGACCCGCGCGGCGATCTTGCCGAGACCGTGCTGTTGCACGTGCCGCGAAACCGGAGCAACGTGATAATGCCGTGCCAACGCGCCCGTCACGTCGGTCAGTTGAACCGGCGCTAACGCTACTGTGGGAGGCATCGACGCCAGATGAACGCCATCAAAGACGCCATCAAGTCAGGTAGAACCGTCGTCGGGACGACCGTGACACCGAACGTCGACGTGTCGATCCTGGCCGATGCCGGGTACGACTTCCTGCTGTTCGATACCCAGCACTCCGCCTGGGAGATCAAGCAGCTGCAACCGTCGATCCAGACGATGCGCGGCAAGCAGGCGGCGCCGCTGGTGCGCGTCGCCGCGAACCAGGCCTATCAGATTTGCTTCGCGCTTGACGCCGGGGCACGAGGCATCGTCGTGCCGATGGTCAACAACAGCGCCGAGGCGGAGGCCACCGTGCGCGCCTGCCGCTATTTTCCCCTCGGCAACCGCAGCAACGCCGGGGTGCGCGGCGAGTGGGGCGAGTTCAAGAATTACCGCGATTACATGGATGCCGTGAACAACGAGCTCGTTATCCTGCCGATGATCGAGACGAACCAGGCGCTGGAGAACCTCGATGCCATCGCCTCGGTCCCGGGCGTCGATGTCCTGCTGGTCGGCCCGTCCGATCTTTCGATCGAGCTGGGGGTGCCACTGGACTACCAGTGCGACATCTATCAGCGAGCCCTCGATAAAATCGCGGCGACCGCCGCGAAGCACGGCGTCGCCGCCGCGATGTATTTCATCCCGCCCGGGATGGATCCGAACTTCTTCGTCCAGAAGGGGTTCAAGTTCTTCGCCATGCCGTGGGGTCCCTGGGCGACGGCCGGGATCCAGAACGGCCTGTCCGGGATCAAGCGCTAACGACGGTCGATGCGCGGATCGATCGCGAACTCGATACCGCCGAGCGTCTGCCGCTCGTCCATCAGGCCGAGGCTATCATGGAGCAGGATCCACCGCTGCTACCGGTCGCCTGGGAGCGGATCAACGGTCTGGTATAATCATGTTAAGGGGCTCAATGCGTCTTTCGGCATCTTCGATGTCGTACGATTGGATGCGGTCTGGCTTGATAACGACTGAGCTACGCGTGTGCGGATGGCGCATTAAGCACATCTCGGTCGAATACCAGTCGCGGAGAACAATCCGCGGGCAGCTCAACCCGAAATCAATTGCAGTAGAGGAGGTCAGCCATTCGCCATGGGGGCTTGCCCTCACCAGCCTAACCGATCAGAGCAAGATGCGGGTCTGGGTTTGCCGTAAACCGGTCCGCTCTGGGGCATGAAGAGTAGTCCCGCCCGCAGAGGATGAGTGGCGGTTGAGGGCTCAGCTCAGTAACCAGACCTTCGCGGAACGCCCAGCGGCGATGCAGTTGCGCTGAAAGATCCCATGGGCGTGCCGGGCGTGCGCAAGGACCGGTTTCCTTGACCGGGGCCAAAGGAACTCTGCGATCTTCAATTACCCGAAGAGCGCGGGACGCGAAGCGCCACGGAGGGGAAATGGCCGACCAATCAACCGCCGGGATTTGGTGAGGGTATGGCTCGATAAGTAACCAAAATCAAAAATAACGGCAAAACAAAGAACCGGAACAGGGAGACAGGGAATGATTTTGAAATACAGAAGGCTAACCAGCTTCGTGGTGGGTGTGGCGTTAGTGACCGCGCTGCCGGCACTCGCCGACGAGGCGCCAAAGCGCGGTGGTACTCTGACCTATTTGATTCCCGCCGACGCGCCGCCGAGCTTTGACGGCCACCGCGAGGGAACCTACGCGACCGTGCATATGACGGCGCCCTTTTACAGCGTGCTGGTCCGCGTCAACCCGCAAAACCCGTCCTCGACGACGGATTTCGTATGCGATCTGTGCACCGAGATGCCGAAGCCGACCAATGACGGGAAGATTTACACATTCAAAATTCGCGACGGGGTGAAGTTCCACGACGGCACCCCGCTGACGGCGGCCGATGTCGCGGCAAGCTGGCAGGAGATTATCGATCCGCCCGAAGGCAAAATCAGCGCGCGGCAGGCGTTTTACGCGATGGTAGACAGGGTTGAGGCCAGTGGCCCGACAACCGTCGTCTTCCGCCTCAAATACGCGACCAGCGCGTTCCTTCCGGCGCTCGCCGATCCCTTCGCCTATATCTACAGCAAGGCCAAGCTCGATAAAGATCCACATTGGTACGAAAAGAACATCATGGGATCCGGCCCCTTCAAGTTCGTCAGCTTTGAGGCCGGGCAGTCGATCAAGGGCGAACGCAACCCCGCATACTATCATCAGGGCTTACCCTATCTCGACGAATTTGTGGGCATTTTTGCGCCGAAATTGGCGACCCGTATCGACGCGATCCGCAGCGACCGTGCGGCGATGGAATTTCGCAGTGAGCCGCCTTCGGCCCGCGACCAGCTCGTCAACGAGTTGGGCGACAAGGTCTCGGTGCAGGAAAGCGACTGGAACTGCGGCAACCTGGTTACCTACAATCACCGGTACAAGCCGCTCGGCGACGTCCGGGTGCGGCGTGCGCTATCGCTGGCGATCGATCAATGGAAGGGTGCGCCGGCGCTCGCCAAGATCGCGATCGTGCGCACGGTTGGCGGTATCGTGTTTCCCGGTTCACCGCTCGCCGCGACTAAAGAGGAGCTGGAGCAAATCGCCGGGTTCTGGCCCGACATCAAAAAATCGCGTGCGGAGGCCAAGCGCTTGCTGAAAGAGGCCGGGGCCGAAAACCTTAGCTTCGAGATGCTCAACCGTGATGTCGACCAGCCATACAAATACATCGGCACGTTTGCCGTGGATGAGTGGAGCAAGATTGGCGTTAAGGTGACGCAGAAAGTCGTGCCGACTGGTTCGTGGATTGAGACCATGCGCACCGGCAACTTCGCGGTCACGATGGAGGCGAACTGTCAAAGTGTGCATGTCGCGCGCGTCCGAACCTGGCTTATAAGTACGGTATGACGACCAGCCAGGCTGCGCAGCTCTATGGGGTCGACAGCAGCGAAATCGAGCGCCTGCGCTAATGCCAAGGCCGGCCATGCGCCACGACCAACGGCGTGGCGGCTTCGCAAAAGCACGATCCGATTGTTTGCCCCCAACCATAATCCGTGACTTTCTTTTCGTCCGGCGAGCGGCTGATTTTCGTGACATCAGTCGTCCATTTTTCCGTAACCTGTTGGCGCATGGTAGGGTAGGGCATCCCGACCTATACCGACCCGAACGAGCCGCGTCGCCGACACCGACAAGCGCCCCGACCGCTGCCCGCATTGCGGCAGCACCCAGGTCAGCCGGAAGGGCACGCGCAAGAAGAAAATCGAGATCGCCCAGCTTTGGCGCTGCGGCTCCTGCAAGCGCGTCTTCACCCCGGCGCCTGCCGCGCTCAGGAACAAAACCTATCCTGTGATCTCCGGAGGCTACGAAGCGGTCGTTCGCGATCGAGGCGGGCCCATGTTACCAATAGTCGTATTGTCGGCTAATTAGGCTTGGCCATTTCTCTTTTTCTGCGGTGGCGTGTTGCTGTCAGCCTGCAACACGGCTATCGACGCCAGCTAAGAATTTCACGATCCTAGTACGAGGCAGCTTTCTTTCGTCGTTGGCAGGAACAGGCCGCGCGTGGAATCTATCTTGCGACCCCCTGAGTAGTTTCCGAACCTACCGGCTAAGGCCAGGCGCACTTTAGACTTTGTACGTGAGAAATTCCCCACCCCTGCGTCAGGGTGATCGAAAATGTGGTCGCGTCCAGGAGTAAAACCAGCAGTGTGGGGGGCTGTCGCCGGCGCCGTGGCGATGGCGGTCTTCGGGTTCTGGGCGCTCGGATGGACGCTTGGCAGCACGGCCGAGCGCATGGCGAGTAGTCGCGCCGAAGCCGCTGTTATCGACGTGCTCACGCCGGTTTGCATAGCCAGGTTCGAAGGGCAAGCTGACGCCGCGACCAAGCTGATGGAGTTCAGGAAGATCTCCACGTCATGGGACCAGCGGTCATTCATCGAAAAGGGCGGCTGGGCAACGACGCCGGGAACCGCTGCGCCGAATTCGGACGTGGCGCGCGCCTGCGCGGAAAAGCTCGGCAAAACGGCGTAAGCTTCACGTACCCTGCGCGGATATCGCTATGACATCTGAAGAGCTGCAACTCGAATGTCTCAAGCTGGCACTGCAAAACGCCAATGCAAGCGGCATCCTGGTGGAGACCAGCCAGCTCATTGCACGCGCTCGCGCCTACGCGGACTTTGTGATGAACCAGCAGCGCAACGGCGGCGCCGATAGCGTCAACGGCGCGCCGTTTATGGCGATACCCTTGGGAGGTGACGGAAAAACAAACTCACCGCGACCCGGCACCTAGTGTTGTGATACCGTCGGGGCGCTTCGGGCGCCCTCTAGCATAAGCACGGCGCGAAAGAAAGCTGCCATGGCACTAGGAGACCGACCGGGAAAGGTCGTCGTGGCTCGCCGGCGGACAGTGGCGGGGCGCGGCGTCCCCCCGGAGGCTCAGCCGCTCCCGCTTCACTTTCCGGTCGTCGCGCTCGGTGCGTCGGCGGGCGGCCTCGATGCGTTTCGCAAGCTCTTCGACGCGCTTCCTGCCGATAGCGGGATGGCGTTCATCCTGATCCAACATCTCGATCCGACCCATGCCAGCATGATGGTGGATCTGCTGGCCAGTCATACGACGATGCAAATACGGCAGGCCGCCGATGGGATGACGCTAGAGCCAGGGCATGTCTACGTCATCCCTCCCGCGGCCTATCTCTCGATCCAACGACGGGCCTTCAAACTCTCGGCGCCTCAGGAGCGCCACGGCGCCCGCCTGCCGTTTGACTTTTTCCTGCGTTCGTTGGCGGCGGAATTAGGCGAGCGCGCGATCTGCGTGATCCTGTCGGGAACCGGCGCCGACGGCAGTCTCGGGTTGAAGGCGATCAAGGAAAAAGGCGGGCTCGTCATCGCGCAGGACCTGGACGAGGCGGCCTATGACGGCATGCCGCGCAGCGCGATCGGGACCGGCCTCGTCGACTTCGTGCTGCCGGTGGCGAAAATCCCCGCTATGCTCGCTGCGCAAGGGCCGCTTCGGCAACCCCCGGGGCCGCGCCAGGACAGGTCCGCGAACGAGGATGATCCGATCTGGCTGGGGCCGGTTATCGATCTGCTGCGGACGAGGACCGCGCATGACTTCACGTTCTACAAGCGGGGCACACTACGGCGCCGTATAGAGCGGCGCATGATGACCGCCGCTATCGCCGACGGTGGTCGATACTTCGACATTCTGGGCAAAGATCCGGACGAACTTGAGCTGCTTGCCAAGGATGTGCTGATCAATGTCACCAGCTTCTTCCGCGACCCCAAGGCCTTCGAACTGCTGGCTGAGCAGATTGTTCCCGATCTCGTCCGGCGTCACCAGCCGGACCACCCGCTGCGCATCTGGGTGGCCGGTTGCAGCACCGGCGAAGAGACCTATTCCCTCGCCATGCTTTTCGTCGAGGAAATCGCGGCGACAAAGCTGAAAGTCGCGCTGCAGGTCTTTGCCTCCGATGTCGACGCCGACGCGTTGGCGTTTGCCCGCGACGGTATTTATCCCGAGTCGATCGCGGCGGACGTCTCTCCGGCGCGGCTGACCCGCTTTTTCACGAAGGAGGACCGCGGTTACAGAATCGTCTCCGAACTGCGCGACCTCGTGGTATTCGCGATTCAGGATGTCCTGGCCGACCCGCCGTTCTCACGTCTCGATCTGGTCTCCTGTCGCAATCTCCTTATCTACTTGCGGCCGGAAGCGCAGGAGAAGGTCCTCTCCCTGTTCGATTTTGCCCTCGACGAAGGCGGCGTTCTTTTCCTTGGCGGCGCCGAGACTGCGGCTAACTTTACCAACCGGTTCGAGCCGATCTCCAAGACGCACCGGATCTATAGGCGTATTGGCCACGGCTGGCCGGCGGAGGCCCATTTTCCCCTCGGTGCTCATGGACGCGGGGCTACGCGCCTGCCCTTGCCGGGGGGACGGCGGGTGCTGCCCGGCATCAGCCCGCGCGATTTGACGCAGCGGGCATTGATCGATGCTTATGCTCCGGCTTCGGTTCTGATCAATCAGAAGGGCGACTGCCTCTACTACTCGGGCTCGACGGATCGCTACTTGCGAGTAGCCGCCGGCGAACCCAGCCGCGACCTGCTGGCCATGGTGCGCGACGGCTTGCGCAGCAAGCTCGGAGCGGCGATCCGGCAAGCAAATGAGGAGCGCAGGCGCGCCATTGTCACCGACGCGCGGGTGAGCCGAGGTGACCACTTGGTCGTGGTGAGCATCGAGGTGCAGCCGCTAGAGAGTGAAAGCGCGACGTTTCTATTGGTCAGCTTCTTCGACGAGCCCGAGCGCGGGGAGCCGGCCAGCGGGCTCAACGAAGCGTCGAACACGGGCTCACGAGTACCGGAACTCGAGCGCGAGCTTGACGCCACGCGCATGGAACTGCAGAGCGCCATTCGCGACCTTGAGATTTCCGCCGCGGAGCAGACGGCGATCAATGAAGAAGCGATGTCGGTCAACGAGGAATTTCAGTCCACCAATGAGGAGTTGGTATCGTCGAAGGAGGAATTGCAGGCGCTCAATGAGGAACTGACCGCCCTCAACAGCCAGCTTCAAGAGACGCTCGACCGCCAGCGCGACACGTCGAACGATTTGCAGAACATCCTCGACAGCACCGGTGTTGCAACGCTGTTCCTCGACAGCGAGCTGAACATTCGCTTCTTTACCCCGGCGGCAAAAACGCTGTTCCGGGTCATCGCCACCGATATCGGCCGGCCGCTCGCCGACCTGACCGCACTCGCCACCGATCCCGAGCTGATTGGCGATGCGCGAGCAGTGCTTGCCAATTTTGCTCCGCTCGGGCGCGAGATCATCGCTGAGAACGGTGCCTGGTACACGCGCCGCATCCTTCCCTACCGCACGCAAGACAATCGGATAGAGGGAGTTGTCATCACCTTCGCCGACGTCTCCGAGATGAAATCGGCGGAGCGGGAGATCCAGGCGGCGCGGGCTTATTCCGACAGCATTATCGACACGATCCGCCAGCCGCTGGTCGTGCTCGACGATCGCCTGCGGATCGTTTCCGCCAACCGGTCCTTCGATCTCATGTTCGCAATAGAAGCGGCGGAGGCCGCCGGGAAACCGCTGGGGACCGTCGCCGGGCAGAATTCCGGCGTGGCGGGCCTGCGCGCCTTCCTTGAGCGGGTGCGAAACGAGCCCTCGGACATCGAAGACTACGAGACCGAAATCGACCTCCCAACTTTCGGTCGGCGCCTTCTGTTGCTCAATGCCCGCAAGTTGCGCGAGGGACCGCTTGGCGAGCACAAAACCTTGTTGGCGATTGAAGACGTAACCGAGAGGAGACGCGCGGCGGCGGCGCTGGGTGCCGCCAAGCGAGAGGCGGAGCAAGCCAATCTCGGCAAGTCTCGTTTTCTCGCCGCCGCCAGCCACGACCTCCGGCAGCCCTTGCAGACACTGGCGTTCCTGCAGGGCATCTTGGCGAAGAGCGTCACCGACCAGCGCGTGCTTCGGCTAGCCGACAGGCTCGACGAGACGGTGAAAGCAATGTCGGGGATGCTGGACACCCTTCTCGACATCAACCAGCTCGAAGCCGGGATCGTCCGCCGAGAGATTGCGGATTTCCCGGTGAACGCCGTGCTCGACGAGCTACGCGGCCAGTTTGCCGATCAGGAGGCGGCAGGCCGCCTCGCGTTGCGGGTGGTTGCCAGCAGCCTTTGCGTCCGCAGCGATCCGCGGCTGCTCACGCAGATGGTTGGCAATTTGCTCTCGAACGCGGTCAAATACACCGAGGCAGGCAAGGTTCTGCTCGGCTGCCGGCGTCGCGGCGACAAACTCCGCGTTGAGGTCTGGGACACCGGCGTCGGTATTCCCGCCGAACAGCTATCGGCAATTTTCGAGGAGTTTCATCAGCTCAGTAACCCGGCACGCGAGCGCAGCAAAGGCGTCGGTCTCGGCCTGGCGATCGTGCAACGTCTGGCCGATCTGCTAGGCCATGCCATCGACGTCAGGTCCATTCCGGGCAACGGCTCAGTGTTTTCCATCGAGGTGCCGCTCAGCGTGAACGCGTCGGCCGCTCGATCCCAGCTCGAAGCAGCGCAAGCGCCTGCGGAGCCGGGCCGCGGGGGAACCATCCTCATCGTCGAAGACGAGCCCGTTGTGCGTGAGATGCTCACGTTGTTGCTCGAAGGCGAAGGCTATCGCACGGTCGCCGCCGCGGATGGCGAAGCGGCGCTGAAATTGGCGACAAGCGGAGTGGTGCGACCGGATCTTGTCCTCGCGGACTACAACCTCCCGAACGGCCCGAACAGCCTCCGGGTCGTCGCTAGGCTGCAGGAGATGCTCGGTCACGAAATCAAAGCGATCATCCTCAGCGGCGATATCTCCACCGATACATTGCGCGAGATTGCCCGAGCGGGCCGCGCGTACCTCGGCAAGCCGGTGACCGCGCCGGCGCTGCTCCGCCTGATCCGCGAGATGCTGATCAAAGCAGAACCTGCAATGCAAGCCGACGATCGTCCGACCGCGATCTTCGTGGTCGACGATGACCTCACAGTGCGCGAGGCGCTCCGCGACTTACTCGAGGCGGACGGAAGGACCGTCGAGATTTATGATAGCTGCGAGGCATTTCTCGACATCTATCGTCCCGGCCGGCAGGGCTGCCTGGTGGTCGATGCCCGGATGCCCGGCATGGATGGGCTCGAACTGCTGCAACATCTCAACGGTGAACGGCATCGCCTCCCGGCGATTATGATCACCGGACATGGCGACGTGCCGATGGCCGTCCGCGCGATGAAGGCCGGTGCCGTCGACTTCATCGAGAAGCCGATCGGCTACAAGGAGCTACTCGCCACTATTGATCGCGCCTTGGAACAGGCCGGCGACACTGCAAAAGCATCCGCGTGGCGGGATACTGCGGCGAGTTCTATCGCCGAACTAACCACCCGGCAGCGGCAGATCCTGGATCTGGTGCTCGCCGGTCACCCCAGCAAGAACATCGCCGCCGACCTCGGCGTCAGCCAACGCACGGTCGAGAACCATCGTGCCGCGGTGATGAAAAAGACCGGCTCGCGCTCCATTCCCGCCCTGATCCGCCTGGCGCTCGCCGCAGGGCCTTAAGCCTGGCGGCATGCCGAACACGACTACCGAATCAACGTGAAATCGGAACTGGAAATCGAGCTGCTTCACAATAAGATCGATGCTTGCGCGAACAGGAAATCCCTAAGCTGATCACCATCATCGAGCGCCTGTCCTTGCATCTCGCGCCCGGCCTCGTCGCTTCCATCGCCGCCGAAAGCGGCAGTGCCGCATAAGCGGATCGTCGTGACCAGTGGCGGCCGGGGCACAGCGGCGAATACGCGGGCTTTATCTCCTTAGGTATATGCCGAACCTTGTTACAGCCGATCACCCTGGTAGGGTCGGCTTAGACAGACGCATGAAGGGTTTGCGGTGAGCTTGACAATCCTGTACCGCAACCCGCGGCGACCCGATGAGGCCGGCATGACTGTCGTTGCGGGCCAAGCGGAAGCCGCGGCGATGAAGGGGCAGTTGGAACATCGCGGCTACCTGGTCGTCGAGATCGTGGCGGCGGCCTTTGTTAAACTTGTCAAACCCATACCGGCAATCTGATCAACCTTGGAAATTGCTCGATGCACGGGTGTCGGCCGCTTTAGGCGGCGGGACCAGGTTGTGAAGCTATGAACGATCATCCCTAAAGGAAACGCCCGTGCACATGTCGAATGAAAGTCTTCTGGTGGTCTTGTTCGTCGGCCTTGCCGCGGGTTGGTTGGCCGGGAAATTCGTCGACGGGACAGGTTTTGGGATCCTCGGCGATATTGTCATCGGAATCATTGGCGGGTTTATCGGTGACTGGCTCCTGCCGCAGCTTGGTTTCCATCTGGGCGCCGGGATCCTCGCAGCGATCGTCAACGCCACGATCGGCGCCATCGTGCTGCTGCTGGTCATCAAACTGGTTCGTGGCGGCGGTGGCCGTTGGGGCGGGGGCGGATGGGGCAGCAACTGGAACCGCCGCTGGCGGTAGTCGTTGAGTAGCCGCTCGTTCAGCCAGAAAGCGCCGCCTGCCTGCGATTCAACTCTGCAGATCAAGGATTGGGACTCCGAGAATACGGTAGCGACATCGATCGAAACCCTCGAGCCGGCCATTCAGCGCGCGCTCGACTGGATCGCCGCCAAGCAGGTGCTCGACGTCGTCGGCGATCGGGCTGCCGCGCGACCCGCGCGGCGGCCGGGCGGTTGAGCCTTCCAGTATGAGAAGCCGCATTACCCCGACCTTGACGACACGGCCGCGGCGGGCTTGGCTCTCCATCGCTTCAACCCTGCTACGCAACGAGGTTAACCGAGCAGCGGAATGGGTCTCCGGGATGCAGGGCCGAAACGATGGCTGGGGCGAGCGTTCTGAGACCTACCGGCCCCGAGGTGCCGCGGCGCGGTGAGGGCCTTACGGCGCACCGTCGCAGACGGCTGAGGAGCACAAACGGCAGCCCCGTGTTGACGAGTTGCACCGCCGTGCGCCGGGGATTAGCGCGGAGATAGGGCGCCACGATCTCCTGCCATGAACGCGAAGGACAAGAGCTGGCTACTAAGCCGTTATCGATCGCACGGCTTGCTTCTTTCCTCTCGGTTTTATCCAGCACCCTGGGATCGACGCTCGCCGCGGTATCAGCGGCCATCGAATGACCGTGATCAGGGCGAATTGCCGCTGACGGACTTCTTGTTCCGCTTGCCGTGGCTGCCCCAGCGTACCTCACAGCCTGGTCCGGCTTGAACTCCGCGTCTTGGGCTTCCTGCCGGCTCTCGAAGACACCGGCAATTTTGCAGTTCGGCGGCCTGCCTTCGATAGCACCCCACCCTTACAGCCATCCCGGATGGCGTAGACTGGACACAAGCATCTGCTAATTCCCCACGAACGATTGAGTTGTGTGAACTGACGCTGGACTGTCCGCTCGGCGACAGGCCGAGCAGTTATTCAATTGGCCTCGCGAAGACCGTTTAGCGACGCGCGGGTCGCGTCCGTCAAGCTGGTGTAAATCGGGGTGGAGTTTGAGGTGGCCACTGGTCAGGCCGCCAGTGGTGGAAGTGTCGCCGGATCGGCGTCGATCAGCGGTAGTGTAAGTTCGGCCATCCCTTCGATCTGCATGTAGCGGCACTGGAGCAGCCACTCATCATTTTGCTCGAGTAGAACCGCGCCGATGAGGCGGGTGATGCTGGCCTCATTGGGGAAGATGCCGACGACGTCGGCGCGCCGTTTGACCTCCTTGTTGAGACGTTCGAGCGGGTTGGTCGAGTGCAGCTTGGTGCGGTGCTGGTTCGGGAAAGTCATGTAGGCGAGCACGTCACGCTCGCTGTCGTCCATCAGCGCGGCGAGCTTGGGCCAGCGCGGCCGGAGCTGATCGGCGACATGCCGCCAGGTCTGGTGCGCCGCATCGGCGTCGGTTTGCAGGAACGCCTGGCGGATCGCGGCGGCGACCATGGTGTGCTGACCCTTTTGCAGGTGCGCCAGGGCGTTGCGCATCCAATGAACCCGGCATCTTTGCCAGGTCGCGCCGAGCACGCGGGTGATCGCCAGGCGCAGCCCGTCATGAGCATCCGAGATCACCAGCTTGACGCCGCGCAACCCGCGCTTCACCAAACCCTTGATGAAGCCCGACCAGAACGGCTCGGCCTCCGACGGGCCGATACCGAGGCCGACGATCTCGCGACGGCCCTCGGTGTTCACAGCGACGGCGATTATTGCCGCCACAGAGATGATGCGGCCGCCGTCCCGCACCTTGAGGTAGGTGGCGTCGAGCCAGAGATACGGCCATTCGCCCTCGATCGGCCGGTCGAGGAAGGCGTTGACCCGCTCGTCGATATCTTTGCAGAGCTTCGAGACCTGGCTCTTCGAGATGCCAGTGAGACCCATCGCCTGCACCAGCTCGTCGAACCGCCGGCGCTCCTGGGCCAGGGCCTTCAGCCGCTCGCGCAACGCCCCGTCGTCCGCTCGCACACCTTGATAGCGCACGCTTGTCCGGTCGGTCCCGATCACCCGGCAGGCCCGCCGCTCGCTCATCTCGAAGGTCTGACGCAGATACGTCGTTGCCTCCCGTCGCGCGGCGGGCGTCACCACTTTTTTCCCAGAAGATCCTTCAACGCGGCGTTGTCGAGCATGGCATCCGCGAGCATTCGTTTCAGCCGGCCGTTCTCGTCCTCCAGTAACCGTAGCCGTTTGGCCTCGGACACATCGAGACCGCCGAACTTGGCCTTCCATTTATAAAATGTCGCCGAGCTGACGCCGTGCTTGCGGCACACCTCCGCCGTCGGAACTCCGGTCTCCTGCTCCCGCAGCACCGCGATGATCTGCTCTTCCGTGAACCGTGATCGCTTCATCGTCCGTCCCTTTCGTTGGGCCGGACTCTAGCTTCGCCTGAAGGAATTTTAGGGGGTCACGTCAAGCCGGCCGTTCTGCGCGCCCTCGTCGACATGATCCGGGCCGCTGGCGGCTCTAATTCGGTGGAGGGGGCCGAGTGAGAATCCTTTTTCGAAGGGTTGAGCGCGCTAAGCCACGCGCCGCCCGCCTCTTCGAGCATGAAACCTGCGAAAACGCCATGGAATGTCGGCTTCGGGTCGATTTTCCGGCGACCCACTCATGGCGGCGCGAACGACCGGAATCGGCGCATCTGACCCTTTGCCGAACGTCCTGGGCATAGTCGGCTTACTGAGCCGGCAGCCGACGTTCGGCCCTGGCAACGGGACTACCCTTCAATGTCTATTTCTTATACGGCCAGCGCCGCAAACGGCTTTAAGAAATGGTCGGCTGCACAACACCCGGTCGCCAAATATGCCCCTCCAAACCAACGAAGCGGCGCCCATTACTCCGACGGTTCCGGACACAGGTTCTCCGTCGCCCGGAATGCAAGATCATTCCGGCCGATGACCGACTTCAAGCATTCCACCATCCATATACAACGCGCCATGCCGCTTCCGGAGACTGCCGAAGCCGCACCTGTTGGTCTCCCCTGAGGGCGAGGTTGTTAGGCCGCTCGCGATGATCATCTTACGGCGCCGGTGAATATCTCCTTGGCGAGCTCACCATCTGCAACGGCCCCGAAACCGTATCCGGATTGCAGTATGCTTGAAGTCAATCCACTTGCCGATGTGCCACGGGCCAATCTGGTCAGCGTCTGCAAGCGGCCTTCAATCGGCTTGCCAGCTGACTGACGCCAAAGACCCCATCAACGGGAACGTCATTTTGCGCTCATCTAAGTTTGCCACCAAGCTGGTCCTTGTTACCGGGGACTCAATTAGTTTCCACGACTTATGCGTGGAGCTCGAGCTAGCGCGACGGCGCGGACGGGATGATGGTATCGACCTGCGATACCGGCGTGGCGGTCTCGTGATCGCCCGACGTGACAGAGCCATGCGCAATCAGGCCGAAGACCAATACCCCCGACAGCGCCAGCGTCAAATAGATCAGATGACGCGACGCTACGGAGCTGGACTCCCGGTTGATGGCGCTTTTAACTTGGTCGTTATTAATGCCTTTTGGCGCTGCGGGCAGTAACTCGACGAGCCTGCTCGCAATCCTCCGGATGTCCCGGGAGGTCCAGGGGCGGTCTGGTAGTCGGGCGAACATTCGCGCAAGTTGGTTAGCGGCCGCTTTGCTCGTCAGATGGGACAATCGAGCCGCTTCTTGTCTTGGATCAAGGCCCAACCGCGCCAGCGCTGACAGCACGCTGAGCGGAATTCCATTTACCTCTTCGCCCACCGTGGCAAACAGAAACGGGTCCATTTCCGGAAGCTCGGACATGTAGGCGTAGCGAAGGACCATTAAACCAACTCCTTGCCTGATTTCACTCAAAGATCGCGACTTGCAACGAATTTCGCATCAAGGAACATCGCGCAGATTTGATCTCAGCAACGGATTGCCGAGCACCTTGACGCCTTTGCTACTCCCGGCCGTCGGGTACGGAGCGTTCGCTCGCGGCGTCGCGGGGGGACTTTATTCTACCAAATCAATGCAATGCGAGAAAGGTCGCGTAGGCCACCAAGCTGAGGAAGAGTGCGAGGGGAATGACAATCGGCGGAACGAACCAGCTGTTGGTCACGCGCGTCCTCCATCCGAAGTTGCTTGTTCTGAGTTTTCGGTACGAAGCGGCTGCGCCGGCTTCCAGCTTTGTGCAAAGTGCCTGGCTGTTGCGATTTGAAAAGGCGTCAAGCGCAAGGACGCGCGCTCGTATCCGGAACGAGCCGTCTCGAGCTGTGCCCCGTGCAAGCCTGCCGCTGCTAAGAGAAACCATACGCACGCCTCTACCGAACTCTCCGGCGTGTCCGGTTCGCCTGCGTAAATTTCAGCAAGCTTGACTTGCGCGCGCGGCAAGCCCTGCTCGGCTGCAGCCAGCATCCATCTGGTGGCCTCGGACCGGCTGCCTTCAGGGACATAGCGGCTGTCGAGCAACCCGTTTGCGTACATGATGGCGAGATTGAATTGCACCTCGGCATCACCGCGTTCGGCAGCTCGAATCATGTGCTTGTCCATGTCCTTCGCTCCTCGACATCCGGATCTCAAGTATTCGCCACCGCGCAAGAGAGCTACGCCTCTCCCCTTATTTTTGGGGAGAGAGGCGGTACCGATGCGATGGCGCCAGCGCAGCTGACTCCCTAGTAATCCATTCCGCCCATGCCACCCATCCCGCTAGGCGTTGCCGGCGCGCTCTTTTCAGGCTTGTCAGCAACCATCACTTCGGTGGTAACGAGCAGGCCGGCGATCGAGGCAGCACCCTGGAGCGCGAGGCGCACGACCTTGGTTGGATCGATGATGCCGGTCTTCACCATGTCGACATAGGTGCCAGTCTGCGCGTCGAATCCGTAATGGGCTTCGCCCTTATCCAGCAGCTTGCCGACAATGACCGAGCTGTCCGCTCCGGCATTCTCGAAGATCTGCCGAGCCGGCGCCTGTAATGCCCGACGCACGATGTCGATGCCGACTTTCTGATCGTCGTTCTCAGGGTTCAGTTGGCCGAGCTTCTTGCTGGCATAAAGAAGCGTGACGCCGCCGCCGGCGACGACGCCTTCCTCGACCGCGGCGCGGGTCGCATGCATCGCGTCGTCAACGCGGTCCTTGCGCTCCTTGACCTCCACCTCGGTAGCACCGCCGACCCGGATGATAGCAACGCCGCCGGCCAGCTTCGCCAAGCGCTCCTGCAATTTCTCCTTGTCGTAATCGGACGCGGTTTCCTCGATCTGTGCGCGCAGTTGAGTGCAGCGACCCTTGATGTCCTTCTTTTTGCCCGCGCCGTCGATGATTGTCGTGGTGTCTTTGTCGATGCGCACCTTCTTGGCCACCCCAAGCATGTCGAGCGTGACGTTCTCGAACTTGATACCGAGGTCCTCGCTGATGACCTGACCACCGGTCAAGATGGCGATGTCCTCCAGCATCGACTTGCGCCGATCGCCGAAGCCCGGCGCCTTTACCGCTACGACTTTTAGCCCGCCGCGCAGTTTATTCACGACGAGCGTGGCGAGCGCCTCACCCTCGATGTCCTCGGCGACGACGAGCAGCGGCTTGCCGCTCTGCACAACCGCTTCGAGCAGAGGAAGAAGCACCTGCACGCCGGGTAGCTTTTTCTCGTGCAAGAGGATGTACGGCTCCTCGAGCTCGGCGAACATCTTCTCGGTGTTGGTGACGAAGTAGGGTGAGATATAGCCGCGGTCGAACTGCATGCCCTCGACAATGTCGAGCTCGGTCTCGGTGCCCTTGGCTTCCTCAATTGTGATGACGCCCTCGTTGCCGACCTTTTGCATCGCTTTCGCGATCATCTCGCCGATCTCGCGGTCGTCATTGGCCGAGATCGTTCCGATCTGCGCGATCTCGGCGTTAGTTGAAACCTTCTTCGAAACCTTATTGATGTCATCGACGACCGATACGACGGCCATGTCGATGCCACGCTTCAGATCCATCGGGTTCATGCCGGCGGCGACGGCCTTGGCGCCCTCGCGCACGATTGACTGGGCCAGCACTGTTGCGGTGGTCGTGCCATCGCCGGCCTGATCGCTGGTCCGGGTGGCGACCTCCTTGACCATCTGCGCGCCCATGTTCTCGAACTTGTCGGAAAGTTCGATCTCTTTGGCGACCGTGACGCCGTCCTTGGTGATACGCGGCGCGCCGTAGGCTTTATCGAGGACGACGTTGCGGCCCTTTGGGCCCAACGTCACCTTCACCGCGTCCGCGAGAACGTTGATGCCGCGCAGCATGCGGTCGCGCGCGTCGCCATTAAATCTAACTTCCTTGGCAGCCATGTTTGCTCTCCCTTGGCTAAGCGGCTTTCTGATTCGCGGCAACGTGATCAACCACGCCCATGATGTCCGATTCCTTCATGATCATGAGATCCTCGCCATCGAGCTTGACCTCGGTGCCCGACCACTTTCCGAACAGCACGCGGTCACCCCTCTTGACGTCGAGCGGGTGCACCTTGCCGGCCTCGTCGCGCACACCGGGCCCGACAGAGACGACTTCGCCTTCCATCGGCTTTTCTTGAGCCGTGTCAGGGATAAAGATGCCGCCAGCGGTCTTTGCTTCGGGCTCGACACGGCGGATCAGGACGCGGTCCTGCAATGGACGCAGTTTCATGGATGGTCTCCTCGGACCAGAATTTCTGACGGCGTAGGCACTATCGGAAGGAGAGTGACAACGCGTATTTAGCCAGGTAGGGTGCGGAGCCGTCGAATACAACTAAAAACGAAATCATGCTTCTCAAAATACCGTATAATAGTTATATATCCCCAGAGATCGCAGTCATTTAAGTCATCAAATATATTTCTTGTGCTATCTGTTCGATGTCGCGATTCGGGCCGCTTTATTGTCAACAAAGGAACTGTCTGGCGGATCGGCATCGAGCGACGTCAATCGCGGATCGAAGCTAAACCGCGTCTCGCAATAAGACAGAGGATCGTGTCCGCCTCGCCCATGTTGATGTAGACGTGCGGGTGGTCTTGCGGTGAGGACGCACCGATGCACTCGATTTCCCTCACTCCGATGCAGATTTCTGGGATGCCGCGGTCGTTCTGAACTTTAGATACCCGCCGCCGGATATCGATTGAGGCCCGTACGGCAACACATTGCGCCAGAGGTACGACGAGGTGGGACTGCCGTGCAGCAGGAAAATAACCTACTGCGCGTTCCCCCCCTCGGCGTATCAGGCTGCCTTGGCAAGCTCCGTAGGCTCGATACTTGAGTACTACAATTTCTTTGTGTACGGGCCGATAGATCCCATGGGCGTCAGGATAGCGACCGGCGCTCGGACAGAGTGAGGTTGCTAAACCCACCCACTCTGGAGACGACCATGCAAGTTGTAGCTGAGCGCGCCGAAGCGCCGACCGTTATCCAAACGGATCTTCGTGCAATCTTCGTTTCTTTAGAACTCAGCCGATCGACCTGGCTGGTCACGTCGCTATCGCCGGGCGGCGGGGAGAAGATGTCGAAGCATTCGGTTCAGGCCGGCGATATCGCCGGCTTGCTCAGACGGTTCGCTCAGCTCAAGGAGAAAGCGCGGGTGCGGACCGGCCGGGACTTCCCGATTATCGTCATCCAGGAGGCCGGTCTGGATGGCTTCTGGATCCACCGAGTACTGCAGTCCGAAGGAATCGAGAGCCACGTGGTCGACGCCGCGTCGATCCTGACCTCGCGCCGGCGTCGGCGGGCGAAGACCGACCGGATCGATGGCGAGACCCTGGTGCGCACCCTGATGGCCTTCAAGCGTGGCGAGCCGCGGGTATGTTCGATGGCCAGGGCGCCGACGCCGCAGGAGGAGGACCGCCGGCGTGTCTGCCGCGAGCGCAAGACGCTGGTGGGCGAGCGGGTGAGGCACGTCAACCGGATCAAAGGGCTACTCTTCGCCCAGGGGGTGTTCGGCTACGAGCCGCTGCGCAAGGGTCGGCGTGAGCGGCTGGAGGAGCTGCGGACAGGCGACGGCCGGCCCCTGCCGGAGCACCTGAAGGCGCAGCTCATCCGCGAGCTGGATCGGCTCGAGGTCCTGCTGGAGCAGTTGAAGAGCGTCGAGGCGGAACGGGACGCCTTGCTCAAGCCGGCGACTGACGAGGCGGCCTCGCCGGCGGCCATGCTGACGCGGTTGAAGGGCATCGGCCCCGAGACCGCCGCCGTCCTCTGGTCGGAGGGCCTGTTCCGCCAGTTCGACAACCGCAGGCAGGTGGCCGCCTACGCTGGTCTGGCGCCGACGCCATGGCAGAGCGGCTCGATCGATCACGAGCAGGGTGTGTCCAAGGCGGGCAACCCGCGGCTGAGGACAACAATGGTCGAGCTGGCCTGGCTATGGCTACAGAACCAGCCGACCTCGGCGCTCAGCCTGTGGTTCCACGAGCGGGTCCGGCGCCTTGGCGGGCGGATGCGCAAGACGACCATCGTCGCCCTGGCGCGCAAGCTCCTGATCGCCCTGTGGCGGTACACTACCGCCGGCGTCGTAATCGAGGGGGCCGTGATGAAGGCGGCGCCAGCGACGATCTGACCCCATCCGCAAGGACCTGATCAGTCCTGCCGGATCCAGGTGGCCGAACCGAAGTGACCGTTGGCCTCAACAGCCGACCGAAAGAATGGTCCCGGCCTCCTGAGCCCCACCCGCCGGACGCGGGATGTTGGTGCAGCCGCAAACCAAGCGGCGACCGTATGTGAGCTTGATCTGGTGCAGCACACCATCAGGTCATGAAAGCGGGCTCAGACCTTGGATTCGAAATAACGACCGGAGAACTGCCCATGAACCCCTAAACTTCACCCTTGACTGCGAACATGCCCATGTGAGCGGTCATTGCCTTCTCGGTCACCTTCTTCTCGCAATCCTCTCCAGCGACGGGTGCGCTCCTCGTGCTCCGTACTTATGCCATCGGCTTCGTCGCGCGGCCCATCGGCGGTGTGGTCATCGGGCATTTTGGCGACAGCTTATGTCGCAAGAAAATGCTCATTTTTACATGCTTATGCATGAGGCTCGGCACCGGCCTTCCCGGCGCAAGCCTCGCTACCTGCATACTGTGAGACGAGTTCGCCCCGTGCTCAGGCGGACATGTGGTCTAGCACAGGTAAATTCCGACCCTACCCGCAACGGGCCATAGTCGATAAGTAAGGGGGCAGGCTCTGCACTAACGGCAACCCGTACCGAGCAATCTTCCCCGATAGGCTCGGAATACTCGGCCGGACGCATGTCTACCCCCCGACAGGCTCGCACCCGGCCGCCATTTTGGGGCGCGAGGACATGTGACATGCAGGCCATGCAGGAAACCATAGAGTTTTGCCGCCGTGAGCGCGTGCGACGACAGCGATATCTCGATGAGCTACACGCCGGCAGGGCGAGCACCCAAGCCAAACAGGGACACGACGCGCTTATAATCGACACCACGGCCGAGACGATCGAGGCAGAGCGGCAGGCGATTGACGTACTAGATGCTATCCTGGCTAGGCATCCCGATGGGTGCGGTGCCTAGGGGTGATGTGGCCCAAATTCGCGATCCGTGAGGCCTTGCCGGCGGAGACAGTGGTCTGATCTCAAGCGGTTGCACAGCCACTGCCTCTCCACGATTTTCAAAAATCCCTCGCCGCGATCTTGGCCGTCACGCCACGAAGTGCTCCCGCGGGGACGGCGTCCTGGCTGCCATCGGCTCCCAATAAGCCCCAACAGCAAAATACCCGCTCAATTTTGCCACACTTTTCCTTCATTGCGATGACAACCAAAAGCACATACGCAAGTAACAATCTCAAAATATAAGGAATAATTCCGATGGCTGAACACTTGGTTGATGTGATGGACAGCAGGAAGACTGTAATACACACTTTCCCGATCACGATCGAAGGTCTGGAGATTTCAGACGCTCATTATGAGAGGAAAGCCTTGGAGGCGGCAGCCTACGAAAAATTGGTGCCGGACAGCGAGCTTCATAGCCTGACCGCCAGGATGCATATTAGCCGTCGCGGCCCGCTGGAGCCTTTTGGAGATGACCGAGACGTTCTCGCCCAAACGAAGATGAGTTTCGACCAGATCGTTCGGGACCGCGCCTACCTGCTTTGGGAGGAGGAGGGGCGCGCCGAGGGGCGGGCTGACGAATATTGGCACCGTGCGCAGAAACTGCATCTTCAGGGACGCGCCCACTCCCTGTGGGAGCAAGAGGGCCGCCCGGACGGGCGGGCTGATGAACATATGGCTCGGACCCGTCAATTTGAGGAGCTTGGCCGCCCGCTGCAGGCGCCTGATCCAAGTGCTCTGCCCTAATCCGTCTTTGAGCCTTGTCAGATCTCATTGTGCAGTCTGAGTGATAAATTCGGCACGAGGGTCGCCACGATTGAAAATTGAAAACCGCGGAATGATGAAGCGATCGCCACCATATACGGTGTCAGGCGCCACTGGCGCGCCATCATCCGGCGGCCGGCGATCTCTGGCGCCTTCCCGCGCCGGCGGCTCCGGCGTTTCAAATATTGGCTACGACGTCTCTGACGGGGCGCACGCACGTGGCCGATTTCATTGAGAAACCGGTCTCGGCTACAAGGATCTGCTCGCCGCTGTCGAGCTTGCCCTGGAGCAGGCCGGCGACGCCACGAAGCTTTCCGCGCGGCGGGAAGCGGCAACCATATCCATCGCGGGCCTGACCGCCCGCCAGCGCCAGGTCATGGACCTCGTGCTCGCCGGTCACCCGAGCAAGAACATTGCCGCCGACCTCGGCGTCAGTCAGCGCACGGTCGAGAACCATCGAGACGCGGTGATGAAAAAGACCGCTCGCGTTCGATCCCAGCGCTGATCCGTCTTGCCCTCGCAGCGACGCCCTGAAAGCCCCCATTAGGTAATTTCCGGGGCTGCCGCGGCCGCTACCGGAGAGGCTAGGGTTGCCCACGGTTCCGCAGACGCGGAACTGGCCGCGACCCGCGGGAGGAACAACCGATGACAGAAATTCATAAGAGGATCGAAGCCGAGATTCCACGCCTGCGCCGCTATGCCCGAGCCCTGGTCCGCGATGTCATAAGCGCGGATGACCTCGTTCAGGAGTGTCTCACCCGCGCGCTCTCGAAGCTCGATCTCTGGCGCGAAGGCACCGACCTGCGGGCGTGGTTGTTTACCATCCTGCACAATCAGTACGTCAACCAAGTCCGCCGCTCGATCCGTATCGGCACACCTGTCAAATTCGACGACGACGCTCCGCAACTGAGCCAGCCGGCCAATCAGGAGAAGCGTCTCGAACTGCGCAATCTCGACCGGGCGCTCGGCCAGCTGTCCGCAGAGCAGCGTGCGGTGATTTTCTCGTCGGATTGGAGGACCTGCCCTACGCCGAGGTCGGCACGATGCTCGGGATCCCGGTCGGGACGGTCCGTTCGCGCCTCTCGCGAGGGCGCCTGGTGCTGCGCCAGCTGATGGACGTCCAGCCCGGCCGGCGCTCTGGGATTAAGATTCGCGCACATCGACGCGAAGCGACCCAGCTACCGATAAACGCGGCATCGCCAGCGCTTCCGGCAATCGTCGGGTAGCGGATTCGGCAGCCAGAATCGGTTGTGTCGCAGTGATGGAAGATCCGCTGATCATCCAACTTAATATTCGGCATTATCAGGAACTCCTGAAGCTCGATCGCCACACGGCCGAAACGCGCCGACGCCTGATCGAGCTGCTCGCCGAAGCACAGGCACAACTTCCCTTCGCCAGGGCCGCGACGCGCAGCGGAAATCGCTAAGCGTCTTCCATCCGTAAATCTCAAACATAGCGCAATATATCGGATATGAGTATTTTCCGATCGTAGAAAACGCTATTTCAATCTCCTAGATTAGGATCTCGTCGTTGGCCACAAAACAGAACAAGCGGCTATATGACGATTTCACTACCATCTGCTGAATACTCAGAAGGGATGTTACCATGCCATATTTGATCCACCCAATCGCAGTTCGGGCGCCATTTGTGCGCTCGGTCGCGATCGCCGCGCTGTTGGGCACCACGATGCTCGCCACCCCGCTTGCCGCGGCTTGGGCGCAAAACGCACCGGTAAAAACCGCGGCAACTCCCGATGCTACCCAGACAAAGGGGGAGACCGTCGAGCAGCGCATCACGGCCCTTCACACCGCGATGAAGATCACGCCCGACGAGGAGACCCAGTGGAACGGTGTGGCCCGGGCGATGCGCGAGAATGCCGCCGCCATGGACAAGCTCCTCGCGGCCACGCGGACCACGCCGCCGCAGAGCATGAGCGCAGTGGACGATCTGAAAACCTACGAGAAATTCGCCCAGGCGCATGTCGATGGTCTGAAGAACCTGACATCGGCCTTCACCTCGCTCTACGGCACCATGCCGGATGCGCAGAAGAAGGTCGCGGACAAAGTGTTCGATACGTCCGAGCGCGGGGCTGACACGACGCCGCCAGGCAAACAGGGCTAACGATCGCGCTTCGCGATCGTGACACCACACAGACTTTTAGGAGGTCGTTATGACCCGAAGCATTGACACCATGCCGAAACGCCGACTGTCGGTGATGCTCGGAGCGGGGCTCGCGATCTCCGCGATACTCGCTGTTGGCAGTTTCGCGACACCGGCCAGCGCCGACTGGGACGGCTATAACCGCCACTATCACCACAACTGGAACGGCGGGTACTATCGTGCCCCGCCCGTGGTCTACGGCTCACCCTATCGCAACGGCTATTACGGCTCGCCCTACTACGCTCCGCCAGTGGTCTACGGCCCCGGGTTCGGCGTCAGCCTCCCGGGCGTCAATATCGGCATCCGTTAGTCGCGATGAAAAACGGCCGGCCAAAGCGCCGGCCGTCGGCGACAGGCTTTCTCCGACCCGATGGTGCAAACCATGACGACATTCACAAACTTCAAGCTCGCCTTTGCCGTTGCCTCCTTTGCGTGGGTGGCCGGAGCGCCAATGGCCTTCGCGCAATCGCCGCCGCCGCAACTAGTGACCAATGGTCCCCGAGTCAGCCCCGGCGACGAACCCGGAAGCGGTGCGGCAGGACGCAACGTGGCCGACAGCCGACACTACGAACAAGCGCTGCAAGCCAACACCGCCTTTCGCGAACAGCGTACGCGCAAGGAATGCGGAGTAATTGACGATCGAAAGCTGCACGAGCAATGCGTCGCCAGCTTCCACTAAGGCGGAAACGGGACCGCCCGCCGAGATTCTGTCGCCCGGGAGACTAAAATGGATCTCATCCTCATCGTTATCGTCCTGTTCCTCCTCTTGGGAGGCGGTTTCGGCTATTCGCGGTACGGGTACCGTGGCGGTATCGGGATCGGCGGCGTCCTGCTGATCGTCCTGGTTCTCTACCTACTGATGGGCCAGGGACGAATTTAAGTCAGGAGCAGCATCGCCGCTCGGCAACACCGACACAAAAGGATAAACAAAATGCACATTTCCCTAGCGAGCAGCCGGGCAAACGGCTTCCTAAATTGGTCAAAAAACCACCCGAACATCGCGCTCGTCAAAGCCCCCGAGACGGAGTGCTGCTCGATAAACGAGTTCGGCAAGCTTGTCGAAGCAGAGCTTCCGCGCCTCCGGCGCTACGCCCGTGCGCTGACTCGGAACAACACGGCGGCGGATGATCTCGTCCAGGATTCCATCGAGCGTGGGCTCGCGAAGCGGCATTTGTGGCGGCCGGAGACGAACCTGCGCGCGTGGCTTTTCACCATCATGCACAATCAATATGTCAACCAGGTGCGCCGCAGTGTGCGGGAGGGCGTCGCGGTCTCGATCAGCGATAGCGAGCCGTCGCTGACCCGCGATGCAGCTCAAGGCAAGCGCCTTGAGCTGCGCGATCTCGACCGGGCGCTTGCCCGGCTTCCCGACGAGCAACGCTCGGTGATCTTGCTTGTCGGCCTCGAAGGCATGAGCTACGAGGCCGTGGCAGAGGTCATGGGCATTCCGGTCGGCACAGTACGTTCGCGCCTGTCGCGCGGCCGTGCGGCGCTGCGAAGCCTTATGGGCATCATACTCGATGATCAAGCCAAAGGGACACGTTTCAACAATCCGGGACTGCTAGCCGCCTAAGCCGTTCTCATTGCACTCGCACCGGGAAAGCGGCCGCGGCGCATCCGGGCACGACATTGCGACCTCATTCAAAGGACATAAATATCATGAACACCTCTCATGCAGCGAGCGCCGCACATGGCTTCAAGCGCTGGTCCCTTGGGTGTCCCTCGCGCGCCAACGCCCGCACAATACCTCCGGCTCTCACTGCCCCGACCGGCAGGCGGAGTGGGTAAGAGAGATGTCTAGGGATGTCCATTCCCGGCTGGCCAAGCTCACGGAGACAGCCGGGCTAATCCAATGACAATCTTGGACGAGACGGTCATTACGTTTTCGGTCGACGGCGGCATTTTCGGGGTGGGTCGTCTCGCCACCATTCTGAAGAACTTGGAGCATGCCGATCAGATCGGTCCGTGGCACATCGGTAAATGGATCGACTACACCCACGCTGCCATCCGGATACGATTCAGCACCGCAGCGGACGGCGAGCTGGCAAAGTGTGCATTCGCTGTCTGAGACAGCGAGATCACCAAAAGACGGCAGGAGATAAGAAGATGCCTTGGTATGTCACTGCGGTCCTTGCGGTGCTCGTGATAGGCGCCTTGTGGGTAGCCATTAGTGGATGGAGCCTACGAACGTAGCTTTCGGCAGCACGGCGTCCGAAAGCGGAAATTCAAGCTGAGGCGCGACCCGCAAACGGAACCGGCTCGATCAGCCCCGGATCGTTGTTCCTCACGTTCCCGCGAAGATCCAGCTCTATCTACCGGCAAGCGTGGCGGGGTGCCAGCCCCCACCTTGGGCGTCGTGCGTTCAGCCGTGCGGTAGATAGCGGGCGCACGGCGTGGTCTCGCGGTCATGCGCGCGCAAGCAACGTTCGTGCAGCATGTCGAGAAACGACTCGGTGGAGCCGGGCCAGTTTTTTAGCGCCGCGACGTCGTTGGCGTTGAGGGGGTCGATCACGTCGTGCTCGATCGCCCGGCGGGTAAACATCTCTCGGGTAACAGGGGAAAACAGCACAACGACGGCGACGAAAACGACGACTGCTGT
>CAVZUA010000034.1:0-202273 GCA_963778385.1 uncultured Alphaproteobacteria bacterium | reverse complement strand
GGCCTGACTGCTGCTGATCTCTAGATATCGAGCATGCCCCGTTCGTCACCCAGAACCCGCCGCAGTGCACCCCCTCAATCGACCGGGGGACGTTGCTTCAGCGCCATGGACAGAAACCCGTCTTGCTGCGCGGCGTTCAGTTCGGCTGTAATTTCAGCGAGCGAATTGGTTATAGCGTCGAGTTCCCCGCGGTGCTGGAATAGCCTTGAAACTGTGATCATTCTCGTCACGGATCACGGGAGCGCCATCAAGCTCATGCGCCCAGAGCGTGCTTAAGGAAACATTTATGGCCATAAGCGGCAGGACATCGCTCCAGCTTCGGTGCGTCCGCAAATTGGTGACATGGCAGATCCGGCCACGATCATCGCCGACCCACCGGCGATATTGCCCCTTGGATAATCACCGGGGCGGCCACATCACGAAACCTGCTGAGCTACAGGGCCGATCAACAGGACGAGGGTCAGGCGGCGTAAGGGTTGAGGAATAGGTCGCCGAGCGCCCGGCGCAGCAGGTAAGTGATCCGCCGCCGCGCCTGATGGTGCGGCCGGTCGTGGATCAGGTGGCAGCGCTGGCAAAGGCTCTTCAAATTACGCGGCCGATTGTTCCCCGGGTCGTGATCGAGGTGGGCGGCTGCGAGGACGACACGGGTCTGCCGCAGCCGGGTTGCCTCCTCGATATCGGGGCAGCGGGCGGGCTGACCGCGGCCGTTGCGCCAGGTTTGACGAGTGGTGTCGTACCACCGGCCATCCGGCAGACAGCGAATGGTTTCACCATGCGGCCGGCCGCAACCCTGGCAACGCGCCGGCGCGCTCGAACCGCACGTGGCGGCTGATCTGCGGCCAGTCAATCGGATAGAACCATCGCATCTCAGCCCTGATCGGCATCGGCGCCTCCTCGCACCTGTGGTGGCCTGCTTGCCGAGCAGGCAGCAGACGCTTGCGTCGCCAATGCCTATCCGGCGTGATCGCCGCCGGTCACGGCGCCGAAAGCGGCAATCAGCAGCAGTCGAAAGCAGCTCGCTCACCAGCCACCCAGGGCTTAATTATCCCACAGCCGACACCATTTTGAGCCCGGTCGGTCCCAGAAATTTTCTGATTTTCTGAGCGGAAGTGCCCTGCGTGTGTTTGATAAAATTTTAGGGAGGTTATGAATTTGTGGTTTGTTGGGGTTGTGGGGGGACAAAATTCGCGCGCCGGCCAGGGGGGATCGATTTGCCTATTGGTAGCTCCTGCCTGACCGGGGCGGCGCCCAGCGCCCGGCCGGCTCGGCCGGCCAGCGGCCGGCGCGGCCAGCCTGACCGAGCCGTTTAACGCTGTCGCTGCTGCTGCTTCTGCAGCGCTAGGCAATACCTCACCTTTCTATAGGCATGGTGCGCTGAGGCAGCACCAGGTCAGCAGCAACCACTGCCTGCAACCCGCGCGCCGGGCTCCAACTGCAGGCTGCGCCTCGACCAGGTGATGAGTGGGGCTAAGTATGGAACGTTAGCCAGGCTCGGAACTAAGCCATTGATATAGCCATCTGTTATCGCCAGAGCCGTAGATGTGTGTGCTACGCCGCCGATTAGAACCCGGTTATCAGGCCGCCTCGTCTGACCCATCTTTGAGCCCATCATTCTCCAGCTGTAGCGGCGCCGGCTCGTTGTCGATCACCTTGGCCCCAACAATCTCCATCAGTCTGGCCAGGTACTCGTCGCTGTCGTCTATCACATTGATATCTATTTTATTTTTGTTGATGAACATGCCGAGGTGCTTGCCGATCAGCTCAGCCGCCCGGTTCGATGCAACCATGTCGCCCCGTCGCGCCGACAACACCGAATTGGTGCGCAGCCGGCGCATGACCCAGTAGCTGTCGAGGCCGGCTGTTTCGGCCGTGGGATCAAAACTCGACGATAGCCGGGGATTGCGCTGGCGGTGCGTTGGATGGTGACCGGGGTCCCGAATGCTTTCCTGTCGGCCTTGCCGGTTGGGCAATTGATTTTGGTGTTTCGCTCCTGGTTGGGGGCTCCGTTACCGGACGCGCGACGAGACGCTGCGGGACGCCGCCTAGAGTGCGCGCCAGTTCCGAGAGAGGTACGGCGGCGCGCCGTGACCTAGCAATGCCAGTATCAAAGGTACGCAAGAAGCGGCCCGTGCAGCCGGCAGCCGCCATAAATAAGCCGCCATCCCCACCACCGGCGAAGACGCACTGGTGGTGGTGGGGATGGCTCAAATGGATCGTTGGCGCTTTGGGCGGCGCTGTAGCCGTCGCATCCACGATCATCGGTCTGCTCGCCCTGCTACCGGCTGTGACGATCGAGCCTGCTAATGCCCCGGAGGCCTCCAACCCGTTTTCCGGTGCTTTCAAGGTCGCAAATAGCCAGTTCTACCCGCTCTGGCATGTCCGCATCGACGCCTATCTTTGGTGTGTGAGGATGGGCACCGGCACCGATACGAGTTGGCCGTCTTTCTGCGAGAAAGGCAACATCCCAAGCTCGATGCCCGCCTGGAACCAGGGCATCGCCTCGCATGGCTCCAGGGAGATTGTCGCTGGCGAAGTCCTCTACGGGACGCCCCGCGCCCTGCTCTACGCGGAGATTTCGATCAAGGTGACCTATCAGCCTTGGTACTTGCCGATCTCGTTGGAGCGCGAGGATCACTTTTATACGCGCCGCAAGGACAACGGGGATATCGAATGGCTTTCCAAGTAGGTGCGCCTCGTGGATGAGCTTTGGCTGCCGGGGCTGATCGTCATCGCTCTTGTCGGGTTGATGTACTACGCCCTCGCAGCGACTACCCACGCGCCCCTCTTTGGCTCGGTCGGTCTCGGCGATGTCGCGAACCTCGCGGTCGCGGGCGTTACGCTGCTCTTGGTTATGGTGACCCGCCGCTCCGTCAAGGTATCGGAGCGCGCTCTGACGCGTCGGGGCGACGGCGTTGAGCAGCGCGACTGCGATGAACCTGGCGCTCGGCGAGCGCAAAGGGCCGGCGCGGCGCAAGGTATAGGCCGTCCGGCGCGGTCGCCATGAAGCTGGCGCGCTATCTCGCGGAGCGCCAGATAACCCAGGCGGTATTTGCCGCGTGGCTCGGCGTCTCCCGCGACACCGTCAGTCTCTGGGTGAACGGGCATAGCGCGCCAAGCCCGCCGCAGATGGCGGCGATCGCCCGCGCAACCCGGGGCAAGGTCGGGCCACTGGATTTCACCTATAAGCGCCGCGTCAAATAGCTCGCCCTGGCGCGGGGGCCGGTCTATAGTTGCGGTTAATTTCGATTTGTTCTCACAACGCGGACCGTCTCGCCTTCTCACGGTGGTGTGGGCGGACTACTCGGGGCAGAGGGGGTGACGGTGTACCGTCGATCTCAAGGACTCCGTAAGAAGAATAAAGCCCACCGTAAAACGCGCTGTCGGTGCCTTCGCCATATTTGTGGGGCGAGATTGGTCCGGAGCGTGTCATGGACAATTTTAGCCCACGCACAATCATCCTAATCGGGTTCTTGTTCCTGGCAGCAGCCGTCGGCATGAACGCCGCGGTCCAAGTCATAGGGGAAGCGACCCATCCACCGGCTAGCTATGAATGCCATTTCCCGAAGGTGACGTGCACGCCTGCCGAGCTTGCACAAGAAGCCCCCACCGGATAACCGGCAGGGGCGCGTAGGTGAGCTTAAGGATTAGACCGCTACAGTCGAGTTCGTCCAGGCGTCTCCACTGCCCATTCGAGAACACCGCGAGACAGCCCGTACCTGTGCCTGCACCTTCGCCGCTTTTGCGGCCTGGCCCTTGACGCACAAAGCCGCGCCGCCAGGGATCAAAAGCGACGGGGCCATTGCGAAAGGCGGGCGTCTATGCGGGAACCGCCCGCCGCAACCCTTGTCTCACATAACCCCTTTCGCGATCATTAAAATGCGTGATGCTACGATGTGAGCGATGCCCGCCGAAATCGAAACCATCTACGAAGGCCCCGCGCATGATGCGACCTTCTACGCCCCGTCGGCAGGCATTGCGCGATTTCGCTTTAACGACCTGCGCGCCAGCGGCTACGTGCGCGCTCGTGACGGCGCCTTGTTCCGGGTCGAGCCGGGGGCGCGACTGCATGTAGAGACGGGGCAACACGTTCTGGCTCTGTATGATCCGAAGCTGATGGCGCGGGTTTCGATCACATTCGAGGCGCTTTAATCTGGCGCGTCGACGGGGACTAGTCATCAGTGGTCAGGGGCGATCTCCATTACCTGATGGCGCCTGGCTGCGCGGCGTTCTTGCATTTGCGCGCGCTTTCGCTCACGAAGGTCTGGGTTTGAAGCGTAGCGTTCGCGTTCCCGCTCTAGCCTCCGTTGCTTGGCGACAGGATCAGTCTCGTATCGCTCTCGCGCCTGGTCGCGCTGCCGCTCTCGATACGCTGAATTGGTCGCATATCGCTCGCGTTTCTGTTGCAATATCCGTTCGCGATACTCGGGGTCGCTGGCATAGCGCGCCCGCTGCCACTCTCGCCGGCTCTTTCGCTGCTCGGGGGTCACGGCAATGTGGCTCCAAGGAAGGCAACGCGGCATTATCCTTGCTACCGTGCGAAATGTAATCGACCTAAAGAATGCACCTACAGCCGCGCGGTGCTGTTGCCACCGGGCGCGTTCGACGGGCTACCCAACTATTTGCCGATCACGAGCTTAAAACCGCATCTTCGCTGCGACGGCTGCGGCGAGAAGGGCAAGGTCGATATCTCGGTGGTGTGGGCCGACTACTCGGGACGGAGGGGGTAAGTCCTTCCGACCGGCGCTCGCGTCACAAGGCCCTCAGGTCTCCAACCTTGGTCGAGCCGATATTTCACTTTGCGTCGTTCACTCTCCGCGCTCTCTTTAGTCGGGTGGACTGCATAGAGTGTCAATCTACCCGTGTCGCGGTTTAGGTAGTAGAGCGCGAACAAGCCGTCATAAGGAACAATCCTTGTCTTTTTCGGCAGGCGTCTATCATAGCCGGGTAACTCGTCCAAGAAATGAGGAACCTCCTTCACCCGCATCTCCTTATCGCCGCCTGACTTCTGCCGCGCGGATAATTATGGGACCCGGAACGGCGGGGAGCAATCCGCAACCCGAAATAGCTAACGCCCCCACCATTACGGCAAAAAAGAGCGGTAGTTTTCCTCCGCACCATAGGGCGAAGCTAACGCCCTGTCCCTCCCTCACCGACGAGCACGAACGGCGCCCACATCATTGGATGCGCAAATTCCGGTGGATTTGCAGGATCAAGCATCGCCATCTCGGCGCGCCGCATCGCCTCGGCCCGGCCGATCGGCGGGTCCTTCGCCAGCTCGTCGAAAGCTCCGGTCACCAACTTGACGGTCGCCTGCGACGGGACCGACCAATGGGAGACCAGCAGCGAGCGCGCCCCGGCATAGAAGAAAGCCTTGGCTAGGCCGGACAGCCCGCCGGCGTCAGGCGTGCCATCTCCAGCCGCGGTGTTGCACGCCGATAGGACGACCCAACTGGCATTGAGCTTGAAGGTCGCGATCTTCGAGGCTGTCAGCAGCCCGTCATTGTCCGGCGTGGCCTGCGGCGGCGGCGTCAGCACTAGCGCAGGCTCAGCCAGGCCGGTGAGGTCTGCCTAGCCTGCACCGGAACGCCGCTGTCAAATCAAGCAGTCCTTGCCCGTCGGCACCGGGTGATCGCCACGATGCCGCGCGTTGAAACCCATGCCAAGAAGCGAGCGGAGTCTCCGGCGGCTACTCCAGCCACCCCGGCCGTTTCGGCCACCGGACGGCAAGCAGCGACGCCGGCGGCCAATGCCGGGACGAAGATATCAAATTTTTGGCAGGAATTATCAAGCGGCGTCGCCCGAAGCCGGCCTATTACCTATCCGGTACCTAGATCGTCGCTCGATCGCGGCGCACTTATCTAATCTATTGAATTAAAATGGTCGGAGTGAGAGGATTTGAACCTCCGGCCCCTGCCTCCCGAAAGCAGTGCTCTACCAGGCTGAGCTACACTCCGCCGACCGGGCCGCTGATATAGGCCCAACCGGGCCGCGGTGCAATGGCATCGCCGCACCGGCCGGCCACGAAATCAAAAGTTTCGGGTCAACGCCAGATAGTACTGGAAGTCGTTGCGGACGTAGCGCGGGATCGTCGAATCGACCTCGTTGTACGAGCAGGAGAGCTTTGCCGTCCAGGTCTTGTCGAATTCCTGCCCGAGATAGAGCAGACCGCTCGGGATCGTGTCACGCCGAGCCTGGCCGTTGTCGCTCGGGGCGGGGCCGTTGAAATTCGTAAAGCGGGCGCGGAGTTCGGCTTCGACAAAGCCGCCGTCGAGGCCGAACCACCAACGGAAGCCGCGGCGGTAACCCGCCCGGATTTCCTCGCTGCTGTAGGAGTTGTAGGCGAACTGCAGGGCCTGCTGGCGCAGCAAGCCTCGGACGGTCAGCCTGTCCACCGCCGTCGGCTCCCAGCGCAGTTGCGTGTCGAGCAGGCTGGCGTAGCCGTTTTGTTGAGACGGAAAGGCCCACCGCTTCTGGTATTGGAACGAGGCATTGAATTTGAGGTCAGGAAAGGCGCGCCATTCGAGAGCGGCGAGCGGTGCCAGATACTGCAGGTTGGTCACGTGGTTCTGCCGCCCGGACAGGTAGGTCGCATTAAGATCTAACCGGGTTTGCCAGTCCGGAAAGAACCAGCTTGGGCCGCTGCGTGCCCTGATCACCCGATTGTTCTGGTCGCTGGCCTCGAAGTGCCAGCCCTGCGTCAGCTCGCTGACCGTCCGCCAGTAACTGCCGTGGCCGTCCAGCGGAAGCTGGTGCTCGACCTTGTCGGCGGTCTGTATCTGCCAGTCGGGGATGTTGATCGTGGTCGATCGCGCCCGGGCATCGTCGGTGACTTCCTCGTAATAGCAGTTCTCGTACGAGCCGATTGTTGGCCCGTCGTCGTAATCGTCAAAGCCGTCCGGCTCGTCATCGCAGATTTCGATGATTTCGACGCCATTGCCGCTGGAGACGACATGGACGCGGTGGCGGAGCCGTGCATTGTGGGTCGCGCTCACCGTGATCGAGCCGCGCAGCCGCTGCCATGAGAGCTTGTCGCCGATCTTGTCGGCCAGCACTGCGGCCCGCGTGCGCAGCGCGTCGGACAGCGGCAGGGCCTGCGCCGCACGCAGCGTCGCGGCGGCGCGATCATAATCGCTCGCGGCGAAATACGCCTCGGCCTGCGCTATCAGTGTCTCGCCCAGACGCTTCGGGTTGCCGGTGTCGACGAGCTTCTGAAAGATCGCCTGCGCCTCGGCGTAGCGGCTTTCCTTGGCCAGCTGCGAGGCGGTCTTGAGCGGATCATTGTCGGCGGCCCCAGCCGGCGTGGCCAAGCCCAAAGCGACGAACAGGAATAGGGCAAGGCGGCGTCGCACGTAGCGTCAGGCCCGCTCTTTCGCCATTCGCGCAATGAGCGCGGCCACGACCCTACGTTCCCCCAAACGGTCCAAGGCTCTTCTTATACGTTAAAATCCGCGTTCGGTGGCAAATGCCGCGGCCTCGGCGAGGGCGCGCCGCAGCGGGCTGTCGGGGAACGAGCCGAGCGCGTCGATCGCGGCCCCGGCATAGGCGCGGGCCCGCGCCAGGGTCTCGGCTAGCGCGCCGCGCCGTTCGAGAATCCGCAGCGCGCGTTCGAGATCGCCGGGCGCTTGATCGCCGGCCTCGAGCGTGCGGCGCCAGAAAGCGCGCTCCTCGGCATCGCCGCGGGCAAAGGCAATGACGATCGGCAGGGTGATCTTGCCGTCGCGGAAATCGTCACCGACCGCTTTGCCGAACTCGGCCTCGCGAGCCGAAAAGTCGAGCATGTCGTCGATGAGCTGATAGGCGATCCCGAGATTTTGACCGAAGCGCTCCAGAGCCCTCTCCTCGCCGTCCGGGCGATCGGCGAGCACCGCGCCAACCCGGCTCGCCGCGGCGAAGAGCGCGGCGGTTTTTGCTTCGATCACCGCGAGGTAGTCCTCTTCGGAGGTCGCGGTATCGTTGGCGGTCATCAGCTGGTGGACTTCGCCCTCGGCGATCACCGACGCGGCGCGCGACAGGATGTCGAGCACCTTCAGCGAGCCGTCCGCGACCATTAGCTGAAAGGCGCGGGCGAAGAGGAAATCGCCGACCAGAACGGCCGGCTTGTTGCCCCAGACGGCGTTCGCGGTGTCGCGGCCGCGGCGCAGGTCGCTGGCATCGACGACGTCGTCGTGCAGCAGCGTCGCGGTGTGAATGAATTCGACCACGGCCGCGATCGCGATATGCCGCTCGCCGCCGCGATAGCCGCACAGCCGCGCACACGCCAGCGTCAGCAGCGGCCGCAGCCGCTTCCCGCCGGCGGAGACGATATGCCCGGCGAGCTGCGGGATCAGCGCGATCGGGCTGTGCATCCGCTCGACGATCAGCGCATTGACCCGCTCCAGATCGGCGGACATCAGCCGAAACAGCGGATCGAGCGAAGGTGCGGGATGCTCGCTGCTATGATCGACACTCGGCTGCGCAGGCGGCACGATTGCTCCTTGATCGGGTCTCGCCTCGGCAGTACCCGCGAGAGGCGTCGCGACCCGCGGCGGATGCGCTTGACGCGCCCGAATGCGAGCGAGCATAGAGTGCAGCGGGGGCCGGTCAAGTGCCGGTGCCGCAACCGCCAATATCGTCCAGACCGACGGACCGCCGATGAAGGAGTTGCTGCGCACCAACGACCTCGTCCGGCTGTCCTGGATCGAGGCGTTGCTCGCGGACGCGGGCATCGAATGCGTGGTGCTGGACCAGCACACCAGCCTTGTCGAAGGCAGCATCGGCGCGATCCAGCGGCGGGTCATGGTCGCCACGCGCGACCATGAGCGGGCGCGGCAGCTCGTCGCGGAAGCGGAGGCGCTACGATGACGATGCCGGATGACGGCGTGCCGCTGAGCGAGGACGCACTGCTCGGCGGACGGGTCCGTTTGCGCCAGCCGGTCGACGGGGCGCGGGTTTCGATCGATGCGGTGTTCCTCGCTGCCGCGGTGCCGGCGGAGCCGGGTCAACTGGTGCTCGATATCGGCTGCGGCACGGGAGCGGCGATGCTTTGCGTCGCGGCGCGTGAGCCGCAATGCCGCGTCGCCGGGATCGAGCGGCAGCGCGAGCTGGTGCGCATCGCCGGTGACAATATCATCCTCAACGGTATGGGCACCCGCGCCTCGGTGATGGTCGGCGACCTGCTGAACCCGCCGCCGCGCCTCAGCGCCGGGGCGTTCGACCATGTCATCGCCAACCCGCCTTATCTCGACCGCGCCCGCGCCAACGAGACACCGAACCCGGCACGTGCCGAGGCGATGATCGAAGGCGACGCCGAACTCGGCGACTGGATCCGTTTCGCGCTGACCATGGCGAAGCCGAAGGGCACGGTCACCTTCATTCACCGCGCCGACCGCATCGACGCGCTGCTCCGCCAGATCGCCGGCCGGGCTGGCGAGGTCGTGGTGTTTCCGCTGTGGCCGGGGCAGGGAAGGCCGGCGAGCCGCATCATCGTGCGCGCCCGAAAGCAGGTCGCCTCGCCGGCGCGGCTCACGGTCGGCATGGTGCTGCACGAAGCCGACGGCCGCTTCTCGGAGGCCGCCGAGGCGGTGCTGCGCGGCGGTCAGGCGCTCGTCCTGTAGGTCCTCCTTAGCTGGACGCACCGGCGGCCATGATCGCCGACGCGTAAACCGCCAGTGCGTTGTCGGTGAAATCGTTAAGCAGCACGATAAGCTGGTCGGAGCCCAGATTGGTCCGCAGATTGGCGGCGACCCAGGGGTAGGTCGCGCAATCGAAGGAGGGCTTGGTCATCATCAGCGGCGACCCCGACCAGCTGTCGTCGGTCATGACGGCTTCCGCCACACCGCTGGCCGCTCGATGCGGTGCCTTGAAGCTGCAGCACCGTGTAGTCGGCGCCGGCCTGGCCGGCGGTGTTCATCGCCGCCAGCGCTTGCAGGATCGGACCCACGGTTATCGTCGCGTAAGCGGTGGGTGAATAGGAATCGTATTTCACCGTGTTGTTGGTGCTGTGCAGCGGCGCGGTGGGATCGATCTGGTTGAGGAAGATCAGCCGCGTATTGCTGCTGATCAGCTGGTTGTATGTGTTCGACAAGTTTTGCGGACCGCCGAGTTGGATCGCGCTCGCGGCCGAGACCGTCTGCGCGGCTGCCGACTGCGCCACGGTGACGATGTTCTCCAGTGTGGCGACGCTGGGCTGCATGCTGGCCTGCACGAAGCCCTGGAAGTTGGCGCTGACCACGACGATCTCATTCGGATTGGTCGCCAGCCAGACAAAGAGCTGCTCAAGAAAGCTCTGGTAGGTGGCGCCTGGAATGAACCCGTGCTGGTGGTAGATATCAGTCAGCAGGGACGACAGCACTGTGACGCAATACCCCGGCCGGAAATCGAAATAACGCACGCCCATGTCGAGCATGAGGGTGACGTTGTTGGCTTGCGTCATCGAAAAGTTCTGCAGCGCCTTTTGCAGGATCTCATTTGTGGCGCCTTCCAGCGCGCTCAGAATGGCCGGCAAATAGGGGCAGACGATTGATAGCGGGCCGAGGCCAACTGCGGTCACCATCTGGGCGAGGACGGTTGCCAGATCGGTCAGCCCTTCGATGGCGCTGACGTCGTAGCTGCCGGCATCGTGAGCGCCGGGCAGCACAAAGCTGTAAAACGGCGCGTTGCCGATGCTCGGGTATTGGCGAACCAGGCGCCTCATCCAGTTGGAGACGTTCGGCGTCAGATAGACCCAGGCCTGGTCCTGATTGGTAAGGCCGGTATAGCCGTCGCCGGAATCGTAGAAGCCATACGACAGCCCCCAATTATTGGTGCTGTTGCAGCTGGATGTCTGGGATTTAAGATCGAACGGACCACCGCTCCCGGTGCTCATCGAGCCGGTGAGAGGCGAGATGTTCCAGAATTGCGAGCCGACCGTTTGGCTGTTGACGACGGCAGTCCAGGCAAACTCGCCCCAATGATCGAGTAGCCCGATGTCGCTTTCATCGATTTGTATATTGCCGTGCCGGATGGCCGGCGCGGAACTCGAGTCCATTGCGTACTGTGCTGGCGTCTCATCAGGCGCCGTGAATGTAATCGTGCCGCCGGAGACGCTGACGCAAGCGAATGCCTCGATTCCCTTGGATGGCATGGCTCCCCTCCTGCTGTCGGATGTCGTGCGGATGTGGATCGTTATTATCAACCAAGAGTAGCAGATTTGTTGCGGATGGCGCTGCTGCAAGCGCTATCAGGGTTAATCGCGCCGAGTTTGCCGATCTGCTGGCGAAATCGCGCTCAGCTCCCATCTTATGGAGTTATGAGCCTATCTGAACTTCCCGGCTGGTTGTCGCTTGCCCGTTTTCGCGACCGTCCGCCGGTCGTGCCGGTGCTGCGTTTTGACGGAGTGATTGCCTCGCGGCAGTGGCGCGGCGCGTTGTCGATCGCCAGCCACGCCGGCGCGCTCGACCGCGCCTTTGCGATGAAGCGCGCGGTGGCGGTGGCGATCATCGTCAATTCGCCCGGCGGCTCGCCGGTGCAGTCGTCGCTGCTCTATCGCCGTATCCGCGCGCTGGCCGAGGAGAAGCGCCTGCCCGTCTTTGCCTTTGCCGAGGATGTCGCGGCGTCCGGCGGGTATTGGCTGGCGCTTGCCGGTGACGAGGTCTGGGCCGAGGAGACCTCGATCCTCGGCTCGATCGGCGTTGTCAGTAGCGGGTTTGGCTTTACCCGCCTGATCGACCGCATCGGCGTTGAGCGCCGCCTGCATACGGTTGGCGAAAACAAATCGCTGCTCGATCCTTTCCTGCCCGAGCAGGAGCACGATGTCGAGCGGCTCACGGTCTTGCAGCAGGACATCCACGCCGCCTTCAAGGACCATGTGAAGCGCCGCCGTGCCGGCAAGATCGATGCCGCCGACGAGACGCTGTTCAGCGGCGAGGTGATGACCGGCCGCATGGCGCTGGGGAAGGGGCTGATCGACGGGATCGGCGATCTGCGCTCGGTGATGCGCGCGCGATTTGGCGAGCGCGTGCAGCTTGTCCCGATCGCCAGCGAGCGCCGCCGGCGCTGGCCGTTCTCCCGGCCGCAGCGCGGCGTCGCGGAAGCCGGCCTCGGGCTTGTCGCCGATCTGGCGGATTGGGTGGAAGCGCGGCTGCTCTGGGCGCGCTTCGGGCTATAGCTCTGTTGACCGTGCGGCCGTCGGCCCCTAAACCTCGACGATGTTCGCCGGAATCCCCGAGCTTTTCATTATTCTCGTGGTGGTTTTCGCCGCCTGGCACGTGGTGAAGGCGTTCAAGCGGATGCAGGCGCCACCGCCGCCCCGTCGGCGGCCATCGCAGGCCTCGCCCGGCCCGCGGTCGCTGATCGAGGCCGAGGATCTGGTGGCCTGCAAAGGCTGTGGCGCTTATATCGCGACAAGCGCGCGGCATTGCGGGCGGGCCGATTGCCCGCAACCGCGCTGAGCCGAACCGAGATGGCCGTGAGCAACAAACCGCAAGGCTTTCAGGGCCTGATCCTCGAGTTGCAGCGCTATTGGGCGGCGCAGGGTTGCGTGATCCTGCAGCCGCTCGACATGGAGGTGGGAGCAGGGACCTTTCATCCCGCGACGACGCTGCGCGCGCTCGGCCCGCAGCCATGGAGCGCCGCCTACGTGCAGCCGTCACGCCGCCCGACCGACGGCCGCTATGGCGACAATCCGAACCGGCTGCAGCATTACTATCAGCTCCAGGTGATCCTGAAGCCGGCGCCCGCCAACAGCCAGCAGCTTTATCTCGACAGCCTGGCGGCAATCGGCATCGACGCTTCGCGCCACGATATCCGCTTTGTCGAGGACGATTGGGAGAGCCCGACGCTCGGCGCCTGGGGGCTCGGCTGGGAGGTGTGGCTCGACGGCATGGAGGTGAGCCAGTTTACCTATTTCCAGCAGGTGGGCGGCATCGAATGCGACCCGGTCTCGACCGAACTGACCTACGGGCTGGAACGCCTGGCGATGTATGTGCAGGGGGTCGAGCGGGTCTACGACCTCGATTTCAATGGCGTCGAGGGGCCGGGGCGGATCAGCTACGGCGACGTGTTCCTGCGCGCCGAGCGCGAGTTCTCGGCCTATAATTTCGAGCGTGCTGACACCGAGATGCTGTTCCGGCACTTTGTCGACGCCGAGAAGGAATGCCGGGCGCTTCTCAGCCTCGGCGACGGCGCGGGCAACTGTCCGCCGTTGCCGCTCCCGGCCTACGACCAGTGCCTCAAGTCGAGCCACATCTTCAACCTGCTCGACGCGCGCGGCGTGATCAGCGTCACCGAGCGCGCCACGTATATCGGCCGCGTGCGCGCGCTCGCCCGCGGCTGCTGCGAAGCGTGGCTGGCGGGAGCTGCGTGATGCGCCTCCCGCTGCCACCCTTACGGTCGCCTTGCCCGGACTTGATCCGGGCATCCACGTCTTTGCTGGCAACCGATCGGGACTGGAAATCAAGACGTGGATGGCCGGGTCAAGCCCGGCCAAGGCGACGGAAAAGAATCGTAGGGCACCCACGGTGAGCGGCGAACTCCTTCTCGAACTCCTGTCCGAGGAAATCCCCGCGCGCATGCAGCGGCGAGCGATCGAGGACCTGGTCGGCCTAGTGCGCGACAAGCTGGCCGCGGCCGACATCCCCGCCGCGAAGATCGAAGGCCATGTGACGCCGCGCCGGCTGGTGGTGATTGCCCACGGCATTCCCGCCCGCCAGCCCGATCGGGAAGAAGAGCGGCGCGGCCCGCGCGTCGGCGCGCCGGAGGTGGCGATCGGCGGCTTTCTGCGCGCCGCCGCGCTGCAATCGATCGACCAGTGCGAGCGGCGCGCGACCGACCGCGGCGAATTCTATTTCGCGATCTTGAAGCAACCCGGCCGCGCCACGGCCGAAGTGTTGCCCGAACTGATCCTCGCGGCGATGACCGCACTCCCTTGGCCGAAATCGATGCGCTACCCGGCCTCCGGCCTGCGTTGGGTGCGGCCGCTTAATTCGGTCGTCTGCCTGTTCGATGGCGCGGCGCTCGGCCTGCCGCTCGGCGAGGTGGCGGTCGGCCGGGCGACGCGGGGTCACCGCTTCCTGGCGCCGGGTGAGATTACGGTCGAGAACGCGGCCGATTACTGCGCGAAGCTTGCGGCGGCGCATGTCGTGCTCGACCGCGCCGAGCGCCGCGCCGTCATCGAGCGGGACCTCGCCAAACTGGCGGCAGCGGAAGGGCTTGCTGTCAAACCCGACGAAGGCCTGCTCGAAGAGGTGACCGGGCTGGTCGAATACCCGGTCGTGCTGATGGGGTCGATCGACGCCGATTTCGTCCGCCCGCTGCCCGAGGGGCTGCCGCCCGAGGTGCTGGCGACCACGATGCGCACGCACCAGAAATATTTCACCTGCCTCAACCCGGATGGCACGCCGGCGCCGCGTTTCCTCTTCGTCGCCAATAACGTGACACGAGACGGCGGCAAGACCATCGCCGCCGGCAACGAACGCGTGCTGCGCGCCCGCCTCTCCGACGCCCGCTTTTTCTGGGACCAGGATCGCAAAATCCGCCTCGAAGACCGCGTCGAGGCATTAAAGCAGCGCGTCTACCACGAAAAGCTCGGCAGCGTGTACGATAAGGTCGAGCGGATGGAGAAGCTGGCCGCCTATTTAGCCGACCAACTAGCTCCCCAACTCGTCACCCCCGCGAAGGCGGAGGTCCAGGGGCCGTCGTCCGAACACCCGCCCCTGGATTCCCGCCTTCGCGGGAATGACGATGTAGAGGCGTTCAAGGTGCGGTGCATCCGCGCCGCCCGCCTCGCAAAGGCCGACCTCTCGACCGGAATGGTCGGGGAGTTTCCCGAGTTGCAAGGCGCGATGGGCCGCTACTACGCGCTCGACGACGGCGAAGACCCGCGCGTCGCTGATGCAATCGCCGACCACTACAAGCCGCTCGGCCCGAACGACACTTGTCCGGCTCTACCGGAGAGCATTGCAGTCGCGCTTGCCGACAAGATTGATGCACTTGCCGGTTTCTTCAAAGTCGGCGAGCGCCCTACTGGGTCAGGTGATCCGTTTGCACTTCGAAGGGCCGCACAAGGTGTTATTCGATTGATTCTGGAAAACAAGCTCCGGCTTTCACTTCGCCGCGCTTTCTTGATGGCTGACAATCAGGTACATAGTGATACGCATCTTCCAGCGCCATTGCATGATATCCTTTTAAATTTCGTTGAAGACAGACTCAAGATTCATCTGCGTGATGCCGGACTCACGCACGATATTATTGAATCTGTATTCAAACGGCCAGAAAATAATATTGTTTTGTTTATTGAAACAATGCGAAATATTGGATCTCGTGAAGACGATCTGACCAGAGCAGTGTCCTTAGCAATCTCGCTTAAGAGTTTTCTAGTTTCTGCAGATGGAAAGAACTTATTAATAGCCTTTCGACGTGCAACAAGCATAGTTGCGATAGAAGAAAAACGCGATCATCGTTCGTATGTTGGGGGAGATGTATCGACAGACCTGCTTCGTTTGCCCGAGGAACAGCGTCTCGCAACAGCGCTCACCCAAGTAGATGAAAGTGTTGGCACGGCTTTGGACCGAGAGCGGTTTGAAAACGCGATGGCCGCCTTGGGAACGCTTCGCCGTCCCGTCGATGAATTTTTCGACAAGGTCACCGTTAACGTCGAGGACAAACAATTGCGCGAAAATCGCCTCAGGTTGCTCGCGCGCATCCGGGCGACGATGAACCAGATCGCGGATTTCTCCCAGATCGAAGGATAGGCCTCACGATGACAAAGTGGGTCTACAGCTTTGGCGGCGGCGCCGCCGAGGGCAGCGCCGATATGCGCAACCTGCTGGGCGGCAAGGGCGCCAACCTGGCGGAGATGTCGAGCCTCGGGCTGCCGGTGCCGCCGGGCTTCACCATCACCACCGAGGTCTGCACACACTTCTACGCGAACGGCCGCGCTTATCCGGGCGAGCTGGAGGCGGAGGTCGCCGCCGCGCTCGCCGCGGTCGAAAGGACGATCGGCGCCAAGCTGGGGGACGCAAAAAATCCGCTGCTCGTCTCGGTGCGCTCGGGCGCGCGCGCCTCGATGCCCGGGATGATGGATACGGTCCTCAATCTCGGGCTCAACGACGACACCGTGGCCGGCCTCGTCAAGATCAGCGGCGACGAACGCTTCGCCTGGGACAGCTATCGCCGCTTTCTGCAGATGTACGGCGAGGTCGTGCTGGGCATCGAGCACCACTATTTTGAATCGGTCATCGACGACTACAAGATCGATGCCGGCGTCACGCTCGACACCGAGCTGAGCGCGTCGGATTGGCAGACCATCGCCGCCGGCTTCAAGGACATCGTCCAGAGCGAGACCGGGTCGGCGTTCCCACAGGATGCGCAAGCGCAGCTTTGGGGCGCGATCGGCGCGGTGTTCGGCTCGTGGATGAACCAGCGCGCGGCGACCTACCGCCGGCTCAACAACATCCCGGAGGATTGGGGCACCGCGGTCAGCGTGCAGGCGATGGTCTTCGGCAATCGCGGCGACGATTGCGCGACCGGTGTCGCGTTTACCCGCAACCCGTCGACCGGCGCCAATGAGTTTTACGGCGAGTTCCTGGTCAATGCGCAGGGCGAGGATGTCGTCGCCGGTATCCGCACGCCGCAATCGCTCACCGTCGCCGGCAAGAAGGCCAACAGCTCCGATCTACCAGCGATGGAAGAGGTGATGCCGCGGGTCTATGGCGAGCTGCTCGAGGCGCGCGACAAGCTCGAAGACCGTTATCGCGATATGCAGGACATCGAGTTCACCGTCGAGCGCGGCCGCCTGTGGATGCTGCAGACGCGCACCGGCAAGCGCACTGCCGCGGCGGCGCTCAAGATCGCGGTCAACCTGGTCGAGGAGGGGGTCATCGACGAGGCCGAGGCGATCCTTCGCATCGAGCCGAGTTCGCTCGACCAGCTGCTGCACCCGATGCTCGACCCCTCGGCGAAGCTCAACGTGCTGGCGCGTGGGTTGCCCGCATCGCCCGGCGCGGCGTCGGGCAAGATCGTGTTCTCGGCCGAGGAGGCGGAGAGCTGCGCCAGCCGCGGCGAGGCGGTGATCCTCACGCGCGTCGAAACCAGTCCCGAAGACATCCACGGCATGCACGCAGCACGCGGCATCCTGACCGCGCGCGGCGGCATGACCAGTCACGCGGCCGTCGTCGCGCGCGGCATGGGCCGGCCCTGCGTCGCCGGCGCCGGCGATCTGCGCATCGATTACGCGACCGGCACGATGACGGTGCGCAACACGCTGGTGCGCGCCGGCGAGATGATCACGCTGAACGGCTCGACCGGCGAGGTGATCCTTGGCGAGGTGCCGACCATCGAGCCGACGATGAGCGGCGATTTCGCGACGCTGATGAAATGGGCTGATGACCTGCGCACCCTCAAGGTCCGCACCAACGCCGAGACGCCGACCGACGCACGTGCCGCGCGCAATTTCGGCGCCGAGGGCATCGGCCTGTCGCGTACCGAGCATATGTTTTTCGAGGCCGACCGCATCGGCGCGATCCGCGAAATGATCATGGCCGACGAGGAGCGCGGCCGCCGTGCGGCGCTCGCCAAGCTGCTGCCGATGCAGCGCGCCGACTTCCAGGAGATCTTCAAGATCATGGCCGGCCTGCCGGTGACCATCCGGCTGCTCGACCCGCCGCTGCACGAATTCCTGCCGAAAACCGAGCCCGAATTCGACGAGATGGCTCGGGTCACCGGCAAGACCATCTCGGAGGTGCGGCAACGCACCTTGGCGCTGCACGAAACCAACCCGATGCTCGGCCATCGCGGCTGCCGGCTCGGCATTACCTTCCCGGAAATCTACGAGATGCAGGCGGTCGCGATCTTCGAGGCGGCCTGCGCCGCGGTGAAGGAGAGCGGCACTGCCGTCGAGCCCGAGATTATGGTGCCGCTGATCGCCACCAAGCGCGAATTCGACATCCTGAAGGAGATGGTCGACCGCGTCGGCGAGCGGATCATGAAGCGGGAAGGGGCGGAGGTGCCTTATCTCGTCGGCACGATGATCGAGTTGCCGCGTGCCGCGCTGCTGGCCGGCGAGATCGCCAAGAGCGCCGAATTCTTCAGCTTCGGCACCAACGATTTGACGCAGACCACCTATGGTCTGTCGCGCGACGACGCGGCGAGCTTTATCGGCGCCTACCAGAAGCTCGGCATTTTCGAGCAGGACCCGTTTGTGACGCTCGACACGACGGGCGTCGGCGAGCTGATCAAGATCGCCGTGGAGCGAGGCCGTGCGGCCCGGCCGGGATTGAAGCTCGGCATTTGCGGGGAGCATGGCGGCGACCCGGCCTCGATCAGGTTCTGCCATGAGGTCGGGCTCGATTACGTGTCGTGCTCGCCCTATCGGGTGCCGATCGCCCGGCTCGCGGCGGCCCAGGCGGAACTGGCGAAGGACGAAGTCGGGTCGACGGCCTGACCCCGGCCCTCACCCGTCTCCGGGCTGCGCCCGGAGCCACCCTCTCCCGCGATGCGGGAGAGGGGCTTTCCACAGCCGGACCAAATCCCTCTCCTGCATCGCGGGAGAAGGAGAGGGTGGCCATCGCGAAGCGATGGTCGGATGAGGGTTACTCCGGCAGTCGCATCCAGTCGGGTGTCGACGGCACGACCACCGCCTCGCTAGCTGTAAGTTCGCCGTTGCCGAGCGCCTCTACGCGCAGCACCGCCAACCCCATGCCGTCGCGGCTCGATCGCATCTCGCCGGCCTCATGCCCGTCTTGCATGATCAGCACGCCCGAATCAGGGGCCGGGCCATCGATCCGGACGGGAAACAGCCGCTTCTTGATCAGACCGCGGTATTTGGTGCGGGCGGTCAGTTCCTGGCCGATATAGCAGCCCTTGTTCCAGTCGACGCCGTTGAGCTCGTCGAACCCGGCTTCGAGCAGGATGGTCTTGTCGAGCACCAGGTCGCGACTGCCGTCCGGAATGCCGAGCGCCAGCCGTCGCCGATCGTATTCGGCGAACTCAGCCTCATCCAGACCCGCAGCTGAAAGCGTCGGTCGGATATCATCGCGCGGCAGAATCGCCCGCGCACCCAGCGCGGGAAGCCGCGGATCGGTGAAGGCGACACCTTTGTCGAGAAGCCGCGCGGCGCCGGGCTCGGCCGGGAGACCCAGCGCCGGGCCGTCAAGTATCGCCGCGACCGCCAGGTCCGGCCGCTCGTCCAGCGTTACCTTGGCGCGCAGGCGATAGAGCGAAAGGCGCCGCTTCAGATCGGCGAGGCGAGGGGCCTCGCCATCGAGCCAGAGCGTCTCGTCGCGCTCGACCAGCATGAAGTCGTGCAGGTATTTGCCTTGCGCCGTGAGGAACGCCGCGTAGATCGCACGCTCGTTGCTCGCCCGCGTGACATCGTTCGAGACCAGCCCCTGCAGAAAACTCACCCGGTCAGGACCGGCGATCGCCAGCACCGCGCGACCTTCCAATACGACAAACCGGCCATCGCTCATCGTCAATATCTCGGCCAAAGGTTCCGGGCTTCGCTAGAGGTAGAGGCCCGGCGGTTGCTTGGCAAGGCGCGGGAGCCGGCGTTATAAGGCCCCGAGGCCGCCTGATATGGACAGATTTTTCGCCACCGCGCCGTCTAAGTGCGCCTCGCAGCCGGCGAGCGGCGCGTGAGCGGCGGGCGTCCGCTGATTTCCGCGGTCGTCGTTGCGCACAACGAGGAGGCTCAGCTCGCGGAGTGCCTCAAAGCGCTTGGCTTTTGCGACGAGATCGTCGTCGTGCTCGACCGCTGTACCGACAAGTCGAAGGACATTGCCCGGCTGTTTCAGGCACGGATCGTCGAGGGCGGCTGGGAACGCGAGGGGCCCCGCCGGCACGCCGGCATCGACGCCTGCACCGGTGCCTGGGTACTCGAAGTCGATGCTGACGAGCGCGTCCCACGCACGCTGGCCGAGGAGATTTGCCGGACCGCCGAGCATTCGACCGTCTCCTGGCACCTGATCCCGGTCGACAACTATATCGGAGAGCGGCTGGTGCGTTACGGCTGGGGTGCGTCGTTCGGCAAGGGCGCTTTCGCCGGCTTGTATCGCAACGGCGCCAAACGTTGGGGCGACGAACGCGTGCATCCCGAGGTGACATTGTCCGGCTCGCAGGGACCGACGTTCAACGGGCGGCTCATCCATCACGTCGATCGCAACATCTCCGACATGCTGGCGCGGCTCGACCGATACACCAGCGCGCGCGCCAAGGATTTGCGCGAGAGCGGCAACATCGGCAGCTACGGGCGGAATGTGCGGCGCATCTTCAGCCGGTTCTGGAAGTGCTATGTCGCGCGTCGCGGCTACCGTGAGGGACCGTACGGCTTTCTGATCGCGCTCTGCGCCGGTTTGTACCCGATCCTGTCCTATCTCAAGGCGCGGTTGGAAAAGGAGTGATGGCGAGCGTGGTGATGGCCGATGACGGCATCGCCTTTGACGGCGCAACCGCCGAGGCGGGGCCGCTCGGCGGCGCCGAGACGGCTTTTGTCGCGCTCGCCGAGGCGCTGGCCGCGCGCGGTCACGACGTCCGGGCCTTCAGCCGCGGCGCGGCATCGATGCGTCATCGCGGCGTGAACTGGGCGCCGATCGACGCGGGGACACCGTCGTCCTGCGACCTTTATATCGGCAATCGCGGCCATCGGCTGATCGGGCTGGTGCCGCGCCCGCAGCGACGGGTGCTGTGGCTGCACAATCCGGCGCGCTATCTGCGCAAGCCGCGTATGTCGCTGCGGATCGCCTGGTACCGGCCGCTACTGGTCGCGACGGGCGCGTATCATGCCTCGACGATACCGGGCTGGCTTCTCGATGGCGGGCGGGTGGTGATCCCCTACGGTGTGCTCGACCGGTTTCGCCATGCCGAGCTACGCGAGCCGCCGGCACCACGTGCCGTGTTCACTTCGAACCCGCTGCGCGGGCTCGACTGGCTGCTCGATCTGTGGGTCAGGCGGATCAGGCGCGAGGCCCCGGAGGCGGAGCTGCATATCTATGCAGGGAACGAAGTTTACGGCGGTGCAAGCAAACATGCGGAACAGATCAACGCCGTCCTCTCGCGGGCCGACACCCTGCGCGACGCGGGCGTCCATCGACACCGACCGGTCGGCCGCGAGGAATTGGTCAAGGTGCTGACCGGTGCGAGGGCGATGCTCTACCGCGGCGACTCGGGCGAAACCTTTTGCCTGGCGCTGGCCGAGGCGCAGGCGCTGGGTGTGCCGGCGGTCGTGACGCCGCTGGGCTCAGTCGGCGAGAGGGTCGCTGATGGCGTCAGCGGACGCGTCGCCGGCAGCGACGATGCGTTTGTCGAAGCGGCCATCGCCGTGCTGCGCGACGACGCGTTGTGGCGGCGCTGGCACCAAGGCGCCCTCGCCAAGCAGCGTGGCCTCAGCTGGGACGAAGTCGCGCGGCGTTTCGAAGCGCTGATCCCGTGAGCGATACGATCCTCGTCTATCGCGACCGGATCGTGCCGCGCTCAGAGGCGCAGTTTCTTCGCCGGCTCTATATCGGGTTCGAGCGGCTGCAGCCGGTCTGGGTCGGCCGCCATCGTGGCGACGGCCTCGACGCGCTCGGCGTCGAGCCGCTGTTCCTCGCCCGTGAAGGGATAGCGGGCATCGTCGAGCGTGGCCTCTTCAAACACCTGGGCGTGCTGCCCAAAACCCCGGACCTGCGGGCGTTGCGGCCGTGCCTGGTGCACGCGCATTTCGGCCGCGGTGGCGCCCTGGCGCTGCCGATCGCCCGTGTGCTCGGACTGCCGCTGGTGGTGCATTACCATGGCGGCGACGCGACCAAGGAAAAACACTACCGTCGCGGTCTCGTGCCGACGATCTATCAGCAGCGGCTGGCTCAGTTGCAGCGCGAGGCGGCACTGTTCATCTGTGTCTCGGACTTTATCCGCGATCGGTTGCTGGCACGCGGCTTCCCGCCCGATAAGCTGCTGGTCCACCGCTATGGGATCGAGATCGATACGGCCGCGGAGCCCGAGATGCCGCGAGCCCTCGGCGAACCCTATCTGCTGTTTGCCGGGCGGTTTGTCGAGAAGAAGGGGATCGATCTGCTGATCGAGGCGATACGGCAGCTCGAAGGGGAGGGCCGATCGATCCGGTTGATGCTTGTGGGTGACGGGTCGATCGCCGGCAAGCTGCGGCGCGCGGCGACGGGGCTGAATAACATCGAATTTACCGGGTGGCTGCCCAACGACGAGCTGCGGCGGCGCATGCGCGGGGCGCTCGCGGTCTGCGTGCCGAGCCACGAAACGGCAAGCGGTGACGCGGAGGGGCTGCCCAATGTCGTGCTGGAGGCAATGGAGGCCGGTGTTCCGGTGATCGGTACGCGCCACGCCGGCATCGGCGAGGCGGTGGAAGATGGCCTCACCGGCCTGCTGGTGCCGCCGGGGGATGTGACCGCGCTGACCGCGGTGTTGCGCCGGCTCGTCGATGAGCCTGACACCGCGCGGCAGATGGGCGCGGAGGCGCGCCGCGTCGCTCTCGAAAAATTCGATGCGGTCGCCCAATCGCGCCGGCTGGAGGCGATTTTTTGCGAGGTCATGGCGAGGAACACACCGCTGCCTTACTGACGAGAATGGCCTCAGGCAAGAGTGTGGCCCTTATTCGTCATGCCCGGACTTGTTCCGGGCATCCAACCGACTTTTGAAGCATCCGAACGGTGACGGCCGTTCACTGGATGGCCCGGGTCAAACCCGGCCATGAAGACGGAAATTGATCAGCTCACGCCAAGCGCCACCGTAATTGCTCGCCGGCGCGGAAGGGAGCAATGGCAAGGTCGCCTGTCCCGATATGACCGGGGACGGGACACTCCTCCCGGCGCAGCGTCACGTGCTCTTCGTTCACCGGCAGATCATAGAATGCAGGCCCATTCAGCGAGGCGAAGGCTTCCAGGCGGTCGAGCGCGCCCACTTCGTCGAAGACCTCGGCGTAAAGTTCGAGCGCGGTCGCCGCGGTGAAGATGCCGGCGCAGCCGCAGGCGGTCTCCTTGGTCGGGACCGCGTGCGGCGCGCTGTCGGTGCCGAGGAAGAAACGGCGAGAGCCCGAGGTCGCGGCACGGCGCAGCGCAAGGCGATGCTTCTCGCGCTTGGCGATCGGCAGACAGTAGAGATGCGGGCGGATACCGCCCTGGAAGATGGCGTTGCGGTTGATGATCAGATGATGCGCGGTGATCGTCGCCGCGAGATTGGGACCGCCCTGCTCGACGTAATGCACGGCCTCTTCGGTGGTGATGTGTTCGAGCACGATCCGCAGTTCCGGCAGGCGTCTACGCAACGGGTCGAGGGTCTTGTCAATGAACACGGCTTCGCGGTCGAACACATCGACCGCCGGGTCGGTCGCCTCGCCGTGCACCAGCAGCGGCATGCCGATCTCCGCCATCCGCTCCAGCACCGGCATCACCCCCGTCATGTCGGTGACGCCGTGTGCCGAGTTGGTCGTCGCGTGGGCGGGGTAGAGTTTCACGGCGGTGAAGACGCCTTGGCGATGCCCGCGCACGATCTCCTCCGGATCGGTCGCGTCGGTCAGATAGGCGGTCATCAGCGGCGTGAACCGGGCTCCGGGCGGCAGCGCATCGGTGATCCGCTGGCGATAGGCGATCGCGGCGGCGATCGTCGTCACCGGCGGCACCAGGTTCGGCATCACGATCGCCCGCGCGAACTGGCGCGCCGTCAGCGGCAACACCGCCGCCATCATTGCACCGTCGCGCAGATGCACGTGCCAATCGTCGGGACGGCGGATCGTGATCGTGTCGGACATGTGTAAGACCCCGGGAATCGCCATATCAGGATAGAGCGCGGCATCGGCTCTTGCTACGATCGGCGCGGCACGACACGGAGGGCTTTCTATGACCGGGTGCATCGTCGGCTGGGCGCACAGCAAATTCGGGCGGCACGACGACCGCGACGTGGAATCGCTGATCGTCGAGGTCGCGCAGGGCGCACTCGCCGATGCCGGCGTCGCGGGCGCCGATATCGACGCGGTCTATCTCGGCACGATGAATGGCGGCTTCGTGAAGCAGGAATTCCCAGCGTCGCTGGCGTTCCAGGCCGATTCCGGGCTGCGCTTCAAGCCGGCGACGCGGGTCGAGAACGCCTGCGCCACCGGCTCCGCGGCGATCCACATGGGGCTCAATACGATCGCGGCGGGCAAAGGGCGGCTGATCCTCGTCGTCGGCGTCGAGAAGATGACCGAGCGTAGCGGCGTCGAGATCAACGATTTGCTGCTCCGCGCCTCCTATCGCAAGGAGGAAGACCAGATAGAGGGCGGCTTCGCCGGCATTTTCGGCCAGATCGCGCAGAAATATTTTCAGAAATACGGCGATCAGTCGGACGCGCTGGCCCGCATCGCCGCCAAGAACCATAAAAACGGCGTCGCCAACCCGCTGGCGCAGATGCGCCGTGACCTCGGCTACGAGTTCTGCCGCACGATTTCCGACAAGAACCCGCTGGTCGCTGGCCCGTTGAAGCGGACCGATTGCTCGCTGGTGTCGGATGGCGCGGCGGCGGTCGTGCTGGCCGATATGCCGACGGCGCTGGCGATGAAGAAAGCGGTGGTGTTCCGCGCCGCCGAGCAGGTCAACGACTTCCTGCCGATGTCGCGGCGCGACATCCTGGCCTTCGAGGGGCCGGTTCTGGCTTGGAAAAAGGCGCTCGCCGCCGCGCGGCTCGGACTGCTCGACCTCGATCTGGTCGAGACGCACGACTGCTTTACGATCGCCGAGCTGATCGAATACGAGGCGATGGGGCTCGCCGCGCCCGGCGAAGGCTCGCGCGCCATCCTCGAAGGCTGGACCGAGAAGGACGGCAAGCTGCCGATCAATCCGTCGGGCGGGCTCAAGGCGAAGGGCCATCCGGTCGGTGCGACCGGCGTATCGATGCACGTGCTCGCGTCGATGCAGGTGACCGGGCAGGCGGCCGACATGCAGATCCCCGGCGCCTCCCTCGCCGGCGTGATGAATATGGGCGGCGCGGCCGTCGCCAATTTCGTCAGCATCCTCGAACCGCTGCGATCATGAGCCCTTTTTTGTCATGCCCGGCCTTGAGCCGGGTATCTCAGTGCCGTTCGCAAGATTGCCGGGTCAAGCCCGGCAATGACGAAGGAGAGGATCGGTGACCTTCCGCGCATTGGTCCTGCACGAGGCGGGCGGCAAGGTCAGCTCGCGGATCGAGACCGTGGACGATGATCGTCTGCCCGAAGGCGAGGTGACCGTCGCCGTCGAATATTCGACGCTCAACTACAAAGACGGGATGATCCTGCAAGGGCAGGGGCGGCTGGTGCGTGCGTACCCGCATGTGCCGGGGATCGATTTTGCCGGCACGGTCGAAACCTCGCAGTCGATCGCCTTCAAGCCGGGCGATAAGGTCGTGTTGACGGGGTGGCGGGTCGGCGAGGGGCAATGGGGCGGCTACGCCGAGAAGGCGAGGGTCAAGGCCGATTATCTAGTGCCCCTGCCGCCGGGGCTGACGACCCGTCAGGCGATGGCGATCGGCACTGCCGGCTTTACCGCCATGCTCGCGGTGATCGCGCTCGAAAAGCACGGGCTGGGGCTCGGCAGCGAGGTTCTCGTCACCGGCTCGACCGGCGGCGTCGGCAGCACGGCAATCGCCTTGCTGTCGAACCTCGGCTACAAGGTCGTCGCCTCGACCGGCCGCACGACGCTTAAATCCTATCTGGAAGGGCTAGGCGCCGCCGAGGTGATCGACCGCGCCGCCTTCGCCACCCCGCCGACGCGCCCGCTCGACCGCGAGCGCTGGGACGGTGCGATCGACGCCGTCGGCAGCGCGACGCTGGCCACGATCCTCACCCAGCTCAAGTACCGCGCGAGCGTCGCCGCCTGCGGGCTGGCTGGTGGCAGCGACCTGCCGACGACGGTGATCCCGTTCCTGCTGCGCGGGGTGAACCTGCTCGGCATCGATTCGGTGATGTGCCCGCGCGAGCCGCGGATCGAGGCGTGGCGGCGCCTGACGCGCGACCTGCCGCTCGACCGGCTCGACCGCATGATCGAGGAAATCCCGCTGTCGCAAGTCGCCGGCCTCGCGCCGCGCATCCTCGGCGGGCAAATCCGCGGCCGCACGGTGATCGACGTTCACCGCTAGCCGCACCGTTCGCCCAGACCTGATAACGCCTCAGTCGCCTTGGCCGGACTTGGTCCGGCCATCCATGAACAGGTTGAAGCTATTCATGGACCCCGGGTCAAGCCCGGGAGAAGGGTGAAAATCGAATGTTTCAGCCTTATCAGTGTCTGCCGCCGGGTCGGCTGGCGCCGTCTTTGTCGGCTCCAGTGATCGAGCTAGCATCATCATCATGCTGATTAAATAATCAAAAGTATAAATCCTGTCATTGCCTAGTTTTTGTTCATTTTTACTATGGCATGCGAATTGCTCCGGGTTGATCTGTCCTCTCTCGACGCGGAGTACTGAAAATGCATGCGACGGTCGAAATCGAGGAAAAGATCAGACGGCGCTATTACCAGCCGAAGGGCGTCGAGCAATTTGGCATCGAACCGGTGCCGACCGAGCTCAAGACGGTGCGCTGGCAGGATATTTTTTTCATCATCTTCGGCTTTGCCCTGAACCCCGGCTCGATCCTGGTCGGCGGGCTGGCGGTGGTGTCGGGGCTGTCGTTTCTCGGCGCCGTCGGCGCGATTACCTCAGGCGTGCTGCTGGCGACGATCGCTTATACGATCATGGCGACAGTCGGTGTCGATTACGGCCTGCCCGGGCAGGTATCCACCCGCATGGTCTACGGCGTGCGCGGGGCAAAATGGGTTCCCTCGTTCCTGCGGACGATCGCCTCGACCTATTGGTTCGCCTATCAGACGGTCGCCGGGTCGCTTGCTGTCGTCGCCATTCTCGACCGCTGGACCGGCACGCCGCATTCGCTGGTCGCGGTCAGCATCGCGTTTGCCGTGCTGCAGGCGGTGGTGGCGATCATCGGCTATGGCTCGCTGAAGCACCTGTCGCGCATGGCGCTGCCGTTCAAGATCGTCATTCTCAGCTATGTCATCTTGCTGATGGCGACCAGCGGTCTGCCGCATTTCTCGGTGTCCGAGGTGCTGGCCTATCCGGGTAATCCCGAAAAGGCGAACTGGCTGCTGTTCGTCACCTGGATGAACGTCGTCGCCGCCGGCTCGCTGACGATGGTGACCGACTCGGCCGATTTCTGCCGCTATACCCGGTCCCGGACCGACATGTGGCTGGGAACGCTGATCGGCAAAGTGGGCGGCGGCTGTTTCGCCGCGCTGCTCGGCGCTTATGGTGCGGCCGCGACGCTGGGCAAGACCGCGAATGTGTTCGAGATCGTCTCGGGCCTGAGCAGCGGCTGGTTTACGCTGCTGATGTTCCTCATCGTCATCGCGCTCGATAATTGGACGATCAACGTCCTCAACCTCTACATTTTCGTTAAGCGCATGCACATCGACCTGGTCGGGCTGTTCGAGCCCAACGGGCCCTACTGGTTCTGGAAAGGGGTCAATCCGGTCGCAGTCGTTTGGACCGGGCTCGGCTTTCTCGCGTACATGTTCGTCATCCCGGTGGAATGGATTTGGGTTTTGGTCACCGTTGTCGTGACCGGCGCGGGCTATTGGGCGACCATGACGCTGCTGGTGCCGCGTTTCGCCGTACTGGCGCGGGCGTCGCACCCGACCACCGTACAGCGCGAGGCTGTCGAGGACCTCGATTGGGAACTCGCGACGCGTTAATTTTTGCGGCGCGTCAGTTTCACGGCGCTGCCAGCGCGCCGTCGAACCCGAAATTCGCTTTGAATCCGCCGCGGGACAAGGCGAATTTCGGATTCGGCATGCTGGCCGGAATTGCCTAGTCTTTTGCCCGAGCAAACACGCGCCGAGCGCGCACAGGAGACAGCATGGCCCTCGTCTTTCTGAAGGACAGTCCGACAATTACCGCCGCCGAATGGCAGGCGCGCGTCGATCTCGCGGCGGCGCACCGGCTCGCGGTGTGGCATGGGTTCAGCGAAGGCATCTTCAATCATTTGACGCTGGCCGTACCCGGCAAGACCGACCGCTATTACCAGATCCCCTTCGGGCTGCACTGGTCGGAGGTGACCGCCAGCTGCTTTATGGAAGTCAGCTGGGATGGCGAGGTGCTGGCCGGCGAGGGCGAGGTCGAACAGTCGGCCTATTGCATCCACGCGCCGATCCATCGCCTGGTGCCCCAGCATGCCGCCGTGCTGCACACCCATATGCCGTATGCGAGCGCGCTGGCGCGGCTCGAGGAACCGGAGCTGCTGCCGATTGGCCAAACCGAGATCGGGTTTCTCGACAAGGTCGCTTATGACCACGACTACACCGGCGTCGCACTCGACTCGAGCGAGGGCGAGCGGCTTGCCGGCATTCTCGGGCCGGACAGGAAGGTGCTGTTCATGGCCAATCACGGCGTCTGCGTCTGCGGGTCGAGCGTCGCCGAGGCCTACGACATGCTCTATTACCTGGAGCGGGCCTGCCAGGTGCAGCTCTTCGCGATGTGGACCGGCCGCAAGCTGCGCGAGGTCAAGCCGAGCGTCGTCGAGCACACCCTCGCGCAATACCAGCAAATCTGGCCCGAATACGGCAACAAGAAGCCGTGCGATCATCACTTCGCCGCGCTGAAGCGGCTGCTCGACCGCAAGGAGCCTGACTACGCCGACTAATGATACAGACCAGGGAGATCCTCCGATGAACGATGTCAGCCCCGTCCGCAAACTGTCGGCGCAGGCGGTCAGCCCCGCCAAATTCGCGCATTTCGTGCTGCGCACCGGGCAGATCGATAAGATGGTCGAATGGTATCGGACGGTGCTCAACGCGCGCATCGTCTTCCGCGACGAGCGGCTGTGTTTCCTCTCCTATGACGACGAGCATCATCGTCTGGCGCTGATCGACATGCCGGGCGCCGGCGTGCGCGATCCCGGGTCGACCGGCACCGACCATGTCGCCTACAGCTACAACGATCTCGGCGAGCTGCTCTCGACCTACCGCCGGCTAAAGACCGCCGGCATCATGCCGAACTGGCCGATCAACCATGGCGTGACCACTTCGATCTACTACCGCGATCCCGACAACAACCGCGTCGAGCTGCAGATCGACAATTTCGCGACGCCCAAGGAACTCGACGGTTATTTTCAGAGCGGCGCCTTCCGCGACAACCCGGTCGGCGTGACCTATGATCCGGAGGAGCTTTGCCGGCGGTACGAGGCAGGAGAGCCGATGGCCAGCCTACTCGAAATCCCGCCCCTGCCCGAGGGCAAGATGCCCTGGGACATGCTTAGCAAGCACTGAGCCGCGCCGGTGGAACTGCTGATCGAACAGCTTGGTCCGGCGGTGACCAAGGCGGTGCCGATAGGGCGTTGGGATGTCGTCGGCGCCGCGGCGATCGACTTGCGGCTCAGCGCGCTGGCAGGCAGCGGGCGCTCGCTCATCATCGACCTGGCGCAGGTGAGCTTTTTGTCCTCGATGGGCGTTCGCTCGATCGTGATGAGCGCCAAGGCGGTCGCCTTGCGGAACGCAAAGCTCGTCCTGATGTCGCCGGAGCGGAATGTCGAGTTGGTACTGACCACTACCGGCATCGAGACCCTCGCGCCGATCTGTCACGGTCTCGATGCCGCGCTGGCCGCGATTGAGGCTACCTAGCAGCCGCTACTCGATCACATTGTTGGTCCGCGCGAGGATCGATTGTGGAATCGCGAGACCGATCACGTCCGCGGTCTTCTGGTTGATTGCCAAGATGAAGCGCGTGGGTTCTTCGAGCGGCAGATCGGCCGGCTTTGCGCCCTTGAGGATGCGATCGGCGAGCCCGGCGGCGCGGTCCATCACTTCGGCGCCATCCGGCCCGTAAGACATCAATCCGCCATCGCGCACCAGGAAATCGTATTCATAGATCGCCGGCATTTTGTGCGCGGCGGCGTAATCGAACACCCGGCGGCGATTGAGGCTGGTCAGCGAGTTGGTGACCATGAGCAGACCGTCGGGTCGATCGCGGTCCATCGTGGCAAAGGCGTTGCCGAAATCGTCAGGCTCGCGAACGCCGAGCGATTGCACCGTGAGATTAAGCCCCTTCGCGGCGGCGCCGGCCGCCTGGTAACGCAGGGTCATCCCGAGGTCGTCGGCATTCCACAGCATCGCGACCTTGCTGAGCGTCGGGACGGTCTCCTTAAGAAGCTGTAGGCGTTTTGCCGATAGCTCGGTGGCGACTTCGGAAATTCCGGTCACATTACCGCCCGGGCGCGCGAGACTGGCGACCAGATGCGTCGCTTCGGGGTCGCCCGAATTGGTCACCACGACCGGCACCTTCGCGTGTTCCTTGGCGGCGAGCGCCGCGGTGTAGCCGACGGTGATGATCACATCGACATTGGCGGCGTTGAGCTCGTCGACGAACCCCGGCAGGAGCGCGATATCTCCTTGCGCCGCGCGCCGCACAAACACGAGGGTCTCGCCGACCTTGTAGCCGCGCTTTGCGAAGCCCTTCGAAAGGCCGATCACCGCCGGCGACTGATCGGTAAAAGGCAGCGCCGGCCCAAGCAATCCGACGCGATAAACTCTCGCCGAAGATTGCGCCCGCGCGAAACGCGGGAGTGCTGAAGCGAGGGGGAGTGCCAGCAGAAATGTGCGACGCTTGATCATCAACAACACCTGTTGCCGTTGAGAGGCGCGGAATGTAGCTCATCGCGGGAGCGGGGCTGTTGAACACCCCGTGAAGCCGCTGCTCGGCCGCCGCCTTGAACTCGGAGCCGACCCGTCATGCTAATCGCTCCCGTTCTCATCCGAGGAGCGTCCGTCAGATGATCACGATCGACCTGAGCGGCAAGACCGCGCTCATCACCGGCGCCGCCTCGGGTATCGGTCTCGCGGCCGTCGAGATGTTTGCGCGGGCCGGCGCCACCGTCGCACTCAATCATTTGCCGGACGACGCGCGCGGCGCGGAGCAGATCGCGCGGCTGAAGGCGGAGGGCCACAAGGTCGTCGCCGCGCCCGGCAATGTCGCGGTGCCGATCGAGGCCGAGGCCATGGTGGGACGTGCGATCGAAGCCCTAGGACGGCTCGACTATCTCTTCAACAATGCCGGCACGCCGGCGACTCCCGCGCCGATTCCGTTCCCCGAACTGGACCGCCTGACCGAGGGATTTTGGCAGACCATTCTCAACACCAATTTGATTGGCCCGTTTCGCTGCGCCCATGCGGCCGTACCGGCGCTGCGCGCCGCGAAAGGCGCGATCTGCAGCACCGCATCGATCGCCGGCGTGCAGGGCAGCGGCAGCAGCATCCCCTATGCGGCAAGCAAGGCCGGCGTCATCAATCTGACGCGCAGCCTGGCGCGGGCTTTGGCGCCCGACATCCGTGTCAATGCCGTCGCCCCCGGGTTTGTCGACAGCCCGTGGAACAAGGATTGGCCTGCCGACCGGAAGGTCGCTTCGGTAGAGCGCACGCCGTTGAAGCGCGCCTGCACCCCGCAGGACATCGCCGAGACGGTGTTTTTCCTATGCGCCGGCAACTCGATGATCACCGGCCAGACGGTCATCGTCGATGGCGGGTTGACGCTCTAAAAAATCTTGAGGAGGAAACGATGCCCGAAACCATGAACGGCGCCGAATGGCTGGCGCGGGCGCTCGCCAGCACCGGCATGAGCCATGTGTTCTTTGTCGAGTCGACAATGCGGCGGACTTTACTCGCGCTCAGCGATCTAGGCGTGAAGCCGATCCTCGCGCATTCGGAGAAGGCCGCGGCCTACATGGCCGACGGCTATGCCCGCGTTGCGATGCGTCCGGGGGTTTGCATGGCCCAGTCAGTCGGCGCCGCGAACCTCGCCTCCGGTTTGCAGGACCCGTATCTCGGTCGCAGCCCGGTCATCGCCCTTAGCGGTCGCAAGGAACAGTTGTTTCAGCACCGCAATTCGTATCAGGAAGTCGCGCATGCACCGCTCTTCGCGGCGGTGACCAAATTCTCCTCGCCGGTCGAATTCGACGAGCGAGTTGCCGCGGCTGTTGCGCCACGCCTGGCGCGCGGCGCTGGCCGACCCGATCCGGCCGACGCATCTCGACTTCAACGGGCTGCAGGGCGATGTCATCGAGCTCGGCCAGACCGATGCCGATGTCGAGATCGATCACGACAAAAGGCAGATTCCGGTGCATCGGCCGGTCGCGGATGATAGCGATATCGAGCGCGCCGCCAAGCTGTTGGCCGGCGCGCGCCGCTTGGCGATCGTCGCCGGCGATGGTGCCGCGGCCTCCGGCGCGGGCCCGGAAATTCTGGCACTGGCGGAAGCGCTCGCCGCGCCGATCGCCACCACGCTGGGTGCGCGCGGCATCATCCCGACGCGGCATCGCCTGTCGGTTGGCGTGGCCGGCAGCTATTCGGCGCCGCCGGCCAACCGCATCGTCCACAGCGCCGACATGGTGTTGTTCATCGGCTGCGACACCGGGGACCAGGTGACGCTGAATTGGGCCATTCCGCCGCTCGGCACCCCGATCGTGCAGATAGACGTCGATCCGCTCGAAATCGGGCGCAGCTATCCGAACACGACCGGGGTGGTCGGCGACCCGAAAGCGACAGTGACGCGGTTGAACCAGATCATCGGCACGCCCGTACGCGACAGCGGGTTTGCCGAGGAGGCTGCGCGGATCGTCGCTGACTGGCGGGCGAGCATGGCGCCGTTGGCGGAGCGCGAGACCGGACCGATTACCGTCGAGCGGCTATGCGCCGAGATCACCAAGGCGCTGCCGGCGGATGGTGTGCTGGTCGCCGATACCGGCTATTCCGGCATCTGGACCGGTACGATGATCGAGCTGAACGGCGCGGGGCAGAGCTATTTGCGCGCGGCAGGGTCGCTCGGCTGGGCGTTTCCGGCGGCGCTCGGGGCGCAATGCGCGGCCGGACCGCGCCGTGTCGTGTGCTTTACAGGCGATGGCGGGTTCTACTACCACCTCGCCGAGCTCGAAACCGCGCGCCGTTACCAAATCCCGTCGGTGACGGTCGTCAACAACAACTCCGGCTTTGGCCAGAACCTGACCGGCGTGAACCGCATCTCCGGCAATCGCCCGGGCAAGGGCGAGGAGCTGATCCGCTTCGGGCCAACCGACTTCACCAAGGTCGCGGGCAGTTTTGGCGTGCGCGGCATCCGCGTCGAGCGGCCGAACGAGATCGCGCCGGCACTCGCGCAAGCGCTCGCCGCCAACGAGCCGATGATCTTGGATGTCGTCACCGAGCTGGAGCCGCGTGCTCCCGAGGCTTGGTCGCCGCCGCGCTGATCAAGACGCGGCGGTCGCCCGCTGCCGACGCCGCGGCTTTTGGGAAAAGGACGTGGCGGAGCCGTTGGGCGCGCTGTTGGCGGCGAGATAAATCGCCTTATTGGTCTCGACCGTATACGCCAGCCGATCACGCCGCGCCGTGTAGCGGCGGCGCGCCGCGACCCGATCGGCCAGTTCGAGGTGATTGCCGATATCGAAGAATTCGACCGTATCCGGGTGATATCGCGCGAATTCGAGAAAGGTGTGGGTGCGCGAGGCGATGACCCGGCAGCCGAGCTCAATTGCCTGCGAGATCGGACCGGATGCCGACTGGCCCACTTCCAGATAGGGTAGGACCACGACGTCGCAGATCGCCATGCCGGCCAGAAAGTCGCCATCGTCGAGCGCGCCCATGAAATGGACGCGGTTCGACAGATCGCGCGGATGTTTGCCGAAGAGGTCGTGCAGATGTCGCTCGATGTCGAGATTGAGGCCGATCGTCGGCGTGCCGTGCATGTGGTCGTAGAGCGTCGCGTCGACATGGGCATCGTTTAACAGCGATGCGACATAGGGATGGATCGCGACATGGCGCTCAATCTGATTGGGGTGAACGCCGCCGAATATCAATAGATGATATTCATCCGGAAGATGATACAGCGCGCGAATAGTGGTCTCGAATCCCTTGTAATCGCTGAGGAAACCAAAGACGCCGATCAACTTTGCTTCAGGCGGCAGCCCGTCGAGCTGGGCAAATTGACGGCGCGTGGTATGCGTCAGCACCCCGTCGGCCTCTGCCTGCGAGAGAAAATTCAGAGGATGGTCGAAGACGCGTTCGAAGCGATGCAGGTGTCGGGCATCGAAGAGATCGCGCCGATTATGTACGATGACGCTCACCGGCTTTCGCCGTTGCGTGCGGCGCAAAGTGCGGGCGACGCCGAGTGACAGACGATTATTGTACAAAAAATCCGCGCAAATATCGAATGCCGCGCCACAGCGAAGCTTTGCCGCTGCCTTCGCGAGGTCGCGCAAGGGAAAAGCAGGTGGTCGGATCAACGTGTGAAACGTCACCGAAAGACGCGGCGCGGCTCGGACGAGCCAACGAAAACGGCGAGCGATATCCCCGGCGTCGCGCCCGAGCGTGCCGAATTCGAGCTGCAGGCTGACTGCATCGAACTCTTTAAGTTGCACGCAGATCTCTCGGATGTGTCGGTCGCCGAGCTTGCGCAGACGCGTGTGTTGCGTGCGCAGCAGGTATTGGTCGAGATCGAAGACTGTGATGTCGAAGAGGTCGGCGAGATGGTGCTCGAGCGCCTGGGTATAAGAGGCAATGCCACAGAGCTTGTTGCGGGTCGAGACAATCGCCAGCCGCTCGCGCTGAGACGACAGCACCGCAAGCCGTCCGCCCGGCTCGGCCGGCGACGGGGCACCCTTCGAACGGAATTCGCGCACGCTCATGATGTGCTCGGCCTAAAGATGGTCGCGGATCGACTGCACCGCGAGGCAACCGATCGCCCAGATCGCGAAAGCGACGAGAGCAACGGTGCCGAGCGCGCGCCAGCGACGGGGATAGAGGGACTCTTGCGGCAGGCTAGGTGGGACAAAGCTCTCAATGTAAATGTGCCGACGATCGGCATCGTCGCGCGCGCGATCCAGGCCTTCGAGCGCGTGCTGATAGGCCGTCTCAGCGAATTTCCGTTCCGCTTCCAGAGCCTCGTAGGAGCCCATCTGCTGCGACAGGGTTGGTGCGGTGGAGGTAGGTGCGGAGGGCGCCGTCAACTCGCGGGCGAGTTCGCGCTGCTCGGCTTCGAGCGAGCGGATGCGGGCCTTCAGCACCCGGATCGCCGGCGTTTCTTCGCGCACGACAGCTTTCATCGTCGCGAGCCGGGCATTGGTCTTCAGCAGGTCGTCGCGCAATTTGGTCGAAAGTGCGGCGTTGGCGTCCGCCGCCTTGGCCGGATCGATGGTGCCGACGCGGTCGCGAAACGCCCCGATCGCGGCGAGGGCCGCCTTGAGCCGGCTTTCGGCTGAGGCGACCTCCGCTTCGGCGTAGCCGACGGCGTCGCGTCGTGACCGTGCCGACAGGTCGTTGATCAGCTTTTCCGAAGCGCCGACAATCGCCCGCGCGAGCGCGAGCGCATCGTCCGGGGTGAACGCGCGCGTCCGAACGATGATCGTCCCGGTCGTCTGGTCGTAGAACGGATCGACTTGATCCTGCCAGTAACGGACCTGCCGCTCGATCGATGCCGAGCGGGAAAGCCGCGCCCACCAATCGGCCTGCGGCACCGAAAACAGGGCACGAAGATCGAGTTTTGGCGCGAGGTCGTCGACGACGGCGCGGCTGGCGATGTATTGCGCGACAATCTGAGACTCTGAAACCGCCCCCATATGATTGGCGTCGCCGCCGAATAGCGACAGAGCCTCCACACGAGGCTGATCGACGGTTCGCAGGCTGAGGCGGAATTCGGCGACGTACTGATCGGCGGCGATCAGCAGGTAATAAATCATCGCGGCCGCGACGGGTACGGCCACCATCATGACAAACGACAGACCGCGCGCGGTCAGGCGATGCACCTGCAGGCGCGGCAGTGCGGTGTTCTTCGGCAGCTGCGGAAAGAGCCGCGTTATCGTCGCACTGCTGCTCCGTTGCGGCAGCTGCGGCTCGGGCGGGGCCACAGCTGCCGCGTGCGCCTCGCGGGTGCGGGACATCATTGAACGGCCTCGCCCGCATCGGCGGTCGACCGACGATAATCGTCGAGCGCCTCGCTGATATCGTCGCAGAACCGCAGTTCTCCGCCGGCCAGGATTGCGCCACGGTCGCAATACTGGCGGATCGTCCGGCTGTTATGCGTGACCATGATGATGTCGGAGCGGCGCAGCCGTTCGCGAAAGGCAAAAGCGCATTTGCGCCGGAACCGGTCGTCGCCGACCTCGGTGACCTCATCGATCAGATAGGTGTCGAAATCGATCGCGAGGCACGCCCCAAAAGCCAGCTTCGCACGCATGCCGGCAGAATAGGTATTGACCGGCATATCGTAATAGCCGCCGATTTCCGCGAAATCAGCGACGTAGGCGATGACCGTTTTGACGTCGGCGCCGTAGACGCGAGCGATGAACGCAACATTCTCACGGCCGGACAGCGCGCCGTGGAATGTGCCGCCATAGCCAAGCGGGAATGACACGCGACCATCGCGGCGGATCCGGCCGCGATCGGGCATCTCGGTGCCGGCAAGCAGGCGGATCAGCGTCGACTTGCCGGCGCCGTTGGCGCCAAGGATGCCGAAATTGTACCCGTCGGCAAAAGCCGCATCGACCGCGTCGAGCACTACCTGCGGCCTGCCGTCCGCGGTTCGATACGCCTTCGAGACCCCGTCGAGCGCGATCATGCGGGTTCGGCCATTTGGCGGCGAAATCCGCGCTCGAGGGCGAGCCCGGCGAGGACGCTCAGCACCGCCGCCACGATCAGGAAGCGCTGGTCGAGCCAATGCGGCCGGTAAGCGGCGAAAAAGCTCGCGCGGAACCAGTCGATCGCGTGCAGCAACGGGTTCCAGACAACGATCTCGCGTGCCCAATCCGGCATCATGCCGGGGACGTAGAAAATGCCGGAAAAGAAATAGAGAAGCCGCGTGGCGTTGTTCCACAGCTTGTCCCATGAGCGAAACAGCGTCTGCAGCACCGCATTGACGTATCCGACGCCGCAGCCGAGCGCCGCGACGGCGATCAGCGCGGTAATCGCGCCCGCTAGGTTGTCGGGCAGCGCCGGTATGCCGAACGCGGCGAAGCCGGCGAGCAGGAGCGCCGCGACGACGAGATCGGTGGCGAATTCGAGCAGCCCGCGCGCGAGGATCACATCGAAGGGCTTCACCGGCGGCAGCTGCAAAAGCGGTCCGTTGCCGGCGACCCCGTATATCATGCTCGTGCTGGTGTGCACGAAGACATGAAAGGGCACGAGGCCGGTGTAATAAAATAGGAAGAAATGGGTCCCGATCGGCGGCGTTCCATGCATCAGCAGCGCGAACATCGCCCAAAGCAGGGTTATGTGCAGCATCGGCTCGAGCAGCGCCCAGCCATAGCCGAGCCGAGACTCGCCAAACCGCGTGCGCGTCTCGCGAATCATCAACGCGTGGATCACCCGTAACTGACTGCTAAGGCGCTCCCAGAAATTCGCCGGACGCCGGGGCGGGCGAGGCAGGCGCCGGCTGCGGTCGGCGAGCACGACGTAATCGCCATCGAGCGTATCGAGGCGCCGGTTGAGCACGCGCAGCACCGCCTCGGCCGTGGCCTCGTCTTCCGGGAACGCACGCAGCATTTCGCTGCCGGCGGTGGTCGCTTCCGAAAGCTTGCCGCTGACCAACAGCAGATCGAGCTCCGCGCGGCGGACGGCCCGGCTTGCGGGATCGAGCGCTGCGGCACGGTTGACCGCATCGGCCGCGGCGGCGAAATCGCCGCGGCGAAACAGCAGGTGGCCGCCATGCAAATGATAGTCGGCGTTGTCGGGGGCTAGTTGCAGCGCACAATCGATCGCCGCCAGGGCGGTATCCGTCGCATCGCGAAGGCTCTCTGCTTCCGAGACCAGACGCCACAGCACCGCGTCGGCCGGGGCCCGCGACAAGGCCTCATCGATCAGCGCAGCCGCATCGTCGAGGCGCCCCGCGCGCAGCAACAATTCCGCGGCATGCAGCGCAAGGCCGTTGTCGAGCGGCGCCAGTTGGGTCGCTTGCAACGCCAATCCGAGCGCCTCATCGAGCAGACCCAGCGCGTGACAGTTCGCCGAGAGCGCGCGCAGCGCTTCCGGCTTACGCGGCTCAATCGCGACCGCGCGTAAGAGATAAACCTCCGCCTCCGCCGCGCGCTGGGCATCGAGCAACAAAGAGCCGGCGTGGTAGGCGAAATCGTAATTGCCCGGTGCGGACTCGCTGGCCTTTTTCGCGAAGTCGATAGCCTTTTGCCCCGCGCCGCAGGCCGCGAGGGCGCCGCTAGCGTGGCGATAGCCGTCAATCCAATCGGGATGCTGCTCGAGAAGTCGTTCGTAAGCAGAGGCAGCCTCGCCATGACAGCCGCTATTGCTGAACAGCCAGGCGCAAAAATTCACGACCGTGTTGTCGTTGGCCGCCGCGGCAAAGGCAGCCCGGCCACATTCGAGCGCCTCCGCGCCGCGCCCCGCATGGTAAAGCTTCTCGCCGAGGCGACAGGCTAACTGCGCCGTGTCGCTGCCCTGTACGTCTTGTCGACGCAAGTAATCAAGGCACGCGTCCAACGCGCCGTTTTCTAGAGCGCGGGAAAAGACATTCGGATCGATCGCCAACTGGGGGTAATTGTGATCGAAGGACAACCTTGACGTGCCTTCCCTAACGGGTTGCATTTTATGGAAAACGATAAACCGATATTGTGCATTGTCTCAACGAGAAACTGCTCGATAGGAATTCTTGCATGCACGGATAGCGAGCGTGCCGCCACGGAGCGCGGGACGGGAGGTCATGCGCGTTTTCTTCACTGGCCCCGACCGAATTTCGCTCCTAAAGTCAGGCGATTGGCTGGGGCGCAAGGCGCAGCGAGACGGAGGGGCAGGGATGGCATTCGAGTTCGGCATGTTCCATGAATTTCAACGGCCCGGCGGGATCACCGAGGAAGAAGCCTTCGCGACCTCGTTCGAGCAGATCGACGCCGCCGAGCGCTGGGGTCTCGACGCGATGTGGCTGGCGGAAATTCATGTCGCCCCCGAGCGCTCGGTCTGCTCCGCGCCGCTGACCCTGGCGAGCGCGATCGCGGCCCGCACCAAGCGGATGAAGATCGGCACCGGCGTCCAGGTGCTGCCACTTTGCCACCCGCTGCGGCTCGCGGAAGAGGCGGCGACCGTGGACCAGATCAGCCACGGCCGGCTGATCTTTGGCGTCGGTCGCAGCGGCTTCCCACGCACCTATGAGGCGTACGGCGTGCCCTATGGCGAAAGCCGCGAGCGGTTTGCCGAGACGCTCGAAATTCTCAAGCGCGCCTGGACCGAGCCGAAATTCTCGTATCAGGGCAAGTACTACAGCTTCGACAACGTCGCCCTGACGCCGAAGCCCTACCAGAAACCCTGGCCGGAGATCCGCATCGCGGCTAACAGCGCGGATACGTTCCCGCAGATCGCCAAGCTCGGTCATGCCGTGTTCGTCGCGGTGCGTCTGGGGACGATCGAAGAACTCGGCCCCAATATCGCTGCCTACCGACAGGCCTGGAAGGAAGCCGGGCATCCGGGCGAGGGCCAGGTTTTTTTGCGCGCACCGGTTTACGTGGCTGAGACCGACAAGGCGGCGATCGAGGAGCCGGAAGAAAGCATCATGTATTTCTACCGCTACCTCGGCGAGCGTCTGGAGGATTCCGCGAGCCGCGCCGGTGTGCGGGCGGTCGAGGACCGCGCGGCACGGGGCCGGCGGCTGCAGGAGATCAGCTACGAGGACGCGCTGCGCGAGAAGCTCATTGTCGGCTCGCCGGAACGCGTCGCCGACAGGTTGATGGGCTTGAAGGAGACGCTCGGCCTCGACGGCATTCTCGCCGAGATGAATTGCGGCACCAAAATCCCGCACCAACGGGTCATGAAGTCGCTGCAGCTCCTGTGCGAAAAGGTCATGCCCAAATTCCACTAGCCGATGATTGCGACCCTCCGCGCACGTTACCTCGCCGAAGCTCGCTGTCGGGCTTCGGCAAGCTTTTACAATTTCGGTGATATTTCTTCTGCTTCTCTTCAATATTGCTGAGGTTGCTTGTTAACTATAATAGCAACCAACGGTCGCCGATCATTGCAACTAAAAATAATGAAACAATTTGAATTACCCTATCGCAAGAAGATCGGATATAGACTGTCTCCAACATATTGAGAGCGGCGAGATATGCTTAACGCCGCGGAGAGGAGAGGGTCTATGTTTCCTTGGTATGTTGATACGGTATTAGTATTTCTCGTGCTTGCCGGTTTCTGGGGCGTTTGGGTAATCCCCGGCGGCGACGGGCGTTGAAGCAATAATCGAGAGCCGACATTTACTTGTCGGCTCTCTGGCGGTACTGTCGATCTCGCGTGCCGCACAATATCTTCCATCCTGATTTCAAGACCGCGCCGTATTGGTGGGAGGCCTATCGGCCTTCCGCCGGCGAACTCGTTGAGGTACCGCGCCGGGCGCGGGTCGCCATCGTCGGCGGCGGTTATGCCGGGTTGTCGGCGGCGCTCGAATTGTCGAAGCATGGTGTCGATGCCGTGGTCCTCGAGAAAGGGGCGCTCGGCGAGGGCGCCAGCACGCGTAACGGCGGCGCGGTCAGCGGCGGCGTCAATATCGGCAAGGGCTTCAGCGGCAAGGCGGCGGCGGTAGACCCGGCGCGCGCCGCGGACATGCTGTCCGACGGTTACGATGCGTTCGCGCTCGTCGAGCGGCTGATCGCGGAAGAAGGGATCGATTGCTTTTGGCAGAAACGCGGCCGGTTCCAGGGCGCCTGGACCCCCAAGCATTTTGCCTATCAGCAATCGCGGCTGGCGAGCCTCAACGACAGCGCGCAATCGGGCGCCTGCATGGTGCCGCGCGAGCGCCAGCGCGAGGAAATCGCCAGCGACTATTATTACGGCGGGATGGTCGCCGAGCGGTCGGCCAGCCTGCACCCGGCGCTGTATTACAAGGGTTTGCTGGATGCCTGCCGGCGACGCGGCATTGCGGTCTGCGCCGACGCCGCGGTCGGCGGCATCGTCCGCGGCGGCGTCGGATGGCGCGTTACCACCAGCCGCGGTGCGGTGGAGGCCGGCGACGTCGTCATCGCCACCAATGGCTACACCGGAGAACTGACGCCCTCGCTGCGCCGCCGGATCGTGCCGATCGCCAGCCACATTATCGCGACCGAGGAACTGCCTGCCGATCTCGCGGCGTCGCTGGTGCCGAAGGGACGCACGCTGTCCGATACCAAGCGCGTGCTCTGCTATTACCGGATGTCGCCCGATGGCCGGCGCATGGTGTTTGGCGGGCGCGCGCGTTTCACCCAGGCCGATCCGCTGCTTTGCGCCCGGGTGCTATACACTTACATAACCGAGCGATTTCCGCAGCTGCGCGGCGTCCGAGTCACCCATGGCTGGACCGGCAATACCGCGTTCACGCTCGATGCCCTGCCGCATATGGGCGAGGATGGCGGGCTGCACTACGCGCTGGGCTGCAACGGCAGCGGCATCGCGATGATGACCTATCTCGGCTACCAGACGGCACGCAAGATTGCTCGCGCCGCGAACTACGCCTGCGCGTTCGACAGCGTCGAGTTTCCTGGACACGCGCTCTATAACGGCAACCCGTGGTTTTTGCCGATGATCGGTTCGTATTACCGGCTGCGCGACCGGCTCGATCGCATGCTCGCCTGAAGGGCCGGGAACGCGGTATCCTTGGTGAGGCGAACCCGTGGGAGGGCAGGATGGAATTCGACAGCTTCAAGTCGTCGCTGATGGGCGCATCGCCACCGGCCGGGACCAGCGGCGCGATGCAGGCGCTGTGGTGGCAAGCGAAGGGCGACTGGCACCAGGCGCATCGCTGCGCGCAGGCCGACGCTAACGAGAAGGGCGCCTGGGCGCACGCCTATCTGCATCGGGTCGAGGGCGACCTGCACAATGCGGGCGGCTGGTACAAGCGCGCCGGGAAAACGCCGTCGACCGCGCCGCTCGACAGCGAATGGGAAGAGATCGCCCGAGCGCTGCTGGCGGCGTGATTACTCGGCCGCCGAGCGCTCGTATTTGCGCGCTGGCGTATTGATCGGGTCGAGCAGCGGCGCCGCATCGAACGACGCCGCGCGGCGCTCGACCGGCGCGTCGCCATAGAGCGTGGTGCGCTGCCGCGGGGTGCGGCCGATCGAGCGGATCAGCTCCTCCATCGCCTCGGGTGGCATTTCCTGGCCGAAACTGGCGCCGGCGGCGCGCGAAATGCTTTCGTTCATCAGCGTGCCGCCGAGATCGTTGCACCCGGCATTGAGGCAGGCCGCGGCGCCCGCCGCGCCGAGCTTCACCCACGACGTCTGGATGTTGGGGATCAGCGGGTGCAGCGCGAGCCGCGCCACGGCATGCATCAGCACCGTCTCGCGAAAGGTCGGGCCGAGCCGCGCGGTGCCTTTCAGATACATCGGCGCCTCCATCGGCACAAAGGGCAGCGGCACGAACTCGGTGAAGCCGCCGGTGCGGGCCTGCAGCGCCCGCACGCGAAGCAAGTGGCGCGCCCAGTGCTCGTAGCGGTCGACATGGCCGTACATGATCGTCACCGTGGTGCGCAGCCCGACATTGTGCGCGACCTCCATCACCTGGAGCCATTCGTCGGTCTTGATCTTGTCCGGGCAGATGATCGCGCGCACCTCGTCGTCGAGGATTTCCGCCGCGGTGCCGGGCAGGGAGCTCAGCCCGGCCTCCTTCAGCTCGGCGAGGAAGTCGGGCAGGGTGCGGCCGAGGGTTTTGGCACCCTGCCAGATTTCGAGCGGCGAGAAGGCGTGGATATGCATATCCGGCAGCGCCTTCTTGATGGTCCGGCAGACGCCGAGATAGGTCGCGCCGGTATATTCCGGATGGATGCCGCCTTGCAGGCAGACCTCGGTGCCGCCGCGGTCCCATGCCTCCTCGCAGCGCCGCACGATCTCGCTCCAGTCGAGATCGTAGGGCCGGCCGCGCAGGTTCTCACTCAGTTTGCCCTTGGAAAACGCGCAGAACTGGCAACGGAAGTAGCAGATGTTGGTGTAGTTGATGTTGCGGGTAACGACGTAGCTGACCGTGTCGCCGTTGACCTCGCGGCGCAGTGCGTCGGCGGCCTCGCAGATGCGGTCGAGCGCGTCGCCGCGCGCCTCGAAAAGCGTGACGATGTCGCGCTCGGCGAGCGTCTCGCCGGCGATCGCACGGGCGATGATCGGTTCGACGGCGGCGGTGAGCACCGGGTTCGCGAAACGCCGGCCGCCCGTGGGTGGCTCGATCCCGGCGCCGGGCGTCCATATGTCGGTGCGCGCGAGACCTTGGCTGTCGACGACGCGCAGCGTCGGCGCGCGCAGCGCCGGGTCGAGCCAGCGCGCCGGCTCGCGGACATAATCGGGATAGATCGCCAGCCGCTCGACCAGAAGCTTGCCCGCCGCGGCGGTGCGCTCGGCCAGCAGGTCGAGCTCTGGCCAGGGCGCCTCCGGATTGACGTGGTCGGGTGTCACCGGCGAGACGCCGCCCCAGTCGTTGATGCCGGCGCCGATCATCGCCTCCAGCGCGTCGGGCATCAGATTGGGCGGCGCCTGGATGTTCATCGCCGACCCGGACACCAGTCGGGCGAGGGCGATGGTCCATAGATGATCGGCCTCGTCCGGGTCGGGTGCGTCGGCCATTTTGGTGCCCGGCTTGGCGCGGAAGTTCTGGACGATGATCTCCTGGATATGGCCGTGGCGCTCGTGCAGGTCGCGCAACGCCAGCAGCGCCTCGATCCGTTCCCGTCGCGTCTCGCCGATGCCGATCAGGATGCCCGAGGTGAACGGCACCGCCGCTTCGCCGGCCGCGGCGATCGTCGCCAGGCGCCGTGCCGGGTGCTTGTCGGGCGAGCCGAAATGCGGGCCGCCGCGCTGCGACAGCCGCTCGCTGGCGGTCTCGAGCATGATGCCCTGCGACACCGAAACCTTGCGCAGCGCTTCGACATCGCCGCGGCTTAGAAGGCCCGGGTTGAGATGCGGCAACAGCCCCGTTTCCTTGAGCACTGCCTTCGCCATCTCAGCGAGGTAGGAGAGGGTGGTGTCGTGGCCGAGCGCGGCAAGTTCGTCACGCGCCGCGCGATAGCGCAGCTCCGGCTTGTCACCCAGTGTGAACAGCGCCTCGTGGCAGCCCGCTTTGGCGCCGGCCCGGGCGATGTCGAGCACCTCGTCGCGCGTCAGGAATGCGCGTTCGCCGCGGCGCGGCGGGTGCGCGAAGGTGCAGTAATGGCACACGTCGCGGCATAGCTGGGTGAGCGGGATGAAGACCTTGCGCGAGTAGCTGATAAGCCCGCCGTGCCCGGCATCGCGCAGCGCTGCCGCGACGCGGGTCAGCGCCGTGAGGTCCTCGCATTCGGCGAGCGCCAGCGCGTCGGCGTCGGATAGCCGATCGCCGGAAGCGGCGCGGTCGAGGATCGTCGCGAAGAAATCCGTCACCCCATCCTCATTTCGTTCGCGTGCTCGGCGATCAGCTGGCCGGCACGGGTTTGCATTCCGAGTTGCGCAAAATGATGGAGGTCCCGCGGATTGTCGACATCGAACGCGAAACCCGGCAGGCGCAGCACGCATGGCTCGATGCCCTGGGCGCGGGCCGCCGCGAGATGCGGGAAAAAGCTGTCCTCGCCAAAGCGCAGCGGCACCGCCTGCGGCGGCGACATGATGATGCCGTTCGAGCCCAGGTCGTCATGCGCCGGGGCGATCGTGAAAGACGGAGCGGGGCCATGCGCGTCGATCAGCGCCGCGATTTCCGCCGCGGTGATCAGCGGCAGGTCGCCGGGCAGGGTCAGCATGGTGCCGTGGCTATTGGCGATTAGATACCGCGTCCCGGCGTTGACCGCGCCCGTATGGCCGTCATACGCGCCGTCAGCGAGCGTCGCCATGCCATAGCGCGGCGCCAGCGCCTCGGCCTGCGGATCGACCGTGACGAGGACTGCGCCGCCCAGGCCGTTTACCCCGGCCACTGCTTCCAGCACGTCTTCTAGCATCGCCAGGGCTAGTTTTTGCCGGAGCGGCGCGGAGAGCGCCGGTGCGAGGCGCTGCTTGGCGCCTTCGGTCAGCTTCACGGGGATGATGGCCCAGACCTCGCCGGGGTTCATTTTCGGTGCACCGCTGCGGCCCGTAGAACCGTACGCGCCAACGCTTCGCGGTCTTCCAGCGTGACCATCAGTGTCGGCGCGAGGACGACGGGAAGGTCAAGCCCGACGACGGCATTGCGATCGGTTTCGTCGGCGACGTAAACGTCGAGGAAATCGCGGTAATGCCGCGCCACCGCCGCCGCGTCGACCGGCAGGCCTAGCTCCGCCATCATCTTCGCGGTAGGGCCTTTGACTGCCTTGCCGCCGATGATCGGCGAGACCGCGATGACCGGCGCTGAGCACGCCCGCAACGCCTGCCGCATGCCGGAGACGGCAAGAAGCGGGTCGATGCTGATGAACGGGTTCGACGGGCAGATGATCACCGCCCGCAGGCCAGGATCGGCGAGGGCGGTGAGGACATCGGGATTGGCCCGCGCAATCTCCGCCCCGTCAAATTCAAGTTTACGGACGGCGGGCTCGCAGTGCAGGCGGACGAAATAATCCTGGAAATCGAGCCGACCGCAGTCGGTTTCCAGCCGCGTCCTCACCTTATCGTCGCTCGCCGGCAACAGTCGTGCCGCGATGCCGAGCCGGCGGCGGAAATTCTCCATGATCGCCGACAGGCTCTCACCCGCCGCCAGCCGGCGGGTACGCTCGACATGCGTCGCGAGGTCCCCGTCGCCGAGACGGAACCAAGTGTCGCCGCCGAGCTTTTCGAGCGCGGCCATAAAGGTCCAGGTCTCGTCGCGACGGCCCCAGCCGAGCTCCGGGTTCGCCTCCCCCGACAGCGTGTAGAGCAGCGTGTCGAGATCGGGGCAGATCGTGAGGCCGAAATGCTCGAAATCATCGCCGGGATTGGCGACGACCGTCAGCGAGTTCGGGCGGGAGCACGCGGTACAGCCCGAGCGCGAGCTTGGCGCCGCCGACGCCGCCCGACAACGCCAGGACCGGGCCGCTACTTCCCACGGGCAGAACTCATCGGAACAGATCGTGCTCCGGCGGGCGGACCAGCGCGGCGCCGTCGGCCTCGGGCGCGGCCCAGTGCAGGCCGCGCACCAGAACCATCGGCAGCGCCTCGTCGGCCTGGCCCATCACCAGCGACGCGGCCGCGGCGATCTCGTCGGCGAACCCGGTCTCGGTGACTTCGAGCGCCCGCCCGAACAGATCGGGATGCCCGCGCCAGTCGATGACCGACGGCAGGCCGGCGGCGCCGAGCGCGATGCCGACGGTGCCGCGGCGGAACGGACGGCCAAAGCTGTCGCTGATGATGACCGCGATCGGCACGCGGTAGGACGCCACCAGTTCCTCGCGGATCGCCCGCGCCGAGGCGTCTGCGTCGACCGGCAACAGCAAGACCCGTTCATGTCCATCGCCCGGCGCGACATTGGAATGGTCGATCCCGGCATTCGCCATGACCCAGCCGCGCCGGTGTTCGGCGATGATCAGGTTTTCGCGATGCCGCACGATGCGCTTCGACTCCGACAGCACGACCTCGCAAAATCGCGCGTCCTTGCCGGTCTGCTTGGCGAGTTCTTTTGCCGCCGCCGATGGCGTCACTTGAGTGACGTCGACAAAGCGGTCCTCGGCCTTGGAGACGATTTTCTGCGCGATGACGAGCACGTCGCCGGGTTCGGGCGCGATCGCCGCGTCGACCAGCGCGGAGATCGCCAGCGCGGCAAGGTCATCGCCGGGCTGCACCATCGGCACGCCCGGCAGCCCGATAATCTCTAGGCGCGAGGGCATTTCATACTTCTCGTGTCATTCCGGGGCGCGACGCAGTCGCGAACCCGGAACCCATGAACACGGACCTTGGCGATATCGGGCCGGCTGCGAGCCTCTGCCGGCGATAGCCTGTGTTCATGGGTTCCGGGTCCAGCGCTGCGCGCTGTCCCGGAATGACAGATTTAAGTTGCATGCGCTGAAGGCCTACCCGAACGCCTTGCGCAGCCGCGGCACGACCTGCTCGGCGTAGAGCTTCAAAAAACGCGCCTGGTCGGGGCCGGGGGCGTGGAACACGAGATGGGTAAAGCCGAGCTCGACATAGGGGCGGATGCGCTCGACCTGCTCGTCCGGGTCGCTTGACACGATCCAGCGGCTGGCGGCGCGGTCGAGCGGCAACGCATCGGCCAGCCGCTCCATTTCCACCGGGTCCTCGACCCCGACCTTCTCTTCGGGTGACAGCGCCAGCGCCGCCCAGTGCCGCGTCAGTTCCTTGGCTTGCTGGGCATCTGTGTCGAAGGACACCTTGACCTCGATCATCTTTTCAAGGCTCGCATGCTCGCGGCCGGCTTTCGACAAGCCTTCGCTGACCTTGGCCGACAGATCGATGTAGAGTTGCGGGTTCTTGCCGCTGGTGACGATAAAGCCCTCGGCGATCTGCCCGGCCATCTGCGCCGCGAGCGGCCCGGAGGCGGCAACCCAGATCGGCACCTTCTGCTTGGGCTTGTCGTAGATCGTCGCGCTTTCGGTGCGGTAGAACTGGCCGTCGAAGGTGACCCGGTCCTCGGTCCACAGCCGGTTCATCAGCCGGATCGCCTCGCGCAGCCGGTCGCGCCGCTCCTTGGCACCGGGCCACTGGATGCCGGCCGAGGGCACTTCGTTCAGCGATTTGCCAGTGCCGACGCCGAGCACGACGCGGCCGGGGAACATGCAGCCCATCGTGCCAAAGGCCTGGGCGACGATCGACGGGTGATAGCGGAAGGTTGGTGTGGCAACGCTGGTGCCGATGACGACGCGCTTGGTGCGGGCGCCGAGCGCGCCGAGCCAGGCCAGCGAATTCGGGGCATGGCCGTCGGTATGCTTCCACGGCTGGAAATGATCGCTGACAAAGACCGAGTCGAACCCCACCTCCTCGGCCAGCACCGAGAAATCCAGCAATTCGCTCGGCCCGAACTGCTCGGCCGACGCCTTGTATCCGATCTTCAGCACGGTTGGCTCCTGCGCATCGAATGGATCGCGACCGTCGCGGCCGCCCTATTTACATGGGACGAGCGAGACGCCCGCGCTACGGTCAGACCTTGGCGAGCACGTCCTCGCGGAAACGCCGCATATTGGCGATGACTTCGTCGGCCGTGGCACCGTCAAAGCTGAAATCGACCGCGACGATGCCGAGATCGCGGAGCGCGCGCAGATCGCCGACAATCGCCTCGTTGCTGCCGGCGAAGAGCCGTCGCTCGCCATTATCGGCCTTTTCGGGGATCGCGACGCCGCGCGAGGAGACGCGATAGGCGACGACGATTTCCTTCGGGTCGCGCTCGGCCCGTTGGCAGGCGCGGTGCAGCCGCTCGATGCCGCCCTTCAAGCGCTCCAGCGTATCGAGCCGGAAGGCGGGGTTGGTGCCGATCGGATACCAGCCGTCACCGAGCTTCGCGGTGCGGCGCAGCGCCGGGCCGCTTTCACCGCCGACCCAGATCGGCACCCGCTTCTGCACCGGGCGCGGCTGGAAAAAGATGTTCGAGAACTTGACATATTTGCCGTCAAAGCTGGGGTTTTCGTTGGTCCACAGCTCGCGGCAAGCCAGCAGGTATTCGTCGGTGACCGCGCCGCGCTCGTCAAACGGATCCGTACCGATCGCCTCAAATTCCTCGCGGCACCAGCCGGCGCCGACGCCGAGCGTCAGCCGGCCCTCGGAGAGATTGTCGATCGTCGACAGGATTTTCGCCGTCAGCACCGCCGGGCGATGCGGCACCACCATGACCGAGGTGACCAGCCGCAATTTGTCGGTCTTGGCGGCGACAAACGCGACGGCGGTGAGCTGCTCGTGGCGATCGCCGCCGGCGCGGCCGGGAAATTCGCCGGTATCGGAATAGGGGTATTTATTCTCAAGTTCGCGCGGGATCACGACATGGTCTGAGAGCGTGCAGTAATCATAGCCGATGGCCTCGCCCTGTTGGGCGACGCGTGCGAGGTCTTTCGCGCCCGAGAGCGGGCCGCTGACCGGCGCTCCGAAGCCGTATTGCATCGCACTCTCCCGACCGATTGATCCTTGGCTGGCTAGCCTAGTGCCTATGCCGGACAACGGCTAGTACGTCCTTCGAGACGGCTGCTGTGCAGCCTTCTCACGATAAGAGTTCTCATTATTCCATCAGCGTACTTCCATCCTCCTGAGCGCCTGACTGGAAATACATCTGGCTCAATGTCTGGGGACTTTTTTGTACGTCATTCCGGGGCATCACGCCGCGATGAATCCGGAATCCATGAACACGGAACTCGAAAAGCGCGTCCCGACGCCGTAACCACGTCGGAGGAGACTGTGTGCATGGGGTCCGGGTTCAGCTCGGCGGGCCGCCCCGGAATGACGAAGGTAATTTCGAGCCAAGCGTCTCGAAGGATGCAACGACGTAGCCGCCGCCTACAGCTCCAGCACCCGGCGCAGCCCGTCCTCGACCGCCTTGAGGTCGGGCGGCGAGAGCTGGCCGGCGGTGCGGGTGAGACGGGCCTTGTCGACCGCGCGCGCCTGATCGCAGACCGCGACGCGTCCGGGGCCGGCGGAAGGTGTCGCGATAACGATCGGCGGCCGCGGCTGCGGGCCGGCGGCGAGCGGCACGACCATGACCGTGCGGCGGGCGCGGTTGAGCGCGTCGGCGGTGATCACGACTGCCGGGCGCATCGGCCGCATCTCGGCGCTCTCGACGACGTCGAAATCGACCCACCAGATATCGCCGCGGCGCACCGCCTCGCCACTCGGCCCGGGGGCGGCCATCACTCTTTCGCCCCGTCGTTGCGCGGCGCCGCGACACCATCGCCGAGTGTCGCCGGCTCCCAACCCGCCATCTCGCCGGCGAGCGCTTCGTCCTTTTCGACCTCCAGCGCCGCAAGGTAAAGCGGATCGGCCTCGGCGACCCCGTCCGGCGGCAACACCTGCTCCAACAGATCCTGGATGAATTTACTGCGGCCGCGCGCCGGCACCGCGCGCTTCAACCGGCGTACCAGTTCATCCGGCAGATGCAACAGAAGCTGTTGCGTCGCCATGGCAGCACCTCTTCAACGACCTCGATATTGATATCGCTACGAAGAGGTTAGAACAAGACCGTAGGATGAGTTGACGAAGGGAAGCCCCATCATCGGGCGCCGATAAGTATCGCTTACTTCAACCCATCCTACCGGCTTATGAGCAGCCGCTGGTCGAGCCGCAGGTCTCGCATTTGAGGCAGGTGCCGTTTCGGACGAGGGTGAAGTTGCCGCACTCGCCGCAGCTGTCGCCTTCGTAGCCCTTCATGCGCGCCATGCGGATTTGTTCGAGCCGCGGATCCGGGGCCAATTCGGCGAATTCGACCGTCTCGGTCGTCGCGACCGCCAATGAGCCGGCGGCAAAAAGCGGCATCTCAGCCTCGGCCGCGCCGACCCGCGAAGTTGCGGCGGCACTGGGCTTGCCGCCGTGCAGCACGGTGAACTTGTTTCGCACGTAGCCTTGCGAGGCGACCTTCTTCACGATCGCCGCCATTTCGGCGCCGACCGTAGCAGCCGCGGGATCGTCGATCTCGCGTAAATTCGACGATTCGGCGGCAATCCCTTTGCCGATCGTGTCGGGCATCAGATCGGCGGGCTCGACATGCGCGAGATCGTTGCGGTCGAGATAGGAAACCGCCAGCTCACGGAAGATGTAGTCGAGGATTGAGGTCGCCATCTTGATGACGTCGTTGCCCTCGACGATGCCCGCCGGCTCGAAGCGGGTGAAGGTGAAGGCCTCGACAAACTCCTCGAGCGGCACGCCGTATTGCAGGCCGAGTGAGATGGCGATCGCGAAGTTGTTCATCAGCGAGCGGAAGGCCGAGCCTTCCTTGTGCATGTCGATAAAGACTTCCGCCAGCTTGCCGTCCTCGTACTCGCCGGTGCGCAGGTAGACCTTGTGGCCGCCGACCACGGCTTTCTGTGTGTAGCCCTTGCGGCGGTTCGACAGGCGGCGGCGCTCGGCGCGCATCACGAAGCGCTCGATGACCCGCTCGACGATGCGCTCGGCAACGACCGGCACTCGGTCGGCCGGCGATTGCGCCAACAATTCAGCGGCTCTGTCATCCGCGTCGTCATCGCCGAAGAGGCTCGAGGCCAGCGGCTGCGAGAGTTTCGAGCCGTCGCGGTAGAGCGCGGTCGCCTTGAGGCCGAGTTCCCAAGACAGCTGGTAAGCATCCTTGCAATCCTCGACCGTCGCGGCGTTCGGCATGTTGATCGTCTTTGAGATCGCGCCGGTGATAAAGGGCTGCGCGGCCGCCATCATGCGGATATGGCTATCGACCGAGAGGCAACGCTTGCCGAGCCTCCCGCACGGGTTGGCGCAATCAAACACCGCCAGATGCTCAGATTTAAGGTGAGGAGCGCCCTCCAAAGTCATTGCACCACAACAATAGGTGTTCGCGCTATCGATATTGCTGCGGCTAAAGCCGATCGCCGCCAACAGGTCGAAGGCAGGGTCAGCCAGCGCGGCCGGAGCAATGCCGAGCGCGTCGGTGCAGAACACTTCGCCGAGCGTCCATTTGTTGAAGGCGAACTTGATGTCGAAGGCCGAAGCGAGCGCGCCTTCGATGGCGGTGAGCGATGCTTCGTCAAAACCTCTCTCGGCGAGGGTCTGGTGATTGATCGCCGGCGCGCCCTTGAGGGTGCCGTGGCCGAGCGCGTAGCGCTCGATATGGCCGATCGCGTTCTCGTCATAGCCGAGCGTGCGCAACGCGTCGGGCACCATGCGGTTGATGATCTTGAAGTAGCCGCCGCCGGCGAGCTTCTTGAACTTGACCAGCGCGAAATCGGGCTCGATGCCGGTCGTGTCGCAATCCATCACCAGGCCGATCGTGCCGGTCGGCGCGATGACCGTGGTCTGGGCGTTACGAAAGCCGTGCTTCTCGCCGAGCGCCAGCGCTGCGTCCCATGAAGCGGTCGCCGCCTCGACCAGCACCCGGTCGGGGCAGCTCGCCGCGTCGAGCGGCACCGGCGGCACCGCGAGACCCTCATAGCCGGTGCGGTCGCCATGCGCGGCGCGGCGATGGTTGCGGATGACCCGCAGCATCGCCTCGCGGTTCTTCGCATAGTGAGGGAAGGAACCGAGCTCGGCGGCGATCTCGGCCGAGGTCGCGTAGGTGGTGCCCGTCAGCAGCGCGGTGATCGCGGCCGCCAGCCCGCGGCCGGCGTCGCTGTCATAGGGGATGCCCATCGACATCAACAGCCCGCCGAGATTGGCGTAGCCGAGCCCCAGTGTGCGGTACGCGTAGCTGAGCCGGGCGATCTCACGCGACGGGAACTGCGCCATCATCACCGAGATTTCGAGAACGATGGTCCACAGTCGCGTCGCGTGTCGGAAATCCACGACCTTGAACCCGTCCTCGCCGCGAAAGGTCATCAGGTTGAGCGAGGCGAGGTTGCAGGCCGTATCGTCGAGGAACATGTACTCGGAGCACGGGTTCGATGCGTTAATCCGGCCGCTTTCGGGGCAGGTGTGCCAGTCGTTGATCGTCGTGTCGAACTGCACGCCGGGATCGGCCGAGGCCCAGGCCGCATAGGCGATGCGGTCCCACAGCGCGCGGGCCGGCACGGTCTTCGCGATCTTGCCGTCGGTGCGGCGGGTCAGGTTCCAGTCCGCGTCCTTTTCCACCGCGTCGAGGAAGTCGTTGGTGATGCGCACGGTGTTGTTGGAATTCTGCCCGGCGACCGTCAGATAGGCTTCGGAATCCCAGTCGGTGTCGTAAGTGCGGAAGTCGATCGACTCGTAGCCCTGGCGGGCGAACTGGATGGTCCGCTGCACGTAGTTTTCCGGGATCATCACCGCGCGCGCCGCGCGGATTTCGCGCTTGAGCACCGGGTTCTGCTTGGGATCGAGCGGGTCCTCGATGCCGGGTTCGCGGCAGGCCGCCATGATCTGGTTGAGGTGCTTGGCGCAGAGCCTCGAGCCGGCGACCAGCGCGGCCACCTTCTGCTCCTCGATCACCTTCCAGTCGATGAAATCCTCGATGTCGGGATGGTCGGTGTCGACGATCACCATCTTCGCGGCGCGGCGCGTCGTGCCGCCGGACTTGATCGCCCCGGCGGCGCGGTCGCCGATCTTGAGGAAACTCATCAGCCCCGATGAGCGCCCGCCGCCGGAAAGCCGCTCACCGTCGCCGCGCAGCCGCGAGAAATTCGAGCCGGTGCCCGAGCCGTATTTGAACAGCCGCGCCTCGCGCACCCACAAATCCATGATCCCGCCTTCGTTGACGAGATCGTCGGCGACCGACTGGATAAAGCAGGCATGCGGTTGCGGGTGCTCATAGGCGCTTTCCGACGCCTTGATCTTGCCGGTCTTGTAGTCGGCATAGAAATGGCCCTGCGCCGGCCCGTCGATGCCATAGGCCCAATGCAGCCCGGTGTTGAACCATTGCGGCGAGTTGGGGGCGCCCATCTGGTTCGCCAGCATGTAGCGCAGTTCGTCGAAATAAGCGCGGGCGTCCTCCTCGGTGTCGAAATAGCCGCCTTTCCAGCCCCAGTAGGTCCAGGTGCCGGCCAGCCGATCGAAGCATTGCTTGGCGCTGCTCTCGCCGCCGCTGCGCTCGTCCTTGGGCACCAGGGCGAGCTTGTCGGCGTCCGCGGTGCGCCGCCACAGCCAGTTCGGGACGGCTTCTTCCTCGACCGGAACGAGGATCGCCGGCACGCCGGCCTTGCGCAGGTATTTCTGCGCGAGGATGTCGCACGCCACCTGGCTCCACGCCGCCGGCACCTCCACGCCCTCGGCGGCGAACACCACCGAGCCGTCGGGATTGCGAATCTCACTCGTCGCGGTACGGAAGGCGATGCTTTCGTACGGGTCCCGGCCGGCGGTGGTAAAGCGACGTGCGATATGCATAACATCCCCCGGTTTTTCGGGGACCCCGGTCAGCGTCCCCCGCCTAGATCCGGTGTCCCTCGTTCATTCGACTACCGGATTATGTGCGTCGCACTGAGGGCAATCAACATCTATGTATTGTAACGGGCGAGACACAATATATAGAAAGCGCTTGACGGCGCAGGCGACTCGCGTTCCGACCGCTCAACTCCTGCGATGGCGCGGGGGTGGAGCGGCAGGCCTTTACCCAAACCCAGCGGCAATGCGATAGTCCGCGCGCTCTGACGGAACGGCAGAATGACGACGCTCGGGACGCGACTCTTAACTTGGCTGCGCGGTGAGCTGGTCGGTACCGACAGCTACGGCAACAGCTATTACCGGCTGAAAAACGACAAGCCGTCGGGGCGCGGTGGTGGTCGCTTCAGCCGCGAGCGGCGCTGGGTGATCTACAAGGGGGAGCCCGAAGGCTCGAAAGTCCCGTCCGAATGGCATGCCTGGCTGCATCACACGGTCGACGAAGTGCCCGGCGCCTGGCCGCGTTATGCCTGGGAAAAGCCGCATGAGCCCAATATGACCGGCACGCCGCACGCGTATCATCCGCGCGGCTCGGTGCTGCTCGGCGGCCATCGCGCCCGCGCGAGCGGCGATTACGAGCCATGGACACCGGAATAGGCCGCCGCGAGGTCTTGCGATGAGGGGCAATGTCATCGAGACCGTGATGGGCGCGGTCGTCCTCATCGTTGCGGCGCTATTCCTGTTTTTCGCCTACAGCACCAGCCAGATGCGCTCGGTGCCGGGTTACCAGGTCAACGCCGATTTCGAGCATATCGACGGAATTCATGACGGCAGCGATGTGCGCATCAGCGGCATCAAGGTCGGCTCGGTGCTCGGCACCGCACTCGACCCGAAGAGCTTTCTTGCGACGGTACGGATGAGTGTCGAGCCCTCGGTCAAGCTGCCCGACGACACCGTGGCCGAGATCGTCTCTTCGGGGCTGCTGGGCGACAAGTACATGTCGCTGGTGCCCGGCGGCTCGGACAAGGACATCGCTCCCGGCGGCAAGATCAAGTACACGCAGTCCTCGGTCAGCCTCGAACATCTGATCGGGCAGATGATGTTCTCGCCGCCGGGTGGTGGCAAAAAACCTGGCGAAGGCGAGGGCGGCGCCCCAAATCCATCGCCCGCGGGTGAGGCGCAGGGCGCCGCGCCGAAACAATAGGGCAGGGCCGCGCATGGCCGCGACAAAGATGGACGAATTCCCGCTCTGGCTGACGCCGGAAGGCGAGCCGGTGTCGTGCGTCGAAAAGATCAAGGTGCTCAACGAAAACCTCGCCGAATTGCGCGGGCTGGCGCAGGACGCGCTCGAGGACGGCGTGCTGATGGGCTGCGACGAGGCGCAATTGCGCGAGGTGCTGGCCGGGATCATCGCGGGCCTTGTGAACCCATATTATCGATGAGGCTGCTACTCGCGGTGGCCTTGGGGCTGGTCACGGCCGGTACCGCATCGGCCAGGATGACGCCGCAGCCGATCGCCATCCTGCAAGGGCTCGACAAGATTTCCGCGCGGATTTCGAAGATCGAGGCGCCGGTCGGCGCGTCGATCCATTTTGGGACGCTGCTGGTCACGGTGCGCGACTGCGAGCAGAGCGCGCCGGAAGACACCCCAGAAAACGCCGCCTTCATCCAGATCTACGAGACCCCGCCGGGCGAGGATACCAAGCGGCTGTTCAGCGGCTGGATGTTCTCGTCAAGCCCGGCGATCTCGCAGCTCGAACACCCGGTCTACGACGTCACCTTGCTCGGCTGCAAAACGGCGAGCGCCGCGCCGCCCGCCGCCGCCCCGCCGCCATCTCCGCCGCCGCCTGAGCCGCCGAGCCCGCGCGGAAAATCGCAGCGGTAGCGCAACGCATCGGCGAGCAGCCGGCGATACTGCGTGCGCGGCACCTCGACCGCGCCGAATTGGGTCAGATGCGGCGTGACGAACTGCATGTCGAGCAGGCGATAGCCGCCCTGGCGCATCAGCGCGACGAGATGCACCAGCGCAACCTTACTGGCGTCGGTTACGCGGCTGAACATGCTCTCGCCAAAGAAAGCTCCGCCGATCGCCACACCGTACAGCCCGCCGAGCAGCGCATTTCCTTCCCAGCATTCGACGCTGTGCGCGAAGCCCATCGTGTGCAGCGCGGTGTAAAGCCGGACGATCTCGCCGTTGATCCAGGTGTTGGGGCGCTTATCGGTCGCCTCGGCGCAGCCGGCAATGGTCCCAGCGAAATCGCCATCGACATGGACCGTAAAGCGCCCCTGGCGCACCACGCGGCGCAGCCGGCGCGATATGTGGAACCCGTCGAGCGGCAGGATCCCGCGCCGCTGGGGATCGACCCAGAACAGCTCCGGGTCGTCCGCCGACTCGGCCATCGGAAAGATGCCGGCCATGTAGGCCTTAAGCAGGATTTCCGGGGTCAAGCGGAAGCGCATCGCGGTTACACCGTCATTCCCGCAAGGGCGGGAATCCAGAGCGAGCGACGAAGCGGTTGCCCCGGGACCTCAGCCTGCGCGGGGAAATCATTTTTCGCCACCCAGCCAGCGTTCGAGCCAGCCGATGTCGTACGCGCCTCGCCGGAAATCGAGGTCGTCGAGCAGGCGCTGATGCAGCGGGATCGTCGTCTCGATGCCACCGATCACGTATTCCTCCAGCGCCCGCCGCAGCCGCATCAGGCATTCGTCGCGGTCGTCGCCATAGGCGATCAGCTTGGCGACAAGGCTGTCGTAATAGGGCGGCACCTCGTAGCCCTGGTAAAGACCGCTATCGATGCGGATGCCCGGCCCACCAGGCGCATGGTACTCGCTGACGCGGCCCGGCGAGGGACGGAAATCCTCCGGGTTTTCGGCGTTGATGCGGCACTCGATCGCGTGGCCGCGCAGCCGAATATCTTCCTGCCGGTAGCCGAGCGGCGCGCCGGCACCGATGCGCAGCTGCTCGCGCACGAGGTCGATGCCGGCGATCATCTCGCTAATCGGGTGCTCGACCTGCAGTCGCGTGTTCATCTCGATAAAGTAGAATTCACCGTCCTGATAAAGGAACTCGACCGTCCCGGCGCTCTGATAGCCGAATTTCTCCAGCGCTCTGACCGCGATCCGGGTGATGCGCTCGCGCGCCGCCGCATCGATTCCGGGGGAAGGGGTTTCCTCCAGGATTTTCTGGTGATGGCGCTGCAGCGAGCAATCGCGTTCGCCGAGATGGACCACTGTACCCAGCCCGTCGCCGAGGAGTTGGATCTCGATATGCCGCGGCCGGTCGAGAAACCGCTCCATATAGACGGCCGAGTTGCCAAACGCGGCCTGGGCCTCGGCCTGTGCGAGGGGCAGCAGTGTGCGCAGCTCGGCGTCGTTATGCGCGAGCTTCATGCCGCGCCCGCCGCCGCCCGAAGCGGCCTTGAGCAGCACCGGGTAGCCGATCAGTCGCGCTTCGTCGATCGCCTCAGCGGCGTCGCGCAGCGCCCCGGCCGAGCCGGGCACGGTCGGGATGCCGAGCTCCTTGGCTGCCGCCTTGGCCCGCACCTTGTCGCCCATGACCCGGATATGCTCGGGTTTCGGGCCGATAAAGGCAAAGCCGTGCTCCAGCACGACCTCCGCGAAATCGGCATTCTCCGAGAGAAAGCCGATGCCGGGATGGATCGCGTCGGCCCCGGTGATCGTCGCCGCCGAAAGGATCGAGGGGATGTTGAGGTAGCTCGCGCGCGCCGGTGGCGGGCCGATGCAGACGGTCTCGTCGGCGAGCCGGACATGCATCGCGTTGGCGTCGGCGGTCGAATGCACCGCGACGGTCTTGATCCCCATGTCACGGCAGGCGCGGTGGATGCGCAGCGCGATCTCGCCGCGATTGGCGATCAGCACCTTCTCGAACATCGCTGTCGTCAGGTCGTCATTCCCGCGAAGGCGGGAATCCAGAGCCAGCGATCAAGCGGCTGCCCCTGGACCCCCGCCTTCGCGGGGGTGACGAGACCTCAAGCGGACGCTTCATTCGATCAGCATCAGCGCCGTGCCGTATTCGACCGGCTCGGCATCGGCGATATAAACCCCGCCGATCCGCCCGGCGCGCGGCGCGCGAATCTGGTTCATCACCTTCATCGCCTCGATGATCATCAGGGTCTGGCCTTCGGCGACGGTGTCGCCGATCCGGACATAAGGCGCCGCGCCCGGCTCGGCGGCGAGATAGGCGATGCCGACCAGCGGCGCTTTGAGCACGCCGGGATGATCGTGCCCGTTGGCGCCGGGATGGCCGGCGCCATTGCTCTTCGGCGATGGGGCCGGTACCTGCGCGGTTGTCTCGACGGCCGGTGCCGGTGCGCTTGCCTGTACCACGGCCTGTCGCGACACCCGGATGCGCTGGTCGCCGGCCGAGACCTCGATCTCGGTCAGCCCGGTTTCGTCGAGCAGCTTGACGAGCGAGCGGATCACGTCGGGATCGGGCGCCAGCTGCGTGCGGCGGCCACTGAATCTCACCGCGGGCTCTCGCTGGCCTTGGCCTCGATCAGCGCGGCGATCGCTTCGAGTGCCAGCTCGTAGCCCTGCGGACCAAGCCCGAAAATCCCGCCATTCGCCGCCAAGCTCACATAGGAGTGATGCCGGAAGCTTTCGCGCCGGAAGATGTTCGACAGATGCACCTCGATGATCGGCACATCGGCGGCCTTGAGCGCGTCATGCACCGCGACCGAGGTATGGGTCAGCGCACCGGCATTGAGGATGATCCCGTCCGCCGATTCGCGCGCCTCCTGGATCCAGTCGACCAGCTGCCCCTCGTGGTTGGTCTGGCGGAAATCGATCTGCAAATCGTGTGCGTTGGCCCGCGCCAGACAGCGCTGCTCGACATCGGCGAGCGTGTCGTAGCCATAGGTCGCCGGCTCGCGCACCCCGAGCAGGTTTAAGTTCGGCCCATTCAAAATAAAGACGATCGGCAAGCGCGCCTCCGCAGCTTGTTCGCGCCTTATAGCACGCACGCCGCCCACGGCAACCAGCCCGGCTATGGACTGGGCGCTGCGTATTCCGTGTGGCGCTTGCCCCACTCGAGCAGCGCCCCGAGAACCGGGCGGAGCTCGTTGCCTCGTTCCGTCAGAACATATTCGGCGCGCGGCGGATGCTGTGCATAGAAGCGGCGCTCGACAATTCCCGCTTCTTCCAATCGTTTGAGGCGGGCGGAGAGCGTCGTGGGGCTGATGCCCGACAGCGAGCGCTCGAAGTCCTGAAACTTGCGCGGCCCGTCGACGAAGAGGTCGCGCAGGATGAGAATCGTCCAGCGCTCACCGACAACGTCGAGCGTCCGCGCGATCGGGCAGCGGAAGGGCGCTTCGATGATGGATGGCCGAATTGTCATCGCGGCTACGGTAACCGCCTCGTGATCGGTTTCATAGTGACTCTTATTAGGAAAGTGACTATGAAATAAGGATTAACTAGTTTCGAGGAAGCCGTCATGACCGCCGCCGCCCTTCCCGCCGGTATCGTTCCGACGCGCCCCGCTTGGCGCGGCCTGCTGTGGATCGTCCCGCTCACGGCGCTATGGATGCTGTTGATCTATTGGCAGCCGATCATCACCGCCAGCGGCGTTTCGAGCACGGCCGCCCGGCTCATGACCTACGCGGTGATCGCGATCGGCCTATGGCTTGGGCTCGAGCGGACGGATTTGACGCTCGGCCAGCGCCGCACGACCTGGCTGGCGGTCATGATCCCATACACGCTTTGGATGGCGGTCGCCTGGAGCGCGGCCATCAGTGGCACCTTTCGCACGGGCGCCTCGCCGGTGCCGTTGCTGCCGCTTGCGGTCTTCGTGCCGGTGATCATCGGAGCGCCGATCCTGCTGTTGTCGAAGCGGGTGGGGCAGCTGCTCGATGCGATGCCGGCGACCTGGCTCGTCGCGCTGCAGGTCTACCGGATCTTCGGCAGTGTCTTTCTTGTCGGCGCGTTTCTTGGCGTGGTGCCGGGCGTATTCGGCTTGCCCGCGGGAACCGGCGACGTGCTGACCGGCCTGTTTGCCGTGCCCACGGCGATCGCGTTGTCAGCCGGTACGACGGAAGGCCGCAAGGCCGCGATCGTCTGGAACATCTTCGGCCTCGCCGACTTTGCCGTGGCAATCGCGCTCGGGCTGATGACCGCGCCCGGCCCACTGCAGCTGATCGCTACCAGCGTGCCCAGCATCGGCGCCGGTGCCTATCCGAATGTACTGACCCCGGCTTTCGTGGTGCCAAGTTCGATCCTGCTGCACGCGCTGTCGCTGCGCCAGCTGCGCCGGCGGAGCAAAGCGGAGCGGGCGCGGGCTTAGACCCGCGCCGCCGCGAGGCTCGGCGCCTGCTTCGCGAGGAACGACTTGCGCAGGTAGAACCACCAAGTCATTGCGATACAGCTGATATAGAACAGCAGGAAGATTTCGAGCGCGAGGTGCGGGCCGCCGGTTACGGCGATCGAGGCGCCGAAGCTGCGCGGGATCAAATAGCCGCCACAGGCGCCGATCGCCGAGGTGAAGCCCAGGACCGCGGCGCTTTCGATCCCGGAGGCCTTGAGCGCCGCCGCCCGGGATTCGGCGCTTGCGCCTACCGTGCGCAGTTTTTCCTCGCGGAAGATCGACGGGATCATCCGGAAGGTAGACCCGTTTCCGATACCCGTCGTGACGAAGAGCGTCAGGAACATCGTCAGAAACCCGGGGAAGCTCTTGATATCGACAAAGTAGATGACGCCGAGCGTTGCCGCGCCCATCGCCACGAAATTCCAGAACGTCACCTTGGCGCCGCCGATTCGATCCGCCAGACGACCACCAAACGGGCGCGCGATCGAGCCGACCAGCGGCCCGAGAAACGCGACGCCGATCGTGATCGCCGGAAACTGGGTCTTGATCAGCAGCGGGAAGGCCGCCGAGTAACCGATGAACGAGCCGAACGTCCCGATATAAAGCCAGGACATCACCCAGGTGTGCTTGCGCTTCACGATTGCCAGCTGATCCTTGAAGGTCGAGCGCGCGTCGGTGAGGTTGTTCATGAAGAAATAGGCGCCAAGCACCGCAATTGTCAGCGGCAGCATCCAAATCAGCCCGGCGTTCTGCAGGTAGGCACCCCCCGGTCCGGGGCTCGCCATGTAGAAGTTGACGAGGCCGAAGCCCATCAGGATGGGCACGAGGAGCTGTACGGTGCTGACGCCGATATTGCCACCCGCCGCGTTGAGACCAAGCGCCCAGCCCTTCATCCTGTCTGGATAGAAGAACGAGATATTGGCCATGCTGGAGGCGAAATTGCCGCCACCCAGCCCGGCCGCCGCGGCGACGATCAGCATCGTGCCGTAGGACGTTTCCGGCCGGCTGACGAAATAGGTAAGGGCGATTGTCGGGATGAAGAGCAACGCAGCGCTGACGATGGTCCAATTGCGCCCGCCGAAAGTCGTCACCGCAAAGGTATAGGGAAACCGCATCAGCGAGCCGATAAGGCCCGGTAGCGCCACCAGCTGGAAGAGCTGCTCGGTCGAATAGTGGAACCCGGCGGCCGGCAGTTTTGTCGCGACGATGCTCCAGATGAGCCAGATCGAGAAGCCGAGATGCTCGGCGAGGATCGAGAAGACCAAATTGCGCCGGGCGATGAACTTGCCTTTCGACTCCCAGAATTTCGCGTCTTCCGGGTTCCAGTCGGCGATCCACGTCTCACGCTTGCTCATGTGCTGGAGTTCCCCAACGATGTGGGATCAATAGACGTCGCGCAGGTAGCGGCCTTCGCGGGCGAGGCGGGCGAGATAGGCTTTGGCGCCGGCCGCATCCATGCGACCTTGCTTGGCGATGATGTAGGCGAGGCCGCGATCGACATCGCGCGCCATGCGCTCGGCGTCGCCGCAGACATAGAGATGCGCGCCGTCCTCGAGCCAGGCCCACAGCTCGGCGGCGCTCTCCAGCATCCGGTGCTGGACGTAGATCTTGTGCGCCTGATCGCGTGAGAACGCGGTGTCGAGCCGGGTCAGCAGCCCGTCGCGGCAGTAGGCGACGAGTTCGTCCGCGAACAGGAAATCCTGGCTGTGTCGCTGGTTGCCGAAGAAGAGCCAGTTGCGGCCCGTGGCGCCGACCGCGCGGCGCTCTTCGAGAAAGGCGCGGAACGGTGCGATTCCGGTGCCGGGTCCGATCATGATGACCGGCTTGTCCGGCGCCGGTAGGCGAAAGCCTTCCGCGGCGTTGACGTAGACCGGCACCGTGGCGCCCGGCGCCAGCCGGTCGCTGAGGAAGGTAGAGGCCACGCCGCCGCGCTCGCGGGCGCGCAGCTTGTAGCGCACGACGCTGACCGCGAGATGCACCTCGCCGGGCTTGATCTTTGGCGACGAGGCGATCGAGTAGAGCCGCGGTAAAAGCGGATCGAGCGCCGAGATTAGCTCGGACAAAGGCGGCCGCGCCGACGGGAAGGCTTCGAGCAGGTCGAGCAAGTCGGCGCTGTCGGGGCCGGCGCCCGGATAGCCCTCGGCCATCGCCTGCAGCACCCGCGATTCGTCGCGGTCATGCGCGCGTGACGCCAGCACCTCGACCGCCTGGTCGGAGACGCGGCGGATTTCACAGAAATCGCTGAGCGCGTCGATAAGCGGCCGTTCGACGCTGTCCGGTGACTGGACCGCCGTGCGCGGCGACGCGCCAAGCCGCTCGATGATCGCCGCGACCAGCGCCGGGTCATTGCGTGCGGCGATACCGAGACTGTCGCCGACCTGGTAATCCAGCGTCCCGTCGACGGCCTCGAGCACGACGTGGCGCGTGTCCTTGTCCGCACCTGCGGCGTGCAGCGACGCGGCTTGCTTCAGTCGCACACGCAGGTGGCCTGGCGGCTCGGCTTCCGTTGCCGGTGCAACGGGTGGCGTCGGCACCGCGGGTAGTGCCGGTCTGGCTTCCGCCGGTGCACCGATTTCGGCGAGCAGTTCCTTGAGTTTGCGTGAAGTGGCTTTGCCGCCGGGCATGCAGCGGTTCAGCGATGGCTCGGCGCCGCGGGCGATGGCCGCGGCATAGGACTCGCAGAAATAACCGCATTGCCCGCAATCGAGCTGCGCCATCGCCGCCATCAGCACATGCTGCGGCCGGCGCCCTGCGGCGAGCTCCAGTCGCTCGTCGAGCGAAAGCAGCGGGTCGTGCCACGGCAGGTCTTCCTCTACCGGTTCGGGCGCCGGTACCGCGGCAGGCTGCGCCGGCGGCGCGTCGTAGGCGAGCAGACAGCCGATAAAGCCGTCGAGCCAGGCGCGCTGCGGCGCCGAAAACGGCGCGTTATCGGGCAGGCGCGGGACGTTATTCATGCCCTTGGGCTCATCACGCAGCCTCGGCGACCGGCGTGCGCAGCATCGCGCCGAGCTCGGCCTCGCTGTGGCGGCCGGCGAAGTCGAAAAAGCTCTCGCCGTCGCGGCGGTGCGCGAGATAAGCGCGCAGCAGCGACTCGACCCGCGCCGGCAGATCTTCGGCGGGCACCGATTGCAGGATTTCGCGGCCGAGCCGCTGCTCCTTACCGCAGCCGCCGCCGACATGCAGGTGGTAGCCCTCGATCTCCTCGTCGCCGGCATCGACCTTGGTCGCCAGAAGACCGATATCGCCCACCGCATGCTGCGCGCAGGAATTGGGGCAGCCGGTGATATGGATATTGAGCGGCGCGTCGAGCGCGAGCCGCGCGTCGAGGTGATCGGCAAGCGCCAGGGCGTCGCGCTTGGTGTTCGCCAGCGCAAACTTGCATCCGACATTGCCGGTGCAGGCCACGAGCCCGCCGCGAACCGCGCTGGCCTTGGTGCCGAGGCCAAGCGCCGCGATCTCGGCGGTGGCCGCCGGCACTTCGCCGCGGCGAATGTCGGAGATCAGCAGGTTCTGCCACACGGTCAGGCGCAGGGAGCCGGAGCCGTATCGTTCAGCGATGTTCGCAAGCCCACGCATCTGCGCGCCGGTGACACGCCCGACCGGAAACACGACCCCGACATAGCAGAGCCCCGGCTGCGCCTGGTCGTGCGCGCCGATATGGCCGTAACGGTCGACCGGTCCGCGCGGCTCGTTGATGTCGGGGCCGGCGTGGCGCCAGGCGAACGGCAGGTATTGCCCTGCCTCCTCGACCAGTTTGGGAATGCCCCAGCGGTCGATCAGGTATTTCATCCGGGCCTTGTGGCGATCGGTGCGGTCGCCATGTGCGATGAACGCCTTGACGATGGCGACCGCTGCGGGAACAACCTCGGCCGGGGTCAGCAGGACCCCGGCGTCGCGGGCGAAAGCGCCATGCCCAGTGATCCCACCGAGCTCCATGCGGAAATAGACGCCTTCCGCAACCGCCGCGCCGGGACCAACGCGCACGGCGGTAAAAGCGATATCGTTGGTGTCGTCGAGCACCGACAGACCGCCGCCGCCGTCGAAGGCGATGTTGAACTTGCGCGGCAGGCCGAAGAGTTCGCGGTGATTGAGTATGTGGTGGTAGAGCGCGCGGGTCAGTGGGCGCGTGTCGTAAATCTCCTGCGGGTCGATCCCGGCGGCGGGACTGCCGGTCAGGTTACGGATATTGTCCGCGCCCGAGCCGCGCGAGCTGAGGCCGAGCTCGTCGATTGCCTCGAGCACCTCGATCGGGTGTGCCGCGCCGATCTCGCGGATCTGAAGGTTGGCGCGGGTGGTGATGTCGAGATAGCCACCGCCGAAGCGCTCGGCGACATCGGCCAGCCCGCGCGCCTGATGCGCCGAGACGATGCCGCCCGGCAGCCGCAACCGGAGCATGAAGGCATCCTGGTTCGGCGCGGCATAGAACAGCCCGTGGAATTTGTGGCGGAAGATGTCGAGCGCCTTGGGAAAGCGCCCGGCTGCGGCGTTGGCCGCGATCTCGTCCCACATGTCGAAGGGGTGCTTTTCGCGCTTGGCGACCTCTTCCGGCACGAGCTTGCCGCCTGCGGCGACGGCGCGGTCTTGCGCCTCGTAATGGATCGCCATCGGATCACCGGGATACGGGCTGCCGCCGCCTGATGCCGCCGCGGCGGGCAATCCCATGCCTCGTTTATTGGCAATTGCAGCGATGAACCCTTCGAGATATTGCTTCTGCTCGTTGGTAAAGCCTTGTTCTGACGCCATTTATCCTGCCGCGCGCGATCGCTCGTTTGGGTGCGGCGCAGCAAAGGACGTGCCAGCCGGTTGGCGGCAACTGCGTGACGCGCCATAGTGCGTCGTCAAAGCGTGGAGGACCGGTGATGCCGATCACGATGTACGATCTCGCCGGGGTCGAGGAGGACCGGCGCTTCAGCCCGTTCTGCTGGCGCGCGCGGATGGCGCTGGCGCATAAGGGGCTCGAGGTCGAGACCGTGCCGTGGCGCTTTACCGAGAAGGATATGCTGCCGACGCCGAATGACGGCCGGGTGCCGGTGATCGTCGACGCCGGCAAGGTCGTGCACGATTCATCGGCGATCGCCGATTATCTCGAAGAGTGCTACGCCGACCGGCCGAGCTTGTTTCCCGGCGCGACTGCACGCGGCCTGTCAAAATTCGTGCAGAACTGGACCGAGACCGTGCTGCAGGTCAGGCTCATCCGCCTGGTATTGCTCGATATCTACAAGCATATCGGGCCGCAGGATCGGGAATATTTCCGGCAATCGCGTGAGAGCCGGTTTGGTGGCCTGACCCTCGAAGATGTCGTCAAGGATCGGCACGAGCGGCTGCCGGCCTTTCGCGCCAGCCTCGATCCGCTGCGCCGAACCGTCGAGCGCCAGCCTTTTGTCTGCGGAGATGCACCGGCCTATGCCGACTACATCGTTTTCGGCGCGTTCCAATGGGCGCGCTCGATCAGCGATTTCGCGCTGCTCGCGTCGGACGACCCGATTTACGCCTGGCGCGGCAGGATGCTCGATCTCCATGACGGCCTGGCGCGGAAATCGCCCGGCTATGGCGGCTGAGCCATGCTGGTGCCGTCGATCGCGGTAACCGTGCACGTGCTGAGCGCGGTGGTCTGGGTCGGCGGAATGTTCTTTGCGCTGCTCGTGCTACGCCCCGCGAGCGGCCCGCTCGATCCGCCGGCGCGTCTGGAGTTATGGCGACGGGTGTTTGGCGGCTTCTTCCCCTGGGTGTTTGCCGCGATCGTGCTGCTGCTGATCAGCGGTTTTATCTTGTTCCTGGGTGGGTATGCAGCCGGTCTCTATGTTCATGTGATGATGGCGATCGGTATCGTCATGATGCTGATTTTCTTTCATCTTTATTTCGCGCCATGGAAGCGTTTCCGGACGGCGTTGGATGCCGGCGACAACGTTGCTGCTGCGGCGCAGCTCAACCAGATCCGGGTCCTGGTGATGGTCAACCTTGTGCTCGGCCTGATCACCGCGGCGATCGGCGGCAGCGGACGGTACTGGGGCTAGGGGAGGGCGCATGCCGAGCATTTATGTCGCGCGCAGCGTCAAGGCCGGCAAATGGGCCTCCGATGTCGGGCTCGGTAAGCATCTCTACAAGCTCGGCGTCACCGACGGCGACCCCAAGGCAGCGGCCGCCGCCGGCTGGGCCGGCGAGACCGACTGGTCGATCGTCACGGCCGAACCCGTCGAGGGGCTCGACGAGGATGACGCGATTGCCCGCCTCGCCGCCAAGGAGCGGATGGTCGACCCGAACCTCTATCCGAAGCTCAAGGGCACGCGCGGCGTATTCCGCCTGAACGAAACCAAGGTCGAGAACCATTTCATCGTGACCCGGGCGCTCTCCGGTGAGAGCGAGCTCAAGGCAATCAAGCTGAAGCCGGCCGATTTCGCCGCCTATCTGATCGTCAACGCGAAACGGTAACGCCAAGCGTCATTGCGAGGTGCTGAAAGCGCCGCGGCAATCTTCTGCCGTCTTGGCCCTCTGCGGCAGGAGATTGCTTCGCTTCGCTCGCAATGACGGCGTATTACGCCGCGCTCGGCTTCACCTTCTCGCGCAATTCGGCGAGGGCCTGCGGGGTATCGATATCGATAAGCACCGCGTCGTTGTCCATCTCGACCTCGGCGACGAGATCGGCGTGTTCTTCGATCAGCTTGCGGGCGCCCTGATCGCCAGCCAGCGACATCATCTCGGGCACGAATTGGCGCGCCCACAGCACCGGGTTGCCGCGCTTGCCGCGCCGGGTCGGCACGATGATGGCGCGGCCTTCGAGCGGGTTGAAGGCCGCCATGAGCCGGTCGAGGTCACGCCCGGCGATTAGCGGCATATCGCCGAGGCAGACGATCACGCCGTCAATCTCCGCCGACAGGGCGGCGAGGCCGCATTTCAGCGAGGTCGACAGGCCGTCGGCGAAGTTGGGGTTCAGCACGCGCTCAACCGGCAGCTTGCCGAGTGCGGTGTCGACGTCATCGGCTTGGTTGCCCAGTACCGCGATGATCGGCCGGGCGCGCGACGCCAGCAAGCGTTGCGCGGTGCGCGCCACCATCGGCCGTCCGTCGATCTCCTCGAGCATCTTGTTCGAGCCCATGCGGCTCGATTTCCCGGCGGCCAGCAATAGGGCGGCGATGCGTGGGCCTGGCGGCACTTTCGCAACCGGTTTCGCGTCCGGCGCGGCGCCGGCTTGCTCGCGTTTCAGTCCGCGTGTTGGGATTTCGGCGAGCAAGCCGCCGGCTCCCATCGACATGATCTCGCGCCTGCCTATCGGCAGCCCGGCGACGACCCGCTCGAGAACCCAGTCGAAGCCATTGACCTTGGGCGAGCGAGCGCAGCCGGGCAGGCCCAGCACCGGCTTGCCCTCGACATGGCCGAGCAGCAGCAGATTGCCGGGATCGACCGGCATGCCGAAATGATCGATCGTGCCGCCAGCCGCCTCGATGGCCGCCGGGATCACGTCGCGGCGGTCGACGATCGCCGAGGCGCCGTGGATCAGCAGCAGGTCCACCTCGCCGATCGCCGCGGCGATCTCCGCCGCCAATGCGGCGGTCTTATGCGCGCAGCGTCGTTCAAGCACCAGCGAGCAGCCGAGCGCGTCGAGCCGGCCGAGTGTCACCTCACGGGTTTTGTCGAGGATGCTTTCCTTGAGCCCTGGCAGGCGAGTCTGCACCATCCCCACGGCGAGCGGTCGGAACGCCGCGATGCGCAGTAGCGGCCCGCCTTCTGCGGCGATCGCCGCGCAGCGCGCGACTGCGTCTTCCGGCACCGCGAACGGGATGATCTTGACGGTCGCCACCATCTGCTTGGGCTCGACGACGGCATAGGGCGGCAGCGTGCCGATCGTCACCGCCTCGTCGACCAGATTGAGCCGGTCGAGCCGGTCGCGGTCGAAGACCAGCAGGCCCTTGGCCTCGGCGAACAGGTTGGCGCGGCCGGTGAAGGCGGGGGCCGTCGTGACTCCCGGCCCCGCGGCAGCGGCGGCAATACGCGACGCCGCCGGGTCTTCCCGCACATCCCCGAGCTCGAGGCGGACGATGGTGATCTCGTCGATCCCGGCCGCGCCGATCTCGGCGATATCCGGCGCGGACAGGATGCGTCCCTTCTTGAGCGCGGTCTTGCCGAGCCTGAGGCTGTGGACGAGGATCGCACCCTCCGCCTCGGCGACCGGGACCTCGCCGAACTGCATGAAGGACGCTCGACTTAAGTCGTCATTCCCGCGAAAGCGGGAATCCAGGGCGCGCGACGAAGCGATTGCCCTGGACCCCCGCCTGTGCGGGGGTGACGAGAAGAACCGAACTCAGCGCGACCACCATTACACCTCGCCGCGACGCAGCACCTGCGTCATCTCGGCGACGATCGACACCGCGACCTCGGCTTGCGATACGCCGCCGATATTGAGCCCGATCGGACCGTGGATGCGCGACAGCTCGTTTTCGCCAAAGCCTTCCTTGCCCAGCCGCTCGAGCCGCTTCGCATGGGTGCGCCGCGAACCCAGCGCGCCGATGTAGAAGGCCTCCGAGCGCAGTGCGACGATCAGGCCCGGGTCGTCGATCTTCGGATCATGGGTGAGCGCGACGACGGCCGAGGCACGGTCCGGCTTCATGCGCTCGAGTGCTTCGTCGGGCCATTCGCTCGACAATTCGACGCCGGGGAAACGCGCCTCGGTCGCCCAGGCGCCGCGCGGGTCGATGACGATCGGCTTGTAGTCGCAGGCGACCAGCATCGGCACCAGCGGCTGCGCGATGTGCACCGCGCCGATCACAAAGCAGCGCCGCGGCGGGCTGAACACCTGCACAAAGACCCGGCCTTGCGCCGTATCGAGCGATATATTCCGGTCGGCACGCAAAGCCTCGCGCATGGTCCCCAAGGAGACCTCGTCGAGTTCGAGATCGCCCTCGGTCTCGCCCTGATCGAGAAATAGCTGTGCGCCGGATGTGAGATCGGTCGCCAGCGCGGCGGAGCGGCCTTCGGCGTTGGCGGCCATCACCGCATCGATGTAGCGCCCTTTCATTCGACGCGCTCGACAAAGATCTCGATCTTGCCGCCACAGGCGAGACCGACCTCCCAGGCCTGCTCGTCGCTGACGCCGAAATCGAGCAGACGCGGCTTGCCGTCAAGGATCGCCGCCTGGGCCTCTTCGATGACCGCGCCTTCGACACAGCCGCCCGACACCGAGCCGACAAACTCGCCGCTCTCGGCGACCGCGAGCTTGGCGCCGGCTGGCCGGGGCGAGGAGCCCCAGGTCTTGACGACCGTCGCCAACGCCACGCCCTTGCCGGCATCGCGCCAGTCGGCGGCCTGTTGCAGTATGTCCGTGTGATCGCTCATGGTCGCTCCCTTCAGGCCGCCCGCTTCCCGTTCTGCAGCATCGCCGCCGCGGTCAACCGGCGTGGCGCCGGCGCGCTCAGCACCGTCACCAGGTTTTCGAGGCCGTCGAGGTTGTGCACCGGACGGAATTCGTCGACATGCGGCAACATCGCCCTCATGCCCAAAGATTTTGGCTCGAACCCTTCGTAACGCAACAGGGGATTGAGCCAAATCAACCGGCGGCACGAACGGTGCAGCCGGTCCATCTCGTGCGCCAGCCCGACGCCGACATCGCGGTCGAGCCCATCGGTGATCAGGATCACCACTGCCCCCTGACCCAAAACCCGGCGCGACCAATAGAGGTTGAAGTCGACGAGGCAATGGCCGATCCGCGTGCCGCCTGACCAGTCGGCGACCACCTCCGTCACCTTGTCGAGCGCCAGGTCGACATCGCGGAAGCGCAGGTAGCGCGTGATGTTGGTGAGCCGCGTGCCGAAGACGAAGGTGAACACGCGGTCGCGATCGTTGGTGATCGCGTGCATGAAATGCAGGAACATCCGGCTGTAGCGGCTCATCGAGCCGGAAATGTCGCATAGCACGACGAGCGGCGGTGGCCGCCTGCGCCGGCTCTTCCGCTTCAACTCGACAAGGCCGCCGGAGCGCAGCGCGGCGCGCAGCGTCGCGCGCATATCGGCACGGGCGCCGCGCGGGTCGGGCGCGAAACGCCGCGTCGGCCGATCGAGCACCGGAAGCTGGAGCCGGGCGATCGCCGCCTTCGCCTGGGCCAGCTCGTCGAGCGACATCTTCTCGAAATCCATGCCTTGGAGCTGCTCGCGGTCGGAAAAGGTCATCGCCGCGTCGAATTCCAGCTCGGTCTCGCCGGTCTCGCGCAACTCGGGGTTGGGGTGCAGAGCTTCGGCGAGACGGCGCAGCATCTCCTGCTTCTCGTCCTCCGGCAGGTCGAGGCTCATCTCGGGCAGCACGAGCGACATCATCTTCTTGAGCAGCTCGGGGTTGCGCCAGAAGACGTGAAACGCCTGGTCGAAGAGCGGCCGCTGGTCCGGGCGGTTGACGAACACTGCGTGCAGCGTCCAGTAAAAATCACTGCGATTGGTGATGCCCACCGTCCGCACCGCGGCCACCGCATCGATTACCTTGCCGGGCCCGACCGGCAGCCCGGCCGCGCGCAACGTGCGCGCGAAATGCATCAGGTTGGCGACGAGCCGGCCTTCGGTTTCCGCCGTCGTTTGCGGGCTGCCCCTCACCCCAACCCTCTCCCCGTAAACGGGGCGAGGGGGTTCGTCTTTACCCTCGCCCCGCTTGCGGGGAGAGGGAGGGCCCCATCGCGAATGCGATGGGAGGGTGACGGGCAGGGCACGCAATTCATTGCGGCAATCACGCCCCACGCGGCGCGGCGGCGAGTTCGGCCTTGACCTGGTCGAGCAGGCGTGCCGCCTCGCTGCCCTGGATGCGGGCGATGTCGTCTTGGTATTTGAGCAGCACGCCGAGCGTGTCGTTGATCGCGTGCGGGGTCAGCTCCAGCACGTCGAGCTGCATCAGCGCCTCGGTCCAGTCGATCGTCTCGGCGATGCCAGGCAGCTTGAACAAGTCCATCTTGCGCAGTTTCTGGACAAAACCAACGACGGCCTGCGACAGCTCGGGCGCCGCGCCCGGTGCCTTTTTCGCGAGGATTTCGAGCTCGCGCTCGGCATTCGGGTAGTCGACCCAATAATAGAAGCAGCGCCGCTTCAGCGCGTCGTGGATCTCGCGCGTACGGTTCGAGGTGATGACGACAATCGGTGGATGGTCCGCCTTGATCGTGCCGATCTCGGGGATCGTCACCTGGAAGTCCGACAACAATTCCAAGAGATACGCTTCGAACGGTTCGTCGGTGCGGTCGAGTTCGTCGATGAGCAGCACCGGCGGCCCCTCGATCTCCGGCTCCAGCGCCTGCAACAGCGGGCGCTTGATGAGGAACCGTTCGGAAAAGATCGTGCTCTCGATCTCCGCGCGGTCCTCGTCGCCGGCTTCCGCGAGGCGGATTTCGATCATCTGCCGCGCGTAATCCCACTCATAGACCGCCGACGCGACGTCGAGCCCCTCGTAGCATTGCAGGCGGATCAATTTGCGTTTCAGCGCCGTCGACAGGACCTTGGCGATCTCGGTCTTACCGACTCCTGCCTCGCCTTCGAGAAACAGCGGCCGCCTCAGATGCAGTGCCAGATGCACCGCGGTCGCGAGGCTGCGGTCGGCGACGTATTCGGCGCTGCCGAGCATCGCGAGCGTCGCGTCGACCGAAGCGGGCAGGGCAGGATTTTTGGATACGGCCATTCGACGGCAGGGTCCGATCTCGGCAAAATCCCTCTCCTGGTGGGGAGAGGGATGCAGATTGTCGACGAATTGAAATCTAGTCGAGCAGACGCATCAGCGCCACCCGGCTGATCTACTGCGTCGGCTTGACCTCGCCGCCGATTTCCGGCGCCTGCTTGGTGCCAAGCAGAATGATCCAATCGCCGGTTTTCAACCCATTGATCGCCGGATCGGTCAGTTTCATCGTGACGTTGACGGGGCTCGTCGCCTTGGCGGGGAGCGGGATCGGCAGGGTGCCGGGATTGCCGTTCTGGTTCGCCGGTGGCGACAGGAATGCTGCCATCGTCGGCGGAGCTGACAGGCCGGAATACTCGACCGTGATGGTCAACGTCTTGCTGGCGGTATCGATCGAAAGGTTTGCCGACCCCTTGCCAGGGCCGCCTTGCTTGTCCGGCTCGAGCGTTGCCGCGAGCTTGACCGTGTCCGCCGAGGCGGCGCCCAACCCCAAGCACAGCACCAGACCGGCGCCGGCAATCAGTCCCCAACTGCGCACAGCCAACCTCCTCGTCGCGATTTTTCGTCTTTTATGGACGGATCGCGGCGAAATTATGCGCAGGCAGCGACGGCGCGGCGAGCCATCACATTGACCAGATGCGCGCGATACTCGGCGCTGGCATGGATGTCCGTGTTGAGCCCGTCATCGGGGATCGCGATGTCCTTGATCGCGTCCGCCGAGAAGGACTTGCCGAGCGCCGCTTCCATCTCCGGCACGCGGAATACGCAAGGCCCGGCTCCGGTGACGGCGACGCGCACGCCTCCGGCGGTCCGCGCGACGAACACGCCGACGATCGCGTAGCGCGAGGCCGGGTTCTTGAATTTCTGGTAAGCGGCGGCCTGCGGCTTGGGGAACTTGACCGCCGTGACGATCTCGTCCGGCGCCAGCGCGGTCTCGAACATGCCGGTGAAGAAGTCGTCGCCGGCGATTTCGCGCTTGTTGGTCACCACCGTCGCGCCGAGTCCGACAACGGCCGAAGGATAATCCGCCGCCGGATCGTTGTTGGAGATCGAGCCGCCGATCGTGCCGCGGTTGCGCACCGCCGGATCGCCGATGAGCCCGGCGAGCACGCTCAACGCCGGGATCACGCGCTTGACGACATCCGAGCGCTGGACTTCGGCGTGTCGGGTCATCGCGCCGATCCGCAGACCGCCGCCCTCCTCGCTGATGCCTTGCAGCCCGGGAACCGTCGACAAGTCAATCAAGTCGGACGGCTTTGCCAGGCGCTGCTTCAGCGTTGGGATCAGCGTCATGCCGCCGGCGACCAACTTGGCGTCCTCGTCGGCACCGAGCGCCTTCGCAGCATCCTCGAGGCTTGTGGCTTTCTGGTAGTTGAATTCGTACATCGGCCTCTCCTATTCGGCAGCCAGTTGATGCTGGTGGATGGCGCGCCACAATTTCTCGGGCGTCGCCGGCATTTCGACATGGCGCACGCCGTAAGCCTTGAGCGCGTCGACGATGGCGTTGGAGATTGCCGCCGGCGCGCCGATTGCCCCGGCCTCGCCGCAACCCTTCACGCCGAGCGGGTTGTGCGCGCAGAGCGTCACATGGGTCGACAGCTCGAAGGACGGCAAATTGTCCGCCCGCGGCATCGCGTAGTCGTTATACGATGCGGTCAGCAACTGCCCGGTTGTTTTGTCGTAGACGCAGCCTTCGAGCAGCGCCTGGCCGATGCCCTGCGCCAGACCGCCATGCACCTGACCGGCAACGATCATCGGGTTGATGATGCGGCCGAAATCGTCGCTGGCATTAAAGCTGCAGATTTCGAGGACGCCGGTATCGGGATCGATCTCGACCTCCGCGACATAGGCGCCCGACGGAAACGTGAAGTTCTTCGGGTCGTAGAACGCTGTCTCGTCGAGTCCCGGCTCCAGCTCCTCGTGCGGGTAGTTGTGCGGCACATAGGCGGTCAGCGCAATCTCGCTGAAGCTCTTGGAGCGGTCGGTGCCGGCGACGCTGAAATTGCCATCCTTGAACTCGATGTCGGCTTCGGCCGCTTCGAGCAGATGAGCCGCGATCTTCTTTCCCTTCGCGACGATCTTATCCATCGCCTTGATGATCGCGGTGCCGCCGACCGCCAGCGAGCGCGAGCCGTAAGTCCCCATGCCGTAGGGGATCTTGGCTGTGTCGCCGTGGACGATCTCGATCGACTCCATCGGGATGCCAAGCCCGTCGGCGACCAGTTGGGCAAACGTCGTCTCGTGACCTTGGCCGTGGCTGTGCGAGCCGGTGAGGATCGTCACGCTGCCGGTCGGGTGGACGCGGACCGCCGCCGCTTCGAACAACCCGGCGCGCGCGCCCAAAGAGCCGACAACCGCCGACGGTGCGATGCCGCAGGCTTCGATATAGGTGGCGATGCCGATGCCGCGCAATTTGCCGCGTGCCGCCGCCGCCTGCCGCCGCGCCTCGAAGCCGGCGTAGTCGGCCGCCTTGGTGGCGAGGTCGAGAGTCGAAAAATAGTCGCCGCTGTCGTATTGCAGCGCGACCGGCGTCTGATAGGGGAAGGCGTCGGTCGGGATGAAGTTCTTGCGCCGCAATTCGGCCGGGTCGACGCCGAGCTCATCGGCGGCGAGGTCGACGATGCGCTCCAGGAGGAACGTTGCCTCGGGTCGCCCGGCGCCGCGATAGGCGTCGACCGGCACGGTGTGCGTGAACACCGCCTTGACCTCGGCGTAGATCACTGGCGTCGTGTACGTGCCGGCAAGCAGCGTCGCATAGAGATAGGTCGGGATCGCGGTCGCGAAAGTCGAGAGATAACCGCCCATATTGGCCAGTGTCGAGACCTTGAGCGCGACGAATTTGTTGTCGCGATCGAGGCCGAGCTCGACGTGGGTGACATGGTCGCGGCCATGCGCGTCCGACATAAAGCTTTCGACGCGCTCGGCGGTCCATTTGACCGGGCGTTTCAGCTTGCCGGCCGCCCAGGTGACGATCGCCTCTTCGGCGTAGTGGTAGATCTTCGAGCCGAACCCGCCGCCAACATCGGGGGCGACCACCCGCAGTTTCGCTTCAGGGATGTGCAGCACGGCCGAGCCCATCAGCAGCCGGATCACATGCGGATTTTGGCTCGTCGTATAGAGGGTGTGTTCGCCGGTCGCCCGGTCGAAATCGCCGATCGCGGCGCGTGGCTCCATCGCGTTGGGGACGAGCCGGTTGTTAACGAGGTCGAGCTTGACGACGCGGGCGGCGCCTTTCAACGCCGCGTCGATCGCCGCCGGGTCGCCGAGATGCCAGTCGTAGCAAATATTGCCGGGCACCTCCGCATGCACCAAGGGCGCACCGGGCTTCACCGCCTCGGCGACATCCGCAACCGCCGGGTCGACCGCATAGTCGACGGCGACGAGCTCCGCCGCGTCGCGTGCTTGCCCTAGGCTCTCGGCGATGACGACCGCGACCGGGTCGCCGACATGGCGCACGCGGCCGCTCGCCAGCACCGGGTGCGGCGGCTCGTGCATTGGCGAGCCGTCCTTGAAAAAGATTTGCCAGCCGCAAGGCAGGCCGCCGACGCCATCGGCGTCCAGGTCCTTGCTGGTATAGACCGCCGCGACCCCCACGGCTTTCGCCGCGGCGCTGGTGTCGATGGCGTTGATCCGCGCGCTCGCATGCGGGCTGCGCAGGATGAACGCGTACAGCTGGCGCGGCCGGTTGATGTCGTCGGTATAGGTACCCTGGCCGGTGAGGAACCGATAATCCTCGCGCCGGCGTACGGGGTTTCCGATCTCGGTCACGGCGGCTACTCCGCCGCCGCTTTAACGCCTCTCATGGCGGCAGCTCCGGCTTTGATCCCCAGCACGATGTTGTGGTAGCCGGTGCAGCGGCAGAGATTGCCCTCGAGATATTCGCGGATTTCGCGGTCGGTCGGATCGGGGTTGTTCTTCACCAGGTCGAGCGCACTCATGATCATGCCCGGCGTGCAGAACCCGCATTGCAGCGCGTGGTTGTCGCGGAAGGCTTCCTGCATCGGATGCAGCGTGTCGCCGTCGGCGACGTCCTCGATGGTCTTGATCGTGCGGCCCTCGGCCTGCACGGCGAGCAGCGTGCATGACTTCACGGCCTCACCGTCGACATGAACGACGCAGGCGCCGCACTGGCTGGTGTCGCAGCCGACATGGGTGCCGGTGAGGCCGAGCGTCTCGCGCAGGAGCTGCACCAGCAAGGTGCGCCCCTCGACCGTCGCCGTTACCGGCTTGCCGTTCACGGTGAGGCTCACCGTTTTCTGCATGGAACCCTCCCTTGTCGCGTATCGAACAGGAAGCGACCTTCCGTCGAGGCGCGGAGTTTCCTGCGCCGTCGGCGTCGGGTCAAGCCGCCTGAAGCGGCGTAAAATTCGTTATATACAGTCAGTTATGACGCATTGGAGTTTGAACTCGGCGGGGCTCATCACGCCGACGAAACGGCTGAAGAATTCGTCGGCCATTTTGCGCGAGGTAGCGTCGATCAGGCGCGATCCGATCTGGGCCAGCTTGCCGCCGACCTGCGCCTGTACACCGTAACGCAGCACAGTCTCGCTGCCGACATCGTCGAGCGCGACCTTGGCACTGCCCTTGGCGAACCCCGCGACCCCGCCGCTACCCTCGCCGGAGATCGTGTAACCCGCCGGAGGGTCGATGTCGGTCAGCGTCACCTTGCCCGAGAAGCTGGCCTTCACCGGACCGACGCGGGCCACGACCTTGGCGGTGAATTCCGTGTCGGAGACCCGGTCGACGCTCTCGCAGCCGGGGATGCAAGTCTTCAGCGTCTCCGGGTCATTGAGTTTTTCCCAAACCTCCTGCCGCGGCGCCGGGATGCGCAGCTCGCCGTGCATTTCCATCGTGATGTGATCCTCTATTCCGCTGACCTAACTGTGTGATTAGGCCGGCCCAATTGCAACCGCGCTCGATCAAGGCCGAGCGGCTAAGGAATTACGGCAATCGCATTGATCTCGATCAAGTAGTCGGGATGCGTCATCTTGACGACCTCGACCATCGTCGAAGCGGGCAGCGGCTCGCGGAAATATTCGCGCCGCACTTTGTGGATCGCGGCAAACTGCTCCATGTTGCGGATATAGACGTCGACCCGGCAGATGTCGTCCATCGTGCCGCCGGCCGCCTCGACCGCGGCCTTGAGGTTCTCGCAGACTTGCCGGGTCTGCACTTCGATATCGCCGATCCCGGCGATCGAGCCGTCGGCGCGGCGCGCAACCATCCCGGAGATGAAGACGAGGCGGCCGCGCGCCTCGATCATCGTCGCGTGCGAGAACACGCCGCTCGGCTGAGGCAGGTTGTCGGAGCGAATCTGCTGCTTGGGCATGGGCGCTTCTCCCGCGGTGAGAGGTCACATCGTGCCTTGCCGCGCAACGGCTTCCAAGCGCGCTTGACGCTGCTGCGTCCGCCCGTGATGGTGCGCTCGAACCTCAGGGACCCCAAATGACAATTGGAAACCGCTCGCCGCGGAGCCTTCCCTCGCGCTTGGAGGATCGCCTGATCGTCGCGCTCGACCTCCCGAGCGTCGATGCGGCGCGCGGCATCGTCGCGCGGCTCGACGGCATCGTGTCGTTCTACAAGGTCGGGCTGTGGTTGATCTTCGCGCCGGGCTTCGAGGCGTTTCTCGACGGCCTGCTGAAATCCGGCTGCAATGTCTTTCTCGACGCCAAGATGTTCGATATCGGCGAGACCGTGCGCCGGGGCATCGAGCGGGTCGCCGAGCGTGGGGTCAGCTTCGTAACGATTCACGGCGACGGCGACATCATCCGTGCCGCGGTCGACGGGCGAGGGAATTCGCCCCTGAAGCTGCTGGTCGTTCCGGCACTGACCAGTATCAACGAGCGCGGGTTGCGCGAACTCGGCCACAGCGGAACTGTCGCCGACCTGATCGCCGACCGGGCACGCCTCGCCCTCGATTGCGGCGTCGACGGCATCATCGCCAGCCCGCAGGACAATCCGAATGCGATCCGCCGGCGTCTCGACGCAGAGCGCTTGCTGGTCGTCACGCCGGGAGTGCGTCTCGCTGGCGCGGCGCTCGACGACCACAAGCGCTCGGGGACCCCGGCCCAGGCGATCGATGACGGCGCCGACTATCTCGTTGTCGGCCGGCCGATCGTCCAGAGCGACGATCCGGCGAAAGTGGCGGCGCGATTTATCGCCGATATGAAAAGCGTCGCCTGAAACAGCGTTCCGGGCATTTGACTTGGCCATCGCGTTGCTGGCCGCGCCACGGCTGTGCTAGCGTCCGGCCGCTCGCGCGTCGCGTTGGTGCGCGAAACGCTGTGCCAACAGAGGGGGCTGCGGTGGTTCGAACCTTGCTCACGCGACATTTTTCGCTTCTGGCGTTCGCTGCGTTTCTGATTGGGGGGCTTTCCTCAGCCATGCCGGCCTTCGCCGGCGAAACCCTCGACAAGGTCAAGGCCGCGGGAGTGTTCAGCTGCGGCGTGCCGACCGGTATCCCCGGATATGCGCAACCGGATGCACAGGGCGTCTATAGCGGCTTTGATGTCGACGTCTGTCGGGCGCTGTCCGCGGCGCTGTTCGCCGATCCGGGCAAGGTCAAGTATGTCCCGCTGACGGCACAACAGCGGTTCACCGCGCTGCAATCGGGCGAAGTCGACATCCTGTCGAACAACACGACCTGGACGCTGACCCGCGACACCGATCTCGGCCTCAATTTCGCGCCGGTCGTGTTCTATGACGGCCAGGGCTTTTTGGTGCCGAAAAAGCTCGGCCTCAAAAGCTCCAAGGAGCTGAATGGCGCGACGATCTGCGTGCAGCCCGGCACCACGACCGAGCTGAACCTCGCCGACTATTTCCGCGCCAACAAGATGGAATACAAGCCCGTCGTCATTGAGAAGATCGACGAGGTTTACGCGGCGTTCTTCGCCGGCCGGTGCGACGTGATGACCGGCAACTCCTCGGCGCTGGCGGCTCAGCGCGTCGGCCGTGCCAGCAACCCTGACGACTACATGATCCTGCCCGAACGCATTTCCAAGGAGCCGCTCGCCCCGGTCGTGCGCCACGGCGACGAGCAATGGCACGACGTCGTCGACTGGGTCATCTACGGGCTGATCCAGGCCGAGGAGAGCGGCATCACCAAGGCCAATGTCGACGACATGCTGAAGAGCGAGGACCCCGGCATCAAGCGCATGCTCGGGGTGACTCCCGGGGCGGGCAAGGCGCTGGGGCTCGATGAAAAGTGGCTCTACAACGAGATCAAGCTGGTCGGCAATTACGGCGAAATCTTCGACCGCACGATCGGCGCCAGCTCACCGATGAAGCTCGAACGCGGGCTCAACAATCTGTGGACAAAAGGCGGGCTGCTCTACGCGATGCCGATCCGCTAGAATAGCGGCGGAAGACATCCGCCCGGGCGATCGCATAAAACCCGGGCGGATGGCATAAAAACTGCGACGCAGGGAGCGATGGCGAGCGAACAAGCCTCTCTCAATATCGCCCCTGCGCGTCCCGCGCCGTGGCGTGACCCGAAAATCCGCGGGATCGCGTACCAGATCGCGTTCGTCGCGGCGGTGGTGGGGTTCGCGGCGTTTCTGCTCAACAACATGCTCGGCAATATCGGCCGGCAGCATATCGCGACCGGGTTCGGCTTCCTGCACAAGGAGGCGGCGTTCGGGATCGGTGAGTCGCTGATCGAGTATTCGCCGGCCGATACCTACGGGCGCGCGTTTCTCGTCGGCCTCACCAACACGCTCTACATCGCGGCGATCGGCATCGTGCTGGCGACGATCCTCGGCACGGTGATGGGCTTGGCGCGGTTGTCGAGCAACTGGCTCATCGCCAAACTCGCGCAAATCTACGTCGAGACCTTCCGCAACATCCCGCTGCTGCTGCAGCTGTTCTTCTGGTGGCAGCTGCTAAACACCGCCGCGCCGGCGCCGCGCCAAGCGTGGCAGATCCTGCCCGACGTCTTTGTCAGCAATCGCGGCATCGTCTTCCCAGTGCCGGCTGCGAACCCGGCTCATCCGTGGATCGGGCTCGCCTTTCTTATCGGCGGGCTGCTGGTGGTCCCACTGCGTCGCTGGGCGGCGGCGCGCCAATCGGCGACCGGCCAACAATTCCCGATCGGCTGGGTCGGGCTCGGATTGGTCGTCGGCTTGCCGCTGATCGTGTTTCTCGCTTTCGGCGCGCCATTTGCCCTGAATGTTCCGGCACTGCGCGGCTTCAATTTCAGCGGCGGCAGTTCGATCTCGCCCGAGTTCGCGGCGTTGTTGCTGGGGCTGGTCATTTATTCAGGCACGTTCATCGCTGAGATCGTTCGTGCCGGCATCCTCGCGGTGAGCTGGGGCCAGAGCGAGGCGGCGATGGCCCTCGGCCTCAAATCGGGGCAGCGGATGCGGCTCGTGGTGCTGCCGCAGGCGCTGCGGGTCATTATCCCGCCGCTGACGAGTCAGTATCTCGGCATCACCAAAAACAGCTCGCTCGCCGTCGCGATCGGCTATCCGGACCTGGTGTCGATCGCCAATACGACGATGAACCAGACCGGACAGGCCGTCGAAGGGATCATGATGATCATGGCGGTCTATCTCTGCATCAGTCTGGCGATTTCGCTGGCGATGAACCTTTACAATCGCGCCGTCGCTCTGGTGGAGCGCTGAGCATGGCGGATATCGCGCAAGACCTGCCTGTCGCCCGGAAGGCGCCGCTGCCGCCAACGACCGGCGTGCTTGGCTGGCTGCGCGCCAATCTGTTCAACAGCGTCTTCAACTCGATCCTGACGCTGGTGGCCGTCGCGCTGATCGTCTTGTCCGCGCCGCCCATCGTTCGCTGGACGCTGATCGACGCCATCTGGAGTGCACCCAACGGCCAGGCCTGCCATGGCGGCGGCGCGTGCTGGGCGTTCATTGGCGAGAAATTCCGCTTTATCCTGTTCGGCCGTTACCCGCTCGACGAGCAATGGCGGCCCGTCGCCGTCATCTTCATTTTTGCCGCGGTGATCGTAGCCGCCTGCTTCCGCCCGCTCTGGGGACGGCGGCTGGCGATCATCTGGCTTGTCGGGTTGTCGGCCGTGTTCCTGCTGATGGCGGGCGGGTTGCCTGGCATGCGCCGGGTCGAAACCGCGCTGTGGAGCGGCCTGCCGCTGACGCTGATCCTGGCTGTTGTCGGCATGCTGTTCGGCTTTCCGCTCGGCGTGCTGTTGGCGCTCGGCCGGCGTTCGCGCCTTCCGGCGGTACGGGCGATTTGCGTCGGCTATATCGAGCTGGTGCGCGGCGTGCCGCTGATTACCGTGCTGTTCATGGCCTCGCTGATGCTGCCGTTGTTCCTGCCGGCGGGGTTCACCATCGACAAGCTGCTGCGCGCGCAGATCGCCTTTATTCTATTCGCCGCGGCGTATCTCGCCGAGGTAGTGCGCGGCGGCCTGCAGGCGATCCCGAAAGGCCAGGTCGAAGCGGCGGACGCTCTCGGCCTCAGTTATTTCCAGCGGACACGGCTGATCGTCCTGCCGCAGGCGCTGGCGATGGTGATCCCGCCCTTGGTCAACAGCTTTATCAGCATGTTCAAGGACACCTCGCTGGTGCTGATCGTCAGCCTGTTCGATCTGCTCGGCGCGACCGGCTTCGCCCTGACTGACGCCAATTGGCAGGGCTTTGCGGTTGAGGCCTACGTGTTTATCGCGATGATCTACTGGGGTTTCTGTTTCTTCATGTCGCGCTATAGCCAGGTTTTGGAGCGCGAGTTCAACCGGGGCAAACGGCGATGAGCGATGCCGAGGCGACAAACGGCGCGACGCCGGCGCCGGTGATCGAGCTGCAGGGCGTACACAAATGGTACGGCGAGTTCCATGTGCTGCGCGACATCAACCTGCAGGTTCAGAAGGGCGAGAAGGTCGTCGTTTGCGGCCCGTCCGGCTCGGGTAAGTCGACAATGATCCGCTGCATCAACCGCCTCGAGGAGCACCAGCAGGGCCGCATCGTCGTCGCCGGGATCGAGCTCACCTCCGACCTCAAGAACATCGAGGCGACCCGCCGCGAGGTCGGCATGGTGTTCCAGCAGTTCAACCTGTTCCCGCACCTGACGGTGCTGCAGAACCTGACCCTGGCGCCGATCTGGGTACGCAAATTGCCTAAGAAAGACGCGGAGGAAACCGCGCGCTATTATCTCGAACGGGTGCGCATCCCCGACCAGGCCGATAAATATCCCGGCCAGCTCTCCGGCGGCCAGCAACAGCGTGTCGCGATCGCCCGCTCGCTGTGCATGAAGCCCGAGATCATGCTGTTCGACGAGCCGACCTCTGCGCTCGACCCCGAGATGATCAAGGAAGTGCTCGATGTCATGGTCGGCCTCGCCGAGGAGGGCATGACGATGGTTTGCGTGACCCACGAAATGGGGTTCGCCCGCACTGTCGCCGATATGATGGTGTTTATGGACCGCGGCGAGGTCATCGAGCGTGCGCCGCCCAAGGATTTCTTCTCGAACCCGAAGAGCGACCGCACCCGCGCCTTTCTTAGTCAGATCCTCGCGCACTGATTACCTAAGCATTGAACAAATTAATCATGGCGTCCGAGATATTTTAAAAAAGGGAACTGCCGGTACCACGTGTCGTTGGCTAGCGAGTTTCAAGTGAACTCGACAACGCAGGAGGTAAAAATGTCGAGCAATGCGAAGACCCGTAAATTTCGCTGGCTTGGCGCGACGACCGCCGCTGCGCTGGCTTTAGCTGCGGTTTCCCTTCCGGTAAGCCCTGCTAAGGCGCAAATCGGCGTTCAGATCGGACCGTACGGCGTGGGCGTCGGGAGTCCGTATTATTACGGGACAGGGCCGTACTACTATGGCTACGGGCCGTACTATCATCACCATTACTATCACGACTGGTAGCCGCTAGTGGCTTTGCGCCTCCCCAAGAGGCGGCAACAAAGGATGCTTGAGCGAGGGCGGCAGGATGCCGCTCTCGCGCGGGTCATCGAAGACCGCAGCGCGTCGTGCGTAAACGACAAAACCGGCGCGTTGGTAGAGTGGAAGCGCCCGCGGGTGGTCGAAGGTGCAGGTATGTACCCAGAATCGCTTGATCGGGCGCGACCACGCTTGCTCGACCGCCGCGTTGAGCAGAAACGGCCCCAGCCGGCGGCCGATGAACTCCGGCATCAGCCCGAAATAACACAACTCCGTCTCGCGCGGCTGCGCGGCGTCGAGCTCGAAATAACCGGCCGGCACCCCGCCGACATAAAGGACGAAAATCTCCGTCGTGGGTTTGGCGATTTCCGCGGCGAGCGCCGCGTCACTCATCAGCCGCCGCTCGTACCACACCCACGGCGTGCCGACCGTGTCGTAGAGATAGCGATAGAACGATACCGTGCAGTCTTCGGCGCGCATCAGCGCCAGCTTGCCGAGCGGCGCCGGCAGATGTCGCGCCGGCGGCCGCTCGAACATTTCCAGATAAGTGACCGTGTCAGCGATGCGCGTCATGCTTACGGTGCTGCCCCCGTCTCGATCGGCGGTCCGTCGGGCAAGCCCCATTCCGCCCAGGATCCATCATAGATCGCCACCCGGTCGTGCCCGATCAGATACGCGGCGAAGGCCAGCACGCAGGCGGTCACGCCTGATCCGCAACTGGCGACGACCGGCTTGTCGAACCTGACCCCGGCGCCCCCAAACAGCGCCGCAAGTTCATTGGCGTCCTTTAGCTGTTTGGTTTTCGCGTCCGTGACCTGGTCGAACGGGAGATTGCGGCTGCCGGGAATATGCCCGCGACGCCGCCCGGGCCAAGTCTCTTCGGCGCTGCCGTCGAAACGCCCCGCGGCTCGGGCGTCAACGACCAGTTCGCGCTGGCCGGCGATGTTGGCGAAGACATCCGCCTTGCCGCGCACGAGCGCCGGATGGAACCGCGGCACGAATTGCCGTTTTGGGATGCTCGGCGCTGCGGTTTCCAGCGGACGCCCCTCGGCCGTCCATTTCGGTAAGCCGCCGTCGAGCAGTGCGACATTGTCGTGGCCGAACAGCCGCAGCAGCCACCAGGCGCGGGCGGCCGATGACAGCCCGTTCGCATCGTAAACAATCACCCGATCGTCATTGCCGATGCCGCGCTCCACCATCTTTTCGGCGAAATTTCCGGCGGAGGGGATCATATGCGGCAGGCTGGTGCCGGGCTCGGCGACATCGTCGACGTCGAAGAAGACCGCCCCGGGGATGTGGCCGGCGTCGTAATCGGCGCGCGCCGTCGGCGTGACGCCGGGCTGCTTGAAGGACGAGTCAAGCACCCGGACCTGCGGTTCGTGGAGATGCGCGGCAAGCCATTCGGTGCTGACAAGCGCTTCGGGATGGGCGTAGGGCATCGGCATTCTCGATTTGTCGGCTCGCCGGAAATTACTCTACAGTCCATCGAGACGCACGCCCCGACCGAGGAGGACGACATGCCGCACAATGTTCCGCTCAGCCAAGATGTGTTCGACGTCATGCACACGATGCGGGCGATGCGGCGGCTGAAGCCAGATCCCGTGCCGGACGAGCTGATCTTCAAGATCCTCGCGGCCGGGCAGGCGGCGGCAAGCGGCGGCAACACGCAACGCTGGAAGTTCCTCGTGCTGAAGGACGCAACCGCCAAGAAAAAGGCGGTGCAAGGCTATTACAAAAAACTCTTCGACGAGGTCGTCGGGCCCCGCTACGCCTCGAGTCCAGTGCCGCCGGGCGTCAAGGCGGAGTCGTTCAAGCGCCAGCATTCCGCGGTCGAATATCTGACCGACCACTACCACGAGGCGCCGGTGTGGATCGTCGCCTGCCTTGAAGGCGAGACGCCGAATTACACCGCCGGCTCGTCGATCTACCCGGCGGTGCAGAACATGCTGCTCGCCGCGCGCGCGCTGGGTCTCGGCTCGACGCTGACGACCCGCCATACCGGCTACGGCAAGGAATGCGACGACGCGATGGGCATCCCCAAGGGCCACAAATCCTATGCGATCCTGCCGATCGGCTGGCCGGTGGGCAATTTCGGCCCGCTTGGCCGCGGCCCGCTTTCCGAGGTCGTCTACCTCGACGATTGGGGCAAGGCCTATCCAGGGATCAAGTAGCCGCCTCAATAGCGTCATGGCCGGGGGTTCCCCCTGGCCATCCAGCTTTCCACGTCGCGGGCGCTTCAATGGATGCCTGGAACAAGTCCGGGCACGACCGGAACATCTCAACAGGGAGGACATCATGCCGCGAGCAACACCGATCAGCGACAAGAGCCAGGTTCCGGCCGAGGCGCAGCACGTTGCCGAAGATGTTCTGAGCGTCTTCGGCCGCATCCGCGGGCCGTTCAGCGTGCTGCTGCACAGCCCGGCACTCGCCGAGAAAATGCTGGGGATCGTCAAGTTCAACCGCGACGGCTGCATTGTCGACGGTCGGTTACGCTCGCACGCAATCCTCGCCGCGGTCCGCGAGCGCGAGTCCGCGTATGTGTGGTCGGCGCAGGTCGGCGCCGCCCAGCGCGCCGGTGTCGATGACAAGACGATCGACCTGCTGCGTGCCAAAGGTGACGCCTCGGTCCTGCCCGACGACGAGCGCGACATCGTCAACCTGACGCGTCAGCTCGTGCGCGACAATCGCTGCGACTACCCGGCATTCAACCGGCTGCACGGCAAATACGGCACGCAATGGATGGTCGAGCTGATCACGATCGCCCATTATTTCGTCGTGCTGTCGGGCGTGACGAACGCCTTCGAGGTGGCGGTCCCGCCGGACGGCGACCAACTGCCGAGCTGAGCGAAGTCGCCGTCAGGTCGCGAACGGGTCGCGCGTGAATAGGTGTTGCGGGCGGTCGACGCCGCGCAGGGCGTAGCGGCCGGCGGAGACGAGTTGCGCGCGCTCCGGTTCGGTCATCGCTTCCGCGAAGGCTTCGGAGACCAGCAGCTCGCGGTCGACCGAGCGGCACATCGCGGCGATCCGGCTGACCTCGTTGACCGCCGGGCCGACGACGGTGAAGTCGAGCCGGTCCTTGCTGCCGATATTGCCGTAGAACACCTCGCCGACATGGAGGCCGAGATAGATTTCGGTGGTCGGCAGCCCCTCAAAGGCGCGGCGCTGATTGAGTCTGCCGAGATGATGGCGCAGCTCGGCCTCGGCGCTCATCGCGCTGCGGCAGGCGGGCTCGATCGCTTCGCCGGTAAAGACCGCGAGGACGCCGTCGCCTATCAGCTTCAGGACATCGCCGCCATGATCCTGAATCGCCGAGATGACGATCTCGGCGTAATCGTTGAGGAAGGGGATCAACTGGTGCGGCTCGACCTGGTCGGTGATGCGGGTGAAGTCGCGCAGATCGCTGAACCACAGCGCCGCCCTGATCGTCTCGGCAACGCCGCGGCGGATTAGACCGCCCAGCACACGACGACCAGGATCGCGGCCGAGATAAGTCTCGACCAGGGTCTGGGCAATCCGGCCGAGCGAGAGGCATTTGATGGCTAGCGCCAGCTTTGGCGTCAGGCCGACTAATTGGTCGATTTCCGCCTCATCGAAACCGCCGGGACGATCGGTCGCCCAATAGGAATAGACGCAGTCCATCTCGCCTATCACGCCACGCTGGGCGAAACGGTTGAGCAGCGCGAGGTAGTCGGTCATGCCCTCGGCAGCGAAAGCCGCGAGTTGCGGGAATTGCGGCGCCGCATCGGGGGCGAGCCGCTGCTGGAGTAGCGATCCGCCGGTTTGCAGCAGATGGTAGAACGTGCTCGCGCGCCAGTTATCCGCAGCCTCGCCTTCATTGGTCGGGCCGTATTCGATCAGCTCGGCTTCGCTGTCCTCACAGCGCCAGCGGAACGCGCGACCTTCGTGCACCGGGTGCAGTGTGTCGATGATGATTCCGCCGCGGGCGATCGGCAATCCGGCGGCAACCGCTCGGCGACAGAACCCGCCGAGAATTTCGGTTTCGCTCTTACCGGCGAGGCCGGCCTCGACGACCCAGCCGACGAGCTGCGTGATCGCGGCTGGGTTCACCGGGCGCTAGCCGCATTTCGAGTAGTCGCAGCTCGTGCACTGGTCGCAGTTTTCACTGCGGATCAGCGCCGCTTCGCCGCATTTCGGGCATTGCCGCAGGCGCGGCCCCGAGAGCCGGCCGGCCGTCGGCGGCGTCAGGTTGACGACTTGCGCCAGGCGCTGCGCGTGATGACGTTCCTTGGGCGGCAGGAAGCCGATCTCGATCATGTGGCGCTCGATGACGTCGCCGATCGCCGCGAGCAGCGACGGCACGTAGCGGCCGTCCATCCACGCACCGCCGCGCGGGTCGAACACCGCTTTCATCTCCTCGACGACAAAGGATACATCGCCGCCGCGCCGGAACACCGCGCTGATCATCCGCGTCAATGCGACGGTCCAGGCGTAATGCTCCATGTTCTTGGAGTTGATGAAGATCTCGAACGGTCGGCGGCGACCGTCCTGCACCACGTCGTTGATCGTGATGTACATCGCGTGCTCGCTTTCCGGCCAATTGATCTTGTAGGTCTGGCCGGGGAGCGCTTCGGGCCGCGACAGCGGCTGCGACATGTAGACGACGCCGCCAGCCTCGTAGACATCGGCGGGTTTCGCCACGGGGGCAGGGGCGGGCAGGGGCAGTTCCGCCTGCTGTGGTTTGGCCGAAGGCGCCGCCTCCGGCCGGGCTTCCAGCACCGACCCGGTCACCTCGTTCGGGCGATAAGTCGTGCAGCCCTTGCAGCCCATCGCATAGGCATGGTCGTAGATGTCCTTGAAATCGTCGAATGGGATATCGGCCGGCAGGTTGATCGTCTTCGAAATCGAGCTGTCGATATGCCGCTGCACCGCAGCCTGCATCACCAGATGGTCCTCCGGTGCAAGGCTCTGCGCGTCGACAAAATAGTCGGGCAGCGGCGTGTTCTCACCTTTCAGCCGGCGGAACAGACGATAGGCGTAATCGCTGACCTCTTCCTCGCGCCGGTTGCCGTCGGGCATCAGAACGCTGCGCGTATAACGGTAGCTGAACACCGGCTCGATCCCCGATGAGACATTGTCGGCGAACAGCGAGATCGTCCCGGTCGGCGCGACTGACGTCAGCAGTGCGTTGCGGATGCCGTGCTGGGCGATTGCGGCGCGCACCTCGTCGTCGAGCGCGGCGATGGTCTCGCCGGCCAGGTATTTCTCCTTGTCGAAGAGCGGGAAGGGGCCTTTCTCGGCGGCCAGCGCGGTCGAGGCGAGATAAGCCTCGCGTTCGATCAGCCCCATCCACGCTTCGGTCGTCGTCACCGCCTCGCGCGAGCCGTAGCGCAGCCCGCACATCACCAGCGCGTCGGCGAGTCCGGTGACGCCGAGCCCGATGCGTCGCTTGGCCTGCGCCTCGTGCTGCTGCTCCGGCAGCGGGAAACGCGAGATGTCGATGATGTTGTCCATCATCCGCACCACGTCGGGGATGATGGCGGCGAGCCGGACGGTGTCGAGCTGTGCCTCAGGCGTGAACGGCGCTTCGACAAATCGCGCCAGGTTCAGCGAGCCCAGCAGGCACGCGCCGTAAGGCGGCAGGGGCTGCTCACCGCACGGGTTGGTCGCGCGGATTTCCTCGCAGTAATAGAGCGGGTTACGGCGATTGATGCGATCGATAAAGATCACGCCCGGCTCGGCATAGGCGTAGGTGGCGCGCATGATCTTGTCCCACAGCTCGCGCGCCGGCAGCGAACGGTAGACCGTGCCGTTAAAGACGAGCTGCCAAGGCGCGTCCTCGGCGACTGCCTGCATGAACGCGTCGGTGACCAGCACCGACAGGTTGAACATGCGCAACCGCCCCGGCTGGCTCTTGGCCTCGATAAAGGCCTCGATGTCGGGATGGTCGCAGCGCAGCACCGCCATCATCGCACCACGGCGATAGCCGGCCGACATGATCGTCCGGCACATCGCGTCCCACACATCCATAAAGGAGAGCGGGCCGGAGGCGTCGGCGCCGACGCCTTTCACCAGGGTCCCTTTCGGCCGCAGCGTCGAGAAATCGTAGCCGATACCGCCGCCCTGCTGCATGGTCAGCGCCGCCTCGCGCAGATGGGCGAAGATGCCGCCCATGTCGTCGGGGATGGCGCCCATCACAAAGCAGTTGAACAGCGTCACCTCGCGCGCGCTGCCGGCGCCGGCGACAACCCGTCCCGCGGGCAGGAACTTGAAGTCGTCGATCGCCGCGTAGAACCGCTCGGCCCAATGCGCTGGATCGCGCTCGTTGACGGCGAGCGCCGTGGCGACACGGCGCCAGGTATCCTCGATCGTCTTGTCGATCGGCGCGCGCGCGCCGGCCTCGTTGGCCGGCGACTTGAGCCGATACTTCATGTCCCAGATCTGCTCAGAGATCGAGGCGATGCTGACCATTGGGGAGGCTTTTCCAGCTAGCGGCCGAGCGTTCTTATATAACGCAAGACCTCTTAGTATAATACATCGAGTTGCTGATTTGTGCCCTTGCGGAGAAGCCATCGATTTGAAGTGGCTCTTTGCCGGGCAGCCTGCCAAAGGTAATCTCGCTCACATGGAAGACGCGCAAACTGGACTTTACGACGACGACTTCTACGCCTGGACACAGCAACAGGCCGCGGCGTTGCGCGGCTTACCCGCGACCAGCAACCAACTCGACGCCGAAATGATCGCCGAGGAGATCGAGGACTTGGGACGCAGCGAGGTCCACGCAGCGCAATCGCTCTGCGAGCACATCATCGAGCATTTTCTGAAGATCGAATACTCCGGCCTGAACGAACCAGCCGATCATTGGCGCGACGAGATCGTCGAGTGGCGCTTGCAACTCGAAAAGACCCTGACCCGCAGCATGCGCGCAAAGCTCGATCTACCCGATCGTTACCGCAAGGCGCTCCGTCTCTTGCGCCGACTGGAGCGAACTGTCCCGGGGCTACTGAAGCGTGTTCCGCTCGAGTGTCCATATTCGCTCGATCAGATTATTGGCAGCAGCGACGAGGACTGGTTTCCCGAACCACGATAGGCGTCCTCGCGCTCCAGCGCTGATGTCGCCGTTTCGATGCGCGCTTCGAGTGTCGCCATTACCTCGCGGCGGGGCAGGCCGGGCGGGATCGGTTGCAGGAATTCCATGACGATGCGCCCGGGCCGCTTTGTGAAAGCGCGGCGGCCCCAATACAGTCCGGAATTGACCGCCGCCGGCACCAGCGGTACGCCCAGTTCGCGGTACAACGCGGCGATCCCCGGTTGGTATGGTGCCGCGGCCGTCGGTGCGCCGGGGTCGGTGCGCGTGCCCTGTGGGAAGATCACGACCGGCCGGCCGTCGGCGACCGCTTGTTTGGCGTCGACGACCATGCGGCGCAGCGCGCCGGCGCCGCCTTTGCGGTCGATAAAGATCGAGCCGGCACGGGTCGCGTACCAGCCGTAGAACGGCACGTATTGCAATTCGCGCTTGACCACCACGGCCGGGTCGCCGAGCAGCGGCGGCAGCATCAGCGTGTCCCACATCGATTGGTGTTTCATGGCGATCAGACAGCCGCCGCGCGGGATGTTCGCGCGGCCGCGGATTTCGCCGTCGAGCCCGACGATGTGCTTCAGCGCAAACAGTACCGCCTGCGCCCAAAACCGCCCGAAACGCATCGCCGTGCGACGCGGGGTCAGCAGGAACGGCAGGCCGGCGATACCGAAAATCACTGTCCCCAGCCAAAAGACCGCGTTGAAGGCGAGCGACCGCAACCGGCTCATGAGTGCTGGACGGCGTAGGTCGCCGCCGCGCCGGGCCAGACCCTGAGCACAGCCGGCCTCACCAGCGTCGCAAGGAATTTGTCGTATTCGCTGACCGTCAACAGCGCGACGTCGAGCCAATGCTCACCGGTTTCGGTGTGCGCCGCGAAAACCGGCTCGGCGACGATCATCGTGTCGGGCATCGCCCGCCGGAATTCGAGGAGGCTGCGTTCGATATGATACCAGCTCGTCACCAGCCGCAGACTGCGATAGCCCTCGCGGCGCATCCAGCCGGCGGTCTCGCGTGCATTGCCCAGCGTGTTGTCGGCGTCGTGGCCGACGACGATGCGGCTGACGTCGCCCCCCGTGTGTCCCGCGACCCGCATGAGTTCAAAGCGGTCGACATGCGGGTTGACGCCGGACACGAAAAGCTTCTGCGCGCGCCCGGCTCCCAGGAGGTCGAGCCCGGCTTCGAGCCGCAGTCGGCCGCCGGTCAATACGACAATCGCATCGGTCTGCATCTGCGGGTCGACACTCATCGACAGCGAGGTATAGATGAACCACGCCAATCCGCCGGCCCACACCAGCATCGTCGTTGCCGCGCCGGCGCCGAACCAGGCAAGCGCCCGGAGGAAACGACGCGTCTTCATGGCATCCGCGCGAGCTGGCGCAGCACGGTGATCCGCGCTGTCGCCATCGCGATAGCGCCGGCAGCGAGCCCCGTGACGACGATCAGCAGCCAGATGCGCCAGTCGAGGAGGCCATGCGTGGCGATCGGGGCCGGCAGCTCAAGCATGCGTGCCGCGGGTCCGATGACCAGGATGGTCAGCGCCGCCGCGGTGCCGCCGATCACCCCGCCGCGCAGCCCGAGCGACAGCGCATGTATCTGAAATTGCCGAGCGATATAGGCGTCACGGGCCCCCAGCAGATGCAGCAATTCGATCACCGAGCGGTGGATCGCCAGGCCGATCCGCGCGGCGAAGATGATGATGGTGATGATCAAAGCCGTCACGGCAACGACCCCGGCGGTGATGACGCCTTCGATGCGCACGGCAAAATCACGGACGGTGCCGAGCCAACTGCGGTTATTTTCGAACTGCGCGTTGGGCACGATCGAATTGAGCTGTTGCCGTAGCATGGTGTAATCGATCGTCACCTGCGGATCGATCCGCACATCGACCAGATGCGGCAACGGCAGCGTCGCGACCGCCACCGAATTGCCAAGCCAGGGCTGCAGCAGCTTCGCGGTCTCGTCCGGCTGCAGCAGGCGGGCCGAGACGACGCCTTTGGTCTGCTTCAAGGCACCGAGCGCCATGTCGATGCGCGGCTGGGACGCATCGGCGGGCACCTGCAGCGTGAGCGAACTGGCGAGCGAGGCATTCCATTGGCTTAGCGCGTCGCTCAGCCAGATCAGCCCGATGCCTCCCATCGCCGCGAGGTACACCATCAGCGCAATGATCCACGGCAGGAAGCGCCCCGACGCGTCCTCCTGGAACGGCAGGTCGAGCCGTAATTGCGCCGGCAACTTCAGCGTTCCGATCATTCCGTATCCGCATCGGCGTCAGCGGCCTCGCTGGCGAGCGACACAACGCCCCGGTCGATGTGATAGCGGCGATGCGCAAACTGTCGGGCGAACGCCACATCATGCGTCGCGATGAGCACGGTGGTGCCGAGCTTGTTGATGCGCTCAAAAACCCGTACCAGCAACATGGCGATCTCGTCGTCGACATTGCCGGTCGGCTCGTCGGCGATCAGCAGGTCGGGCCGCCGCACGATGGCGCGCGCGATCGCGACGCGCTGCTGCTCGCCGCCGGACAGCGTCGCCGGACGGAAGTCGAGCTTGCCTTCAAGGCCCATCCAGCCGAGCAGTTCGGGGACATTCTCGCGAATCTCGCGCTCCGGTGCGCCGGCGATGCGCAGCGGCAGCGCCACGTTGTCGCGAACGCTCAGATGCTCGACCAAGCGGAAGTCCTGAAAGACGATGCCGATGCGCCGCCGCAGCGCGGTATGCGTGCCGCGGTCGGCGGCCGAGGCGTCCGTGTCGAACAGGGTGATCAGGCCGCGCGACGGCCGCTCCGCCAAGTAGATGATCTTCAGCAGCGTCGTCTTGCCGGCGCCGCTGGAGCCGGTCAGGAAATAGAACCCGCCGTCATCGAGCTTAAGCGAGACATCGCGCAGGATCTCGGAATCGGTGCCGTAGCGTTTGCCGATGTTTTCCAGTCTGACCACACCGATCTCCGAGACTGCTCAACCCCTCCGCTCCCCGGCTGCCGCGGCGAGAGGTCCCGGCGCTCTATAGCCTCAACCCACCGCACCGGTCAGCAGTTCACCGAACAGATTCCAGCGTGTGCCGTCGAACTTGCCCATCTGGACCTGCTTGATCGGCGCGAAATCGGTCGGCGTTGTGTTGAGCTTGATGCCGGGCAGCGTCAATGGCACGACAAAGTCCTTGAGGCTCGCCGCCTGCTTCATGACGTTCTCGCGCGTCAGCTCGTCGCCGCACTGCTTGATGACCTGTGCGGTCGTGTAGGCGAAGCAATAGCCGGTGACATTGCCGGCGTCGGCCTTGTCGCCCTCCGGATAGTATTTATCCATAAACGCGGTCCAATCCTTGAAGCCTTGGTCGTCCTTCCACTGCGGGTCCGTTGGATCCTTGAGATAGAAATCGGAGATGACGTCCTTGGCGTTTTCCAGCCCGGCCGGCTTCAACGTCGCGGCAACGGAACTGCTGATGCTGCCGAGGATGTGCAGCGGGTGCCAATCGATCTCGGCCGTCTTGCGGATGGCCTGAGCTGCGAATTTTGGGATGCCCGTGTTGACGAACACATCGCACCCCGCGCCCTTCATGCCGACAATCAGCGAATTGACCGTCGGATCGGTCGTCTCATACGGGGATTCATTGATGATCATCTTGGCCTTTTCGCCGAGCCCGTCTTTCAGGCCCTTCACGTAGTCCTTGCCGAAATCGTCGTTCTGATAGAGCACCGCGATCTTCGCGTCGGGCTTGTTCTTCAGGATATACGCCGCGTAGATGCGGCCTTCGCTCTGGTAGTTGGGCTGCCAGCCGATGGTCCATGGGTGGCCCTTGGGGTCGTACCATTTGGTTGCGCCGGTCGCGACAAAGAGCTGCGGCACCTTCTTCTGGTTCATGTATTGCCAGATCGCGCTGTTGGTCGGGGTGCCGAGCGGGCTTTCGACAAACAGCACCTCGTCCTGCTCGACCAGCTTGCGCACCATTTCGACCGTCTTTGGCGGTGTGTAGGCGTCGTCGTAGGAGATGAAGTTGATCTTGCGGCCGTTGATGCCGCCTTTCTCGTTGATCATCTTGTAGTAGGCGGCCTGCGCCTTGCCGATAGTGCCGTAGGACGAGGCGGGGCCGCTATAAGGCACCGTGTTGCCGATCTTGATTTCGCTGTCGGTGACCCCCGGCCCGTAATTCTTCGCGTGTGCCGGCCAGGCCCGCAGCGTCAGCGCCGCGACCGGGGCGGCGGCAAGGATCGATCGACGGGTCAGGTGCCTCATTGCTTTTCCTCCATCAAACCTTGTTCTTGCATCTCACTGCCGCAGGCGAGCGAGCGCGAGACGGACAAAACCAGCGGCGCCGGTCGGCATGACAAAAATCACCAGGAGCAGGATGACGCCGTAAATCGCTCCCGCCAAGCCGGTCGAGATGCTGTTGGCGATGTTCGGGACGTAGAGCACGAACAGACCACCGAACAGGCAGCCGGGAATCGATCCGACGCCACCGATCACCAACCCGACGAGAAACGACACCGAGAGCAGGAAATTGAAACTGTCCGGCGCAACAAAGGCCACGGTCAGCGCGCCGAGCGCCCCGGCGACGCCGGTATAGAATGCGCTGACGCCAAAGGTCAGCGTCTTGTAGAGCGACGGGTTGACGCCCATCGCCGCGGCGGCAATAGGGTTGTCGCGGATCGCCATGATCGCCCGGCCGCTCCGGCTCCGCACCAGGTTCGCGGCGGTAAAGAACAGCAGCAGCACGACAGCCAGCGTCAGATAATAGAGCCACTGGTCGGTGTCGATCGGCAAAAACGGCGGCGGGTCGGGTTGGTCGACGACGAGGCCTTGGACGCCGCCCGTCCAGTGTTCGAGTGCGTGGAATTTGAGTATCTGCGGCATCGCGACGGCGAGCGCGAAGGTCGCCAGCGCCAAGTACAGGTTCTGCAGGCGCAGCGCCGGCAGGCCGAACAGAAAGCCGACGACAAAGCAAACGATCCCAGCCGCCGGCAGGGTCAGCAGATAGTTGACCTCGTAATTGTGCATCAGGATCGCCGCCGTATACGCGCCGAGCCCATAGAACGCGCTGTGGCCGAGCGAGAACTGGCCGTTGAACCCGGTCAATAAGTTGAGGCCGAGGATCGCCAGCCCGTAGATCATCACCTCGGTCAGCTGGAAGACGATAAAGCTTTTGGCCATAAGCGGGATCACGAGTGCGACAAGGATCGCCGCGGCGGTGATCCAGTGCCGCGCGCCCGGCCGCCATGCCGTCTGAGCCGGCGCGTCGGCTGAAACGGCCGCAGGGTTTTTCGGCACAGTCGTCACACTCGGCTCACCACGTGGCGCCCGAAAAGGCCGCTCGGGCGGAACATCAGCACGATGACGATCAGCACCAGCGCGATGGTCAGCTTCAGCTCGCGCCCGACATAAGGGATGAAGGCGCCGGCAAGATTCTCGATGATGCCGACCGCGAAGCCCCCCAACACCGCACCCCCGGGGCTGGTCAGGCCGCCCAGCACCGCGCCGGCGAAGCCGTAGAGCAGCACGCCGAGCATCATGTTCGGTTCGAGGAACACGACCGGCGCGATCAGCATGCCGGCGACGGCGCCGATCGCCGCCGCCATGCCCCAGCCGAGCGCGGTCATCCAGCCGACCCTGATGCCGACCAGCCGCGCCAATTCCGGGTTCGCCGCCGCGGCGCGCATCGCCAGGCCGAGGCGCGTCCCGCGGAAGAATGTGTAGAGGAGCCCGAGCAGCAGCAGCGTCACGCCGATCATGCCGGCCTCATGCGCGCCGATCAGCCCCTTGCCAAATATTGGCCTTGTGCCGAACGGGGTCGGGAAGGTCTTGATCGTGTAGTCCCAGAGGTAGCCGGCGCCGCTGTTGAGGATGCTGAATAGCGCGATAAAGCCGACCAGCCCGGACAAGACCGGGGCCCGGTGCAGCGGCCGGAACAGCACCCGCTCGATCAGCACGCCGCCGACAAACGACAAGCCGACGGAAATCACGAACGCCATCCAATACGGCATTCCCCAGGCCATCGACTGCCAGGCGATGAAGGTCGAGAACATCGCCATCTCGCCCTGCGCGAAATTGAGGTGGTCGATCGCCTGGAAAATCATCACCACGGCGAGCGCCATGCAGGCATAGATCGCGCCGGTCGCCAGCCCCGCCATCACCAGCTGCAGCAGCAATTCCATGCGCTAGTACCCGAGATAGGAGCGGCGGATCAATTCGTCCGCGCCGATCACCGCGGATGGCGCGTCCATGACCATCCGACCGGTTTCGAGCAGATAGGCATGCTCGGCGAGTTCCAGCGCCAGCGCCGCGTTCTGTTCGACCACCAGCATGGCGACGCCGGTCTCGCTGTTGATCCGCCGCAGGATTCCGAACAACTCCTCGACGATCAACGGCGCCAGCCCGAAGGAAGGTTCGTCCAGCAGCAACAAACGGGGCCGCAGCATCAGCGCGCGGCCGACCGCGAGCATCTGCTGCTCGCCGCCCGACAGCGTGCCGGCCTGTTGCGTACGCCGCTCCTTCAAGCGCGGAAAATTGCCGTAGATGCGCTCGATATCGGCGGCGATCTCGCCCTTGTCCTTGCGGGTGATCGCGCCGAGACGCAGGTTCTCCTCGACCGACAGCCGTAGAAACGTGCCGCGCCCTTCGGGCACATGCGCGACGCCCAGCCGCACCACATCCTCGGTCGCCCAGCCGGCAATGCGCTTTCCGTCGAAACGGATATCGCCGCCGACGCGCACCATGCCGCAGATCGCCCGCAGCACTGTGGTCTTGCCGGCGCCGTTGGCGCCGAGCAGCGTGCGCACCTGACCGTCATCGACGCTGAAGCCGATACCGTAAAGCGCCTGGTTCTGGCCGTAGAACGCGTTGAGACCGGTTACCTCCAGCAGCATCGCCGCGCCTCAGGCCGCATGCTCGCGGGTGGTGCCGAGATAGGCGCGGATCACCTCTTCGTCGCGCTGCACCTCGGCCGGCGTTCCCTCGGCGATCTTCCGGCCGAAATCGAGTGCTACCACCTTGTCCGACACGGACATCACCAAATTCATGTGATGCTCGACGAGCAGCACGGTAACTTGCCGCTCGTCGCGTATGCGGCGGATCAACGCCCCGAGCTCGCCGACCTCGCCATGGGTGAGCCCGCCGGCCGGTTCGTCTAGCAGCAGCAATTTCGGTGATGCGGCCAAGGCGCGCGCCAGTTCGATCCGCTTCCGCGTGCCGAGCGACAACCCGTCCGCGGGCCGATGCGCCACACCTTCGAGGTCGAGCATCCGCAGAAGCGCCCACGCCGTTTCGTCGAGCGCCGCCTCCTCGCGGCGAGCCCAGGGCAGTTGCAACGCATTGCTGAAGAAATCGCTGTTGCTGTGCGCATGCCCGCCAATTTTCACGTTGTCGAGAACCGATTGCGGACCAAACAGCGCCAAGTTCTGAAAAGTGCGGGCGATGCCGATCTCGGCGATGCGGTGTGGTGGGCGGTGCAGGGTGGAGCGGCCCTCGAACAATATGTCGCCGCGGGTCGGCGAATACAGCCGGCTGACGCAGTTGAAGAGTGTGGTCTTGCCGGCGCCGTTTGGGCCGATCAGACCGAGGATCTGGCCTTCCTCAAGGGTGAACGAGATACCATCGAGCGCGACGATGCCGCCAAAGCGCACCGCGACATCCCGAACGTCGAGAAGTGGGGAGCCGCCTGCCGCCATGCCTATGTCGGGCTGCCAAGGCCCGGATGACCGGCATCGGCGACTGGCATCGACTCCCTCGCGTTTTAGCGTTCGTTACGGCGGTGAAAGGTGCCGGGCGCCGTCGGGCGAGTCAAGACGACGCACTTGTGAGCGCGGCGCCGACAGGCGAAGCTGCCAGTAGAAGACAGAGGCCGCGGATGACCGGAAGAGGCGAGGGGATGCTGTCCTGGACACTCAATAAGGGCAGCGGGGTCATTGCGCCCGACGAGCGGCTGCCCGCGGGGCAGACACTGGTTGCCGGATTGCAGCACGCGATTGTGATGTTCGGCGCGACGGTGCTGTGCCCGTTGCTGATGGGGTTCGATGCGAATGTCGCGATCTTCTTTTCCGGTATCGGGACGCTGGTTTTCTTCGTCTGCGTCGGCGGTCGGGTGCCGAGCTATCTTGGCTCGAGTTTTTCGTTCATCGCCGTCGTCATCGCCGTCACCGCCTATTCGGGGCACGGCGCCAATCCCAATATTCCCGCGGCGCTTGGCGGGGTTATCGCTGCCGGTGCGCTCTACGCGGTGATCGGGCTTGTCGTCGTCGCGGTCGGCTATGCCTGGGTCGAACGGCTGATGCCGCCTGCCGTGACGGGAGCGATCGTCGCGGTGATCGGACTCAATCTCGCCCCGGTCGCCATCAAGCAGGCCACCGGCTCGGCGCTCGACACCTGGGTCGCCGTCGTCACGGTGGTCGCGGTCGGGATGATCGCCGCGTCGAATGGCGGCCTGCTGCGTCGCGTGCCGGTGTTGCTCGGCGGCTTCTTGGGATACGTCCTCTATGTGGCACTGACGAACGGCCTCGGCTGGGAAAAACCGGTCGACTTTGGCCCGCTTGCCGTGGCGGCGTGGCTAGGCTGGCCGCATTTCACCGCGCCGCAATTTGATGCGCACGCGATGGGACTTATCGCCCCGGTTGCGATCGTGCTGGTCGCCGAGAACCTCGGCCATATCAAGGCGGTCAGCGCGATGACCGGACGCAACCTCGACCGCTATCTCGGCCGCGCGTTTCTCGGCGACGGAATTGCGACGATGATCGCGGGGTCCGGCGGCGGCACCGGCGTTACCACTTATGCCGAGAATATCGGGGTGATGGCGATCACCGGTATCTATTCGACGCTGATCTTCCCGGTGGCGGCCGTGGTGGCGATCGTGCTCGGCCTGTCGCCCAAATTCGGGGCGTTGATCCAGACCATCCCGACGCCGGTGATCGGCGGCTTGTCGCTTGTCGTCTTCGGGCTGATCGCGGCGACCGCGGGGCGCATCTGGGTCGGGGCGCGCGTGGACTTCTCCGACCCGCGCAATCTGGTGACCGTCGCGGTGACGCTGATCGCGGGGTCGGGCGACATGACGCTGCATTTTGGCGAGTTCAACCTCACCGGCATCGGCACCGCGACATTGGCCGCGATCGTCCTGTACCAGCTTCTCGGTTGGCGGCGTGCGGCCGCGTAAACACCGCCGCATCGACAAGATCGGGCAAATCCGCGATCATCGTTACAAACCCACAATGCGAGCCGACACTGCGCGATGATCCTCGTTTGCCCGACCTGCCATACCCGTTACCAGGTCGAGGACGAGGCGGTGAGCCGGTCTTCCGGGCGCACCGTGCGGTGCGCGAGCTGCGGTCATAGCTGGCACTACGTCGCGCCGCATACAGCGCCGCCGCCGGCGCCGCTGTTGCGGATGCGCGAACGGCTGCAATCGGCGCCGCCGGCAGAGCCCGCCGCGGCACCGCGGCCGGCGATCACCGCGCCGACGCCACCGCGCCGACGCCACTCCGGTCTCGGCTGGGTGGTGCTGATCCTGCTGATCGGCGCGGTGATTGTCGGTGCCATCGTCGGCCGCGACCAGATCGTCGCGCTGTGGCCGCCGGCTGCGCCATTCTATGAGCTGGTCGGGCTGAAGACGCAGCCGCTCGGCGCCGGGCTCGACATCGCCAATATCACCTCGACCCGCAACGCCGACGGACTGATCGTCGAGGGCGATGTGAGCAACAAGATCGGCGTGCCGCGTATGGTGCCGCGGCTGCGCGTTGCGCTGCGCGACGGCAGCCAGCACGAGCTGGTGTTCAAGGTCATTGAGCCGCCGCGCGAGCGCCTGCTGCCCGGCGAGACCAGCCATTTCGTCGTTGGCTTCCTGCCGGCCCCCGACGGCGCGGTCGGCGTCGTGGTGACGTTTTCCGCGAGTTAGCGCTAATGCCGCCGGGTCAGGAATTCAGCGCGGGCGAGCTGATGCAGGCGGGCGAGGCGCTGGCGCACCGTGGGCGGCCGTCCGCCGCCGACCATCAGCGGCATGCCGTGTCCGTGCCCATGGCCGGAGCTGATGACCAGCTCACCCATCGCGTTGAAATGGATGATCTTCCCGTCGAACAGCAGATTGCCGAGCCCGCTGTCGTTGAGGTCCCAGTTTCGCACCGGCCCGGAATCGATGTGGATGAAGGCGGAGTAGGGGTACCAGCCGACTCCGCCGCGCTGCATGGCGCGCGCCGCCTGCATTGCTTCGGCGAGCTTCGCGCCGAAATGCACGTCGACCGCTCGGCCGAAGATGTGCTGGCTGTTCTCGGCCACGCCGAAGGTTGTGCGCGCCAGCATCTCGTTGGTCGCGCGCGTGCGATAGGCGGAAAGCACCTGCGCCTCGTTCTGGCCGGTCGCGCTCATCACCGCGGCGAGGAAATCGAGGACGGCGATATCCATCGCGATGATTTCGCCCGAATGGAAATCGCGCAGGAACACCGCGAGGTCGGCCATGGCCTTCGGGATCGGGCCGTTTTCGTCGCGATAGGGGCCGTCGAAGGTCTCGCCGGTATGAGCATTGGTCAGCTTGAGCCGCGCTGGCCCCGGTGCCGCCGCGGGTGCGGCCCGCGCCATGCCGGGCAGCATGACGCTGCCGGCGATGATCGACAGGAGCAGGCGGCGGTTCATGTCCGCTGATGTCAGCGTCAAAAGCCTAAGACGCCGTCAAAACCGGCGCAGCAGACGCTCGATATAATCGAGCTCGATCACCGGCCGCGTGCGCTCGCCGGCTCGGCGGCGCAGTTCGTCGAGGATTTGCCGCGACTTCTGCAGGATGCTCGCGTCCGGGATCGCGACATCACCCTGGTCATACGATCCGTTCGACGACAGCGGGCGGCCGAAGGGGTCGCGATCACTCCGGTCCGGCAGGTCACCGACGCTGCCGTCGTCATCGCCGGGGCTGCCCCAGCCTTTGCTCATCCGCTCCTGCATCTGCTTGGCGAAGTCGCGCGCGCCCTGCTGCAGCTCGTCGAGCGCCTGGCTCTGTGGCGCGATGGCCTCCCCCGGCGCGCCCTGCCGCAGCGCCCCGGCGGCATCGCGCATCGCTCGTTCGGCGCGGCCGAATGGGTCGGGAATGTCGCCCATACCGTCGCCCATATGGCGCATCATCTCGCCGAGCGCGTGCCGCAATTCCTCCTGCTGCCCCGCGGAATTGCCGAGATCGCCCATCTGCGAGCCGTCCTGGCCCTCGCCGGGCTGGCCCATCTGCCCGGGTTGCCCCATTTGACCCGGTTGCTGGCCGCGTCCCTGGCGCTGGCCCTGGCCGCGCTGCGCCCGGAAGCTGCGATCGAGCAGCTGCTGCTGGCGCTGCATCATGTCGCGCAGCCCGCGCATCATCTGCTCCGCGTCGCCGGCACCCTGCTGAGACTGGCCGGGCCGGGCGGCGCGCAAATTTTCCAGCATGTCCTGAAGCTGCGAAAGCAGCTCGCGCGCCTGCTGCTGCGCGCCGCTATGCGCCAGCTGCCGCGCGCGGTCGAGCATCCGTTGGAGGTCGCGGCTGGTGAGGACTTTCGACGGGTCGGCGGGCCGCTGGTTCTCGTCCGCGGGGCGATTGCGCATGTCCTCGGCGAGCGCCTGCAGGTAGCGGTTGAGCGCATCGCTCAACTCGCGCGTCAGCTTGTCGATTTCCTCGTCGGAGGCGCCGCGGGCGAGCGCGTCCTGCAATTGCTGCTGCAGCCGGCGCAGCTCGTTTTCGGCGACCGACATGCGGCCGTCCTCGATGCGCAGCGCGGTTTCCCACAACAGAGGCACGACGGCGGCGATCGCGGCCGTCGCGTCATCCTGTCGCAAGCGCAGCGCGGCCAGGCGTAGCGCCAGATAGGCGACCGTGTCGTCGCGGAACAGCGCCGGCCGCTTGTCGAGGTCGTCGAGAATTTCGGCGACCGCGGCGCGCGAGTTGGGGTCCTTCACCAACTCCTTGCGCTGCTCGATGATCGCGCGGGCGACGGGGTTGGTGAAGGTCCGCTCGGGCAGGTTCATGTGAACCGCCTCGCTTTCGCCGGTCTGCCCGAGCGCGTCGGTCGCCATGACCGTGATCTCGACCGGGAGGCCGGCCCAGGGATGCGGCGACAGATCCTGGTAGTTGGTCGCCTTGGCTTCCTTGAGGTGAAGGCCGGGCAGGGGCAGCGCGATTTCGAGCTTGTCCTCGGGTTTGCCGTCCGGCCGGCGAATGACGAGCTTCGCTGCCTCGACCCCATAATCGTCGGTCGCCTGGTACTCGAGGCGCAGCGCGGCGCGGATCGTGGCCCGCGGCGGCTGGACGAACGCAGCGGCCGGCGGGTTGTCGGGAATGATCTCGATCGGCCAGCTTCCCAGCGTCGCGCCGCCCTGGGTGACGCTGAGTTTCGCGCCCTTGCTGAGCGTCGCTGCGGCGCGGAAATTCTGCTTGTCAAGTGCCTCGAAATCGCTCGTCTCACTGTCGATCGACAGATGCGGCATGCCGCGGCCGCCATGGATTTGCGCCAGCAGCGCGCTGCCGGTCGCGAACTCGGACCGGACCCACGGTGTCGGCGCGCAGGAATTGCGGCGGCAGGCCGGTGTAGTCGGGGGGTGTAATCCAGATGTCGAAGCTCGCGCTCGGCGCCGGCGGGCCGCTCTCCCAACCCGGCGAAAAGGCGCGCGCCAGCCGCTCGCGCCAGTCGGCGCCGGCATCGATCACCGCGACAACGAGCAGAATGACGAGGATCGCCCGCAGGCCCCACGGATCGCGCCGCGCCAGCCCCGCGACCGGCCAGCCGACGCGCAGCCGGCGCAGCGCCGCCAGCATGCGCCGGCGATGGGCTTCCCACAGCGCCGCCGAGGCTTCGTCGAGCGCTGCGCTGGGATGATCGGCGAGTGCCGCCAGCGGGCGATGCGCGAGGCCGCTCTCGCGTTCGATGCGGCGCCGGCCGGCGAGTGCATCGGGCCAGACAAGCTTACTCCAGCCCCAGAATGCCGCGCCGGCGAAGGCGGCGGCGAACCCGGCGAGGATAACCGCGTGCACCGCACCCGGCAGCAGGCTCGGCAAATCGAATAGCGCGAACGCCACGAACAGCCCGGCGATCCCCGCCACGGGCCACAGCGCCGGCCACAAAATCTCCCAGGCGAGCGCCGCGCGCGACCAGAACAACCGGCGGCCGAGCAGGCGGTCAGGCGCGGCGTCTTGGTTCATCGCAGCCAATCCGGGATCGTGTCGAGCGCCAGCATCTCGTCGTAGCTCGGCCGTGCGCGGATCACCGCAAAACGCGCGCCATCGACCAGCGCCTCGGCCACCAGCGGCCGCGTGTTGTAGGTCGAGCTCATCGCCGCGCCATAAGCGCCGGCGGTCATGAACGCGACGAGGTCGGCTTCCGCCAGTGACGGCAGCAACCGGTCGCGGGTAAAGGTGTCGGTCGTCTCGCAGACAGGGCCGACGACATCGGCCGGCCCCTGCTTCGCGCCGCGCGCCGGCTCGCGGATCGGCAGGATGCGGTGCTCGGCCTTGTACATCGCCGGACGGACCAGATCGTTCATCGCGGCGTCGACGACGACGATCCGCCGCTCGCCTTCCTTGACGTAAATGACTCTGGTCACAAGGACGCCGCCCGCGGCAACCATGAAACGCCCCGGCTCGAATGCGAGCGCCACGTCGAGCGAGCCGAAAATGCCGCGCACCATGTCGGCGTATTGGCCGGGCGTCGCCGGGATGTCGTTGCCATATGGGACCGTCAGCCCGCCGCCGAGATCGACCTGCCGCACGGTCAGCCCTTCGCCGCGCAACGCGGCGACTAGCCCGGCGATCCGCTCGAAGGCGGCGCGGCTGGGCCCAAGATCGACGATCTGCGAGCCGATATGCACCGCCAGCCCGACCGGCTCGACACCTGGCAATTGCGTGGCAAGGCGATAAGCGTCCATCGCCTCGCCATAGGCGATGCCGAATTTGTCTTCTTTGCGGCCGGTGGCAATGTCGCTGTGCGTATGCGCGCCGACATCGGGATTGACTCGGATCGCGACGCGCGCCGTTTGCGAGCGTGCGACCGCCAGTTCGCTCAGCCGTCGTAACTCGGGGAGAGACTCGACATTGATCTGGTGGATGTCCGCATCGAGCGCCGCGACAAGTTCTTCGCTGGTCTTGCCCACCCCGGAAAAGACAATGCGCCCCGCCGGGATGCCGGCGGCCAGCGCCCGCCGCAGCTCACCTCCAGAAACGACGTCCGCGCCGGCGCCGAGTCCAGCGAAAAGCCGCAGCACCGCTTGGTTCGAATTGGCTTTCACCGCGTAGCAGATCAGCGGCTTCTCGGCGACGAACGCATCGGCGAAGGCGCGGTACTGGTCGCGGAACGACTTGGCAGAGTAGAGGTAAAGCGGGGTTCCGACGATGTCGGCGACCCGCGCGATCGGCATCTGCTCTGCGTGCAGCTCGCCATTTTGGTAGACGAACGGTTCGGCCATCGTCACGAGCTCGGATAGGTGCGCGGATAGGCGTTCTGCTGCCCCGGCGGCGGCTGCGGATTGCCCTTGCGGCCGCAGCCGGTCAGCGCCAGGGCGATCAGAAGCACTAAGGCCACCCGTGATGTAAGGCGGAAAAGGGACCGCGGGCGTCCCGCCGGCATGCGGCCGAGACGGGCGCGGTCCGCTTTGATCTCACTCATCGCAAATACCTTTCGCGCGCCGCCGCGACCGCCGCGCGCACCTGCTCGGGCGCGGTACCGCCATAACAGTTGCGGCTCGCGACCGAGCTGTCGATGTCGAGCACATCATAGACTTCTTGGGTGATCGCCGGTTCGATCGCTTGCATGTCCGCCAGCGGCAGTGCGGCAAGGTCCTTTCCCAGCGCCTCGGCCCGCTTGACGATCGCACCCGTCGCGTGGTGCGCCTGGCGGAACGGTAGGCCGGCCTCGCGCACCAGCCAGTCGGCGAGGTCGGTCGCGGTGCTGTAGCCGCGTGCCGCCGCCTCGCGCAGCCGCGCCACCTGCGGCCGCATGTCGCGGACCATGCCTTCGCTCGCCGCGAGGCAGAGCTCGAGCGCGTCGACCGCCTCGAACACCGGGACTTTGTCTTCCTGCATGTCCTTCTGATAGGCGAGCGGCAGGCCTTTCATCACCGTCAGCAGCGCGACGAGCGAGCCGTCGAGCCGCCCGGTCTTGGCGCGCACCAGTTCGGCGGCGTCTGGATTGCGCTTTTGCGGCATGATCGAGCTGCCGGTGGTGAAGGCGTCGCTGAGCTTGATAAAGCCGAACGGCTCGCTCGACCACACCACGATCTCCTCGGCCAGGCGCGACAGATGCGTTCCGGCAAGTGCCGCCGCGGCGAGAAATTCGATCGCGAAGTCGCGATCCGACACCGCGTCCAGCGAATTCGCGGTCGGCCGGTCGAAACCGAGCGCGGCGGCGGTGGCGTCGCGGTTGATCGGGAAGGCCGTGCCGGCCAGCGCCGCGGCGCCGAGCGGGCATTCGTTGAGCCGCCGGCGGCAATCGGCGAGCCGGCCGCGGTCGCGCCCGACCATCTCGACATAGGCCATCAGATGGTGCCCGAGCGTCACCGGCTGCGCGGTCTGCAGATGCGTGAAGCCCGGCATGACGGTCGCGGCATGCGTCTCGGCCTGGTCGAGCAGCGCCGCCTGCAAGGCGGTCATCGCCTCGCCGAGCCCATCGATGGCGCCGCGCACCCAGAGCTTGAAATCGGTCGCGACCTGGTCGTTGCGCGAACGGGCGGTGTGCAGCCGCCCCGCGACCGGGCCGATCAACTCCGCCAGCCGCGCCTCGATGTTGAGGTGGATGTCCTCGTTTTCCTCGCGGAAAGTGAAATTTCCTGCGTCAATTTCCGCCCGGATTTGCTCTAGACCAGCCGTGATCGCCACGCCATCTTCGGGTGAGAGGATGCGTTGCGCGACCAGCATCGCGCAGTGCGCCTTCGATCCGGCGATATCCTCGGCGTAAAACCGCCGGTCGAAATCGATCGAGGCATTGATGCGGCGCATGATTGCGGCGGGGCCGCCGGCAAAACGGCCGCCCCACAGCGTGTTGGGAGACGCCCCGGTCGCCGCCTCACCCTCTGTCCGCGGCTTGGGCTTGGTCATCGCGGCCGCATTGGTGTTGGTCACCTCGGTTTTGGCCTCGGCCGCCATCGGTGCCGACGAGCCCGGTAAAATCAAGCTTGGCGAGTTTATCCCGGCCGAGACGCCGCAGCCAGCACCGGCGTTTTCCTTGACCGACATGTCGGGCAAGGAGGCGGAGCTTACCGATTTCAAGGGCAGTGTCGTGCTGCTGAACCTGTGGGCGACCTGGTGTCAGCCCTGCCTCAAGGAGATGCCGTCGCTGGCAGCGTTGCAGCAGAGGTTTGGGGCCTCGCTAATGATTCTGGCGCTGTCCGAGGACCGCGGCGGTGCCGAAATGGTGAAGCCGTTTGTCGAAAAGCACGGCCTCGACAAGCTCAAGGTCTATCTCGACCCGAAGAGCACGGCGATCAGGGCCTTCGAGGCGCGCGGGCTGCCCAGCAGCTTTCTGATCGACGCCGACGGCAAGGTGCTCGGCAAGGTCGAGGGCGCGGCCGATTGGGATTCCGACAAGATGCGCGACGCGCTCGGCAAGCTGTTGCCGCCGGCCAAGCCTAGCTGAGCGCCCGCACCAGGAACTGCCCGCCGCGCTGCAACCCGGGGCCGTCGATCGAATGGCCGATGCCCGGACAGGTCAGCGTCTCGACCGGCACTTCGGCCGCTTTGAGTGTCGCCTCCGCCTCGGCCATCGAGCCGTACGGCACCATCGGATCGTCGGTGCCATGCACCAGCAGCACCGGTGGCCGCGAGCGGATTTCCTCGCCGAACAATTCGGGTGCGATGAGCCGGCCGGAATAGCCGACGATCCCGGTGATCTGCCGGTCACGCCGCGGCCCGACAAATAGCGACATCATGCAGCCCTGCGAAAAGCCGACCAGCGCCAGATCGCTTTCTGTAAGCTCGCGTTTGGCCAGCTCATCGGTGATGAAGGCGTCGAGAATCGTCGCGGCGGCGCGGGCGCCGGCGAGTTGCGCCTCGGCACTCGGGTCGCGCGCGCTGAGCCACTGGTAGCCGTAGGGCGCCATGTCGCAGGGAAACGGCGCGTTCGGCGACAGGAACTCGACATCCGGCATATGCGGCGCCCAGTACGGCGCCAGCCCGATCAAATCGTTGCCGTCGGCGCCAAGCCCGTGCAGCAGGATCACCAGGCGCTTCGCTTTGCCGCCCGAATGCGGTGGATGCGACGGCCCGGACAGGGTGAGGTTCATGTCGGTCTCCGCGGAGGTCGTGGAACAGGCATAGCCGATAGCGGTTCGAATGAGCAATCGTGCGTCCATCGGGACAGCCGCTTCGCGAAGCGCCTCAGGATGAGGATTGTTCTTAATGCTACGAAGAAAAGTCCTCATCCTGAGGTGCGACCGAAGGGAGCCTCGAAGGACGCACGGAGCTGATGCAGCCTTCAATCGTCACCCGCTTTGCGCCCAGCCCAACCGGGTATCTGCATCTCGGCCATGTGCGTTCGGCATGGGAGGGCTGGCACGCGGCGCGCGAGGCCGGCGGGCGGTTTCTGCTGCGTATCGAGGACATCGACACCGCCCGTTGCGGGCCGGAATTCGACGCCGCGATCCGGGCGGACCTCGCCTGGCTCGGGCTGGAATGGGATGGCCCGGTCCGCCGGCAATCCGAGCATTTCGGCGACTACCGCGCGGCGCTGGCGCGGCTTGACGCGCAGGGGCTTCTCTACCCTTGTTTCTGCACTCGCAAGGCGATCCAAGCCGAGATCGCCCGCGCCGGCGGCGCGCCGCAGGGGGACGACGGATCGATCTATCCGGGCACCTGCAAGCTTTTGTCGTCAGAGGAGCGCGCCGCACGTATCGCTGGCGGAGCGGATTATGCCTTGCGGCTGGACGTCGCCGCAGCCTTCAGCCGAACGGGGCGGCTCGAGTGGTCCGAGGCCGGGCGGATCATCGCTGCCGATCCGGCGGCGCGCGGCGATGTCGTGCTAGCGCGCAAGGATGTGCCAACGAGCTATCACCTCGCGGTCACGGTCGACGATGCGCTGCAGGGCGTGACGCTGATCACGCGCGGCGTCGATCTGTTCTCCGCGACGCATATCCATCGCCTGCTGCAGGCACTGCTGGGCCTGTCGACCCCTGACTATCGCCATCATCCGCTGCTGACCGACGCCGACGGCCGGCGCCTCGCAAAGCGCGATCGCGCGCTGACCATCCGGGCGATGCGCGAAGCGGGAATGACGTCGGCGGAAATCCTTGCCCAAGCTCAATCGAACGGGCGGTGAAGCCCGTTGGCGACGTCGAGGTATTCCGCGTCCTCGGGCCGCAGCACCCCATGGCGCACCGCGAAATCGAGGATCACCAGGTTGACGTTGAACTTGAAGTCGGCGGTCGTGCGGATGCGTTCGAGAACGTCCGCCAGCGGCATCAGCTCGAACCCGGCGATCTCGCCGTCGCCGTTTGACGGCGTGAAGTCGTCGGGCACTTCCAGGTCATAGACGAACATCACATCGTCGCGGATGCCGTGCCTGGTTTCCATGCGATAGGTGAGAGCGCCCGCGGCGACCGCCCGCTCGATCAGCGGCGCCGAGACCGCCGCTTCCTCCTCGGCCTCTTTGACAAGCGTCGCCGCGGCCCCGTGGCCGTTGCCGATGCCGCCGGCGACCATGTTGTCGAGCTTACCGGGCGAGGTTTGCTTGTTGGGTGCCCGCTTGCCGATCCACAGAAAATAGCCGTCGCCGGTGCGGCGATAGCCGTTGAGATGCACGCCGTACGCGCGCACCCCGAAGAACGGCACCGCACCGCGATCGACGCGGAGGATCGGCGGCGCCGCCCAGCACGGGGCGACATCGAAGGTCTCGTTGCGCCACTTCGAGACGCGCCGCTCCTTGACCAGCGCGTCGACGACGCCATCGACGGCGCGGCTGATTTCCTGGCAGCCGCCGCTTGGCAGCAGCCGGGCGCTGTCGTCCTCGATCGCGAAGACGCGATCGTGCGGCCGCAGGGCCTCGGCGTTGTCGCGCCGCAGCCAGCCGATCCGATGCTCGCCCGCCCAGAGCGGGATTACCCGCGACCGGTCGAAGCTGTTGCAATGGCGGATGCGGTCGGCGAAAGACATCAGGCGGTCAGCACCACATCGACGCCAGTGATCTGGCGCAGGCAGTTGGCGACATAATCGGCTGTATCGCCGAGCCCGGCGACCTCTATATCGATGGTCAGCCGCTTGCGAACCACCGCGCTATGCCACAGTTCCGGCACAAGGCCGCGTTTGGCGAATAGTTCGAGCACGCGGGGCATCACCCCGGGCTCGGCGCGGGCTTGTAGCGAAAAGAAGGTGGTAGTCGCCGGCTCAGCGGCGGGGACAGTGACGGCAGGAGACGACATCGACGGAATCCTCGGCAAGAAATTGGCGAATCAACACGGCCCGGGCCCTTGGTGAGCCCGGGTCGATAATTCGCCGGATGCCGGCGTGATGCGTCGTCCGCAACATGGGCGGGCGGTTTACGCTCAGCAGCATCACGCGTCAACCGTCCCGACAGCGAGAGACCTCAGCGCGATAGGAATAGTAGAACCAAAGGTCGATCACTGATTTGCGTGGCCATACCGCGGGTAGTGGTTGTGGCTGTCGCCGCCGACGCCTATATCTGTTGTAGCCCCTCCCTGGAGACATCTCCATGACGCTGCTTCGCATTGGCCTTGTCGTTGCCCTGTGCGCCGGCGGCGCAGTCGGATGCGCGCCGGGGGGACCGCAGCGGGCCAGCGACATCCAGAACCTGAACGGGATCGGCGACGACATCTCGGCCGTCGGAATGACCGACTCCCTGTCGCGCAAGACGCACGACCCGAACTCCCAGACGACCTTGCCCAACACCTACTCGATCAAAGGCATCGAATAGCCGCCTTCCGCGGGCGTTTCGGTATCAGGCGCTTTTCTTTCCGCCGGCAAGAACGTAGGTCATGGTGAGAAGCGGTGCGACGTACCGCGTCCCGAACCATGCGTGACGGCGATGCAGCCAAAGCAGCTTCTCGATACTAGCGCCGATGCCCTTGCCGCCGTGGCGGCACTGGTCGGCCGGGCGCGCGCCAATCTCGCCACTCGTGTCGGCAACAACGCTGCCGCCCTCGACGCCGAGCAGATCGCCGCGCACGGGCTTGCCTGGATGGCGACCTATGCCGCGGGACTGCGGCAGTTGCGCGAATGGGCGGCGCGGCTCGACGCTGCCGGCGAGTTGGGGGAGGCGCAGCGGCTGATCCTCGCGGTCGGCTTTGGTGAATATCTCGCGCAGATTTGCGGCGGCATCGCGATGGGGCAGGGGGAGATCGCCCGTCCCTTCGACCTCGATCTGACCGAGGACGACCTGGCGCCGCTGCGCCGCAGCCCGTTGATTGCCGGGTTGGCCGAAGCCCGCGCCGCGCTCGGCGCAATCCTCGCCGAGGGCATGCCGGGCGGCGGCGCCAATGGGACCGACCATGGGCTCGGCGACGAGACGCTCGAGCTGATCCGCGACCAGGTCCGCCGCTTCGCCGAGCGCGCCGTCGCGCCTTTCGCGCATGACTGGCACCGCGAGGACCGTTTCATCCCCATCGAGGTCATCGCGGAGCTGTCCGGCATCGGCGTGTTCGGCGTGACGCTGCCCGAGGAATATGGCGGGCTCGGCCTCGGCAAGATGGCGATGTGCGTCGTCTCCGAGGAGCTGTCGCGCGCCTATATCGGCGTCGGCTCGCTGGGTACGCGCTCGGAGATCGCCGGCGAGCTGATCCGCACCAGCGGCACCCCTGAGCAGAAAGCGCGCTGGCTGCCCGGCATCGCCTCCGGCGCGGTGCTGCCGACCGCGGTCTTCACCGAGCCCAATGCCGGCTCCGATCTCGCCAATCTGCAGACCCGCGCGGTGCGCGACGGTGATGCCTATCGTATCCACGGCGCCAAGACCTGGATCACCCATGCCGCTCGCTCCGACCTGATGACGCTGCTGGTGCGCACCGGCGCGCCCGACAGCGGCTATCGCGGGCTCAGCATGTTTCTCGCGCCCAAACCGCGCGGCGACGATGCCAACCCGTTTCCCGCCGAAGGCATGTCGGGCAGTGAAATCCCGGTGCTCGGCTATCGCGGGATGAAGGAATACGAGATCGGCTTCGACGGGTTCGCTGTGCCGGCCGACGCGCTGCTCGGAGGCACCGAGGGCGAGGGCTTCAAGCAGCTGATGGCGACCTTCGAGAGCGCCCGCGTGCAGACCGCCGCGCGCGCCGTCGGGGTCGCGCAGAACGCCTTCGAGCTGGCGATGGCCTACGCCCGCGAGCGCCGGCAGTTCGGCCGCAACATCGCCGCCTTCCCGCGCGTCCAGCTCAAGCTGGTGATGATGGCGGTCGAGACGATGATGGCCCGCCAGCTCGCCTATTTCGCCGCCCGCGAGAAGGACAGCGGTCGGCGCTGCGACATCGAGGCCGGCATGGCCAAGCTCCTGGCCGCCCGCGTCGCCTGGAGCAACGCCGACAATGCCGTGCAGATCCACGGCGGCAACGGCTACGCGATCGAATATCCGATCAGCCGCGTACTGTGCGACGCCCGCATCCTCAACATCTTCGAGGGCGCCGCGGAAATCCAGGCGCAGATCATCGCGCGCGGGTTATTGGCGGGGCGGAATTAATTCCCACCCCGACCCTTCCCCGCCAGCGGGGAGGGAGATAACCGGCCACCGGCGCGCCCCTTCCCCCGCTGGCGGGGGAAGGTTGGGATGGGGGTAGGGGCCGGCTCAGCCGGCGAAAGCTAGGTTGACCCGCCGGTTCTGGCGGCCCTTGTTTTCGATCTTGCCGATCTCGACCGGGCCGATCTCGGCGGTGTTTCTGACATGCGTGCCGCCGCAGGGCTGCAGGTCGACCCCATCGATCTTCAACAGCCGTACCTTGCCGCTGCCCATCGGTGGCTTGACCGACATCGTGCGCACCAGCTCCGGTCGTGTTTGCAGCTCCGCATCGTCGATCCAGCGCGGTGCGACGGTATGTCCCTCGGCGATCAGCTTGTTGAGGGCGGTGGCGATCGCCTCCTTGTCGAGCGCTGCGCCGGGCACGTCGAAATCCAGCCGGCCACGGCCGTCGCCGATCGCGCCGCCGGTCACCGCGCCCGGCACCACGGCACAGAGCAGGTGCAGACAGGTATGCATGCGCATCAGCCGATGCCGCCGCTCCCAGTCGATTTCGACGGTCACCGCGTCACCGGGTGCGGGCCGATTCGCGTCGGGAGCGGGGACATGGATCACCTCGTCGGCGCCATCGCCCTTGACGGTGTCGATGATCGCGAGCGTCGCGCCATCCGCCAACCGCAGCACACCGGTATCGCCCGGCTGGCCGCCGCCGGTCGGGTAAAACACGGTGCGATCGAGCCGAATCCCGCGTTCGTCGACCGCAACGACGCGTGCCGTGCATGACCGCAGATAGGCGTCATCGCGGAACAGCAGTTCAGTCATCGCATGCCTCGATCGCCGGTTCGGAGTATTAGTAGCGCATCGATCGCCGAGAGAGCGAACGCCAATGCCGTTATCGAAAATGTGGCTTGCCGTCGTCGTGACCGCCGGGGTGTTGCTGGGCGGTTGTTTCGACAAATCGACGGCATTCGTCTGGTTTCCGCACTCGCCGGTCGTCACGATCGCCGATGTCGATCTGCGATCAGGTCAGGACGACGAGTTGGCGGTCGTGGCGCGGCTTGCCAAAGGAACGGTTGTCAGTCCGATCGGCCAGGCCGGCTCCGAGTGCAATTCCTGCATGCGCGTCGACACGCCCGCGGGTGTTGGCTGGCTCTACACCCGCTACGTGGCCCCGGTGCCTCAGGACGATTGAACCGACGCTCAAGTTTCCAGCCATTTCGGTGCCGGTAGGTCGCGCTCCTTGAGAAAGGCCGGGTTGAACAGCTTCGACTGATAGCGCGTGCCGGAATCGGCAAGGATGGTCACGATCGTGTGCCCCGGCCCCAATTCCTTGGCCAATCGGATGGCGCCGCAGACATTGATGCCGCTCGACCCGCCGACGATGAGGCCTTCCTCCTCGGCCAATTGAAACAGCACCGGCAGCATCTCCGCGTCGGTAATCTGAAACTGTCCGTCGGGCGTAAAGCCCTTCAGGTTCTCGGTCTCGCGGTTGTTGCCGATGCCTTCGGTGATCGAGTTGCCCTCAGGCTTGAACTCGCGGTGCGCGTACCAGCTGTAGATGCCCGACCCCATGCAGTCGGACAGGTAAATCTTGACGTTGGGGTTGCGCTCCTTGAGCGCGATGCCGACGCCGCTCAGCGTACCGCCGGTGCCGACCGCGCAGGTAAAGCCGTCGACCTTGCCGTCGGTCTGCTGCCAGATCTCCGGGCCGGTCGTCTCGTAATGGCCGCGCCGGTTGGCGAGGTTGTCGAACTGGTTGGCCCAGATCGCACCGTTCGGCTCCTTGGCCGCGATCTCTTGGGCCAGCCGGCCGGAATAATGCGTGTAGTGCATCGGGTCGGTGAGCCGGGTCGCCGGCACCAGCCGCAGATCGGCGCCGCACAGCCGCAGCATGTCCTTTTTTTCCTGGCTTTGCGTTTCCGGCATCACGATGACCGTGCGGTAGCCGCGCGCATTGCCGACCAGCGCCAGCCCGATCCCGGTATTGCCGGCGGTGCCCTCGACGATGACGCCGCCGGGCCGCAGCGCCCCGCGTTCCTCGGCGTCCTTGATAATCGCCAGCGCCGCGCGGTCCTTCACCGAGCCGCCGGGATTGAGGAACTCCGCCTTGCCGAGGATCGTACAGCCGGTCTCCTCCGACGCGCGGCGCAGCTTGATGAGCGGGGTATTGCCGACCGAGCCGATAAAGCCGTCGCGGATGTCCATAACCCTTCTCCGAGCTGCCGGGCGTTAAGCAACAATATCGACCCGCGAAGATTGAGGAGCAAGGTTCAGACTTTACGCAGCTAACCCAGTATTCGGGCGATGCCGTCTCGCAGCGCCGCGCTATCAGCGGGATTGAGCCCCCCAAGCCGGCGAAGGATCAGGGACTGCTCGAGCGTGGCGAATACCGGCTTGATGGCGGACGGCTTTAGCAGACCAGCAGCCTGCCATTCGAGAACCGGTACTTCGCCGAGGGCGCGGTTGGCCCGAAGTTGGCTGGTCACCGCCATGACGATGACGTCCGGCCGCACAGAGCTGTAGGAAAAATTGCTGACGACGACGGCCGGTCGCTTTTTGGAAGCCGCCTGGTTGGTGAACGGAAAAGGAACCAGGACGATGGCCCCGAACTCAAAGGGCATCGTAGACATCGTCCTCCGGGTTGTTCCACACGCGGGCGAAAGCGGCGGCGCTTGCCTCGGCTGCGCCGCGTGTCAATTCACGCTCGCGCTGGAGCTCCGGCGCGTCCCGCAACTTTGCTCGAATTATATCCTGAAGCGGCGACGGGATGATGAACCATGTGGGGTTCCCGCGGGATTGCGGATTCCCGATCCCCGAGATTTCATGGTTCTCGGTGGAGCCATTCCAGCGGCACGCCATCGTTGGTTCTTCGTACCATTCCAGTTCAGCGATGGACCAACCCACCCAGCCGGCGGCATCAGCCACCTGCTCCCCACCGTCGTAAATGACATGCAGATGGGAAACCGCGCCTTTTGGCGATTTCACGAGTGAGGGGTCTTGGTAGCCCAACGTGCGCTCCATGTTTGGTGATATGTAAAAGACATGACTGATATCATGTAGCTCCATACATACGAACGATCAAGGCAGCAATATTATTTTTGGCCTTGCTCAGTGACTGAGGGCGCGTAAGAAGAGGGCGTGAGCGACGATCCCGCGATGCAGGCACGCCACGGCGAGTTGTTTCCGGTGCCGGAGACCGAGCGGTCGACCGGGCTGTTGCCGTCGCAGATGCTGCGGGGCCTGGTAAAGCTTGGCCATGAGATCACCGCGGCGGTGCCGATCGGCGACGACCAGATCCAACCGGCGAGCCTTGATCTGCGTCTTGGTGAGGTCGCCTACCGCGTGCGCGCGAGCTTCCTGCCTGGCGCTCGGCATACGGTAAAGGAAAAGCTCGACCAACTGTCGATGCACCGCGTCGATTTGACCGGCGGCACGGTCCTGGAGCGCAACTGCGTCTATATCGTGCCGCTGTTGGAGATGGCCGCGCTGCCGCGCCGCACCAACGCGGCGGCAAACCCGAAAAGCTCGACCGGCCGGCTCGATGTCTTCGCCCGCGTGATCACCGACTACGGCACCGAGTTCGACCGCGTGCGCGACGGCTACAAGGGACCGCTTTACGCCGAGATTTCGCCGCGCTCGTTCAGTGTTGTGGTGCGCACCGGCTCACGGTTGGTGCAGCTGCGGGTGCGGCGCGGCTCGCCGCTGTTTCGCGATACGGCCTTGCGCCGGCTCCACGCTGAAAGCCCGCTCGTCGAGCTGCCCGAGGACGGCACACCGGCGGCACAGGCGATCCGCAATGGGCTGATTTTTACCGTCGATGCCCTGGGCCAACCCGAGACGGGGCTGATCGGCTACAAGGCGCGCCGCCACACCGGCGTCATCGATCTCGACAATGTCGATTTCTACGACCCGAGCGATTTCTGGGAGCCGGTCTACGCGCGGCGTGGTCCCGGCGACCCGGCCGGTCTGGTACTCGATCCCAACGACTTCTACATTCTCGCTTCGCGCGAGGCGGTCGTCGTGCCGGCCGACCACGCCGCCGAGATGTTGCCCTACGACACGTTTGTCGGCGAATTTCGGGTCCATTACGCCGGCTTCTTTGACCCTGGTTTCGGCGCCGCCGAGGCGGGCGGGCAGGGGAGCCGCGCGGTCCTCGAAGTGCGCTCGCACGAGGTGCCGTTTCTCATCGAGCACGGCCAGACCATGGGCCGCCTCGTCTACGAGCCGCTAATTGCACGGCCGGACCGGCTTTACGGTGGCGGCATCGGCTCGTCGTACCAGAGCCAAGGGTTGGCGTTGTCAAAGCATTTCAAGAAGCTGCCAGTGCGCTAGGTCAAACCCCATCGCCGCCGCAGTTCGTCTCTATGGCGCAGCAGCCAGTAGAGGCAGATCAGCGTGTGGCCGGTGTCGATCTGTCCGGCGTCGACCATGGCTTCCAATTCGGCGAGCGGTTTTACCACGACGCGGATGTCCTCGTGCTCGTCGGCGATGCCGTAAATGCCGCCGGCTTTCGTCGAGTTCACCCGACCGCAGAACAAGGTGATCGTCTCGTCCGAATTGCCGGGCATTGGCACGTAGCGCTGGATCGGCACCAGTTCGGTGACCACCTCAAGACCGGCCTCCTCTGCCGTCTCGCGGAGGCCGACCTCCTCGTGCGTCTCGTTCTCGCGATCGACAAGACCGGCGACGACCTCGATGACCCAGGGCGAATAGCCGGCGAGCAGCGGCGGCAGCCGAAACTGCTCGACGAGCACCACCGCCTCGCAGTCGGGATCGTAAAGCAGCACGCCGACCGCCGCGCCCCGGCGGATCACATCGTACAGCCGCTCGCCGCTCCACTCGCCGGAAAACAGCCGGTGATGGAAGCGATACACGTCGAGCCGCAGATGCCGCTTGAAGACGATATCGTGCCCGGTAACGCGCAGGTCCGGATGTTCAGGGAAATCGCTCATTCGATGATGCCGCCATCGAGGACCGTGTCGGGCGCGAGCGTCTCGATCTCGACGACCCAGAGGTCGGGATCGCGCTGCCGCTGACGGGCGATATAGGCGTCCGCCTCGCTGTCCGCCACCGGCGCGACGCCCGTCGCGCGCAGCCAGCCGAGCGTGCCGTCAGCGCGACGCGTCTGGGCCAGCACCGTGGCGTCGCGCTGGCGCCCGCACAGCTTGACCAGCATGGCGCCGGCATCGGGGTCGCCGCGCGCCGTCACCGCGACGCCGATCGCCTGCATGTCGCAGCGCCGCACCAGGGCCATGACCTGGATCGATGTCTTGAGCCGCGCTTCCACTACAACCGCGAATATGTTTCCAGTCCGCCGACGCCGGAATCACGGTAGACCGCGATCATCCGCCGCTCGTCGAGCATCAGATAGGTCGTGCCGCCGTGATCGCAGGTGACATCGGCGACGGGATAATCGGGGCGGGTCAGCAATTGCTTCAATTTGCTCTGGAGGTCGGGCTGCGAGGGGAAGGATTGCTGCAGCGCACCGCTCATCATCCGCCCGTATAGCAGCTTGTAGACGCCATTGCAGTCTCCCGGGCCCATGGTCTCGGGCTTGCCCTTGTCCGGTGTGACGATGACGGCGTCGTCGCGCAGCGTGACCTGGTTGTGGTCCTGGGTCGCCCAGTTGCCGATCAGCGGGTTGGGCGGCGGCGCGCCGGGGAAAAAGCCGCAGGACGCGAGCAACAATGCCGCCAGTACCGCTAAAAATCGGCCCGTCGCCTGGATCTGCATCCGCTTCATAGAGGCGAAGTGTAGGGGTGGTCCTTCGATTGTCACGCGAAAATAGAACCTCCAGTTGCCTCTCCGCACCGGCCGTGCTGGGATCGCCCGAAAGAAAGGAAAGCGTATGAGCCTCTACGAGCGGATCGGGATCGATGTCGGGCGCAAGCTGGTGGTGGAGGACGCGGTCGAATGGGCCGCCGAGCACAGAGTCCGCTACATCGACATCCAGCTCGACACCGGCGACAACGCGCTCGGCACGATCAGCGGCATTCGCGGTTCGCGCGTTCGCGCGCTCTGCGACAAGCATCACGTGACCTTAGGACTGCACACCGCCTCGGCGGTGAATGTCGCCGAATACGCGCCGCATGTCGGCGAGGCGGTCGACGCCTATCTCAAGGCCTATGTCGACGCTGCCGTGCGGCTCGGCGCCAAATGGATCGTCATGCATGCCGGGTTCCACTTCACGTCGGACAAGGCGCAGCGCATGCAGGCCGGGCGCGAGCGGTTGCAACGCGTCGTCGCCTACGCCGAGACCAAGGGGGCGCTGGTGCTGCTGGAAAACCTCAACAAGGAGCCGGACAACGCCGAGGTCCACTACCTCGCGCACACGGTCGAGGAATGGCGGTATTACTTCGACGCGATCCGTTCGCCGTCGTTCAAACTGTCCTTCACCGCCAACCATGCGCATCTCGTGCCGGAGGGCATCCCCGGTTTTGTCGACGCGGTCGACCTGTCGCGCGTTGCCGAGGTGCGCCTTGCCGATTGCTTCCGCAACGGCTTCGAGGAGCATCTGAGGCCAGGCGCCGGGAACCTCGATTTCGGCGACATGTTCCGCCGGCTCGAAACCGGCGGATTCAAGGGCCATTACACCAACGCGTTCGGCTCGCTCGACGACATGCTTGCCGGCCGTGACGAGCTGGTGCGCCTCGCCAAGGCGGCCGACATCGCGGTCGACTGATCAAAAACTGATCTGCATCGACTGCAGGACGTCGCGCGAGTCGAAGATGAACGTGACTTTCTGGTTCTTCACCGGGCAGGCCGGCGAAGAGCTGGAGCTCAGCTTCTGTGGGAATTCGTATTCGTCGGTCTTGCCGCCGTCTGGCGCCGGGGTGCTGTTCGTCGGTTGCCAAGCGACTTGATGACTTCGTTCTCTCGCGTGCCGCCCGCTTTGAGCGTCGCGACTTGCGCCTTGATCGCATCGAGATTGCCCGCTGAATACTCGCAGCGCATGCCGGTATCACCGCCGCACCCCGCCAGCAGCAAGGCAATCCCCAACATCCAAAACCTGACCGTCATTCACCGCTCCGCGCCCGTTGCGGCGCGGATGTCAGCCACAGCTCGCCCGGACGGTCAACCTTTCGCCGCCACGTCGAGCCGCACCGCAATGCCTTCCAGCTCCGGCCGCGGCACCGGGTAGCGCTGAAACACCAGCGGATCGTGGCCCGGCACGACATGCTGCAACGACGTTGCCAGCCGGCGTACGATCGAGAAGCCCTCGAGCATATCGCCGACGTTGTAGACGGTCGGATAGGCCCGCATCTGCTCGAAATTGGCGTAGAAATGCGAGGCGTCGGCGGCGAGCACGACCCAACCGCGATCCGTCTTGACCCTCACCACCTGCAGCCCGGCGGTATGCCCGCCGACATGGTGCACGGTGATCCCCGGCGCCAGCTCGTCGGTGCCGTCATGGAACTGCACCCGGCCGCGGAACAGTCGGCCGATCATCGCCGTCACGTCGTCTTTTTCGAACGAACGGCGCAGCTGCGGATGGCACATGCAACGGCCGGTGCAGAACGCCATCTCGCGGTCCTGCAAATGATAGGTCGCATTGGGGAACAGCTCGTTGTTGCCGGTGTGGTCGTAATGCATGTGGCTGACGATGACGTCTTTGACGCCATCCGGGTCGATGCCGATCATCTTGAGCCCGTCGCCCGGCGGGGTGATGAACTCGCGCCCGCGCTTCTGCGCCATCGCCGCATCGAACCCGGTGTCGAGGATGAAGGTTCGGCTCGCGCCGACGATCGCCCAGACGAAATAGTCGAGCGGCATCGGTGCCGTGTCGTGCGGGTCGCCTTGCAGGAAATTCTCATGCGCCCGCCGGTCGTGGTGGGCGTATTTCACGGCGTAGATCTGATAGGTGTCGGACGCCATCTCGGTTCCCCACAAAGCAATTCGTCATGGCCGGACTTGATCCGGCCATCTCCGGGATCACCGGGTCAAGTCCGGTGATGACGATGAATTGCGGCCGAACTAGTCCTGCGCCAGCATCTTTGCCGTGGCCGGCAGCGTCAGGAAATGCGGCGCATGCGTCGCCGCGAAGGCGAGGACGCGGTTCGCCAACCCTGCAACCGTGACGCGCTCGCCGCGCAGCATCCCGGCGACGCCGATTTTGGCGACGTCCTCGGCCGACATCATGCGCTTGGCCTGCACGCCGTTGACCGTGCCGCCGGCGACATCGAAGAAATTGGTCGCGGTGGTGCCGGGGCACAGCACGTTGACAGTGACGCCGCTGCCGCGCAGCTCCTCGGCCAGCGCCTCGCCAAAGCTGCGGACGTAGGCTTTGGTCGCGGCGTAAACGGCGGCGTTGGGGCAGGGGATGAACGAGGCGGTCGAGGCGACCAGCATGATCTTGCCGCGGCGCCGCGCCTGCATCGCCGGCAGCAGCGCCCGCGTCAGCCCGGTCAGCGCGACGACATTGACCTGCATCATTTCGTCGATACGGATGGCGTCGGTGCGATCGAAGCGCGCAAAGCGGCCGAGACCGGCATTGTTGATCAGCACATCGATGTCGAGCCCGCGCGACTCGAGCTCGCGCACCAGCGAGGCCACCCCGTCCGGCCGCGACAAATCGGCGATGACGATGGTCGCCGCCGCGCCGAGCTGGCGCAGCTCCTCGGCCAATGCCTCCAACGGCGCGAGGCTGCGCGCGCTGAGGACGAGATCGTGGCCGTTGCGCGCCAACTCGCGCGCCAGCGCCATGCCGATCCCGCTCGATGCGCCGGTCACCAGCGCGACAGGACGATTGCTGCTGTTCATGGCGGCCCTATGATCTGCTCCACGCAGATAAGATACGGCCGGCGCGCGTCGGACCGGAGGGGGAAACGAATGAGATTTGCGATTGCGGTGTTGCTGGCCGCGCTGGTGGCGGGTGCGGCGCAGGCGGCCGACATGATCAAGCCCGGGAAATGGGAGTTCTCCGCCCAGGTGCAGGTGCCGAACATGCCGAAGCTGCCACCCGGCGTGCAGCTGCCGCCGGGGGTCAATATCGGCATCGGCGGCGTCAATATGACCCGCACCTCCTGCCTCGATTCGGCGCGCCCCGTTCCGGCCGACATGCACCCGCCCACGCAGCAGCACGGCCAGTGCAAGGTCGGCGCGGTCAACAAGAACGGCAACACCGTCAGCTGGGAGACGAGTTGCACGCAGTCGGACGGCAGCGTCGTCCATTCGGACGGCATGGCGCACTACACGGGAGACAAGATGGAGGCGACGATGAAGACGCGCGTCACCGGCGGCACCGGCGGGATCAGCGAATCTTCGCAACACATCACCGGCCGCTATCTGGGGCCCTGCGATGCCAAATGATGTTCAGCCGCGGCGGCGGCAAATCCACCTCACCGAGGCCGAGCAGGCGGAATTCCTCGCCGCCAATCGCAAGGCGGCGCTGGCGACGGTCGACCGCGACGGCTATCCGCATCTCGTGGCGATGACCTACGGCGTGAAGGACGGCGTGTTCTACATGACGTCCTACGCCAAGGCGCAGAAGGTGCTCAACATCCAGCGCAATCCCAAGGTCGGGCTGATGATCGAGGCCGGCGCGTCCTACGGCGAGCTGAAGGGCGTCATGGTGCGCGGCACATGCGACATCCTCGAGGGCGAAGATGCGGTGCGCGACGCCTGGGCGATCATCGCCGGCGACGCCGGCCGGCAGCGCCGGCGTGAAACCAACGACAGCGCGTCCAAGCGCGTCGTCCTCAAGGTCACGCCGCTGCGCATCGCGACCTGGGATCACACCAAACTCGGCGGGCGGTATTAGAGCGACACCCAATAGCCGCCCGGACACTCCTACCTCGTCATGCCCGGACTTGATCCGGGCATCCAGCGGACGAAAACAACCGTTTGAACGGCCGAAAGGTCGGTTGGATGCCCGGATCAAGTCCGGGCATGACGAGTTGAAAGTCTCTGACCTGCTTGGATACCGCCCTAACCGAGCACCTCCGCGACCTTGGCGGTCAATTCGTCGGCGCGGAAGGGTTTTTGCAGCACGGTTTCGCGGCGGCCGTCCTCGGCCTGCGCCATGTCGGCGAAGCCGGTCACGAACAGCACCGGCAGGTCGGGCCGTTTCTGCCGCGCGGCGCGGGCGAGCTCAAAGCCGTTCATCCCGGGCATCGCCAGGTCCGCAATCAACAAATCGATCGGCGCCGCACGGTCGACCAGGCGCTCGAGCGCCGCACCGCCGCTTCCCGCCTCGATCACCGTGTGCCCGGCCTCGCGCAGCATTGCCGCGGCGACGGCGCGCACATCGGGGTCGTCGTCGACCAACAGGATGCCGCTGACCGCACGGGCGACCTTGCCGTTCCGGTGCCGCCTCACCCCGCTGCGCTGTGTCGCGTCGCCGGTAACCGCATCGGCCCGCGGCAGGAACACGGTGACGACCGTGCCCATACCCGGCTCGGTCTCGATGCGCACGCCGCCGCCGAGCTGCTGCGCGACACCCAGAACCTGCGACAGCCCCAGCCCCGAGCCGCGGCCGACTTCCTTGGTGGTAAAGAACGGATCGAACACCTTCTCGAGGATGTCCGAGGCAATGCCGGCGCCGGTATCGGTGACGGCTATGCCGACATAATCGCCGGCTTGCGGCTCTTCGGGCCGCTGCGGCGGGCCGAGCGTGTAGTTGCCGGTGGCGACGCTGATTATGCCGCTGCTCGGCATGGCGTCGCGCGAATTGATCGCCAGGTTCAACAGGACAAGCTCAATCTGCGACGCGTCGGCGAGCGCCGGCCACAAATCCCGGCCGGGCACGATGTCGATATGGATCGTCGCGCCGATCGTACTGTGCAGCAGCGGCAACATGCCGCCGATCACCTGGTTGAGGTCGAGGGACTCCGGGTTCATCCGCTGCTGGCGGGAAAAGGCCAGGAGCTGCGCGGTCAGACTCGCGCCGCGGTCAGCGGCGGCGAGCGCCGCGGCGAGCAGCCGGCCGGTCCGCTCATCCGACCCGCCGAGCCGTCCTTCCACCAGCTCGATATTGCCGGTGATCGAGGTCAGCAGATTGTTGAAGTCGTGGGCGATACCGGCGGTCAATTGGCCGATCGCCTCGATACGCTGCGCCTGACGCAACTGGGCCTCGGCCGCTTCGCGCTCTTCGATCTGCGCGGCCAGCCGACGATTGGCGCTTTCGAGCTCGGCGGTTCGCTCGGCAACGGCTTGTTCGAGCCGCTCATTCGCGTGGCGGATGTCGTCGATATCGACCGCGGTGCCGAGCCAATAGGCGATGCGGCCGCCGGCATGCATCGGCCGGTTCTGGATCCGGTGCCAGCGATACACGTCGTCATACCGGCGCATACGCGCCTCGATGATGTACTCGACGCCGGCCTGCGCGGCGGCCTCGCGGGCCTCCATCAGCTTCGGCAGATCCTCGGGATGCAGCAGCGCGTTGCGATCCGGCAGTCCGGGGCCGATCGAGCGGCCGACATAGTCGCGGAATTGCCGATTGTAGTAGACCGCCTGCCCATCCGGCGCGATGACGAAGGCGCTCTGCGGCAGCGCCTCGAGCATCGAGCGGAACCGTTCTTCGCTTTCGCGCAGTGCGGCTTCGGCGCGCTTGCGGTCGTCGATGTCGCGGAACACGACGACCAGTCCGCCATGCGGCGCCGGGCGGATATCGAGCTCGATCCAGCGATCGTCCAGCGCCGGCGCGGTGGCCTCGAGCTGCCGCGGCTCGCGCGTTGCCAACACGGCGCGGTAGGCACGGTATGGCTCGCCGTTGGCGATGCCGGGGAACACGTCGAGCAGCCGCTGGCCGATAACCTCGTCGGGGGTTCTGCCCCATAATTCGAGCGCGCGGCGATTGGCGAACAGAATGCGCTCGTCCCCGGTCATCGCATAGACCGCGTCGCCGATCGCCTCGAGGACTTCCGCGAGCGCCGCCTGCGAAGTTTTGTCATTGGACGCCAAAGCCGCCGCCTCGCGCCTTTGTTGGTCGTCGGTGGATTTCGGTCAGGCCGACGCCTCACTCTAACGCATTCGTGAGCTGTCGGGGCAATTTGGCAAAAGCGCGCTGGCGTCGCTGATTTCCTCACCCTACGCTCCGTGCGTTCCCGTCAACTGTTGCGAGGCGATCGATGCCGCTCGAAGACCGTTTTGGCCTGGCGCTCAGCACCAACGACGGGGCCGCCGCAGCCGATTACGTCGCTGCGGTCGACTTGCTCTTGTCGGCCAATGCCGGAGCCGAACCGCTCTTCGACCGGGCGCTCGCCGCCGATCCCGAATTCGCGGCCGCCCATATCGCCAAGGCGCGGCTTTGCCAGGTGCAGGCACGTATCCCCGAAGCAAAAGCCGCAGCGGCCGCCGCCCGTGAGCTTGCCGCTCTTGTAGATCGGCGCGAGGCCCAGCACATCGAGATCTTCGCGCAGGCGATCGACGGCAACGGGCCGCGGGCGATGGCGCTGCTCGAGGAGCATGTCGCCGCGTATCCGCGCGACGGCCTTGCGTTGTCGTTGGCGCTTGGGGTCTTCGGGTTGTTGGGGTTCAGCGGGCGGATCGATCATCACGCGGCGCAACTGGCGCTGCTTGAGCGCCTGGCGCCGCAATGGGGCGAGGATTGGTGGTTCCTGACCTATCTCGGCTGGGCCCGCATCGAAACCGGCGATGTCGCGCGCGGCGCGGCAGAGGTGGAGCGCTCGCTCGCCGGCAATCCGCGCAACGCCTTCGCCGCGCACGCCCGCGCGCACGGCTATTACGAGGCCGGCGATGCCGAGCAGGGGGCAGCGTTTATCGAGACCTGGCTGGCGGACTATTCCCGGGAAGGCCAATTGCACGGCCATATCTCATGGCACCTAGCGTTGTTCGAGCTGGCGCGCGGAAATGCCGACCGCGCGCGGGACCTCTACCGCGACGCCGTGTGCCCCGCGGAATTGTCGGCGCCGCCGCTGTTCAGTCTGGCAGACGCGTCGTCGTTTCTTTGGCGATGGCAAATCTACGAGGCCGGCCCGGCGCTTGATGCTTGGGCCGAGATCGCCGCGCATGCTCGGCAATATTTTCCCGAGGCGGGCATACATTTCGCCGATGTCCATGCCTGCTTGGCCGAGGGCGCCAGCGGCGACCAGACCGGTGGGGAGGCGCGCATCGCGCAAAGCCGCGAACGGGTCGCCGCGGGTCGACAGCCGCAAGGGCCAGTCGTGCCGCTGCTATGTGCCGGGGTCATGGCGTTTGCTCGTGGCGATTATCCTATGGCGATGGGGCATCTGGGTGCCGCCCTGCACGACTTGCCTCGGGTTGGTGGAAGCCATGCGCAGCGCGAGATCTTCGAGGATACCTTTATCGTCGCCTGCTTGCGCGCGGGGGCGACGCATCATGCCGTAGACCAGCTGAAAGCACGTCTCGCCCGCCGGGCCTCGGCGCGTGACGAGCGCTGGCTCGCCGCGGCGACCGGCGCGATCGCCTAAAAGCCGCATTTATCGCCGCGAAAACGCAACCATTCCGCCCTATAACCCGTACAGGCGGTGCAGGACACAACCGTTAGAACGGGAGGGTTCGAATGGCTCTTTCACAAATTGTAGATGACGGCTCCGACGTTGTGGTCAACGCAACCGCCGATCCGACACAAACGCTGCAATCCTTCACGCTCGCCGACATTGCACAATTCACCCTTGAGCAGCGCTATTCGGACAATGCGAGCAAGGCCTTCCACATGTTTTATGTGGGCCGAGACAATGTCCATGAAATCCTCAAATATATCCTGTCGCGGGTGCGCGTATCGCTCTACCTCAACATGTTCGGCTACGACGACGACGAGCTGAACCAAATCCTGATGGAGAAGGCGAAGGACCCCAACGTCACCATGCTGGTGACGCTCGACAAGAGCCAGGCCGGCGGCGTGCATGAAAAGAAGTTGCTCGATCTCGACCAACAGACCCAAGACGGGCTGGCCGCGTTCAACACGCATTTCGTCATTGGCCAATCGGCGACGCACCAGATCAGCCATACCAAGGGCTTTTGCGCCGACGGTGTGGTCAGCGGCGAAGGGTCGACCAACTGGTCGGTTGCCGGTGAGGGCACATTCGTTATCAAGGACCATCCCGGCGGTGCCGGCTACAAGGCGCAAAATAATACACAGACGATCTTTACCGACCCCGACACGCTCGCCCGCTTCCAGGCCGAGCTGATCCAGGAACACCTGATCGCGCAAAAAAGCGCGCCACCGGCAGATTCGCTTGGACAACAGAGCGCACCGCCGCCGCCACGCCGGCGCCAGACCAAGGTCGTGCCGCAAGAACCGGATTAAAAACGAGCGTCGCCGGGCCGCGCGGGAACCACAGACGGGAACCCGCTGTTCAGCCAGGACCACATCGCAGTTGGGAGCCTGGTTATGGACAAGCAGCGCGTCGCCGGCGCCACGCAGAAGGTGACCGGAACCGTCAAGAAGGCCGTCGGCAAGGCGACGGGTGATCGCCGTCTCGAGAACGAGGGCCGCGCCGAGAAGGCGGAAGGCCACGTCCGCTCGGCGGTCGGCAAGGCGAAGGACGCTGCCCGCGAACTCGTCGGCAAAAACTGACGCTGCCGGGGACAACCCGCAACCACAAGAAACGCCCGCAACCACAAGAAACGAAGGTGCCGCCATGCGCCTACTGATCCTGATCCTGTTGATCCTGCTCCTCGTCGGCGCGCTGCCGACCTGGCCCTACAGCGCCGGATGGGGCTACTACCCCTCGGGCGGGTTGGGCCTGCTGGTGGTGATCCTGATCGTCGTCCTCCTTGTCGGATGACGTAGCCGGCCAGGTGCAATGCGCCCGGCCGGCGTTGACAGCCCATCCCTTCCCCCGCAAGCTTTTCGCATCTTGGTGAAAGCCTGCGGGAGGAAGCGGTGGCGGAAGAAAATCTGGTCCTTTACGAATGCGCCGACCGCGTCGCGACGATCTCGCTGAACCGGCCGGAAAAGCTCAATGCGGTCAGCGACGAGGTCGTCGCCCAACTGGCCGAGGCGCTGCGCCGCTTCGATCTCGACCCCGAGGCCGAGATCGCGATCCTCACCGGCAAGGGCCGCGCGTTTTCCTCAGGCGCCGACGTGCATCAGCGCCAGTTGCGCAGCCGCGACGAATTCGAAAAGCTCGGCGGCCCACAAGGCTGGGGCACCAACTCCGCCGACCTCTTTACCCGCTCGGTCAACTGGAAGCCGGTTGTCGCCGCGGTGCACGGCTATGTGCTGGGGCTGGCGCTCGGGCTGACGCTCGAATGCGACCTGATCGTCGCCGAGGCCGGGACGCGCTTTCAGCTTACCGAAACCTCGCGCGGGCTCGGCGCATCGCGCTACTGGGCCCTGTTCCACTACCGTAATGCCGCCGCGTTCGGCGACGAGATCGCGCTGACCGGCCGCTTCTTTACCGCCGAAGAAGGCATGGCTGCCGGCATCTTCAACCGGGTCGCGCCGCAGGGCAAGGTGCTGGAAGTCGCAAAGGAACTAGCGCTTCAGGTGGCCAAAAACCCGCCGCTCAGCGTCCGGTCGACGGTGCGCACGCGGCGCTGGTACATGGAGCGGCTGGTCAAGGAGGCGACCTTTATGGCCGCGCCGCATCGTCTTTATCTGACCGAGGATTTCCAGGAAGCCGCCCGCGCCTTCGCCGAAAAGCGCCCGCCGCGCGGCTTCAAGGGACGGTAGAATACTTTGATGCGAATGGACCGGTGTCATTCCGGGGCGCTGCGGAGCAGGAACTCGGAAGCCATGAATACGGTCGGTCGCTGATGATGGTTCGACAGTTGGATTTAATGGGCGAGGTCCGTGTTCATGGGTTCCGGGTCTGCCCTATGGGCATCCCGGAATGACAACCAGAAAGAACATGCCCCTCGCGGGCGTCACCGTGCTCGATTTCGGGCAGGTGTACCAAGGTCCCTACGCGACGCTGCTGATGGCAACGGCAGGGGCGGACGTCATCAAGATCGAGCCGCCGCAGGGCGAGCCGCTGCGCCGCAGAGCGCCGGAAGGGTTGAGCACGACCTTTCCGATTGCCATGCTCAACTCAAACAAGCGGGCGATTACCCTCAATCTCAAGGACGAGCGCGGCAAGCACCTGCTGTTCCGCATGGCCGAGAAGGCCGACATCCTCTTGGAGAATTTCGCACCGGGGGTGATGGATCGGCTCGGCGTCGGCTTCAAGGTGCTGCACAAAATCAACCCGCGCCTCGTATACGCCTCCGGTTCGGGTTACGGGCTCAGCGGTCCGGATCGCGACAATCTGGCGATGGATCTGACAATCCAGGCGGTATCGGGGCTGATCAGCGTCACCGGCGAGCCGGATCGGCCGCCGCTCAAATCGGGACCCGCGGTCGTCGATTTCCTTAGCGGCATCCACCTTTACGCCGCGGCCATCACGGCGCTCTACGAGCGCTCGGTGACCGGTATCGGCCGGCTCGTCGAGGTGGCGATGCAGGAGGCCGCCTACCCGACGCTCACCTCGCAGCTCGAAGCCTATTGGCGCACCGGCGAGGTGCCGCCGCGCACCGGCAATGCCAGTCACAACCGGGTGCCGATCAACGTCTACCCGGCGAAGGACGGCTACGTTGCGATGAACCTCGCGGTCGAGGAGCACTGGCACAATCTGCTGGCGGCAATGGGCCGCGAGGACTTGCGCGACGACCCGCGCTATTCCTCGCCGCCGGCGCGGGTCGAGCACCGTGAGCTGGTCGACGGCACCATCGCCGCCTGGACCAAGACGCTGCCGAAGATGGAGATTTTCGCGATCGCCAAACAGCGGCGCATCCCGCTCGCGCCGGTGCGCGAAGTTGACGAGGTCATGCACGACCGGCACATGCATGAGCGTGGCTTTCTCGACAATATCGTGCATGACGAGATCGGCCCGATCACCGTGCCGACGTCGTCCTTGCGCTTTCACGGCGCCGACCGCCGCCGGACGACGCCGAGCGCCAAGCTCGGTCAGCACAATGAGGAGATTTACGGCGGCTGGCTCGGCTTGTCGGCCAATGAACTCGCCGATCTCAAGAGTGCCGGCGTCATTTAAGGCAAACTAGCTGGGGCGTTGCCGTTTCGTTGCAAATCGTCACCAATTGCTACGGAACATGGAGTGAATGATTTTCGTTTTCCTTTTGCTCGTGAACTAGAGCAGAGGGAAATTATGGCTACCGTGATATTCTGGGTGGGAGTCCCAGTTCTTTTTCTGGCGGGTCTTATTTTACTGAGCCCCGGAATGGTGATGCATTAGAAGTCATCGTCCATTGAGCGAGACGGTTGTCGCATAGGCTTGTTTACGGTGTGCCCGTGCAGCCAGGCAGCCGATGAGCCAGCTCATTTCGCATTTGCCCTTGAGCGACGATGAAAGCCGAGAGGAACTGCGGCGCTGGGGGCCATGGATCGGTCTTACACTGGTGCTGCTGGCGCTGTGTTTCGCCTGGTTCCTGCTGCCGCTGCATGAATGGATGGATGCGCTGCAGGCGTGGTTCAGGGGCCACGGCGTTTGGGTGCTGCTCGGCGTCGGCGTGATGGCGACCATCGCCCTCGGCATCATCGTCGCCCGCAAGACCAGGCAGCTGTTCGAGGCTTCCGAGCGCCGGCAGCCCTGATCGCCCGACAAACCTCTCCGCATCGGCGGCGACCTCAACTACGCTGAGGTCCATGTCAAACGGCGCCCGGCCATCGCCTTGCCATGGGTGGGCATGCCAATTCTTGGGAAACCGCCATGCCCCTTCTTCACGAACAGCGCGGCCATGTCGCGATCCTGACCCTGTCGCGGCCGCAGGCGCGCAACGCCTGGGGCGAGGACTACAACCAGGGACTCAAGGAGCTGCTGCCGCAGCTCGAAGACGACCGCAACGTACGCGTCGTCGTGCTGACCGGCGACGACCGCGGCGGTGCGTTCAGTGCCGGCGCCAACATCAAGGACCCGAAGACCCATACCAGCGCCTCGATCGCCGATGCGATCGAGGCGCTGCCCAAGCGGCGGCGAGATCAGGCCTTCAACCTGTTGACCGATTTCGCCAAACCGGTGATCGCCGCGGTCAACGGCTACGCGGTCGGCATCGGCTGCATCGCCACCTACTGCTGCGACCTGATCGTCGCGTCGGAAAAAGCCGAGTGGCGGCTGCCGCAGGTCGGGCTCGGCATCTTGCCGGCGCAGGGCGGCACGGTGCGCCTATCGCGCTGGATCGGACGCGGGATCGCGATGCGCGTGGCGATGGGCTTTCCGCTGAATGCCGAGGAAGCGTTCCGCGCCGGGCTGGCGCAATGGCTGGTACCGCATGAGGAGCTGATGGCGAAGGCGATGGAAGTCGCCGAGCACATCGCTGCGCTGCCGCCGTTGGCGGCGCGGCTCGCCAAGGAAGCGGTCAATTTCGGGCTCGACGTGCCGCTGCGCGAGGCGGCGAACGCCGACCTCTATCGCTTCATGGCGCTCGAACTGACCGAGGACAAGGCGGAGAGCCACCAGGCCTGGCGCGAGCGCCGTAAGCCTAACATCAAAGGGCGCTAGCAGGGGCCGGCGCCTATTCCGTAGGCGCGTGGCCTCTGCTACCCTCTTTCGCAATATCAAAAAATTCTAATCGCTGATGGGGGGAGCCAATGACGGATGCCACAGTTGCGACTTCCGGCCTGTCCGATGCCGAGCATCGCGCTCATCTGAGACGCGCGGTGATCGCCAGCACGGTCGGTACCACGATCGAATGGTACGATTTCCTGATCTACAGCACGATGACCGGGCTGGTGTTCGGGAAGGTGTTCTTTTCCGGGTCCGATCCGCTGACCGATACGCTGAAAGCATTCGGCGTGTTCTTCATCGGCTTTGTCGCGCGGCCGATCGGCGCGGCGATCTTCGGCCATTACGGCGACCGCATCGGCCGCAAGGCGACGCTGATCGTGACGCTGCTGATGACCGGCATCGCCACCGCCTTGGTCGGCCTGGTGCCGGGCTATGATTCGATCGGCCTCTGGGGCGCGGTGATCCTGACCCTTCTGCGGCTGATCCAGGGCATCGGCGTCGGCGGCGAATGGGGCGGCTCGGTACTGCTGGCGATGGAATGGGCGCGCGGCAACCATAACCGCGGCTTTATCGCCTCATGGCCGCAATTCGGCGCACCGGCGGGGTTGTTCCTGGCCAATCTGGCGGTGCTGGTTTTCAGCTACATCTCCGGCGATCAGTTCCTCGTCTGGGGCTGGCGCATCCCGTTCCTGATCAGCATCGTCATGGTCGGCGTCGGCCTGTGGATCCGTCTCGGCATCCTCGAGACGCCGGTGTTCCAGCGCATCCTCGACAAGCAGGATGTGGCCCGCGCGCCGGTTATCGAGGTCTTCAAGAAGCAGCCGAAGACCGTGGCTTTGACCGCGCTGCTGCGGCTCGCCGAGCAGTCGCCAGGCTATATCTTCAACGCCTTCATCTTTACCTACGGCACCACGGTGCTGAAGGCGGACCGCAACCTGCTGCTGACCGGGCTGATCATCACGACGGCGCTCGGCTTCTGCTGGGCCCCGGTCGCGGGCTGGCTGTCCGACAAGATCGGCCGCCGCCAGATGTACATCATCGGCTGCGTCTTCGTCGCCGCGTTCACCTTCGTCTACTTTGCGCTGCTCGACACGCGGTCGCCGATGTTGATCCTGCTCGCGGTGTCGCTGTCGTTCATCCCGGTGATGACGATGTATGGGCCGGAGGCGGCACTGATCGCCGAGGCCTTTCCGCCGCGGCTGCGCTATAGCGGCGCTTCGATCGGCTATCAGCTCGCCTCGATCATCGCCGGCGGGCCGGCGCCGTTCATCTCGACCTACCTGTTCGCGACCTACAATTCGACCTTCCCGATCGGGATCTATGTCGTGGTCTGCGCGGTCATCAGCATCGGCGCGACGCTGATGCTGCCCGACTACACCAACAAGGAAATCTCGACCGAAGCGGGCTACGAGCCGGCCACGTAACGACGCGGCGGCCGGTGGGGAATAGTCGTTCCCCGCCGGCGTTATCCGCCGCATGCCAGCATCATCATCGTCGCAGCGCCTACGGATCATCGTCGCCGGGATGGCCGCGCAATATCCGGTCGGCGGTGTCGCCTGGGACTATCTGCAATACGCGATCGGTTTGGCGCGGCTTGGCCACGAGGTCGTCTATCACGAGGATACGTGGTGCTGGCCGTACGACCCGTCGGAGCGGTCGATGACCGACGACTGGTCGTACTCGGCGGCCTATCTCGATGATTTCTTCGCCCGCTACGCGCCGGACCTGTCCGACCACTGGCATTACCTGCATCTGCACGAAACAAGCTGCGGGATGAGCCGCGCGACGTTCGACGCGTTCGCCCGGACTGTCGATCTGCTCATCAACGTCAGCGGCGGCAGCTTTTTCCCCGAAGCGCTGTCGCCACGCTGCCGCAAGGTCTTTATCGACAGCGACCCCGGCTACAACCAGATCATCCTCAGCGAGCGGCCGTCATGGTCGGAGAATGTCGGGCGCTGGTGCGCCGGCGTCCACGCACATGACCGCCACTTTACCTACGCCGAGAATTTCGGCAACCCCGGTTGCCTGATGCCATCGGCCGGGATCGCCTGGAAGAAAACCCGCATGCCGGTCGTGCCCGAGCTGTGGCCGGAACGCCCGGAAGCGGTGAGGCCGGCCTCACCGTGGAGCACGGTGATGACTTGGAATGTCTTCAAGGGGAAGCTCGAATATCGCGGCGTCGAATATCGCGGCAAGGCCGAGGAATTCGCCAAGATAGCCGGCCTGCCGCGCCGCTTCGGCCGGGAATTCCGCGTTGCGGTCGGCGGCACCGAGGCGCCGCTGGCGGAGCTCTCGGCGCGAGGCTGGGTTGCCGAGGACGGTCCCAGCGCGACGCTGACCCCGGAGGCTTACCAGGACTACATCGCCCGCTCGCGCGGCGAGGTTTCGGTCGCCAAGAATGTCTATGTGGCGCTACGCACCGGCTGGTTCTCGACGCGCAGCGCCTGTTATCTCGCGGCGGCACGGCCGGTCGTCGTGCAGGACACCGGTTTCTCGAACATCCTGCCGACCGGACGCGGCCTGCACGCCTTTTCGACCGAGGACGAAGCAGCGGCCGCGATCGAGGCAATCGAAGCCGATTACCCGCGCGAGATGCAGACGGCCCGCGACGTCGCGCTCGCCCATTTCGACGCGCGCGACGTGCTGTCCCATCTCATCGACGACGCCTTCGCGAGCGACTGACGCCGCAATCGCCTCGATCCAGGGCCGCAAGAAGCGTCAGACCTTCTCGACGTTCCACATCAGGAAGGGGGGCGCGGTGATGACACCTTTCAGGTTCTTGCGGAATGCGGTCTTCGGCACCCATTGCCCGGTCGGGATGTACGGCACGACCTCAAACGCGCGCAGTTGAATGGCCTCGGCCAGTTTCTTGCGTTCGTCGGGGGCAGCGGCCTTGATCCACTGCGTCCGCAACTCTTCGATCTTGGCATCGGTCGGCCAGCCGAAATGGCCCTTCTCGCCGTTGGTACGCAGCGTCGGGTTCTCTGCCGGGTCGAGCAGGTCGGTGCCGACCCAGCCGGTCGCGAAAATGTTCCAGCCGCCCTTGTCGAGCGGCTCCTTGATGGCGCGCCGGGTCACCAGCGTGCCCCAATCCATCGATTGCACCTCGATGTTGAGGCCAAGCTTCTTTAGTTCATCGGCAACAACCAGCGCCTGGCTGTGCGCCACCGGTTGATCGACCGCATCGAGGATGACGATCTTCTCGCCCTTGTAGCCCGCCTCGGCGACAAGGGCCTTTGCCTTGTCGTAGTCGCGCTTGCCGGTCAGCGCCTCCGAGCCGGCGGTGTTGGCGCTCGTCCCGACGCAGGTGAAGAAGGAAGGGCAGGGCTGCCAATTCGCCTTGTCGCCGGCGAGAGCGGTCAGATAGTCGGTCTGATCGGCCACCGCCAAGACCGCTTGGCGCATCTTTACATTATCGAAGGGCGGCAACAGGTGGTTGAACTTGACCATGATGGGGGCCGGCAGCGCGTCGGCGCGCTGCACGACGACATCCGGGTTCGCGGTCAGCACCGGCAGCACATCGATCGGCGGGTTTTCCCACCAGTCTGCTTCGCCGGCGTTGAGCGCGGCGGCCTTCGTCATCGCGTCCGGAATGTTGAGCCATTCGACGCGGTCGAACTTGACGATCTTGCCGCCCGAGGCCCAGCTCGTTGGCTCCTTCCGCGGCACGTAGTCGGTGTTCTTGACGTAGACCACCATGTGGCCGGGCTGAAACTCCGCCTTGACGAATTTCAGCGGTCCCGAGCCAATCGCCTCGGTGACCTGGGTAAACGGGTCGGTATTGGCGAGCCGCTCCGGCATGATGAACGGCGCCAGGCTCGACACCTTGGCCAGCGCATCGATGAGCAGCGAAAACGGCTCCTTGAGCTTGATCGAGAAGCTCTTGTCGCCGTCGGGCTTCATCTCGTCGAGCACCGTGGCAAGCGACTGACCGTGGCTGTCGCGCACCATCCAGCGCTTCAGCGACGCCACGCAATCGACGCCGCGCACCGGGCTGCCGTCGTGAAAGCCGAGCCCGTCGCGCAGCGTGAAATGGTAGGCGAGCTTGTCGGTGGAGACGCTGAAATCGCCGACCATCTGCGGGTGCGGCGCGAATTCGGCATCGACGGCGAAGAGCGTGTCGTAAACGCAGTAGCCGTGGTTGCGCGAGATGTAGGCGGTGGTCCAGATCGGGTCGAGCACGCGCAGATCGGACTGTGCGATAAACCGCAGCGTCTTCTTGTCGTCGGCCGCGCGCGCCGGTAGGTGCGGGACCGCGCTCGCCAACGCCGCCGCCGTCGCGGTGCGGCCGAAATCGCGTCGCGTCAAACCTGCCATATGCTGCCTCCCCTGATCCCGATTTTTCACCAGGATAGCAAGAAGCGCGCCGCCTGCCTTTCGCCTTTGATATTGGTGCAGGCGAAGGCTTTCGGCAGATCGCGGGGAGACAGATGCGGGCGGTGCGGCACCTCGTCAAATCGAACGCGATGCCAGCCCCCACCCCAACCCTCCCCCGTGGACACGGGGGAGGGAGAGCCGCGTAGCGGCTGGGAGGGGCCGGCACTGAAGGCCAGGATCCAAACCAACTCTGGATACCGGCCTTCGCCGATATGACGACCGAACCGAATTTCTGGCGCGACTAGAAAAACGCCAGCGTGCGGATTTCGATGCTTTCGCGGAAGCGGGCGTTTGGCGGCGAGGTCGGGTCGTCGAACGCCGTGTGTGCGGTCCAGCGCGACCGGCCGTCGGTCATCGAATCAAAGACCTTGAACACCAGCGCCTCGTCGCGCCGCATATGGGGGAACCAGTACCAGCGATGGTTGGGGTCCCAGGTGATCGCCATCGTCTGGCCGACGCGGTCCTGATAGCGCCGTTCGGTGACAACCATGTTCTTCTCGTCGAGGGTGCTCGAATCCGCGATCGCCAGCGGCCAGCTCTCGACCGGCAAGCGGATCGGCCGCCACGTCTGGACGATCGCGAAATGGTGCTTCAGCAGCTCTTCGGCCTCGTCGCCCATCAGATCGCGGACACGCTTGCGGGCGGAGAATTCGGTGTAGTCGTTGTGCACCCGGCGCACGACGTCGCGGATTTGCATGGACTCGCGCCGCGCCTGGTCCTGGGTGCGCAGGGTGTGGTCGAACACCACGACCCGCTTGGCGCCGGCCTCGCGTTTGATCAGCGCTTCCATCTCCGGGTAGTAGACGCGCCGCACCTCGTCTTCGTCGTAGAAGTCGCGCACCTTGGTGGGGTGGTGCACGAAGACGAAGCCGTTCTTGTCGACCGCGAATTCGTTGAGGTGCAGCCGGCCATTAAGCAGCGTCACCCGATGCGGCTCGTTGGCGCCGCCGCCGATGCGCGCGTCGATGCCGCCCGGCCCGGCGACCAGCGATACCGGCGTTTCGCCGGTATCGACATAATAATTGAGCTCGGCGGCGAGCGTTTCGGGCGCGTCGAGTTCGGCGATCTCGGCCATGGGACCTCCCGGAATTGGCTGCCGCGAATATGGCGGCTCAGTCGAGCGTCAACAAGCGGCCAAACCCGGCGACCGGCTGGTTGACCCGGCAAGCGCGCAGCGCCAGCCACATCATCGCTGAGTTGCTCGATATGACCGGCTTCTGCAGATCGGCTTCGAGCATATCGAGCACCGACCCGGTCGGCATGCCGGTCCCGGACAAGAACACTGCCTGCGCCTCCGGCCGGTCGACCGAGCGGGCGAGACGATAGGCGTCCTCGGCGGTGGTGTCGTAGATGTTGACGACGCCCGCGAGGTTGTCGTGGTTGACCACGGTGAAACCGTGCGCTTCGAGATGGGCGCGGCCCTTCTCGGTGGTCTCGGCCGAATAGGGCGCGCCGAGCGCGACGCGCTTGACGTCGAGCCGCTCCAGCGCCGCCGCAACCGAGGCAAAAGCCGTCGTCACCTGCACGCCGCTCGCCTTGGCGAGACGCGCCAGCAATGCGGCCTCTTCTTCAGGCCCCAGGTCGTAACTGGTCGCGGTGTGGGCGATGACGATGATGTCGGGTCTGACGAGCGCCAGCATCTCGATGGTCTCGTCGAGACGCGCGACCATCGAGGCGTTGCGCTCGGTCTGACCGTCGAGCGACCCTGTCGCGCCGTGCGCTATCATCCGATTGAAATGCAGTGAGACGCCCGGCGGCGCCATGGCGATCATCTCGTGTTCGATGGTCGGGTTGCCCGGCGGCAGCAGAAAGCCGAGCCGCGCGCGAAAACCGATCATTGGCCGCTCCCTACGAAATCACGTGGCGCCCGCCATCGCATGGTTTCCGTCGCCCTTCGCGATGATCCAGGCATGGCTCAGCAGCGCGCGCCATTCCGGCAGGACGTAATCATTGTCGAACCCCGGCCGTGTGAAGCGCGAAATATGCCCCCGCATCAGTCGCGGCGCGAGCAACTCGACGGTTCCCGCTGAACCTCCATCAGCGACCACCCACAGGAGCCAATTCGGCGCAATGCGATTGAGGGCCAGATGAAGCGCCAGAACCTGCTCGTACTGCGCCGTTTGCTCCGATTTCACGACGAAGATCCGGTCGCCATGCGCCACATCCTCGATCATCTTGCGTTGCAGCAGCGCGGTCTTCGCCTGCTCCTTGCGCACGAGCGCATCGCCGGTAATGGCGTCTGGCCGCAGGAAGGTGTGCCAGCGCAAGTCATAACCGCTTTCCCGGGTCATCCATTCCTCACCCTCGACGACCGCGTGGAGACCGTCCCCCAGCGCCTGCCAGTTCGTGTCGATGCCGCGCAGGACATGGGGCAGGAAGGCTGTCGAGAAGCGCAGCAGCGAGAGCGGCTCGGCGCCCAACCCGCGTTGCACGAGGCCGTATTCGCAATTGTCGCCGAGCGAAACGAATTCGAGCGCCAATTCGCGGTCGGCCGGAACCGGTCCCGTGTGCGGCCGAAAGGCGGCTTCCCGCGGCTCGTCGAGCGCGAAGACTCGTATACGCCGCGCCGCGATGCCGAGCCGCCGTTGATCGTCATTTCCCCATTCGCTTGGCCGGCTGGCGCGCGGCAGCGAAAGCGTCACCAGCAGCGCCTGATGCGGATGCGCGGCATCCAGCGTCCAGGCGTAAGCATCGCGCAGGAAGTGGCTCGGCGCCGTTTTTTCGCCATTGACCGCCGCCGTCACGGTCAGGGCCGGACCGTTCTCCGGTTGATAGGCGGCCCCCGTGAGCTCGAGCGCAATTCCGTACGGGGTGTCGCATCGCACCGGAATGTAAAGCCCCGCTTCCGCGCCATCGGTCCAGGTGAAACCGTCTTCCGGAGCGCTCCAGCCATAAGCCAGATAGGGCAGGGCGTTGCCCGCTCGACCGAAGGTGAGCTCTGCCAGCTGATGGTTTTTCATCCTCGGAAGCGACGATAATTCATACCACGCCGGCGTCGCGCATCCGCTTGAGCTGGTCGGAGTCGACGCCGCACAGCGAGGTGAGCAGCTCGTCGGTGTGCTCGCCAAGAAGCGGCGGGCGGGTGATCGCCGCCGGCGATTCCGACATCTTCACCGGGCAGCCGACGGTCTGGTAGACGCCGCGCGTGGGGTAGTCGATATCGACGATCATCTCGCGCGCCTTGAGATGCGGGTCGGCGAGCACCTCGCCGGTGTCCTGGCAGGCGCCGCACGGCACGCCCGCATCGCCAAGGATGCGCATCACCTCGTGCTTGGTGTGTTGGCGCGTCCATTGCTCGACGACGGCGTTGAGGCTATCGCGGTTCTGCCAGCGGGCGTCGGGAGTCGCGAAACGCGGGTCTTCGGCAAGCTGAGGCTGCCCCATCGCGCCGCACGTCGCCTTCCACATCTGCGGCTGCGCCAGGACGATGACATGGTCATTCGGGCCACCTGGCGCGCACGGATAGGTGGTGCCCGGCACGGTATGGCCGAGCTGGTTGCCGTGTCGCTCCATCGGCCTTCCCTGGCGCTGATGGTCGCGCAGCGACACGCGGATGATGTTGACCACCGCGTCCTGCATCGACACTTCGACATGCTGGCCCTTGCCGGTGTTGTGGCGCTGCTGCAGCGCGGCGAGGATGCCGATCGCCATCTGCATGCCGGTGCCGCTGTCGCCGATCGCCGGCAGCACCAGGGTTGGCGGGTTTTCCGGGAAGCCGGTGACGCTCATCGCCCCGCCCATCGCCTGCGCGACCGGCTCGTAGCTCTTGAAATGCGCGAGCGGGCCGTAGCTGCCAAAGCCCTTGATCGTCGCGTAGATGAGCCGCGGGTTGAGCTCCTTGAGCACCTCCCAGCCGAGCCCCAGCCGCTCCATGGCGCCCGGCCCGAAATTCTCGATCAGCACGTCCGACTGTTTGATGACCTCCTTGAACAGCCGCTTGGCCTCGTCGGTCTTGAGGTTGAGCGTCAGGCTGCGCTTGTTGGCGTTGAACAAGAGGAAGAAGAGGCTGTCGCTGTTCTTCTTGTCGGCATGGACGGTGCGTGCGACATCGCCGGCCTTCGGCTCTTCCAACTTGATGACGTCGGCGCCCAGAAACCCCAGCATCTGTGCGCAGGCCGGTCCCGCCTGGTTGTGGGTCATATCGATGACGCGGATGCCTTGTAGCGCCTGGCTCATCGCAAACCTCCTGAGAGACGACAGCCGGCACCAACCGGCGTTTCACACGGCAAGCGGATTTGTCCAACGTAATCCTGGAAATCGCGCAAAACCCGCATCCGCCGAGCATAGGATCAGTCCGTGGCTGATCGCCAGCGCCGCGAGATGGGCGTCCGGCACGTCGTTCGCGCGCAGCCCGGGTACTCGCTGCATTTCGCCAAGGAGCGATGCCTGACGCTCGGTCGGCTGTGGAATCCAAACAACTTCGCTAGCCAACCACGCCTGTACCTGTTCCCAAGCCGCGTTGATCGAAATCACGCCGGGATAAATTCTTGGGTTGGTCACAATGCGCAGGAATGCGGTGAACGTTTCCCAAGGGATGCCGACCGCCGACGAACCGCTCAGCTGTCCGTCAAGCCACGATCGAGCAGTCGAATGGCAAGGGGACACACTGTCGAAAGCGTAGATCAGCAGGTTTGCGTCGACGAGGATCACTTATGATCCTCGCCCTCGGCGATGGCGATGACCTCGCTGATATCGTCCAGGCTCCCAATCAATGAGGGACCTAGAGGCACCGATCGAGTACGGAATGGTTTCCGAGGCTTTAGCGGCGCGTTCAGCTGTTCAAGGCCGCGACGCAGCGTGTGGTTCACCAGTTCCTTCAGGCTCTTGTTCTCGGACCGCCGCAGCCGCTCTAGCGCCGCGGCGACGTCATCATCGATTGTCAACGTCGTTCTCATGCATCAAGTCATAAAGATTTTGATGTTTTGATGCAATGCTCTGTGATTTCGGAAAGGTGGCGCTCTTACCTCTCCCGTCCTAGGATCGCGACAGCGAAATGCGCGCATCGGGAGGGCGACAGATGGAATTCGGCTGCACGATCTTCTTCACCGACTATTCGATCACTCCGGCCGAGTTGGCCATTGCGATGGAAGAGCGCGGGCTGGACTTGGTGTGGGTCGCCGAGCACACGCACATCCCGGTGCCGCGCAAGACCCCGCCGCCGGGCGGTGGCGAACTGCAGAAACGCTATTACGATGTGATGGACCCGTTTGTGACGCTGGCGGTGTGCGGCGCCGTCACCAAGAAGCTGAAGCTTGCGACCGGCATCTGCCTGGTGATCCAGCGCGATACCATCTCGACCGCGAAATCGGTCGCGTCATTGGACCAGGTGTCGGGTGGCCGGTTCGTCTTCGGCATCGGCGGCGGTTGGAACGTCGAGGAAGTCGAGAGCCATGGCACGAAATTCGAGACCCGTATGCTCCACATGCGCGAGCAGATCGAGGCGATGAAGCTCATCTGGACCAAATCAACCGCCGAATATCACGGCGAGACGGTCAACATCGTGCCGATGATGACCTGGCCGAAGCCGGTGCAGAAACCGCACCCGCCGGTCATCGTCGGCGGCGCCTTTCCCTGGGCGGCGCGGCGCGCGGTACGCTACGGCGACGGCTGGTATCCCAATGCCGCGGGGGGCGATCCGGAGGTCTATATGCCGGCGTTCAAGAAGATGTGCGCCGATGGCGGCCGGCCAGCGCTGCCGGTGATCCTCGGCGGCGCGCCGCTCGATGCCGACAAGCTGAAGCGCTTCCGTGATCTTGGCGCCGCCGGGGTCAACACCGGGCTCATGTCGGAGCCGCGCGACCAGATCCTGCCGGTGCTCGACAAATGGGCCGAGCTGAAGCGGCAGGTCGGCGCGTAGAGCTGAGCAGATCAAGCGTTCAATTTTTTCGCCTCCCCCGGGCTTGACCCGGGGGGCCACGAATAGTTTCCGGTTATTCGTGGATGGCCGGGTCAAGCCCGGCCAAGGCGACAGTCATTGGATGGGTTGGGCACGGCAAAACCCATCCTACATCGGCGCTGCCGGGTATCACTTCTCCAGCAGCTTGGCGCCAGGCGGGGTCGGCACGTCGAAGACGTTGAGGGTCACCGAGACGAACGAGTAGTAGCCGATCAGCCCGGCGAGATCGACGACGCCCTTGTCGCCCCAACGCGCCCGCACCCGCTCGTAGACATCGTCGCTGACGCGGTGGTTCTGGTAGTAGGAATGGGCGAATTCGTAGACCAGCCGGTCGTCGGCGTCGGCGAATTCGGGGGTGCGGCGCTCGGCGATCGCATCGATTTGCGCCTGCGACAGCCCGGCCTGCAACCCGAGCCGCACATGCGCCGCCCATTCGAATTGCGCGGTCCAATAGCGCGCGGTGACGAGGATCGCGATCTCGGTCTGCTTCGGGGTGAACGGCGTCCCGAAGCGGACATGCGCGCCGAGCTGATGCGCGTGGTCCGCCAGCCCCGGGCTCTTCAGCCAGACATGCACCGGCGGCGGCACCGCGCCGCGCGGCCCGGCGGTGCAAGCGTCCCAGATGCGCTTCTGCGCGGCGTCGAGCGTGGCGGGGTCTTGCTGTTCGTAGCGCGGCATCGGGCGTCTCCGTTGTTGGCAGGTTGTTGCCGGCGATCATACTGTGCCGCCGGACGATCGAAAGAGGATCACAATGCAGAAGCGCAAGCTCGGCGAGCTTGAGGTATCGGCGCTGGGGCTCGGCTGCGCGACGATGACGCCGTTCTACGGGGCGCCCGACCATGACGAGGCGCTGCGCACGATCCGCCGGGCGCGCGAGCTCGGCATCGACTTCCTCGACAGCTCCGATGCCTATGGCAACGGCCGCAACGAGGAGCTGATCGCCGAGGCGGTCGCCGGCCATCGCGACGACTACGTGATCGCCAGCAAGTTCGGCAATGTCCAGCTGCAGGGCGGGCCGCGCTTCGCCGACGGCCGCCCGGAATACGTCAAGGAATGCTGCGACAAGAGCCTGAAGCGGCTCAAGACCGAGGTGATCGACCTCTATTACATCCACCGCGTCGACGCCGATGTGCCGATCGAGGACACGATCGGCGCGATGGCCGAGCTGAAGGCCGCCGGCAAGATCAAGCATCTTGGCATCTGCGAGGTCGGCGCGGCGACGATCCGGCGGGCGCATGCGGTGCACCCGATCGCCGCGGTGCAGATCGAGTATTCGCTGTGGAGCCGCGATGTCGAAGCGGAAATCCTGCCGCTCTGCCGTGAGCTGGGCATCGGCTTTGTCGCCTACAGCCCGCTCGGCCGCGGCTTCCTCACCGGCGCCGTCACGACGCTCGACACGCTGCGCGAGGGTGACGCCCGCCGCCGCATGCCGCGCTTCCAGGGCGATAATTTGCAACGCAACCTCCAACTCGTCGAGGAGCTGAAAGCGCATGCCGCTTCGCTGCGATGCACCCCGGCGCAACTCTGTCTCGCGTGGCTGCTGTCGCGCGCCGAGTTTGTCGTCCCGATCGCCGGCACCAGCCATGTCCGCTATCTCGAACAGAATGCCGCCGCCGCGGGCGTCAGCCTCAATGCCGACACCGAGGACGCCCTCGACCACGTCTTCGCGCCCGGCACGGCGCAAGGCCTGCGCTACCCGGAGGCGCATTTGAGCCGGCTGGGCATCTAACGACCCCCACCCCGACCCTCCCCCGCCAGCGGGGGAGGGAGCGCGTCCGTGCGCTGGCGGTTGCCTTCCCCCTCCCCCGCTGGCGGGGGAGGGTCGGAGTGGGGGTGAACGGCCTTGAAACACGAACTCAGCCGGTGCAAACCGGGCATAGCACAGTGTTCATGAGTTCCGGGGTCGCCGCTTCGCGGCGCCCCGGCATAAGGATGAGTAGGGGGATCACATGGAATTCGGCATGTTCCACGAGTTTCCGTCGATGCCGGGGCGCGGCGAGACGGAGATGTTCGACGAGGCGATGGAACAGGTCGACGGCGCCGAGCGCTGGGGGCTCGACGTGATGTGGCTCGCCGAAATCCACTTCGCGCCCGAACGCACCTATCTCGCGTCGCCGCTGGCGATCGCCAGCGCGATCGCCGCGCGCACCGAACGCATGAGGATCGGCATCGCCGTGCAGGTGCTGCCGCTGTGCCATCCGTTGCGCCTCGCGGAGGAAGCGGCAACGGTCGATCAGGTCAGCAAGGGCCGGCTGATCTTTGGCGTCGGCCGCAGCGGCGTCGTCAGCACCTACGACGCGTACCAGGTGCCCTATGACGAGAGCCGCGAGCGCTTCGCCGAGATCCTCGACGTCGTCAAGGCGGCCTGGAGCCAGCCCAAATTCAGCTACCAGGGCAAGTACCACAGCTTCAACGACGTTGCCTGCTCGCCGCATCCCTATCAGGGCAAGCTGCCGCCGATCCGCGTCGCCGCCAGCACGCCGGATACCTTTCCGGCGATCGGCGGGCTTGGCTACCCGGTCTTCGCCAGCACCCGGCATGCGACCTGGACCGATATCGGGCCGCAGGTCGCCAGCTACCAGGACGGCTGGAAGGCGGCGGGCCGGCGGGGCAGGGGCCAGTCCTATGTCGGCGCCCCGATCTACATCGCCGAAACCGATGCGCGCGCCTATGACGAGGCGCGCGAAAGCGTCGAGCATTTTTACAAGCTGCAATACGAGCTGATCGCCGAGTCGGCGCGCCGCTCCGGCCGCCAGAACTTCATCGACCGCGCCGAGAAGCTGCGCACGCTGACCTATGACGACGTGCTGCGCGACAACATCATCGTCGGCTCGCCGGACACAGTCGCCAAACGGCTCAAGGATTTGCAGGAGCGGATCGGTTTCGACGGCATCCTCGCCGAATTGAACTGCGGCGGCCTCATTCCCCACGCCCGGGTGATGAACGCGCTGCAGCTGTTGTGTCAGGAAGTGAAGCCGCGATTTCAATAAGCGCACGACCGGCGGTGCGTCCTTCGAGACGGCGCTGCGCGTCTCCTCAGGATGACGGAAATTTCAAAGTGACAAAAAAAGTTCATCCTGAGAGCTTGGCTGAAAATGGCAATTGAAAGCGCTCCCAAAGGTCGTTTTCCATGTCATTCCGGGGCATCGCGCAGCGATGAACCCGGAACCTATGAACACGGACCTCGAAAGGCGCACTCCAACGCCGCGGTTCCTTGGGAAAGGACCGCGTTCATGGGTTCCGGGTTCGGCCCTGCGGGCCGCCCCGGAATGACGAAGGTAATTTTGAGTCAGGCTCTGAGGAGCGCCTGGAAGGCGCGTCTCGAGGGCGCAAGAGTCTCATGCGGGCTTGCGACAAACCACCGCGCGGGTTCATGATCTGGCATCAAAAATGCGTCGAGGCGCGAAATCGCGATCACGAACAGGAGGCTTCTTATGGCGGCGAGGGCTCCGTACTTAAAGGGGCGTTACAGCGGTTATCACCATCGTCAGGTTCCGCCCGAAAATGCCGAGCTGACCCATGTTGGCCCCGACACCCCGTGCGGCGAGTATCTGCGCCGCTTCTGGCAGCCGGTCTGCTACTCGGACGATCTCAAGGACCTGCCGCTGCGCCTGCGCATTATGGGCGAAGACCTCGTCGCGTTCCGCGATGGCACCGGCGAGGCCGGGCTCCTCGAACTGCATTGCCCGCATCGCGGCACTTCGCTGGAATTTGGCCTGGTCGGCGAGAAGGGCATTCGCTGCTGCTATCACGGCTGGTTGTTCGGCTGCGACGGGACGATCCTCGAAACGCCCGGCGAGCCGGCCGACAGCACGCTGAAGGACCGGCTATGCCACGGCGCCTACCCGGTGAAGGAAGCCCATGGCCTGGTGTTCGCCTATATGGGCCCGCCGGAGGAAATGCCGGCCTTCCCGATCTACGACAGTTTCGTGCGCCCCGGCTATCGCGTCATTCCCGGCCAGAAGTACATTTATCCCTGCAACTACCTGCAGATTCTCGAAAACACGATGGATGCGATCCACACGTCCTTCCTCCACACGATCGTCAGCGGCGCGGTGTTCACCGACGAGTTCGGCGTGCTGCCTGAGCTGGAATTCATGGAGACGCCCGTCGGCATCATCTATATCGCCACCCGCCGCGTTGGCGACAACATCTGGTCGCGCTCGGTGGAGAATGTGCTGCCGAACCTGCAGCAGGTCGCGCCGGTGTGGGAAACCGGACAGAAGGAGATCGGCTTCAGCGGCCCGATGATGAGCCGCTGGGTCGTACCGATCGACGACACCAACGCCATGTATATCGAACTGCGCCATGTCAGCGAGACCGAGGGCATCGAAACCCCCGCCTGGTGGGTCGATCGCTCGCAGATGCTGGCCGGCCAGATGCCGCCCGACACCTATGAGGAAGCGCAGCGCCGGCCGCAGGATTTCGAGGCGCAGGTCTCGCAGCGGCCGATCGCCGTGCACGGCATGGAGCATCTCGGCTCGACCGACCGCGGGATATCAATGCTCCGCCGACAAATCCGCGACGGCATCAAGGCGGTAAAAGCCGGCAAGGCGCCGCTCGGTCTCTTCCGCGACGACACCGGCACGATTCCGACGTATTGCAACAACACGGTCGTGCGCATCCCGCCCGCGAAGACCGAGGAAGCGGACAAGAAGCTGATGCGCGAGACCGGCCGCCGGCTGGCCCGCAGCTATATCGAGGTGCCGCCGCTCTTAGCCGCGGCGGAATAGCGGCGCCCCCACCCCGACCCTCCCCCGCCAGCGGGGGAGGGAGCGCGCCGGGGCACTTGCTGTTTCCCTCCCCCGCTGGCGGGGGAGGGTTAGGGTGGGGGTTGCGGCCGGCACAGGCGCCCGCCATCATCGCCCGAAAATCGTGAGGGCGAGGATGAAGTTTGGGTTGTTTGGCGGCGCGCGCACCGATCCCGGCGAGCAGGCGAGCGACAGCCGTATCTATACCGACTACATCGACTACATCTGCGAGGCCGAGCAGCTCGGCTTTCACAGCGTGTTCCTGGTCGAACATCATTTCACCGGGTTCGGCCAGGTCTCCTCGACCCTGCAATTCCTGACCTATCTCGCGGCGAAGACCTCGACGATGCGGCTCGGCACGGCGGTGCTGGTGTTGCCGTGGCACAACCCGGCGCTGCTCGCCGAGCAGGCGGGGACGCTCGACCTCCTGTCCAATGGCCGCTTCGATTTCGGTATCGGCAAAGGCTATCGCTGGGGCGAGTTCCACGGCTTCTGCGTCCCGATGCAAGAGGCCGACGAACGCTACCGGGAGACCGTCGCCTTCTTGCGCAAGGCGTGGACCAGCGAAGGCCGTTTCTCGCATCACGGCAAGTACTGGCATTACGACGATGTCGTCATCGAGCCGGCGCCGGTGCAGAAGCCGCATCCGCCGCTGTGGGTCGGCGCGGCCAGCCCCAATTCGATCCGCTTCGCCGCCGAGCAGGGCTACAACCTGCTGCTCGGTCAGGGCGGCGGGCCGGAAACCGTCGCCGAGGGCGTGTCGATCTATCGCCGCGCGGTCGAGGCGCTGGGCCGGACCTATGATTCGTCGATGGTCGGCCTTACCCGCGCGCTGCACATCGCGATGAACGACAGCGAGCGCGAGGCTGCACTGGAGCTGCGCGCCAAGTTCATGGCGCAGGTCGAGCAGTTGTCGCTGTCGCCGACCGGCGAGTTGCCGACGCTCGGCCGCGCGCGCAAGGCGCTGACCCAGGCCGAGCGGCACGCGCTTACCGAGCGCGACGCGCTGATCGGCCGGCCCGACGAGATCATTCGCCGCATCAAGCGGCTGCAGGAGGGCGGTGTCGAATACATCATGGTGATCGACTTCGCCGCCCGACTCGATCATCTGCGGATGTTCGCGCGCGAGGTGATGCCGGCGTTCGAATAAAGCCGGTCCGCCCGGGATAGCGGAAATTGGTTCTGTCTGCAGACCCTCGTCGAACCCACGTTAGGGGCGCCATTCGACGAGGAGGACGGGATGCACGCGCATCGGATCAATGCCTACGAGGCGGCGCCGGCCGCGATGAAGCCGCTGGTCGCGGTCGAGACTTATCTGCATCAGACCACGCTCGGGGCCCAGCTCATCGAGCTGGTCAAGATGCGCGCCTCGCAGATCAACGGCTGCGCCTATTGCCTGGATTCGCACAGTAAGGCGCTGCGCAAGGGCGGCGAGAGCGAGCAGCGGATCTACCTACTCAATGCCTGGCAGGAGTCGCCGCTCTATTCGCCGCGCGAGCGCGCCGCGTTGGCCTGGACCGATGCGCTGACGCGCATCTCCGAAACCCATGCGCCCGACGATGTCTACGAGGAGCTGCGCCGGCATTTCGACGACAAGGAGATTGTCGACCTGACGACGCTCATCGGCATGATCAATCTGTGGAACCGTCTGGCGATCAGCCTGCGCTACAAGCACCCGGTGCCGTAGCGCCTACTCCGACACCGGGTTCAGGGCCGTTGCCAGCAAGTGGCCGGCCCATACCGCCAGCAGGCAGACGATCACCGACAGCAAGATGTTGTTGGCCGCCTGGCCCCAATGGTTCTCGCGCATCAAGTCGAGCGTTTGCAGGCTGAAGGCGGAGAATGTCGTAAAGCCGCCGCAAATCCCGACCATCACGAACGCCCGGGCGTCGAACGAGGCGACCATTCGCCCGTCGGGCCCGGTAAAGGTCGCGAAAAAGCCGATCACGAACGATCCCAGGATATTGATCAGGATCGTGCCCCATGGAAGCCCCGGTCCGAAGGGAAATGGCGGGCCAAAGAGCTCGGCGACAAACGCGGTGAGCCAGAAGCGCGCCACGCTGCCGAGTGCCCCGCCCAGCGCGATCCAGAGATAGGTGGAGATCATCGGGGTGCGCTCGGGTTTGGCCCGTGCGTCCTTCGAGACGCACCCTGCGGGCGCTCCTCAGGATGACGGCGGCAAGCGAATGCCATCAGAAAAAGCCCGTCATCCTGAGGAGCGGTGCGTAGCACCGCGTCTCGAAGGACGCAACGACATCAACGCACCTCAGATGTCCGCATAGACATGCGTCTCCGCCCGCGCGCCCGGGTGCGTGACAGCGCCCTGCTCGGCGTCGCCGACGGTCTGCGCATATTTCCACAGCGTGCCGGCGTTGTAGTCGGTGCGGCGCGGCTGCCAAACCGCCTTGCGCGCCGCCAGCTCGGCGTCGCTGAGCGCAACATCGATCGTGCCCTTGACCGCATCGATCGTGATCATGTCGCCGTCCTTCAGCAGGCCGATCGGCCCGCCGACCGCCGCCTCCGGGCCGACATGGCCGATGCAGAAGCCGTGCGAGGCGCCCGAAAAACGGCCGTCGGTGATCAGCGCCACCTTTTCGCCCATGCCCTGGCCAACCAGCGCGCCGGTCGTCTGCAGCATCTCGCGCATGCCGGGCCCGCCCTTTGGCCCCTCGTAGCGGATGACCAGCACGTCGCCTTCCTTGTAGGTGCGGTTGGTAACCGCGCGGCCCGCGTCCTCCTCGCAGTCGAAGCAGCGCGCCGGGCCGGTGAATTGCAGCCGCGCCATCCCGGCGACCTTCACGATCGCCCCCTGTGGTGCGAGGTTGCCCTTGAGCACGACGACGCCGCCGGTCGGCGAGAACGCGTTCGCGGTGGTGCGGATCACGTTCTGCCCGGTCGGAATCTTCACGTCCTTGAGGTTTTCGGCGATGGTCTTGCCGGTGACGGTGATGCAGTCGCCGTGCAGATAGCCCCCATCGAGCAGCGCCTTCATCAGCACCGGCACGCCGCCGACGTCGTAAAGGTCCTTCATCACGTACTCGCCGCCCGGCTTCAGATTGCCGATATACGGCGTGCGCGCGTAGATTTTACCGACCTCGTGCAGGTCGAAATCGATCCCGGCCTCGTTAGCGATCGCCGGCAGATGCAGCCCGGAATTTGTCGAGCCGCCGGCCGCCGCGACGACCGCCGCGGCGTTCTCCAGCGATTTGCGGGTGACGATGTCGCGCGGGCGCAGCTTCATGCGGAGCAACTGCATGACCTGCTGCCCCGACGCCTCCGCATACGCATCCCGCGAGTCATAGGGCGCCGGCGCGCCGGCCGAGCCGGGCAGCGCCAAGCCGATCGCCTCCGACACGGCCGCCATGGTGTTCGCCGTGAACATGCCGCCGCACGAACCCGACGAGGGACAGGCGACGCATTCGAGCTCGTGCAACTCCTCGTCCGTCGCCAGCTGGACGCTGTGCTTGCCGACCCATTCGTAGACATCGCCGATCGTCACGTCGTGGCCCTGGAAGCGGCCCGGCATGATCGAGCCGCCATACATGAAGACGCTCGGCACGTTGAGCCGCACCATCGCCATCATCATGCCGGGCAGCGACTTGTCGCAGCCGGCAAGTCCGACCAGCGCGTCGTAGCAATGCCCGCGCATCGTCAGCTCGACCGAGTTGGCGATGATCTCGCGGCTGATCAGCGACGATTTCATCCCGGCATGGCCCATCGCGATGCCGTCGGTGACGGTGATGGTGGTGAACTCGCGCGGCGTGCCGTGCGCCGCGGCGACGCCTTTCTTCGCTGCCTGCGCCTGGCGGGCGAGGGCAATATTGCACGGCGCGGCCTCGTTCCAGGTGGTCGCGACGCCGACCAGCGGCTGATCCTCGATCTGCTCGCGGGTCAGCCCCATCGAGTAGAGAAAGGCGCGATGCGGCGCCCGCTCCGGCCCGACCGTGACATGCCGGCTCGGCAGGTGCGACTTATCGAACACGGGCTTGCGGACATCGTCGGGCATGCCGAACTCCTCTTCCAGGCGGCCTATGGCGAAGGCTGCGGCAACCTAGCGATGCCGTTCCGCCCGATCAATGCCGCAGCACGCGCCGGCTTCGTGCGAATAATCGGCAGCGCGATCCGATCATAGCAAAGCCGGGATGGAGGTGCGGATGGATGCGCGGCCGAGCACAGTCGACAGCTATGACAGAGTCATGCGTGCGATCCACTGGACGACCCTGCTCCTCGTCACCGGGGTGTTCGTCGCGATATGGATCGCCGACCCCCAGTTCGTCGGCCGGGACAATGCGCGGCTCATCGTCCAAATCCACCGATCGCTCGGCTTGACGGTCTGCGCGCTGACGATCTTTCGCCTGGCGTGGCGCTGGCGCGCGCATGTCCCGCCGTTGCCGGGGGATCTGCCGCTCATCCAGAAATGGGCCGCGAGGACCAACGAAGCCTTGATCTACATGCTGCTGCTCGCACAACCGGTGGTCGGCTTGCTCTACAGCAGCGCCTATGGCGTCCGGGTCAATCTGTTCCTGCTCTTCCAATTGCCGACGGTGATTGCTCGAGATCCTGCCTTTGGTGAAGAGCTCGGTGCCATTCACAATTTCCTCGGCTATTCGCTGCTGGCTTTGATCGGGGCGCACGCGGCGGCGGCGTTGTTCCATCATTTCCTTCGCCGCGACGATGTGCTGAACGCGATGCTGCCGACCCGACTGCGCGATATCGGTCGCTCGGCGTTTGCGCTCGGCCGGGCGAGGCGGCAAACTTAGCGCAAGCGACAAGCGGGAGGACGCGGCCATGGCGACGGTCTTGGACAGAGATCAGGTACGGGTGCGCCCGACCGGCGCGGCACTCGCCGCCGATGTCGAAGGGATCGATCTCGCCGGGCCGCTGTCGCCCGAGACGACAGCCGCGATCAACCAGGCCTGGGGCGATCATCTGGTGCTGCGCTTTCGTGGCCAGAATCTGTCCGACAACGATCTGATGCGCTTCAGCCGTCAATTCGGCGAGCTCGATTGGGCGCCGGTCGCGGCGACCAATGACGCACCGGAAGGCCGAGCGTACATCATGGTCGTCTCGAACGTGGTCGAGAATGGTCAGGCGATCGGTCAGCTCGGCGCCTATGAGGCGCTGTGGCACACCGACATGTCCTACATCGCCGAGCCGCCGATGGCCTCCGCGCTCTATTCGCTCGAAGCGCCGCCGGCGGGCGGCGATACCGGCTTCTGCAATATGTACCGGGCGCTGGAGATGCTGCCGGGAGAGCTGCGCCGGGCGATCGAGGGCAAGACCTGCATCCATGACGCCAGCCGCAACAGCGCCGGGGAGCTACGCCGCGGTTACGTCGACGCGACAGACGCAACGCAGACCGTCGGCGCCGCGCATCCAATCGTCCGCACCCATCCAATGACCGGGCGCAAGGCGCTGTTTCTCGGCCGGCGGCGCAGCGCCTATATCCCCGGCCTGTCGCTCGCGGACAGCGAAGCGCTGCTCGACGCGCTTTGGGAACACGCGACCAAGGACGAATTCACCTGGTATCAGCAATGGCGCGTCGGCGATCTGATCCTTTGGGACAACCGCTGCGTGATGCACCGCCGCGATGCGTTCGACCCGACGACGCGCCGGGTGATGCACCGCACCCAGGTCAAGGGCGACCGGCCGTACTAAGAGCCTGACTCGAAATTAAGATCCATCATAAGCCAGTCGGCGCAGCAGTATCGCAATGAAGGCAATTTGCATCCAGGCGAGGGCCGATCGCAAATACTGCCATGATCAAGCTTTCGGCATGTGTTTGGAACGCAAAGCGCCGGTGCGCCGGACCACGCCGCCACCTGAAAGCGTCGTTGCAAGCTGGTACGAGAACGCCAGCCTACTCGATAGCTACAGCATCGATTTGAGTTCATCGAAACAGTACAGCATGCGCGTGCTCGCGACCCGGACAGTCGGCGATCCGCCCGCGTGGATCAAGGCGTTGGTCGCGGTGCGCAACGCCATGGTGACGCCCTTTGGCGTCAAAACCTCCGGCGAGGTCCGAGCGTCCAGGGCCGACAACGAACGCGTGGACTTCTTCCCGGTGCAATGGGAAAGCCACGACGAGATTGTGCTGGGTGAGGATGATCGACACCTGGACTTCAGATTATCGCTGCTCCGTCGCAATTCTCCAACCGGCACGCAGCTCATCGCGACAACCGTCGTGCACTCTCACAATGCCTTCGGCCTCACCTATCTCAACGTGATCAGGCCCTTTCATCACTCAGACCAGCCTGGCACACTTTGCACGAGCACAAGGTTAGGTGGCCACGAAAATCTTGATTTCTGCACCCCTCGAAACAGGTCCGCGACCCTTTTGAGAGGTGAGACACAAGAGTGAGTTTTGAGACTTTCGGAGCGTCCGGCGCGATCTACTCCTCGCCTCGCGATCAGAGAGCTAGTAGCGAGGCGACCCGCGCCCCGACTCCATACCCGGATCGACACTTATAACCTTTGCGCCGTCAGCACGCCGCGCGCCATCCGCGGGGTCGGTGTCGCACAGTGGGGCGTCAGTTCGCAAGGTAACGAAGCCACTTCCCTCGCTATGTCTCAAAAATCCAAGAATTTCCGGCTAAAAACGCTTCGTCAAAATTCTTAATTTTCGGTCAGGCTCTAAGACGCCTTGCGCTCGTGGATGACGTGGACGACACAGGCCCATAAATCCCGGCCCGGCATATTGCCGCGATCGATCATCCGGTTGAGGCGGACCGTCGCCTCGCGCGCTGCGTTTGCGCCATGCCGAGCAATCATCTCGATGGCCACGCGCTCTACGAGGCCGGCCCGCTGCGAGACGGGACGCAGGGACTTGAGCAGGAATTTTACGATCTCGGGTCGCGACCGTGCGGCGCCAGTTCCTACGTCGCCATCCGCGGGGGTGTTGTGCATGGCGAGCCCCTCCGTACACCGGCGGCCGCCGCCATATTAACCAGCGGATCGACCGCAGGTTTAACAACTAGGGCAAATTGTCGCATCTGTAAATGCCATGATTGTAAATGGTTTGTAACGAAAATCAATGCCTTGGAAGTTGTGGCCGCGCTGCTCGGACGCGGGCGGAGGCAAGCGGCTTTGCCCTTGCGCGCGGGGCTCGATCTCGGCAAAAGGGCTCGCTCGATTGTCGGGAGCGGCCATCAGGGGAGGAAACGATGCGGCTATCGCCGTGGCTGGCAGCGGTGTTGACGCTTGCCGCCTGCTCGTCGGGTCCATCCGATCACGCGAAGATCACGCTGCGCAACATGCAGTGGAACCACGTCAACGTTGAGGTTGCGATCACCCGCGCCGGCAATTGCGACGACCGCGGGCCCGACTATCTCAGCTCGCAGAATTTCGTCCTGCAAAGGGATCAGACCAAGACGATTGTCGCGCCGAACGAGACCACCGTGTGCTGGCGGCACGACCGCTATCCGACCAACCCGCATCCGGGCGAGTGGTCGGGCTGGAGCCGGGCAATCCTCTTTCCGGGCAACGACTCGACGACCGACCTCTAGCACGCGCCGCGATGCGGTATACCTCGGCGGCTGAACGCGAGCATGGCCGAGGGGGCGCGGAATGAGGCTGGCGATCTTGCTTCCATGCTATCAGGAAGAAGCCGCGATCGCGGAAACGGTAGCCGCGTTCGCCCGGGCGCGCCCCGATGCCGCGATCTATGTCTACGACAACAATTCGACCGATCGGACGGCGGAGCGCGCCGCAGCCGCCGGCGCGACCGTGCGGCGCGAGGCCCGACAGGGCAAAGGCAACGTCATCCGCCGCATGTTCGCCGACATCGAAGCCGATGTGTACGTGTTGTCCGACGGCGATGCGACCTATGACGCCTCGCGGGTCGGTGAACTGATTGATCTCGTCGTCGGCCAGAAATTCGACATGGTCGTCGGCGCCCGCGTTCCCCAGGGCACGGCCATGCGCGCCGGTCATGCCTTTGGCAACGCCTTGTTCAACCGTATGGCCGACTGGCTGTTCGGCAGCGAGTTCACCGACATCTTTTCAGGGTATCGCGCCTTCTCCCGCCGCTTTGTCAAATCGCTGCCGATCACCACCGATGGCTTCGAGATCGAGACCGAGCTGACCGTTCACGCGATCGATTTGCGCGTGCCGGTCGCGGAAATCCGGCTGCCGTTTGTCAGCCGGCCGGAGGGTTCCACGAGCAAATTGCGCACGACGCGCGACGGATTGCGCATCCTCTGGGCGCTGTTCCTGCTGGCCAAGGAAGTGCGGCCGTTCAGCTTCTTTGCCTTCTGGAGCGGGCTTGGCGCGCTCGTATCGTTGGTGCTGGCCTATCCACTGCTGGTGACGTTTCTGCAGACCGGATTGGTCCCCCGCCTGCCGACCGCGGTCTTGGCGACCGGCATCGCGCTACTCGCTTTCCTCAGCCTCGGTTGCGGCATCGTGCTCGACAGCGTCTCGCGTGGGCGTCACGAGACGAAGCGCCTGCGCTACCTCGAAATCCCGGCGCCGGATTTCGCGTAGGCGGCATGTCGGCTCACATTCTTGCGGAATACGTCGCCGTCGCGGTCGTGGCGGCGGCGTTGACCGGTCTTGGCTCGCTGCCCGCTTTCGTCCTCGACCGCCGATGTTTGCCACCTCGATTGCTGCGCGTTCCGCTGCTGCTGGTTGCAGGCTGGGGACTGGCGGCCCTGTGCTCGGCGCTCGCGGCGCTCGGCGATGTCGACCAGACATGGCTGGCGCGCATCTTGTTGTTCCTGGGGCTCGTGTTGCTGGTGCCGCTGAAACCGGGCGATCGCGCGGTCCAACGGCATCTGCTGGGCGATCTGGCCATCCTGCTCATCCTCGTTGCGCCGATGGCGCTGCTGGTCGCCGGCACCCCGGCGACCATGTATGACGAGTTCGCGCAGTGGCTGCCCAACACCCGCTATCTGGTGGAGCATGGTCATTACTGGCGATGGCCCGACTGGGTGGGGCAGTCGAGCAAACCGGGCTATCCGAACGCCTCTGCCGTCGTACCGCTGCTCGTCGCGCAACTCGCCGGCCCGGATGCCGAGGCGCCGTTCAAGACTTTTGTCGTAGTTCTGCTCGGCGGTTTCGGCGCCGCGCTGGCGTCCCTCGGGGCGCGCTGGCTGCCTGAGGAGACCCCGTCATCATCCGCAAGGCCGACGGCAATTGCCCTGTTCGCCGGCGGTTGCCTGATCGCCTTGCTCAATCCGTTTATCGACCCGCGCATCGCCTTCACCGCCTACACCGACACGCCGAGCGCGCTCGTCCTGGCGCTGACCGTGTTGTGCGCATCGTACGGCATCGGCACGGCACATCGCGGCGTCGCCGGCGCCGCCGGCGCCTGGTTCACCTGGGCTGGATTGCTGTCGCTGACGCTGGTCTTGTTGCGCACCACCAACCTGGTTCTGGTGGCGGCGACTGTCGGCGGCAGCTTGCTCCTGATGCTCAGCACCGCGTCGCCAAGATTGTGGCTGCGTTACGGTTCGTTGCTGGTCGCGCCGCCGGTTGTCGGCATTGCGGCCTGGAGCGCGCATCTCCACGCCGCGCGCATCGGGCCGGACATCGCGCCCCGGCCACCGGCGTTGTGGGACTGGTCGGCGCCGCTGGACGTGCTGCGCGCTTTCTTTGGCGAACGCCTGGCGGCGCACCCGCTGCTCGGCGCGGCATCGGCGCTCCTTGCAGCGGCAGCCTTGCTCGGCGGGGCCATGGTTTGGCGGCGGCTCGGAACAGAACGCGACGAGAGCTTGCCGCCGCCGCGCGTGATCGCGGCGCTGTCGGTCATTATCGGCGGCGGCTTCATGGTGTTCCTTGCCTGGGCCTATATCGCCGTATTCAGCCCGCAGGAGATCGCGAACGCCGCCTCGCTCTGGCGCTATCTCGGCGAACTCGGTCCCATGATCGTGCTGGCTGGCACTGCCGTCATCGTGAGCATGCTGCCACGCGGGCGATGGCGTCGACGCAGGGCGGTTGCGGTCGCTGCGCTCGGAATTCTGCTTCTGGCCGCGCTGCCGCTCGCCGGGCAGGGCTTTTATCGCCTCGATTGCCGCTTCCCGGATGTCGCGGCCGCGCGCGCGGCAATCGCCGAGTTGCGTCCCGCGCTCGAAGCGTTTGCCACGCCGCCGCCCCATCCGGCGCGGGTCGCCGTGGTACATCCGACGATGGGGGATTGGATGGCCTACGCCTTGGCTTTCGACATGCGCTGGCCAGCGTCGAACCAACTGGTCCGGTACCGCGTGCAGGACGAACCCTTACCGGACACCGAGGCCTGGGCCTGGGATCAAGGCATTGACGCGCTGCTCGACTTCCGGCCGCTCGACCGTACGGCTTTAAGCCAACGATCATCGATCCCCGCGGTCTCGCTTTTCGGCCGTCCCGCCGCAAAGGGGAAGGGCTGGCCCGTACTTGCGAAAACGGCTTCCCGCCCGCTGCCAGGCTGCGGGTTCTGGAGCCATTAGCCCGTAAAGACAAAGCGGCGCGATGTGGCGAAATTCAGCAACAGCCCCGTGAGCGAGCCGGCGCCGACCGCCACTGCCGGATAGGTTCGGCACAGCGGGGCGAGAGCGATCAATGCGGCATAGACGCCGTAATTCGCCAATCCGCCGCTGAGGTTCGCCGCGAGATAGCGCAGCCACTGCCGCCAGCGCGCCCCGCCCGGACCGAAAGTGAAGCGGCGATTGAGCCACCACCCCATCGTCGCCGCGGCGATGTAAGAAACGGCGCGTCCCAGGTAAAACCGTCCCGGCGCCATCGCGAGTACAGCCGTGAGGACGCCGGCATCGACAAAGAACGTGAGGGCACCTACGCCGGCGAAGCGCAAGAACTGTCGGACGAGCGCGCTGATCTTGTTCTCCGTCACCGAAGGCGCCGAGATGCCGCTACCGAGCGCCACGAGCCGGTATACGCCGCCACATTTATTGCCGTAAGCTGAACCGACAGCGGATCAGCGCAACGCCGGGAGATATCCATGCAAGTCATCAACGCAATCGCCAAAATCCTCAAAAAAGAGGGCGTCGAATGGCTGATCGGCTACCCCGTCAACCCGATCATCGAGGGCGCGGCGTCCGAGGACATCCGCACGATCATGGTGCGCCAGGAGCGCATCGGCCTGCATATGTGCGACGCGGTCGCCAAGACGACCTCGGGCGACAAGGTCGGCGTCTTTGTGATGCAGCACGGGCCCGGCACCGAGAACGCCTTTGGCGGCGTCGCCCAGTCCTATGGCAACTCGACGCCGGTCGTCGTGCTGCCGGCCGGTTACGCGCGCAACATCAACCAAGTGCATCCCAACTTCAACGCCGCGCTCAATTTCCGCCATGTCACCAAGATGGCGGAGCAGGTGACCGTCGCCGATGCCACGGTCGAGGCCTTGCGCCGCGCCTTTACGATGGTGATGAACGGCCGCCCCGGCCCGGTCCTCGTCGAATTCCCGACCGATATCCTGCGCTCGGAAATCCCCGACGAGCTGGTCAACGAATACAGGCCCGCGCCGCGGCTGAAGAGCGGCCCTGATCCGCAATCGGTCTCTAAGATTGCCGAGGCGCTGGTCGCCGCCGAGCGGCCGGTGATCCATGCCGGCCAGGGCGTGCACTACGCCAAGGCCTGGCCTCAGCTCAAGGCGCTGGCCGAGCTGCTCGAAGCGCCGGTGATGACGACGCTGGGCGGCAAGAGCTCGTTCCCCGAGAGCCATCCGCTTTCGCTCGGCTCGGGCGGCATCGGCATCGGCGAGCATCTCTGGCATTTCCTGCAGAACGCCGACACGATCTTTGGCATCGGCTGCAGCTTTACCCGCACCAGCTTTGGCACTGGCATGCCGAAGGGCAAAAAGATCATCCACGCCACGCTCGACCCCTACGCGATCAACAAGGATGTGCCGGTCGATCTCGCCGCGGTCGGCGATGCCGGGCTGACCCTCGACGCGGTGTTCGAAGAGGTCAAGGACCGGCTCAAGGGCAAGCAGCGCGACCGCCTCGCCTCGGTGACGCGCGAGATCCGCAGTCACCGCGAAGAATGGCTCGGCAAGTGGATGCACCGGCTGACCGCCGACACCAAGCCGATCTCGCCCTACCGCATCGTGTGGGACATGCTGCATACGGTCGATGTCGACAATACGATCATCACCCATGACGCCGGCAGCCCGCGCGATCAGATCTCGCCGTTCTGGGTCAGCAACAAGCCGCTCAGCTATCTCGGCTGGGGCAAGACCACCCAACTCGGCTACGGCCTCGGCTTGGCAATGGGCGCCAAGCTCGCCAACCCCGACAAGCTCTGCGTCAATTTCTGGGGCGACGCGGCAATCGGCTTCACCGGCATGGATTTCGAGACCGCGGTGCGCGAGCGGCTGCCGATCCTGTCGATCCTGTCGAACAATTTCTCGATGGCGATCGAGCTCAAGGTGATGCCGATCTCGACCGAGAAGTACCGCTCGACCGACATCAGCGGCAATTACGCCGACTTTGCCAAGGCGCTCGGCGGCTATGGCGAGCGCGTGACCGAGCCGGGCGCGATCAAGGACGCCATCAAGCGCGGCATCGCCGCCACCAAGGAAGGCAAGCCGGCGCTGCTCGAATTCATCACCGAAAAGGCGACCGACGTATCGCGCTACCCCTGAGGCGCCAGAAAACCCTCTCCCGCATTGCGGGAGAGGGTGGCTCCGGACGAAGCCCGGAGACGGGTGAGGGTGGGGGTTAGCCGGCGCGCTGCCGCTCGCGGCGGCGCGACGTAGCGGCGGGCCGGAATGTCTCCGACAGGCTTTCACGGGGAGTGGAAACCCGATGGACGTCTATCACATCTGGTGTTCCCTTAAGGACGATGTAGGCGACCTTGAGTTTGCCGCCGCCGTCCGCGGGTACTTCGAGCATTTGAAAGGTGCCGGTCTCTGTGCCGGTTATCGCATCACGCGGCGCAAGCTCGGCCTTGGTCCGGCGCATCTCCCCGACTGGCATATTACCCTCGATTTCAACGATCTCTCCCAAATGGATAACGCCTTCGGACGCGTTTCGTCCCGTGCCGATCCCATAGAAAGTTTTCATCACGCGGTGAATTCGAAGGTGAAGGAGGTATTTTTCGCGCTATACCGCGACTTTCCCGACCCTAACCGGATCGCTGGACAGGAAAAATTCTAACAGGAAGGAGCCCGCCATGCCGCTGCCGCAGGACATCCGCCCGGTCTTCCAGGACATCCAGGACACGCTGATTCGCGGCGACGCCCCGTGGATCGAGCGTTCGCCGCAGGACAGGGTCAAGGTCCTGTGGATCGGCCGCGAGACCGGCGGCTGGGCGACACTGCACTTCTGGAAGAAGGGCTACGCCGCGCCGCCGCACAAGCATCTCGGCGGCGCCCATGTCTTTATCATGTCGGGCAAGCTTCAGGTGCGCGATGGCACGCTCGACGCCGGCGATTACGTCTACGAGCCGTCGGGTGTGTTGCACGACGCGACGACCGCGCTCGAGGACACGACCTATCTCTTCATCGCCACCGGCCCGATCCTGTTCTTCGACGAGAACGGCTTCACCCGCTATACGAATTGGGAAGTGATCGAGAAGCTCCGCGCTTCCGCCGAAGGTCTGGCAAAGGCTGCCGAATAAAAATTCCCGCTTCCCGGCTTTCGCTTTCGCTTTCGCCGGGAAACGGGACTTGAGCTATCCATGCCGCTCGCGGCTGTCGGCTGGCGCCTCGGCGCGCTCCTCCAGCCCGTAGTCGCGGACGACGGCGGCGATGCGCAGCCGGTAATCGCGGAACAGCTCGGTGCGGCCTTTAGCCTGCGCCAAGCGATGACGCTCGACCTGCCGCCACCCCGCGATTGCCGCGTCGTCGCGCCAGAACGACAGCGACAGGATCTTGCCGGGGTCGGTCAGGCTCTGAAACCGCTCGATCGAGATAAAGCCGTCCATCTGCTCGAGCGTCGGCCGCAGCGCCGCGGCGATATCGAGATATTCCTGGCGGCCCTCTTCTTTCGGCCAGACTTCGAAGATCACGGCGTGCATGGGTCGCTCCGGACTTGTTGCCTGGATGATAGCGGGTAAACACCCGGAGAGGTTACGATGCCGGCCGAAGCGAAAGACCAAGCCGCCGGCTTCCCGGCTCCGTGGCCGAGCTCTCCCCAAAAAGCCCGATCGGCGCGGCCGGTCTCAGCCCCGAATTTGCAGATAGGTCGACGTGTTTCTTCTCGTGCTCTCCCTGTGCGGTTTCGCCAGCGCGATGTCCGGCCGCATCCTCGATCCGGTGGTCACCGGCATCGCTGGCGACCTCGGCGCGCCGGTCGCGACCGTCGCGCTCCTGGCGACGGCCTACGCGATCCCTTTTGCAGTCGCTCAGCCGGTGCTGGGACCGCTGGGCGACTTGTTTTCCAAGACCTTTATCGTCAAGGCGGCGGTGGCGTTGCTGGCGGTATTTTCCGCCGCCGCGGCACTGGCGCCGTCGCTGGACTGGCTGTTCATCGCCCGCATCATTGGCGGCGCGGCTGGTGCCGGCGTCGTGCCGACCGGGTTCGCGCTGATCGGCGACCGTGTGCCGCTGATCGGCCGGCAACTCGCGATCAGCCGCTTTGTCGCCGCCACGCTGACCGGGCAACTCCTCGGCGCCAGCTTTGCCGGTATCCTCGCCGACGCATTCGGCTGGCGCGGCGTGCTGTGGTTTTCCGCCGCGATCATCTTTGCCGTCGCCGTTGCCGCCTTTGCGTTGCTGGGCGGCGACCGGCGCACCGAACAATTGCCGGCGCGGCCCGCGGCGGCGCTCGAAAACTACCGCAAGGTGCTGCGCAATCCGCTGTCCTATGTCTGCTTCGGCGTGGTCATCGTCGAGGGCATCTGCATTCACGGCGGCCTGCCGTTTATCGGCCCGTATCTGCAGGCGCTCGGCAAGGGGGGCGTGCGCGAGGCGGGGATCGTGATCTCGGGGATGGCCGTCGGCGGACTCCTGTTCGCGTCTGCGGTGCCGCTGTTCATCCGCTTCATGCAGCGGCGCCACATGATGGGGCTCGGCGGAATTGTCGGCGGGCTGGGTCTTGCCAGCATGGCGGTTGGTGCGGATTGGCCGATCGAGGTGCTGAGCATGGCGGTCGTCGGCTTTGGTTTTTTTCTCCTCCACAACCCGGTGCAGACCGAGGTATCGGAGCTTGCGCCGACGGCACGTGCTTCGGCCTATTCGCTGCACGCTTTCACGTTTTATCTCGGCCAGTCGGCCGGCCCGGCGCTTTACGGGCTGGGTCTGTACACGATTGGGCTGTCGCGCACGTTCCTGGTGACCGCGATCTGCTTTCTCGTGACGGGGTTGACCGCGTACCGCATGCTCCGGCGTCTTTGATCGCGCATGGCCGTAACACCTCCCGACGCGTTACGATGGCGGCCGAAGCAAGGCCCACCACACCAAGATCCCACGATGGACGACGCCACCCTGCTCGACCGCCTGCGCCAAAGCCTCGGCCCGGCCGGCATCCTCACCGACCCGGCCGATACCGACCCCTATTGCGAGGATTGGCGCCGGCTGTATCACGGCCGCACGCCAGCGGTGCTGCGCCCGGCGAATACCGCCGAAGTGGCCGACGCGGTGCGGCTCTGCGCCGAATATGGCGTGCCGATCGTGCCGCAGGGCGGCAACACCTCGATGGTCGGCGGCGCCGCGGTCAGCGAAGACGGCTCGCAGCTCATCTTGTCGCTGTCGCGGATGAACAAGGTGCGCGAGATCGACACGGTCGACATGACCATGGCGATCGAGGCCGGCGTCACGCTCAAGGCCGCGCAGCTTGCGGCGGAAGAGGCGAACTGCCTGCTGCCGCTGTCGATCAGTTCCGAGGGATCGGCGCAGATCGGCGGCGTGCTCGCGACCAATGCCGGCGGCAACAACACGGTGCGCTACGGCAACGCCCGCGACCTCGTGCTCGGGCTGGAAGTGGTGTTGCCGGACGGGCAGGTCTGGAACGGCCTGCGCCGCCTGCACAAGGACAATACCGGCTATTGCCTGCGCCAGCTGTTTGTCGGCAGCGAGGGAACGCTCGGCATCATCACCGCCGCGGTGCTGAAGCTGTTCCCGCGGCCGCGGGAGATCGAGGTGGCGCTCTGCGCGGTCGCCTCGCCGGAGGCGGCGCTGCAGCTGTTCCAGGCCTGCCAACAGCATGACCCGGCGGCGATCCAGGCCTTCGAGTACATGTCGGGCGCCGGAATGGCGCTGGTCGAGCGCTTCATCCCCGACGCCAAGCCGCCGCTCGCCGCGCCGGCGGCGCATTACGTGCTGCTGGAGCTGGCGACGCCGCGCCAAGGCGCCGGCTTGCGCGCCGCGCTCGAGGAGCTGCTCGGCAAGGCGATGGAGGAGGGGGGCGTCGCGGATGCGGTCATCGCCGAAAGCGGCTCGCAGCGCGCCGCGATCTGGAAACTTCGCGAGGAGCATTCCGAGGCGCAGAAGCGCGCCGGCGCCTCGGTCAAGAACGACATTTCGGTGCCGGTCTCCCGCGTCCCCGAGCTGATCCGCCGCGCCACGGTCGACTGCGAGCGGCTGGTACCAGGGATCCGCTGCGCGCCGTTTGGTCATCTCGGCGACGGCAATATCCACTTCAACCTGGTGCAGCCGGAGGGCGCCGACGGCCCCGGGTTCCTGGCGCGCGACCACGAATTGATGGACGCGGTCAACGACATCGTCCGCGACCTCGACGGCAGTTTCTCGGCCGAGCACGGCATTGGCCGGCTCAAGCCCTACATGATGCCGGACTGGCGCGGCGGCGCCGAACTCGACCTGATGTGCCGCATCAAGGCCGCACTCGACCCCGCCGGCCTGCTCAATCCGGGCAAGCTGCTGCCGTAGCGCCGGCGGGGCTGCCCCCTTTCGTCATCCCGGCGCAGGCCGGGATGCCCTCATCCTGAGGAGGCGCAAAGCGCCGTCTCGAAGGACGCTATTCAGATCTCCCGCCGCGACTACAGCGGCCAGGCGCCGCCGGGGAAGGTGATGACCGGCACCATTGTCCCGGCGGGCGCGGCGGGGGCGTGCGGCGGGCGGATCACCAGGCAGTCGGACGACGCCAGCGGCCGCATCATCGAGGAATCCTGCACCTCGAACGGCGTCGCTTCGAGCGCGCCGTCGGCGCCGCGCGCGAGACGCGAGCGCAGATAGTCCTGGCGCCGATCGTTCTGCCGCAGGTCGCGGCCAAGCCGCGCGGTCAGCAGCGGTTCGGGATTATCGGGAAGACCGGCGAGGCGTTCCATGGCCGGCTTCAGGAATAGCAACGAACAGACCAGCGTCGAGACGGGGTTGCCAGGCAGCCCGATCATCGGCGTGCCGCGATAGCTTCCCGACATCAGCGGCTTGCCGGGGCGCATCGCGATTTCCCAGAAGTCGATCGCGAGCCCGTCTTCCGACAGCACCCCGCGCACCAGATCGTGCTCGCCGACCGAGACACCGCCGGTCGACACCAGCAGGTCGACACCGCGCGCCCCGGCCGCGAAGCGGCGCAACGCGTCGGCGTCGTCGGGCGCATTGCCCAGAGCGACCGGCACCCCGCCGCACGCCGTCACGAACGCCGCCAGCGCAAGCGCATTGGAGCTGACGATCTGGTGCGGGCCGATCAACTCGCCCGGCATCACCACCTCGTCGCCGGTCGAGAGGATGCCGACCATCGGCCGGCGATGGACAAACAGCCACGGCCGGTTCATCGCTGCCGCCAAACCAACATGGCGGGGCGACAGGCGCGTGCCCTGGTGCAGCAGGATGTCGCCCTCGGTGAAGTCGAGCCCGGCGCGCCGCACATAAGTGCCGAGTTTCGCGCCCTCGACGACACGCACCGTGTCGCCGTCGCGCTCGGTGTCTTCCTGGATGACGATCGTGTCGGCGCCCTCGGGCAGCGGCGCGCCGGTAAAGATGCGCGCCGCCTCGCCCTTGCCGAGCAGCCCGCCAAACCCGGCGCCGGCGGGGATCTCGGCGACAATGCGCAGATCGACCGGGACACTCGCAACATCAGCGGCGCGCACCGCATAGCCGTCCATCGCCGAAGCCGCGAACGGTGGCTGGGTCCGACGCGCCGCGACATCCTCGGCGAGCACGCGGCCCATCGCGTCGGAAACCGACACCTGTTCCGCCGGTAGCGCCTCCAACGGTGCCAGCAGCCGCGCCAGGGCTTCTTCGACCGAGATCATGCGTTCACCTCTTTCGCATGTCATTCCGGGGCATCGCGTCGCGATGAACCCGGAACCCATGAACACAGGCTCTAGCAATACCTGGCGCCGGCTTGTGGTCATGGCTTCCGGGTCCGACCCTTGCGGGCCGTCCCGGAATGACGGTTGAAGGTTCGCGCAACCTCATGCGCATAGTTCCTACTCCGCGACGAAATCGCCCGACTTGCCGCCCGATTTGCGCAGCAAACGAACATCCGTGACAGTCATCCCGCGATCGATCGCCTTGCACATATCGTAGATCGTCAGCGCCGCGACACTGGCCGCGGTGAGCGCCTCCATCTCGACTCCGGTGCGGCCGTTGAGCCGGCAGGTCGTGGTGATCTCAACCGCCGAGCGCCCATCTTTTGGTCCACTTGGCACGCAGACCAGCTCGACCTCGATCGAGGTCAGTGCCAGCGGGTGGCACAGCGGGATCAGCTCGGCGGTCTTTTTCGCCGCCATGATCCCGGCGATGCGCGCGACCTGCAGCACGTCGCCCTTGGCGATGTCGCCGGCCTGGATGCGCGCCAGCGTCTCGGGCCGCATGACGACGCGCGCACCGGCGACCGCGACGCGATCCGTCTCGGCTTTCGCGGAGACATCGACCATGCGGGCACGGCCTTCGGTATCGACATGGCTGAGATCGGGGAGGCGCAACAGGCGGCGCGTCGCCGCGGCGACGTCTTTCTCGCGCATCAGCGACTCGCCGACCAGGAAGCAGCGCGCGTTGACCGCCGCGAGGCGGTCGAGATCGTCCGGCGTGTTGAGGCCGCTCTCGCCGACCGCGATCCGATCGTGCGGCACCAGCGGCGCCAGCTTCTCGGCGGTGCGCAGATCGACCTTCAGCGTCTTCAGGTCGCGGTTGTTGATGCCGAGCAGCCGTGCGTCGAGCTGCAGCGCGCGATCCAACTCCGCGCGGTCGTGCACCTCGACCAGCACATCCATGCCGAGCGCCACCGCATCGGCCGCCAGTGCGCGCGCCTCGCGGTCGTCGAGACACGCCATGATCAAGAGGATGCAGTCGGCACCAAGCACGCGGCTCTCGACCACCTGATACGGGTCGACGATGAAGTCCTTGCGCAGTACCGGCAGCTTCACCGCCTCGCGCGCGGCCACGAGATAATCGTCGCTGCCCTGGAAATAGGGCTCGTCGGTCAGCACCGAGAGACAGGTGGCGCCACCGGCGAGATAGGCGCGGGCGAGGGCAGGGGGATCGAAGTCCGCGCGGATCAGCCCCTTGCTGGGGCTGGCCTTTTTGATCTCGGCGATCAGCCCGAAATTTTCGTCGCCGATCTTCCGGGCCAGCGCGTCGGCGAAGCCGCGCGGCGTCGGCGCGTTCGACAGCCGTTTTTCGAGCTGCGTCAGCGGCATCACCGCCTTGCGCTCGGCGACATGCAGGCGCTTGCGGTCGCAGATTTCGGTGAGGACATCACTCACGTATTCGTCTCCGCGACCAGCTTTTGCAGCACTGAAGCCGCTTTGCCGCCGTCGAGCGTGTCGGTGGCGATCGCCACGCCCTCGCGCAGATCAGCGGCACGTCCCGCCACCATGAGCCCGGCGGCGGCGTTGAGCAGCACGATGTCGCGCAGCGGCCCTTTCTCGCCGCCCAGCACACCGTGCATCAGCGCGGCGTTATGCGCCGGCTCGCCGCCCTTGAGGTCGTCGAGCGTCGCGCGCGGCAACCCGGCATCCTCCGGCGCGATCTCGAAGCTGCGCACCGCGCCGGCCTTGAACTCGGCGACCGTGGTGACGCCGGCCGTGGTGATCTCGTCGATGCCCGAGCCGTGCACCACCCAGGCATGTTCGGCGCCGAGCCGGCCCAGCACTTCGGCCATCGGCACGACCCATTGCGGCGCGAATACGCCGACGATCAGCCGCTTGACGCCGGCCGGGTTCGACAGCGGCCCGAGCAGGTTGAAGATCGTCCGCGTGCCGAGCTCGACGCGGGTCGGCCCGACATGGCGGGTCGCGCCGTGATGGCGCGGCGCCATCAGAAAGCAGATCCCGACCTCCCACAGGCACCGCCGGACGATCGCCATGTCGCAGTCGATGTTGACGCCGAGCGCGGTCAGGACGTCGGCGGCCCCCGATTTCGACGAAAACGCCCGGTTGCCGTGCTTTGCCACCGGCACACCCGCGCCGGCGACGACAAGCCCCGTGGCGGTCGACACGTTGAACGTGCCCGAGGCATCGCCGCCGGTGCCGACGATGTCGACCGCACCCGGCGGCGCGTCGATCGGCACGGCCTTCGAGCGCATGATGCGCGCCGCGCCGGTGATCTCGTCGACCGTCTCGCCGCGCACCCGCAGGCCCATCAGCAGCGCGCCCATCTGCGACGGTGTCGCGTTGCCCGACATGATGATCTCGAACGCCTCCTCGGCCTCAGCCTCGCTGAGGCGCTCGCCGGCGGCGACGCGGGCAAGCATTGGGCGCAGATCACTCATCGACATGTCCTGGGGAATGTTCTCGGATGGCGCATCGCGTTTATATATCAGGCTCACGGGCAGGATTCGAGCGGAGGGCATGATGAGCGCTGGTGAGGGTCTGGAAGGCGGCTGCGCCTGCGACGCGATCCGCTACAAGCTGACCAACACGCCGATGATCGTCCACGCCTGTCATTGCCGCGACTGCCAGAAGCTGACCGGCAGCGCCTTCGTGGTGAATTTGTGGATCGAGCGCAAATTCATTGCCGCGAGCGGCCCCGAGCCCGTCGCTCTCCCGGTGCCACCCGGACCGAGCGGCACGCGGCACGACGTGTTTCACTGCGCCGCCTGCGGCACGGCGTTGTGGAGCAAATATCACGGCGCACCCGGCGACACGCTGTTTGTCCGCGGCGGCACGCTCGACGACCTCGCCGCGGTCACGCCCGATGTCCATATCTACACCCGCAGCAAGGTGCCTTGGCTGGCGTTGCCCCAGGACGCGCGCGTGTTCCCGGCCTATTACCGGCGCAGCGAAGTCTGGTCGCCGGACAGTCTCGCGCGCTGGCAGGCGCTGCTCGCATAAGCGGGCGCTGCGGCTCCCACGTCCGCGCCTCCGCGGCTACAACGCCCGCAGGAAAGCCACCAGATCCTGCTTTTCCGCAGCGGTCAGCTTCGTACCAAGGACGAGATTGAAGAACTCGACTGTATCGTCGAGCGTGAGAAGCCGGCCGTCATGCATGTAAGGCGGCGAGTCTTTGACGCCGCGCAACGGGAAGGTTTTTATCGGGCCGTCACCCACGGCCATCATGCCGTTGACCAGCACCGGCTTGTAAAACCGCTCGGTTTTCAGGTTGTGCATGAGATTGTCGGTGTAGTAGGGCGGCGTGTGACAGGTCGCGCATTGTCCTTTGCCGAAGAAGACCGCCTCGCCGCGCAGTTCCGCTTCGCTCGCCTTGCTCGGATCAAGCCGGCCAAACACGTTGAGCTTCGGCGCCGGCGGGAAGTCGAGCAATTCCTGGAACTCGGCCATGTCGTGGACCTGGCTGCCGCGTTCGAGGACGTTGACGCCCTTTTTCGTCGCGATCACCGGGTCGCCGTCAAAATACGCGGCGCGCTGTTCGAATTCGGTGAAGTCCTCGACCGTCTTCAGCGCGCGCTGCGAGCCGAACAGTCGCTGGATATTGACGCCCCGCAGCGACGGGGTCTCGATGCGGTGGCGGAATGGCTGTGGGCGGATGTCGCCGACCTCATGGGTCGCGCCGTTGGTGTGGCCGTTCGCATGGCAATCGAAGCAGGCAACCCCGCGGCTCGGCTGCACCGAGCGGCGATCCTCCGTCTGGTTGAACTGCTGCTGCGGGAACGGCGTGAGCAACAGGCGCAGCCCCTCGATCTGCTTCGGATTGAGGATGCCGGTGAACAGTGCGTAATAATTGGCGATGGTGACCAGCTGTCCTTGCGAAACGTCACCGAGATCGGGCCTGGTCGTCAGGTAGATCGGCGCCGGAAACTCGGGAAGCAGATTGTCGGGAAGGTCGAAATCGAGGTCGAACCGCGTCAGGTCCCGCGCTTCCTGCTTCTTGATCTCATCGATCTCGAAATGCGGGAACACCATGCCGCCTTCGGCGTGGTTGGGGTGCGGCAGCGGGAGAAAGCCAGCCGGAAAGAGGTTGCGCTCGCGGATTTGCTCCGGGCCGAGCGCGGCGAGATCGTCCCAGCTTGTGCCGGTCGGCAGCTTGACGCGCACACCTCCCTGCACGGGCTTGCCGCGCGACATCGTAGCGCCCGCGGCCGGATGATCGGCGAGGTCGTAGCGCTCGGTGAGCAGGTCGCCATGCGCTTTTTCGACGGCCGGCTTGGCCGCGACCATGCGCGACATGATTGTCGCGAACGGTTCGGTGATGTCGACGGGCATGTAGCTCGTTTTGCCGCGCGTATCCGCCTGCTGCGCATACGTGTGCCCGGCGGCGAGGGCGCCGGCGGCAACGGCCAAGATCGCGGTTCTGAATATCCGTCTGATCAAGATCGTCCTCCTGCGTTAAATGCAATCCACCGGCGAGGCAGCGGTTGATGTCACGGGGAGTGGGGTTTTTTCACCTCTGACTCTGACGGCAATGAATGGCTTTTTTGCGATATCGGCAGGTTTGCGCAGCGTGCCACATGCCGCCGTTGCCCATCAATCACCGAGACGGCACGGCGGCCATGCGGGCGATCAAGCGACGGAAAAAACGCCACCTTTTATCGGATTGAAGCACCCGTCGCAGCTAGTACTGCTCCAATTCATGGAGCGCGACGCGGACTTCCTGCGCGAAACCTGAACAACGCCAGGCTCAGCATCGCCGCGGCATCCCCTGGGAACTCAGTGCTTCTGCTGGTAGTCGGCGACGACCTTCTTGCAGGCGGGAGTAAGCTTGTCGTTCTGCTTGGCGAGACAGGCGATGATGCGACCGCCGCCGGGCATGGTCGCTTTGCAGTATTTCTCGTAGTCACCCATGCAGGCGGTGCGCTGCTCGGACGTCATGTCCTGAGCAAAGGCCGGGATGGCGGCGCAGATCACAGCGGTCATGAAAATTGCTCGAAGCATTGCTTCTCCCTCCCCGATGGACGATGTCAGATTGCGTCAAGCTTTGCCCTCGGTGCGGCCGCGCTTGCAACCAAATAATAAACCTGGAGGCGAATTGGCGCGCCTTCGGAGACGGCGCGTTGCAGGGTGAAGCAAGGGCTGCTACACTCCGCGTATGACCGTGTTCGCGCATTCAGCACAATGGTGGTGGCCCGTCTGACAGGCGGCCGCGTTTCCATTTCTATCAGGCCGCCTTGGAGAACGAGGCGGCCTTTGTCATATCTGGGCAAGGCGCCATCGGTTCCCTGAGGCGGCAAGTTGAAAGGGGTTCCGATGCAGCACAAGAGCTACACGACCGAAGGCGGCATAAGCATCGAGCGGCAGATTGTCGCCGGCACCTACAGCCCGGGCGACACGGCGCTGGCCGACGCGCTCGACCGCCGACGCGGGGTGCTGTTCTCGTCGAGCTTCGAGTTTCCCGGGCGCTACACGCGCTGGGACATGGGATTTGTCGATCCGCCGCTGGTGTTCTCCGCACGCGGCCGCGAGTTCACGGTCGAAGCGCTCAACCGTCGCGGCGAGGTGCTGATCCCGGCGATCGCCGCCGCCGTGCAGGGGCTCGACGCGGTCGACATCGGCGACGCCAGCGCCACCCGTATCGACGGCACGATCCGCGAGACGGCAACCCGCTTCCCCGAGGAGCAACGCAGCCGCCAGCCGAGCGTCTTCTCGGTGCTGCGCGGCCTGATCGCCTTGTTCAAAAGCGCCGAGGACGAGCATCTCGGGTTTTATGGCGCGTTCGGCTACGACCTCGTCTTCCAGTTCGAACCGATGGCGCTGCGCCTGCCGCGCCCCGACGACCAGCGCGACCTCGTGCTCTATCTGCCGGACGATATCCTGATCGTCGATCACATGCGCCAGCAGGCGTCGCATTACCGCTATGATTTCACCGTCGCCGGCCGGTCGACCGCCGGCTTGCCGCGCGCGACGCCGGAAGCGGTGTACCGTCCCGGTCTCGCGCGCGTGACGCTGCCGCCGGAGAGCGATCATGCTCCCGGCGAATATCCCGCACTGGTCGAGAAGGCGAGGGAGGCCTTCAAGCGCGGCGATTTGTTCGAAGTCGTCTGCGGCCAACTCCTGACCCGGCCGTGCCCGGATGCGCCCAGCGTCGTTTTCGACCGCCTGAAAAAGGCCAATCCGGCCCCTTATGGCGCGGTCATCAATCTCGGCGACGGCGAATTCCTCGTCTCCGCGTCGCCCGAAATGTATGTTCGGATCGAAGGCAGCCGCATCGAGACCTGCCCGATCTGCGGCACGATCCGCCGCGGCGCCGACCCGATCGAAGACGCCGACCGCATCCTCGAGCTGCTCAACTCCAAGAAGGACGAGAGCGAGCTGACGATGTGCACCGATGTCGACCGCAACGACAAGTCGCGCGTCTGCGTCGCCGGCAGCGTCAAGGTCATCGGCCGCCGGCAGATCGAGATCTATTCGCGACTGATTCACACGGTCGACCATGTCGAGGGCGTGCTGCGCCCCGAATTCGATGCGCTCGACGGTTTCTTGTCACATGCCTGGGCGGTCACCGTGACCGGCGCGCCCAAGCTCTGGGCGATCCGCTTTATCGAGGAGAACGAGCGCTCGTCGCGGCGCTGGTACGGCGGCGCGATCGGCCGGCTGACCTTCGACGGCAACATGAACACCGGCCTCACGCTGCGCACGATCCGCATGAAGGACGGGATCGGCGAGGTGCGCGCCGGCGCGACGCTGCTGTTCGACAGCGACCCGGTCGCGGAAGACGAGGAATGCCGGCTGAAGGCCTCGGCGTTGTTCGCCGCAATCGCCGGCAACCGCGCGCCGGCGCCGGCCGCCGTCGCGGCGACGCCGCAATCCGGCGCCGGCCGCAAGGTGCTGCTCGTCGATCACGAAGACTCCTTCGTCCACACGCTGGCCGGCTACGTCCGCCAGACCGGCGCCGAATGCGAGACCTTGCGCCACGATTTTGCCCGCGCGGAGTTGGCCAACGGCGCCGCGCCCGACCTCGTGCTGCTGTCGCCGGGGCCCGGCCGGCCCGACGACTTCGCGATGCGCGAGATCCTCGGCCTCCTCTTGCAGCGACGCATCCCGGTCTTCGGCGTCTGCCTCGGGCTGCAGGGCATCGTCGAGTATTTCGGCGGCGCTCTCGATGTGCTCGACACGCCGATGCACGGCAAGCCGTCGGTGATCCGCGCCGCCGGCAACCGCCTGTTCGGCGGGCTGCCGCGCGAGTTTACCGTCGGCCGCTACCACTCGCTCTACGCCCGCAAGAGCGCTCTGCCGACGGAACTGTCGGTCGCGGCCGAGACCGCGGACGGCGTCATCATGGCGATCGAGCACCGCACGCTGCCGATCGCCGCAGTGCAGTTTCATCCCGAATTGGTGATGACCTCTCCCAACGCGATCGGCCTGCCGATCATTGCCGCGATGCTGTCGACGCTCTGCGCCGAAGCGGGAAGGTAGCGGCTATGCCGCGGCGGTTGCCTTTGACTCCATCCCGAACGTGATGGTGTTGCCGTCAGGGTCGGTGACGTCGAAATCGCGCATGCCGTAGGCGTAGTCCTGCGGCGGCCCGACGATTTGCGCGCCGCGTGCCGCTAGCTCGGCATGCAACCCGTCGACATCGTCGACGAAAATGCACAGCGCGGTGCGGCCCGCGACCCAATCCGGCTCGCGCGCGGCCCTGAGGTGCAGCGCGACCTCATCGCGGCAGAGGCCGGCATAATAGGTCGGCTCGCCATATTGGAACGTGACGTCGAACCCCAGCGCGTCGCGGTAATAGGCGAGGCTGGCCGTGATGTCGCGGACGGTGAAAACCGTGGCGGCGCCGACAAGCATCGCTTCCTCCGTATCAGAACTGCCGATCGAGCACGTCGCGATGGATCGTCACCGGGTAGCGCTTTTTCAGCGCTTCGGTGAGCTCGCCGACGAGATCGTAGCGCACCGAAGTGCCGAGTTGGCTCGTCAACGCCTTCGCCTCGCCCTCGGGCGGCGCGTCGGGGATTTTGATCTCCTTGAGCTGCGCGACATAGGCGCCGCCCGCGTCCTCGGCCGTCACGGTGTCGCCGCTCTTGGCGGCGAACAGCTTGACGATGACCACCGCCGGCACCGCCGACGCGCTCTCGGGCCGGCGCGGCAGGGGTGGCGAGGTGGTGACGGTGAGCCCTTTTGCCGAAGCCGCCTGTGCCAGCGGCGTGCCGGCCGCGACCGCGGCGACGAGGTCATCGGCGATCTTCTTGACCGCGTCCTTTTTCTGTTCGGCCTGCCAGCCGGCGACGACGCGGTCCTTGACCTCGCCGAGCGGCTTCAGCTGCGGCGCCACGACCTTGTCGACACGCACCGCGAAGATCGCGCTGTCGCCGATCGCGCTCATCCGGCTGGTCTCGTTGGTGTTGGCGTCGAACGCCGCCTTCAGCACTTCCTTGGCATCGAGCGGCAGCACGATCAGCTTTCCGTCGAGATCACGCCCGCTGAGGTCGGTATTATCGATCGCCGTCAGTTTGAGTCCGTATTTTTTGGCGACGTCATCGAGCGCCGTACCCCCAGCGAGCGCGTCATCGGCCTCGTTGGCGATCTTGTCGAGTTTGTCGGCGGCTTGCTCGGCCGTGAGCTGTTTGCTCAGTTGCTCTTTGGCCTGGTCGAACGTCTGGGTCTGCGGCGGCTCGATCTTGACCACTTTGAGGATGTGCCAGCCGAGCTCGGTCTTGATCGGCTCGCTCGGCTTGTCGACCGGCAACTCGAACGCCGCGTCGGCAAGCGGCTTGGGCAGGTCGTCGGCCTTGACCAGGCCGAGATCGATCGTCGACGGGTCCTGGCCGGCGATCTCGGTCGCCGCCTTCTGGAAATCCTGGCCGTCCGCCAGCGCCGTTTCGACTGCCTTTGCCTTCTCCTCGGACGGCGCCAGGATCTGCTGAAGCTCCCGTCTTTCGGGGAGCACGAAATCGTCCTTGCGGTCGTCATAGGCGCTTTTCAGCCGCGCCTCGTCGATTTTGATATCGCCTTCGAGATCGGCCGCCGTACGGCTTGCCAGGGTAAATCCGCGATATTCCGCGGCGCGGAACGTGTCGGGGTGCGCCTCGTAGAATTTCTGCAGCTGCTCGTCGGTCGGCGCCGGGATGCTGGCGGCGGCGCTCAGCGGCACCGACACGATATCCGCGATCCGCTTCTCGGCGCGGTAGCGATAGACCGCGTCGACCACCGGGGGCGGCACGACGACCCCCGCGGTCAGCGCCTGCAGCAAATCACCGCGCGGGATCTCCTGGCGAATCCGCGCCACCAGCCCCTCTTCGGTCAGCTTGTTGGCGGCCAGTATCTGGCTGAACTGATCGCGGTTGAACTTGCCGTCCGGGCCGATAAAGGCGGGGTTCGACACGATCGCCGTGCGGATCACGTCATCGGACAGATCCAGCCGGAGCCGGTGGACTTCCTGGTCGAGCAGTTCGCGGTCGATGATCTGGTCGAGCACCGCGTCGAGCACGCCGAGCTGCTTGACCTGCGCCGGATCGAGCGTGCCGCCGAACTGCGCGCGCAGCCGTTCGAGCGCCGGTTGCAGCGCCGCCTGCAGCGTATCGGCGCGAATGTCGCGGCTGCCGACCGTGGCGACGGCGGCGTCCGGCGATTTGTCCTGGAAGAACGGTGAGCGCGTGTAGATGCCCCAGAACCCGAAGGACAGGATCAACAGCCCGAATAGGACCTTGATGACGATGCCGCCCGCCCGCGTGCGGATTGCTTGAAGCATGATGGCCGACCGTTTTGCTAATAGCCGTTTTAATTTGCTTGCGGCGGCCGCCGTCGCGGTTGACCCGTTCGAGCGCCGATGGGATCGTGGCCGGCGTTATAAAGACCGGTGGGCGGCGCCGCAACCACAGGGCGGCCGCAGGGTCAGCCGGATATGAGCCAGAGGACGATATGGCGCTCAAAAAGCTGGTTGCCGGCAACTGGAAGATGAACGCGGAGCGAGCCGACGGGCTTGCGCTCGCCGGTGAGCTTGCGGTGCGCGCCAAGGCCTCATCGCCCTCTTGTGAGCTGCTCGTCTGTCCGCCGGCGACGCTGATCTTCGCGGTCGGCTTCACGATCGGCGGCAGCGGCATCGCGCTCGGCGGCCAGGACTGTCATGCCGCGCCGAAGGGCGCATTCACCGGCGATATCAGCGCCGAGATGCTCAAGGACGCCGGCTGCGCCTATGTGATCATCGGACACTCCGAGCGGCGCCATCTTCGCGGTGAGACCGACGCCGATGCGCGCGCCAAGGTCGAGGCGGCGTGGCGCGCCGGGCTGACCGCGATCCTTTGCGTCGGCGAGACCCGCGCCGAGCGGGAGGCCGGAACCGCGCTCGCGGTCGTCTGCGGCCAGGTCGCCGGTTCGCTGCCCGAGGGCGCGACGCTCGACCGGCTGGTGGTGGCCTACGAGCCGGTGTGGGCGATCGGCACCGGTCTCACCCCGACGCCGGCGGACATTACCGAGATCCACCAGGCGATCCGCGCCGACATCCCGGCGGGAACCCGCATGCTTTACGGCGGTTCGGTGAACCCGAAGAACGCCGCGGAGATCTTGTCGCTGCCCGATGTCGATGGCGCCCTGGTCGGCGGCGCGAGCCTCAAGGCAGACGATTTCTGGGCCATCGCGCAAGCGTGCGAGTAGCGAACTGCTCCGCAAAAGGGCATCTGACATTTGAGGGTCGAGCCGAAGCCCCCACGGAAGAGCCCCGCCGATGGCGGGGGCTCTACAGCAAACGGTCGATGCGCTGTGGCGGCTAATGCTCTGTGGCGGCGTGGCTGCCTTCTACCCATTCGGGAGCGGCTTTTAATTGCTCGGCTGTCTGGGAGATTTTGAATCCCCCCTTGTCCGCGTCCCAACTGACGTTGCTGATGGGTACGGCCACCCGATGGCTTCCTACCCCAAGCACGCCGCCCGAAGAGACGACCAATCGATCTACCGCCTTCGTCTCCGGGTTCATCAGGACCGCGGAAACGCTGCCGAGATTAGTATTGTCGGGGCCATAGACAGCGTTCCCGGTGATCCCCGAGACGTCTTCGGACTTGAGCGGGTTCGGCTTCGGCGCTGGTTGAGCCACGGCCGGCGTCGGCGTTTGCGCCGGCCTTGGTGTCGACATTTGAGCGGATGAAGCAGCGGCTAGTAGGGCAACCGCCGAAAACGCCGCGATCGGAATTGCGCGCATCTCGGGCCTCACAAACGATCTGTGTTCTGCGTTAGAACGTTCGGACCGCGAAATGGTTTCGGCCCGTCGCGGAGCGGGGCCGCCTATTGCGTCGTCATCGACACAGCGCGTCGAGGGCACCGAAGCCAGCGTCAACGAGGCAATACTGGCCGCGCTGACGCCGCCTTGATGTGAACATAATGGCAACTTATCTTGGGCGCATGATTGCGCTGTCGAAGCTATCCTTCGCGATGCAAAGAATGCCACGCCTGTTTCTGTCCTGTTATTCGAACCAGAAGTGAACAAATCCAACGATTTGGTCCTGATTTTTTTCTGCGCATAACAGGCTGACACGCGGGCGCCGGTCAGCAATGCCGTTGGAAATGCGCCACGGGATGTCCTAAAAGACCCGCCATGATTGTTCTGCTGTTCGTTATTCACGTCGCCATCGCGGTGTCGCTGGTCGGCGTCATTCTGTTGCAGAAAAGCGAGGGCGGGGCGCTCGGCATGGGCGGTGGGGGCATGTCCGGCTTTATGACCGGCCGCTCGACCGCCAACCTGCTGACGCGGACCACCGGCTTCCTCGCGATCGGGTTCTTTGTCACCAGCGTGATGCTGGTCGTGCTGAGCAACCGCACCAGTGCGCCGCGTTCGCTGATCGATCAGGGGTCAGCGCCCACGACGCAGGAATCGCCGGCCGTGCCGGCGCCGGCGGCTCCGGCACCCGAGCCGCCGAAGCCCGCCGAGCCTGGCGCACCGATGGCGAAGTAGCCGGCGAATTGACTGAACGCGAGCAACCGTGCGGCTTTCACCGCGGTCGGCGCGGCGCGCGCGACCGCCGTACGGGTTCTGCACCCAGCGCCGCCGACGGAATACGGAGTGCGAGAGGCTCAAGCAACCCTTTGATTTCGGACCGCGTTTATCTTTGACATGGCTCGGCCGCGCGTTTGCGGTGTGACACTCCGGCAGCTTGCTATACATTGAAGGTCCATGACGCGGTTTATTTTCATCACCGGCGGCGTGGTCTCCTCACTCGGCAAGGGCATCAGCGCGGCGGCGCTCGGCGCGTTGTTGCAGGCGCGCGGGTTCAAGGTGCGGCTGCGCAAGCTCGACCCCTATCTCAATGTCGATCCGGGGACGATGAGCCCCTATCAGCACGGCGAGGTCTTCGTCACCGATGACGGCGCCGAAACCGACCTCGATCTCGGCCATTATGAGCGCTATGTCGGCGTGTCCGCGCGCCGCAGCGACAGCGTCACGACCGGGCGCATCTACTCGACGGTCATCGCGCGCGAACGCCGCGGCGAGTATCTCGGCGCGACGGTGCAGGTGATCCCGCATGTTACCGACGCGATCAAGGAGTTCATCGAGGCCGATATCGGCGGCGAGGATTTCGTGCTGTGCGAGATCGGCGGCACGGTCGGCGATATCGAGAGCCTGCCGTTCCTCGAGGCGATCCGCCAACTTGGCAACGAGCTTGGTCGCGAGCGGGTCATGTATGTGCACCTGACGCTGGTGCCATGGATCAATTCCGCTGGCGAGTTGAAGACCAAGCCGACCCAGCATTCGGCGAAGGAACTGCTCGGCCTCGGCATCCAGCCCGATATATTGCTGTGCCGCTGCGACCGGCCGATCCCGGAAGGCGCGCGCAAGAAGATCGCGCTGTTCTGCAATCTGCGCGAATCGCGGGTGATCCCGGCGCTCGACGTCGACACGATTTATGCGGTGCCCGAGGCCTATCATGCCGAGGGCTTCGACCGCGAGGTCTGCGCCCATTTCGGCATCGCCGCGCCGGAACCGGACCTCAGCCGCTGGCGCAACATCGCCGCCGGCGTCCGCAAGCCGGAGGGGCAGGTGTCGATCGCCATCGTCGGCAAGTACACGCATCTCCCCGACAGCTACAAATCGCTGGCCGAGGCGATGGCGCATGGCGGCATCGCCAACAATGTCCGGGTCAAGATCGACTGGATCGATTCCGAGGTGTTCGAAACCGAGCACGAGGCGTTGCGCCAGCTCGAAGGGGTGCATGGCATCCTCGTTCCGGGCGGTTTTGGCGAGCGCGGCACCGAAGGCAAGATCGAGGCTGCCAGATTCGCCCGCGAACGCTCGGTGCCGTATTTCGGCATCTGCTTCGGGATGCAGATGGCGGTGATCGAAGCGGCGCGCCATCTCGGCAATTTGCCAACCGCCGGCTCGACCGAATTCGGTCCCTGCGAGCATCCGGTGATCGGGCTGATGACCGAATGGATGCGCGGCAACGAACTCGAAACACGCAACGCCAACGGCGATCTCGGCGGAACGATGCGGCTCGGCGCTTACGAGGCGGTGCTCGACTCCGAAAGCCGAGTTGCGGAGATTTACGGCGCCGAGCTGATCAGCGAGCGCCATCGCCATCGCTACGAGGTCAACATCGCCTACAAGGACACGCTCGAGGCGGCCGGCCTTCGGTTTTCCGGGATGTCGCCCGACAAACTGCTGCCGGAGATTGTCGAAATTCCCAACCACCCGTGGTTCGTCGGCGTGCAGTTCCACCCCGAGCTGAAATCGCGCCCCTTCGAACCGCACCCGCTCTTCAAATCGTTCGTCAAGGCCGCGCTCGACCAGTCGCGGCTGGTGTAATTTCCAGCGTCATTGACGGACTGAGATCATGACCCCACGCCACGTCACTGTCGGCGACATCACCATAGGCAACGACTTGCCGATGGTTTTCATCATCGGCCCCAATACGCTCGAGTCGCGCGCGCATGCGCTGGAGATGACCGCGGCGTTGGCCGAGCTGGCGCAAAAGTTCGGCTTTGCGCTGATCTACAAGACCTCGTTCGACAAGGCGAACCGCACGTCGATCGGCGGCGAGCGCGGCCTTGGCCTGGAGGCGAGCCTGCCGATCTTTGCCGAGATCCGGGAAAAGACTGGTCTGCCAATACTCACCGACATCCACGCGCCCGAGCAATGCGCGCAGGTCGCCCAGGTCGTCGATATTCTGCAAATCCCCGCGTTCATGTTCCGTCAGACCGACTTACTCGTGGCCGCGGGGAGGACGGGCCGGGTGATCAATGTCAAGAAAGGACAATTCGCCGCGCCCTGGGACATGGCGAACGCCGCCGGCAAGATCGCCTCGACCGGCAATGAGCGCATCCTGCTGTGCGAGCGCGGCGCGAGCTTCGGGTATAACAACCTCGTCGTCGACATGCGTGCCCTGCCGATCATGGCGCGGACCGGTTACCCCGTGGTGATGGACGCGACCCATGCCGTCGCGTTGCCGGGCGGCCTCGGCGACCGCTCGGGCGGTGAGCGCGAATTCGGCCCGGTCCTCGCGCGTGCCGCAGCCGCCGTCGGTGTCGCCGCGATGTTCCTGGAAACTCACCAGGACCCCGACAAGTCCGGCACTGCCGAGGCTTCGACGATGCTGCCCCTCAAGGCGCTGCCGGAATTGCTCCAGACGCTGATCGAACTCGACCGCATCGCCAAGGCAAGACCGCTGCAGAGCGTCTAGCCGAAAAGCTCGGGCCCACTTTTCAACAGCTGGTGCAGCGGATAAGTGGATACCGGCCTTCGCCGGTATGACAGGAGAACCTATGACCGCCATCGCCGATATTCATGGCCGCGAAATCCTCGACAGCCGCGGCAATCCGACGGTCGAGGTCGAGGTGACGCTCGACAGCGGCGTGATCGGCCGTGCCGCGGTGCCGTCGGGTGCCTCGACCGGCGCGCATGAGGCCGTCGAGAAGCGCGATGGCGGGTCGCGCTATCACGGGCGCGGCGTGCTGCAGGCGGTCGAGGCGGTCAACGGCGAGATTTTCGACACGCTCTCCGGCTTCGACGCCGCCGACCAGATGCATGTCGACCAGACGCTGATCGAACTCGACGGCACGCCGAACAAGAGCCGGCTCGGCGCGAACGCGATCCTCGGCGTCAGCCTCGCCTGCGCCAAGGCCTCGGCGCTCGAGGTCGAGCAGCCGCTCTACCGCTATGTCGGCGGCGCCTATGCGCACATCCTGCCGGCGCCGATGATGAATATCGTCAATGGCGGCGTCCATGCCGACAACCCGATCGACATCCAGGAATTCATGATCGTCCCGGTCGGCGCGCCGACGATGGCGGACGCGATCCGCGCCGGCTCCGAGGTCTTCCATGCACTGCGCCGCAAGCTGCACGACGCCGGTCACAACACCAATGTCGGCGACGAAGGCGGGTTCGCGCCGAACCTCGCCTCGGCCGATGCGGCGCTCGGATTCGTCATGCAGGCGATCGAGGCGGCCGGCTACAAGCCCGGTGACGATGTCGTGCTGGCGCTCGACCCGGCCTCGACCGAGTTCTTCGACAACGGCAAGTACAACCTGAAAGGCGAGGGCAGGGTGCTCGATTCCGCCGGCATGGTGGCCTATTACGCCGACCTCGTGGCGCGCTACCCGATCGTCTCGATCGAGGACGGCATGGCCGAGGATGACTGGGACGGCTGGGCACTGCTGACCCGCGAGATCGGCGGCAAGGTGCAGCTCGTCGGCGACGACCTCTTCGTGACCAACCCGGCGCGACTTCGTGAGGGAATTGAGAAAAAGGTCGCTAACGCATTGCTGGTGAAGGTCAATCAGATCGGCACCTTGACCGAGACGCTGGAGGCGGTGGCGACCGCGCGCAATGCCGGTTACGGCGCGGTGATGTCACACCGCTCGGGCGAGACCGAGGACACCACGATCGCCGACCTCGCGGTGGCGACCAATTGCGGGCAGATCAAGACCGGCTCGCTGTCGCGCTCCGACCGGCTCGCCAAATACAACCAGCTGATCCGCATCGAGGAGAGCCTCGGCGACGCCGGGCGCTACGCCGGCCGGATGGCGTACAAACGCTAGGCTCCTAGTACGGGGCGAATATTCGCGCCGTTGACGCGCGGCGGCGCAAGTGATTCTCTTTAGTGATGGTCGTTCTCCTGCACGAGATGCGGCGTCGCGTCCGGTTTTTTGTCGGCCCGCTCTTGGGCGCGGCGCTGACCTCGTATTTCGTCTACCACACGATCGAGGGCGAGCGCGGCTTGCGCGCCTGGCGCGAGATCACTCAGCAATTGCGCGCCGCCAACGACCAGTTCGCCACTGTCGCCGCCGAACGCGACGCGCTGGCCCACAAAGTCGGCGGCCTCGATCCCGCCCATGTCGACCCCGATCTGCTCGATCAGCAAATTCGCACGACCCTCGAATTGGTTGCTCCGAACGAGGTCGTCATCATGCAGCGGAACACACCGCCTCCAGCGCGCTGATCCGTGATCTGGGCCGCCCTGAAATGCGGCCCCACCGGTTGCAAACCGCACCATTTGCCGACATGTTTAGCGGGCGGTCCCGGAGGAATGCCTTTATGCCCTCGAAGTCGTCGGCCATGTCGCTGAAGCTCGCGGAGCCTCCTGTCGCTGCGGCGACATTCAAGAAGTTTTTCCGGGATATGCTGCTTATCCGCCGCTTCGAGGAGCGGGCCAGCCAGATGTACGGGATGCGGCTGATCGGCGGTTTCTGCCACCTCTACATCGGCCAGGAAGCGGTCGTCACCGGGATGCAGGCGACCCTCAAGGAACGCGACACGACGATCACCACCTACCGCGACCACGGTCATATGCTGGCCTGCGGCATGGACCCGAAAGGCGTGATGGCCGAGCTGACCGGCCGGCGCGGCGGCTATTCGCACGGCAAGGGCGGCTCGATGCACATGTTCAGCCGCGAAAAGAACTTTTTCGGCGGCCACGGCATCGTCGGCGCTTCGGTGCCGCTCGGCACGGGGCTGGCTTTCGGCCATCGCTATCGCAACGACGGCTTCATCACGGTCTGCTATTTCGGCGACGGCGCGATCAACCAGGGCCAGGTCGCCGAGGCGTTCAACATGGCCTCGTTGTGGAAGCTGCCGATCGTTTACGTGATCGAAAACAACCGCTACGGCATGGGCACCTCGATCAGCCGCGCGTCGGCACGCACCGATCTGTTCCATCGCGGCATCGGCTACGGCATTCCGGGCGAGCAGGTCGACGGCATGGATGTCGGCGCGGTCTACGAGGCATCACAATCGGCGACCGAGCATGCGCGTTCCGGCCAAGGTCCGATCATTCTGGAGATGCTGACCTATCGCTACCGCGGCCATTCGATGTCCGATCCGGCGAAGTACCGCACCAAGGAAGAGGTCGACCGGATGCGCGCTGAGCACGACCCGATCGACCATCTGCGTCAGCGCTTGCTGCAGGAGGGCATGGCGAGCGAAAACGAGCTGAAGGAAACCGAGCGCAAGGTGCGCGAGACCGTCGCCGAAGCGGCGCAATTCGCGCAGGATTGCCCCGAACCCGATCCGAGCGAGCTGTGGACGGATGTCCTTGCCGAAGCGTAATAAGCGCTCGCCATGAGCACTGACGTCCTGATGCCGGCGCTGTCGCCGACGATGACCGAAGGCAAGATCGCCCGCTGGCTCAAGGCCGAGGGTGATCATGTCGCGCCCGGCGATGCGATCGCCGAGATCGAGACCGACAAGGCGACGATGGAGGTCGAGGCGGTCGACGAGGGCATCCTCGCAAAGATCGTGATCCCGGAGGGTACCGAGCACGTCGCGGTCAACACGCCGATCGCCGTCATCGCGGCCAATGGCGAAGACGTCTCCGCCGCGGCACCCGCCGCCAAGGCGACGCCGCCGCATCCCGAGCCGTCCCCGTCGCCGATGGCCCGTGATCATGCGCCACCGCCGGCCGCGGCTTCGCCCGCACCGCCGCCCGCCGGCGAGCCGGAATACACCGGAGCCACCGCCACGATCACCGTCCGCGAGGCACTGCGCGACGCGATCGCCGAGGAGATGCGCCGCGATGACAGCGTCTTCCTGATGGGCGAGGAGGTCGCCGAATATCAGGGCGCCTACAAGGTCAGCCAGGGCCTGCTGCAAGAGTTCGGCCCACGGCGGGTCATCGACACGCCGATCACCGAGCAGGGTTTTGCCGGCGTCGGTGTCGGCGCGAGTTTTTCGGGGCTGAGGCCGATCGTCGAGTTCATGACCTTCAACTTCGCGATGCAGGCGATCGACCAGATCATCAATTCGGCCGCCAAGACGCGCTACATGTCGGGCGGGCAGATGGCATGCCCGATCGTGTTCCGCGGCCCCAACGGCATTGCCTCGCGCGTCGCCGCACAGCATTCGCAATGCTATGCGAGCTGGTACGCGCATTGCCCCGGCCTCAAGGTCGTTGCGCCTTATACCGGCGCCGACCACAAGGGCCTCTTGAAGGCGGCGATCCGCGACCCCAACCCGGTCGTCTTCCTCGAGCACGAGCTGGTCTATGGCGAGAGCTTCGAGGTACCGACGGACCCCGAATTCATCGTGCCGATCGGCAAGGCGAGGGTGGCGCGAGAGGGGGATCAGGTTACGATCACCGCTTTCTCGCGCATGGTGAAGCTGGCGCTGCAAGCGGCCGAGGAGCTGGCCAAGGACGGCATCTCGGCAGAGGTAATCGACCTGCGCTCGCTGCGCCCGTTCGACAGTGCCGCGGTCGCCGCCTCGGTCAGAAAGACCAATCGCCTTGTCGCGGTCGAGGAGGGCTGGCCGTTCGCCGGTATCGGGGCGGAGCTCGCCGCGGTGATGATGGAGGAATGCTTCGACTGGCTCGACGCGCCGGTGAAGCGCGTCGCCGGCAAAGACGTGCCGCTGCCCTACGCCGCCAACCTCGAACGTCTTGCGGTGCCGCAGGTCGAGGACATCGTCGCCGCGGCGCGCGAAGTGGCCTATCGCTGAGATGCCGATCCAAATCCTTATGCCGGCGCTGTCGCCGACGATGACCGAGGGTGCGGTCGCGCGCTGGCTCAAAAAGGAAGGCGACGAAGTTCATTCTGGCGATGTGATCGCCGAGATCGAGACTGACAAGGCGACGATGGAATACGAGGCGGTCGACGAAGGCCGGCTCGGCAAGATCATCGTCCCCGAGGGCACGCAAGGCGTCAAAGTTAACGAACCGATTGCCGTGCTGCTCGAAGAAGGAGAGGACGCCTCTGCGCTCGACCGTATCGCTGCGCCGCGCGGCAATGGAGCCGAAGCGCTGGCTGCCCCTCATCCCGACCCTCTCCCCGCAAGCGGGGAGAGGGAGCGCGATGTTACCCCTCGCCCCGCGAGCGGGGCGAGGGTGGCGCCGGGCATCAGCCCGGCGACGGGTGAGGGGCAGCCTCCGCACCAACAGAACGGCGCTCGCATCTTTGCCAGCCCGCTGGCAAGGCGCATGGCGGAACTTGCCAAACTCGATCTGTCGACGATCAAGGGCTCGGGGCCACAAGGCCGTATCGTCAAGGCCGACATCGACGCGGCGCTGGCCCGCGGGAGCGCTCCGGCAGCGCCCGCCGCCCGCGCGCGCCTCCCGACGCAAGCGCCGCCTCGCGCCGCGCAGCAGCCATTTGCGCCGGTGACCGGAGATCCACCGTTCTCGCAAAAGCCGCACAGCCAGATGCGGCGCGTCATCGCCCGGCGGCTGACCGAGTCGAAGCAAAACGTCCCGCATTTCTACATGACCGTCGAATGCGAGATCGACGAGCTGTTGCGTATCCGCACGGTGCTCAACGCCAGCCATGAGGGCCTCAACCTCTCGGTCAACGACTTTGTGATCCGCGCCGCAGGGCTCGCGCTGCGTCTGGTGCCGGCGGCCAATGCGTCATGGAGCGACGATGCGATTATCTTGTGGGAGCGCGCCGACATCGCGATGGCAGTCGCTCTGGAGGACGGGCTCATTACCCCGATCATCCGCGGCGCCGACCTCAAGGGCCTGCAGCAGATCGCCGCGGAAACCAAGGACCTCGCCGCGCGCGCCCGCGCCGGCAAGTTGAAGCTCGAAGAATTTCAGGGCGGCACCTTTTCAATCTCCAATCTCGGCATGTTCGGGATCAAGGAATTCGCCGCTGTGATCAACCCGCCGCAGGGCTGCATCCTCGCCGTCGGCGAGGGGGCGCCGCGCCCGGTCGTCAAGAACGGCGAACTCGCGGTCGCGACGGTGATGAGCTGCACCCTTTCGTGCGATCATCGCGCGGTCGACGGCGCGGTCGGCGCGCAATACCTACGCGCCTTCAAGCGGCTGATCGACGAACCGTCGCGGATGCTGCTGTGACATTCGTGTATGCCGGGACCGAAAACGACGGTGGCGGCCCCCTCCCAGCTGCTACGCAGCTCTCCCTCCTCCGTGGCCACGGGGGAGGGTTGGGGCGGGGGCCGCCACTGACGATATTCCATGCGATGCATGGAGCGGTTTAGCGATGCCCGATAATTATGATGTCGTGATCCTCGGCAGCGGACCGGGCGGTTATGTCGCGGCGATCCGCGCCGCGCAGCTCGGCCTGAAAGCCGCCATCGTCGAGCGCGAGCAGCTCGGCGGCATCTGCCTCAACTGGGGCTGCATCCCGACCAAGGCGCTGCTGCGCACCGCGGAAATCTTCCATCTGATGCACAAGGCCGGCGATTTTGGCCTTGTGGCGGAAAACATCGGGTTCGACGCCAAAAAAGTTGTCGCCCGCTCGCGCGCCGTCGCGCGCCAGCTGTCGAACGGCGTCGCGTTCCTGATGCGCAAGAACAAGGTCACCGTCGTCATGGGCGACGGAAAACTCGCCGGCAAGGGCAAGCTTACCGTCGCGAAGGACGGCAAGCCGGTCGCCGATCTCGAAGCCAAGCACATCATCCTCGCGACGGGCGCGCGGGCGCGCTCGCTCCCCGGGCTGGAGCCCGATGGCAAACTCGTCTGGACCTACAAGGAGGCGATGATCCCCGACGCGATCCCGAAATCGCTGCTGGTGATCGGCTCGGGTGCGATCGGCATCGAGTTCGCCAGCTTCTACCGCGACATGGGCGCCGAGGTGACGGTCGTCGAGGTGCTGCCCCGCATTCTTCCGGTCGAGGACGAGGAAATCTCCGCTTTCGCGCACAAGGCCTTCGAGAAGCAGGGGATCAAGATCCACACCGGCGCGACGGTGAAGTCGCTCGAAAAAGGCGCCGACGGCGTCACCGCCAAGATCGAAGCCGGCGGCAGGAGTTTCGATCTCACCGTGGACCGGGTAATCTCCGCGGTCGGGATCGTCGGTAACGTCGAGGGCATCGGCCTCGAAGGGACCGGGGTCAAGGTCGACCGCGCGCATGTCGTCGTCGACGAGTGGCTGCGCACCGGCGAACCGGACGTCTACGCGATCGGCGACCTCGTCGGTCCGCCCTGGCTGGCGCACAAGGCGATGCATGAAGGCGTCGTCTGCGTCGAGAAGATCGCCGGCTTCCCCGGCGTCCACCCGCTGGACCCCACCAACATCCCAGGCTGCACCTATTGCCGGCCGCAAGTCGCCAGCGTCGGGCTGACCGAAAAGGCCGCGCGCGACAAGGGCTACGAGGTGAAGATCGGCCACTTCCCGTTTATCGGCAACGGCAAGGCGATCGCGCTCGGCGAGCCCGAAGGCATGATCAAGACCGTGTTCGACGGCCGTACCGGCGAGCTTCTCGGCGCGCATATGGTCGGCGCCGAGGTCACTGAGCTGATCCAGGGCTACGCGATCGCCAAGACGCTGGAGACGACGCAGGCCGAGCTGATGCGCACAATCTTTCCGCATCCCACGATCTCGGAGGCGATGCACGAGAGCGTGCTTGATGCCTATGGGCGTGCGCTCCACATTTAGCTCCCAGCCGTCGTTGCGAGTGGAGCGAAGCAGTCTCTATGGAAGCGCGTACCCGGCACGAGATTGCTTCGTCGCCTAAAGGCTCCTCGCAATGACGGTCGATATCGCCCTGCGTCACCCGGAAAAGGCGGCGCTGCCCGATAATCCCAGCCCGCGCAAGCCGCCGTGGATCCGGGTCAAGGCGCCGACCTCGCCCGAATACCATGCGACCCGCCGGCTGATCCGCGAACACAAACTGCACACGGTCTGCGAGGAGGCGGCCTGCCCCAATATCGGTGAGTGCTGGAAGCAGAAGCACGCGACGGTGATGATCCTCGGCGCGGTCTGCACCCGCGCCTGCACCTTCTGCAATGTCGCGACGGGGCGGCCGGATCGGCTCGACCCGCACGAGCCGGAGCGCGTCGGCGAGGCGGTCGGCAAACTCGGGCTCGAACACATTGTCGTGACCTCGGTCGATCGCGACGACCTCGACGATGGCGGCGCCGTTCATTTTGCCCGCACCATTGCCGCGATCCGCGCCGCCGCGCCCGATACGACAATCGAGGTTCTCGTCCCTGATTTCCTGCGCAAGGAGGGGGCGATCGAGACCGTCGTCGCCGCCCAGCCCGATGTGCTCAACCACAATCTCGAGACGGTGCCGCGGCTTTACGGCGAAGTGCGGCCCGGCGCGCGTTATTTCGCCTCATTGCGTCTGCTCGACGAGGTCAAACGTATCGACCCCAGGATGTTCACCAAATCCGGCATCATGGTCGGCTTCGGCGAGGAGAAGGGCGAAGTGCTCCAGGTCATGGACGATTTGCGCGCGGCGCAGGTCGATTTCCTGACGATTGGCCAGTACCTGCAGCCGACCCCGAAGCACCACGCGGTCGACCGTTTTGTGACGCCCGACGAATTCGAAGCCTACCGCAAGCAGGCGCTCGGCAAGGGCTTCCTGCTGGTGTCCGCTTCGCCGCTCACGCGTTCCTCGTATCACGCCGGCGACGACTTCGCGCGATTGAAGGCTGCCCGGGCGGCCACGGTCTCATAACGATGCCGACCCATGCCGAACAGCGGGTTGTGCCGTACACCCCCGAGCAGATGTTCGCGCTCGTTGCCGATATCGAGCGCTACCCCGAATTCCTCCCCTGGTGCGTCGCCGCCCGTATCCGCGAGCGCCGCGCCGATTTCATCAGCGCCGATCTCGTCATCGGCTTCAAGATGTTCCGCGAGCGTTTCACCTCGAACGTCAAGCTCGATCAACCGCGGCGCATCGATGTGACCTATACCGAGGGTCCGTTCCGCTACTTGAACAACCACTGGAGCTTCGAGCGCGTGCCGAGCGGCTGCCGGATCGATTTCTTTGTCGATTTCGAATTCAAGTCGCGGGTGCTGCAAAAGGTCATCGAGCTGCTGTTCGGCGAGGCCGTACGCCGCATGGTCGCCGCCTTTGACGGGCGCGCCCACCAGCTCTATGGCAACCCCGCGCCTGACGGTGTGGCTAAAGTTGCGGGTTAAGGGAGACTATTGATTGTATCGAATTTTAGCCTATGTCCAACATATGGGTTAGAAACCGGCTGTGGAGCTGGGACGAAAATATGGACGAGGAACAAGAGGCTAACCAATTTCTCCATGCGTTTTTGGCAGATAAACGAATGGATGAGGTGCAGCGTTACGCCACTAAGGGCCGCCCGCTCATCGATGTTGATACCGCTTCTCTAAAAGATGAATGGGTCAGGACATTTGGAGCGTGGTGTCATGACCCTACAGACAAAAATCTGCGACTTCGTTACGAGGACCAGGAAGCAGAACTGACGCTACGTGGCGTAGCAGTCCCGCTCGATAGGGTAGAGCGCGAACTACAAATCCTCACGCAATCTGCCCGAGAGGCGCTCACCGAGGCCAAAGCGGACCCGGAGCGCTGGGACGAATGTCGGGACGCCTTGCGAGAAGATATGCTGCAGTTTGCTCGCTCGATCGATGAGGCCTCAGAAAATTAATTTGCTGCACCTCTGAGCATTTCCAGCGCCCGGATCATCGCCGCGCGGCGGACCGCTTCGCGGTCGCCGGGAAAGACATGGCGTTCGCTACGGCACGCATCCGTGGTCGTAAGACCGAGATAGACCAGCCCGACCGGCTTTTCAGCGCTGCGGCCACCGGGGCCGGCGATACCCGTGACAGATACCGCAAGGTCGACCCCGGCGCGGCGCATCGCGCCCGCGGCCATCGCCAACGCGGCCTCGGCGCTTACCGCACCGACTGCGGCAAGGGTTGCTTCCGGCACGCCCAGGAGTTCCATCTTGGCTTTGTTCGAATACGTCACGAAGCCGCGATCCACCACGTCGGATGAGCCGGGGACCGCTGTCAGCGCCGCCGCGACGAGGCCGCCGGTGCAGCTTTCGGCCGTCGCGACACGCCAGCCTTTGGCTCGGCAAGCCGCCAATACCGAAGCCGCGAGATCGACGGTCTCACGGTCGAACACCGAGCACTCCTTCGCCGATCGCGATGAGGACGAGAGCGTAAAGCGCCGCCGCCACATCGTCGAGCATGATGCCCAACCCGCCTTTGACATGTCGGTCGAGCCAATCGACCGGGAACGGCTTCCAGATGTCGAACAGCCGAAACAGCAAGAAAGCCGCTAGGTAGAACCGCCAATCGCGCGGCGTCGCGGCAAGCACCAAAAGCTGCGCGGCGATCTCGTCGATGACCACAAACCCGGGATCGAGGATGCCGCGCACCGCGGCGATTCGTCCCGCCGCCCAGCACCCGGCGCCAAAGGCGAGCGTCGCGGCGAGCAGGACCGCCGGAATGCCGAACCCGGTATCGATCAGCCAGCCGACGGGGAGGGCGGCCAGCGATGCCCACGTCCCCGGCGCTGCCGGCAGCAGTCCAATGCCGCAACCGGTCGCGATCAGCGCCGCCGGATGCGACAGCGGAAGGCGGCTGCCCCTCACCCCCTCCCGCTCCCCGCACGCGGGGAGCGGGAGGGACCCGCGCCGTAGCCGTGGGAGGGTGAGGGGCAGCCGCTCGCAGTCATCACAACGGCAGGCGCACGGTCGCAACGGCCTGCGCGGCGATGCCTTCGCCACGGCCGGTGAAGCCGAGCCTCTCGGTCGTCGTCGCCTTGACGCTGACTCGATCTGCTGCGACGCCGGCGATAGCCGCGATGCGCTCCACCATCGCCGCCCGATGCGGGCCGATCTTCGGCCGCTCGCAGATGATCGTCACGTCCAGCTGGGCGATACCGCCGCCGCGGGCTCGCACCAGACGAATGGCATGCGCCAGAAACCGGTCGGAACTGGCGCCCTTCCATTGCAGGTCGCTCGGCGGGAAGTGCATGCCGATATCGCCCGCGCCGATCGCGCCGAGCACTGCGTCGGTCAACGCGTGGAGGCCGACATCAGCGTCCGAATGGCCGATGACGCCCGCGGTGTGCGGCACCCATACGCCGCAGATCATCAGCCCGTCACCCGGACCGAACGGATGCACGTCGAAGCCCTGGCCGACGCGGATATCAGCCATGCGCGCGGCAAGCTGCCGCTCGGCCGCGGCAAGATCGTCTGTCGTGGTGATCTTCAAGTTTCCCTCGTTGCCGGCGACCATGACCGGGGCGATCCCGGCGGCCTCGGCGACCGCCGCGTCGTCGGTCAGTGCCAGCCCCGCTGCGGCGCGGTGCGCCGCGAGGATGGCGGCGAAGTGAAACCCCTGAGGGGTCTGCACGCGCCACAGGCCGCTGCGGTCGACGGTCCCGGTGATAATGCCGTCAGTGACGCGCTTGATGGTGTCGCCAAGCGGCAGGCCCGGGATCGCCGCCGGTGCGTGGTCGAGCGCGTCGATGACGCGGCCGATCAGCGCCGCGTCGGGAAACGGCCGTGCACCGTCATGGATCACCACTCGTGCCGGCTCCCACGGCGCCAGGGCCTCGAGTTCCAGCCGCACCGAATCCTGCCGCTCCGCGCCGCCGGATACCGGCGGCAGCACGCCGACCCCCGCCAGCGCTTGATCGTAGGCGTTGCGATCCTCCGGCCGGATCACCACTTGGATGCCGTCGATCCGCGGGTTTGCGGCAAATGCTTCAACAGCGTGCCGCAGCACCGCAGCGCCACCCAGCGGGAGGTACTGTTTCGGCAACGCGCCGCCGAACCGACTACCACGTCCGGCGGCGAGGATCAGAGCATAGGTCGCGCTCATCCAGTGAAAGTATCAGCGCGGCGAAAAGGCGCGCAATGCGCCGTTCATGCGGCTTACATTGCGGTGCAAAAAGAATTGCCGTAAGATAGTGCCTAAATTATAGGCAATACAGAATATTGATGATTCTATGAGCATTTCACTCGGGACCTTCATGATCGAAGACCCGGTGATCCTGGCGCCGATGTCGGGGGTCACCGATCTGCCGTTCCGCCGCGTCGTGAAGGAGCGGGGGGCGTCGCTGGTCGTCTCTGAGATGATCGCCAGTCAGGCGGCGATCCGCGAGACGCGGCAATCGCTGACCATGGCCAAGACCTGTCCGGAAGAACAGCCGATGGCCGTACAGCTCGCCGGTTGCGAGCCGGAGGTCATGGCGGAGGCGGCCAAGCTCAACGCGGATCGCGGCGCGGCGATCATCGACATCAATTTCGGCTGCCCGGTAAAGAAGGTGGTCAACGGCCATGCCGGCTCCGCGTTGATGCGCGACGAGATGCACGCCGCGCGCATCCTCGAGGCGACGGTCAAGGCGGTGAATCTGCCGGTGACCCTGAAAATGCGCACCGGCTGGGACGACCGGAACCGCAACGCGCCGCGCCTCGCGAAGATCGCGGAATCCTGCGGCATCCGCATGGTCACGGTGCATGGCCGCACGCGTTGCCAGATGTTCAGCGGTAGCGCCGATTGGCGCTTCATCCGCGAGGTCAAGGAGACGGTCCGCATCCCGATCATCGCCAATGGCGACATCAATAGCCTCGACGACGCCGAACGGGCGCTCGCCGAGTCGGGTGCGGACGGCGTGATGGTCGGACGCGGTGCCTATGGCCGGCCGTGGTTTGTCGCGCAGGTCATCGAATGGCTGAAGAGCCGCCGCCGCATCCCTGACCCGCCGCTCGTCAGCCAATACGCGACGTTGCAGGCGCATTACGACGCGATGCTGACGCATTACGGCAATGCCGTCGGCGTCAAGATCGCGCGCAAGCATATCGGCTGGTATTCGAAGGGGTTGCCCGGTTCGGCCGAATTCCGCGCCGCGGTCAATCAGAGCGACGATCCTGCCGCGGTCCGCGCGTTGATCCGCCGGTTCTACGAGCCGCTGGTCGAGCGCGAGGCGGCCTAGACCATGGACGGGTCCTCCAGCGCGACCGGGCTCGATCCGGCGCTGTTGCTCGCCGCCTTGCCCGATCCGATCATAGCGATCGACCGGCAGGGTGTGGTGCGCTTCGTCAATCCGGCGGCCGAGCAGTTTCTCGGGGTCGGCGCGCCGGCACTGCGGGGCGCATTGCTGAGCGACTTCATCGCGCCGCGCAGCCCGCTCTTCGGGCTCGTCGAGGCGGTATGGCGCGACGGCGGGTCGATCGCCGAATATGACGTGCTGCTCGAGGGACCCCGCCTACCGCCGCGGCCGGTGACGATCCAGGGTGCGCCGGTAAGCGAGGGGGCGGACATCCTCGTGCTGGCGCTGCACGAACGGGCGATCGCCGAGCAGATGGACCGCCAGTTCGCCCATCGCGACGCCGCACGTTCGATGACCGCCATGGCGGCGATGCTGGCGCATGAGGTCAAGAACCCGCTCTCCGGCATACGCGGCGCGGCCCAGCTTCTGGAGCAGGACACCGACGATTCCGGCCGTCAGCTGACCCAGCTGATCTGCGACGAGACCGACCGCATCGTGGCGCTGGTCGACCGCATGGAGGCGTTCTCGGACCATCAGCCGATCGCACGCGCCGCGGTGAACATCCACGAGGTGCTCGAACGGGTGCGGCGGATCGCACAATCCGGCTTTGCGCGCCATGTCCGCTTTGGCGAGGAATATGATCCCTCGCTGCCGCCGGTGCACGGCAATCGCGACCTTTTGGTGCAGGTGTTTTTAAACCTGGTCAAGAACGCGGCCGAGGCGGCGCCGAGCACCGGCGGCGAGATCATCCTCGCCACGGCCTATCGCCACGGCCGGCGCTTTACGCCGGTCGGCGGCGGCCGTCCGCTGCAGGTTCCGCTAATGGTCTCGATCACCGATAACGGCGCCGGTATCCCCGAAGAGCTGAAGGCGCACCTCTTCGATCCGTTCGTGACAACCAAGCGCAACGGAACTGGCCTTGGTCTTGCACTGGTGGCCAAGGTGATTGGCGATCACGGCGGGATTATCGAGTTCGACAGCCAATCGCGGAAGACCGTCTTCCGCGTGTTCCTGCCGGTGGTGCCCCGGGATAGTCGACAAGACAGTACTCGCGATGAGCGCAACGATACTGGTAGCTGACGACGACCGCGCGATCCGCACGGTGCTGAACCAGGCCCTAGCGCGGCTCGGCCACGATGTGCGCATGACGGGGAGCGCGGCGACGCTGTGGCGTTGGGTTGCGGACGGTGAGGGCGATCTCGTCATCACTGACGTGATCATGCCTGACGAGAACGGGCTCGACTTGATCCCGCGCATCAAGAAATTGCGGCCCGATCTGCGCGTCATCGTGATGAGCGCGCAAAACACGCTGCTGACCGCGGTCAAGGCGACTGAGCGTGGTGCATTCGAATATCTGCCGAAGCCGTTCGACCTGCGCGAACTGATCAGCGTCGTCGAGCGCGCTTTGAGCGCTCCGATCGCGCCACCGACCAACGAGGAGATCGACGACGAGCAATTGCCGTTGATCGGCCGCTCGCCGGCGATGCAGGAAATCTATCGCGCGATCGCGCGGCTGATGGGCACCGACCTGTCGGTGCTGATCACCGGCGAGAGCGGTACCGGCAAGGAGTTGGTGGCGCGGGCATTGCACGATTTTGGCAAGCGTCGTTCGGGGCCCTTTGTCGCGATCAACATGGCGGCGATCCCGCGCGAGTTGATTGAAAGCGAGCTCTTCGGCCACGAACGCGGCGCATTTACCGGCGCAGCGCAGCGTAGCGCCGGCCGGTTCGAGCAGGCCAAGGGCGGCACGCTGTTCCTGGACGAGATCGGCGACATGCCTTTCGAGGCGCAGACGCGGTTGCTGCGCGTGCTGCAGGAGGGCGAGTACACCTCGGTCGGTGGGCGGGCGCCGATCCGCGCCGATAGCCGGATCATCGCGGCGACGCACCGTGATCTACAGCACTTGATCCGCCAGGGCGTGTTTCGCGAGGACTTGTTTTACCGTCTCAATGTCGCGCCGATCCGCATTCCGCCGCTGCGCGAGCGCACCTCCGACATCCCGGGGCTGGTGCGGCACTTCGTCAATACGGCGGGGAAAGAGGGCCTGCCCACCAAACTGCTCGACGATGCCGCGATGGAGCGGCTGCGCCGCTACCGCTGGCCCGGCAACGTACGCGAGCTCGAAAATCTCGTCCGTCGCCTGGCCGCGCTGTACTCGCAGGAAGTGATCGGCGTCGATGTCATCGAGGCGGAACTGGCCGCGGCCCCTGCAGAAGCACCTGCCGCGACCGAGGCGATCGCCGGCGAGGGGCTGGGCAGCGCGGTCGAACGCCATATCAACGACTATTTTGTCGCCCATAAAGGGACGATGCCGGCGGCCGGGCTTTACGACCGCGTACTGCGCGAGATCGAACGGCCGCTTATCGTCGCCACGCTGGTCGCGACACGCGGCAACCAGATCAAGGCCGCCCATGTCCTCGGCCTCAATCGCAACACCCTGCGCAAGAAAATCCGCGAATTGGACATCCCGGTCGTGCGCGGCCTAAAATAGGCCGTCGCTGCGCCGGCCCCAAAGGTGGGCTGATCGGGCTCGGCTCTGCTGCGATGTCTGGTGGGGACGCGGAATGAGCGTGGCGCAGCAGGTCGGTACCTGGGCTGGCCGCTTTGGATTGCGACGCAAGGTGGCCGCCTTGCTGGCGATGGCCGCGGTCGCGTCGGGCATCGCCACGTATCTGGCATTGACGAGGGCGCCGCCTCTTGGGTCGGATCGCGTAGTCGTCCTGCCGCTGCTGAGCCTCGACTTGGTGCTCCTGGTGGCGCTTGCCGTGCTGGTCACCAAGCGCCTCGTCGAGATGTTGTCCAGCCGCCGGCGCGGCCTCGCCGGCTCCCGGCTGCAGGTTCGCCTTGTCGTGCTGTTCAGCCTGATCGCGGTGCTGCCGACGATCATCGTGGCGGTCTTCTCGTACCTGTTCTTCAGCTTCGGCATCGAAAGCTGGTTTAGCGACAAGGTGCGTACGGCGATTTCCGAATCGGTCGAGGTTGCCGACGCCTACGTCAAGGAGCACACCCAGGCGATCCGCGCCGATGCGCTCGGCATGGCGAATGGCCTGGCGGAATACGCCGCGACGATGGTGATCAGCCCGCAGGACCTGGTGCAGGCGCTGACCATCCAGGCTTCGATGCGCGGGCTGACCGAGGCGGCGGTGATCGACAGCAAGGGCAACATGCTGGCCCGCACCGGCCTCGCTTTCGCGCTTGGTTTCGAGGAAATCAGCCCGGACGCGATCCGCCGCGCGAATGATGGCGAAGTCGTCATCTTGACCGACAACGAGGAGGAACGCGTCCGCGCGCTGGTCAGCCTCGGCGGGTTCAGCGGGCTTTATCTGTATGTCGGCCGGTTCATCGAGCCGAAGGTGCTGGCGCATCGCCGCGAAACCCAGCTCGCTGCTGCGCAATACGAGCAGCTCGAAGGCAAGCGGGCGGGGATGCAGGTCACCTTTTCGGTCATCTTCATCCTGGTGGCGATGCTCGTCCTGGTGGCCGCTGTGGCCATCGGCATCAGTATCGCGGCACAGCTCGCCGATCCGATCAGTCGTTTGGTCGGCGCCGCGCAGCGGGTTGGCGCCGGCGACTTGTCGGTGCGCGTGCCCGAAGGGCGCAAGGACGACGAGATGACGTCGTTGAGCCGCGCCTTCAATCGCATGACCGATCAGATCCAGAGTCAGCAGCAGGAGCTGATCGAGGCGAATCGCCAGCTCGACGAACGACGGCGGTTCACCGAGACCGTGCTGACCGGCGTGACTGCGGGCGTTATCGGGCTGGACCGTGAGGGGCGCATCTATCTGCCGAACCGGTCCGCCTCGCCGCTGATTGGCGTTGACCTGGAGCAGGCGATCGGTGATGACCTCGCCGCAGTCGTGCCGGCGATGGCTCCTCTGATCGACGAGGCGATCCGCCGGCCCGATCGGATCGCACAAGCGCAGCTGCAAATCCTCGCCGGCAGCAGCACGCATACGTTGCTCGTGCGCATCGCCGCCGAGCATGACGAGAAAGGGATCGGCGGCTTTGTCGTAACCTTTGATGACATCACCGAACTGCTGTCCGCGCAACGTAAGGCCGCCTGGGCCGACATCGCCCGCCGCATCGCGCACGAGATCAAGAACCCGCTGACGCCGATCCAGCTATCAGCCGAACGGTTGCGCCGCAACTATCTGAAAGAAATCAAGAAAGATCCGGACACCTTCCGCATCTGCACCGATACGATTATCCGCCATGTCGAGGATATCGGCCGCATGGTCGATGAGTTCTCGTCGTTCGCACGGATGCCGGTGCCGGTGTTGAAGCCGGAGGATTTGACCGCGATCGTCGAGCGCGCGGTGTTCCTCGAACGTACCGCGCATTCCGACATCGGCTTCACCATGAACTTCGCGGCCCGCCCGGTGATGGTGCGTTGCGATTCCCGGCTGACCAGCCAGGCCGTTATCAACATCGTGAAGAATGCCGTCGAGGCGATTGAGGCGCGGATCGTCGAGAGTGGGAAAAGCCCGCCGGGACGAATCGCCGTGTCGGTCGAGGTCGATGCCGGCAAGACCCTCGTCACCGTCGAAGACAACGGCAAGGGGCTGCCAAAACGCGGCCGCGAGCGACTGACCGAGCCTTATGTGACGACGCGTTCCAAAGGCACCGGATTGGGCCTTGCCATCGTCAAGAAGATCATGGAAGACCATCAGGGCGAGCTGCTCCTCGACGATGTGGATGCAGGCGGCGCTCGTGTCAGGCTGGTATTTATGACCGAGGCAAGCGGCGCTCTGCGCGCCGCGCCGCCGTCAGCGGCGGATCTGAGTGCGGTTGCCCATGGCGCATGACATCCTGATCGTCGACGACGAAGCCGATATCCGCATGCTGATTGCGGGTGTGCTGAAGGACGAGGGGTACGCCACCCGCGAAGCGGCCGACAGCGACGAGACGCTGCACGAATTACAGGCGCGCCAGCCGACATTGGTGATCCTCGACATCTGGCTGCAGGACAGCGAGCTCGACGGTATCGAAATCCTGCGGCGGCTGCGCGCCGAGATGCCCTCGGTGCCGGTGGTCATGATCAGCGGCCACGGCACGATCGAGACCGCGGTGGAGGCGATCAAGATCGGTGCTTATGATTTTATCGAGAAGCCGTTCAAATCCGACCGCCTGCTGCTGATCGTCGCGCGGGCGATCGAGACGGCGCTGTTGCGCCGCGAGAACGAGGAGCTGAAGCTGCGCGCCGGCGGTGATCTCGATCTGGTCGGCGGCTCGCTCGGCACCAATCAGCTGCGCCAGCAGATCGAGCGCGTCGCGCCGACCGGCAGCCGCGTGCTGATCGCCGGTGCGCCGGGCGTCGGCAAGGAGGTTGTCGGCCGGCTGCTCCACGCCCGCTCGCGACGCTCCGGCGGACCGTTTGTCGCGGTCAATTGCGCGACGATGCATCCCGATCGGCTCGAGCTCGAACTGTTCGGCAGCGAGACGGCGGTCAACGGCTCGCCACGCAAGATCGGTACGTTCGAGCGCGCGCATGGCGGCACGTTGTTTCTCGACGAAGTCGCCGACATGCCGCTGGAGACGCAGGGCAAGATCGTCCGCGTGCTGCAGGAACAGACCTTTGAGCGGGTAGGGGGGTCGCACCGGGTCGAGGTCGATGTTCGGGTCGTCGCCTCGACCAATCGCGATCTTGGCGGGGAAATCGCCGCCGGCCGCTTCCGCGAGGATCTGTTCTACCGGCTCAATGTCGTGCCGATCCGCGTGCCGTCGCTGCGTGATCGGCGCGAAGACATCCCGCTGCTCGCGCGTCATTTCATGGGGCGTGCGGCCGAGGCCGCCCGTCTGCCGCCGCGCGATTTTGGCGAGGACGCGATGGCGGCGCTGCAATCCTACACTTGGCCGGGGAATGTCCGGCAGCTGCGCAATGTGGTCGATTGGCTGCTGATCATGGCGCCCGGCGACCCGCGCGAGCCGGTGCATGCCGAGCATCTGCCCAATGAAATCACCTCGATCGCGCCGACCGTCGTCAAATGGGACAAAGGCAGCGAGATCATGACGCTGCCGCTGCGCGACGCGCGCGAGGTCTTCGAGCGCGAATACCTGTTGGCGCAGGTCACGCGGTTTGCCGGCAACATTTCGCGTACCGCGTCCTTTGTCGGCATGGAGCGCTCGGCGCTGCACCGCAAGCTCAAATCGCTCGGCGTCGCGATTACCGAGCGCCCGCTCAAGACCGGGACCGGTTGATGTCCCGCATCGCCTATGTCGACGGCGTCTACCGTCCGCATCGCGAGGCCGCGGTCCACATCGAGGACCGCGGCTACCAGTTCGCAGACGGTGTCTACGAGGTCGTCGCGGTACGCGGCGGCAAGCTCATCGACGAGGAACTTCATCTCGTCCGGCTGCGCCGCTCGCTCGTCGAGCTGCGCATCGAAGGAGCGCTCGCCGATGCGCCACTGAAAGTCGTGCTGCGTGAGGTCATTCGCCGCAACGGCGTCGTCAACGGCATCGTCTATCTGCAGATCACCCGCGGTGTCGCCCCGCGCGATCACGGCTTCCCTAAGGCGGCGCGGCCGGTTCTCACCGTCACCGCGCGGTGCGCGCGGCCGGCGAACTCCAAGGTGGCGGAGGAGGGGATCGACGTCATCACGATCCCGGACATTCGTTGGCAGCGCTGCGACATCAAGACCATCTCCCTGGTCGGCAATGTGCTCGGCAAGCAGCAGGCGCGCGAGGCCGGCGCCTACGAGGCGTGGATGGTGGACGGAGAGGGGCACATCACCGAGGGCACCTCGACCAATGCGTGGATCGTCATCTGCGACAATCTCGTCGTCACCCGCCCGGCCGAGAACGCGATCCTCAATGGCGTGACGCGCCAAGCGCTGATCGCCATCATCCGCCGCGAAGGCTACCAATTCACCGAGCGCGCGTTCACGGTCGCCGAAGCCAAGACCGCGCGCGAAGCCTTCCTGACCAGCACGACCTCGGACGTGACGCCGGTCGTCGCGATCGACGGCCAGCCGGTCGCCAACGGCGTCCCCGGGCTGCTGACCCAGAAGTTGCGCGCCGATTACCTGGCGCATGTCGCGGAATGAAATGGGCAGCGGCAGTGCGTCCTTCGAGGCTTCGCTTCGCGAAACACCTCGGAGCCTGACCGGAAATGCTGTTGGTTGGTTTTTGAGGCGCTATTTTTCCGTGTCATTCCGGGGCATCGCGCAGCGATGAACCCGGAACCCATGAACACGGACCTCGAAAAGCGCATTCCGACGCCGCAGTCCCTTTGGACAAGCCCGTGTTCATCGGTTCCGGGTTCGACCCTGCGGGCCGCCCCGGAGTGACGAAGGTATTTCGAGTCAAACTCTGAGGATGAGGGGCTTTCTTCATGCCATCTGAGATCAATACTCATCCCGGGGAGCGGCCGACAGGGCGCGTCTCGCAGGACGCAATGACGTATGCGCAGCCCGCGATGACCCCGTCGCTCCTCCGGCGGCCGCGCGCGATCATCTTCGACTGGGACAACACGCTGGTCGACAGCTGGGGCACGATCCATGACGCGCTGAACTATCTGATGGCGGCGATGGAGAAGCCGCTCTGGACGCTGCAGGATACGCGGGAGCGTGTGCGCCTCAGTCTGCGCGACGCGTTCCCAGCGATCTTCGGCGAGCGCTGGGAAGAGGCGCGGCAGATTTATATGGACCGCTTTCACGCGATCCACATCGAGCGGCTGACGCCGCTGCCTGGCCGCGAGACGATGCTGCGCACGCTTGCCGGCGACGGCCTCTATCTGAGTCTCGTCAGCAACAAAACCGGTTCCGTGCTGCGCCGTGAGGTCGAGCATCTCGGCTGGACCGCGCTGTTCGGCCGCATCGTCGGGGCAGGGGATTGCCACGCCGACAAGCCGCATTGCGCTCCGGTGGAAATGGCTTTGCAGCCGAGCGGCATCGCGCCGGGACCCGATGTGTGGTTTGTCGGCGACACGGCGGTCGACATGGAATGTGCGCTCGCCGCGGGTTGCGTGCCGGTGCTGCTGGGCACCGCCGAGCCGGCCGACGAGTTCGCGACGTTTCCGCCGGTACTGACCGTAGCCGACGATGCGGCACTGTTTCGCGCGCTGCGGGGGTTGTGATCCGGCGGCGTGCGCCCATCTTCGTATGCTGAAGGGGAACCGCGTATGCACCGCCCTCGTTTTCTGAAGCGGGGTACCGCGCGCGGAAGAGTGGAGTTGGGAGCCACCGTATGACGTCGGATAAATCGCAGAACGTTCAGGACGTGTTTCTGAATCACGTCCGCAAAAACAAGACACCGGTCACGGTGTTTTTGGTCAATGGCGTAAAGCTGCAAGGGATCATCACCTGGTTCGACAATTTCTGCGTGCTGCTGCGCCGCGATGCGCATTCGCAACTGGTCTACAAGCACGCGATCTCGACGGTGATGCCGACCCAGCCGATCCAGCTCTTCGAGGGCGGGCGAGAGGAAGATCTGCCCTGAGCAGCACCCCCGTTACGTCCGTTTCCGGTCTGCCGGGGACGACGGGCCGCGCGCTCGTCGTCCATCCTGCGTTAAAGAACGCCCCCGGCGATCGACCCGGCAATGGTGGCGCGCGTTCGCTCGATGCGCGGCTCGACGAGGCGATCGGCCTGGCGCGGGCGATCAATCTCGATGTCGTTGGCGGCGAGATCGTGCGGCTGGCGCGCCCTGTGCCGGCCACACTGCTTGGGAGCGGCAGCGTCGAAACCCTCGGTACCAAGATCGACGAAGCGGAGATCGGTCTGGTCGTCGTCGACGGTGCGCTGTCGCCGGTGCAGCAGCGTAATCTCGAACGGCGCTGGAAGACCAAAGTCATCGACCGCACTGGCCTCATCCTCGAAATTTTCGGCGAGCGGGCACGAACCCATGAAGGGCGGCTGCAAGTCGAGCTCGCGGCGCTGTCATACCAGCGCTCGCGGCTGGTGCGGTCGTGGACCCACCTCGAACGGCAGCGCGGCGGTTTCGGCTTTCTCGGCGGCCCCGGCGAAAGCCAGCTGGAAATCGACCGCCGGCTGATCGGCGAGCGTATCGGCAAATTGAAGCGTGAGCTTGAGGATGTGAAACGCACCCGCGCACTGCACCGCGAGGCGCGCAAGCGCGTGCCGTACCCGGTGGTGGCGCTGGTCGGATACACCAACGCCGGCAAGTCGACGCTGTTCAACCGACTGACAAGGTCGAGCGTCGCCGCCGAGAACCTCCTGTTCGCCACGCTCGACCCGACGATGCGACGGCTCGATCTGCCGACGGGCAAGACGGTGATCCTCTCCGACACGGTCGGCTTCATCTCCGACCTGCCGACACATCTCGTCGCGGCATTCCGCGCGACACTGGAAGAGGTGACAGAGGCCGACATCGTCGTCCATGTTCGTGACGCGCACCATCCGGACAGTGCCGCCCAGCGGGCCGACGTGCTCGCTGTGCTGCGCGAGCTCGGGCTGGGTCAGCTGGTCGAAGACGGATTGATCGAGGTGCTGAACAAGATCGATCTGCTCGGCGAGGACGCGCGGGAGAGCCTCGTCAACCAGTCGCAGCGCAACGAAGAGGTCGTCGCGCTGTCGGCGGCAACGGGGGAGGGGTGCAACGCGCTGCTGTCGACGGTCGCCGGCCGGCTCGACCGCGCGATGCAGCCGCTGCGCATCGACATCCCGCTGAGCGACGGCAAGACCCTCGCCTGGATTTATGCTCGCGGCGAAGTGCTCGGCCGGCGCGACGACGAGGAGGCGGCGCATCTTTCGGTGCGGCTGTCGGAGGCCGATCTCGGCCGCCTCCGGTACCGCCGGCGGATGCATTAACGGCGAATGTGCGTGCGCCCGTCTCGGCGGTCCGGGACAAAACCGAATGATTCCCAGAAGGCCTGGCTACCGGCGGCGGCGTTGGCGGTGATGATTCGGCCACGCGCACCCTCGAACAGCGCCAGAGCCAGCGTACGGCCAATACCGGTGCGGCGATGGGCGAGGGCGATGTAAAACCGACGCATGCGCAAGGCGCCGGGAAGGGCCGTCTCCAGGGTGATACCCCCGATCCCGGCAAGCTCGTCGCCGACATAAGCGGCGAGCAAGGTCTCGCCGGGGTGGATGAAGCGTTGCGCGGCATTCGCCCATTCCGTTACGAGGGTGTCGAGCATGCGATGCCCTTCGCCGCGTGCTTCCTCCCGTAGTGCGTCGAGACCGGCCGGTAGGGCATCGACCACGCGTTCCAGGCGGATCATTCGTCCCGCTTGACCTGCTGCCACAGGGCTTCCAGAGCGTCGAGGTCGTGGCCGACCGCGCTTTCCGCGGCAAGTTGCTCGACGCGGCGAAAGCGGCGCTCGAATTTCGCGGTCGCGCGACGCAAGGCGGTCTCTGGTTCGACATCGAGCTTGCGGGCGAGATTGGTGGCGGCGAACAGCAGATCCCCGACCTCGTCCTCCAACCGATCGCTGTCGCCCGTGCCGATTTCCGCTTCGATTTCGGCGATCTCCTCGGTGATTTTGGCGAGCACGCCGTGGGCATCGGGCCAGTCGAAGCCGATGCGCGCGGCACGGCGCGAGATTTTGGCGGCACGCAGCAGCGCGGGGAGAGCGAGGGCGACGCCGTCGAGGACGCTCGTCGCCGTGGCGGTCACCGCGCGCTCCTTGGCCTTATGGGTCTCCCAGGCCTCGGTCTGCGCAGCCGCGTCGGCGATTTCGGCATCGCCGAAGACATGCGGATGGCGGCGCACCATTTTCTCGGAAGCCGCCTCGGCAACGTCGTCGAACGCAAACAGCCCGGCCTCCTCGGCCATGCGCGCGTGAAAGACGACCTGGAACAGCAGGTCGCCGAGTTCGTCCTTGAGCGCCGCCGTGTCGTGGCGTTCGATGGCGTCGGCGACCTCGTAGGCTTCCTCGATCGTGTAAGGCGCGATCGTTGCAAAATCCTGCTCGCGATCCCACGGGCACCCGCGCACTGGATTGCGCAGCCGCGCCATGATCCCGAGCAGCCGGTCAAGGGGGCGCATCATTCGATCCACAGCCCGTGCTTCTTATGCCAATCCTCGATCGACAACTCTGGATAGCCGTCGAAGCGTTCGTCGTTGGGGCCGATCTGCGGCTCGACCCAGCCCGCCTTGTCGCGCAGCGGCAGATGAACGTTCGCCGGTGGCTTTGGCAGTGCGGTGTCGATCGCCGAGGCGAACGGATGCATCAGCTCCGGCCATTGCTTATCGCTAACCCAGACCGGCGTGCCGCATTTCTTGCAGTAATAGCGATCGGCCGAGCCCTTGCGGCCGTCGATCGGCGCGTTCCAGACACCGAGCGCACGCTTGCCCTGAACTTTAAGCGTGTCGGCCAGCCCCATGATATTGATGGCATAACCGCCGCCGCCCGCACTCTTGCGACAGATCGAGCAGTAGCAGCGCTGGTAAGGGTAGGGGGTGTTGCTGTCGACCGAAAACCCGATCGCGCCGCAACGGCAGGAGCCTTCGAGCCGCATCGGCATCTCAATCCTCCGAGAGAAGCTGCTTCTTATACCGGGGGTGGCGCATGCTATCCTGGGCAGACTGTCACGTCATCCGATGAGCTCCGACCTGAGCGGCAGCAGCGAACGCGACATCCTCCGGCGCGCCTATGCCAAGCGCGTGATGTTTATCGCCGGCTCGGCCGACCGGCGACTCGGAGCGGCCTTCGCCTCGGTGCCGCGCGAGGCGTTTCTGCCGCGCGGACCGTGGCAGGTCGTACGCTTCGACCCATGGCGCGGCGGTGGCGGCTACGTGACCACCCCAAGCAGCAACCTTGCCTACATCTACGACGACGTGGTGGTCGCGATCCTGCCCGAGCGCCATCTCAACAACGGCCAGCCCGCGCTGCACGCTTGGCTGATGGCCGCTGCCGGTCCAAAAACCGGCGAGCATGTCACCCATATCGGCATTGGCGCGGGGTATTACACCGCAATCCTGGCCCATCTCACCGGGAGCCGCGGCCAAGTCATGGCGATCGAGTACGATTCGGAGCTGGCCGCGCTCAGCGCCCGCAATCTGCGCGACCTCCGCAATGTGACGGTCGTACACGGCGATGGGACGCAGGCCGATTTCGCGCCGGCGGACGTTATCTACGTCAACGCTGGCGCGACGGCGCCGCTGCCGCATTGGCTCGACCGGCTGAAGGAAGGCGGCCGGCTCATCGTGCCGCTGACCGAAGCCGGATTTCCCGACGGCGATGTCCGGCGCGGCGCGGTCTTTCGCATCGAGCGCCGCGGCGAACACTATGCGGCGCGCCGCGTGTCGGCTGTGGCGATCTTTCCATGCGCCGGAGGCCGCGACCCGGCGGGCGAAGTGGCGCTCGCCGCGGCCTTCGCGAAAGGCGGCGCAGAGAAGGTGACGCGCCTCTACCGCCACGCGGATGTCCCGAACGACGATTGCTGGCTGAAGGGAGAGGGATGGTGCCTGGCGCATCGCTGATGGCGCGGCCGCTCGATCCTGAAT
>CAVZUA010000033.1:0-290290 GCA_963778385.1 uncultured Alphaproteobacteria bacterium | reverse complement strand
CAAAGACCTGTCGGGTGCACCGGACACAAACACGCGGCAGGCCGCGCCTAGCGCCGCTCTACAGGCGGAAATCGACAAGCTGAAGGCGGAAATCGACAAGCTCAAGGCGGAAAACGCCAGCCTCAAAAACACCAAAGGCGACGCCGCCCTGCGCAAGGAAGTCGAGAAGCTCCGCAAGGAACTCGCCGAGGCTCACCGCGAACTCGATGGTGTGGTGGCAAAAGAACAGCCACCGGCAGGTCATTCCTTGATTTCGAAGGGCGTCTGAGACTTCCGCGCTTGCCATCTATCGAGGAGGTGGCGCGGTCGCGCGGTGCCGAGATACGGCGGCTGGAGCGGGAACTCGACAACACCCGCGCGGCGAGCGGTATTGGAAAAGACATCGAGGCCGCGATCGGCAAGCTCAACACCGAGGTGGCGAAAGTCACCGCCGAGCGTGACAAGGTCAAGGAACAGGTCACCAAGCTTGAGGTGACACTCGCCGATGATCCCGGTGAGGCTGCCAAGCCGTTGACGCACTGCAACGCCTTACGGACCCGTGTGCGGAACCTCAAGCGCGCCGCCGACGCCAACCCCGCCGCGATCACCCGGAGTGACTGGCGCACGCTCCAGAAGGCGATCCAGCCCAAGAGCAACCCGACCGAGCCGGTAAGGACCGAAGCCGCGAAAATCTTCGGCAATCTCAAGCTCAACATCATCTAATTAAAAGTGACCACCAATGCCCGCGCTACTTAAACATCGGGGGTAGACGGGGTAGACGGGGTAGACACCGTGGTGAACAGCGGATGAACAAGGAGGGAATGCGATCTAAACCACGAAAGCAAGACAGACACATATGGATGAAGAAGCCAACGATGTCCAGTGACCCTGAATTCAAAAACTCGGAGTGAACCAACCCCCCAGAGACGAATCCATACCGGCGAGTGAGGACCGAGACAATGACCAAAATTGTGACAGAGCTACGCGACGACCCGGAACTAGCGGCGTCGCTCAAGTTCATCGAGGCCGAGGCCGCGCGGCACGGTTACGATCTCAGCGAATTCTACCGCGCGCTCACCGCCGCGTAGGAGGCCGGATGTGCGGCTGGAAAGGCCCGCCAATGGGCCGCAGACGCGATGAACCCGGATGACCTGACGTACACCACGCGCCAGCGCAGCCCGCCGCAGAGGCACTGAGGAAAGGCCCATGACGTGACACGCAGCCGCCGCAAGCCCGCCGCCCGGCACCACCCGCGTGTTCTGATCGAGCACCACCCTGCGTGTTCTGATCGAGTGGTCGAGCAAAGGGCCGATGCCCGCACCGTGGAAGTAACGAAGTTGCTACCCGGAACCGCAATCGCGCGGGCCAATCGTCAATAAGAGGGAACACCGGTGCGAATGGTCACCGACGCCCCCGCCAACTACACCACCGTCCGGGACGTTATGGCGATTTTTGACAGCTTGCCGGGACGGGTGCGGCGGGCGTTGACCGACGCCGCGCATCCTTGGGCACCGCATTGGGCGGATGAGGTGCTGCAAGAATGGTCGATAGACGATGTGGTCGAACGGCTGCGCCGCGCCGATGAACTGGAAGCCAAAGCCTACAATCACCAGTTGCTGCGCGGCACCGAAGTCACAAAAGACCCCGGCGGGAGTGAGCCGCCGGTCACGCTTTTTGCATCTCTTACCTAGGTCAGTTGCCGACGAGCCTGAGTTCTGCTGCTGCGAGTTGTGCCTGATCGTCTTCCGGGGTCACCAGTAGATGGCCATAGACGTCTAGTGTCATTTTGATCGACGCGTGGCCAAGCCAACTCTGGATTTTTTTCACCGGCAGACCGCTATCGATCCAATGGGAGGCGCAAAAATGACGCAACGAATGCAATCCATATTTTGCCCCACCGCTCTCGGTCACGATCCCCGCCTTGCGTTGCAGTGGGTAGAAAGCCAAATTCGCGATGTTGCTGTGTAACTGTGGTGTACCGACCTGGGTCGGGAACACCAACCCATCCTTGGGAGACTTTAGCTTCCATTCGCGCAGAGTGTTCAGCACCATGGGCGACAGCGGGATGGTCCGTTGACCGGCGCGCGACTTTGGCAGACCAATGACGTTGAACCGATCCACCCGCTGCTTGACGGTGAGGGTCTTCTTGTCAAAATCCACATCACTCCAGCGCAGGCCCCGCAGTTCACTGGCGCGCATCCCGGTATAAACGGCGGTGATCAGGAACGGTCTGAACCGCCCGCTGGCGGCAGCGATCAGCGTCCTGATCTCCTCCCGGGAGGGGATATCGCTGCCGACTTCCAGGTTACGCTTCTCGCGCTCACGATCCTTAAACTTAACACTCAAGGCGACGTTCTGGCCGACAAGGCCGCGCTCTTGTGCCTGGGCGAGCACGCTGCGCAAGACACTGACCAGCTTGCGGGCGGTCAACCGGGTGGTGGTCTGCAACAGTTCATCCCGGAACGCGGCAACCCGTGGCGTGGTCAAATGGGCGAGCCGCACCCGACCCAGCAACGGGATCAGGTAGCGATCGAGGTGACCGCGATAGTTCCGCAGGGTGGCGGCTTCGAGTCCTTCGGCGACGTTGTGCCTGTACCAAATCTCGCAGGCTTCGCCGACCGTGATCGAGGCCGAAGCCGGGGTATGGGTACCCTTGGCCAGTTCGCCTTGTATCTGGGTCAGCGCCTGATCGGCCTGCCGCTTTAGCGGGAACGTCTGGAACCTTCTTTTGCCGTAACGGTCGGCATAATCGACCACCCAAGCCGTCTTGGTAACTCCACCGCTGCCCAGTTCCTTTTTCGTACGACTGCCATGTTCTTGCTCCTTCCGGGTAACTCTCTTCGAGGCGGTAATCTCCGCGAACCCCTTTCGGGAACCCGAAATGTAATGTAGCACCAGCGTCACAAAATTACAATAATTCAATGATATCAGTGTCATTTAAAATCAGGTCGAGATGCTGTTTGCTCACCTCAAACGCATCCTGAAGCTCGACCGGCTGCGACTTCGCGGTCCCTGCGGTGCCCGCGACGAGTTCCATCTCGCCGCCGCCGCTCAGAACCTCCGCAAACTCGCCAAACTGATCCCGCTGTCCGAGACAATCCCGGCCATGTGAGCCGGGAACCCCTCATCGGCGCCATCACTGCCCGCCACTACCGCTCTCGCCATCCCATCGAAAACGGACTTCTTCAACAATATCCGCCGAAAGCCGCCGTTCGCGGATCTTGATCGAACTGACGAATTCGATCCTGAGCGAACGTTGGCCGCGATTAGAGATTGCTGCAGGTCCAGCGCTGCGCTCCGAAGAGGACGACGCGGCCGGAGCGCTCGAACATCGACACCAGATCGCCCGGGGAGCATGGAGTTAAGCCCGATAGGGGAGGTTCGAGTTCTGAGACCGGCGGAAGGAACCGGTTCGGGCTGACCCCGAAATCGCGCGTCACCGTGAGTTCGGGCGTCGACGTCACGACGAGGGTGCCGTTGACAAACGTCAGCGCGTAATTGGACATCGCCGCCAGTGTGCCTTGCGTGATCGGATACGAGCCGGCGAGGCTGCTGTTGTCCGCGATGGTCGCAAGCGCGCCCGATAACGCATCGCCGTTGACGAGATTTCCCGCCGTCACCGCAAAGGTTAGCGGCGGGTTGGGCTGGCTGGAGGGTCGCGAAAGATTGTTCGCGGTCGCGGTGATCGGCCGCGGCGTCACGGTCAGAGTCCCGGGCAGATAGGTTATCGCGTAGTTTGACACGCCCGCGCCCGCCGCCGCGGACGCGGTGACCGGGTAGGAGCTCCCGCCAACCCCCGCGGTCGCCGCGGCCCCGGCGCTCGCGAGCGATACGGCGGTGATCGCATCGTTCGCCACGAGGCCGTTGACGCTGAATTCGGTGCCCGCGAAGCTCAGCGAATTCCCATAGATTTTGGTGAGGTTGTCGGCGGATATCGTTAGCGCCTTCGCGGTGATCGTTCCGGTGCCCATCGCCGTGATCGGCAGCGTGTAGTTGCCTAGCAGCGTGCCGCTGTTGGCGGTCAAATTGGCCGCGGTCAGAGTCGCGCTGACGCCGATCCCCGCGCCGGCATTCGCTGCGGCGTAACTGCCGCTCAGTGGCAACACCGTCGCACCCTGTCCGGCGATAAAGCCGGACAAGGTGAGGTTGCCGGCCGCCAGCGCCGCCGTCGTCGTACCGTCGTAGACTTTGCTCGGGTTGCCGATGATCGACACGGTCAGCACAGCCGGTGTGATCGTGCCGGCGCCGGCGGCGTTCGTCGGCAGCGTGTAGTTGCTGAATAACGTGCCGGGGTTCGCCGTGAAGTTGCCGGCGGTCAGCGTGGCGCTGACCCCGATCCCGGCGCCGGCGTTCGCGGTCGCGTAGCTGCCGCTGATGGGCGACGCCGTCGCGCCCTGACCAGCGGCGAAGCCCGCCAGCGTCAGGTTACCGGACGCAAGCGCGGCGGTCGCCGTGCCGTCGTAGACCTTGCTTGGATTGCCGGTGATCGACGCGATCAGCGCCGCCGGCGTGATGCTGCCGATCGCGGCGCTCGACGATGGGTTGGCCAGCGTATAGTTCCCGGCGCTCGTTCCGGTCAGCGCCAGACCGGTGACGCTCACGCCGATCGCGTTGCCCACATTCGGCGAGGCATAGATGCCCGAGACCGGGTTGTTGAGGCTGACGGCATCGCCGCTCACCACGCCGGAGAGCGTGTAGTTCGCCGCGGCGAGCGTTGCCGTCGCGGTGCCGTCATAGACCTTGCCGACCGCGCCGGCCAGCCCCGCCGTCAGCGTCGCCGGGGTGATCGTGCCGATGCCGGCGGCGCTCGTTGGCAGGATGTAGTTCGACAACAACGTCCCGACATTCGCCGTGACATTCGACGCGGCTAGGTTGGCCGTGACCGCAACGCCGCTTCCCGCATTCGCGCTGACGTAGCTGCCGGCGGGCTGCGTCACGCTTGCCCCCTGGCCGGAGACGAACCCGGTGAGGCTGTAGTTTGCGCTCGTCAATGTCGCGTTCGTGGTGCCGTCGTAGACCTTGGTCGGGTTGCCGATGATCGATGCGGTCAGCGTCGCCGGGGTCACGCCCAGCGCACCGTTGACGTAGGTGATCGTGTAGTTCCCCAGCCCGCTGCCGGCCGCGCTGCTCGCCGTGATCGCATAGGGCGATCCCACGACATTCGCCGTCGCCGCGGCCCCGGCGCTTGCCAGCGTGACGCCGCTCACGCTGTCGCCGTTGACCAGGCCGCTGGTCGTGAACGCGGTCGTCCCCAGCGACAAGATCTGGCCATAAGTTTTTGACTGGTTCGACGCCGTCACCGTCAACGCCGCCGGGGTCACCGTCAGCGCCCCATTGACATAGGTGATCGTGTAGTTCGACAAGCCGCTGCCGACCGCGTTGCTTGGTATGATCGCGTAGGACGCCACAGGCGCCGTCGCCGCCGCCCCGGCGCTGGTCAAGGTCACGCCGCTCACGCTGTCGCCGTTGACCAGCCCGCTCGTCGTGAACGCCGTCGTCCCCAGCGACAAGGTCTGGCCATAAGTTTTCGACTGGTTCGACGCCGTCACCGTCAGCGTCAGCCCCACCGGGGTGACGGTCAGGACGCCGGTGTTGGCGAACGCCAGATTATACCCGCTCGCCATGGTCAGCGACCCGGTGGTCGCGATAATCGGATAGGGGCTACCGGCCACCGAAGCGGTTGCCGGCGCGCCGGTCGAGGTCACGCTCGGCGTACCGGAAACGACGTTTGCCGCACTGTCGGCGAGGAACGCGTTGGCGACGCCGGGGGCGAAGCCGGTCTCGGTGAACGCCGCCGCCACCGCGGCAGTCGCATCCTGGCCGAAGGTCTTGCTGACGTCTGTCGTGGTGACGGTCAGCGTCTGGGTTTGGGCAAAGAGGTAGCGGTTCCCGGCCACCGCCACGCTCGCCGGCGGCAGCGTGGCGAAGGTCGCCCCCCAGATCGCTGTGTTGCCGCTATCCAGGTTGCTGAAAATGTCGCCGGCCGGCGCGTTCGAATAAATCAGCCAACGCCCGCCGCCGGTCGCCGTCACGGCCCCGGCGCCCTGGTTGTTGATGAAACTGCCCGGCGTCGAGAGCGCGATGTTGCTTCCTGTTACGCTCGCGCCCGCGGCGATTGTCAGATTCCCGCCGGCGAGAATTGTCGCGGCCCCGGTCGTGGCGATGCCGGGCTCCACCCCGAAACTGGCGATCGTGAGCCCAGACGCGTCGGTGAAGCCGATCGCGCCACTGGCGAGAGCGGTCCCGGCAGCATTGAGGCTGGCGAGCGTGACGTTGCTGGGGACCGCGTTGGTTGCGCTGTTCAGCGTGATCGGCGCGCCGGCGTCAAGCTTGGTGAACGCGATCAGGTTGGTCGCCGTGATGGCCCCTGAAGTCTGGGAGATCGAGCCTCCTGCGGTCAAGGTCACCGTGTTGCCGCTCGCCGTAACGTCGCCGCCCAAGATCAGGTTCGACCCCGCCAGCGGCAGCGCCAAAGCGATCGGGCCGGACGCCGAACTCAGCGCCCCGGTGGTGGTCAGCGTTTTGACATTGTCGAAGGTGAATCCTGTCGACCCGGCGCCTGTGTCGCTCCACGGGCCGAGCGTGCCGATACTGTTGGCGTTACCCAAGATCGCTCCGCCGACCGAACTTCCGGTCAGCGTCGCCGCGGTGACCACCCCCAACTCCGTGATCGCCCCGCCTGAGCTCAGGCTCACCCCGCCGGTCGTCCGGACGCCGGTCTCCAGACCGCCTATTCCGCCGGCCGCCGCGACGGCAATGCTGAACCCGGCACTATCGGTGAAGCCGATCGCGCCGCCGGCAATCGCGGTTCCGGCCGTATTGATCGAGGTCAGCGTCACATTGCCGGTGACCGCGTTGGTCGCGCTGTTCAGCGTGATCAACCCGCCGGCATCGAGCTGGGTCGACGCGTGAAGGTTGGTCGCGATGATCCCGCCGGCGGTCTGGTTGATGTTGCCGTCGGCAAGCAGCGTCACCGTCGAGCCGGAAACGTCGCTGTTGAGGATCAGGTCCGGCTCGGTGATCGCCGAGAGGGTCACGCCGCCGCTGGCGCTGCTGATAGCGCCGGCGGTCGTTAGCGTCACCCCGCTGGTGAACAGGATGCCGGTCGAGCCGGCCCCGGTGTCGCTCCACGGTCCAAAGATGGCGACGTTGTTGCCGCTCGGCATGCTCGCGCCGCCGACCGAGCTGCCGGTCACCGTCGCGGCGGTGATGACACCCGACGGCTGGGTGATCGTCCCGGCCGAATTCAGCGTCACGGTGTTGCCGGCCGCGGTCAGGCCGGCGTTGAGAGTCAGGTTCGACCCCGCACCCGTCGTGGTCAGCGTTATGCCGCCGGCCGAGTCGATAATGAGGCCGGCGATGGTGAGCGATCGCGCATTGGTGAGGCTAATCGGCCCGCTCGTCGCGTTGCTGAAGAGAGCAAAGGTCGCGAGCTGGTTGGAGTCGGTCAGGGTCGCGCCGCCGACCGAACTCCCTGTCAAGCCCTGAGCCGTGATCACACCGGCGGTCTGCTGGATCGAACCGCTGGATACGAGGGTCACCAGATGCCCGGTCGCGGTGATGTCGCCGCTGAGCGTCATACCCCCCGAATTCGTTTGGAGGACAATATTTCCCGAGGCAGTGCTCACCGCGCCGGAGATCGTCAGCGGCGAATTGTCGACGAGCGTGAATGCGCTGCCGGGGGTTGTGAGATTGAATGCACCCAGGGTCGCGATCGCGTTGTTCGTGCCCACGAGGTTGACTGTGCCACTGACGGCGTTGGTGGCACTCAGCGTTCCCGCCGAGATGGTCGCGCCAGCGCCCTCGGTGATGTCACCGACGGTGCCGCTATGCGCGAGGTCGATCGTCGCGCCGGCGACGCCGAGCGTCGCGGTGCCGTTGAGCGCGATGCTCGTCGCGGTCAGGTCGATCGTGCTGCTGCCGCCGCCGACGGCCGCGCCGCTGGCGATGGTCAACGCCCCGGCGGCGTTGACGATTGTGGTCGCGCCGCTGAGAAGCCCGGTCACGGTGATCCCGTTGCCGGCCCCGGTCGTGGTCAGCGTGGTCGTGCCGGTGGCCCCGGTGTTCGATCCAACGTTCGTGACCGTCAGCGCCTGCGCGTTGGTAAAGCTGAAATCGCTGAAACTGCCGTTTCCTGAAATCCAATTGAGGGTGCCGACCAGATTGCCGCCGTTGAGGCTCCCGGCATACTGGGAACCAACGAGCGTTGCGGTGGTGATCACCGAGCCGGCCGCCTGGCTGATCGTTCCCGACGACCCGATGACGCCGTAGATGAAATCCACCGTTTGGCCGGGGGCGGTGATCGCGCCGCTTAGCGTCAGGCTGCTGGCGGAATCGTTGAGGATGAGCGCGCCGGTGCCGGTCTTGGTGAACGGGCCGAAAGTGGTGATCTGGTTCGAAAGCCCGACGCCCGGTATGAGCGTCGCGGCGCCCGACGAGCTGCCGGTCAACGTCGCGGCGCTGATGCTGCCGGCACCCGTCTCCACGATCGTCCCCGCCGAAACAAGGGTCAAGGTGCCGCCGATCGCCTGGATCGGGTTGCTGATCGTGATGCCGTTCGAGGCTCCTGTCGTCGTGATCGAGATCGGCGCATTGTTGGTCGCGAGCGCGCCGGCGATCGTCAGCGGCGAATTGTCGACGAGTGCGATGCCGCCGCTACCGCTATTGGTGAACGGGCCGAAATTGGCGATCGTGTTGCTGCCGGTTAGCAAGGCTCCGCTCGACGAGCTGCCTGTCAGGGTGGCGGCCGAAATCGTCGCGTTCGACGCGTCGATCGCTCCGCCCGAATTCAAGGTGACGGTGTGGCCGGCCGCGTCGGCAGCAATTACGCCACCGAACTCGGTCAAGGTGAGGTTGCCGCTCTCGGTCCGCAGCGACAGATTCCCGGCAACCGCCCTGAGGTTCTGCGTCGTCAGGGCGGTGGCGTTGACGAAGGACAGGTCGCCGGCGGCGTCGATGGCGAAGGGGCCGAGCGTCGAAACCTGATTGGCGTCGTCAAACGCGGCCGCACCCTCAGCGCCGCCGATCATGGTCGACGCGGTGATCACCCCCGCCGTCTGAGTAATCGTCGAATTCACCCCGAAAACCAAGCTGGTCGAGCTGATGTTGCCGATCAGCGCGACGGCGCTGGTGTCGTCGAAGATCATCTCGCCGCCGGTATTCGTAAACGGGCCGAAATTGCTGACCTGGGTAAAAAAGGTCGCGCCGCCGACCGAGTTGCCCGTGAGCGTATTCGCGATGATCTGGCTGCTTCCCGTCACGGAAACCGTCGACGCCATATTCAACGTGACGACGCCGGTCGGATACGAGATAACCGCGTCGATGTTGAAAGGGGCGGCCGCGTCGATCCACAAATTGGTGAAGGTCGGCGGAGTCGCGCCGTAGGCGGTCGCGGTATCGCTCACGACCGTGGAATATTTGGTCACCGCTGTCGGCGCCATGACGTGCAGCGTGTTGGCGTAGATCGCCAGATTGGTCGGATACCCGTCCGACTGGTCGGCCAGCGCCGCGCCAGCGGTCGCCCCGGCGACGGAGGTCAGCACGTTGCCGTTCGTCGCCGGGATCGTGTTGGGGGCGAGCAGGTAATAGTAATAGCCGTTGGCCCCGGTGGTTACGATGTTGCCGCCGGTCTGTGCCGAGATGAGCGCCGCGCCGTTGACCAGCCCCGTCACGGCGACGTTGCCCCCGGCTGGGGTGGTGCCCGCGGCATTGGTATAGTCGATGCCCGCCACGACTTGCGGCGTCGTTCCTCCCCCACATCCGCCGAACTGCCAGCACAGATACGGGTAGCTTTTGCCGGCGACGATGCCCCAGTTCGACGGGTTCTGAAAATCGGTGGCGAGGTCGAAGGCGCCGATGACGCCGGGCGTCCCTTGCAATTGCGCTGTGGTCAAGCCGGTCGAGTTGTCGGCCTGTGTCCCCAGCGCCTGCCCGGTGGTGCCGGCGTCGTAATACCCATCGGTGATCGTGCCGACATTGGTTCCGACGAGGCCGTGGGCGTGGCCGCCGCTGATGATGAGCGCGCCGGTGGCGTAGGCATCGGTGATCGTACCTGTCTGGGTGTTGATCCCGACGAGGCCGCCTACCGTGGCGTTGGTGCCGATAACCGCGCCGACGGCGTAGACATCGGTGATCGTCCCGGCATTCTCGCCGAGCAGCCCGCCCTCGTCGCCGTTGCTGCCGCTGACCTTGCCGGCGGCGAACGAGGTGCTGATCGTGCCGGTGTTGTCGCCGGCCAGCCCGCCGACAAGCGAACCGGCGCCGCTGGTGACCGCCCCGTTCGCGTAGGAATTGCTGATCGTACCGCCGTTGTTGCCGACGAGCCCGCCAATGGTGGCGAGGTTGCCGCCGCCGGTTACCGTTCCGGTCGCGTAGGAATTGGCGATGGCGCCGCTGTCATTCACCCCGACAAGGCCGCCGACCTGGCTTTGGTCGCCGCCGGTTACCGTTCCGGTCGCGTAGGAATTGCTGACGGCACCGCCGGAGGAATTCGCCCCGACGAGGCCGCCGACGCCACTTTGGCCGCCGCCGGTTACCGTTCCGGTCGCGTAGGAATTGCCGACGGTGCCGCCGGCGTTCTCCCCGACCAGGCCGCCGACGGCGCTTTGATTGCCGGCGGTTACCGTTCCGGTCGCGTAGGAATTGCTGATAGTGCCGCCGGTAAAATTGGTGCCGACCAACCCGCCGGCTCCGTTTTGGTTGCCGACGACGCTCACCGCAGCGGTCGCATAGCTGTTGCTGATGCCCCCCTCGTTGAAGCCGACCAGCGCGCCGACAGCGGTCCCGCCGTTAATGGTGGGGACGGTCGCACCGCTAACCGATCCGCCGATCAGCCCGACATTGCTGATGCTTCCGGAGCTCACGCCGATCAGACCGACATCGATGCTGACGATATCCTTGATCGTCAGGTTCGCGATGGTCTGGACGGCGCCGGTGCTGCTGAGGCCGCTGAACGTGCCGGTGAGGTTTAAGATCGGAACGAACCCGGCCGAGGTCCACACATCGGTGCCGGTCGTTGGACCGGTGCTCGACCCGGTCGCCGTCGCGTCGATATTGCGGCCGAGCGTATAGCTGCCGGCCGAGTTCATCGTCATCAATTGCAGTTGATGCACGTTATGGATCGTCGTCGAATACTCGGCGGCGAGCATCGGCATCGTCGCGCCGGCGGCGCCGCCGGCGTTGTTGAGGCTGCCGTCGGCATCGACGAGAACCCAGCGGTTCGGCGTGGAGCCGGGCGTCGTGTTCGGGGTGGTGGTGAAGGTGAAGCCGGTGAACGACGTCGCGGTGAACGGCGCGGTCCCCGAGAGCGCGGTCACGCCGGCGCTGCTGCCCGAGCCAACCCCCAGCGTGCCGGCAGGCGACCGGTCGGAATTCCAATAGCCGCTGGTGATCGTGTTGCCGTTGACGCCGACCAACCCGCCGACAGAAGATCCCGCCCCGCCGCTGACCGCACCGCTCGCGTAGACGTTGGTCATAGTGCCGGTACCGGTATTTTCACCAGCCAAGCCGCCGATGAAGGAACCCGGGCGTCCGGTCACCGACCCGGTCGCGTAAGAATTGCTGATCGCGGCGTTTTGGTTGACGCCGACGAGGCCGCCAATATGATTGCCGGGGGCGAGTTCGCTTACCGCGCCGGTCGCGTAAAAGTCGCTGATCCTGCCGCCGGTGTTGTTGACGCCGACCAGACCACCGGTATTGTTGAGCCCGATCACCGGAACAGTCGAGTAGCTGTTGATGACGCTGCCGGCATTGTAGCCCAAGAGCCCGCCGGTGTTCGGGACGGACGTGTTCGGGGTGGTGACCGACCCGCCAACCACCCCGACGTTTTCGATCGTGCCGGACGACAATCCAAACACGCCGACGCTCGTATTGTTGTCTTTGGTGATCACGAGATCGGCGATGACGCTGCCGAGACCGTTAAAGACGCCGCTGAACGGCGTGAGGTTGTTTCCGATCGGGAGGAAGCCGGCGAACCCGGTCGCGTCGATGTCTTGCGCCAGGATGTAGTGGCCCGCCAGCGTGGTGGCATTGGTGCCAATCGCCTGCAGCTGCGTCGGGGTGAAGACCAGGGTCGACAGGACCGTATCGCTGCCGCCAAACACCGGGCCGGGGTTGGTCGCGATATACGGCGTCACCTGGTTGTTGAGGTTCGACCACACCGACGCCGAGAACCCGGCCGGCAACCCCGCCGACAACTGCGCCGTGGTCTTCCCGGTGACGCCAGCGCTGCTGCCGAAGCCCACGCCGATCAGGTTGCCGCTCGACGAGGTGTCCCAGTAGCTGGTGGTGATCGTGCCGTTGTTTTGGCCGATCAGCCCGCCTGTGTTCGGCCCGCCGGCCACGGCGCCGGTGGCGAAGCTGCTCGTCACCGTGCCGCCGCCGGTAACAATTCCAACCAATCCGCCTGCGGCAAGGCCGCCGCTGACCGAGCCTGTCGCGAAGGAATTGCCGATCGCACCGCTGTTTTGTTCGCCGACGAGCCCGCCAGCCGAAATGGCGCCGCCGCTGACCGCACCGGTCGCGTAAGACTGCGATATCGCCCCGGCGTTGTTGAACCCCACCAACCCGCCCGTGTTGGCTCCGCCGTTTACCGAGGCGACCGCGTAGGAGTTGAAGACCGTTCCTTGGTTGAGGCCGACCAACCCGCCGACATTGGCGTTAGCGGCGCCGGTGACCGAGCAGCAGGTCAGGCCGAGATTGGCGATGACCGCGCCGGAATTGATCCCGAACAAACCGACATTGGCGTTGGGCACCGCGCTGTTGATCGTCAGACCCGTAATCGTGTTGCCGAGCCCGTTGAAATTGCCGGAGAAACTCGGGATCAGCGCCGCAGTGAGCGTGCCGAGGCTGGTGGTGTCGAGCGGGACGGCGAGCGCGAAATTGCCCGGCGAGCCGTTGAGGCTCTGGATGCCGGTGGCGGTCGCGCCGGTATTGTAGATCAGCGTGTACTGGGTGCCGTTGCCGCTGCCCGGCGTTCCATTGTTGATAAAGAGCGCCGGGTTCGATGCCTGGGAGGTGAACGTCGCGCTGCCCTGGCCCATGACAAAACTCAAGGCGCCGCCGGTGTTTATCCCGCCTTGGTTATTGTTGTAGGTGAGCACCAGCGTACCACCGCCGCTGATGGTGATCGGCGCGCCGACGGTGATGTTGTTGAACGCCGACAGGGTCAGCGTCGCCGAACTGTTCCACGCGAGCGCCGATGCAACGTCGATATCGCCGTTGCCGGTCGAGATGATGCCCGCTCCGCTCGTCCCGGTCGCGGTCGTCTGCTCGATGACGTTGGTTCCGGCGGCGAGCGCAGTGTTGATGGTGGTCGCCGCGGCCGCGTCGATGGTCAGATTGCTCGGGTCGGTGAGCCAGGTGCCGCCGCGCCCCGCATCGATCGTCGCGTTGCCCAGCTTCAGCCTGCCGCCCGAGGTCTCGATGTACCCGCCCGAGCTGGCAACCGACGTGCCGCGCGCCAGAATCTGCGCGCCCGAGGCGATTGTCGTCCGCGCCGCTTCGTCGACGCCGCCCGGCGCCGACACGCCGACCAGCACCGTGCCGCCCTTGGCGCCACTCGCGTCGAGCACGGCGTGATGACCCACTTTGACCCGCGCGCCATCGACCGCGATCCTACCGCCATTGGCTCCGCTCGCGGACGATCCGGCGGCGTCGAGCGTGCCGGCGACCGCGACCGCGCCGCCGGGGCCGCCGCCCAGCGTGATCGCGCCGTCGTGGCCGGAGACCGAATTGGCCGCGATCACACCCGACATGTTGACCGCGTTGCGGATCGCCGAGGCGACCGTCGCCGCCTGCAGTTGCACGCTGCCGCCGGCGGCCTCGATCCGCCCGGAATTGCTGACGAGCGCTTGGCCCTTCGCGGTCGTCGCGCCGGTCGGCGCGGCGACCTGCATAAAGCCGTCGCCGTTGAGGTCGAGCGTCGCCCGCTCGGCGGAGCCGAGCGCCACCTTGCCGAGCGGCACCGAGATCACCCCCGAATTCGCCGCCGTGCCGCCGATCAAAGCGGCGTAGCCGCCGCTGCCGACGCTGATGCGCCCGGCATTGCTGACGCCGGCCGAGGCGCCGTTGCCGGTAAAGGCAAGGTTGCCCGACATGAAGTCGCCGTTTGCGATCCCCAGGGTCGAGGCGACAAAACCGCCGCCGACCCGGACCGACCCGCTCGGAGTGATCGCGATACCGTTGGGGTTGACGAGATAGACTTGGCCGTTGGCGTTGACCTGGCCGGCGATCGTCGACGAGGTCGCGCCGGTCACCCGGTTGAGGATCGCCGCCGAAGCGCCGGGTTGCGCGAAAGTGACCGCGTTCGGCTGGCCGACCGAGAACGAGTTCCAGTTAATGACGGCGCGGCTCGCATTCTGGTTGATCGTCAGCGAATTGCCGTTGGGTGCGCCGATCGTGGCGCTGCCGGCGACGACATGGCCGCCCGTCGGCAGCGTGTTCTGCGCCAGCGCCGGCTCCCCCGTGGCGGCGCCAAACAGCATGACGCCGGCGGCGAGCCAGCGATCGCTGCGGATAGAGCTGCGGGCCATCTCCCTCGCCTCCGCTCCAGGAATCAGAACGTAAGGTTCAGCGCGACATTCATCCGGTATCCCCCGCGCTCACCCGGCACGTTGGAAAACTGTCGTCCCATCTCGACCGCCAATGCGCTGCCCAGCGGCACGCCGGCGACGGTTGTCCCAGCCGAGCTGCGCATGCCGAGCCCCGCCGAACCCGCGTCGATGGCGCCCTTTTGCGCCGCCGTCGGGTTGACGATCTCGCCATGGCCGTACGCCCCATAGAGATACGGGACGAACAGCACCGGCGGCAGGTCGTCGATCAGCTGCAGCGTCAGCGGCCGCGCCAGTTCGCTGCGCAGCGACACGCCCTGATCGACGCTGAAGGTTCCGGAGGCGAAGCTCGACAGCGCATCCGCGCCGTCGAGCGAGAACTGCTCCGACAGCATCAGCGGCGTGCCAAAGCTGCTCTGCGCGCGGCCGGTGACATCGATCTCGAATGCTTCCGGCAGCGGTTGGCGCAGGCTCGCGAATGCGTTGAACTTGTTGAAGACGGGCTCGCGCCCTGCTGCGACAGCGGCACGGTGATGGAGCCGTCTCGCCCGGCGAGACCATGCGAGTACGTGCCGTCGAGCACGGCCGATGCGCCCCATGGCAGCGCAAAGGCGTCATGCGCGCCAAACCGCACCGCGCCGTAAATGTCGTGATACAGCAGCGTGCCGAAATCGGTGGCGGTCAGCTTCTCATCGTCCCACTCGCCGGTGGCTTGCAGGCTCAGCGTCTGCTCCCGGGTGCGGATCAGCGGGTAGGCTGAGTGCAGCGCAAAGCGCTGGAAATAGCCGAGCGTCGTCGGCGCGCCGGGCGCCGGGATCGCCCGGGCCACCGACTCGGTGTATTCGGGGTTGAGCGTAAAGCCGTCATCGCCGATCGGCAGCACGATGCCGCCGCCGCGCACCCGCAGCCGCGGCGCGCCGAAATCGGGGTTGGACGAGTACGAGAAATACGCCTGCTCGCCGAGGCCGAGCGCGTCGTTGAGCGCCAAATTGGTGTTGATCGTCCACGTGCCGAGCGATTTCGGCAGCCGGTCGTCGACGCCGACCGAGCCGGTCACATAGTTCTGCGTCGCTTCGACCACCAACAAGGTCCCGCCCGGCGATTCGCCACGCGCCAGCGTGCTGCGCAGCTGAATGCCGGGAAGGTCGCTGACCAGCAATAACCGGCGTTGGATATCGTCGAGCGTCACGTGCTGCTGACCGACAATCGAAGCCATCCGTGCGGCGACCACATCGCGCTGCCGTTCCGGTACCGCGTTCAAATCGATTCGCTCGATGACTCCGTCGATCACGACAAGTCGCACCCTGCCGCCATGGCCCAGCTTTTGCGGCGGCACGACAACCCGGGCGAGAATATAGCCCGCGGCTGCGTAGGCTTGCTCCAACCCAGCCGCCGCCTCGTAGATTTGTGCGACGGTCACGCGCTTGCCGCGGAGCGGATCGAGCAGCGCCGTCGTCTGGCTTTGGAATTCGGGGAACGTGCCCGTGGCCTCAACCTGTCCGACTAGCACCGACAGATTGGCCGCAGCCGGCGACGGAACGGCCTCAGGCGCGCCGCCCGGCAGCTCGATCTCCGGCGGCGGCGCAGGCGCGGGCCGCAGCGATTCCGGCGTAACCCGGCTCGGCGCCACCTGCTGCGCAAAGGCATCGCCAAGCGGGCCGGCGACCAACGCTGCGGCGATCCAGAGCAGTGCGGCAAAACGGGAAAGACGCGCTGCAAACCGGGCCGTTGCCGGCCTAACAAACCCCGCATTCCGGCGGTTGGACACTACGCCCCCCGTTGCCGGCTAAGCGCTGCCAGCGGCTCGATTCTAGGCGCGGCGACCGTTTCTGTAAACGTTCTCGACGGTTAATAAACTCTACGTTTCGAAGCTTCGACCGGAGCTCACTACGAATACCGGAGCTGCAACGACCTGCACCACGCCTGCCGCCTCGGGGATGACCTTCGTTGCTGTAGGAGAGGACATTATTCAGTTCGAGAACGGCCCGCTCTCCACCCAGTTCGGCAGTTTGAGCCTGATGCCTTGAAGGTCGGCTGTGGGGCGATTGTGTTGAAGAAGTCGGTTTTTGGTCGATCCCAGTAGCGGCCGGCACGGAGGTTGAGAGCGCGGGGCGGCTCACGCCGCCTCGATTATCTCCGGTGCGGGGATCAGTTTGGCCAGTTTACGGAGGTTCTGTGCGGTGGCGGCGAGGTGGAACTCATCGCGGGCGCCGCACGGGCCGCGTAATCGGAGACGATCCAGTTTGAGGATGCGTTTGAGGTGGGCGAAGAGCATCTCGACCTTTTTGCGCTGGCGGCGCGAGGTCTGGTAAGCGTCTGTTTTGGCAATCTCCCGGGCGAGGTCACGCGCCCCTTCGTGGATCGAGCGCAGCACCTTGCGGGCTGGAGCGTTGGGACAGCAGTGCGGCTTGAGCGGACATGGCTGGCAGTCGCGCATGCTTGCCCGGTAGCGGATCAGATTGTCTTTCGACACACCGGTTCGCGGCGTGATGAACGCTCGGCGATAGTGCTGGAGAACCTTTCCAGCAGGGCAGAGGTAGGTGTCGCTGGCGTGGTTGTAGGTGAAGTCCTCGCGCGAGAAGGTGCCGTCGGTGCGCTTGGACTTGTCGAACACGGGAACGTGGGGCTCGATCCCGTGCTCGTGGACGAGCCAGTTCAGCATCTCGGCGGACCCGTAGGCGGTGTCGCCGATCAGCCTGGCGGGGTGGAGATTGAAGCGCTCCATCGAGCGCTCGATCATGCGCTTTGCCGCCAGAATCTCGGCCTGACGGATCGCCGTGGTCGCTTCGACATCGACGATGATCGCGTTGTCGACGTCGATCAGGTAATTGGTCGAATAGGCGAAGAAGGCCGGTCCCCGGTGCGCGGCGGTCCACCGTGTCGCCGGATCGGACGGTGCAATGAACTTGGGAGTCGTCTCGGTTGCAGCACCAAACGCCGCGTCATCGAGCACGGCGAGATATTCCTCGACCGCACGGCCGGCGGTGTCCGGTGGCAAACCCGCGGCACCCTCGACGCGGTTGCGATCGCTGGCGTCGGCCTGGATCAGGCTGGCGTCGACAGCAAAGCCTTCACCGCCGACCAAGCCCTCGTCGAGGCAGCGCCGCAGCACGCTCTCGAACAGCCGCCGCAGCAGATCGCTCTCGCGAAAGCGGCCATGCCGGTTCTTCGAGAAGGTCGAATGGTCAGGCACCGAGCCATCGAGCCCGAGCCGACAGAACCACCGGTAGGCGAGGTTGAGGTGGACCTCTTCACACAGGCGCCGCTCCGAGCGGATGCCGAAGCAGTAGCCGACGATCAGCATCCGGATCATCAGTTCGGGATCGACCGACGGCCGGCCGATATCGCTGTAGAACGGCGCCAGCTCTCGCCTCAGGCCGTCGAGTTCGACAAACCTGTCGATCAACCGCAGCAGGTGCCTGGCAGGCACGTGGGTCTCTAGCGAGAACTCATAAAACAAAGCCGCCTGCGCGGCATGCCGATCGCCCATCATGATGTTCAGTCCCCCGACAGGACTGAATCAGCGAACCCTCCGCGCCGCAAGCGCCGACTTTTTCAACACAATCGGGCATGACCGGAAAGCCACGACATCAACAGCAAAAGGCCGTTCACAGGTGAACTCGGTCATTCGCAGCCAGTAACCCATCCGATCGTGGCCTGCGCATTTCGGCGGAACAATGTCCAGATTGATAGCCCGGCCGGGCGCGCGGAACTCCCAATTCGGCGGCAGCCCGCCTGCGGATCGCGGTGCGGCTTCCCGTTCTTCCACCAGACGGTAACGACCCCACCACCCGGAAGCGTCGTGGTTTGCTTGCCGTCGGGGATAAAATTCCCCGGCAGGCAAGGGCAACGCATTAACAGCGGCATGAGCAATTTCGCGTCATCGGCGTCGGATTTCATCGGCTTGAACACATCATCAACACCAGTCGCGCTGGCGGTGAATCACCCGAGGCCGCGCATTTTAAGCTCGACACGCTCATCGTTGCGGACGAAGGTCACACGATAAATCCCGACGACTTACAGGCTGTCCTCGACGAGGCCAAAGCCAAGGGTGTTCCTATGGCAAGCTTGGCCCATAAGATCCCGCATGCTCGGGTCCAGGTAGTTGTGTCGCTTGGCCCTGGCGTTGTCGAACAAGCTCCGCGGTCTCGCCGCCGCGGCAAGGCCTAGCTCGACAACAGGCAAGTCGAAAGCAGGTAAGGACGGTCGGCGTAGGGAGCCTAAACTACATCTGGTCGTCGGCTGCTGCGTGCACGAGGGGGCAGAAGTCGCACACACGGTACAGGGGGAAATCCGGGACCGATGCGGCGCGGTATCGCGCGGTCCCCAACGCCATGATTTGGCGCCAGATCAGCCGCCAGTTAGCTCAATGAGGCCCGCGATCGCCACCTCTGGATTTTCTCGTGCCGCCTCAGTCACAGCCTCGTTGGTCAGCCCGATGCTGCGAAATAGCATCCCGACCTGGTTAGCCTGGTCTGCCGGAACTAATGGACGAAGCAAATTTCCACCAGTTTCAAAACAAACTGAAACGATCTTAGCAACAACGTCGCCAACGGACATCGGTACCCCCTCTTTGCGCAGGTAGGAGAGCCGGCGTTTAGTTAATTTCTCTCTGCAAGCGTTTTTCGGCGTTTTCGTCAGCGCGCCGTACAAAATCAGGCCAGGTGAACAGACAGATGCGGCGGCCGAGCCAAATGGAGGGAGGCAAGCAAATGATCGCGCTAATCAGTGCGGCGTTATGTCTATCGATAAGAGCTTTAAGAAAGTAGTCAAGGACGAAAAACGGGATCAGATTAATAATGCTTCCAATTACGAATATGGTTCCACGAGTCCATTTTTCCTCGTAAGACCAGTCAATATCCAGTCCCAAAGTTGCCCACCAAGGTAAACCTTTCCATACAGCTGCCATTTTTTGTCTCCAGTTAGCGCTCACGCATTGCTTCCTGCGAATATCGCACTAGAGGTGACAACAGATAGCTGATCACACGCCGCACACCCGTCTTGATCTCAGCCGTCACTGCCTAACTGAAAAGGCGGCTCGAAGAGCCCGTCCTTATCACCACGCATAGCGGCGATCACCTGGTCGTGCTGTCCGCAAGGGCATACGCCCGCCTGAAAGGCCTCGACCGACGGGTTGGTTTAGCTGAAGAGTTGTCGGACGACTGGCTAGAGGCCGTGCGCTGTGCAGAGGTCGCCGAATATCCTGCGTAGCAACGTACGGCAGAAGGTGGCGAATGTTCATGATCCATGGAAGATCGCGCGCGCTTCTGGTGTCAATCCCGTGCAAAAAGTTCTAAAAGCTTCCAGTAAGGGGAGCCATTCCTGATACAGCGTGACGCTGGCGCTCTCAGTCAGGTGGTCATCGGAAGCTTCTTGCGGCTTATTTCCTGATTGCTGTTCACTCCTCCGGCAGGCCGGCCAGCCGCAATCCGGTGACGTAAAGTTCTTGAACCTCGGGGGCGACCGAGGGCGCAGAAAATGCACGCCAGTCGGCGATCGTCGGTTGAGGGGAGACCGCGAGCAGCCGGTCGAGCGCGGCGCGCGCTCCGCCGAGGCGGCCGAGATGGGCATTGGCGATCGCCTTGATACGGTGACCCGTGGCAAGTCGCGGTTGATCGTTCAGGGCTCGATCGGCCCACTCGATAGCCTTTTCGAAGCGCCTCGCGACGAGATGAGCGGCAGCCAAGCCCGCCGAATTGAAACAGCCAAGTGGATCGAATGGGCTCAAGCGCAGCGCACGCTCGAACGCCGCGACGGCCGCCTCGGGCTGATTACGCATCGTGTGGACCCACCCCCTGGTTCCCCAGGCGCTGGCCCCGTTCGGATTGAGCGCCAGGGCGCGGTCGAGAATGGCTTCCGCCATTGCGATCTCGCCGGCGAACGAGAACAGCGTGTAGGCGGCTCGCCACAGGCTATCGGCATCGTCGCGTCCGGTTTCGAGCGCCTCCCGCGCCAAGCGCACGTCCTCGGCGAGATCGTCCGCCGAGACCCTGCCCCATCCTTGAATCCACAGAAAATAGTGGCACTGAGCGACCAAAGCCGCGGCCGGCGCGTAAGACGGGTCGATCGCCAACGCGCGTCGGAGCAGAACAACCGCCTCTTCCAGGCTTTCCCCGGTAAAGCGATGGAATCGCGCCAGCGCGCGCAGATAGAGGTCGTAGACGTCGAGATGTTCAACAGGCTTGCGAGATGCCCGCTCGATTTCGGCGCGCCGCAGTTTCGGCTCGATCGCGCCGGCGACACTGGAAGCCACAAGATCCTGCAATTCAAAGATATTTTCGAGTGTGCCATCAAAGCGGTCGGCCCAGATATGGGCACCCGTCGCAGCGTCGATCAATTGCCCGACGATGCGTATCCGATCGCCGGCTTTGCGGACCGAGCCTTCGAGGACGTACCGAACACCGAGTTCGCGCGCCACCTGTGGCACATCGACGGCTCTGCCCTTGTAGGTGAAGCTCGAATTGCGCGCGATCACAAACAGCCATGGCAATCGGGCAATCTCGGTTGTGATCTCCTCGACCATGCCGTCGGCGAAATATTCCTGCTCGGGGTCGCCCGACATGTTCTGGAACGGCAATACGGCGAGTGACGGCTTGTCGGGTAGCGGCAGCCCCGGTCCCGTAGCCGCGCCGGCGATCTCCGAACCCGTCACCGGCGCGATAAAACGATAGCCGCGACCGTTGACCGTCTGAATGCAGCTCCCCTGCGTGCGGCCTTGATCCAATGTCCGGCGCAGCGCCGCGATCTGCACGGTAATATTGTTGTCGGCGATCGCAGCGCCGTGCCAGACCGCGTCCGTAATCGCTTTCTTGGAGACAATTTCACCGGGCCGCCGGGCCAGAAGGAGCAACAAGTCCAGGGCGCGCATGCCGAGCGAGACGGGTGCGGCGCCGCCTGCTTGATCGAGCCGAAAAAGCCCGTTCCGCTCCAAGCGGAAGTTGTCGAAATAGAGGCCCGGAACCGTTTCCCGCGAATCCATTGGTCGATGTCGAGCGGTCATCACACCTGCCGGGCACCGCGTGACGCCGCCGCTGCCTTGGCTACATAGCGTCGTCCCAGGAGGTTTTGGCGCTGGCCAAGGACTTGCAAAACCAGAGTACAATCCAAGCCGGTTTGGCGCAAATATCGCTGGTGGCGACAGCTGCTGCTACCGCTAACGCCGGCTGCGGGCGGGTGTTGCCGCGCTCCGGGTCTGCTTTAAACGGTGTGGTTGGGGTCCTCGATGATCTCGCAGAGGCCCATGCCGACGATGTTGTAGAAGGCGACCGGGCAGCCGCCGAACAGCACCGCCGGGGTCGGCTCCGACATGCATACCGCGCGCAGGCCGTTTTCCTCCAGCGCGCGCAGTGCGGCGGCGATGTCGTCCGCGACATAGCACATGTGGTAGACGAGCCCGTCGGGATGCAGCTTGATCCAGGCATCGGCCGGCGACCGCGAGTCCGCCGGATAGATGATTTCGACATCCGGCATCGGGCCCTGGTGCCGGCACAGGATCAGGTGCACGTTCTGCTCGGGGTCGAACACCGGCTCGGGGATGTCATAGCCGAGACCGGCGAGAAACCGCGTCGCGTCGCGCGGCCGCCGCACGGCCAGCCCGAGGTGGTGAAAGCGCAGCCCCAGCGCGTTCATTTGAGCCATCTCAGCGCGCCCGCGCTTTCGGCAGCAGCGCCTTGACCTGCGGGTCGGCCATCACTTGGCGCATCACCTGGATAACCAGCCGAGCATCGGGATCGAGCGAGTTGATGAAGTATTCCGGCTTGTCGCGATAGTCGGGCATGTCGGCGAAGTCGAAGAACACGACGCCCGCATCGGCGACGTGCTTGCGCCATCCGGCGGCGGCGAATTCGCGCCAGATACCGTTTTCCGGGTCGTTGCCGAGCGCATCGAGCATCTTGCCGTAAAATGGCAGCTGAACCCCGACCAGCGCGACGTGCTTGGCTTTGGCGAGCGCGACAAACTGGTCGAATTTGGCGATCTGCTCGGGCGATAGGTGCTCTGCCGTCACCGCCGGCGGTGTGCCGGCCTCGGTGCCGTCGTCCTGCAGCCGCGCCGTGTCGGCCGTCGTCGGCTTTGGCGTCACAATCCCGTCCGCGCCGAACCCCTCGCCGGTCAGCAGTGCGAAGAGCCCGTGCTGGCGGTCGGTCGCCGACAGGCGGCGCAGCAAATCCGCCGGGTCCTTGGTGAACTGCCCGACCACCCGCATCAAATCTTCGACATGGGAGGACGGATTGAGGTCGAACCGGTTGCCCCAGTAATGGTCGAAGCCGGGGCTAAACATCCAGTAGTCGAGATTGAAGATCAGCACGCGCGGCGCGTAGCCGTCCTTGGTGATCAGCTCGAGGAAGCGGCGGTCCTGGTCGATCGTCCAGGTGGTCAGCCCGGCATTGTAGAAGCTGTAAGGCGCAAACAAATCGCCGCGGAACGCATTGGCGCGCGACGGCCCCAGCGCGATGACCTCCGGCTTGAGATCGGCGATCCGCGCCAGCTTGTAGGTCAGATAGGAATGGCCGTCGCCGCCGCGCCAGATGCGGCCGGGTGCGCCGTCCTGCCATGTCGCGGTCGCCGTCGCCGAGATCGTCTCGCCGACCCGCCAGGCGATCAGCTCCAGCGCCGCGCCGACGAGCAGCAGCGGCGACAGCACCAGCAGCAAGGTGACGACAAACCGCCGCCACTCGCTGATCTGTGAGCGCGCGGGGGCCTGCGCCGTTATCGTCTCCACAGCGCTCATCCGACTAAAATTTGTAATAGAGGAAGGGCGGCGCGACGCTCGCGGTCATCCACTGATAGATGATCGCGCCCAGGCCGACATTGTACGCGACCACTTGCAGCCAGACCGGGCACTTCTCCAGCGTGTGGCCGTTGCGCACCAGGATGTCGCCGGCGACGATCGCCGCGATCAGCAGCCAACAGGGCCAATACGCGCCGATCACCGGCAGCTCCAGCGCCGCGCCATGATGGAAGACACCGCCGACGATCGCCGACCAGATATTGTCGAGCATGCCGAGCGAGAAGATGTCGCGATAAAACGACAGCGCGTCGTCGAGGTAGTTGGCTCGAAACAGCACCAGCACCAGCGCGACGAGGATGAAGGTGATCACCGATCGGACGATCCACCGGAGCAAAGACGGCACGCCCAGCGCCGCGTAAACGGCGTCGCGATACTTCATCGTGTAGAGCGAGGAGACCGCCAGCACACCAAAGCACAGGCCCAGAATGATGAACGGCCAGCCCGCACCGTGCCACACCCCAATGACCAGGAAGGTCAGCATGGTCGGCGCGATCAGCCCCCAGGCGCCGGCGCGGCGCCAATGCGCGCGCAGCGGCGTGAACAAGTAGTCGCGCACCCAGAACGACAGCGACATATGCCAGGTGCGCCAGAATTCGGGGACCGATTGGCTCAGGAAAGGCTGGCGGAAATTCGGCTGCACCTCGAACCCGAGCATTTTGGCGGAGCCGATCGCGATCAGCGAATACCCGGCGAAATCGGCGTAGAGATTGAATGGGAAGAATACCATCGCGATAAATTTTTCGAGCGGCGGCGAGCCGTCCGGCTCGCCGAACACCGCCGCTACCGGCGCCGCCAGGGCGTCGGCGAGCAGCACTTTCAGCGCCAGCCCGATAAAGATCAGGCGCAATCCCGCCAGTGCGCGTTCGCTGGAAAATGGCAAAACGACATCGAGCTGCGGCAGAAACCGCCCGCCCCGCTCGATCGGTCCGGAGGTCACCAGCGGGAAGAAGGTGATGAACACCGCCAGGCGCAGCGGTTTGCATTCAGCCTCGATGATTTCGAGATAGACGTCGATCAGGTAGCCGATGGCGACGAAAGTAAAATACGAAAGACCGACTGGCAGTGCCAGATCGGCGACCAACGGCGGCAGGGAGAAACCCAACGAGTCGCCGATAAACACCAGATATTTCAGCGAGATGAGCGGTGTGATGACAGCCACGACGGTAAGCGCAAAAACCGCTTGCTGGTGAGGCGTCCCGGCGCATTTTCTGATCAGGAGCCCGGCGCCGTAAGTCATCGCCACGACACCGAGCAGGATGCTCGTATAAACGCCCGCAATATTGAAGTAAAAACCGAGGCTGACGGCCAGCAGCAACCCCAATCGCGCCGCCCCGCCGGGCAGCAGGTGAAACAGCACGAAGATCGCCGCAAAGAAACCGATATACGAAGGGTTACTCAGCGACATTGGATCGCTTCCGTCATTGCGTCCGCATCACATAGGCGACATTGACGGGGAGGCGCTCGGCCTCGCACTCGGCGAGCGATTTTCCGGTATATGGCGCGATAAAACGGTCCGTGATCGCCAGACCGCAGTCGCCGGCCAACGCCTCGACTTCGGCCAGTGTGCTGAACAGGAAGATGTGGTCGACCGCCGGCGCGTTTGTGCACGTCGTCACGTAGATATGCGTGTCCGGCTTGCTCAATTGCCGGATTTTGCGCAGAAAAGCGCCGGGGTCCTCGACGTGTTCGAGCACTTCGCCCATCACGATGCAGGAGAATGCATCAGGGTCCGCGGCGTATTGCAGAAAATCGGCCTGCTCGATCCGGATGTCTGCGTCCGTCTCGACCCCGTAATACTGCATGATGTCTTTGCTCAGCGCGACGCTGGTCGGGCTGACATCGACGCCGGTCATCCGGGCAAAGCTCCCGAGCTCGGCCGCACGGCGCAAGTAATAGCCGTGGCCGGGACCGATCTCGAGATAACTTCCGCGCCGGCCACGCGGAAAGGTGCGGACAAAAAATTCCTGCATCGCTACATGGTTCGGCCATAAGAAATACGTCAGCGCCAAACCGTACATATATTTCTTCATGTATTCGTCGTCGTAATAAACTTGGTCCGCCACCTCCTTGAACGTCGAATACCGGTATTTTTTATGCCGTTTAAAATATATCTGCTCCATCTGGATGTCGATGGTGATCGTACAATAGCAACCCGCCAAATATTCGAGCGACAAGCCGCGATCGGTGCAGTAACCGATATAGGTCAAGAGCTCGCGGCGATGCTCGTCACTCAAGCGCGCGAGCGAGGCCTCGACAAAGCTGCGATGCGTCGGATTTTCCGCGAGAACCTCCGCCGCAAAGCGCTGTATCAGGTCGCTGTCCTCGCCCAACCGCCGTCTCCTCGGATCGCGCGCCAGCCCGCTCCTCTAGCGCTGGGCCAGCATCCCCTGGCCCTTGAACCGGACGACGCCGTCGGCAATCGCCCTCCCCCACCGGCGATAGCCATCCGGGGAAAGATGCGTTCCGTCGGTAGTCTGCAGCTCGCCCGGCCGGGCGAACCCCGTCGAGTCGAAAAACTTGCAAGGCGACACCGATTCCGACAACAGCTGCGTCAGCTCCTTGATGCTGGCGTCGGTCGTCGGGTAGGGCTGCTTGTTCTGTCCCCAGGTCGGCCCGATCCAGACGCAGGAAATGTGGCTCGCCGCGATCTTTCCGGCGAGCGTGTGAACCTCTTGGCGGACCCAAGCGTGATCGGGCTCGAGTTTCTCGCCCAGCTCGACGACGACGATGTTGGGGTGCGTCTTGTCGATCAGCTCGGGCAGCGAGTAGGTCGGCAGGAGTTGCTGGGTGTTGATGACCGGCGCGCCCTTTTCGTGCCGCTCGCCGCGGCCGCACGATACCGTCGACTTGGCGAGCCAGTCATGCGCCGTCGCCCCGCACATCAAATAGGAATGAACGACGGCGCCGTTATTCGTGAGCTGATCATGCATATCATAGATCAGCCCCTTCATCTGACTGTCGCCGATTACCAGAATAACCAGCCCTGCAAGTGCGGCATCCATCGCTACTACTCCATGTTCAGCTCAGTTGTCCCACTGACACGCAAAGCCTCGTCAAAACCGACATAATTATTAATTATCCGTTTGTATATTTCGTAATTACAAACAGGATTTTCGTCAATTGTGAATATTGGTTAACGATACGACCTGAAATAACGCAGACGTCGCTATGGCTTATGGGGTTGTCGCGACAGTCCGTGGATTCGATCGCGTTCCCCTGTCGCATCGGCCTGATGATGCGGCAGCGTCGTCGAGCGTCGATCGCCGCGATCAGCTTGTCGTCGCACAGCCGCATAGCCATGCGGCTTCGTGTCGCCATGAGGTCCCGGTTTTCCAACGATTGAACGTAACCCGGTCGGGAAGCCCGACGACGCTGAACGATGGCTCCGCGTCGCCCATCGCGGCCGCGGATGGGCGACGCCTCAGGCGTCGGCCACCCCTTTCGCGCTCAGCACCTTCTTGACGATTGCGACATTGCGCATCGACACGATCTCGGCCGTGGTCAGGCGCACGTCGAATTCGTCCTCGATCGCGACGACCAGGTTCATCGCCGCCATGCTGTCCCATTGCGGCGTGTTGTCGGGGGAGGTGACGTCGGTGATCATGTCCGGCGGCAGGCCGAGGACTTCGGAAAAGACTTTGGCAACGCGCATCTTGGTTACTCCGCAGCAGCTTGAAGAAGGGGTTCGGGGGTCCCCACCCGGGTGATGTGCGTCGGGATCGCCGGCGCCTCGGACAAAGCGAGTTGCCATTCCCGCTCATCGGTCTGGGTAAAGCCCTGGTCCGGCAGGAAGGATTTGCAGATCGCGTTCTTCGCGGTCGGAATGTACGAGCCGACGAACTCGACCGCGCCCTCCGCCCGCGCGTCATCGGCGAGGCCGCCGATCAGCGCCGCCTCGACGCCGCGGCCAAGCACGCGGCAACTCATCATCAGTGAGTCGATCGTCCAGCGCCGCCGGTCGTCGGAGATGTTGATGATGATGACGCCGGTCAGCCCGTATTCGCCGAACTTGTCGGTGACGCGCATCCCGTAAAGCCGCCAATCGCCGGAATTCGCCAGCGCGCGCACCTCGTCGAGCGTGCGGCGGATTGTCGTCAGATTGTACTGGTTGGTCTTGTTGATGAGCTGGGTGATGCGGCCGAGATCCTCGGTCTTCGCCCGAAACAGATCGACCTTGAGATCGAGCGCCTGCAGGAAGTCGCTGTGGTCGATTTGCGCGCCCAGCACCTCGCGGTCGCGTTCGGCGCGCATCATGTCGGCGCGCTTGCGGTCCTCGTCGGTCACTTCGAGCTGGTCGAAGAGAGTCAGCACCTGCATCGTCGCGACGATGTCGGCGGGTTCAGACGGCAGGAGGATGCTCGTCACCTCTGGCCGCGCTTCGCGCATGTAGCCGATCTCCATCGGATTGTCGTCGATGAAGACCAGGCTGTCGGTGCCGATATTGAGCGACTTGGCGATCGCCGGGATGCCTTCGGCCTTGGGCAGCCACCCGATCTGCCAGGCCGACAGATGCTCGCGCTTGAGCACCATGCCGCTGTGCTTGTCGAAGACCTCCCAGACATCGGCCTCGTTGTTCTTGCTCGCCACCGCGAGGAACACGCCCTGGCGGCGCCAGCTCAGCACCAGCTTCTGGAAGTCGCGGAACGCCGAACCCGGAAACTCGTCGCCGATCTGGATGCCGTCGATGCCGTCCTCGCCGACGATCCCGCCCCACAGCGTATTGTCGGCGTCGAGCACGACGCATTTCTTCGCCGCGCGGCGCGACGCCATGACGATGCGCGCCAGCTGGCGTCCCAGCGTGTTGAGAAACCCTTCGCTGAACGGCTGGCGATAAAGATACCAATGCCGCGGGTCATGCGCTGCCGCCATCCCCACCTGGCGCTGCACCGCGTCGAGATCGACGAGGTAGACGCCCTCGCTGCGGCCGATCTCGTCGGCGAACTGACCCGCCAGCGTGCGGTGAAAGCCGCCGAGCCCGCCGGCATTGTCGAGCGCCATGATGTTCGCCGCCGGCCCGGTCGGGTATGGCGGCACACCGACGATGACCATGCCCGAAAAATTGCTGCGCAGCTGGCGGATCGCCCCGACCAGCGCACCCAGCTTATCGCCGGCGCGCCGCAGCGCGGTCGCATCGCCGCCGGCGAACGCGGTGATCTCGTCGAGCATCAGGTCTTCGAGGCGCCACAACAGCACGATGACGTCGCTGGGGCCGTGAAAGCTGCCCTGGGGATCGAGACAGGTCTGGAACAGCTGGTTGTACGGGCCGACCGTGATCGCCGACGTCGCGCCCTCGGCGAGCAGCGCCGCGCCGACAAAGGGCACCAGCGTCTCGGCGGTAAAGCTGCCGGCAAGGCCGATGCGCAATGCCGGCGTCTCGGCCTCGCCGCGCGCGAGATGCTCGCGCCAGGCCTTCTTGGCCTCGATCGCCGCCGCCCGGCTGGCCGCGCCGCTGATGGGCGCCTGCTCAGCCATCGGCAACCCCGCCGGTCACGGTCAATATAACCCGCATCGCCATCATCCCCTGTATTCGCTTGTTCAGCGTGCCTGTTCGGCGTCTTTCGCCGCTCAATTTATGCGGCAGTATTTCAGTATTGCGACACTCGAATAATGTCTTGTCGAATAGCTTCGACGTGTTTTCAATAATTCATCACCCAGTGATAGAACTTGTTCAGATAAACAACACCTAAAATTCGATGTTAATTAAAACTAAACGCTTCGCGAATGTCAACTTGCGATAATGGTTAAAACCAGAGACCACACTCGCAGAGCTAGTAAACGCAATCGCCGCGGCCACCCAGGTGACCGCGGCGATGTAAACTTACTCGCGCTTGAGGCTAGGTCCGGGCGAGGACCACCGGCTGAAGCGACGGCCCTTCCCGATGCGGTGCGTCAGCCGGGAACGCGGTAAAGCCCGCACAATTTGTTGCCGTCGGGATCGCGCAGATAGGCGAGGTACATTTGGCCCGCCGCCCCTTGGCGGATGCCCGGCGGATCCTCGATCGACGTGCCGCCATTGGCGACTCCGGCATCGTGCCAAGCCTTCGCCTGTTCGGCGCTGTTCATCGCGATGCCGATCGTGCCGCCGTTGGCGCCGCCGGCCGGCTTGCCGTCGATCGGCTGGCTGACCATAAAACGCCCGCCATTATGGCTGTAGGCCAGCCGGCCCCGTGCGTCCGGGGTAGCGGGCTGGGCGCCGATCACGGTGAAAACCGCATCGTAGAATTTCTTTGACCGGGCAATGTCGTTGCTGCCGACCATGATGTGACTGAACATACCGTTCCCTCCTCAACAGAGATCCCGTGTGCCCGCCGCTTCCGCCCCGCGAGCGGCCGCGATTGGCGGGCGGGAACTCAGTACGCCGAGGCTGTGCCCGGTCAAAGAGAAAAATCGCCTGCGGTTTGCCGGCGTGCCGGGCTGGGTGGCGTTGCCAGTCAAGAAGCAACCTGGGTACAGTGCGTCATCAAACCCAGCTGCTCTTGGTCTAGCGGAGAAGAAAGCATGCAATACAAGCGCATCTCAGCCGACTGCCATCTCGACATGATCTGGCTGCCGCCCGACCTGTTCACCGCGCAGGCACCGCGCGACCTCAAGGACCGCATGCCGTTTGTCGCCGAGGGCTCGCAAGGCAAGGAATGGGTCGCCAATAACGGCGCCTCGTTCGGGCTGGTCGGCGGCGTCGGCTCGGCGGGCCGCAAGTACGAGCCCGGCAAGCAGCACCGCGCCGACCGCATGGCCGAAGCCGGCCTTTACGAAGACGGGCTGAAGGGCATCCGGCGCCCCGGCGACCCGGATTTGCGCGCCAAGGAACTCGACCGCGACGGCGTCGACGCCGAGGTGATCTACGGTGTGCTCGCCGCCGCCGCCAAGCTCAGCGACGCCGAGGCCTCGGCCGAGATGCTGCGCATCTACAACGACTTCATCATCGACTTCTGCAAGAAGTACCCGCAGCGGATGATCGGCCTCGCCTGCCTGCCGTTCGGCGATGTCGAGGCAGCGGCAAAGGAAGTGCGCCGCGTCGCCAAGATGGGCGTCAAGGGCGTCGAGCTGTCCTGCTCCTGGGACATGCAGCCGATGTGGCATCCGAGCTGGACCCCGCTGTGGGAGGCGATCAACGAAACCCAGCTGCCGCTGCATTTCCACACCTTCCCATCGGTCGACCCGAAGCTGCGCGCCGGGGTCCAGGGTGAGTCGCTGCTCGCCTTGCGCTACAGCAGCATCTGCTTGTTCCAGATGACGCTCGGCGCCATCCTGACCGCACTGGTGGGCGCCGCGGTGCTCGAGCGCTTCCCGAATTTCCGCGTCGTCTTCGGCGAGAGCGGCATCGGCTGGATCCCCTACGTCCTCGACCGCATGGACTACGAGTACCAGGACCAGTATCGCGACATTAAGTTGAAGCTGCTGCCGAGCGAGTACTGGCGCCGCCAGTGCCGCGCCACCTTCCAGTTCGACCGCATCGGCACCAAGCTGATCGAGGACATGGGTGTCGAAACCCTGATGTGGGGCTCCGACTACCCGCACCCCGACGGCATCTGGCCCGACTCGTCGGAATACATCGCCAAGCAGTTCGGCCACTTGCCCGCCGACGTGACGCACAAGATCACCTGCGAAAACGCCGGCAAATTCTACGGCCTGATCAACTGATCTGAGCGGCGCCCCCGCGCCGCCCGAATCATCCCGGCGTCATACCGGCTCATCGAACATCCCGTCCCTGGACTCGCTCCGGGGGCGGGAGTACCCGGGAAACCGTTCGCAGATGGTGGGGTCGCCTCGACGCGATCCGACGGCCGCCAGGGCGAGTGAAAACGCCCATCTAGGCTGTTTGTGGCATGGCCACCCGTGTCTCCAGGTCACCCAACGCAGTTCGCCCATGCATTCCTGAATCGACAACAGGCGGCATCCGCGCAATTCTCGTCAAAATTGACTGAACTTGCGGCAGCACAAGCCGTTGGTTCGACGTGGAGGGCACGCCGATGGCCTTGGCGCCGGTTGTTCAGAACCTGTTCCAGGACAATTTCGCGACCGATCCCAACGGTCCGATCAGTTCCGCCAAGTGGAGCTTCACCACCGGGAGCGCGGAGTTCATCCCATCGTCGGTGCCAGGCGGGCCGGGGACAGAGGGGACCCCGAGACTCCCAAGCGTCGTCAACGGCGCGCTGCAACTGAATTTGCAGACTTACAACCCGACAGGTCCGGGCACATCCTTTCAGGGCGATGACGCGTTCACCAACCAGAGCTTCAACACCAGCGGCGGCGGCATCGCGTTTACCGCGATGGCGAGGTTCGCAAATCTTCCGTCGGGCGGCACCGTTGACGGCGGCGCCTTCGCCTACCGGGTCGTCGACAGTGCCGGCGATAAAAACGAGATCGACCTGGAGTCGTTGAGCAATCAGCCCAACCAAGAGCTGACCAATATTTATCTGAACGCGCCGGCGAACAGCGTGGGAAATCCTATATCGGTCGCGACCCCCAGCCTGACGGCCTATCAGACCTATACGATCGAGTGGTTCCCCAACAAGGTCCAGTGGTTCGTCAACGGTCAGCTGGTCCGCACCGATACGGCCCATGTGCCGCCGGGTTCGCTGCAATTCTACTTGGATGTCTGGGCGTTCGCGCCGGGGACAGGGCTGCAGCCGACGAACAATCAGGCGGACAACACAAATTACACCTTCCAGGTGCAGAGCGTCAGCGTCGATCAGATAGCCAACGTCCTGTCCCCGGCAAGAGGCGACTTCAACGGCGACGGCCAGTCCGACCTGCTGTTTCAGAACACCAGCGGCGCGGCGTCGATCTGGTTGATGAACGGCGCCACGCCGACGTCTCAACAGACGGTGGCGACGCCACCGTCTGATTGGCAATTGATCACCACGGGCGATTTCAATGGCGATGCCAAATCCGACTTGCTTTGGCAGGACACGAACGGCCTGGTCGCCATCTGGGAAATGAACGGCACGACGCCGATTGCTCAGCAGATCATCGCCAGCCCGCCTCCCGACTGGCATGTCAAAAGCACCGGCGATTTCAACGGAGACGCCAACTCCGACATCGTTTGGCAGGACAATAACGGCATGGTCGCGATCTGGGAGATGAATGGCACGACACCGATCGCTCAACAAGTTGTCGCCCAGCCGCCTCCGGACTGGCACATCATCACTACTGGAGATTTCAACGGCGACGGCAAATCCGACCTCTTATGGCAGGATACCAATGGCTTGGTCGCGATCTGGGAGATGAACGGGCTCAGCCCAATCCTCAACCAGATCATCGCCGCCCCACCGCCGGATTGGCATGTGGTCGCCTGCGGCGATCTCAACGGCGACGGGAAGTCCGATATCATCTGGCAGGACAATAACGGTACGGTCTCCTTTTGGGAGATGAACGGTGTGGCGCCGATTGCCCAGCAGAACATCGCCCTATCCCCCGACTGGCATGTCAAGGGCACCGGCGACTTCGACGGCGACGGCAAATCCGACGTCGTGCTACAGGACGACAACGGCCTCGTCGCCATCTGGCTCATAAACGGCACCTCAATTACCAGCTCGCAAATCGTCGACACAGTGCCGCCAAGCATGCACGTCATTTCGAGCTGAGCGAAACGGCGGGCGACCGAACCGCAGCGAACGCCGCCGACGGGGGTTGAGCGAAACCGAAATTTCGGCTGAACTTAGACTTCCACCGGGTCAAGGGAGGCCGCCGCCATGCCGTTTTACGAAAAGGGCAATGTCCGCATTCGCTACGAGGAGGCCGGCTCCGGCTTCCCGCTGCTCGTCACCCCCGGCGGCGGCTTGAACTCGCGGGTCGCCATGTGGCCGACCGCCGCGATCAACGCGATGGAAGAATTCAAGAACGATTTCCGCTGCATCACGATGGACCAGCGCAACGCGAATGGTGGCGAGTTGACCGGTCCGGTGCCGGCCGCAAACGGCTGGGACGCGTATGCCGATGATCAACTCGGGCTGATGGACCATCTCGGCATCGACCGGTTCTTCTACATGGGCTACTGCATCGGCGGCTGCTTTGCCGGCAAGCTGCTGCAGCGCGCCCCCAACCGTGTCGTCGCCGCGGTGTTCCATCAGACCGTCGGCCACCGGCCGGAAGACCCGGAGGTCATGGTTCGGCACAGCACCGACAACTGGCTGCCGGACTTCAAGGAGCGCCGGCCCGAGGTGCCGCCGGAGACGATCGACAAGTTCTTCCACAGCCTGTGGCGCGAGAACCCCGACTTACTCTACAGCGTGTCGCGCGATTTCATCAAAAACTGCCACACGCCGATCCTCGTCCTGCCGGACGACACGGCGTCGCACCCATTGCAGAGCTCGATCGACGTCGCTTCGCTGGCCCCCAATTCCGACATCACCGTCTTCCCGTGGCGCGAGCCGGAAGAGCTGCGGCAGCGGATGATCAAGAAGGTGCGCGGCTTCCTCAAAGCGCACGTCCCGATGAAGGCTGCCGCCCAGTAGGAGAAACGCCATGCCGATGTATGAAAAAGGCGACGTTCGCATCCATTACGAGGAGGCCGGCGCGGGCTTTCCGCTGCTGATCATTCCCGGCGGCGGGCTCAATTCGACTATCGAGGGCCTCAAGACCCACCCGTTCAACCCGCTGGCCGAGTTCAGCGACGAGTTTCGGGTCATCGCCGCCGACCTGCGCAATGCCAAGGGTGGCCGGTCGACAGGACCGCTCGAGAGCGACCGGCCATGGGACGCCTACACCGACGACCATATCGGGCTGATGGACCATCTCGGCATTGGCGACTTTATGGTGCTGGGCTTCTGCATCGGCGGCCCGTTCATCTGGAACCTGCTGAAACGCGCCGGCGGCAGGGTTGTCGCCGCCGTGCCGGTGCAGCCGAGCGGCTATCGTCACGAAATGCCCGAGCTCTCCTACAAGAACAACATGAAGGGCTGGGGCCCCGAGTTGTGCGCCCGCCGGCCGGACATCACAATGGCTCAGGTCGACAAATTCCTGACCAGCATGTATCGCGGCGAGCGAGCTGACTTCGTCTACACGGTGAGCCGTGATTTCGTGCGGCAGTGCCGGACGCCTCTCCTGATCCTGCCCGACGACGTGCCGGGGCATCCTTATGCCGTCGCGCTGGAGAGCGCCTATCTTGCGCCGAATGCGCAGGTCAGCCTCTATCCGTGGAAGATGAGTCCGATTCAGATTCAGATCGCGCTGCGGCACGTACGCGCCTTTCTCAAGACCAACCAGCCGGCGGCAGCGGCGCAACCATTGGCCGCGGCGGCCCAGTAGGGCCGGACCAGACAGGGGAAAACTCCATGCCGTTCTATCAAAAAGGCGATGTTCGCATCCGTTACGAGGAAGTCGGCTCGGGCTTTCCGCTGCTGGTCACCCCCGGCGGCGGCCTCAACTCCCGGGTCAGCAACTGGCCGACCGCCGTCTTCAACGCGCCGGAAGCGCTCAAGAACGACTTCCGCTGCATCACCATGGACCAGCGCAACGCCAATGGCGGCGAGTCGACCGGGCCCATCCCCACCGGCGATCCGTGGGAGGCGTTTGCCGACGACCAGCTCGGGCTGATGGATTATCTCGGCATCGACCGGTTCTTTTACATGGGCTACTGCATCGGCGGCTGCTTTGCCGGCAAGCTGCTGCAGCGCGCCCCCAACCGTGTCGTCGCCGCGGTGTTTTGCCAGACCGTCGGTCATCGACCCGACGAGCACATTGACTACATGTACAATTCGGGCAAGGACGTCTGGGCGCCGGAGCTCTTGCCCAAGCGGCCCGACCTCAACATGGATATGGTCCTGAAGTACCTGCACAACCTGTACCGGGTACAGCCCGACTTCCTCTACAGCGTGCCGCGCGACTTTATCAAGAACTGCCACACGCCGATGCTGGTGCTGCCCGACGAGACACCGGCGCACCCGCTGCAGACCTCGATCGACGTTGCCTCGTTGGCGCCCAATGCCGAAATCACCGTGTTCCCGTGGCGCGACCCGCCCGAATTGAGGGAACGCACGATCGCCAAGGTGCGCAGCTTCCTCAAATCGCACGTCCCGATGAAAGCCGCCGCACAGTAGACCCCTCACGCCAAGGAGAACCGCCATGCCGTTCTATCAACGAGGCGATGTCCGCATTCATTACGAAGAGGCCGGCTCCGGCTATCCGCTGCTGATCATCCCCGGCGGCGGGCTGAATTCGACGGTCAAGGGTCTGGAGACCCACCCCTTCAATCCGCTCGTCGAGTTCAAGGACCAGTACCGCGTCATCGCCGCCGATCTGCGCAACGCCAATGGCGGCGAGTCGACCGGCCCGCTCGATATCGACCACCCGTGGGACGCCTACACCGACGACCAGATCGGGCTGATGGACCATCTCGGCATCAGCGAGTTCATGGTGCTCGGCTTCTGCATCGGCGGGCCGTTCATCTGGAACATGCTGAGCCGGGCGCGCAACCGTGTCATCGCCGGCGTGCTGACCCAGCCGAGCGGCTACCGGCCGGAAATGCCCAACCTCTTCTACGAGAACAACATCAAGGGCTGGGGTCCGGGGCTCTGCGAGCGGCAGCCGAGCATCACGATGGCGATGGTCAGCGACTTCCTCAACAGCATGTATACCAAGCGCGCCGATTTCGTCTTCACCGTGAGCCGCGATTTCGTGCGCGACTGCCGCACGCCACTCCTCGTCTTGCCCGACGACGTCCCGGCGCACCCCTACAAGGTGGCGATGGAAAGCGCGATGCTGGCGCCCAATTCGGAGGTCAGCATGTACCCGTGGAAGGACACGCCCGAGAAGATCCCGCTGGCGGTGCGCCATATCCGCACCTTCCTCAAGGCCAACCGTCCGGCGTAACGGCCCACTGGCTCGGCGTTGTCACCGGGATATCCCGGTGACAACGTCGCGGCGGAAGACGATGATTTATTGCGCTGCCCCGCCGACCGCTGCGCCCGGGCGCAGCATGGTTCCACCTGCTTATGACACAAATAAATATTTTCAGGCAGATAATGCTCGGAAATTACTGGTAACATCAGCAATCAGTATTTTTGCATGGTTGGATTTTTAAAATGAATCCCCCGACGTCCAAAAAATTTGTGGTTGTATCGATCTGTCAGCGGCCCCACGTAACTCCACGCGCTGGCACTTGCGGCCCGACAGTGCCAAGCGTCTATCCCAAAATCCGGTCCGTGGAGACGCTCGAATGATGTTGCGCCCGCTGCAGGACCGTGTCCTGATCCGCCGTGTCGCGCCGGAGACGAAGACCGCCGGCGGGATCTTCATCCCCGACGCGGTGCAAGAAAAGCCGATAGAAGGCGAGATCGTCGCCGCCGGACAGGGCGCCCGCAACAAAGACGGCACGCTGCAGCCGATGGACGTAAAGCCCGGCGACCGCGTGCTGTTCGGCAAATGGTCGGGAACCGAAATCAAGCTCGACGGCGAAGAGCTGATGATTATGAGCGCCGCCGACATCATGGGCGTGCTCGATCACGTCGCCGCCGCAAAGCAAGCCGCTTAACCAGGAGACAAAAATCATGGCTGCCAAGGACGTCAGATTTAACGGAGACGCACGGGAACGCCTGCTGCGCGGCATCGACACGCTCGCTAACGCGGTCAAGGTGACGCTGGGCCCCAAGGGCCGCAATGTGGTGCTCGACAAATCTTACGGTGCGCCGCGCATCACCAAGGATGGCGTCACGGTGGCCAAGGAAATCGAGCTTTCCGATAAGTTCGAGAACATGGGCGCGCAGATGGTCAAGGACGTCGCGTCGCGGACTAGCGATCAGGTGGGCGACGGAACGACCACCGCGACCGTGCTGGTGCAGGCGATCGTGCGCGAGGGCGCCAAGGCGGTGGCCGCTGGCATGAACCCGATGGATCTGAAGCGCGGCATCGACATGGCGACCGTGTCGGTCGTCGATGCGATCGAGAAGGTGGCGAAGAAGGTCTCGACCAACGCCGAGATCGCCCAGGTCGGAACAATTTCAGCCAATGACGACCGCGAGATCGGCGAGATGATCGCCGCCGCGATGCAGAAGGTCGGTAATGAGGGCGCGATTACGGTCGAAGAGGCGAAGAGCCTCGAGACCGAGCTCGACGTGGTCGAGGGCATGCAGTTCGATCGCGGCTATATCTCGCCGTATTTCGTGACCAACGCCGAGAAGATGATCTGCGAGCTCGAAAACCCCTACATTCTATTGTTCGAGAAAAAGCTGCCCGGGCTCCAGGTGATCCTGCCGCTGCTCGAAGCGGTGGTGCAGAGCACCAATCCACTGCTGATCATAGCCGAGGACATCGAAGGCGAGTTGCTCGCGACGCTGGTGGTCAACAAATTGCGCGGCGGCCTCAAGGTCGCGGCGGTCAAGGCGCCGGGCTTTGGTGATCGCCGCAAAGCGATGCTCGAAGACCTCGCCGTTCTCACGAGCGGTCAGGTCATCAGTGAGGATCTCGGCATCAAGCTCGAGACGGTCACGCTCGATATGCTTGGCCGGGCCAAGAAAGTCAGCATCGACAAGGACAACACCACGATCGTCGACGGCGCCGGCGCGAAAGCGGACATTCAGGCCCGCTGCACGCAATTGCGTGCACAGATCGAGGAGACGACCTCCGAGTACGACAAGGAAAAGCTGCAAGAGCGGTTGGCCAAGCTCGCCGGCGGCGTCGCCATCATTCGCGTCGGCGGCGTTACCGAGGTCGAAGTCAAGGAACGTAAGGACCGGGTCGACGACGCGATGCATGCGACCCGGGCGGCGGTCGAAGAAGGTGTCGTCCCAGGCGGCGGCGTCACGCTGCTCTATGCGAGCCAGAAGCTCGGCGGCCTGAACCCGGAAAACGACGACCAGCGGGTCGGCATCGACATCGTCCGCCGCGCACTGCAGGCCCCGGCTCGCCAGATCTTGGAGAATGCCGGCGCCGACAGCTCGGTCATTGTCGGCAAGCTCCTGGAGAAGGGCGACGTCCATCACGGCTTCGACGCGCAGAGCGGCACCTATGTCGACATGGTGAAGGCCGGCATTATCGACCCTGCCAAGGTCGTGCGCCTGGCGCTGCAAGGCGCCGCCTCGATTGGCGGGCTGCTTGTCACCACCGAGGTGATGGTCGCCGAGAAACCACAAACCGGAGCGCCGGCAATGCCCGGCGGTATGGGTGGGATGGGCGGCATGGATTTTTAGCCCTGCCCCTAACGGTGGCGGTGACGCGCATAAACAAAGCCGAAGGACGCCGGAGGACGGTTAACCCGACCTCCGGCAACAGCTTTCCGGCGCAGTCAAGGTCGAATTTGCATTGCAGGTCGGGGGTGACCTCGAACCCAATCTCCGGGGATGACCATGAGAGTCCCTGGGGGATCGCCGTCGGGCGGGCTATTCCTTCCGTTTGGTAGCAAAGCAGCAGCAAAGCGGCCAAAATGATCCCGCCGACAGGGAGCTTGAGCGATGGCCGATCTCGAACCGATCCCCTATTCCGACGCGAAGATCCGCTCGGTCCTGGAGCGGGTAAAGACCATCGCCATGGTCGGCGCCTCCACCAACTGGAACCGGCCCTCGTACTTTGTGATGAAATATCTGCAGGGGAAGGGCTACCGGGTGATCCCGGTAAACCCGACCGCTGCGGGCCAGACCTTGCTCGGCGAAAAGGTCTACGCCTCGCTGCGCGATATCCCCGACAAGGTCGACATGGTCGACATGTTCCGCGCCGCGAGCGAGGCTCCGGGGGTTGTCGCCGACGCGATCGCGATCGGCGCCAAGGTGGTATGGATGCAGCTCGGCATCCGCGACGACGAGGCGGCAGCCGCCGGCGAGGCGGCGGGCCTCGAAATCATCATGAACCGCTGCCCGAAGATCGAGTTCGGTCGGCTCGGCGGCGAACTGTCGTGGAGCGGCGTCAATAGCGGCATCATCCAGAACCGTGCGCCGGTCCCGCCCCTGCCCCGCCGCATCTCAAGGGCGCCCGGGGACCGCCCGTCGTCGTCGGCAAACCAGACCTACGGTTTCGAGACCCGCGCGATCCATGCCGGCGCGGCGCCCGACCCGACCACCGGCGCGCGCTCGACGCCGATCTACCAGACGACGGCCTATGTGTTCGACGATGTCGATCACGCCGCCTCGCTCTTCAACTTGCACAATTTCGGCTACATCTATTCGCGGCTGACCAACCCGACGGTCTCCGTGCTCGAAGAACGCATCGCCAGTCTCGAAGGCGGGCGCGCCGCTGTTGCGGCCGCATCGGGCCATGCCGCGCAATTCCTCATCTTTTTCACGCTGCTGGGTCCGGGCGACGAGTTCGTCGCCTCGCGCAACCTTTACGGCGGCTCGCTGACCCAGTTCGGCTTATCGTTCAAGAAGCTCGGCTGGACTTGCCATTTTGTCGATCCGACGGAGCCGGAAAATTTCCGCAAGGCGATCACCCCGAAGACCAAGGCGATCTTTCTCGAAAACCTCGCCAATCCCGGCGGGATCGTCGTCGACATCCAGAAGGCCGCCGATATCGCCCACGCGGCCGGCATCCCGCTGATCGTCGATAACACCTTGGCGACGCCCTATCTGTGCCGGCCGATTGAGTTCGGCGCCGACATCGTCTGCCATTCGACCACCAAATTCCTTTCCGGCCACGGCAATGCATTAGGCGGCGCGGTGGTCGAAAGCGGCAAGTTCGACTGGTCGCAAGGCGGCAAATTCCCCTCGCTGACCGAGCCCGAGCCGGCCTATCACGGCCTCAAATTCTTCGAGAATTTCGGCGACTTCGCCTTCACCACCAAGGCGCGCGCGGTGGCGCTCAGGGATTTCGGTCCGGCGCTGTCGCCGATGAACGCGTTCCTGACCATCACCGGCATCGAGAGCCTCCACGTGCGTATGGACCGGCATGTCGAGAATGCCACCAAGGTCGCCGAATTCCTCGCCGTGCACCCGAAGGTCGCCTGGGTCTCTTATGCCAGCCTCAGGGACAGCCCGTATTACGAGCTGGCGCGGAAATACCTGCCGAAGGGCGCCGGCGCGGTATTCACCTTCGGCGTCAAGGGCGGCTTCGAGGTCGGCATCAAGCTGGTCGAGAGTGTGCGGCTGTTCTCGCATCTGGCCAATATCGGCGACACGCGCAGCTTGATCCTGCACCCGGCTTCGACGACGCACCGCCAACTGACCGACGAGCAGCGCGTTACCGCGGGTGCAGCGGACGACGTCATCCGCCTATCGATCGGCCTCGAAACCGCCGACGACCTGATCCGCGACCTCGACCAGGCGCTGGCGGCGTGATCAGCGCGCGCTCACCAGCTCGACATCAAAGATCAGCGTCGCGTTGGGCGGGATGATGCCGCCCGAGCCAACCGCGCCGTAGGCGAGGTTTGGCGGGATGATCAGCGTGCGCTTGCCGCCGGTCTTCATCCCCTCGACGCCTTCGTCCCAGCCTTTGATCACCTGGCCGGCGCCGAGCTTGAAGGTGAACGGCTTGCCGGTCTTGCTGGAGCTGTCGAATTGCGCGCCTTTGGCGCCGTTCTTATACAGCCACCCGGTGTAATTCATCGACAGGATGTAGCCTTTTTTCGCCTCTTCGCCGTCACCGGCCTTGGTATCGGTATATTTCAGGCCATCGGGAAGGGTGACCTCTTTCCCATCCTGCGCGAGCGCCGACACCGCGACGCTCGACAGCCCGATCGCCGCGATGAGAGCGGCAAAGCGGAACGACATCAGAAAGCTCCCCGACTGGAATGCGGCTAAGGCGCGGCACTATGCCGGGATGGCGGTGGCCGCCGCAAGCGGGCGCGTGATACCGTCGCACGCGATCGAAAACCCCAACTAAAACCAGAGGAATCCCCCATGGCCCAATCACAACCCGCTTCGGCCCGCGATGCCGTCCGCAACGTCGTTCCCGACCTCATCGGCTATACCGAGAAATGGCTGTTCGGCGAAGTCTGGGAACGGCCGCAGCTGTCGAAGCGCGACCGCAGCCTGATTGTCGTCGCCACGCTGATCGCACTCGGCCGTGAGAAGCAACTCGTCGGCCATCTGGAGCGGGCGCTGCAAAACGGCCTCAGCAAAACCGAACTCAGCGAAGTGATCACCCACCTCGCCTTTTATGCCGGCTGGCCGGCGGCGATGACCGCGGCCCTCGTCGCCAAGGACGTGTTCGAAAAGAACTGAGTGCCCTCACCTTCCCACGCCTTCCGCGCGGGCCCCTTCCCTCTCCTGCATCGCGGGAGAGGGTGCGGCTCGCCGGTGCGAGGCGGGTGAGGGTCGAGACAACAATGATCGGAGACATGACATGAAGGTCGGTTTTATCGGGCTCGGCACCATGGGAAACGGCATGGCGGCGAACCTGCAAAAGGCCGGTTACGAACTGGTCGTTCACGACATTCGCCGCGCCGCGGCGGAGCCCTATCTCGCCAAGGGCGCGGTGTGGGCCGACAGCCCGAAGGCGCTCGGCGAGCAATGCGATGTGGTGTTCACCTCGCTGCCGGGACCGCCGGAAGTCGAGGCGGTAGCGCTGGGGCCGAACGGCCTCCTCGCCGGCATGAAGCCGGACACCGCCTATTTCGACCTGTCGACCAATTCGCCGACACTGGTGCGCAAGATCTGCGCGGCGTTCGCCGAAAAGAATGTCTACATGCTCGACGCGCCGGTCAGCGGCGGGCCGCGCGGCGCGGCGTCGGGCCGGCTGGCGCTGTGGATCGGCGGCGACGAGCAGCAGTTCCATCGGCACAAGACGGTGCTCGACGCGATCGGCGACGCAGCGCGCTATATCGGCCCGATCGGCGCCGGCTCGGTCGCCAAGCTGGTACATAACTGCGCCGGCTATGCGATCCAGACCTGTCTCGCCGAAGTCTTCACCATGGGGGTCAAGGCCGGGGTCGAACCGCTGGCGCTGTGGGAGGCGGTGCGCCAGGGCGCCGGCGGGCGGCGTCGGACATTCGATGCGTTGGCCGATCATTTCCTGATCGACAGCTACGACCCGCCGGATTTCGCGTTGCGCCTTGCGCACAAGGACGTGACGCTCGCGACCGAGCTGGCGCGAGAGATGAAAGTGCCGATGCCGATGGCCAACATCGCGCATGGCGAGCTGACCTCTGCGCTCAACCGCGGCTGGGACGGGCGCGATTCCCGTGTCGCGATGGAGTTGCAGAAGGAGCGCGCGGGAGTGACGATCAAGGTGGATCCGACCGCGATGAAAGCGGCGCTTGAGCGCGACGGCAAATAAACCGTAAGCTGAGTTTAAGGTTGGCTTGGCCCCGGCACGATGCCGTGGCCAAGCCGGCTCAACGATAACGGTTAGATCGGCAAAAGCCGGCTTCGCGAACGGGGAAGGAAAGCAGATGCGGGGGAGCGTGCGCATTCTGGCGCTGGTCGGCGCGTTGTTTTTTGTCGTCGTCGGGCCGGCGAGCGCCCAGAAATCCGGCGGGATCCTCAAGCTTTATCATCGCGACAGCCCCGGCAGCCTGTCGATCCACGAGGAGGCGACGGTCTCCGCGATCGCCCCAGCGATGGCGCTGTTCAACAATTTGGTGCTGTTCAACCAGCACGAAAAACAGAACCGGCTGGAGTTCATCCAGCCTGAACTCGCCGACAGCTGGGCTTGGAACGAGGATCACACCCGGCTCAGCTTCAAACTGCACCAGGGCGTCAAGTGGCATGACGGCCAGCCTTTCACGTCCAAGGACGTAAAGTGCACGTGGGATTTGCTGGGCGGCAAATCGACCGACAAGCTCCGCCTCAACCCGCGCAAGACCTGGTACCAGAACCTCGACCAGGTCGTCGTCGAGGGCGATTACGCGGTGACCTTCATCCTGAAGCGGCCGCAACCCGCCTTCCTCATGCTTCTCGCGTCGGGCGACTCGCCGGTCTACCCGTGCCACGTTCCGGCGGCGCAGATGCGCACTCAACCGATCGGCACCGGACCATTCAAGTTCGTCGAGTACAAACCGAACGAACACATCAAGCTGGTCAAGAACACGGATTATTGGAAACCCGGCAAGCCCTATCTCGACGGGGTCGAGTGGACCATCGTGCCCAACCGCGCGACCCAGAGCCTGGCCTTTATCGCCGGCCAGTTCGACATGACTTTCCCCTACGAGGTCACCGTGCAGATGACGCACGACATCAATACCCAGGCGCCGAGCGCGATCTGCGAGATCGACCCGACGATGGTCGCGATGAACCTGCTGGTAAACCGGGAAAAGCCGCCGTTCGACGATCCCGACATCCGCATGGCGATGATGCTGACGATGGACCGCAAGGCGTTTCTCGACATCATCTCCGAAGGAAAGGGCGAGATCGGCGGCGCGATGCAGGTGCCTCCCGCCGGCTTGTGGGGGCTCCCGCAAGACGAGTTGCAGAAGCTCCCGGGCTACGGCCCCGATGTGGAAAAAAGCCGCGCGGAGGCTCGTAAGCTGATGGAAAAACACGGCTACGGGCCAAACAACCACCTGGCGGTCAAGGTGCAGACCCGCAACATCGCCCAGTACCGCGACCCGTCGGTCATCCTGATCGACCAGCTGAAGCAGATCTACATCGACGGCGAGCTCGATGTCGTGGAGACCGCGAACTGGTTCCCGCGGATCGCCCGGAAGGACTACACGGTCGCCGGCAACCTGTCGGGCAGCGGTGTCGACGATCCCGATGCCTATTTCTTCGAACACTACGCCTGCGGCTCTGAACGCAACTACACGAACTACTGCAACCCGGAACTCGAAAAGCTGTTCGTCCGGCAATCCGAGGAAGCCGACCAGGAGAAGCGCAAGAAACTGGTCTGGGAGATCGATAAGAAGCTGACCGAGGATGGCGCCCGGCCGATCCTCTACCGCTACGCGCTCGCCACCTGTCACTATCCCCGCGTCCACGGGATCACCACGATGGTCAACAGCATCTTCAACGGCTGGCGCTTCGAGGACACCTGGCTGGATAAGTGATCCCGGTCGAGTCCCGGCCAGCGCGCTGAGGCGAGCAGGCGGCCATCCGCCGCAACACACCGAACGCGGCTGCAAATTGGCCCCAGCGTGAGCTATGGTGGCGCCGGCCGCGCCGGCCCACCTCGCGTGCGGGACAGTTCCATCGTGAACCAGCAATCCTCCCTGTCGGTCATCGCGCTGTTCGAAAACGCGGACTTCGTCGTCAAATTCGTCCTGCTGCTGCTGCTCGCCGGCTCGGTGTGGAGTTGGGCGGTGATCGCCGATAAGATCGTTCGGCTGCGGGCAGCGCGACGCTCTGCCGTCGGCTGGGCAAGCCGCGCCAACGATGCACGCACCGCGGAGGATCTCGTCGGCGACCGTTATGGCCAGGAGGCCAGTCACCCCGCCGGCGCAGTGCTGGCCGCCGGCGTCGAGGAATGCATCGCCTTCGCCGACGATGCCGCCGAGTCGATGGCCGAGCGGCGTGAGCGTATCGACCGCGCCATGCGCCTCGCGTTGAGCGCGCAACTCCGCCAGCTCGAGCATCGCCTGCCATTCCTCGCATCACTGGGATCGGCCGCACCCTTTATCGGGCTGTTCGGCACCGTGTGGGGCATCATGCGCAGCTTCAATGCGATCGCCGCCGCCAACAACACCAGCCTCGCGGTCGTCGCGCCGGGCATCGCCGACGCGCTGTTCGCCACCGCGATGGGCCTTGCCGCGGCGATCCCGGCGGTCGTCGCGTACAATAAATTCACCGTCGAGATCGGCCGCTTCGCGGGCATGATGCAGACCCTGATCGGCCGCAGCAGCGGGCTGTTGAGCCGCGCCGCGGTGGAGGGCGACTGATATGCCGATGTCGCTGCCGCCGTCGGGCGATACCGGCGAGGAGCGCTACGCGCCGCTCGCCGAGATCAACGTGACGCCGATGGTCGACGTCATGCTGGTGCTGCTGGTGATTTTTATGGTGGCGGCGCCGTTACTGACGGTCGGCGTACCGATCAACCTGCCGAAGACCAGCGCCGCCCAGGTCACCCAGCCACAGGAGCCGCTCGTCGTCTCGATCAACGCGGCCGGCGAGACCTTTATCGGCGACACGCTCACTACGGGGGACGACCTGAAGACGCAGCTCGCCTCACTCGCGTCGCAGGAACCGGCGCGCATCGTCTATGTCCGCGGCGATCGGGCGATCCAATACGGCACGCTGATGGACTTGCTGGGACTGGTGAACACAGCCGGCTTCGCCAAGGTGTCGCTGCTTGCCGAGGCGGCGGGGCAGAAGGCGCAGTAAACTGACGCGGCAATTGCTCGACTTGTGATCGACCGTTAGCATTCCGGGCATGGAAGACATTTATTGCTTTGCCGGCAATCCGCTCGACCGTGTCAGCGAGCGCCGGCGCGACAAGGAATGGATCGCCGGGCTGCTCGCCGATCCCGAGAGCCTCATGCTGCCGCTTTACGACCTCAAGCCGGCGATCCGCGACATGGCCAACCCCGCGCTCGAATGGGAGCCGCTGGGGCCATGGAGCGAGGAGATCGCCGCCGGCGCGACCTGCATTTTCCTCGGGATCGGCGAGGATGGCCGCGCGCGCTTCGCAATTGACGCGACCGGCGCCGAGAGCGGCTCCAACGCCAATGCCGAAAATGTCGATGTGCGGACGCTGGCGCCGCTGGTGCCGGCGGGAGAGGCAGCGATCCTCGCCGAGGCGCGCTCGTTGATCGATTGGCATGCTCGGCACGGCTTCTGCGCGCAATGCGGCACGCCGACCAATGTCTCGTCGGCGGGATGGACGCGGCGCTGTCCGAGTTGCCGCGCCAGTCATTACCCGCGCTCCGACCCCGTGACGATCATGCTGGTGGTGCGCGGCGAGCGCGCGCTGCTCGGCCGCAACAAGCGGCGTCCGGGCCAGCGGTTCTCCTGCCTTGCCGGCTTCATGGAACCGGGGGAGACGCCGGAAGAGGCGGTGCGCCGCGAGGTGCGCGAGGAAAGCGGCGTGCGCGTCGGCCGGGTCAAGTACCTCGCCGCGCAGCCCTGGCCGTTTCCGTCGACCTTGATGATGGGCTTTCTCGCCGAAGGGATCAGCGAGGACATCACCATCGACCCCGAGGAACTCGCCGAGGCGCGCTGGTTCGAGCGCGAGGAAATCCGCGCGATGGTAGCGCGCGCCACGGCTGGCGAGGACGACATCAACCAGCTATCGCTGCCGCAGCCGATCGCGATCGCGCACCATCTGTGCCGGCGCTGGTCGAACGGGCTGGACGAGATTTGACGGGAGCGCGGGCGTCTCGCCCGCATGGTCCAATGGAGGCGTTGGTGCCGATCACCATCAAGAAACTGCACCCGCTGTTCGTGGCCGAGATCGGAAGCGTCGATACCGGCGCGCCGATGGACGACGCGACCTTCGCGGAAATCCGCGCCGCGCTCGACGAATATTCGGTGCTGGTGTTCCACGACCAGAGCCTCGACGACGAGCGGCAGATCGCGTTCAGCCGACGGTTCGGACCACTCGAAACCACTGGCAAGGCCAATCCGGCAACCGGCACGCCATTCGCCCGGCAGTCCAACTTCGACATCAACACCGGCGCGGTCATCCCGGCGGAGGACCGGCGGATGATCTACCAGAAGGGCAACTACCTCTGGCACTCCGACAGCTCGTTCAAGCCGGTGCCGTCGCTGTGTTCGCTGCTGTCGGCGCGGCTCGTCCCGCCGGTTGGCGGCAACACCGAGTTCGCGACGATGACCGCCGCCTACGACAGGCTGCCCGACGATATCAAGCACAGGCTCGAAGGGCTCGTCGCCGAGCACAGCCTCGTCTATTCGCGCGGCACGGTCACGCCGACGGGGGCGCTGACCGATGAGATGAGGGCCGAGCTGCCCGGCGCGTGGCAGACCATGGTGCGCGAGAACCCGGTCAACCACCGCAGGGCGATCTATGCCGGGGCACATGCCTCGCACGTGATCGGCTGGCCGCGCGAAGAAGGCCGAGCCTTTATCCAATGGCTCACCGAGTTCGCGACCCAGCCGCAATTTTGCTACAGCCATCCCTGGCGCGCGGGCGATCTGGTGATCTGGGACAACCGCGCCGTGCTGCACCGCGCGACCGCCTACGATACCACCGCCCATCAGCGGCTGATGCAGCGCACCACGGTCAATGGCGGGGTGATGACCGCGCAGCAGCCCGAACGCTACGAGCTGGCGGCCGAATAATTGGCCGAGAAGGTCGCCGTCGTCACCGGCGCGAGCGCCGGCATCGGCCTGCATACCTCGCTGGGGCTCGCGCGGGCCGGGATGCGGGTGGTCATGGTCGGGCGGCATCCCGCCCGCACCGAAGCCGCACGCCGCTTCGTCACGGATCGAGCGCCCGGCGCCGAGGTCGAAACCGCGCTTGCCGATTTCTCCGCGCTCGACGAAGTGCGCGCACTGGCGGCCGACATACTGGCGCGGCACGACCGGCTCGACGTGCTGGTCAACAATGCCGGGTTGATCTCACCGCATTACGCGGTCTCGGCCGAGGGTTACGAGCTGACCGTCGCGGTCAATCATCTCGCGCCGTTCCTGCTGACCAACCTGCTGCTCGATCGGCTAGAGGCGCCGGCGCCGGCGCGGGTCGTCACCGTCGCCTCGCAGGCGCATCGCGGCGCGCGGCTCGATCTCGCGACGATGACCCATCCGCCGGGCTGGACGCCCCTGTCGGCCTATGGCCGCTCGAAGCTCGCCAATATCCTGTTCACCCGGGCGCTGGCGCAACGGCTCGACCCGACAACCGTCACGGCGTGCTGCCTGCATCCCGGCGTCATCGCCACCGATATCGGCAACCGCGCCGGATCGCTTGCCGGGCTCGGCTGGCGGCTGGCGACGACGTTTCTGCCCGGCCCCGACAAGGGTGCCAGGACCTCGATCTTTCTCGCGACGGTCGCCGATCCGACACCGTTTCACGGCGCTTACGTTATCGGCGAAAGGGTCGTCGAGCCCGACACCGCAGCGCGCGACGATCGGCTCACCGCGACGCTGTGGGAGGAAAGCGCGCGACTGGTTGATCTTTGAATCAGACAAGAGCGAGGGCTTGAGATGAAGCACATGGCCGCGCTGGCGCTGACGGTATTGGCGCTGATCGGAACACCCGGCGCGGCCAGCGAGCTGCGCATCGCGCTCAACGAGGACCCCGACCTGCTTGACCCGGCGCAGGGGGGCAGCTTTGTCGGCCGCGAGGTCTTCGCCGCGATGTGCGACAAGCTGATCGACATCGCGCCCGACATGAGCTTCGCGCCGCAGCTCGCGACCGCGTGGACATGGTCGGACGACGCGAAGTCACTGACCCTCAAGCTGCATGACGGTGTGCTGTTCCACGACGGCACGCGGCTCGATGCCGAGGCCGTCAAGGCCAATCTCGACCGCTATCGCACCGCGCCGGAAAGCCGCCGTAAGGGCGAGGTGAAGCCGATCGCCAATGTCGCGATCGTCGATCCGCTGACGGTGCGGATCGATTTGTCGGCGCCCTATGCGCCGTTGCTCGCGGTGCTGGCCGACCGGGCCGGGATGATGATCTCGCCGACGGCGCTCGCCGCGCTCGGCGACAAGATCGCCACCAAGCCGGCCTGCGCCGGCCCCTACAGATTCGTCGAGCGCGTGGCCCAGGAACGCATCGTGCTCGAACGCTTCGACAAATACTGGAACCCCGGCCCCTATACGATCGACCGCGTGACCTACACGCCGGTGCCGGACACCACCGTGCGGCTTGCCGGGCTGCGCTCGGGCGGGTTCGACATTATCGACCGGCTCGCCGCGCCCGACATTCCGGCGGTGAAGGCCAACCCGGCGCTCAGCTACGTCGAGATTACGGCGCTCGGCTATAACCTGCTGTCGTTCAACCTGGCAAACGGTCCGGCCGCCGACAATCCGCTGGGCAAGGATAAGCGGGTGCGCGAGGCGCTCGAGCTGTCGATCGATCGCAGCATCCTCAACGATGTCGTGTTCGAGGGGAAGTTTGTGCCCTCGAACCAGTTCGAGGCCCCGGGCACGCGCTATTGGGACCCGCAGCACCCTGTGCCGCCGCGCGATGTCGCCGCGGCGAAAAAGCTGCTCGCCGCAGCGGGGACGCCGCATCCGGCCTTCACCCTGACGACCGGCACCGGTACCACCGAGCAGCAAGTCGCTCAGACCCTCCAGGCAATGGCGGCGGAAGCCGGGTTCGAGATCAAGCTGCAGGCGACCGAAGCGGCGACGATGGTGCAGAAGAATACCGCCGGCGACTACCAGGCCGCGCTGGCGATCTGGAGCGGCCGGCCCGACCCCGACGGCAATGTCGCGATCTGGATCGCCTGTGACGGTTTCTTGAATTGGGGCAAATACTGCAATCTCGAGCTCGACAAGGCACTCGCGGCGGCGCGCGCGGTCACCGATCCGGCGGCGCGCGCCAAACTTTATGCGGCGGCCGCAGACATCTATCTCACCGATCGCCCCGAGATGGTGCTCTACCACCTCAAATGGCTGTGGGGCGTCAGTCGCAAGGTCACCGGGTTCATCCCCAACCCCGACGGCCTCATCCGCCTCGCCGGGATGAAGGTCGGGCCTTAGCACGTCAGATGTTGAGCCGGTTGAAGATGCGCGCCGGCAACAGCCGGACGACCAGCATGATCCAGCGCCAGAACCACGGTGCGTAGATCACCGGTCCGCCGCGATCGGCGGCGCGGCGCACGATCGCCGCCACGGTTTCCGGCGTCGCCCAAAGCAGCCCCTTACGGTCGGCGAAACCTTCGGTCATCGGGGTGATCACAGGTCCCGGCTTGACGACGACCGCGCGCGGACCCGACGTGGCAAAACGATGGGCGATGCCCTCGACCATTGTCGCGAGGCCGGATTTGGCCGCGCCATAAACGAAGTTGCCACGACGCCCGCGATCGCCGGCCACCGATCCCAGCACGACCAGCGAGCCATACCCCTGCCGTTCCAGAATCTCAGCCGCGGCAAGGGCCCAGCACGCGGCAGAGGTGAAATTGACGGCGAGGTTCACGCCGGCGGCGGTGAGGTCTGTCTCGCTCGCTTTTTGGTCGCCGAGGATTCCGTATGCGATCAAGACATGGTCGACGCCGCCAAGGTTCCCGGCGAAGGAGGCAAGAGACTCCACCGCGGTCCCCGCCGCAGCCAGATCACAGGTCGCTATTTCGGTCCGCGGAGCACCACGCAGCCGCAGGTCGGCGGCGATTGCCTCAAGCCGTTCGCCTTGCCGCCCGACCAGCAATAGCTCAGCGCCCTCGCCGGCGTAGAGCCGGGCGGTCGCCTCGGCAATCGCCGAGGTCGCGCCGAGCACGATGATTTTCACGCCGCCGCCCCTTCCCCAACTCGCCGCCAGAAATGCGACGAAAAGGCAGGATCCACATGGCGCGCGAAATCGGACCAGTTCGGATAACCGGCGCGGAACATGGCCGCCGATATGCGGCCGTCTTTCGCCGGGTAAAGCCGTCCGCCGGCCTCGCGGACGATCGCATCGAGCCGGTCCAGCAACGCCAATGTCGACGCGCCGCGATTGGGAAAATCCAGCGCCAGCGTCGTTCCTGGCCGCGGGAATGACAGCATCCCTGGGGACGGTTTGTCGCCAAACGTCTTCAGCACGGCGAGGAACGAGCCCTCGCCGGACGCCGCAATCGCCTGAAGCATCGCCTGGGTCGCGTCGCGATCCGCGCCGGGCGGCACGACCGATTGGTACTGGTAGAGGCCGCGCCGCCCGTACATCCGGTTCCACGCGCCCATCGCGTCGAGCGGGTAGAAGAATGGATCATAGGGAACGGTCGCCTGGCCGGCCTTCCGGCGACCGTTCGCGTAATAGAGTGCGTTGAAAGCCTTGACTGTTGCCGGGTTCAGCACGAACCCGGGCACGTCGATCGGCAGGCTCGATCGACGACGGATTGGCGGAGATGTGAGCGGACCCACGATAGCGTGGCGCGCGCGGCTGAAAATGCCGCGGCCGAGCCCGTCGCCCGATGCGAGGCAATCGACCCACGCGACCGTGTAGTCGAATGCCTCGTCGCTTTCGGCGGCGAGCGCGAAGAACTCGTCGAGCCCGCCAAATGGGATCGTTTCGATCTCGATCATCACGCTCGCGATCGGCATCATCTCGATCTCGACCCAGGCGATAAGGCCGGTGAGCCCGAGACCGCCGATTGTCGCGGCGAACAGATCGGTGCAGTCGTCCGGCCCGAGCTCGATCTCGCGCCCGTCCGACCGCAGCAGGCCGAGCCGCCGCACCCAGCCGCCGAACGTGCCGGTGCGGTGATGGTTCTTGCCGTGCACATCGTTGGCGACCGCGCCGCCGAGCGTGACAAATCGGGTACCGGGCGTCACCGGCAGGAAGAAGCCGCGCGGCACCAGCAGTCGCAGCACCGCGTCAAGCGACATCCCCGCCTCGGCGCGTAGCAGGCGCGTCTCCGGGTCGAAGGCGATGGCGCGATCGAGCCCGGTCATGTCGACGACGGCGCCGTCGGGGTTCAGCCCGCTATCGCCATAGGAGCGCCGTAAACCGATCCCCAGCAGTTTGAGGCCGGTACCGGTCGCTTCCTCGATCAGTCCGGCCAGCGCATCGCGCCATCGTGGACGCGCCACCGCGTGCCGCGCGCGCAGCACGCGACCCCAGGACAGGATATCGTCGCTCGGCACAAATCGCGTCACGGCGCGAGGTTAGGCCCGTATGGTTAACAATTTTGCACGAACAGATCGCTCGGTGCCGCCAACCCGGTTGCGCCGCCGCCGACAGTTTTCTCGAACAATCGAGCTAGATCACTGCCCCCCGGTAACCAAAATCGGTAAGATAGTGTCCGGTTGCGAAACCAAGGATATCTCAGCGACGTAAAGACCGGCGTGCCACGGCAATTTCAGTTCCCACTCGCAGAAGGGCTGTCACCATGAAGATCTTCCAATATTCGGCCGCAGCGGCGGCCATCGCCTTGTCGCTCGCGACCACGACGCCCGCGCCGGCGCAGGCTCCGCCCGACGGTTGGGTTCAGGTCCAGGCGACCTCGGCGATGCTCGGCATCGGCGGCGCCTCGGGCGAAGGCCAGTTGACCCTGCCGATGCTAGGCTCGAACTGCGTCTACCCGTTCAAGGCCTCGGGGTTTGGCGCCGGCATCCAGGTCGGCATTTCCAAGATCTCCGCCGCCGGCCCGGTCCGGGGCCTGACCCGGTTGGAGGATTTTCCCGGTAGCTATAGCGGGACCCACGGCGAGGCGACGATCCTCGCCGGCGGCGGTGGTACCGAGCTGAAGAACAACGCCAACAACGTGACCGTCGCGCTCTCGTCGCAGACCGCCGGCCTCAATATTGGCGTCTCCGGAACGGGTATGACGGTGACAATGCCTATCCCGCCGGTCAACGCGCCGCGCCAACTGGTGCTCGAGTTCGGTTATAACAAGGACTGGCTGAACAAGGCCAACAAGGCGCAGATCGACGATTTCCTCGCCACGTGGAAATGCCGGTTCGCCAACATCAGGATTGTTGGTCATACCGACGCGGTCGGCAAGGAAGACGAGAACCTGAAGCTGTCGGTCACTCGGGCGACGGCGGTTCGCGACTACATCATCGGCATGGGCGTCTATGCGACGCGTATCGCGCCGCTCGCAGCCGGCGAGAACAATCAGCAAGTGGCGACCTATCAAGGCCAGCGCTTGCGGGCCAACCGGGTCGTGGTGGTGTCGGTCGAGTAGAGGCCGTTGCGCGTGCCGCCCCCAATTGGGGGCGGCACGATGGGCTTGCCTAGCAGGTCAAAGAAGGACATCACCGGGAAACCCGCCCGGATAACCTAGGACTTGCGCCGCCCCGAGGCCGAGGCCCTGTGGCTTCAAGTGTTGTTCTCAGAATTTTCGCGACGCCACGTGCTTGTGTCAGGCAGCCTCGCAATTGCCGATGGCGCGGCCCAGTCGAGGCATGCGCCACGTTGATGACAATTGAAGCGCTTGGTCAATCGGGCCGATTAGACCCGTTGTTGACGCAAATCAAAGTGAGACAAGCACAGACCCACGCAAATATCGGGTATATCCTGCCGCACGAGGAGCGATCAGCCCGCCGTTCATCCGCCACATCTAGGGAGTTCTCCGATGACGATGAAGCGGAAGGAATACGAAAAAGAATTGCAGCGCCTTCAGGTGGGCCTTTGCAAGCTGCAGGAGTGGGTCAAATACAAGGGCTTGCGGATCATCATCGTGTTCGAGGGCCGCGACGCGGCCGGCAAAGGCGGCACGATCAAGGCGATCACCGAGCGGGTCAGCCCGCGCGTGTTTCGTGTCGCCGCTCTGCCCGCGCCGTCGGACCGCGAAAAGAGCCAGATGTACGTCCAGCGCTACATGGCGCATTTCCCGGCGGCCGGCGAGGTCGTGATCTTTGACCGCAGCTGGTACAACCGCCTCGGCGTCGAGCGCGTCATGGGGTTCTGCACCGAAGAGCAGCACGCGGGTTTCCTGCGCATCCTGCCCTTTGTCGAGCGCACCATGATCGAGGGTGGCATCATTCTCGTGAAGTACTGGCTGGAAGTCGGCAAGGAGGAGCAGACGCGCCGCTTCGAGGCACGCGTCGAGGACCCGCTCCGCCAGTGGAAATTGAGCCCGATGGACGTGGATTCCTGGCAGCGGTGGGACGACTACACGCGGGCACGCGACGAGATGCTGCTCGTGACCGACACGGCCGAGGCACCGTGGCACATCATTCGCTCCGACGATAAGAAGAAGGCGCGGCTCAATTGCATTGCACACTTCTTGAGCCTCGTTCCCGCCGGCGAAGTGCCACGGGAAAAAGTCAAGCTGCCGAAGCGCTCGGCAAAGAATAAATACGATCCGGAGGTCGGTCTGGCGGGGCGCCGGTTCGTTCCCGAAACCTACTAGGCTTGACGATGGCGACTGCCGACGACGCATTGACAACGGCCCGGCAATCGGCGGTCGCCGAGCAGGACACAGGCGTGCCGGCCGTAAAGCTGGACGAGCCGACCGAACTCGAGCGGCGGGAACAGAATTTTCTCGAGGTGAGCCTGCGAATCGGCGCTCTTGCGCTGCTGCTCTACGGCTCGTTCGTGCTGATCCAGCCGTTTTTCACCATCGTCATCTGGAGCGTGATCCTGACGGTCGCGCTTTACCCCGCGTTCGAGCGCCTGTCGCGCTGGCTGGGTGGCCGTCGGCATCTCGCAGCCGGGGTCCTGACATTAATCTGCCTGTTGATCGTCATCGGCCCGGCAAGTTGGCTGGTGCTCGACCTGATCGAGAGCATCCGGCGAATTTCCGAGCACCTCGACCTGGCGGCCCTGTCGCTGCCGCCGCCGCCCGAAAGCATCAAGGAATGGCCGCTGATCGGCCACCAGCTTTACGATTTCCTGCAATTGGCCTCGACCAACCTCGAAGCGGCGGCGTCGCAATTCATCCCGCTGCTGAAGCCGATGGCGGGAAGTTTCCTGCTGCTCGCGGCCAATGCGGGCGCGGCGATCCTGATGTTTTTCGCCGCGATCATCATCGCCGGCTTCCTGTTCTCGCCGGCACCCTCGCTGGTTAGGACGATCAATCGGTTGTCGGCGCGGCTGGCGCTGCGGCGGGGAGAAGAATTCGTTTCGCTCGCCGGCGCGACGATCCGCACCGTCTCACGCGGCGTCGTCGGCATCTCGGCGCTGCAGGCCCTGCTCACCGGCATCGGCCTCGCTGTCGCCCATGTCCCAGGCACAAGTCTGCTGACGTCCGCGGTGCTGATCCTCGGCATCATCCAGATCGGCGCGGGGATCATCCTGATCCCACTCATCATCTGGGCCTGGTTCACCATGGAGCCGGCCGCGGCCATCCTGTTCACCATCTACATGGTGCCGGTCGGCCTGATCGATAACATCCTGCGGCCCTTCGTGATGGGACGCGGCTTGAAGACACCGATGCTGGTCATTCTGGTCGGTGTCATCGGCGGCACCATTGCCTACGGCATCACCGGCGTGTTTCTCGGACCGATCCTCCTCGCGGTGATCTGGGAGCTGCTCGCGGCCTGGATCAAGGAGGAGGCCGCCTGACGTCCAAGCCAGCCGGTGCGCTGGCATTGTAACGACCTGTGAAAGGAGGCCACCGATGCTATCCAAGTCCAGCATGAAGCTGCTGCGTCGCTGCGTGATCGCCGCTGCGCTTGGCTGTTTCCTGGCGACGGGGCCTGCGCCTCGCGCGGCCGAGCCGAAGGCGCCGGCGATCAACGCCGAGGCGAGCGGCGCGGTGACGCGGATGGGGAAGACCCTTGCCGGAAACAAATTCTCGTTCAAGGCGTGGACCTTGCGGGTCTACGCGGATTCGCCCAAAGGCCAGCCGCTGCATATCGGGCACACGATGAACGTCACGGTGCGCCGTCCCGACCGCCTGGCTGTCGACATGGCCGGCGATGACGGGCGCGCCAAGCTGCTCTATGACGGTAAGACGGCCGTCATCTTCAGCCCCGACACAAATCGCTACGCCAGCATCCCCGCACCAAACACGATCCAGGGGATGACCGAGCAGGTGATGGGCAAGCTCGGCGTTGATTTTCCCCTCGCCACTTTTATCAACGACACGCCGGATAAGGAATTTTTGGCCGGGGTCACGTCGGGCGACGTGGTCAACACGGTTACGATCGACGGCACGCCATGCCTGCACCTGATCTTCAATCAGCCGGGCATGGAACTCGAGCTTTGGGTCGAGCAGACCGAACGCGCGGTTCCCCGCCGCCTGGTCGTCACCTATACCGCCCTGCCCGATCGGCCGAATTTCGTCGCCGAGCTATCGGACTGGAAGTTCGACATACAGCCTGCGGATTCGGTTTTCGCCTTCGAGCCGCCCGCGGGTGCGACGCAAGTCGAATTCAAGCCCCAGAAGAGCGCTCCGCCGGCAAAGCCGAAAGGGTAAGGCCATGCAGCGACAGACCATTTTCGCGCTGAGCGCGATGCTTATCCTGGCCATGGCCTGTCCCGCCTTCGCCTGGCGGGGCGGGGGCGGCGTTTATCACGGACCTGCCGGCGGCACTGCCGTGCGCGGTCCAGCCGGCGGCGGCGCCTACCGCGGACCGAATGGCGGCGGGGCGGTGCGGACCCCGTATGGCGGGGCGGCGGCGGTGGGACCCAACGGCGGCGCCGCGGTGCGCGGCCCCTATGGCGGGGCGGCCGCCGTGGGACCGAATGGCGGGACTGCCTACCGGGCCCCCGGCGGCGCTTACTACGGCGGCTATTACCGGCCCTATTATCCCGGCGCCGCCGTCGCCGCCGGTGTGGCGGTGGGGGCGGCGGCGGGAGCGGCGGCCGCCTCGTCCAATAGCTGCCCGCCGCCCTACTACTGCCAGCCGTACCCGCCGCCTTAGTAACAGCCGGCGGATCGAGGGGAGTTGAGACGACCGGCGGCAGCGGCGAACGATTTGGTCTCGCGCCGCAGGACAATTAGTTTCACGATGCGGTGGTTGAATGCCCGCGGCGGGGCCAAAGGCCACCGAGCGGATGTTCCGACATGGGACGGGGAGGCGTGAATGCGTGCTGTGACGGCGGCCCTGATCGTGGGTTGCGGGCTGGTCGCGCCGGCTTTTGCGCAGCAGGCGCCGCCTGCGACCGTTCCGGTCGGCACGGTCCAGGCGGAGCGCAAGCCGGTCGCGCGCACCGCCGATTTTGTCGGCCGTGTGCAGGCGATCAACCGTGTCGACATCCAAGCCCGCGTCACCGGCTTCCTCAATTCGGTGCTGTTTATCGAAGGCGACATGGTCAAGGAGGGACAGAAGCTCTACCAGATCGAGAAGGACCAGTTTCAGGCCACAGTCGACCAAGCCAACGGCGCGCTGGCCTCGGCCAAGGCAACCAAGCTGCTCACCGCCATCCAATATCAGCGCGCCGAAGACCTGATGAAAACCAATGCCGGCACGGTGGTCGCGCGCGACCAGGCGCTGACCGCGGACCGCGACGCCGATGCGAAAATCCTCGTCGACCAGGCCAACCTGGAGACCGCCAAGATCAATCTCGGCTACACCGACGTCACGTCGCCGATCACCGGCAAGATCGGCCGCACGATGATCACTAAGGGGAATGTCGTGAACCCGCAAACCGGCACCTTGGTCACCATCGTCAGCATCGACCCGACCTATGTGCTGTTCCCGGTCAGCCAGCGCATAATCATGCGCTCGCAAGACCCCGATCACCCGGTCGATGTCAGCAACATCAAGGCCAATCTGCGCTTTGCCGACAACACGACTTACGGCGAGGTCGGCAAGATCGATTTTGTCGACGTCACCGTCGATAAATCGACCGACACCGTGCAAGTGCGGGCCGTCTTCCCCAACCCCAAGGGCAGCCTGATCGACGGCCAGCTGGTCACGGTCGATCTCGAAGCCGCGAAGCCGCAAGAGCAGGTCGTGATCCCGCAGGCCGCGCTGATCAGCGATCAGCAGGGCGTCTATGTCTTTATCGTCGAGGACGGCAAGGCCGCGATCCGGCGGATCAAGACCGGGCCCGGCACCGGCGAGGACATCGTCGTCACCGAGGGTCTCAAGGGCGGCGAGCTCGTTATCGTCGAGGGGACACAGACCTTGCGGGAGGGCTCTCCGGTCCAGCCCAAGCCGATGTCGTCGGCGTTGAACCGCAGCTGACGTCATGTTATCCGCGATCTTTGTCGACCGGCCGCGGCTGGCGATCGTCATTGCCTTGGTGACGACGATCGCCGGCCTTTTGTCGCTGTTTATCATACCACTGGCGCAATACCCGGACATCGTGCCGCCGCAGGTCCAGGTCTCGACGACCTACCCGGGTGCGAACTCCTCGGTCGTCGACGCAACGGTCGCGCAGCCCATCGAGGCGCAAGTCGTCGGCGTCGACAAGATGATCTACATGAAGAGCGTCAGCGGCGACGACGGCAGCTATACGCTGATCTGCTCGTTCGAGCTCGGCACCAACCCCGACATCAATACGGTCAACGTCAACAACCGCGTCCAGGTCGCGCTGAGCAGCCTGCCCGACGACGTCCAGCGGCAAGGCATCACGGTCAAGAAGAAGTCCTCGGCGCTGCTCGGCGTCATCGCGCTCGATTCGCCGAACCACACCTATGACCCGCTGTTCCTCTCCAACTATGTCACGATCAACCTGCTCGACCGGATCAGGAGCACACCGGGGGTCGGCGACGCCATTTTGTGGGGACCACAGGATTACGCGATGCGCGCCTGGGTGCGCACCGACGCGCTGACCGGCCTCAACCTGACGACCGGCGACATCATCAACGCGATCCAGTCGCAGAACGTCCAGGCCGCGGTTGGCCGCATCGGCGCGCGGCCGATCTCCAACGACCAGCAGCTGCAGCTCAACATCTCGACCAAAGGCCGGCTCACCACGGTCGAGGAATTCGCCAATATCGTCATCCGGACCAACCCTGACGGCTCGGTCCTCCGCCTCGGCGATGTCGCCCGCCTGCAGCTGGGCGCCAACAACATGGACCGCGAGACGCGCATCGACGGCGGACCGGCGGCGGCGATCGCGATCTATCAGACGCCGGGCGCCAACGCGATCACCACGCTCAACGCGGTGAAGGCACAACTCACCGAATTGCAGAAGCGGTTTCCGCCCGACCTCAGATGGCGCGTCACCTATGATCCGACCGCCTTCGTGACCGAGACGATCCATGAGGTGCAGAAGACGCTGATCGAGGCGTTCGTGCTGGTCGTGCTCGTCGTCTATCTGTTTCTCGGCAGCCTGCGCGCGACGCTCATTCCGACCCTGGCGGTACCGGTCAGCCTGATCGGTACGTTCATCGTGCTGAACGCAATCGGCTATTCGGCGAATACCGTCTCGCTGCTCGCCGTGGTGTTGGCCATCGGCATCGTCGTCGACGACGCGATCGTCGTCGTCGAAAATGTCGAGCGGGTGATGGAGGAGCGGCCCGAGCTGTCGCCCGCCGACGCGGTCAAAGCGGCGATGACCGAGATTACCGCGCCGATCATCGCCATCACGCTCGTGCTGCTCTCGGTATTTGTGCCCGTCGCCTTCATTCCCGGCATTTCGGGCGAATTGTTCCGGCAGTTCGCGGTCACCGTCGCGGTCTCGATGTTCCTCTCGGCGATCAACGCGTTGACGCTGTCGCCGGCGCTGTGCGGCGTCTTTCTGCGGCCGCATCACGGGCCGCGGCGCGGACCGATCGGCTATGTGATGCGGTCGATCGACCGGGTGCGCGACGCCTATGGGGCGGCCGTCGCCCGCATCCTGCGATTTACGATCATCGGCATCGTGATGGTGGTAGTCGCCGGCGTCGCGACCGGCGGCCTCCTCAAAATAACACCGACCGGGTTCCTGCCCGAAGACGATCAGGGCGCCTTTTTTGTCGTGATCCAATTGCCGGGCGGCGCGTCGGTGGCACGGACCTTGGCCGTCGTGCAGCAGGCGGAAAAGGCGCTCAAGGAAGAGGAAGCCATTGCGGACTATACATCGGTCGTCGGCCTCAATTTTATCGACAATTACTCGCAGCCGAATGCCGGGTTCATCGTCGTCACGACCAAGCCGTTCGAAGAACGCAAGGGCGCGGCCAATTCGGTCAACGCGATCATGGCGCGCCTTGTGCCGAAATTCCGCCAGATCAGCGGCGGCACCGTGCTGCCGTTGGCGCCGCCACCCATCATCGGCCTCGGCACCGGCGGCGGTTTCACTTACGTGCTCGAAGATTTGCGCGGCGGCAGCCCGCAAGCGATGGCCCAGGTACTGCGCGGGCTCGTGGTCGCCGCCAATCAGAACCCCGATCTGCAGCGCGTCTTCAGCACCTACTCGGCGACCAACCCCTCGATCTACCTCGACATCGACCGCGACAAGGTGCAAATCCTGGGCGTCTCGCTGAGCAATGTGTTCCAGGCGATGCAGGCCTCGCTCGGTGGGTATTTTGTCAACAATTTCAACCTTTTCGGTCGGACTTGGCAGGTCCAGGTGCAGGCCGAGGCGGACGACCGGGAGCGCGTCACCGACATCTTCCGGATCAATGTGAAAAACGACCAGGGCAAAATGGTCCCACTGCGCAGCCTTGCCGACGCCAAGGTCGTCGTCGGCCCGCCGGCGCTGATCCGCTACAACAATCTGCGCGCGGTCACCGTGCAAGGCGGCCCGGCGGCGGGTGTTTCGTCCGGGCAGGCGCTGGCGGCGATGGAGAAGGTCGCCGCCGCGACGCTGCCGCCGGGCTATGCCGGCGAGTGGACCGACACCGCGTTCCAGGAAAAGCGCGCCGAGGGCAAGACCGGGATCATTCTCGTCTTTGCCGTGCTCTTCGCCTATCTGTTCCTGGTCGCGCTGTACGAGAGCTGGACGATCCCAGTGCCGGTGCTGCTGTCGGTGGCGATCGGCATTCTCGGATCGGTCGGCGCCATCGTCCTTGCGGGGCTGACGCTCGACCTTTACGCGCAAATCGGCATGGTCGTGCTGATCGGTCTTGCCGCGAAGAACGGCATCCTGATCGTCGAATTCGCCAAGGAGCGCCGCGAGCACGGCACGCCGCTGGTCGAGGCGGCGATCCAGGGCGCGCGCGACCGCTTCCGCCCGGTGATGATGACGTCGTTCGCGTTCATCCTCGGCCTCTACCCGCTGGTCGTCGCCGCCGGTGCCTCGCAATTGGCGCGGCGGGACGTCGGCACGCCGGTGTTCGGCGGCATGATCATGGCGTCGTTTGTCGGCATCTTCGCGGTGCCGCCGCTCTACGTCTTCTTCCAGGCGATCCGCGAGCGGCTGCGCCCGTCAATCCGGCCGAAGGAGCGACCGCCCGCCGATCACACGCCAGCGCATCACGAGGCTACGAGTTAGGGGATACTGCTTGCGTGGACGAAGTACTGGTCGGCGCCTTGGCCGGGCTTGACCCGGCCATCCCCGTCTTCGGGCTCCGGCGGGGGAGCGTCAGGACGTGGCCCCCCGGGTCAAGCCCGGGGGAGGCGATAAAGTTCATTTCGATACTTCGAGGCACAGGAACAGGCGGCTGGTGCGATACGCCCCGGCCGCTTGTCGGCAAACCGCCTACTTCAGCAACAGCTTTACGATCGCCCCGAAATGCTCGTCGGCGAGGGCGCGCAATTCCGCGTCGGTGCGGTCCTGCACCGGATGCGGAATGAACACCAGTGCCGGGTCTGTGCCGAGCGCCTTGGCTTGCGCCTCCGCGCCCTGAATAAACTCGGTCGTCGCCACGCCGACCGTTGGGATACCACGCGCCTCAAGGTTCGCCATGTCATGCGTACAGCACGATATGCACGACCCTCAGTCGCTCAGCCCTTCGATGACGAGGTTGACCTCGGTGGCGATCTGCTGCTGCAGCGGCAGCGGCGCCGGCCGCGTATTGGTCGGCTTGGCGTAATGCCTGAACGCGATGCCGCGCTCGCCGAGCCGCTCGCCGAGGCGCTTCAGGAACACGTCGCCGCGCGCCTTGGCGATGTCGAGGATGCCGATGGTCAGGCCATCGAGGCTATCGGGCCGCGGCAATCGCGGCCGGATGGTCGGAGACTGCTCCGACGTGGGGTCGAGTAAGACCGTCAATTCCGCACCTCCTTGGTTATGGGAATGCTGCCGCGCGGGCCGCCTTGCGACCACCCGCCGATGATACCGGAAAACATGCCGGCGCCGCCTCCGGCGCGCACGATCATCAGCCCACCGGGGCGGAATTTATTGACGGTCTTGCCGGCGAGCGATGGCGGACCGCCCTCAGCCATGCCGCGGGCGCCGGCGACGAGTTGATCGCCGGGAATTTCGCAGAGCTTGTAGAGCTCCTCGTAAAGCCGCGCCTTCGACCAGCCGGCGTTACGGAAGGTGCGCTCGTGCTCGGGGCAGATCACCAGCAGCGCATCGCAGGACGGCGCCAATTTGACGTTGTGGATCGCCTTGAGCGATTCGGCGAAGCTGCGGGCCAGGCTTTCCGGCTCGCGCGACTTCTGGTCGACCATGCCCTGCAAGCCAAAGCCGGCAAAGACGGTCACCGCCGACTGGCCGTGGGCGAGGCCGCGCTCGACCGCGAGCGGCTCCCAGCACGAGCCTTCCTCGTCCTCGGCAAAGCAATAGGTGTACTTGCCGGGGTTGCCGAGGGTCGCCCTGTCGACCTCCTGCGGCCGGCCGCCGCCGATGTTGCGGATCACGAGTTGCAGCGCCCGGCCGATCGCGGCATTGGCGCGGTTGCCCTGCCCCAGCACATTGCCCCTGGCGTTCATGCCGATGCGGCGACGGATTGGTCCGTTCACCACCACGACCGGGCCGACGAACATCGTCGTCGCCAGCACGCCGTGCATGGCGAAACCTTCTTCGAGCACCGCCTCGACCGCGGCCAGCACGACCGGCAGATATTCCGGCTTACACCCGGCCATCACCGCGTTGACCGCGATCTTCTCCACCGTGGCTGGCGCCAGCATCGGCGGGATCAGCCCGATCACTTCCTGCGGGTCGCGTGCGCTGCCGTCGAGCATCTTGAGCACACGCTCCTCGGTCGGCGGCACCAACGGCAGGCCGTCCGACCAGCCGCGCTCGTACATCGCCTCCTGCTCGTCCTCGTCCCCGCCGATCGCGATGCGGCGCGATCTGAGGCCGGTTTCGTTGAAGCGGATTTTCAGCCGCTCGATGACCCCCGGCTCGACATTCTTGGCGCCGCAGCCCGGCCGTGACGCCGGCAGCTCCCGTCCCAGCCCAGCGATCCCGGCGACGCGCTCCCATTCGCCGCGGTCCCAGCCGTAGGTGCGGTCGACCTCGCGGCCTCCCGCCAGGCGGATCAGCGTCGGCACGACCTCGATCTTGAGGCGATGCGACACGTCGAGCCCGGTATCGTCAACGCGGCTGGGGACTGTCTCGGGGAAGGTCGGGTCGTCCTGGGTGTAGACCTGCAGGCCCGCACGGCGCGCCAGTTCACCGAGCACTGGCGCGGTCAGCTCGCAGGTCGGGCAGTCGCGCTTGACCACCGCGATAAGGCCGTCTTGCGGTGTGTCGCCCATGGCGCGCTCCCCTGTTTGCTCAATGCAGCATGGCCCCAACACCGATGGCCGGCAAGCTTTGCCGGGTGCAAAATCGCCGTCAGAAGGGTGTGAACGAAAACATTGGGGAGCGCGGAACGCGATGGACACATACGACTATATCGTCGTCGGCGCCGGGTCGGCCGGTGCGGCGGTGGCGTACCGGCTGTCGGCCGACCCGCGCAACAAGGTGCTGCTGCTCGAAGCCGGCCGGGCGAGCCATCCCTGGTCGTTCATCCCGGTTGGCTCGGCCCGGCTGATCACCAACCCGGCGGCCAACTGGCTGTATTCCGCCGAGCCCGAGGCCAACACCAGCGGCCGCCGTCTCCCGGTGCCGCGCGGCAAGCTGCTCGGTGGCTCCAGCTCGATCAACGGCATGGCCTTCGTGCGCGGCCAGGCGCAGGATTTCGACACCTGGGCGCAGATGGGAAACCAGGGCTGGAGCTATGCCGAGGTCCTGCCCTTCTTCAAGCGCATGGAAAGCTATGAAGGCGGCGGCAACGACGAATTCCGCGGCCGCGACGGCCCGCTGCGCGTCACCGACCCGCAACCGCGCGAACCCATCTTTCGGGCACTGATCGAAGCGGCGGGCCAGGTCGGCATCCGCCACAACCCCGATTACAACGGCGCCCAGCAGGACGGCATCGTGATGAGCCAGGCGACGATCGCCAAAGGCCGCCGCCAGAGCACCGCCCGCGCCTATCTCGACCCGATCCGCAACCGCCAGAACCTGCACATCGAGACCGGCGCGCTGACCGAGGCGATGACCTTCGACGGCACGCGCTGCACCGGCGTGCGCTATTCCGTCGGCGGCGAAAAGCGCGAAGCGCGGACCGGGCGCGAGGTCGTCGTCTGCGGCGGCACGATCAACTCGCCGCAGCTCCTGGAGTTGTCCGGCATCGGCCAGCCGGAGCGGCTCAAGGCACTCGGCATCGAGGTACGCCAGGCGCTCCCCGGCGTCGGCGAGAATCTGCGCGACCATTTCGCGCCGCGCACCCGCTGGCATGTCGGCAAGCGGGGCATCACCAACAACGATCGCGCCCGCGGCCTCGGCATGGTTTACCAGGCGACGCGCTACGCTTTGTTTCGCAAGGGCTTTCTCGCCAGCGTCGGGGCGCCGATGCGGGCCTTCGTCTTTTCGCGCGAAGGACTGGAAGCGCCCGACCTGCTGCTCGGGTGGGTCCCGATGCTGACCGAGCCGGGCCCGAAGGGACCGCGCATCGCCAAGCAATCCGGCTTTACCTGCTACGCGCACCCGATGCGGCCGGAGAGCAAGGGCCGCATCCATATCACCTCTTCCGACCCGAAGCGGCCACCGGCGATCAACTTCAACTTCCTGTCGGCGCCGCCGGACGCCGAACTCACCGTGCGCGCGATCCGCATCGCCCGCTCGATCATGACCGCCCCGGCGATGGTGCCGCTGCAGCTCACCGAGGTAGCTCCCGGCACCGATCGTCAGACCGACGACGAGATCATCGACTGGGTCAAGGCGGCGGCTGAGACTACCTACCATCCGGTCGGCACCTGCAAGATGGGCTCCGACCCAATGGCCGTGGTCGACGCGCAGCTCCGGGTGCACGGCATCACCGGGCTGCGCGTGGCGGACGCCTCGATCATGCCAACGCTGACTTCGGGCAACACCAACGCCCCGTCTATCATGATCGGCGAAAAGGCCGCCGACATGGTGCTCAAAGCCGCCGCCTGACAGGGTTATCGCCCGATGAGCCTTGAATCCGTCCGCGCTTTCTTTCAGGCGAACGCGCCGGATATCGCGATCATCGAGACCGCCGCCAGTTCGTCGACCGTCGAGCTGGCGGCGCTGGCGCACGATGTCGAGCCGGCGCAGATCGCCAAGACAATCTGCCTGAAACTGCGCGACACGGTGCTGCTCGTCGTCACCAGCGGCACCGCGCGCCTCGACAACCGCAAGGTCAAGGAGGCGCTGGGCGGCAAGGGCCGGATGCTCAGCGCGGAAGAGGTGCTCGCGGCGACGAGCCATCCGATCGGCGGGGTCTGCCCGTTCGGCCTCCCCTCCCCGCTGCCGGTTTATTGCGACATGTCGCTACGCCGTTTCGCCGAAGTCGTCCCGGCGGCCGGCTCGACCAACTCTGCCGTCAGGATCGCCACCGATCGTCTCGCCGCGCTGACCAACGCCAGCTGGGTCGATGTCTGCCGCTAGCGGCACGCTTGGGTACGGTTAGACGTACCCGGTGGAGGGGTTGAACTGCGCTCCGTCCGCGAGCACTCCCGCGCCGGGTACAAAGTTCACCTCCAGCCTGATACCGTCCGGATCCTCGAACAGCACATAGTAGTATCCCGGTGCCCAGGTTCCCTCCAACGGCCCGCGAACGATCGTCGCGTTCATCTCCTTCAGCACCGCCGCAACCCGATCCACATCCTCGCGCGATCGGGCTCGCAGACAAAGATGGTGCAGCCCGACCCGTTGCTGCACGAAGCGCTCGCCAGCGAATGTGGGATCGCAGGGCTCGATGCCGATCGCGGTCCGCGCCCCGACGCAATAGAGCAGCTTGTCGCCGTCATGGACGATTTTCATGCCGAACTTGGGCAACAGTCGTCCGTAGAACGCGCGGGCGGCGGCGAACTGGCTCACCGTCAGGATCACGTGAGCCATCCCGTTGATGTCGATCTTCATAAGACCCGCTCCCGGCTTAGCGATTGACGAACGCGGCCCAGACGCCGTCCGGGTGCCAGATCGCCTCCATCTCGGCACGCGCCTCCGCGTCGTCCATGCCGAGCACATCCCGGTGATAGCGATAGAAGAAGGCGGAGACCCGGTAGTTGGCGATGCAGTGGACGTGCACCGGCACATCCTTCAGCCGGTCCATGACCGCGCAAAACTCCCCGAAGTCCTGGTCGGTCGGGTTCTGGAAGTCGACCGGGATGTGGATGTAGGTCATGCCGAGCCGGCTAACGCTCGCCGCCTCATCCGGGAGCGCCTTCTCGTGGGTGTGCAGCCCGAGATTGACGACGTGCCGCACGCCGAGCGCCCGAATGTCCGCCAGTTGCGGTTCGGTCGGCTGGCCGGAGGTGGTGACCCGGCCATCAAGCCGTCGCCAATGATAGATCGCTTCCGGGTCCGCCATCGGAATTTCGGCTCCCGTGAAAATAGGAGGATGAGCGTGCTAATCAGACCGCCAGAACAGCCCCAAAGCCCTGGAGACTTCGAAAAGGATGGCGCCCAGTAGCAGACACGAACAAACCATCAGTACTCTATATGAGTCAATGGCATACGAATTTCTATGGGTTCGCATTTGCCTTAGTTTTTCTGCCCAAAGCAGCCGCGTTTCATATCGGGATGTTTGTGGAAGTGACGCGGACGCCTTCGTACGATTTGCCAGTGTTTCTAGCTAAAACCTCTGTCTATCAGACCGTGGGTACGGTACCGCCGTCGATCACGTATTCGGTCCCGGTAATCGAACCCGCCAGCGGCGAGGCTAGGAAAGCCACGAGATCAGCCACTTCCTTCGGCTTTGCCGGGCGTCCGATTGGGATACCGCCAAGCGAGGTCATCAAGCCCTGGCGCGCTGTCTCGTAGTCGCCGCCGGTCGTCTCGGCCAGACGTTCCACCAAACGTACAGCTGCCTCGGTCTCGACCCATCCTGGCGCGACCCGGATGACACGCACGCCCTTCGGGCTGACCTCCTTCGACAGTGCCTTGCTGTAATTGGCGAGCGCAGCCTTCGCTGCTGCATAGGGGATGGTCGCCTCGGGCAGCGGTAGCTGCTTCTGGATTGACGTGATGTGGATGATGACGCCGTGCCCTTGGTCGAGCATCGTGGGCAATAGGGCGCGATCCAGCCTTACCGCCGGGAACAGGTTTAGGTCGAGTGCCCGGCGCCACTCATGATCGTCGAGCACCGCGTAGCCGCCTGAAGGTGCCGACGAGCCTCCGACCACGTGCACCACGATCTCAATTCCGCCAAGGCGGTCATTCACGGCGTCTGCTACGGCCGCACATCCTTCAGCGGTAGCGATGTCCGCCGGCACGAACAGATCATCAGGCCCGAGGACATCGGGGCTGGACCGGGCCGTGACCAGAACTTTTGCTCCCGCTTCCCGGAGCCGTCCCGCAACGGCGGCGCCGATACCTTTGGTTCCTCCGGTGACCAGTGCCCGGCAGCCGTCAAGCCCAAGATAGTCGCTCATCGGTGTCCCTCTTGCGCAGAAGTTGCGGCGCACCTGATGTGCTCCTATACTCCCGTCATGGCAAGAACGGACAAAAAAGTAGGGTACTCACCTACGGGTAAGTTAGAGGACGTTACGCCCGAAATGGCGGCGTCCGGCATGGAAACCGCCCTTCGCATGATCGAGGGAAGATGGAAGATGATCATCATCTTCCATCTGTTCGATCGTTCGGTCCTGCGGTTTTCGGACTTGCGGCGGGCGATCCCCGGCGTGTCGGAAAAGATGCTGATCCAGCAGCTACGTGAACTTGAACACGACGGGATCGTGGCCCGTACCGTCTATCCGCAAGTCCCGCCGAAGGTCGAATATCGGCTGACCGAGTGGGGTCAGGCGATGTGCCCGGCCGTGGATGCGTTGCTCGAATGGGCTGCGGCTTGCCCTGCCCGCCCGGTTATGCGCCCACTATCGGCGTAGTCGCGGCCTTCGGCACTTCGACGGTGTGCAGTAAGGGTCGTGCTGCGCGTTTGATATCTGTTTCTTGCGCATGACGTCGCATTTTCATCGCCGCGGCGCGAGCCGACGGAGCCCAACCCCAAAGCGTCGGCAGAGGCACAGTGATCTCTATCCTATCTTAGATTGTTTCAACTCGATTATACACAATCAAGGGTGTAAGACGCAAGGCAAACGGCTGCTAAATACGCGTACACCGGCACGGTAATTCGGAACCGAAAACCGTTTCGGACTGTCTACTTGACGGGAGCCACGACGAGAACGTCGGCCACCAGTCCGCTTTCCGGGCGAGTGGCCGCGTCATCCAGGGATGTCCGCAATTCGGCTTTACTACCTTCATCCGCTGCTCGCCGGATCATTTGACGCATGGCCGCGTCATCTCGACCGGGCCGTTGCCATGCGGTTCGACACAGTCGCGATCGCGCCGCCTTTTGCCACCGGGCGCGCCGGCGATCTGTTTCTGACCGCCAACCACGACCGGCTTGACGATCGGCTGGGCGGTGGCGACGCGCACAGCGCGCTGCGGCGCTTTGCCGAGGAATGCCGCAGCCGTGACCTGCGGCCGATGCTCGATGTCGTCGTCGATCGGGTGGCGATCGAGCATGCGACCAACGGCCTTGCGGCCTGGTACCGCACGGACGCGTCCGACGAATTGCCGGACCCGCGCCGCGCACCGCAACTTCCAAGCGTCGCCCGGCTGTCGATCGACGGCGATTTGACCGGCGCCATCGAATGGTGGATTCGGCAGTTCTCCGGTTGGGTCGAAGCCGGCATCGCCGATTTCCGCTGCCTCCGTCCACATTTCGTGCCGGCGCGCTTCTGGTGCGAGGTAATCGCCACGTTGCGGCGGCGCCATCCGCAGGTCGGTTTTATGGCGTCGACGCTCGGCATCGAGCCGGCCGAAGCCGACGCGCTGGCCGAGTGCGGGTTTGATCTCGTCGCGTCGTCCGCGCGCAACTGGGATTTTCGCGCCGCAGACTTTCCCGACGCCGTCGCCCATCTGGCACATATCGCGCCGGTGATCGCGATGCCTGAGGCGCCGTTCGAGCACCGGCTGAGCCGCGCCTTCCGCGATACCGGGCAAGCGCAACGCGCCGCCCGCCGGGCACTCGCCTTTGCGACGGCCTACGGCGCCGGATGGATGATGCCGATGGGCTTCGAGTTCGGAGCGGCGCGCGACATGGACGCCGCGCGCGACCGGCCCGACGACTTCGCGCGACTGATGGCGGAGGCGCCGTTCGATCTTTCGGCCGACATTGCCGCAGCCAATGCGCGCCCTCCCGCGCCGAAAGGGGAAGCCGCCTCGGTGCGCAGCTTGTCGCCGCCCGAGGCGCCAGCCGCGGCACTGCTCATCGCCGGCCGCACCACCGGCGCTACCGATCACCCGCCGCTTCTGGTGCTGGCGAATGCCAGTCTCGACGAATCCGTCAGGGTGCCGCTGGCACCGTTATTGACGGCGAGCGGGGTCGACGGGGCGCTGGTGGATGACGATGCCGCCGATGTCCGGGCCGGGCCCGACGGCACCATCACGATCGGGCCGGCGGAAGTGCGGACTCTACACATCACCGCGACACGGCCGATCGCTCGCGTCGGGCGCAACCCGGTTGAGGCGGCGACCATGCCGCGGATCGCGATCGAAGGGGTGACGCCGTCGGTTGATGACGGGCGGTTCCCGGCGAAGCGTCTGGTCGGCGAGATGGTCGAGGTCACCGCCGACCTGATCTCCGACGGCCATGATCGGCTCGGAGCCGTGCTGCTGTGGCGCGCCGACGACGAGGAAATCTGGCACGAAACGCTGATGGCGGCGGCGGGCAACGACCGCTGGATCGGGCGTTTTCCGCTCAGCCGGATCGGCCGCCACCTATTCACGATCCTCGCTTGGAAGGACCGTTTCGGCAATTTCGCCGAGGAACTCGAAAAGAAGCACGCGGCCGGCGTGCCGATCGCGCTGGAGCTGGAAGAAGGTCGGTTGCTGGTGCTCGAAACGGCCGCTGCGGCCGCTCCGGCGGCCGCAGACGATCTTCGCGCGTTAGCGGGGCAACTCGCCCAAGCCGATCCCGAGGAACGTCGCCGACTGCTTCTTGCACCGACCACCGCCGAGCTCATGACCGCGGCGCGCGTGCGTCCGCATCCGCACCAGCACCCGGTCGAGTATCCGGTCGAGGCCGAGCGCCGGGCCGCCGGCTTCGCCAGCTGGTACGAGCTGTTTCCTCGTTCGCAATCGGGCGATCCCAGTCGCCACGGCACCTTCGCCGATGTCATCGCGCGTCTGCCGGCGATCGGCGCGATGGGGTTCGACGTGCTCTATTTCCCGCCGATTCATCCGATAGGCCAGACCAACCGCAAGGGCCACGACAATGCCCCGCGTGCCGAGCCAGGCGAGCCGGGAAGCCCCTATGCGATCGGCAGCGAAGAGGGTGGGCACGATGCGATCCACCCGGCGCTCGGCACGCTCGAGGACTTCCGCCGACTGCGCGACGCGGCAGCGGCGCACGGCATGGAGCTGGCGCTCGATTTCGCCGTGCAATGTGCGCCGGATCACCCCTGGCTACGCCAGCACCCGGACTGGTTCGACTGGCGACCCGACGGCTCGATCCGCTACGCCGAAAACCCGCCGAAAAAATACGAAGACATCGTCAATGTCGATTTCTACGCGGGCAGCGCCGTGCCTTCGCTATGGGCAGCGCTGCGCGACATCGTGCTGCTGTGGGCGGGTGAAGGGGTGCGCCTCTTCCGTGTCGACAACCCGCACAGCAAGCCGCTGCCGTTCTGGGAGTGGATGATCGCCGAGGTACGCGCGAAATACCCGGACACGGTCTTCCTGGCCGAGGCGTTCACCCGCCCAAAGCTGATGTATCGTCTGGCGAAGATCGGCTTCTCGCAGTCCTACACCTACTTCACTTGGCGCAACACCAAAGCCGAGCTTACCGAATATATGGTCGAGCTGACGACCAATGCGCGCGAGTTCTTCCGCCCGCATTTCTTCGTCAATACGCCAGACATCAACCCCGTATTCCTGCAGACCTCGGGACGCCCGGGTTTTCTGATCCGCGCGGCTTTGGCGGCGACGCTGTCCGGCCTCTTCGGCGTCTATAGCGGCTTCGAGCTGTGCGAGGCGCGCGCGCTGCCGGGCCGTGAGGAGTACGCCTCGTCCGAGAAATATGAAATCCGCGCCTGGGACTGGAACGCGCCGGGCAACATCATTGCCGAGATCACCCGGCTCAACCGGATCCGGCGGGGCAACCCGGCGTTGCAGACGCATCTCGGAGTCAGCTTCCACAACGCGTTTAACGACCAGATCCTCTACTTCTCGAAGGCGACGGCCGATCTGCAGAACGTCGTGCTGGTCGCGGTCTGCCTCGACCCGCGCTTTCCACAGGAATGCGATGTCGAGGTGCCGCTCTGGCTGTGGGGCTTGCCCGACTCGGCTGCCGTCGCGGTGTCGGACCTGATGGGTGGCGGTAACTTCACTCTGACCGGGAAAGTTCAGCACATCCGCCTCGATCCGGGCGTGATGCCGTTCCTGATCTGGCGCATCCGGCCGGTGAGCGGGGCCGCTTGATGAAGAAGAAGCACAACCTTCCGGTGATGGCCGATCCGCTCTGGTACAAGGACGCGGTCATCTATCAGCTGCACCTGAAGTCGTTTTTCGACTCCAATAATGACGGTGTCGGCGACTTTCCCGGCCTGCTGCAAAAGCTCGATTACATCAAGAGCCTCGGCGTCAACGCGATCTGGCTGCTGCCGTTTTATCCGTCACCCCGGCGCGACGACGGCTACGACATTGCCGATTATCGCGGTGTTCACCCCGATTACGGGACGCTCGCCGATTTCAAACGCGTCGTGGCGGGCGCCCATGCGCGCGATATTCGTGTCATCACCGAGCTGGTTATCAACCATACCTCCGATCAGCACGCATGGTTCCGGCGAGCGCGCGCGGCAAAGCCAGGCAGTGCGGCGCGCAACTACTACGTCTGGTCCGATCATGATCACGCCTATGCCGACACGCGGGTCATCTTCGTCGACACCGAAAAATCGAACTGGACGTGGGACGACACCGCCGGTGCCTATTACTGGCACCGCTTTTATGCGCATCAGCCCGACCTGAATTTCGACAATCCGCGCGTGCTGCACGAAGTGCTGAGTGTGATGCGCTTTTGGCTCGATCTCGGGGTCGACGGGTTACGCCTCGACGCGGTGCCGTACCTCGTCGAGCGCGAAGGCACCAACAACGAAAACCTGCCCGAGACCCACGCGATCCTGAAGAAGCTGCGCACGGCGCTCGACGATTACGCGCCGGGCCGGATGCTGCTCGCCGAGGCCAACCAATGGCCGGAAGACGCCAAGGAGTATTTCGGCGACGGCAATGAATGCCACATGGCGTTTCACTTCCCGCTGATGCCGCGGATGTACATGGCGATTGCCCAAGAGGACCGCTTCCCGATCACTGACATCATCCGCCAGACGCCGGCGATCCCGGAGAACTGTCAGTGGGCGATCTTCCTGCGCAACCATGACGAGCTGACGCTCGAAATGGTGACCGACAAGGAACGCGACCTGCTGTGGAACACCTACGCGGCCGACCGGCGCGCGCGGATCAACCTCGGCATCCGCCGCCGCCTGGCGCCGCTCTTGGAGCATGACCGCAACCGCATCGAGTTGATGAACATGCTATTGCTGTCGATGCCGGGCACGCCTGTCATCTATTACGGCGACGAGCTCGGCATGGGCGACAACTACCATCTCGGCGATCGCGACGGGGTGCGCACGCCAATGCAATGGTCGCCCGATCGCAATGGCGGCTTCTCGCGTGCCAGCCCGGAAAACCTGGTGCTGCCGGCGATCATGAACCCGGTCTACGGGTTCGAGGTCATCAATGTCGAGGCGCAGGCCGGCGACCAGTTCTCGATGCTGAACTGGACGCGGCGCATGCTGACGGTGCGCAAGCGTCACAAGTCCTTCGGCCGCGGCACATTGCGCTTTCTCTATCCTGGCAACCGCAAGGTTCTCGCCTATCTGCGCGAATTCGAGGACGAGACGATCCTCTGTGTCTGCAATGTCTCGCGGGTGATCCAGGCAGTCGAGCTCGACCTGACGGCCTTCACCGGCCGCATCCCCGTGGATTTGACGGGCGGTTCGACCTTTCCGCCCGTCGGTCAGCTGCCGTACCTGCTGACTCTGCCGCCGTTCGCGTTTTACTGGTTCATCCTCTCGACCACCGCCAGCTTGCCGGACTGGCATTTGCCGGCACCCGAGCCGATGGCCGAGTTGCGCACGCTGGTGCTGCGTCACGGCATCGAGGAGGTGCTCGCGGAACGCGAGGTGATCGAGGAGGCGTTGCCGTCCTATCTCGGGCGGCGGCGATGGTTTGCGTCGAAGGACGAAAAGATCGGTTCGATCAGGCTGTCGATGGCCGAGCCGATCTCCGGCGCACCGCTCGAGCTTATCCTCACCGAGCTCGAGGTCACCTTGTCGCGCCGCACCGAACATTACCTACTGCCGCTGGCGATCGCCTGGGAGGATGGCCTCGTCGACCCCTTGCCGCAGCAGCTCGCGTTGGCGCGGATACGGCGTGGCCGGAAAGTCGGCTTTCTGACCGACGCGTTTGCCGTCGATGCGTTGCCGCTTGCGGTGCTGCGTGCGCTGCAGGTCTCCGCGGTGCGGCCGCTGGCGAGCGGCGACATCCGCTTTCTGCCGACCGCGCGGCTGGCGGAGATCGACATCCCGCGCCAGCCGGAGATCCGCCGGTTGTCGGCCGAGCAATCCAACAGCTCGCTGATCATCGGCGATTTGGCGGTGTTCAAACTGGTGCGCCGGGTCTTCCCCGGAATTCACCCCGAAGCCGAGATGGGCCGTTATCTGACCGAGCGCGGTTTCGCCAACACCGCGCCCCTGTTTGGCGAAGTGACGCGCTACGACCGTGAGGGCACGCCGCACACACTGGTTCTCGTTCAAGGCTTTATCCGCAACCAGGGCGACGGCTGGGGGTGGACGCTGGATTATCTGTCGCGAGCGCTCAATTCGGCGGCGGTCGTCGACCCCGACTCACAGCACGAGGACATCGCCGACGCGCTCGCCGGCTATGGCAATTTCGCCGCCGCCATCGGTCAGCGCTTGGCTGAATTGCACGCGATCCTCGCGGCGCCCTCGGAAAACGCCGATTTTGCGCCGGAAAAGGCGACGAGCGCCGATGCCGCGGTTTGGGCCGAAGGCGTACGCGTGCAATTGGAGGCGGCCCTCAGCGCGCTGGCGGCTGTCACCGACTGGAGCGACGAGGACAGCCGGGAAGCCATCAAGCTGCTCAAGGAGCGCCGCGCGGCCTTGAACCGGGCGATCGACCGATTGGCGAAGAGCGCCGCCGGGACCCTGAAGACACGCACCCACGGCGATTTTCATCTCGGGCAAGTGCTGGTCTCCTCCGGCGACGCCTACATCATCGATTTCGAGGGCGAGCCCGCGCGCCCGCTGGAGGAGCGGCGCGCCAAATTGAGCCCGCTGCGCGATGTCGCCGGACTGCTTCGCTCGTTCGATTACGCCGTCGCCGCCGCGTCAAGCCGCGCCGAGGGACCAGCGCAAAACGCCCCCAGCAAGGCCACGGTGCTCGACCGCTTTGCCGCGAACGCGTCGGAGGCATTTCTTGCTGCGTATCGCACGGTGCATGCCGAAAGCCCCCAGCGCTGGGTGACCGAGGCCGACGAGCCGGCCTTGCTCGATCTCTTCCTCATCGAAAAGGCGGCGTACGAAATCTGCTACGAGGCGGCCAATCGGCCAACCTGGATCGGCATCCCGCTGCATGGTCTGGCGCGGATTGCCGCCCGCATCTTGGCCCCGGTCATGGAACCCGCCGATGGATGATGATCTGACACTTGCACCGGCGCTACAGGCGGTTGTCGAAGGCCGCAGCCACGATCCCTTCGGGGTGCTTGGACGACACCGCACAGAATTGGGAGACATTATTCGCGTGATGCTGCCCGGCGCGTTTGCCGTCACCGCAATCGCCCGCGACGAACCGAGCCTGCAGACCGAGCTGCGGCCGGTGCGCCATACCGGCCTGTTTGTCGGGCCGAGCCCGGGACCGGGCGCCTACCGGCTGCGGGTTGATTGGGGCGGGCCGATCCAGGAGACCGAAGACCCGTATTCGTTTGGTCCGCTGCTCGGCGACCTCGACGTCTATCTGCTCGGTGAAGGCAAGCATCACGATCTCGCGCGATGTTTGGGCGCGCACGCGATGATCGTCGACGGCGTCAAGGGCGTGCGTTTCGCGGTCTGGGCACCCAACGCGCGCCGGGTTTCGGTCGTTGGCGATTTCAACGGCTGGGACGGCCGCCGCCACCCGATGCGGCTGCGGCACGGTGCTGGCGTGTGGGAGGTTTTCGTGCCTCGCGTGGCGCCGGGCGCGCTCTACAAATATGAGTTGCTCGGCCCGGACGGCGCGCTGCTGCCGCAAAAGGCCGATCCGGTTGCCTGGCGCGTGGAGCCGCCACCGGCCACGGCCTCGGTGGTCGACGACCCGGCGCCGTTCCGCTGGTCGGACGAGGCGTGGTGCGCGGCGCGGTCTCAGCGACAGGCGCTCGACGCACCATTGTCGATCTACGAGGTGCACGCCGCCTCGTGGCTGCGCCATCCCGACGGACGCTCGCTCGACTGGTCCGAGCTCGCCGAAAAGCTGGTGGATTACGTCTCACGCATGGGCTTTACCCATGTCGAGTTCATGCCGGTCATGCACCACCCGTTCACCGGGTCTTGGGGCTATCAGGTGCTGGGGCAGTTCGCGCCGAATGCGTTGCTCGGCACGCCGGAGGATTTCGCGCTGCTGATCGATCGCTGCCACGCCGCCGGTATCGGCGTGCTGCTCGATTGGGTGCCGGCGCATTTTCCCACCGACGCGCACGGGCTCGCGCGCTTCGACGGAACGCCGCTTTACGAACACACCGACCCGCGCGAGGGCTACCAGCAGGACTGGAATACCTTCATCTACAATCTCGGCCGCAACGAGGTCCGCAATTTCCTGATCGCCGGCGCGCTGCACTGGCTGGAGCGCTTTCACGCCGACGGGCTGCGGGTCGATGCGGTCGCCGCCATGCTCTACCGCGATTACAGCCGCAAGGAAGGCGAGTGGGTTCCCAATGCATATGGCGGACGCGAGAACCTCGAGTTCGATCACTTTCCTGCAGGAACTGCGGCGCACCATCGATGAGCGCTGCCGCGGCGTGATCCTCGTCGCGGAGGAGTTGACTGCCTGGCCGGGCGTCACCCGCTCACCCGAAGAGGGTGGGCTCGGCTTCCATTACAAATGGAACATGGGCTGGATGCATGACACGCTCGACTATATCGGACATGAGCCGGTCCATCGCCGCTATCATCACCACGAGATGACGTTCGGCATGCTCTACGCGTTTTCCGAGCGGTTCATCCTGCCGCTGTCGCATGACGAGGTGGTCTACGGCAAACATTCGCTGCTCGGCCGCATGCCGGGGGATCACTGGCAGCGTTTCGCCAATTTGCGTGCCTATCTCGGCTTTATGTGGACGCATCCGGGCAAGAAGCTCCTGTTCATGGGCGGCGAATTCGGCCAGGAGCGCGAGTGGAACCACGACGGTGAGCCCGATTGGCACCTGCTCGACGACCCGGCGCATCGCGGCGTGCAACGTCTCGTGCGCGATCTCAATCGGGTCTACGCCGCCGAGCCCGCGCTGTACGAGCGCGACTACGACGATCGGGGTTTCCGTTGGGTGATGTCCGACGACAACGCGCACAGCGTGTTCGCCTATCTGCGGATGCCCGCCGGCAACGGGCCGCCGGTGCTGTCGATCAGCAATTTCACGCCGGTCCCGCGCGAGGGCTATCGGCTCGGTGTCCCCGAAGCCGGGAAGTGGCGCGCGCTGGTCAACACCGACGCCACCTGCTATGGCGGCTCGGGCTATGCCAACGGTCACGACGCGACCGCGCAACCGGGGCCTTGGCACGATCAGCCAGCCTCCTTGATCCTCGACCTGCCGCCGCTGGCGACACTGGTCCTGCGGCTGGAGAACGTGCCCTCATAAGACTATTCGCCGGCGGCGAGGCTGCGCCGCAAGTGGAACCGGAGCAATTTTATTCATTTCATATTGAAGCTGTCGCGCACGATGCAAAAAAACGCTCGTGCGAACGCGTTGGTCAACGCGCTCTGTAACCATCTTTGTTGAAAAAGAGCCCCACTCCTAAGATCACAGCGCTAGGCGGCTATCCCACGGCACGCCCTGCATTGGGGGAAGTTCGCCTCCGGCGCCAGTTTGGTGTGCACAGAGGGACGCGCTGCCTGCCTAACTGAACAACGTGCTGTTCAGAGTTGTGATGCCCTTGAGAAGGATGGTCGAGTTATCCGACAGCGTAATCAGCGTATCTTGGCCGCCGTTGACCACGGTTGAATGCGCCAGCGCATTGGAGACCGTATCGGTCGTCAAGTGTATCCGGTCGCCTGTCGGTTGGCTGAAGCCGGTGAGCGTATCGTGGTAAACGTTGGACGAGTTGACGAATGTGTGGTTTGCCCCCGACAGGATGATATCGGCGGTCCCGCCGCCCGCCGTGATCGTGTCGCCCGTGCCGCCAAAGACAATAGAGTGGCCGCCGCCCAGCGAAACGTTTTCGTTCCCCGCCAGAGCGTTGACCGTATCGTTGCCGGAGCCGAGCGTGATGCTGTCGCCCGCCGCGCCGATGAATTGGGTCGGCCCGGCCCCACCCGTCAGTGTGTCGCCGGCGGCGCTGTTGACCACGACCGATCCCGCGGTCGAGGTGACGACAATCGAGTTGCTGCCGCCGGTGAAGACGACGTTCGTACCCGACGCCGAGGCGATGGTGTCCCCCAGCCCGCCATACACCGTCGAGGTGCCACTGCCCAGGGTAACCTTCTCGTTCCCTGCCAGAGCATTGACCGTATCGTTGCCGGAGCCGAGCGTGATGCTGTCGCCCGCCGCGCCGATGAATTGGGTCGGCCCGGCCCCACCCGTCAGTGTGTCGCCAGCGGCGCTGTTGACCACGACCGATCCTGCGGTCGAGGTGACGACGATCGAGTTGCTGCCGCCGGTGAAGACGACGTTCGTGCCCGACGCCGAGGCGATGGTGTCCCCCAGCCCGCCATACACCGTCGAAGTGCCACTGCCCAGGGTAACCTTCTCATTCCCTGCCAGAGCATTGACTGTATCGTTGCCGGAGCCGAGCGTGATGCTGTCGCCCGCCGCGCCGATGAATTGGGTCGGCCCGGCCCTAAGGCCGCATCTGAACAGACACCGCCTCGAGCGGGCGCTGGTCTAAATGGGACGGGGTCCCCAGCGGATATCAATTCCGTCCGATACTGGGACGAGCGCTTTCTGGAAGATTGGGTCGCAAAAGGCGGTCGGCGACAGACGGCCTTCTTCGCAAAAATGGTCTGTGAGTTGCTGCCGCCGGCCATCATCGACGACATCAGGGGGCAGAAACTCTCGATCCTCGACTTCGGTTGCGCCCTGGGTGATGCCCTGCCCGTACTTCGCGCTTTCTTTTCCGAAGCGCGGATCGCGGGAGCCGACATTTCCGCGGTCGCAATCGCGATGGCCCAGACCATCCATCCAGAATTCCTCTTCAGCATCTCAGGCGATGGGCCGCTTGCGCATGCCGATGTCGTCTACTGCTCCAATGTGCTCGAACATTTCAGCGATTGGGCTGAGAGGCTGGAAGATCTGAGCCGATGCGCCGACGAATACCTTGTCGTTGCCGTGCCGTTCGCAGAAGCGCAGCCGATCGATGAGCACGTCGTAACGTTTGGAGACACCTCGTTTCCCGCTGCTGTCGGAGCGGCGCAACTCGCCTTTCTTCAAGTCATCGATGTTTCTGCGGAACCCGGCACCGGCTGGCCCGGGGTACAGGTCGTCGCTGTCTACGCAAAGCCGGCGGCGATCGTTCGCCTTGGCGAAGCGGGATGGTTCGCAGAGCGCGAACGCGCGGCGTTCCGTACTACGGCGGCGACGCAAACAGCAGCCGACGCGCTTAAGGACCAGCTCGCGAATACGGAAATCGAGGCTGCGCGACAGCGGACGGCCGCGGAGGAGGCCAATTCCAGGTGCGGCGAGCTCGAACGTCTCAACCACGCCCAAGAAGTGACGCTCGCGGCGCAGGCAGAGAAATTCACAGCACAGCTCGACGATGTTTTGCGCGTTAAGGCGCAGATCGAGGCGCACACCGACAAAGTAGAGGGCAAACTCGCCGCGGCGGTCGAAAAGATGGCCGAGCTCGAACTCGCCGTGGCTCAGCAAGATCGTCGGCTCGCCGAAGCGAACGAGAATGCAGAGCGCGACCGGTCGAGAGCCGAGACGGCGTTGGCGGACCATCGTGCGCGTTACACAGCGTTGGAGCGTTTGTCGCGGGCGCGCGAAAGCGTTTTACATGCCGTGCTCGACACGCAAATCGAAAGACTGATCAGACAGCTCAACACCGCGACCGAGACGCACGCGGCGGTCGCAGCGCGATATTTGGAACTTTCGGGACGATTTGAGGAGCTGAAGCGGCAGGCGGAAAAGGATGACGCGGCTGGCGCGGAGCAAAAGCACCGGCTCGGCGCAGCAGAGGAAAGAGCCGCTGCCTTGGCGGCACAACTTGATGAAGCCACAACCGCCCTAGAAACGGCTCTGGGGGAACGCGATCGCCGCATCAAAGAATATAAAGACGCGGCGACGGAGCAAGACGCGCTCTTCCAATCCCGAGTAACGCAGCTCAAGGCAGCGGAGGAAAAAGCCGCTGCCCTAGCGGCACAACTTGATGAAGCCACAACCGCCCTAGAAACGGCTCTGGGGGAACGCGATCGCCGCATCAAAGAGTATCAAGATGCCGCAGCGGAACGAGAGGCGCTCTTCCAAGGCCGCGTAAAGCGGCTCGCCGATGGCCTTACCGGCGACGGCAAAATCGTTGAGCGCGGGCCGCGTTTTGTTACCGCTGCGCGCTTATGGCTCTTCGGCGAGCGCCGCCGCCGCGCCGATTTTTCGCCCAAAAAGGCGACCTAGCCCGCGACAAAAATGATTGGCCAGCAGCGACGGCTTTTTACCGCAAAGCCTTACGGCTCAACCCGGCTCTCATGCCAATCTGGGTCCAGCTTGGACACGGTTTGAAGGAGAGCGGCGATTATCGGGCGGCTGAGGAAGCGTACCTCAACGCCCTGACCCTGGACGATCGTGTTGCGGACACCCACCTGCAGCTGGGTCATCTCATGAACGTGCAGGCGCGCCGAGCCGAAGCGCTAAGAGCCTATGCCGCAGCCAGTAAATTGGCCCCGGACTTGGCCGATGCGCGCGAGTCGCTCCACGCATTGACCGGCTACTCGTCATTTGAAGCTGAGCGATTGGTTCGAGATCATGGTGCGGGTTGGTATCAGCTCGAAAGCGGCGAGAAGCCCACGGCACCACCAAGGCTGCAAGAGCAGCGATACGGGCTACTTCTATCGGCGGCGGCAAAACGGTCCGACACCCACCGTGACGTGGTCTGGCTGGGGGTGATCGACTGGAACTTCCGGATTCAACGGCCACAGCATCTCTGCCGCTGCTTGGCTGCGGCCGGTGCTCGCGTTTTCTACATCTCCATTGTCTTCGACACGGTAGAAAACGAGGAGCGCTTTCGAATCGTTGAAAATCCTTGTCCCGGGGTTTTTGTCGTCCGTCTGCACCTCGACATGTCACGCGCGGAAAATATCTACAACGGCTTGACCGACCCCGGCGTCGGCGACCTACAGGCGGCGCTCGATGCGCTCACGAGCGAATTCGCGATCCGTGAACCGATCGTGGTCCTCAACCACCCGTCTTGGCATCAGGTCGCTCTCAGTGTGACGGGCGCGACAATTGTCTACGACTGCCTAGACCTGGCAAGCGGGTTCAGCAATGCGGCGCCCAGGCTGACGGAGATGGAGAATTCACTATTCGTCAACGCCGATCTTGTCGTCAGCGCATCACGCCCCCTCGCCGAGCACATCGCCCCCTTGCGGTCGACAACCATCGTTCGCAACGCGTGCGAAACCGAGCATTTCGCGACTGCATTTTCCGACAGCGCTATCGGTGAGCGGCCAGTCATCGGTTATTTTGGTGCCATTGCCGAATGGTTCAACATCGAGTGGATCGAGGCCTGCGCCGCGGCGCATCCGTCCTGGCAGTTCCGGTTGATCGGCCGAACCAACGGTTGCGACATTTCGCGTGCCGACAAGTTAGATAATGTCACGTTTTGTGGCGAATGCTCTTACCAGGAGCTGCCTGGGCACCTTCACGATTTTGATGTGGCGATAATCCCCTTCAAAATGACGGATTTGATACGATGCACAAATCCGGTGAAGCTTTACGAGTACATGATGGCCGGAAAGCCGGTCGTTGCCGCACCGATGCCAGAAGTATTGGAGGCGACCGATTTAGTCTACATAGCTGAGGATGCGGCATCGTTTGGTGACCGGATTGCGCAAGCGATCGCCGAAGATTCGATCGAATTGCGGCAGCGGCGCCAGGCCTGGGCGAGCCGACATGATTGGCAGGCGCGCGCCCAGGAATTCTATGCGGCAGTTGTCGCCATGGACCCGCTTGTATCCGTCGTCATTCTTACGCACAACAACTGGCAATTCAGCAATGCATGCCTTAACTCGCTAATTCAATACAGTGACTATCCGAATTACGAAATTGTTGTGGTCGACAATGCGTCTACTGACGAGAGCCGGGAGGAACTTGCCAAATTGGAACAGCAAGAACCCCGGCTACGGGTAATCCTGAATGAACGCAATATAGGTTTTTCCGCAGGCAATAACGTGGGGATCAAGGCCGCGAAAGGTGAATACGTCATATTATTGAACAACGACACATACGTCACGCGCGGCTGGATCCGCGGGCTCATCAGACCGATGCAGCTCAATTCGGAGATTGGCTTGGTCGGACCACTCACGAACAACATCGGCAACGAGCAGAAAATCAGAATCGCGTATCGAAATATGCAAGAAATGGAGGTTGCGACGCGCCGTTTCTTACGATCCCGCTTGCGCCGGACGACACAAGTGCGCCGCCTGGCGTTTTTTGCTGTGGCTTTGCGCCGCCACACGATCGACTCGGTGGGGATGCTCGACGAGCGTTACGGGTTGGGCTACTTCGAAGACGATGACTATTGCATGCGGGCGAATGAACAAGGTGTGAAGATGGTGATCGCCGATGATGTTTTCGTGCATCACCATCTGTCCGTCTCGTTCAGCACATTGGGTGCGCAAGCCGGTGAGCTGATGAACAGGAACCGGGCTCTCTTCGAGGAGCGTTGGGGATCGTGGGAACCTCACCGTTACCGTGATGAGCCGGGGTTCGGGTGAAGTCAGCCGCATTTGCTCGAATTTTGCAGACAACTCCCACTCGCATGAACGCCATCGGCGATGGCGGAGGCGGGTGATTTGAGCACGCCACTCAGAATTACCTGTCTGGTCGGGACACGTCCCGAGGCGATCAAAATGGCGCCGGTCATTCGCGCGCTGCGACGACGGGATTGGGCCAGTGTCACGGTATTGGTCACTGCGCAACACCGCGACCTCATAGCCCCGGTTCTTAAATTCTTTGACGTCGCCGCCGATATCGACCTCGATGTGATGACCGAGGGCCAATCGCTCCCCGAGCTAACCGGCCGTTTGATAGAGCAAGTATCGGCTTCGCTTGCGAAGGAATGTCCCGATCTCGTCGTAGCACAGGGTGATACCACGAGTGTCATGGCAACGGCGATGGCTTGTTTCTACGCAAAAGTGCCCTTTGCCCATGTCGAAGCAGGACTGCGCACAGGCGATTTGCACCAACCGTTTCCGGAAGAATTGAACCGCGTTATCGCCTCACGTATTGCACGTTTTAACTTCGCGCCGACAAACCGCGCCCAAGCCAATCTCTTGCGCGAGGGGATCGACCCGGCGACAGTCTTCGTTACGGGCAATACGGTCATCGATGCCCTGTTTTGGGCGGTGAAATGCCATCCCTCCTCCGGAATCACCTTGCGGCCGGAACAGCGCCTTTTACTGGTGACATTGCATCGCCGTGAAAGCTTCGGCCGGCCACTCACCGCCGCCCAATCAGCGGTTCGGCGACTGATCGATGAATATGCTGATCTGGTTGCAGTGTTTCCGGTGCACCCGAACCCGAATGTTGCCGGTGTGGCATACGCGCTGCTCGGGGGCGTGGATCGCCTGCACCTCGTTCCGCCCCTCGATTACCCGCACTTTGTCGCCGCAATGCAGCAGGCTGACCTCATCATCACCGATTCTGGCGGAATTCAAGAGGAGGCGGTCGCCTTAAACAAGCGCGTGCTCGTCGCGCGCAACCGGACCGAACGACCTGAGGGCGTGGAAGCTGGATTGTCTTGTCTGGTCGGAACCGACCCGGACCGCATCTTGGCCGAGGCGAAGCGCATACTCGATGGCGCAACCGGGCCAGTCAGCGCTTTGCATCCAAGCGGACTATACGGTGACGGCGAGGCCGGCGAGCGGATAGCCGACATTATCGAGGCATCGTACGGTCGCAGGCGTGCCCTTCTCGTCGGTGAGTAGCCCTGATGATCGGGGCGCTCGAGCAATTTCCCGAAATCATGGCACTGCCGGCCATCGACATGCTCGGTCATCTCCGGGCCGTGGAACACTACACCGTCCGGTTGGTCGCATCGGAGCAGCGCGGCACCGCGACAATGACGCGTTATTGGATATCCGCCGCGAGCTTTGCAGGCGTCGAGGTCGCCGTTCACTTGCAGCTGTGCGTGCACGACGCAGGTGACCGCCGCATCGTCTTTTCGATTCCTGGTGGCGGCGGTGCTTTTTCAGAAGACACGACTTGGTGGCTTACTCAATATTTCAAGCAGAACTACGCGGCGGTCGATTGGATCGGTCGTGGGCGGTCACCGGTGCATCCGCATTTGCGCTGTGACTACGACCCCATATACACCGCCGAGGACGATGTCCGGGATAGCTACACTTATCATAACGTGGCCGGTATTTGGGCAGCATTGAATTGGGTATTCCACATCGGTTATCAGCCAACTGATATCATCGGCGGGAGCTGGGGCGGGGTCTTCTGCTACTTGCTGGCGGCCCTGGAACCTCGCATCAAGCGCATCTTTCCCACCTTCGGTTGCGGCGGCATGTCCTTTCAGGGCGTCGAGAAGCGCAGCATGTGGGACGCTGCAATTGAAGCGATGGGGCCCGGCCGCACCTCGCGTTGGCGCCAAGCCTTCGATCCCATGCTCCGAATGTCGGAGATCAGGGCGCTGACCTACTACGAAACTGCAACAAATGACAAATTCTTCTCGCTCGACATGGCGATGGCGACTTGGCACCGGGTGCAGAACCCGTATTTCCTGTCGTTGGCGGCGAACCAAGACCACACGATGAAGCCCTTCGGAACGCAGCCCTATCTCGTGCAACAGCTGGAAGAACACCTGCTGAACAAATGCGCAGCGATCAGCCGAATTGAGCCGATCTCATCTCTCAAATCGGGCAAAGTCGCAATTCGTTGCTCTGATTTCTCTGATCAATTCGCTCCAGTTCTGTGCTGGTCTGAGCAACTTGCCTCTCACGGCAATATGAGCCGCGAATGGCACTTCACGCGGCCGGAGCGTGTCGGCGCCGAGGCGTCACTCTTTCGTTTTGAGCGGAGCCATGCGGAAACAGAGATTCTCTATTTCGTGACATGCCTCCTCCCGGTCTGTGGGAGAACGGTCAGAGCTTCGACCGCTATTCACACCGCCGGCACCTCCGACCTACGGGTACCACCGGCTCCACTCGTGCAACGCCTTGCGCTATTGGAGGCCGGTGACGACCCCTGGCTCGCGCCCGTCGGTGACAAAGTCAGCCCTTCGCTGGCAAGTTCCGAGAGTGGCTGGACCGTCCGCTTCACCCGCGCACCGCGAGCGCGCCTCACACGGTTTGGTATTCGGCCGTGGCTGCTTCCGCCGCGTTGGCAAGCGATCGAAATTATTCTCGCGGAGCCGGTCGACCCGGCCGCCGATGATCTCGAACTCATCCTTAGCCGCCGCTATCAGCGAAACGATGAGGAGGCGGTCGCCCATGCTTTTCGCGATGCCGACACATCACGAGACGGACGATGGCGGCGGCTGCGCTTCGCGCGGGCGGAGTTTGTCAGCAGCATTGTTGTTGAGGAGCGCTTCCGCCGTCACTCATTGTCCTCCCCCGAAGCCGTTCTTGATAATTTCGATGCTATCGGCATCATGGACCGTGTCGGCCAGTTCGACGGATTTATCACCCTGGTGAAGATGTCGATCGACACGCTTTAGCCTCGAAGCCGCGCGTACACTTGCGTCCCGCAATTGTGTTTGGGATACGGCATGGAATTACCGGCCTATGCTTGGTTGGTGGACAGTCGACTTGAACCTACGGTTCTGCAGGCTATGCTCGAGCCGTATCGGCCCTATCGTATCGAGGTCAATTTCTCCAACGGATTCTCGACGCGCGCGTTTGGCGACACGGTCGCTTATGGCAACCCTACCCCCTTAGCTAAGCTTCATGTCTTCGAGCCGCTGATCGAGACTACTGCCCAGACCCGGATACTCGATATCGGTTGCCACCTCGGTTACTACGGTCACCACTTTATCGCGCGCGGAGCGTCGTTCTACTGCGGGGTCGAGGTCGACGAACGCCTCTTCGATTGCGCCAAATTGATACGCACCATCTCGGGGATGAGCCGCGACCGCCTATCCTTTATTCACGGAGATTTTGGTGATCCGCCATGCGGAAGCCAGATCCAACGCCTTGGGCCATTTGATGTCATCTTGAGCCTCGCGTCGCTCAACAACATCTTGTCGCTGCCCGCGGCGCTGCTCGCGCTTTCTGACCTCCTGGCGCCCGAGGGGACCGCGGTGATCGAGTATCTCGCCGCGGAAAGCGATGAAGCGATTTGCCGCTTCCACCCGAATGGATTTCAGGGCGACCGAACGCATCATTGGAGCTTTAGCGAGATGTTTCTCGATAATTTTTTTTGCCGCGCGCGGACTGGTCAAGACAGGCCGGCCGCTCGAATGGACCAACGAGGCAGTGCTTGGTCGAGGCTTTAAGAAAATCATGGGTCTCTACCGCCACGATCCAGGAGGTATTGCGCACAGCTGACGTCAGCAGAAGTGATGACTCAATGACCGCAAACCCCGTCTTCGTCGCGGGCTGTCCTCGTTCGGGAACTTCCGCGCTTAGTTGGGCAATCGCGGCCCATCCGGAATATTGGACCTCAGCGGAAACCCACTTCTTCTACTATCTGCTGCGCAACGACGCGGAGGCCGTCCGGCGGGCGTACTCTCTGTCAAGCGGTCCGGGCCAATGGCTTGACAACCATGGGATCGAGTTCATCCAGTTCTTAGCCTATCTCGGCGTGGGATTTGATCAGATGATGCGCCGACAGTCGGGCGGACATCATTGGGTCGATGGCTCGCCGGAAAACGCCCTGGTCGGCAAGCCTCTGCTTCAGATGTTTCCGACGGCGCACATGGTACTCGTGGTCCGCGACCCGCGATCGGTCTGCTTATCTATGATGACCTCAGGCTTCGCGGCGCCCTGGGCTAAGGACCTCGACGCGGCGATCAGGGAATGGCGGCATTACACGCGTGCCGGTCGTGAGCTCGCCGCAGCTCATCCCGATCGGGTTCTCGAGATTCGACAAGAAGGGATGCGAGAGGATCCCGACCGCGTCGCGCTTGAGATCGCCGATAGATTAAATCTCACCGCTCCCAGCACGGTCGCTACATTTCTCAGCAAACATACCATCAACAGTAGCTTCGATCGGAACAGTTACGCTCAGCAGAGTCCATTCCGCGATACGCCGACGACGGCAGTCAGTCGCGACGATTTCTTACGAGAACATGGATCCTACATATTGCATGAGACTGGGGACTTAGCAGCGCAATATGGCTACTACTTGACCTGATCCATATTTGGCACTCGCACAATGCGTTAGTTGCCCCACCGCCCCCATACCAGAGCCGATTTTATCTAAGTCACTGAGTTGTCATAGGTCCCCGGTAACGTTTCCATCATCGAAGACGCCGACGCTTGTCATATTTGCGTCGGCCCGATGGGGTGAGGAATGCGAGCGGAAATCGACAAGGTTGGGATAAAGAAGGCGTACGCCCGCTGGGCGCCGGTTTACGATCTTGTCTTTGGTGGCGCCCTTTTCGACCGTGGGCGGCGGGCGGCGATCGAGGCGGCCGATGGGGTTGGCGGAACGATTCTCGAGGTCGGCGTTGGCACCGGCATCTCGCTTCGCGATTACTCGGCGGACAACCGCATCGTCGGCGTCGATCTTTCGGAGCAGATGCTGCGGAAAGCGAGAACTCGGGTTTCGCAGCTTGCGCTCACTCATGTCGTCCGGCTCGAGGTGATGGACGCAGAACATCTGTCGTTCCCAGATGATTCCTTTGACGTCGTCGTCGCGACCTATGTGGTATCGACGTGTCCGAACCCTGAGGCGGCGCTCGACGAATTCGCCCGCGTGGTCAAGCCCGGTGGCGAGATCGTCCTCGCCAACCGGGTCGGCGCCGAAGCCGGCTTGCGGCGCAAGGTCGAGGAAGTGTTGCGGCCCGTTGTCTGCTGGCTCGGCTGGCGGCTCGATTTCCCCTGGAACCGCTTTGCCGATTGGGTCGCGCGGCGAAAGGACATCCACCTGATCGAGCGGCGCACGATGCCGCCCTTCGACCATTTCTCTCTGCTCCGATTTGGCAAGTCGTTGCCGCAGCCGCAAACCTGAAACCTTCGGTTGGTTCGCTAGTCCCATCGTTGTCCGAGCCCGCCGCAACCAATCGCAAAACAGGGGAGATGTCATTGCCTGGTTTCCGAGAGACGCTCAGAGAGCAGCGCTGGGATGATCACCGGTACTATCATCACAGCCTGGTAAATCAGTCCCTGCATTTGTTGAGCGCGACCAGCTTCATATGTGCCTACCTGCTGGTTTTCTGGGCGCCGTGGATGGCGGCGATCGTCGGCTGGACGATTTCGATGACAAGTCGACAGATCGGCCACTTCTTCTTCGAACCGAAAGGCTACGACGCGATCAACCAGGCCACGCATGAATACAAGGAAGAAATCAAGGTCGGCTACAATCTGCGCCGCAAGGTCGTGCTGATGTCGATCTGGGCCGCGTCGCCGCTCGTGCTTTATCTGGATCCGCGGCTGCTAGGACTGGCGAATCCGTACGATGGCGCGATCGATTTCGTCCGCCATACCGGGATGCTCTGGCTGCTCCTGGGGGTGAGCGGGCTCATCTTCCGCTCGGTGCAGCTGTTTTTCACTCAAAGCGTGCAAACCGGGCTGGTCTGGGCAACAAAAATCCTGACCGACCCGTTTCATGACATCCGGCTTTACTACATGTCGCCGATCCACCTGCTGCGCCGGGACGACGACGAACCGCTGACAGCCGACCATTTCGGCTGAAAGCCCTCCACCGGGTTGGCGCGCCTCAGCTAATGCGGATTTCGGCGCGGCGAAAGCGCGTGCACAATGGTCTCGCCCAGCAGTCGTCGCCGGATTTGCTTGTTCGTCGCCGCCGCGTCGCCCCACCACCATCCGGCGCGCTGCATCGCTTCGGCCGCCGCGACAAAGCGGTCCGCGACCGCGGCGAAATCCGCCTCGGTGTAGTTCAGGCTGAAGATCAGCCGTCCCGTGCCGACCCAACTCAGCGCCAGCCCCGCTTCGCGGAGGTAATACTGGAACATCCAGTTATAGGCGGACGGCCGCGAGTAATAGACCAGCCAGATCGACGAGAAATTGGCCACCTGCACCGGCAGATCGGCAGCCTGAAAGCGCTGATTGAGGGAAGCCGCTCGCCGATTCCATGTCGCATCGAGATCGTCGTACAGCACGATGGTCTCCGGCTCGTCGAGCGAGCGCAGAAACTCGTTCATCGCCGCCATGACATAGGGGTGCGAGTTGAACGTGCCCCGGGCAAAGCAGATATCGGCCGGCCGATCCTCGCGAAAGCGCTTCATGACCGCGCGGCGTCCACAGACCGCGCCCACCGGGAGGCCGCCGCCCAGCGTCTTGCCGTAGGTGACCATGTCGGGCTTGACCCGGAAATACTCTTGCGCGCCGCCGGACGCGAGGCGAAAGCCGACAAAAACCTCGTCAAAGATCAACACGATGCCGCGTTCATCGCAGACCTGGCGCAGTTGCCTCAGCCATGCGGCGTAAGCGGCACGGTCGAAATTGGCGTTACGGCCGCTGTCGATGAGGGTCGAGTCTCCCGGCGCATTCTGGTTCGGGTGCAACGCCTGCAACGGGTTGACCAAGACGCAGGCGATGTCCTTGCGGGTGCGGAGAACGCGCAGCGAATTCTCGGACATCTCCTTCAACGTATAGGTGTCGCGCGCCGGTACCGGGTTGCCGACCCCGGGCTGCACGTCGCCCCACCAGCCGTGATAAGCGCCGCAAAACCGGACCAGATGCGAGCGCCTCGTATGGAACCGCGCCAGCCGGACGGCCTGCATGACCGCTTCCGTGCCGGACATGTGAAACGAGACCTCGTCCATCCCAGAAATCTGCGTCAGCCGTTTGACGTTGTCGGCGACGACCGGGTGGTAGTGGCCGAGGATCGGGCCGAGGGCGCGCGCGCGCTCGTTCGCCCGGTCGATGCATCGTTTATAGAAATCGTGGCCAAACAGGTTGACCCCGTAGGACCCGGTCAAATCATAAAAGACGTTGCCGTCCAGATCCGTGGCCCTGACGTCGCTGGTCGCCTCGAAAAACGCCCCGACCGGCAGGCGACGACGCACGTATCGGCTGAATTGGAACGGCACTCGGTAGGTTTCGGTGAACTGCAAATCGGAAATCAGGCTGGTGACCTCGGCGGTCAGTTCAAGCGTGCGCGGAGATTTCGCCCGGTAAAGCGCGGCGAGGCGCTCGAAATCGGCGCGCCGCCGCTCGACAACCTCATCCGGCGCATTGTCGGCGGCGAAAAAACGGCTGTCGTCGTATTGGTAGAACGGCACAAGCGCCGCCACCCGGCGCGCGATCCGCGCATGCCCGGCGAGCGAGGGATGCTTGGCCCGCGAAAGCTGCAAGCGCGATCGCAGTCTGACCGCCGGGATGCTCAAGGCGGCAGCGCCCGCCGCGAGGTACGAGAAGATCATCGGGTCCATTACTGCGCTGCTTACGCGCCGATTTTGATAAATACATGACAGTGGCGTGGCGCCCGAGCGGACTGGGGGGCCTGGCCGAGAGCCTGAACTTTCTACTGTCGAATCGCATTCCTCGGCGATTCGCCACGCGTCTGATGGGCTGGTTCAGCCATATCGAAAACCCGCTTTTAGCGAGCGCCTCGATCGCCGTTTGGCGGCTGTTCTCCGATCTCGATTTGACTGACGCACGGACCGATCGCTTTTCCAGCCTGCACGCCTGTTTTACGCGCGAGCTCAAACCCGGCGCGAGGCCCATCGATGACAATTCGCGCGTGATGACCAGCCCCTGCGATGGGATCGTCATCGCTTGCGGGGCGATCGAGGACGGCCTGCTCATGCAGGTGAAGGGCTCTTCCTACACGCTCGGCGATCTGGTTCTGGATTCGGGGCTGGTGGAGCGTTATCGGGGCGGGCAGTACGTAACCCTGCGGCTGACCCCGAGCATGTATCACCGCTTCCACGCGCCTTACGATTGCACCGTCGAGCACGTGAGCTACATTCCCGGCGACACGTGGAACGTCAATCCCGCCGCGCTGAAGCGTGTTCCCGGTCTTTATTGCCAAAACGAGCGGGCAGTGATCCGCTTGGTGCTCCAAGGATCAAATGAAGTCGTTACGTTGGTCGCGGTGGCGGCGATCCTCGTCGCCGGGATCCGGCTTCATTTCCTCGACCTGTTGATGAATAGCGGCTACCGCGGAGCAACCGAGCTTCCTTATCGGGCGCCGCTCGGCAAGGGTGAGGAGATCGGCTGGTTCGAGCATGGTTCGACGATCATTGTACTTGCGCCGCGAGGGATCACCCGTGCCGCTGGTGTAAGCGAAGGCGCGAAGATTCGCTTGGGGCAGCCGTTAATGCAGCTAACGGCCGATCAGACTAGAGGGAACGAATAAGACGGCGCCCAGCTGGAGACTTCGCTGCCGACCCTGGCATGCGCGCAATGGGTGGAAAGCCGCCTCTTGCATCTACCATCGCGCCTGACGAGGTCGCGCCGAAAGCGGCTATTTGCTGAAGCCGCAGGCGCCAGGCGGGAACGAAAATGTCCCGCTTTTCCCGGCGGCGGGTCGTCCAGTGGGACGAAAAAGGCAAAATAAAAACGAATATCAATAAGGTCGAACAGGTGTGGTGCCCAGGGGCGGAGTCGAACCACCGACACACGGATTTTCAGTCCGTGTTTTGTCTAGGATTTCCGCCGAGAATCGCAGATTTGTTGCAGCCTTGTCGCAAGATTGCATCCCTTTGATTAACAACAATAGAGGAAACGCAACTGTCGGTTCTACTTTTCGTCAAGCATGCCAAGTCCTTGTAAATAAACTCGTTTCGGCTTCTCATCGTGGCAGCAGCAAATATTTTCCGTTAGTCAGCCGACGAATATTTTCCGTTAGTCAACCGACGAGTGCCGCCTCGCCTGCCGCGAATTTGGCGTGATCGTCTTCGAGGCTCGGAAAGAGATGCCCGTAGCGGTCAAACGTCATCAGGATCGAGGAATGACCGAGCAGCACTTGCACCCGCTTCGGCGTAAAACCGCGTTCGATCGCCCACGACGCGAAGAAGTGGCGCAGCGCGTGAAGCCCGTATTTCGGCTTGCCGTCCTCATCGACGATGCCGGCCTCGGTCTGTAGCGGTGAGAAGCCCCGGTTCCAGATATTGGCGTGGCTTTCCACCCTGCCATTGCCGTTCGGGAACACCAGTCGAAGATCACCCTTTGGGCAGGCGAGCTTCCATTCCCGCAGCGCGGTGACCACCATCGGCGACATCGGAATTTCACGATTGCCGGCCGCCGATTTTGGCGCACCGATCTCGCCCCACAAATTGGCGCGTTGCCGGACACGCACGACATTAGGCCCGAAATCGACATCATCCCACGTCAGGCCGCGCAGTTCCGAGGCGCGCATGCCGGTAAAGATCGCCGTGACAAAGAAGGGACGCCACCGGCCCGATGCGGCGGCAAGGATTGCTTGCGCCTCATCCTTCGACGGAACATCGCGCCCAACGACAAGCTTGCCGTTTTCGCGCTTCTTTGCATCCACCTTAACGGGTTGCGCTGCATTGCGAGCGACAAGCCCGCGGCGCTGCGCATCGTTGATGATGCCCTTGAGGCTCGCCAGCACCTTCCGCGCCATCGCCCGCGACCTTGTCCGCAGCAATTCATCGCGGAACGCCTCAATGGCGGGGGTCGAAAGCCGCGCAAGTTTTGTCGCACCGATGAGCGGATTGATATGCAGCTTGGCATGGTTGCGGTACTCCCGCAGCGTCGAGCGCTCCAGGTTCTCCAACTCGCCGGTTTTCATCCAAAGCTCAGCCGCTTCGGCGACCGTGATACTGGCATTCTCTGGCGTGTGGACGCCCTGCGCGACCTCGCCACGGATACGCACCAGCTCGGCGTCAGCCTCTTTCCTGGTGCGAAACGTCTTGATGTGCCGCTTGCCGGCCTGATCGAAGTAGTCGGCAACCCAGGACGTCTTGACCTCACTGCCCGATGTCCAGGTGCGCTTGCGCAGCGATGCCATCTCAAAATCCTGCCGCCTGCTCTGATAGCAGAGATAATGTTGCAAAACTTTCCGTTAGTCACGGATTATATGTGACGTGGATACACGCCTGACTTGCCAGAAGATGAAGACGGGCTGCTCGCTGAAGACCCTGATGTAACTTTGCTGACGATGACACCGGCAACATATGGCAACTCACGCCCGGTAGCCGCATGACTCAGCGCCTGTCCTCGTCCGATCGCTCCAGCGAGCGCAAGCGCTTCTCAAAGTCGTGCTCACCCTACAAGAGCCGCAACAGTGTCTCATCGGTGCGGTCCATCCGATCCTCGATCCGGCGAAGCTGCAGGTGGACCGTGCGGATATCTTCACGCGTTGCCAACACGTCGCTTTGCAGCGCGATCAGGCGGCGGCCAATCCAATCAAGCGTCACGTTCTCCGGGAGTTCGTCAGCCATGGGTCCTCACGCGGTGGGTCAACCAATTCCTTATAAGGAAATTTCGCGAGGCCGGCTATGCCACCCGCGAAGCCCGCGAAATCACAGTGGCGATTTTCCCGTCTGGCACCTTATCCGACTATCTGGCTCACGGCCCCGGTCTTTGATGCTGCCGGTACGTCTGCGTCTCACGCCATCCGAAATTTCACGATCCTGGCCCCATCAGGTTTCCCTGCAGCGCGATTGAGTGCAACAAGCGTCAAGACGGTCTGGCATCGAGCCTGAACGGCGGCCGGCCTGTGGCTGTCGTCGATTTCCGGCCTGGCGCGGCTCCGTAACCGTCGTGGATTTATCGGTTGTTCGCGAGCGCAAATGTCCTTGATAATTTCGGCCACAAATTTTGGTTGCCGTGCTATCCTCCTTTCGACGTGCCGGTCCCGGGACAGGATCTGATCTTCGTTTTTTGCGCAAAGTTTCTTCGCGAGGAGTTCGGCTGTCATGAGTGTCCCCCAAAGCGATATCTCGCAGTATTCATTTCTGTGGACCCGCGGCGTCGCCGCGCGCGAAACCCTCTACTTTCTGGACAGGAAGGGGTTCGACGCCGAGCCGCTCTTGTCGGAGGCTGAGCTTTCGCGCAGTCGGCTGACCGATGACCCGGGTGGCGTGTCGGTCGGGTCTCAACATCGGTTCCTCGAACTCGCTGCCAGCGAGACCAACGATCCGTTGCTCGGGCTGCACGTCGCGGCGGAGATGGACTTAAGAGATATCGGTCTCCTCTACTATCTGATCGCGTCAGCCGGAACCGTGACCGAAGCCCTTGAGTACCTGCAGCGATACGCTGCAACGATGAACGAAGAAGTCCGCCTGGATATCTCGCAAGAGAAAGAGGAGACACTCCTGACGTTCCGCCGCGTTCGGGCGCTTAACGTGCCTGTTCGGCAGCATTCCGAACTCATCGCTCTGGCATTTAACAGGGTGTTGTGCACGCTAACCAATCGCGATTTTGCACCGTCACGCATGACCTTTTCCCACGGCCGGAATTCCGAGCTTAGGGAGGTCCACCGCATCCTGCGGTGCGCGGTGGAGTTCGGTCAGGTCGCGGACAGTTGGGTCCTGCCGCAAAGGATCATGGACCTGCCAATCATCTCTGGGGACGGTCACCTGCTGCAGATCCTGGAAGCCCATGCGGACGATTTGCTCTCGGAGAGGAGCAGCGCATCGGGGCTGCGGGGGCTCGTCGAGAACCACCTTCTCAGCGTGCTTTCCAGCGGCAAGGTAGACGCTGCTGCCGTCGCTAAACACCTTGGCATGAGCGCTCGCTCGCTCAGCCGGCATCTTGCTCAGGAGAGCACCAGCTTTGGTGACGTTCTGGACGAGCTGCGACATCGGCTTGCTCTTCGTTACCTCGAAGATGAGCAGATTGCCTTGCAGCAGATTGCCTGGTTGCTGGGTTATTCCGAGGCGGGGGCGTTTAACCATGCCTTCAAACGGTGGACCGGGACCTCGCCCAGCCGCGCGAGAAACCTGCTCGCGGCAAACGAGGGAAAGCCTAGCTGACCTGCCCCGGCGGACCGCTCCGGTTTGATTGTCACTTTAGCCGGCGCGCTTCCGGTGAATTTGACGGCCCAATTTATTAATTTTTTGGCTGAAATTATCAAATCAGATGCCCCGAAACACTTTATCTGCAACCTGCGATAGGAAAACGGGGTTGTGGGCTGAGGCGAAAAATGTGGGCTGAAACAAAATGGGGCGAAACTGGCGCCGGGCCCCGCCTGTCTTCTTCCGTGCTGACCACATGCAATGGGGAAGCGTGGCATCAAGCCACTCCGAAAAGCTGCCACGAAAGCATTGGATGATGGCCCAGATCAGCCGGGTCCTGCTGCAACTGGGGTACATCCCGCTCAGCGGTGTGCACGAGTTGCTGGCGCGGGTCGCCGATCGCATGAGCGAGATCGACGAGTTGCTGGCGCGGGAATACGTGCTCGACCCGTTTCCCGGCGGATCGATCTGAGCCAATTGACCTTCAATCAGACAGTGCACACCGCGAACGGCACGGTTCGTGCCGCCTCGGTGCAACTCCGTGAAATTCGCCTCGACGAGCTTGAGGTGGACGGCGTACCTGCAGTGGTGGTCGAAAGCCTCAAGCAGTCGGTACTGGGGATGAGCTTTCTGAGGCGGCTCAAAGCCTTCGACATGCGCAATGGCGCGTTAACCATGAGCTGGTAAGTTCGACGCCCACTGGGGCTGGTCTCAATTTTGGGTACCTAATCTCTTCGTATCATAGTCGACCTCGCTGTCCCGCGGTCAGCTAGCGGCCGCACGCCAGCGGGCGCAGAAATGCCGCGAGCAGCGGTTGGACGGCGTTGACCCCTGGCCGCCAAGAAGGAGGACGTAAGGACCGCCGCGCGGATCGAAATGGCGATGGTGACGAGTTTCAGGGCCTGCGCGCCGAAGCCTACTCCTCGTCGTGGCGCAGGGCGGGTGAGAGCGACCGCATCCCGAACCGCGGCGTTTTAAGCATGTGACCGTCCTCTTACGGGGCGTCGGACCAAGCCGCCGGGAAGGCGGGCCTCCGACAAGCGCGTTCTACTCGTCGGTGAATTGTATCCTCTTCGAATCGCTTGTAGAACTTTGGACGACGACCGACGATTTCGCGTGCGCCTGTCTTGACGGGTTCGTTTTTGAGCGCAGCGACAGGGATTTGCCACGGCGCCGACGGCATCAACTGCGTCGCGGGTAGCACGCCCTCGCGAATGAGCTTTTGTACCGTCTCCTGCGCTTCAACCTCTTCATCGCTGACGAGACGGGCCTCGGCAAGACGATCGAGGCCAGTCCGCTTCAAGGTGTAGGTGGCGCCAGTAGTTCGCCCCTAGCCCCACGCCCAGTGATAGCCGTTGCGATGCCGCCCTAAGCGGTCAACCTCGACGAGGTGCTATTGGATCCGTAGGGTCCGGGTGCGGGCGATCGGACGGGTGCGGCTTCCTTTTTGAGAGCCGCGAGCCGGCGTCCTAGTAACGCTTGCGCCCGTTCAATCGCATTCAGCTTGGCGAATATGCGCAAAACCGCACCGGCCAGGGTGTCGATCGTTCGCCCGCCGTCGGATGGGCAGGTCCTCGGACCTGTGGACTGCAGAGGCCGATATTGTGGGCCGGGCGCTCACCTAGATCATCCTGACGGCGAGAGCGAGCACGAGCAGCATTGGACAGCACCGTCAAGAAGGCGGCGGATCCCAAAGGCAGAGAAATCGTCGAGGCTGGTGTCAGCGAGTAGCTGGGTGTCAAGGCGCCCCCTTCCAGCCGGTGGCTTCGCGCCTTTCACGGCGACCCTTTCAACATCTATCAATTTTTTGGCCGAATTTATCAAGCGCGCTAGTCGGCAGAGCGCCTAGATCTCACTGCATGGTGGTAGCCGAGAAACGCAAAACAATACCGTGCAGCTTAATCCCGCAAACGTAGTCCCATAGCTAGCGTAACAGTGTGAGCCAAACCATCCCGTTTGTTCTGAATTTCTCTTGCGACATCAGAACTCGCCGCAATAAGCGAGCGGATATTCTGTTTCGACCAGTAACACGCTAGGCGCAACGACCGGCGCGCTGTCAGCGGCGGCGCCATTCGTGCGGCAGTTTCGGCAAGGAAAGTGAGAATTTGACAATGACAGGTCTCGTACAAGCGATCGCCCGTTCGCCTGACCGGCGAGTGCCGGAAGCGGCACTCATCTGGCTTGTCCCGTTGTTCGTCGGCCTCGGGGTGTGTGTCGTCTATCCTGTGGCTCTCCAGTCTCTGAGCAAAGGATGGTGGCCCGTCGTGGGTGAAGGCGTGACGTCTTGTCCGAGAGCCGGATGCGGTAAATCCGCATGGCACTATGTCGCTCGGCTCCCGATGCTGTTCCGGAGCAGATTCAGAAGCCGCCTGTCGGGCCCAATAAAGAACTCCTAAGGTTCAACCAGCGTTATCTGTGGCCGGCCTCCTCCGTGTTGTTGTGTTCATCTTAAGGGGGCCCGCATCGTGGAGTTCGAGCCAGCCCGCACTATTCGTATATGCGCCAAAGGACAATGCGGCGCAGGCGAACGACCCGGATCGCGCACCCGATGCCGCCGTTGGATCGCAACCATCCGATGGGGATAAAATATGCAACGTCGCCACCGATGAAACCCAAGCGATTGAGCTATATGGTATATTGGTGATTACGCCGTAGAGGAAACTCTACGTGTGCCGCGTGTGTGTGTCTGCACGTGGCAAGGTTCCCATCGCGGGTCTTGCCGCTGCTTTTTGGTGATTGGGCCTGAACCTGTGACGAAGACCCTTGGTGCCTTCACGACGAGCGGATTGTAAATCGACGTGCTTGGGAAACCGGGCTCGCGACGATCCCGGACGCCGAGCAATCTCGCAACGTCATCTTACCGGAACCCACAGTGCGCCAGATCATCGCCGAGGCGCACAAGCACAGCGCTCAATTTGGATTGCTGGTGGAGGCAGCCGCCATCACCGGGGCTCGCGTGAGCCAATTGGCACGTATCGAGATACAGGACCTGCAAGCCGATCGTGCCGATCCACGATTGTTGATGCCAACGTCGAACAAGGGTAAGGGCGTGAAGAAGGTCATGCGCCGGCCCGTGCCGATTCTGGCCGGGCTTTCCGCTAGGCTCCAAGGGTTGACGGCCGATCGCCTGGCTGGTGCGCCGCTGCTGGTGAAACCGAGCGGCGAGCCTTGGAAAAAGTCCGATCACTCGCGGTTGTTCCGGCACGCGGCCAAGGGGGCCGAGCAAGACCCTGCCGAGGTCACAATTTACGCCTTGCGGCACAGTAATATCGTGAGACAAATCCTCGCCGGTGTGCCTATCCGGGTGGTCGCGGTTAATCATGACACCAGCATCGCCATGCTGGAGCGGACCTACAGCCGATACATCGGAGACCATTCCGACGCGTTGGCTAGGACAGCGCTGCTCGATACAGGTATAGCCGCGGACGGCAATGTCGTTCCACTCGGGATGTGAAGGATCGGGTACCGAGCGGGTTGGGGGCCAATCGCAGCCCGGCGGTAAATTTGTGAGGCCTCTCGCAACGGCATGAGTAACGCTGTGCCAAGATGGGACAAGCGGTAGATGACAGCGGGCCACAGCGATCTCACCGGCCTTGACATAGCGGGGAGCGTGCCCCTAAGGGTATGCCGGGATTCATGCCCCATAGGGGCCGACGCCGCCAAATACCAAGGCTTGGAAACGGGCTGGCGGTAGCGCCCAGTAAAGGCTGCATCGAGTTCCATGTCTGCAACCCTCTTCCGGGGACAGCCATGGACGCGCGCAGCTCTAAGCGAAAGCCAATTAAGCTAAAGCCAAAGCAAAGACCGATTACGGTCACGATCCCGAATGCCCGCGAAATCTCCGGGCTCGGGAATTCAACTATCTGGAAGCTGATCAGCGAGGGGCGTCTCGACACGGTGAGCGTCGGGCGCCGCCGCCTGATCTTGTACGACTCCCTCGAAAAACTGCTGTCGCCGAAGGCGGATGGAGCGGCCCGGTGAGCGCCGCCAAATTGGCTGTCGGCCTTCACGGCATTAGCGACGCGCGCATTACCATTTTCACCAAGCTACCGGGACAACCTGACCCCAGCGGTGCACTGCTTTCCAAGCGCATCTCGCTGGTCGACGACAGGGTCGTCTCTGACGGTTCGCCTTGCCGCATGGCATTGGGCGACGCCCAAGTTGTTCACGTCCCGGCGGCGTCCGACCTTGCCAACGTGATCGCGGCAACGGGTGACGCCAACGCCTTGGCGCTGGGCTGCATCAAGGACCACGAGAAGGCCCGGGTCGTCACGGTCGGTGCGCTGGCGAGGCTGACCGAGCACAAAGTGCCAGACGGTCGGCAGATCATTGCGCGGTCTCGCGAGCATATCGATTACGAAACTGGTCCCGCATGGTTACTCATCGACTTCGATCGTAAAGGCATACCGCCCGAAGTGTCGGCCGGGGTCGCGTCCGCTGGCGGCGTCTGGGGTGCACTGGTGTCGATCTTGCCGGGGCTAGCGCATGCGGAGCGTGTGTCTCGGAGCAGCACCAGCGCGGGGCTGCGGCGCAGTGACACTGGCGAGGAGATCGCTGGCAGCGGTGGCGAGCACCACTATGTCCTGGTCGCAGACGGCACTGACATCGACCGCGCGCTTAAGACACTGCACGATTTGTGCTGGTTGCACGGCTTCGGCTGGTACCGGATCGGTAAAACCGGACAGTTGCTCGACCGCTCCATAATCGACGCCACCGTGCGCTTTGGCGAGCGGCTGGTATTCGAGGGGCCGCCCGAGGTGGTTCCGCCGCTGATGCAAGACGCGGCGGCTCGAATGCCCATTCCTCACGACGGGGATACAATCGACACAAGAACCGTCATTCCGTCGCTGACAGAGTACGAGTTTGCTCGGGTGCGGGAGGCAAAAGAGCGCGCGCGGATTACGCTGGAACCTCGCGCCGCCGAGGTCAGGGCGGAAGCCGATCGTCGGCTGGCCGAAGAGATCAGCAAACGCACCGGCATGCCGCTCGTCGCGGCAATGCGTGCCGTCGCATCCCGTCACCACGGCTCGCTGTCGCCGCAGCTTATGCTGGACTTCGACCATCTCGGCTTTGTCAGCGTCGAGGCGGTGCTGGCAGATCCCGACCGCTTTATCGGCGAGACGCTCGCCGATCCGCTTGAAGGCGCCGGCTACGGCCGCGACAAGGCAATGGTCCTTAGATCGAAGACCGATCCATGCGCGATCTTCATCAGTTCCTTCGCTCACGGTCGGGCTTTCTATCAACTGCGCCACGACGCGCGAACTGCACGCGCCGCCATCGAGGCGGCAGACCCGCAGCATGTCGTCGACGTACTGAGCGTTGTCGTCCCGCAGGCTGACATCGAGGCCGATGAACTGGCCGGATTGATCGCGACAGCGGCAAAGCAGGCGGAGGTCGGGGTTCGCCCGATCCAGGCACGCCTGAAGGCCGAGCAGGCCCGCCGCGACGAGGCCAGGCGCAAGGCTGCTCAGGACCGCCTGATCGCCCTGGACAAGCGCCTGGGGTATCCGTTGCCGCCGTCAGATGGCGAGCGCGGGCCGATCATCAGGATCGTCGACGAGACCCTGGCGGCAGATCAATCCGCCGAACCGCCCATGCGCGACGCAGCGGGCAGCATCGTCGAGGTGCGCACCATTGAGCCTTGGGGCCTGCATCGCCTGACCGCCACTGGCAGCAATGCCGATGCAGCGGTGCCCAAGGAGGGAGATGCGGGAGATGCGGGAGATGATTTCGGCCTCCCCGCCCCGGCCGAACCCACAATTGTGCGGTTGTCGGCCGTCGAAGTGGAACTTCTGATCGAGCAACACATCCGCTTCGAGACCCAAGCGACCGACAGGAAGCCGAGCTACCCGGCCGCCTTGCAGGAGCCGTTTATCAAAGCGCTGATGGCGATCAGTGCGGAGATGTCAGTGATGCCGATCGGCCGTGCTGTCAATACCGCGCCGCTGGTGGCGATGAACGGTGTGATCATAAGCGGAACCGGCCTTGACCGCCGCAGCGGCTTGATACACCGGATCGAATTAGAACTTCTTGCCTGTCTACCGGCGACGCCGCCGACCGAGGACGACGTTCGCAAGGCACTGCGCTTTTTACTCAATGAGTGGCTGGTCGACGTAAACGCCGACCTGACCGGCAAGCTCCTCGTAATTATGCTTTGTTTATCATTGATCGAACGGGTTTTGGTGAAGGAGCGGCCGGCTTGGTTCGTGGTCGCTGGCCACCGTGGAGGGGGTAAGACCACCCTCGTCCATATGATCGTCATGGCTATTTTGGGCCGTATGGCGGCGGCGGCCGCTTGGTCCGACAACGAGGAAGAGCGGCGCAAGGCGCTGTTCGCCTATCTGCGGCAAGGGGTTGCCGTAGTGGTTTGGGACAACATTCCGCGAGGGGCACAGATCAGCAGCGCGTGCATCGAAAAAGCGTTGACCAGTCCTGAGGTCAGCGACCGGGTGCTCGGTGAATTGGAATTCGAGACGGCGCCGGGCGGCACGGTTCAGATCTTCACCGGCAACAACATCGCCCCGAAGGGCGATATGACAAGCCGCAGTCACAAGATCGTCATCAACGTCGACCGGCCCGACCCCGAGAACCGCGAATTCGCCCATCCCGACCCGATCGGCTGGACGGCGCAGCACCGTCGCCAAATTCTGAGCTGCCTTTACACCATCCTCATTTACGGCTGCCAAAACCGGCCCGCAGGCCAGGTGGCGAAGACCAGGTTCAAGGATTGGTGGTCATTGTGCGGCTGGCCAGTCGAGCATGCGGCAACGTTGATCGGCGAAAGCATTGATTGCCTTTCCCTGCTCAGCGCTGGCGAGAGCGACGACGACGAAACGGCCGCGGCCGCCACCATGCTGTCGACACTGCGGGACGAGTTCGGCGCGAGACCATTCGCGGCGGGTAAGATCGTGAAACTGATCGAAGCCGGCACCCCTTCGTTTGGGGGGGCATACGTGGAGCCGGAGGCGCGGGAAATAGCCGAGCATCTGCTCGATGCTTTTAGCGAATTGCTGGGCCGCCAGCTCAATCGGCCGACCGCCGGCTCGCTCGGCAAGCTCCTGAACAACCGCCTCGTCGACCGACCGACGCGCATCGACGCCTCGACCGTCGCGACCCTGAAAACATTCAAAAAGGACAACACGGGCTACTACGAGGTGCACCTGACCTGCTCGGACGACAGGTTGATTTACACCTTTTCCGATCCGGCAGGCGGCCAAACTATGTCCCCTATCTCCCCTATCTCCCTCCCTGCGGGACGACCGGCGGGAGATAGGGGAGATGCGGGACATGTTTTTAGCCCTCCAGCGTCCGCTCCAACTGAAAACGACGACGACGTTCTCGATGTGCCGCCGGGCGAGGAGTTCGTCGTATGACAGCCACGGCTCAGGAGCTTCTCGATCGCTTTGCCGAGATCGGGGCAAGTGTCCGTCCCGGCGGCGAGGACCGCCTGGTCGTTCGTGCCGGCGCGCGGCCGGTCCCCGCGGCGTTGGTGCGGCAATTGCGCGAAGCAAAGGCTCAAATCATGGCCGCGCTTGCATCGGGTCTCGAACCACAGGCAGGCGATGCCGGCGACTCAGACCCCGACCTGGTCGCAGCCGCATTTCATCAATCACACCATCCGCTGGGAGCTGAGCGGCTATCAGTGTCGCGCCGAAGCCGAGGAACTCGCGTTGGGGATTTGGCGGGGGAAGATGCGGGCGCTACTTACCCCCTTCGGTTTGGGTCGGGGTGTGCCGCCCCCAAAAGTGTAAACAGCGTGAGCGCGGCCGACGCACTGAGGGCGGCCCGCGCCGGCGGCAACAAACTCGGTATCGACGGCGACGATCTGGTGCTGGAAGCGTGCGCGCCGCCGCCGACCGTTGTGCTCGATTTGCTGTCGCGTCACAAGGCCGAGATCGTATGGCTGCTGTTGCCTGGCCGGGACGGTTGGTCGGCCCAGGACTGGCAGGTCTTCTTCGACCAGCGGGTCGACATCTGCAAATTGGATGGCTTGCTGCCGCGCGAACAAGCCGAAGCCCGTGCCGTCGCCTGGTGCCTTGCCGAGTGGCTGAACCGCAACCCAATGCGCTCTCCCCCAGGGCGTTGTTTCGGTTGCGGTGGCGGAGAGCAACCCCTCGATCCCCTGTTGCCTTTCGGGATCGGAACCGACGGTCGGGTCTGGCTGCACTCTCGTTGCCAGCCCGCTTGGCATTCCGGCCGAAAGGCCGAGGCTATTGCCGCCTTGGCGGCGATGGGGATTGTTGCGCCAGCCGCCTTTCCAGAAGATTTCGGGAAAGACGGAGCCCATGCCTGCGATGAGCGCGCCGCCATCGTCGAACTGGGTGCCGGTGTCCCTCGCGCTTGGGCGGAAGGTTACGCCGCACTGTGTGGTATGCCCCCACCGGCTGGCTTCCTGCCCGGGCGTTGGCACCGAATCGTCGATGCCGTCGGGGTCTTTGTCGACCGCTGGGCCGCCAAAGCAGCAGCTTGCGGCTGGTCGGACCTCGATGTGTTCGGGTGCAACCCCGACCGCCCCGATGCGCGGTTCGATTGCATGGGGATCGTCCTTCTGCTCGACCGCTGCGAGGTCGTCGGTGTCGATGAGCTCGGCGCCGACGTGGTGACGAACACTGGCGTCCGGCAGCGCTTCTACCGCCGCCCTCTTCCGCCCGGGACCATCAGCCTGTGGCAGTTGCAACGATGACGCGCCTCCACGTTGGCCCTGGTGTGGCGGCCAACAGCGCGTCGGCGACGGCTACCAACCGCCACGACGACAGCGCAGGGCTCAGTTAGGGCTTGGGAGATCGCGCCATGACGACTGTTTCGATTTGCCGGCCAATCACCTCGTCAACAGAAGATGACACGAGCTGGCGTGACCTTTTACCTATCCACCCTGCGGCTGAAATCTTTCCGTTGATGTCAGCCGAAGCGCTGGAGGAACTCACCGCCGACATCAAGGCGCACGGCATGCTAAGCCCTGTCGTCGTCATGAAGGAAGCAAACGGGTCGCTGTCGCTCCTCGACGGGCGCAATCGGCTCGATGCCGCAGAGCAAGGCGGGGTCGAGGTGATCGACGGCGCTGGTCGTCTCCTGGTGCCCTTCGAGGTGTTCGATCCTGAGGAACGGGAGATCGACCCGTTCGCCTTTGTCATCTCGGCCAATCTTTGCCGCCGGCACCTCAGCGAGAGCCAGCGCGCAATGGTTGCCGCCAAGCTCCCAACGCTGCGCCGCGGTGACAACCAGCATACCGCAATTGCGGGAACCTCGCAGAGGGAGAAGGCCGTCCTGTTCAACGTCAGTTCCGACAGCATCGCGCGCGCCAGTGTCGTATGCGAGCACGGCGTGCCCGAGCTGATCGAGGCGGCCGAGCAGGGGCAGATCGCCGTCTCGGTTGCTGCCAAAATCGCGCGGCTTCCCCCTGATCGGCAGCGTGAGGCGACGGCGAACCCGGACCGCGCAAAGCACATGGTCAAGCGCGTCGCTCGCGAAGCGCGCGAGGTGGCGCTGGCGGCAAAGACCGCCGAGGTGTCGCAACTGCTCGGTTATCAGCTCTACGGCGTCATCCTCGCCGATCCGCCCTGGCAGTTTGAACCATGGTCGCCCGAGACAGGCATGGATCGCGCCGCCGAAAACCACTACCCCACCATGACGCTGGAGACCATCGCCATGCTGGAGCTGCCGGCGGCATTTGACTGCGCACTCTTCCTCTGGGCAACCGCGCCGATGCTCGAACAAGCGATGGAGCTGATCAAGCGCTGGGGCCTTACCTACAAGTCCTACTTCGTGTGGCTTAAGCCAAACCCCGGGACCGGCTACTGGACACGCAACCAAGTCGAGCTGCTGCTGGTCGCAACAAGAGGAAACATCCCGGCACCGGCAATGGGTGATCAGCCTCCCCAAGTGATGACACTTGAGCGCGGCCGACACAGTGAAAAGCCGGACGCCTTTGCCGAGATGATCGAGCGGATGTTCCCGCACCAGCCGAGGCTCGAAATGTTCGCGCATCGCCACCGCGCGGGATGGGATAGCTGGGGCAACGAGGCGCCAGCGACATAGTTCTGGCGATGTGGGTATTCTTGGGCTAGTCGCCGGCGGCAACCGTCTCCTGCGCCGCTGCGAGAAGTTCGTAGCGCCGCGATGCCTGGTCGACCACAAGTTCCACATCCTCCGCAAGGAGGTAGCCTTCGTTGGCCAGTCGCTGAACCTCTTGGCGGACCTGGTCGAGATACCTCTTCTTGCTCGGGTAGCGTTCTTCGATCGACCGGCGGGGGTCGCCCCTCGCTGCGCGGTCTTCGCGGCTTGCCAGAAATGGAATTGTCGACCCCATGAGGCTCATCAATGTTTCGGGTGCCCCCATCTGTGCATGGCGGAGGTTCCAGCCGGTATAGGTCGCCAGCGGCACCGTCAGATCAGGCAGCCGGATGCCACTCACCTCGTTGCCATCGTGATCGACGGCCGGAACGAACTGCGGGTAGGGCTTGCCCTCCACAGGCGGCAGCGTCGTCGCGACCCCGCTGGCGCCATCGCAGCCGAAGTCCAGCCGGACCACCTGCGGCGGGTTCGCCGGGAACCCGACGCCGGGGATCGCCATGAACACTTCTCTCGTCTGTTCCGGCCCGACCGCAGTGCCGTCGGCAAGCTGTGGATAACGGCTCGGTGGTGGATCTTCCACTCCGCTCACCCAACGGTCCATGCGTACCAGCGCGTTGCGCAGCAACGGGTTGTAATCGACCGAATTGAGCGCCTGCTGGCCGCGGGCGCCGTCGACCGGGTTAGTGTCGGTCAGCGGCAAGGTGCCGGCGGAATGCTGCGTACCGGCGAAGTGGTAAAGGCGCGACAAGGCAGACAACGAAATGTCTCGCGTCCCCTCCGCGTCGATATGGATCAGGGAGGCATCACCTCGCCAATACTCGGTCGACGAGTTGGAAAAAAAGATCTTCGGCACGCGATTCCGTACCGCAAGCCGCTCTAACAAACCATCGCTGCGGCCGATGAGCGGGTCGGTGCTTACCGTGTCCGTGAATGGAAAGGCGTTGCTCATTGTCGGGTGCAGCGAGGCAGAGGGCTGGCCAAAGCGCTGGTTGAAGTCGCCGCCGCGCTTACCGCCTGCGATGTGGACCAGCATGCCGTCAAATACCATGCGCTCCTGCTCGTCCTCGTTCAGGCCAAGGTAGAGAAACTGACGGAGATACCGACCGCTCTGCGACGCACCGAAGGCGTAGGCATGCCGGATGTCGCCGGCGCAGGGATTGCCGTCCGCCGCACCGCCATGGCGTAGAAAGGCCACGGTGTCGCGCGCCGCCAGCAAGCCCAGCCCGATCACAGGGGCGCCTGTCGTCGGGTAGATCACGTGATAGACTTTGCCTGGTACGAACCCCTACTGCCAGGTAGACGTGATCGGGATCGGGAACGACCCGCTCCCCGTCTAGCCGGGCAAACGACCATTCCTCCCTCGGGATTACGCGCGGAGGGTCGTCGTCGCCATCGCGCACCAACAAGGTTGCGCCCTGATCATCGAGGTTGTTGCTCGAATAAGGACGATGGCCGCGATCGGAAAGCAGCTGGACCTGGCCGGGCGCACTCGGCTGGAAACTCACCAGAAGCCTACCGGAGACCGGACCGCCCTCCTGCTGCGCTTTCGGCACCTTGATGCGCATCAGGCCCTCGGTCGCCGGTACGTCGTGCTGCCAGCGGCACCACACGACGGTGTAGCCGTGGCGCATCAGGAACCCATCGCCTGCATCGGTCGCCGCACTTGGGTTGATCGGCCGGGGGACGCGATTGAAGGTCGACAGCGCCAGGCGGTTGCCGCGGTTCGGCACGTCGAATAACAGGCGATGGTTGCCGCGCCGCGGGTCTTCAGGGGTCAAGATGCGAATGTCCGCGGAGAAATGGACGAGGCCGTCGCTATTGCGTGGGGCCAGGCCGATATCGGTGATGGACCGGTTTAGGAAATGGGTCGGATCGACAGCGAAATGCGCCGTGCCATCGAGTTGGGTGTAGGGGCCAACGTCGGCAAAATCCTCCCCGCCGGCGAGCGCCTGGCGCGCTTTGATCTCAAGGGCGACAACAGCCATTGCGCTCCTCCATCTGTTCGTTGCGGCAACGCTGCGCCTGGCCCGGAGAGGTGTCAAACCTATTGGCGCCAGGCGAGATCAGCCCCTCGGTCGCTTCAAAGATCAGTCACCCCGAGGTTGCGTGCGGTCATATACGAGATAACACGTTGTCAAGATGATGTATGCCAGTGTGAGCAAGCACTTAGACTGTTGTAAAAACGTCGTCGTACATCATATATTTTGACCACATGGGAGTACTTCGCAACACTCGACATGAGGCTTTTGCACAGGCAGTTGCAAACGGCCATAGTGCGTTCAAGGCTCATGAAATCGCTGGATTTTTCCCCGACCGCGCTAATGCCGGGCGCCTACGACATCGGGACGACATCTCACGACGGGTAGATGAAATCCTCGCCACGCGCACGAAGGCTATCGACATAGCGTTGGTGTCTGCAGCCGAGCGCGTGGGCGTCGACGAGGAGTGGGTTCTGCGCAAGCTGCGCATGAATGCCGTGATGGCGATGCGCGCCGGCGATCGTGCCGCGGCGAACCGGTCGATTGAGTTGATCGGCAAGCACCTCGGTATGTTCATCGACCGTAAACAGATCGATATCGCCTACGTCGATGACGCCGATGAATACCTCGCCGAGCTCATGGAGCTGGTCAATGCCAAGGCAGTTGACCATGAGCCGCCGGCGATCGATTACGAGCCGGCCGAGGATGACGACAGCGTTCATTGACACCCAGAGGGTGGGTTGAATGACGAGGAGGAGGGGTCCAAGGATGCAGCGCGTGACGTCCGAGTGGGACGAGATGACCAAGCCTACGATCCGTCAACCGTGGCTCCTCTATCACGGCACCACGACACTGCGCCTGGCGCAAATCATGCGGGGCAACGCTCTGCGTGTGTCCGAAATCGGCGATAAGAAAGTGGCCCTGACCGGCTCCCTTAACGACGGCAACACACCAGGGGCCGCGTGATGGCTGCGATCTTCGCCCGCGACAACGACACCGCAGTGAGACTCATCCCGCTCGCCAAGGCGCTAGAGCAGCAGGCTGAGACGAGCAGGAGCGTGGTCAAAGACCTAGGGCAAATGACCGAGACGATCATTACCGCCGACAATAGCATGGCTGCACTTGCCCAGCTCGCCAAGCAACAGGAGCGGATGGCCAAGACGATCAGAGACTTGTCCGATGAGCTGACAGATCAAACGATCCGACGGCGATCGTGGAAACGGCGAAACGAAATGACGGAAACGCTCAAGGGCTTGGCCGGTGAACTGGAGCTGATTGAGGAGACGCTCAGAGGCTTCGTCGACAAACTAGAGCGAATGGCGAAGACGATCAGAAACGATCGCGGAAACGGCAATACACCGGAACAGCTAGAGCGGATGGCCGAGACGCTCAGGGACTTGTATTAGGAGTAGGACCGGCAAGGCGAGCCCCGCGCGGCTCTGCCTGGCGTCGCGGAACGCTCAGTTAGCTCAGACGCCAGTGCTGTTTACGTGTCGAGTTCTGCCTTGATGCGTTGCGCAACACTGACACCAACACCAACGGTCTTGGCCGCCTTCACGATGCCAGTGCCGTTGACGAGGAGCCGCCGCACCGCGTCTTCTTTACGCCGCGGTATCGTTGGACGCCCCAAGCGCTTGCCCGCCGCTCGCGCTCGCACCAAGCCGGCTTTGACGCGCTCGACAATCATCGCGCGCTCGAACTCAGCGAACACGCCCATCATCTGAAACATCGCCTTGCCAGCCGGCGTCGTCGTGTCGATCCCCTGCTGATGCAGATAGAGATCGACGCCCTTGGCATGCAATTCGCCGAGGAACGCAACAAGGTCCTGCAGAGACCGACCGAGCCGGTCGACAGACCAGGCAGCAACAATATCAAACTCCCGGCGCGCGCTTCCCTTGCACAGGCGATCAAATGCTGGCCGCTTATCGCGCAGTTTGGTGCCGCTGATCCCTTCATCGGCGAACGTGGCGACAACCTGCCAGCCGTGACGTTCGGCAGCCACCCCGAGTTCACGCTGCTGGTTCTCAACGGTCTGCTCCGTCGTCGAAACTCGCAGATATAGCGCGACACGCTTCACAGTCCGACCTCCACCATGGGCCGGAGGTATATACCAGCTCTGGGTACGGAAATCAGACGTTAAAAGTATAGGTTATGCGTTTTCAAAAACCACCGCAAATTCAATGGTCGACGACCACGTGGAGCGACTATGTTTTCCGTATACCCGGCTTCGCGTTGCAGGCCGACGGCACACCGCGGCGTCGGGAACGGTGGTTCAGGGCCACTGGCCTCGCGCGTGGCCTCGGTTCCAGGCTTAGGCGGTGCTTATCATTTGGGAGCAATGCAGATGCGCCTAAAGTGGACACTCACGATCAGCAAAGGTCGCAGGGGCAGTTCTTCGGGCCTGTCATTGATTTCTTACTCAGCGATGCGCCATCGGCTACACTCGAAATCCACGGCCCTGCGCCGGGGATCAGGAGGAAAGTTGATTGATGCTGGTGGAACGTTCAACAGGATGCGGGCGGGAATGCGACTGATCTGCTATCCCACGTCAGGCGATCCTCCGAAATTGGTGGCCGCGCCCGTGGAACGGGACTGGATGGGACGCACGGATTCTGGTTTTGCCTACCGTTGTCTGCCGCTCAATATTGCAAACGCACATGGCTGGCTGGTCCTCAACGAAGCTCCCTTCACTGCCTACTGGAATGGCGACGCTGGGATCGACGGCGTGACCGTAAAGGCCGTGGCGCCAGATGGAACGGTTTTGGGCGGAAGCCATTTCGGTTCAGGTGTGTTGACCTTCAACGTGAACGCGTTATTCCGCACTGAACCCGGTTACGACCTTGCGGTCACTGGCCCGTTCAACCAACCAAAGGACGCGATACAGCCGCTCACCGGCATTGTCGAAACCGACTGGTCGCCGTTCACCTTCACGATGAACTGGAAGTTCACCCGCAAGCTCACGCCTGTCGCGTTCGAGCGCGACGAGCCCTTCTGTATGATATTTCCCATCCAACGGGGGGTAATCGAGCAGGTCGAGCCGGAAATTCGTCCGCTGGTGGAGGAGCCGGATGTGGAAGCAGCCTATACCTCCTGGGCGGACAGTCGAAAGGCGTTCAACGAGGAACTAAAGATTGCGGGATCCGAGGCGCAAGCCGCGAAATGGCAGAAGCATTATGTCCAGGGCATCGGTGGGTTTGGCCTGATCCCAGCCGACCACAGGACCCGACTACACCTGAAGTCCTTCCGTTCCACGTAACGGAAGTGTCAAAGCACTGCCGTCGAACAATACCGGTTGGATCAAGGTCGTGTGACCGCCTGAGGGCGGAAATTTGAGCGCCGCCAACCGCGCCAAGAGCGCGGAGCGAACGGCGTCCCATCCCACATGCCCCGGGTCTGGATGGATGACCCGGTCGACCAAGATCTCGCAAGTCGCCAAAGCGCCGGAAGCTTCGATTACGAGCCGAAGAATAAGGGGCCCATTATAAAAGGTGGTACCCGCGGAAGTCTCATTACCAAATTGCGACAAGGCCGCGTTCAATTGCTCGGCGACTTGCGCCGCCGGAAGCGCGCCGACGATGACAGCACTTCCCTCGCTCAGGTGGCCATGCAGAACTAACCGACCCTCAGCCGGATCCATTGAGCCGTCAACCCGCTCCACCGCGTGGGGCAGCCTGTCGTCGAAGATCAGCAGCCGGTTGAAGCGAGGTTCGATCACCTCATAGAAACCGCGGCCTGCAGTAGCGGTCGCGAGATTGCCACGAAAAGGATCGCTGTCGCGCCAGATGAGGGTCTCGCCACCGATAGTGCGGCGCGCATTGCGCGTTAGCGAAAAGACAAAGCCGAAGCGGCCATTCCGCGAGTTGTTATGCCAGCCTTGTCGGCACCCGCCGACGTAGAGGCTCAAATAGGGCCACGTCACCTCAGTCATGCCGAGATGACCAATCGACCATTTGCGTAGCACATCATGAAAGGCGATGGCGCGTTCGCGCGCGATCACCTTTTCCGGGCTAGTCCGCAAATAGGTGTAGAGCTCGGGGACAAACCAATAATTCCACACCTGATGCGTATCGCCGTGGTGCGCGGAAGGATTAGCAAAATGATCGTCGATGTCCCCGCGAAGCGCGATGGCGAGTTCATCGGCCAGAAAATCGTCAATGACAATCAACGACGCGTCGGCCGGCGCAACCCCTTGGATCCTCGTTGGCACCGCACCAATCACTACAGTGATCCCAAATGATGCTGACCCGCCACATTTTGGCACTCTTAGGACGAAACATCGATAGTTGATGGTCTTTGCGCCTCACGGGATGCCGCTTCCCGGACGTTCGGGGCTGGTTAGGATTCGCGGCAGCTCAATGATTATCCGCGGTTTATTATGTGTGCCCGGTTATTATCCATCGGATCGATTTGCTAGATCGTTATGGGGGTTTCATATTTTATGCGCCGCTCTTCTTTGGGCCACTGTGAACGAGCTGCTTGGCATGGCGTTTCCTTGTCCGTTGGCATCGCTCTTGCCATCGGTGTGTCGATGTCGGGCGCCTCGGCCACCGACTCGCCCAGCCCGGCTCCCGACACCGCCGAATCTCGCGGGGCCGACGCCCTCTTTGATCAGCTGTTGAAGGATCCAAAGAATTTCGACCTTACGTTTCGCTATGCGGAAGCCGCGCTAAAGGCGGGAAATATCGAGGCGGCAATCTCGTCGCTCGAGCGACTGCTACTGCTCGATCGTAACTTTCCGGGAGTTAAGGTGGAACTTGCCGAGCTTTATACCCGGCTTCATTCCTATGACATGGCCCAGGCCTACCTCGACCAAGCGGAACAGGAACCCGATGTCGATGACAAGGACAGGGCTCGCATACAGGCGGTACGGCAAGAGATCAAGACTGCAAACTCGCCGTCAAAGTTCTCTTCCAATCTGCTTGTGGGCATACGCCATCAATCGCACGCCAGCGCCGAGCCCGCTGGCTCGGACATTATCGCGGGCGGAATTCCGCAAACGCTCAGCACCATCTTTATCAACAAACCCGCCTGGGACACTTTCGTAACCGGCAATGTGCAGCACACATACGATTTCGGCGACGTGAAACTGGAGAGCAACGCCCTCGCATATTATTCGAAATCGATCGGCCACAGTGACCTCGACTTAGCTGCACTCGAGTTCAATACCGGCCCGCGCTTCGACGTCAGCGTCGGCGACACCCGCCTCGTATCGGCGCGCCCCTATATCCTCGGGAACGAGGTTCTGCTGGGAGAGAGCCAATTCCTCCATAGTGTCGGCACCGGGCTGGCGGTCGATCGCTCGATCATCGAAGGCCTTTCCGGCGCCGGATTTTATGAGTTCCGCTCGGAGTGGTTCTCCAACGTAGCCCTCTCACCCGAAGCCCACCTGATGAATGCCAATGTCCATTCGTTTGGAGTTGGGCTGACCTATCATGTGGTCGAAGACGGCGATCTTAGCTTTCAGGTGAGCTACGCGCTGACCGACAATTTTGCATCGATCGGTTCGAACAAGGGCCTGGTGTTGCATCTGACCTACTCGCAGCTGTTTCAGCTCCCCACTCAATGGGGTGTGGGGCCGCTGTCCGTGTCGCCGCTGCTATACCGGATCTATAGCCGCAATGACGGTCCCGATCCGGCGATCGACCCGACAATGGTTCCGGCGACAAACGAATGGCGTTACGGACTTACCGGTAAGCTGGGCTTGACTAACAACATTGCCGCCAATCTCAACGTCGTCCGACAGGTGGCTACGTCGAACATCCCCGCCAATCGGGAACGCAACACCCAGGTCATTCTTGGGTTGGTGTTTGCCTACTGACGGCGTCGGAGACCAACTTCGAACATTCATCCCTTTTGGCGCCCTACGCGGGAACCCGGCGGTCAACCCTATTTTGGCTTGATAGATTTTAATTACGTTTCTTTTTCAGGCGATGTAAAAATCGTCGTGTCAATCGAGGCTGATGGGCCGCGATCACTACCCTCAATCGTCGGCGACTGTCGGGCACGTTAGTGGAATACAGGAGAGAACTGATCCAATCCGGCCCCCCCCTCCGACCTGTTTCGCGACATGGGCTAGGTTATCGCGTAGCGCGCACCTCTCACCGCATAATGCTCGCAACCCTCGGAGTGGCGAGCATGAGCTGGCCGGCGATCGCCGACCAGGAGACGGTTGGCGTCGCCGCGGCGGTCAATCCCGATGCCTCCGGCGCGCCACCCCATGAGCCGCCACGCGAGCTGCTTGTCGGCCACGACGTCATCCGCAATGAGCGGATCAGCACAAAGAATTCGGGGCAGGCGCAACTGCTATTTACCGATCAATCGACGCTCACCGTCGCGCGAGATTCAGAAGTCGTCATCGACGAGTTTGTCTACGACCCGCAGAAACAAGCCGGCAACCTTGCCGCGACACTGACGACGGGAGTATTCCGCTACGTCGGCGGCAAGATCAGCAAGGAAAAGGACGTTACCTTCTACACGCCGACCGGCTCGGTTTCGGTCCGCGGCGGCATCGCGCTGATCAAGGTCGAAGGGAATACGGTCCAGGCGATCTTCGTCTTTGGCCAGCGAATGACAGTCACGTTCAACGGCCAGACTCAGACCACAACCAAGCCCAATACCGTGATTGTTGTGGGCAACGGCTATGTGTCAAACCCATCCCCCGCACCTGTCGATACAATCAAGCAACTGACGCAGGAGCTGCAGGCCCTTAATATCCAGACGTTCACGATTGCGAACGAATTGGTGGTCGCCGCGGCAAGGTTGACTTCGCAGCAGCTGCTGACGACGATCCGATCACTGGTTACGAACCCCAACTCAACCGCGCCGAACCTCATCCCAACCTCGTCTCCACCGCCGCCTCAGCCCCCGCCGGTGTCACCACCACCGCCGCCGCCGCCTCCACCGGTGTCGCCACCACCACCGCCGCCGCCGCCGCAGGTGTCGCCACCACCACCGCCGCCGCCTCCACCGGTGTCGCCACCACCACCGCCGCCGGTGTCGCCACCACCACCGCCGCCGCCGCCACCGCCGCCTCCGCAGGTGTCGCCACCACCACCGCCGCCACAGGTGTCGCCACCACCGCCGCCTCCGCCTCCGCCTCGGATGTCGCCACCACCGCCTCCGCCGGTGTCGCCACCACCACCGCCGCCGCCTCCACCGGTGTCGCCACCACCACCGCCGCCGCCTCCACCGGTGTCGCCACCACCACCGCCGCCGCCTCCACCGGTGTCGCCACCACCACCGCCGCCGGTGTCGCCACCACCACCGCCGCCGCCTCCACCGGTGTCGCCACCACCACCGCCGCCGCCTCCACCGGTGTCGCCACCACCACCGCCGCCGGTGTCGCCACCACCACCGCCGCCGCCTCCACCGGTGTCGCCACCACCACCGCCGCCGGTGTCGCCACCACCACCGCCGCCGCCTCCACCGGTGTCGCCACCACCACCGCCGCCGGTGTCGCCACCACCACCGCCGCCGCCTCCACCGGTGTCGCCACCACCACCGCCGCCGGTGTCGCCACCACCACCGCCGCCGCCTCCACCGGTGTCGCCACCACCACCGCCGCCGGTGTCGCCACCACCACCGCCGCCGCCTCCACCGGTGTCGCCACCACCACCGCCGCCGCCTCCACCGGTGTTACCGCCACCGCCACCACCGCCACCGCCGCCGCCGGTGTCGCCACCACCACCACCACCACCGCCGCCTCCACCGGTGTCACCGCCACCGCCACCACCGCCGCCGCACGGTCGACATGACCACGATCACGATCACGATTATGGTGACCACGAGGGACGCCGCGGTGACCACCGCGACGCGCGCGACGACCGTCATCGTCCCGGTAACGACGCCGACGGGATTCGGGGCGATGGTCCGGCCGCGCCCGCGGATGGACGCTCGCAGCGGGAGCCGACATTTCACGGGCGGCTGGAAGCGATCGCGGACTGGCATTGGGACCGCGCGGGACACCAATACCAGCTGGACCGCTGGCATTTGGATGAGCACGACCAGCATTCAGCACATTCGGACGATGACCAGGGTCGCGGCCATAACCACAACGGTTTCGACCGCTGGCAGGTAGACGGGCACGACCAGCATTCTGGACCCGCTGGCGATGATCGCTATCGCGGGCGCAACGGCTTCGACCGTTACGTGCTGACCCACCGCGACGCGTCAGGGAACGGGCGCGATCGCGGCGCCGCCCACGACCCCCAATCCGAACATGGTGCGGACCATGACCACCGGCTCGAGCACGAAAGCGGGCGAGCCTGGGCTCGCAATTTGCTTGCGTTCAACCACTTCCGTGATGTCATTCACGGCTCTTTGCAAGCGCACACTCCACGGTGGGCGCGTTTGGGAGGCGGCAACCGGGATCATCACCACGGCGCCGAGCACCATGTGCCGCCGAAACATTAAGGGCGAGTGCCGCGCGCCACAGTATTGAGTAGCCTGATGCAATGAGGCAGATCTGCCGTTTCTTCAGCGGGAACCTTCATTATCTGCTGCCGCTGCTGATCCTGATCATCGCCCTAGTCGTCTGGGCAAGGGAGCCGGTGCTGCTGTCTCAGTTGCGGCTCCACGTCTTTGACGAGTTCTTGCGACTTAAGCCTCGGACCTACGAGTCAATACCGGTACGAATAGTCGATATCGACGACGACAGCCTCGAACGTTTCGGTCAATGGCCCTGGCCGCGCACGCTATTGGCGAAACTGGTGAATCGTCTCGATGAACTCGGTGCGGCAGCGGTTGCTTTCGATATCCTGTTTCTCGATGCGGATCGAACAACGCCGTCGCGGGTCATCGACACGATCGAAGAGATCGCCGCCGATGATCCCATTGTGGCGCGACTGAAACATCTGCCCGACCACGACCAAGTGCTTGCGGATGCGATCGGGCAAAGCCGCGTCGTACTCGGCTTCGCGCCGCGCAAGGAGGAGAGGGATAAGCTACCCGGGGCGAAAGTCGACTTTTCATTCGCAGGTGACGATCCTCGGCCCTGGGTACCGCATTTCGCGGGCGCGGCCAGCGATCTGGCTCTCCTCGAAGCAGCCGCTTCAGGCAATGCCGTAGTTGACACGCTGCCGGAGCTGGACGGTATCTCACGCCGCGCGCCCCTCGTCGTGATGGTCGGCCGCAAACTCTATCCGGCGCTATCTATCGATGCCTTGCGCGTGGCGCAGGGCGCCCACGGCTACGTTATCAGATCAACGGGCGCGAGCGGGGTAGTCGGGTTTGGCGTGAAGGATGGCCTCAACGCAATCAAGGTCGGCAGGATCGTCGTCCCAACGGGCCCCGATGGAACCGTGTGGATCCACTATACACCACACGAATCATACCGCTTTGTCTCGGCGGCAAAACTCATCGATGGCAAAGTCGATCCGGCGTTGATCCGGGGCAATATTGTCTTGATCGGTACGACGGCTTCGGGACTCAAGGAATTTCGGCCTACCCCGCTCGACCCGGCGGAATCAGGGGTTGAGATCCACGCGCAGCTGATCGAGCAGATGCTGCTCGGCGACAGCATCTCTCGGCCCGACTGGGCGCGCGGCGTCGAGGCGTCGTTCATGATCGTGATCGGCATCGTTCTCCTGTTACTGCTGCCGCGCGTGGGGGCGCGCTGGACTGCCCTGCTCGGGACGGCGGCCATTGCGCCGGCAGTACTCGCCTCGTGGTACGCCTATACCCGATACAACTGGCTGGTCGACCCGGCGTTTCCGTCGCTCGTGAGTTTCCTTGTTTACCTGTCTTCCTCTGCGGTCTTGTTCCTGCGCACAGAAACCGAGCGTCGGCATGTGCGTCACGCGTTCAGCCGATATCTCGCCCCCGCAGTGGTCGAGCACCTTGCGAAATATCCGGAACGACTATCGCTTGGCGGCGAAACGCGGGTAATGACGGTTATGTTCAGCGACATTCGCGGCTTCACGACGATCGCGGAGAGCCTCGACGCGCACCAGCTGACGACATTTCTGAACCGCTATCTAACACCGATGACCGACGCGATCCTGTCGCATCAGGGTACGGTCGACAAATACATGGCCGATGGGATCATGGCGTTCTGGAACGCTCCGCTCGACGATGCCAATCACTGCGAAAACGCCTGCCGCGCCGCGCTCGCGATGCGCGTCGAGCTGGCGAGCCTCAACACTCGCTGGCGCGCCGAAGCAAACGAGGCGGGGCGCGCGTTCGAGGAGGTTCGCGCCGGTATTGGGCTGAACACTGGCCCTTGTATTGTCGGCAATTTAGGATCGGATCAGCGGTTCGATTATTCAGTGCTCGGCGACGACGCCAATATCGCGTCGCGTATCGAAGGCCAGACCAAAACCTATTACGTCGACATCATCATCGGCGAGCAAACCGCGAACGAGGTAAGACAATTCGCATTGCTCGAACTCGACCTTGTACAAGTAGTCGGCAGGACCCAGCCAGTTCGGATTTTTTTCCTGTTTGGCGATGAGAAGGTGAAGAACACCGAGGCTTTTGGCTCGCTCGAGAGTGCCCATGAAGCCATGATGGCGGCCTATCGAAACCAGCAATGGGCACGGGCGCTCGAATATTTGGGATCATGCCGTGTAGAGGCACCCGAGGTCCTGCAGGGCGTTTATCTGCTGTACGAACGCCGGATCGCGGACCTACGCGCTGCCCCGCCTCCCGCCAACTGGGACGGAGTATTCGCGGCCCTATCCAAATAAGCCAGCGGCGTGGCGTAGACTGGGTCGAGCCAGCGTCGGGCATCAGGATTTCCGTGATGGCGCTACAAACTGATAACTTGCGAAGGTCCTATGAGGGGCACGAAGGGGGGCCCACACTAATTTATGTCGCTCGCTTTGGCCCGAAGGCGACGCGGGTCTTCGGCTGTCCCGTCCCGAGCGCCGCCGAATACAGCAGCGTGTGCCGGGCGCTCGCCAGTCTGGCGCGTAAGGGCTTGGCCGATGCAGACGGCACCCGAGCTTGGGGGTCGCTAAAGGCTGTACAGAGCCAGCGGCGGAAGAAGCTGCGGATACAGTCGACGCATTCCAGCGAAGATCACGGCCTCGACGCCTATTTCACGCCGCCTGTCGCGGTGCATGCGCTGCTCAGCCTGGACCGGCAACACCTGCCGCAGCACATCTGGGAACCGGCGGCCGGGGCTGGCGCGATCGTTGATGTCCTGCGCGGTGCCGGGTACACGGTCGTCGCGTCTGATATCGCCGATTATGGATTAGCGGGCTGCAAGTTAGTCGATTATCTCGCAGCCGTGCCGCCGCCCGATGTCGAGGCGATCGTGACAAACCCACCCTTCGCCAAGGCCGAGGCATTCGCTCGCAAGATGCTGAGCGAGGTGCCGTATGTGGCGCTGCTGCTGCGCACCAATTTCCTCGAAAGCGCGGAGCGCGAGCGGTTCTTTGCCGAGCACCCGTTCGCCCGCATGTGGGTGCCGATGCCGCGCCTGCCGATGATGCACCGGCACGGCTGGACCGGGCCACGGGCGTCGAGCAATACCGCGCACGCTTGGTTTGTCTGGGACCGCAACGCCGACCAGAAAATGACCGTCGGGCATTTCAATTGAAAAAAGCTCGATTTCGATTGGCGGAAGATCGTTGCCGATTTCGGCGTCGCACGATGCGGCATCTCACATTTTACCCGTTTGATAAAATGCCGGCATGTGTTTGATTTGTGGCCTACATGGGCATGAAGAGCGGTGCCCGCCGGCAAGGCTAACAGCCCGCTGCCGAAGTCGCGTTGTGATCAGGCGGGTTCAGCGGTGACGACCATCACCAGGATGGCGGCCCCGTCGGGCGGCGCGACGACCAGGATGATTGCGACGGCCTCGTCGGTGTCGACGAAGAGGCGAGCCTCCGGGCAACCGACCTCCCCCTCGGGGTTCCAGCTCCGATCGGCAGCCGCATCAGGATGCCGAGATTGTGCCCGGCGAGCAGCCACGTAGCAGCGCTGCGGTTCCGATTTGGGATGTCAGAGATATTTTTTAGGATCCGTTCGTCGACGCGCGCCAAGAGATTTCCCGGGACTCCACGTAACAACGAATGGGAGTGCGATACGCTTATGCAAGCCTGCATTCCCCAGATGGAATGCTGTTTTTGAGCACTCGGTCCCGAATTCTGATATAAGAGTCAATATCTTACCGCGGGTCCGAGGGAGCGACGATGGCGGACCCGACGGGTGAATCGAGGGGCAAGCCGCTGAGGCTCGATTTCGACTGCCGGCTGATGCTTCAGTTTCGCGGTTCGGTGATCACCTCCGATGGCGGGTTACTCGCCTACCGCGAGTTGGACGACGTTCTTGCACTGACCGCAAGCGGAGGCGGGAGACTGGCCGAGGCGCGCACCGGTCGGAACCGACGCCACCCTGTTGGTGGGGTTGCTGCGGCAGTCGGTGTTTGGTCGGCTCGCCGGCTACGAGGATGTGAGCGACGCCGAGCGGCTGTGCCACGCTCCGGCGATGCGCTGGGTGGTCGGCGACCGGGCGATTACGGGGTGCGCCGCCTCGGCCAGCCAGATGGGCCGCTTCGAGACGGAGTGGCTGGCACGGCCGGAGAACCTCGCCGCGCTGGCCGACCTGCCTGGGCAATGGATCGACACCGTGCACCGGCGACGACCGCCGAAGATGAAGGAAACCCTGTCCCATGGCCCGCACATTAAAAGCGACGTGCTCCCGTTTTGTACGGGGTTTAATTCTGCTTTTGTGGATTCTGGGGTTGTCGGTGGTCGCTCTTGGATCTCTGCAGGGTATCCTCGCTGAGTTCCTTTTGTCCGCTAATCTCGTTGTTAACCCCCTTGGTATCGGCGGCATCGTTAAGCCGGAATTTGTTACGCTTGGTAGTGACGTCCAACGAGGATGTCCAACCGGTGACGATATTCTTGTGAGCTTCCGATACTTTGAGACCAATCTTCCTCCCATTGAAGACGTTTTGGACGTTGTGCAGCCCACTTGGAGGTCGGCCGTAAAACCGCCGGTACCATGCGGTCCAAGTGACCAACTGTCAGTGTACCAAACGTACCATTCCCTTTTTACGAAGGTGACGGAACGATTGCGGTCCTTGGCACGCAACGACAACCTGGACCCGAAAGCCGTGGTGATCGATGCGACAATTCTTCCTCCTGAATTTCCGGGAAAAGCGGTGTCGGAAAAAATGTCACTCCCTCTGGAGGTGCAGGACTGGTTGACTCGAGAGAAGAGTTGGCTCAAAGGCGAAAATCAAGCACGGGCGCTGGTAAACACGTTCCTGTTATTAAGTGTCCTTGGCGCGTTTGGTTCACTTATATTTCTAATTAGAGACTACATTACAACAGATGATGCGAGAACTATAAGCGATTATATGTTTCGGCCAATTCTGGGAATATTTTTGGCAGTTGCTGTTTTTATCGTGGATATTCTGGCTCACTCTGTCATTTCAACATCCAGTATTTTAGAAATCCGCTATGAACCGCTTTATATTCTTGCGCTTGGCGCCGGGCTATTGTCGGAGACGGCGTATGCGTGGGTTCGCCGAAACGCGGATTTCGCGTTTGCGCGCCGCTCTGAAGAAGCAAAATCGGCTGGAAAAAATGCAAATATTCATGAAGCTGAGCCTCGCCGTACCGACGCATATGCATATGACGCAGATGAGCACGTCTTGGACCCGCTCCGCGCCGAAACAGCGGGCGCAAAAATTGATGAAGCTGAGTCTCGCGGTTCCGACGCAGATGATGCAGATGAGCGCTTGAAGCCAATCGCCACCGAAACAGCGAATGTCGGCTCACCACCGGTTGTGCCGGAAAAGTCGAAGCCTCGTTGGTTCGGGTTTATGTCGAGAAATAGATAAATTCAAATGGCCCCTCGACGATGAAATAAGGTGGGCGGAGCTCGTTTCCCATCTCCTGGAACCCGGCGGTTCACTCTATCTCGCGGACGCACAAGGCGGTCCTCCGGGCCGACTGGTTCAAGATAACCGCCGCGCACAAGGATGGATCATCGAATCACGGAAGATATGACGGGCAGCCCCGTGTGAATGACCGGCCAGATGATGTCCGGCACCTCGCAGCATCCCGTCCGTTCCTGCTCGCTCGTGTTGACTGCGGCCAGATGAGAAAGCCGATAGCGTCGGCCCTGCGAGCTTTAAGCGGCTCGCCAGGAGGTAGGCTTCTGAGCCCGGCGCCGGCAGCCACCGTTTCGCTGATCTACGAGTGATATCAATGATTTTTGCTGAATATGGCTCGGCGATCAGGCTGCTTGTCCCTATCCTGTCCCTGGTCGGCTTGGCCGGCGGCCGGGCGCCGTTAAAGCTCGGGCCGGCGGCCTCTGGCCGCCGCGGCCGCTGCGGCCGGGGGCCGCTAATAGGTGAAATCGATCCCCCTGGGCGGGCTCGCGAATTTCGTACCCCTACACGCCCGGCCGCGGAGGAACACCACAAGCAGACGTACGCGAAAGCCAGTTGAACCATCATGATTGATTTGAAAGAGGGCACCACAATGGACGACAACACCATCACTCGCGGCAGCGGAAACGTGTTCGCCGATCTTGGCCTGCAAGACGCCGATAGCCGGCTGCTCAAGGCTCGCGTGCTCACTGTCATCAACGAGACCATCGACAGCCAAGGGCTTAGCGGCCAAAAGGCGATAGCCAAAGTACTCGGGATCGCTCAGTCCGACGTGTCTAACCTATTGCGCGGACGGCTGTCCGGTTTCTCCCTTGAGAGGCTGCTAGAGTTTGCCAGTGCGCTCGGCAACGACATCGACATTAACGTGAAGCGCGCGCCGCGGTCGCATGAGCAGCGCCATCATGGGCGCGTCCGGGTGCTGGTCACCGACGCTGCCGATTAATTGAGTTTGTGGTCGGCGTTTCACGGTGAAACTTGGTTGGCGCTTTAGGCCGGACTGATGGCGATCGCGATCACCGGCGAACGTTTTAGGCCTCGCGACGACGCAGGCAGACCGAAACCACCCTTGCGCAGGTCCCCGTGCGTCTTGCCATGCTGGAGATCGGCTGCCGGAAGTGTGAACGCTATGGCCGCCTGCGCCTCCACCTCATCGCTGAGCCGCTCGCGGTAACGCTCGACCTCGGCCTCGAGCGCCTTCTCCTCAGCCTCCTTCACCAGCTTTGCCGCTTCGGCCTTGGTGATATGCTCGCCAGCCTCGGCTTTGGTGATTGCCTCCTCGCGGGCGGTCTCCGGCACGGTCGGATCGGGTGAGCAGGTACAGCGTCTCACGGGTAACGTTGCCGCTTGCAAGCCCTTGCAAGTTTGGGAACCGCTCGGCGGTGCCGATTGGGGGCGCAGGACGCTTGCTACCGCCTTGGCGGCTTGCGGGTGCTTGCCGCCGGTATTCCTACGCGTTCTACGATAAGCGCCTGCGGGCTTTGATGGGAGGCAAACCGATGCGTGGGGCTCAACGGATCGACGAAGTTGTATCTTTGCTAGAAAGCTACGCGCTGGGCGAGATCGACTTGCCCAAGGGGCGGGTGATGGCGGCGCTCAAGCTGCTCGATCTGGGGATTGGCGACGCGCCGCCGCCTAATGACGGCGACGAGGTGCCGGTGTTAGGCGACGAACCAACTGCGCTGGTGTTCCGGCCAAAATTTGCGTTTGAACTGAATGGAACGAGGTATGGAGCAACCGTTTCTCTCAAACCATAACACTCAGAAATATCTGAACTAAAGTCCTAGTCGACGCAGATGGGGTCTACGTTTCCCGCGAGCGAGTGCCTCGGAGCCCATAGCACGGCGGCGCAACAGGTCGTCGAGCGCGGCCTCGAACTGGTCATCCGGAACGCCGGCGAGCTTGCGCCAGTCGTGGGCCTGTCGCTTAGTCACACCGAGATCAGCTAGGGTCGGCGGACCACTGGTTGCACCGCGCAACCGCTGATCGGACTTCTGGTCGCCGCCGCCCTTTGCCTTCTCGCGTACCTTGTCGAGTTCACCGGCCTTGCGTTCCGCACACAGCCGGTTGAGCAGGCGCGACGCTCGGCTTCGGTGTTATGCGGTGAGGTGATCCCAGTAGATGGCGGGCCGCTAGCGTCGATGTTGGGAATAGAGGTATGGCCCGTGCACGAGCCAGGAGATGCCAAGTGGAGAAAGGAAAGCGGGCGGCCATCTACGGTCGCGTGAGCACGGACAGGCAGACGACCGACAACCAGGTCGCCGCGCTCAAGGAGGTTGCCGCACGGCGCGGCTGGGATATCGTCGAGGTGTATATCGACCACGGCATCAGCGGTGCCAAGGGGCGCGACAAGCGGCCGGGATTTGACCGGATGCTCAAGGATGCTAGCCGGCGCAAGTTCGATGTCGTGATGACATGGGCGATTGTCGTGACCACGCGTCGGCCGGTTCGCACCATTTAGCAGCCGGCGCCAGGCCGCGGTAATGAAAGTCCTGCGGGCTTCGGCGGCAACAAACAGCGTCGTGTAGGCGATGGTCGGCACGGCACCCGCAACCTGAATCCGTCGGCCGAATTTATCAAGTTATTGGCCGGGGTTATCAAGCGCGACGCCCTGGCGCACGCCATCTTCCTGCGATGGGAAAACGGTATCGATTGCGACAGCCCCACATGACCAGGTTTTTCTCGAAGCTTGCACTTCTCAGTCTCACCGTGGTGGCGCTTGCGAGCGTTGGAAGGCCGTCAGCGGCGAATCCCACCACTGACCAACTGCAGCTGCGTAGCGGCGGCACGACTATTACCATCACGGATAACGGCGCCGGTGACGTCAATCCCATCTTGGGCACCATTGCCTACGTAAATCCGAACCTTGACGGCTGGGAAATCCAGCTGTCGGCCGATACCAACTCGCCAGACGTTGGGCCTGGTCTGACTTCGCTGACCGCGAATTGCACCGGCGGGCCATGCACCATCGATCCCCTGACAATCGTGTTTGGCGATATCAATTTCGCGGCACCGGTGGACACGGGTGGATTTGCAGGGACGTACTCAGCGACGATTACGGGCGCAGGGACGACCAGCCAATCGGCGTATTTTGACAACTCGAATGCCATCTTCGACACCACCAATTTAATTGGCACGATTGGACCATTGGGCCCCCCATCGGGCGGCGACACAGCAACCGGAGGTCCGGTCGCAGCGGTCCCGGATTATTCTCTGACGCTAGTACAGACCTTCACGGATGCTGGCGGCGGCACCGCTGGCTTCAGCGTCGATGGGAATAACACCGCGGTCCCCGAACCTACGCCGGTCCCCGAACCGGGAACTCTTGCGATCTTCGGCACCGCGCTTGCCAGCTTGGCCCTGGTTCGGCGCCGCCGCACCGCAGGCTGAAGTAGGCCGAATCTATCAATTTTTTTGGCCGGAACTAACAAGCGGGGGCCCTGAAGCGCTCGATCTCTCACCTGCACTGAGAGACCGGTTGAGACTGTGCCTGTACGAGGCAGCGCCGATTAAGCATCCCGTCGGCGGCAGGTTCGAATGTTGAGGAGCGAAAGCGAGATTATGATACCGGCCCATCAAATGCGCGCGCTCGTGGCCGGTACATGGATGCCGGGCTGGTTGCGCTCAACTGCCAAGAAGCGTGATCGAACGATGGCGACAACAACGATATTGTCCCCATTTCGCGTGACGATCTGCGGAATTCCCGAACTCCGCGAGCACTGCGCGGCGGGATTGACGCATGTGCTCTCGATCCTCGACCCCGATCACCCGGATCCGGTGGCGTTCGCTGCTTTCGCTCCACATCATCGGCTGGTGTTGCGCTTTAACGACGTCATCGAGCCGGAGTTCGACCGGTTGGCGCCCACCCGTGCCGATGTCGAGCGGCTGCTCGATTTCGGTCGCGTGCTTGGCAAGACGGCAAACCCTCATTTGCTGATCCACTGCCATGCCGGCGTGTCTCGCTCGACCGCATCGGCGGCATTGATCCTGGCACAGGCGGAGCCGACCCGTCCGGCGAAGGACATCTTCGCGGCAATCGTGAGCATACGGCCGCACGCTTGGCCAAACCTGCGTATTCTCGAATTCGGCGACGCGATCCTCGGCCGTAACGGCGAGATCGTTGCTGCAGCAACGACGGTGTATCGCGGCGCGCTGGGTCGCGAACCCTATCTGCAGGAGGCGATGATCGGCGGCGGCCGGGCCCGAGAGGTGATCGCCGCGCTCCGACGGTGATTCCAGTAGGCCGATACTGACCCCTCCGATACCGAGCTTCGCTCGGCCCCGCCCTCACTGGCGGGGCTTTTTTATTGCCTACACCTATGATCGGAGCGTGACCGATGATCTCCGCGCCAAGGTGTTCCGCGACCGCGGGCATGCGAGGACTGGCGCGTCGAGAAATACGACGAAGAGGGCGGCTGCGAGGTCACGATCTTCAGCGGCCCGGCCGCCGAGAGCGCCGCATCGAAGCGCTCAAACAGAACCGCGATCGCAGGCTTGCCAGCAATGCGTGCCCGTGTCAGCGACTCGCGAAAAGTCCAGATCGTCTTGGCGTCCGGCACCGTGTCGGCGAGCCCCAGACCAAGAAAGCGGATGAACGACAGCCGGTCGCGGATCAGGTATGCCGGCCCTGTCACGGAGCGTGACCGCATGGGCGTTCGCTGCGCGATCTGGTCGACACGCTCGATCACCTGAACACGACGGGCGTCGACCTGTACCTCGACCAGCAAAACATCGACACGACCGTGCCCGCCGGGAGGCAGCTCTTTCAGGTCACTGGTGCCCTCGCCGAGTTCGAGCGCAGCATGATCCGGCAGCGTGTCAACGCGGGCTGACGCGAGCTCGTGCGCAGGGCAAACGTCTCGGGCGGCCATCTATTGATGCTAAGATCGAACAGGCCAGAGACGCGCTGGCGAGCGGCGCTGGCATCACGAGCCTTCAGATACTGATCCAGGCTTCTCGCTGGTAATCGAAATAGCGGGCCACGCGCTCGCCGTTCCAATGGTAGTTTAGATGGCGCTCCTGGTGAGGCAGCCCCACGGCGCTCGCTCTGAACACCGCAACGCACTCCCCGCTGCTGCGGCGCACGCTCGGATATATTATGCCCGCGACGCCGGCTTCCCGCAGATGGCGACCGTACTCTTGGGATGCGTTGTATGAGCCCGGGTCAAGGATCGCCTGGCGCTCGGCCGCGGGGAGGGCAGAGACGTCCTCGAGATCCTGTTCGATAGCGCCGACGAGTACCCGCATATCCTCATGTCGCCGCGGATCGCTGCTGTCCCGGGCAAATCTCTCGAAATGGTAGACCGTCTCGGCGATGGCGGTATCGAGGTCTGAGGCAGCGTAATACACGCCGAAGCTGCCATTGCTGAACCGCGATCCACGCGGGTTCACATGGGTAAAGGACGCCATGACATAGCTGGCTCCCGGCCCCGCAATCCGTTCGTCCGGGGGGACAAGTGCAATGTCCCCGACCTCATCGCGCACGCGCGGGTTCGTCAGCTGTTCGAGTGCCATAAGGGCGTCCCACACGGCGGGATTGGGGGTCAGCCGCTCGAACAGATCAATCGGCGGATAGCGCGAGGCTATGATGCGCCATGCCTGACGCCACTCGACGCGGCGCGTCGGCAATGCTCATCAGCTCCAGGGGGCGCGCGCGGCGTCCAGATAGCTGCGCACTGCGGCTAGATCGGTGATGTCGCCAGCGCACATCCGCTCTAGCGGCGTCTGCTCTCCGAAAGCGCGGTTGGGGCGGTTTACCCAGGTATCGGCTAAATCGGCGTCCGAATAGATAATCTGCAACGCCTTGTATATGCCGGCAATGTAGCCGATACGCCGGAGCACGTCTGCCGGCACCCGTTTTACGTCGCCTCTCTGCCAGGCAAAGAAGGTACTCTTGGCCGGCGCCCCGAGCAGCACGCGAACCTGCTCGTTATTGACGCCCCAGGCTCGCATGATGTGGAAGGCGCCCTGCATGGCGGCGCGGCGATCGACATCCTCCAGCGATGCGGGTTGGTGCTGCTGGTCTTGTTGAGCCGATACCATCATTGGGACGCCGTCTCCATTTTTGGACTTATAAGCTTGAAAGTGCGAATTTGCAATTATTCGCGCTCGCCCCGAGCGGCGCTCTTTGCCGCCGGCGGCAGGGCCTTGCGCTTGAAATCACCTCGCCCCCGGTTGCGCGATCAATCGCGATGATGTGGCGCGGGTACGGGATGCGGCGCTCGTTGACCCAATAGCTGACGCTGACGCGGGTGAGCAAAGGCCTCATGCGATAGCCGGTCCCTCGGCGAGGAAGCGGCCGAGCTTCATGGATATGCGCTAAGCCGGTCCGGCCGTCGTAAGCCACCACTTACCGTCCCCGGACGAGGCGGCCTGCTTACGCTTGGCGAGCCGGTTAAGCGCACGATCGATTGCGCGGACAGGCATCGACACACCTTCGCTTTGCAGCGTCGTCTGGATTTCCGAGGTGGTCCCTCCGACGGGTTTTCTCTTCAGCGCATTGGCGACCAGGACGACCGTGTCGACCTACCAGCCCCGCACCTTCGATCGGGCCGGGGCGACCTCGCGCGGGGCAACCCGTGTCGTTGGCTGGGTGTCCGGTGCGTCGAGGGCGCCGACATTTCCCAATAAGCTCACCGCCGGCACACCCCATTCGCCATGCAGCTTGCGCGCCTGCTCCAGCGTCAGCCGCCGCTTGCGGTTCATGATCTCTGACGCCCGCGACTTCGAGCCGAGCAGCCGCCCGAGATCCGCCTGCTTGTAGCCCCGCAGCGTCATAACCTCGGCGATCGCCGTCACCGCGTCCGGCGCCTCGATCGCATGGTGCTTATCTTCATAGGCGCCGATCAGCGCCGCCAGCACGTCAAACCGATCCGCTTCAGGTGTACCGAACGCGGGCTCCTGATCGAAATACTGCTCGATGTCTACCAGCGCTGCGTCGTAGTCAGCCTCAGTGCGGATCGGCCTGAGCTCCATCGTACCCTCCTCACCGCTTGCCGACCGACGCCACGTCCACGCGGTCATACTCGGCATGGGTCCCAACAAACTTTACCATCACCCGCCTGAACGGGTACGACACCCCCACGATCACCCGAAACTTGTTGCCGCCAATGTCAAAGATCGCCCGGTCGTCGCCCACAAAATCAACCGCCGCGCCAAACTGCCGCTTCACGTCGGCCGGCCCGGCCCAGCTCGCCTCCTCCACCATTGCGTACCAGGTGCGCAGCGGCCTTTCCGCCTGCGGGTGCTTCTCCCAGCATTCTCGGAGCGCCCGCAACGAAAGGACCTGCATTCCGCAGGTCTAGCTTGTTCCATAATATGGAACAAGTCGGGACGTACGATGCCGCGGTCGCGGGCTTGGACCTGGTGACAGCCCGGCCGGCCTTTACCGCGATGCTGCAGGCGATCGCCGGTAACGGGGTGCGGATGGTTATCGTCGAGAGCGCCAGCCGGTTCGCCCGTGACCTGATCGTGCAGGAGACCGGCTACGCCTATCTGCGCGATTTTGGCATCACATCGCCCGCAGGCTCAACCCCTTCTTCCGCAGCCGCCGCCCGCCGCCCGCGCCTCTTCCGGCACTGGCTTTCCGCCCTCGCAATGACCGGTTGCCGCCCGCTTGCGATCGCGCGCCGCCCGCAATTTTGCGACCAGGTTCGCCTTCTCGAAAAAGGGCAATCGCGAGGTGAAGGCCATCGCGGCAGGCGGTGCGCCCCAGCTGCGCCACACAACTCGGCGACCTAGACCGCGTTTTGCCGCCCCTTGACAGGGGATAGGGTGGTGGAGGGGTTGCCGGCACCCGCCCCTGGGGCACCCATCAGGTGAGCTAGGGCAAGGGGGAGATCCCCTGCGTGTTCGATCGCAGAGAGAGAGTACGAACCGAACGCCAAACCGAATGTGACGCCGCGCACAATGGTGCAAAAAAACTTTAAGTGGCGCGAGATATCAAATCTTTGGCCGGGCTTATCAAGCAGGCGTGTCCGGCAGTGCGCATCTCAGAGTGGCGCGGATTTTCTTCTTCGCCGCGCTTTTTAAAGAACCTGATAGTGCGTGCCGGCCCCGCTCAGCCCTCCTTCTGACATTCCGAGCGGGTTTTTCAATTGGTGGTAGTCGCGCGCCGGCCTGGCGGCGCCTCCTGGCGCGGAGGCGATAGCCCCTCTGAGGGTATGATCGCTGCACCCTGCGCCGCAGCGCGGCCGAAACGGGACTAGCTCTTATCAAATTTTTTTACAGCGGTTCCGGGCGTTTGGTGAGCGCTAGGGCGATAGGACGCCCAGCCTGAGCGAGACTACGTGCATATTGGCGGCAGGCGATGAAGGCAACTTTCCCATGCCGGCATGACCGCTCCCGACCTGCCCGGCCGGTAATCGCGCCACCACCATCTCTCTGCCCGTGGCAGCTGTGAAGCGGCCCGCGTTTTTGGCTGAAATTTCAGGAGCACCCATTCGCGTGTTTTGGTGCGGCAACTGAGTGTGGCGTCGTGTTCGGTGCGATGGACCCAAACCTGGTCGACGTGACGCTGCGAAACCATGGGAGCGTTGCTTGCATGGCTCTTTCATGTCGTCGAGTATCCCGGCTTGATCACCTCGCCTCACCGCGGGTCAAACGCGCGTAATGCTCGCGCAACACTTGACGGCTTGCGACCCAGCGCTGCCCAAGTTTTCCTGCCGGAATTCGTTTTGTTTCAAGTAGATAAACGGTGCGTCTCTCAGGTTGACTGATAAAGGCGGCTATGGCGCAGACGCCATAAAGCAGGTCAGCGGCGAGCCCATTTTGATCGATAGGGATGGACGGTTCGGATCGCAATCGAGGCATCGAAGTGCTTATCCCGGGGAGGATTTGACGATACTTGCCAGTAGATCAAAATATTTTGTGTACGTAAATAGGCATGTTTGCAACAACCAGCAAAACATAGAACCCTATTTCTGTCGTTTCCATCCCATCGATATACGTTGAGAGTACATGAAACCATTTTTGACCCAAACTGACTGAGCCCGATGCCCATGTCGCATTCATGTTGCAGCCTTGTCGCACGGGCCTGCCGCAGCCGTTGGTAAACCATTGGAAATACTCAAATCCTGTTGTGAACGATTGCGACATGAAAAAGGCCGCGTCGATGAGCGACCCTTTATCTAACTGATTGATTTTGCTTGGTAAAAGATGGTGCCCAGGGGCGGAGTCGAACCACCGACACACGGATTTTCAGTCCGTTGCTCTACCAGCTGAGCTACCTGGGCGCACCGGCGGAGGGCATCCTATAAGGAACCGGCTTGCGCCTGTCCAGCGCGTTTGCGGCCCCGGGTCGATACATGGCCGACGCTGGCCTGGCGGCGGCAAAGCTCGTAACATCGCACACCACGACCCAACCGGAGCCGCCGCGATGCCGAGCGTCTTTCCTCTGCCCGAGAGCAACCCGAGCGAGCTCCACCTCGCCGAAAAGCCGCTCGCCGATCTCGACCGGCTGGTCCGCCGCCATATCGACGAGGGCCGCTACCCCGGCGCGCAGATCGCCATCGCTCGGCACGGCAAGCTGGCGCTGTTCCGCACCTACGGCCACGCCCGAGCCAGCGTCCCCGCCGGACCGCAGACGATGTTCCTGCTGTTCTCGCAGACGAAGGTCCTCACCACCGCCGCGGTGTGGAGCCTGGTCGAGGAGGGCGCGCTGTCGTTCAGCGACAAGGTCGCCGACCACCTCCCAGAGTTCGCCGCGCACGGCAAGGGGGAGATCACGCTGTTCGAGGTGGCGACGCATCAGGCGGGCTACCCCTCGGGCGACGTGACCCGCGAGACCTGGACCGACCACGCGGCGATGCGCCGGCAGGTGTGCGACTTCAAGCCGGAATGGCCGGCCGGCTCGCGGCTGCATTACCATTCGCGCGCCGCGCATCTGACCTTGGCGATGGTGATCGAGGCGGTCACCGGCCGCGACTATCGCGAGGTGATCCGCGAGCGGGTCATCGCCCCGCTCGGCATCGGCGACGAGCTTTATGTCGGCGTGCCTCCCGATGCGCAGGGCCGCTGCGCCGATACGCTCGGTCCGGACAGCGAGGCGCCGCGCGACAACAGCGCCGAAATGCGCGCCGCCGGCCTGCCGTCGGGCGGCGGGTTCGGCACCGCGCGGGCGATGCAGGCCTTCTACCAGATGATGCTGCAGGGCGGAAAACTCGGCGCGGTGCGGCTGTTCTCGCCGCGGCTCATCGAGTTCGTGACGCGCGACTACACCGGCGACCGGCCCGACGAGGCGATGACCAACATCCCGATGCATCGCGGCCTCGGCCCGCATTCGCGCGGCACCGGTCCGCGCATCCGCGGCCTCGGGCTGATGGCGCATCCGCGGACCTTTGGTCATGGCGGCGCCGGCACCTCCTATTCCTGGGCCGACCCCGAATTCCGGCGTGTCATTTACCTACCTGACGAATTTCGTCCAGCCCGACCCGTGGCACTCGGCGCGCCTCGACCGCATCAGCAACTTGGTGCACGCGGCGATCGAGTAGTCGCGCACGCCCAAAGACCGCCTTTGTCTACCGGTCGAGCCAGGCGTCTTCCAGGCGCCACAAATTGTACGGGCTGTTATTGCCGACGGTGATGCCCTTGACGTAGGGGTACGAGCACGTCGTCTGGCGCGGGTGGAAGATGATCGGTCGGCCGGCATCCTCGGCCAGCCGCCGCTCGATCTGCCAGACGATCTGCTTGCGCTTTTCGATGTCGCTTTCCTGCGACTGCGCGTCAATCAGCTTGTCGGTCTCGGGATCGCTGTAGCCTATGTAGTTGCGGTCCGAGCCGGTGTAGTAGTTCTCGTAAAACATCTGGTCGGGGTCGTCGAGACCGGTTTCGGTGACGGTGAAGGCGACCGCGTAATCCTTGCGCATCACCGTCGGATACCATTGCGTGGTGTCGATCGCGTTGAGCGTGCCGTCGATGTATATGTCCTTGAGCTGGCTGATCAGGATCACGGCGGGGTCGCGATAGGCCGCCACGTTGCGTGTCGTGACCGTCACCGCGAGTCGTTTGTCCGGCCCGTAGCCGAGCTTCTTCATGATCTCGCGCGCCTGGACGCGGTTCTTTTCGATATCGGCGGCATAGCCCGGCAGCGTTTGAAGCATGTCGGCGGGCATGCCCCAGACGCCCTCCGGCGGCGGCTCCATCGTCGCGCCGACCCGACCTTCGCCGTCGCCGATGATCTTGATGAACTCACTGCGGTCGAGCGCCAGTTGCATCGCCTTGCGCAGATCGGGATTGTCGAACGGCGGCGAGGTGCGGTTGGTGATGAGGCTGCGCGAGGTGTTCCAGCTGTCGATCCGGCATTCCATCTCGGGTGCCGCACCCTTGATCTCCTTCATCAGCGCCGGGGCGATAAAGCCCGGCCCGGTGCGGTCGAATTGCTTGGCGCCAAGTGCCAGGATCCAGGTCGAAGCGTTCCTGATGATGGTATATTCGATGCCGTCGAGGTAAGGGCGGCCCGGCTTCCAGTAATCCGGGTTGCGCGCGACCTTGATGTACTCGTTGGGCTTGAACTCGACAAATTTGAACGGGCCGGTGCCGATCGGCTTTTGCCGCATTTGCGCCGGCGGAATGTGGCAGGGATAGACGGGCGACCACCCCGACGCGAGAAACAGGACGAACGACGGCTGCGGCTGCTTGAGGTGGAAGCTCACCTCATTGTCGCCGTTGGTGGTGACGTGATCGAGGTTGCGCCACCAGGATTTGCGCGGATTGACGCGCAGCTTCTGCGCCCCCTGCTCGGTCAGCAGGTCCCAGGTACATTTGACGTCGGCCGAGGTGAAGGGCTTGCCGTCATGCCATTTGACGCCCTCCTTGAGCTTGAAGGTCAGCACCTTCTTGTCGTCGCTCCACGCCCAGCTCGTTCCCAGCTCCGGGACGATGTCGCCGAGGCTGTTCTGCGCGATGTGCTGGTCGAACATCACCAGATTGTTGAACACGCCCATCATCGGCGCCTCGGCGATGATCGTCGAATTCTTCAAGGATCGACATGCTCGCCGGGCTGTCGCCATGCGGCATCTTGAGAACTCCGCCCTGTTTCTGCGCGAAAGCGGGCGAGACCGCGATCAATACCAGCACGGCAAAGTGCGTCACGAATCGCATAAACTCGACCTCCGCAGGATCAGTCCGGCTTGTCTGAAATGGGCAGCGACCGGGCCAACCGGCCACCCAGCCGTACGAGAAACGGCGCCGCCACCATTGAAACGGCGATCAGCACATTTGCCAAGGCCGACAGATCCGGCGTCATCAAGCCTCCCTGCTGTGCCGCGACAAACAGCACGAAGCCGAATTCGCCGCATTGGGCGAGCGCCAGCGCCAGCCGGATCGCATCGCCGCGCAGCGCTCCATTGGCGACAGCGATCAGGAAGATGACCGCCCCCTTCAGGATCAGCACGGCGGCCGTGTTGAACAATAATGACCCCCAGGCCCGGCCGATGACATCCAGATCCAAGGACATGCCGACGCTCAGAAAAAACAACGCGAGCAGCACACTTTTGACCGGCTCGACGGTTGCCGCGATCTGATGTCCGAACTTTGAGGTCGAGAGCGTGGCGCCGAGCAGGAAGGTGCCCAGCGCCATCGACAACCCGGCACGCTCCGCGGCAAGCGCCGCGGCCAGCACTCCGAGGAACGTGACGCAGACAAAAGCCGGCGGATTTGTTTGCCGCTCGGCGATGTCCAACAGCCGAATCAATCCAAACCGGCCGACCAGCGGAATGGTGACAACGACAATCACCGCCCGCAGCACGTCCCATAACCAGGACACGCCGGCGCCGCCGCCCTGCCCGCCCTCGGCCATCAGCGAAACGATCAGCAGAAACGGCACGATCGCCAAATCCTGCGCGAGCAGGATCGCAAAAGCCGGGCGTCCCCACGACGAATGCAGTTCGCCGCGATCCCTGAGCAGCTGAACGACGACGATCGTCGACGACAGCGCGAAGCCAAGCCCCAGGACCGTCGCCGCCTCCCAGCCCGAGACATGCGCATGCGAAAGGCGCCACGCCGCATAGAGCCCGATCACGATCGCGCTGAGCCCGATTTGCGGCAGACCGTAGGTCAGCGCGTGACGGCCCAGGCCGCGCAGCTGCGACGGGCTGACTTCCAGGCCGATCAGGAACAGCAGCAGGATGACGCCGAGTTCCGCGACCTCGCGCAGATCGGTCAGAACCTGGTCGGAAATATCGCGAAGCTGACCGACGATCAGCCCCGCAATCAGAAAAGCGATGATCGAGCCGAGCCGCCCGAAGGCGAGGAGGCAAATCGCGAAGACCCCGAGCAGTCCGATCACTGCGGTAAGCAGGGCCGCGATATCGAGATGGGGCAAAGCACGGCTCCCGAGATTGCTGGTCCCTGTACCGCAAGAACGCCAGGGCTTGCGAGCGCGGATCGGTAAAATCGTGCCGGCCGCGATCCAGCGCCGGCGATTCGGGGCCGGTGATTGACGCCGCCGCCGTGAGCGACGGGACGGCTACCGGCAGCCTCGCACCCCACCCTTGCGGACGATGCGCTTGGCGGCGAGGCGAGAAAGGCCCGACTATGTGCCCATAATGAGAAGCCAACCCGCCCGCCCGCAGGGGCTGCGCAATCCGGCGCCGATTTACGTCGTCGGTCTGTTCGGCATGGGCTACACCGATTTCTACATTTTTCTGATCCCGCTCTATGGCCTCTCTTTGGGGATGAATGCGAGCCAGGTCGGCATGCTGGTCGGCGCCCGCTCCCTGCTCGCGGTGTTCCTGTCGATCCATATCGGCGTGCTGATGGACCGTTTCGGGACTAGGCGGGTGACGTTGTTTTTCGTGTGGTCGGCGATTGCGCTGGCGCTGGTCTTTCCGCTGCTGCCGTGGTTCTGGCCGCTGTTGATCCTACAGATCGTCAATGGCGGGGCGCTGTCTTTCGCCTGGTCCGGGGCGCAGACGCTGATCGCGCAGCTCGCCGAGGGCGAGGCGGAATATATCGGCCGCTTCAGCTTTTTTGCCCGCATCGGCACCACCGCGGCACCGATCATCGTCGGGCTCACCTGGGATTTCGGCGGGGTCTGGCCGTCATACCTGCTCGGCGCCTTGTGGGGCATCGTCCTGACCCTGGCGTTGCTGCGCGCGCCGGAGGCCAGGGAACGCAGCGCGCCGGCCGCCGCCGGCTTCCGGCTGCGCCACGTGCTGCCGAGCTTCAGCGACTACGCGGCCTGCTTCGCGCTGCTGGCGATCCCGGCCGTGGCGACCACGATGGCGATCATCTTTCTGCGCACCGCGACGATGGGCATCCAGTCTTCGCTCTACATCGTCTACCTGCACGGTATCGGCCTCGTCGGCACGACGATCGGCGCGCTGTTCTCGACAGTCGAGATCTTCAGCGGGCTCGGCTCGCTGTTCGCCGGCCGGGCGATGCGCCTCGCCGACCCGCAAAAGGCCATGCTAAGCGGCACGGTGATCTCGATCCTGGCGATTTGCGTCACGCCGTTTCTCGGCGGCATCTACGCGCTGCTGCTCGTCGCGAACGTCGTGCGCGGCTGGCTGTCGGGCGTGGTGCAGCCGATGATGTTCTCGGTCCAGGCCAAGGCGGTCGGTCCTTATCGCCAAGGGGCGATCGTCGGCCTGCGGCAAACGATGAACCGCATGGCGGCGATCGTCATCCCGCCGATCATGGGGCTGATCGCCGACGGCTGGGGCGCGACGGCCAGTTTCGTGGTGCTCGGGGTCGCGCTGATGGCGCTATGCATCCCGGTCACGCGCTTCACGCGCGGCGCCGCGCATCCGCGCGCCGCGCCGAGCGAACAGGCCTCGGATTAGGGATCGTCCTCTCATTCTTCGCCGTCATCCGGCCGGCGCACCAGGGGCCGCTCCTCGCACGACGTCATCTTTGTCCAAGGTATTCGAGCGGTGCGAATACGCTCGATACTGTTTCGGCGCTCGGAATACTCAGGTAGAAAGTCGGCCCACAGTCGAGCGGACCAAAATCGTCCTGCTGGACCTGCAACGCAAAATCGTTGCCGGCATCGATCGGTACCGTCAATGATCGTTGCGCTCCCGGCTGGCAATTGGCGACGGCAATCACGTAGGTACCAGGCGCCAAATTCCGGAAGAACGCGGTGCCTTGGGAGCTTATACCCAGTGGTGCGCCATTGGCGTAGAGCATCGGAGCATTCATCGCCGAGCCGGGATTCAGTGCGCGCACAAACCACAACCGCGCGAGGCCCGCGGGGATAGGCGGGGCCTGATCGGGGCTCGCCGCCGAGGCCGGATTTGCGATGCCCGCGATCGCGATCACGCAACCGGCCAGCAACACGCCGATTGCAGCCCGCGCCAATGTCCTTTTTGCATTTACGAGCTTCATGATGCTCTCCGTCAATGGCTCGATGTCCATGTGTCAGCTGCTTGTGACGAAAACTTTCACCGAGAGCAATTTGCGGTCGACAATCATTCAAGCGGCGCGACCCAGAGTTTTTCAACAACCCGCCCCAAAGAAGACTCCAATGGCTCTGCTTCGGGCCCCCAGGACCCGACTTGCCAGCCCCAACGAGCGGCCGCCTTATAGACCGAGGTCGCTGAGGCTCGGATGGTCGGACGGCCGGGGACCACGGCGATCCCAGTGGAATTTGCGGTCCGCCTCGGCGATCGGCCGATCGTTGATGCTCGCGTGGCGGCGCCGCATCAGGCCGCTCTCGTCGAACTCCCAGTTTTCGTTGCCGTAGGCGCGAAACCAGTTGCCGGAGTTGTCGTGGTATTCGTAGGCGAACCGTACGGCGATGCGGTTGCCGGCGAAGGCCCATAATTCCTTGATCAGCCGGTAGTCCAGCTCGCGCTGCCATTTCCGCGTGAGAAAGGCGACGATATCAGCGCGTCCCTCGAAGATTTCCGCGCGGTTGCGCCACTTGCTGTCCGGCGTGTAGGCGAGCGACACCCGCGCCGGGTCGCAGGTATTCCACGCGTCCTCGGCCGCGCGCACCTTTTGGATTGCCGTCTCGTGCGTGAAGGGAGGAACAGGTGGACGAACATCAGCCATATCGGTTCTCCGTCGTTGTTCTGCTGCCGTTATTTGGTGGCCGCGCGGTCCGGTTTCCCGCTCGAAGGCTCGTGATGCTTCACGCGCATGCTGGCAGCCTCTCCGGACGTGCAGAAATCGGTTTCGCTCCCGAGCGCGGCGGCACTAGGCTCGGACGAACGAAGGACCGCACCATCCAGGAGGGGTGAGAGATGCCGACGATCGACGTCCAGGTGCACGCCTATGAGCGCAACCATACCGGCCGCCCGTGGGTCGGGACGCTGCACGGGCCGGCCGAGATGACCGGCGACCAGATGGTCGCGGCGATGGACGAGGTCGGCGTCGACGCGGCGGTGCTGGTCTCGCCGTTCAGCATGTACGCCTACGACCCGAGCTACGCGATCGAGGTGCAGCAAAAGCACCCGAAGAAATTCTGCCTTGTGCGGCCGGTCGATCCGAGCGACCCGGCGGTCGCCGAGACAATCGCCGACTGGGCCGGAAAGCCGGGCACCGTCGGCGTGCGCATCATGATGCGCGACCATGTCTCGACCGACCCCGCCGATCCCGGACTCAACCGCGTTCTGGCCGCCGCGGCCAAGCATCGGATGGTGGTGAACCTGCTGTGCTGGGGCCGCCTCGAACAGGCCGCGCAGATGGCGGCGCGCAACCCCAACACCCAGATCGTCGTCGACCATCTCGGTCTGCAGCAGCCCTTCGAGCCGCCGGCGCCGCCCAATGGCTGGGCCGACCTGCCGAAGGTGGTGGCGCTGGCGACCTATCCCAACATCGCGATCAAGATCAGCGGCGCCTGCACGCTGTCGCAGGAGAAATTCCCCTACACCGACATCTGGGACCCGTTGCTGCGCATCTTCAACGCGTTCGGCCTGGGGCGCTGCATGTGGGGCACCGACTGGACCCGCGCCATCGGCCTGCTCACCTACAAGGAGGGTGTCGAGGCGTTCCGCGTCACCCGCCGCCTGTTCGACAGCGACCGCGCCGCGCTGATGGGCGGCACGCTGATGAAAGTTTACGGCTGGTCGCCGGGATAAGAGCTCGGAAACTTATGATTTTCTTCTGTAATCGCTCCCCGGCGCAAGCCGGGGCTTCGGACGCTCGGGTGGTTGAAAAGTGGATCCCGGCTTGCGCCGGGAAGCGGCGAGAAAGGAGGAGTGGTCGTCATTCGCCTTCAGCGCCACCACGGTAGACCAGCGCGAGTACGGTGATGTCGTCGGATTGTTCGGCGCCGGCAGCGAAGGCGTTGGTCGCCGCGAGCACTGCGGTCACCAGCCCCGCGGCATCGGTGTCACGCGCCGCCTCGAGCGCCGCCTCAAGCCGCTCGGTGCCGAATTCCTCGGCCTCGGGGTTAAATGCCTCGGTGATCCCGTCGCTGAACAAAAACAGCGCGTCGCCGGGCGCGAGCCGCATTTCGGCGATGCGATAGGGCATGTCCTCCATGACCCCAAACGGGATCCCGGTGGCTTTCAGCGTTTCGCGGTCACCATTGGCGCGCAACACATAGGGCGGGTTGTGTCCGGCATTGCAGTAGCGCAACGCGCCGCTTTTGAGGTCGAGCACGCCGTGGAAGGCGGTCACGAACATCGCCGCGGCGTTCTCCGCCGCCAGCAGACGGTTGGCGCCTTCCATGTCGGTGGCCATGTCGTCGCCGCGCTCGCCGCCGCGCAGCACTGTGCGCGACACCGCCATGAATAGCGCCGCCGGGATGCCCTTGCCCGACACATCGGCGACCGTCACTGCGAGCCTGTCCTCGCCGATCAGGAAGAAATCGTAAAAATCGCCGCCGATCTCGCGCGCCGGATGCATCTCGGCGTGCAGGTCGACCGCCGCGAGCGCACCGTCGCCGGCCAACGGCCGCGGCAGGATCGAGTTCTGGATGGTCGCCGCCGCCTGCATTTCGTCGCGGCGCCGCTTTTTTGCTTCGAGTTCGCCAGCCATCGCGGCGAAAGCACGGGCGAAATTCGCCAATTCGCCCGGCTGCCGGGTCAACTCGGCCAGCATCTCCGGGTCGTATTCGTCCCGGCCCAGGGCATTGGCCGCATAGGTCAGATAAGCGAGCGAGCGGTTCATGCGATGGATGCGCTGGCCAAGTTCGGCGATGATCGCCGCGCCGATCGACGGGTGCTCGGCGGTCAGCGCCATCAGATTGTCGCGCTCGATGCGCAGCGCGGCGAGGTCGCCGCGCGCGATGACCGTAGCGCTGCGCGGTGTCGCCGCGAGAGCACCCAATTCGCCGACCATGTGCGGCCGGCCGACCGTCGCGACATGAACTTGGCCAGCAGGCGTATCGACAAAGACGTCGACCTCGCCCATCAAGATCACGTCGGCAAAGGTGCTGACCTCGCCTTCCCGCATGATCACATCGCCGGCGTGGAAATAGGCGAAGCCGCAATGCTCGGCGACGGCGGTCACCGTCGCCGGATCGAGCCGCGCGAAGATCGGCAGCGGAGCGAGGAGCCCGCTGATCTCCTCGACGGTCCACTGGCCGATACCGGCGTCCTTGCGTTGCCCCGCCTCGTCCATCGCCGCATCAATGGGTGAAACGGGACGGCGGGTAAAGCCGATATCCTGCTGTCAGTCGCGACGCTCCGGCGCGTCGGCCAGGAGCGTGCCGACGAGTTCGGTCAACGCTACGGCGGTAAACGGCTTGCGCAGCGACGCCGTGGCGCCGAGCCCCGTCGCCGCTCGTAGGTAAAGCGTATCGCTGCCGCCGCCCGAGATCGCGATGATCGGCATTGCCGGCGCCTCGTCGCGCAGCGTGCGGATGGTCTCGATGCCCTCGGTACCGGGCATGACGATGTCGCTGATGACCAGCGCCGGCCGTGCGCGCCGGAACTCGGCGATTCCGCCGCGCCCATCCTCTGCCTCGCGCACCGTGTGCCCGGCGGCATGCAACACGCGGGTCAGTAGACGCCGCATCTGGCGGTCGTCGTCGATAATCAGGATGTCGGCCATCGCCATCACATGAGCGCGACGCGCGTTAGCGTCGCCAACGTCTGGCCTTTCCTGCGCGTTCCCTTCCCCGCTTCTAGGCTGGGTATTAATCGAGCCCATCATACACGCGCCCGTTGTACCGGCCACGCGCCCCCCAAAGGCGCGGACAGACAACATCCCGCCATCAAATCCTCAACAACCCATGAACGCCGAAGGCTCACGCGTGGCGTGACGCCGCTTTTCGCAATGCGGCGCTCGGGGGCGGCATCGGCGCGCTTTCGGGCGCCGCGGTGCGCGCGAGTTTGACCAGCGCCTGGAGCAGCCCGGTCACGCCCTTGACGCGCGCCGCCTCATTATCCCAGTTGCGCAAATAGACGAGCTTCTGGTCGGGGCGCAGACGCAGCCGGCCCGCCTGTTGCTGGATCAGCTCAACGAGCCCGACCGGATTGGCGAAGCGGTTGCCGCGCAGCGTGATCACCGCGCCTTTCGGCCCGGCCTCGACCTTCTCGACCCCCGCGGCCTTGCAGGCGCGCTTGATCGCGATGATCTGCAGCAGGTTTTCGACCTCCGCCGGCAGCGGCCCGAAGCGGTCGATCAGTTCGGCGGCGAAGGCCTCGCTCTCGCGCCGGTCGGCGAGCCCGGCGATGCGGCGATAAAGGCCCAGTCGCACCGACAAATCGGTCACATAATCCTCGGGGATCAGCACCGGTGTGCCGATGGTGATCTGCGGGCTCCACTCCTCTTGCGGCGCCGCGCCGGCATCGCCCTCCGTCCGTGCGGCCGCGACCGCCTCCTCCAGCATGTGCTGGTAGAGCTCGATCCCGACCTCGCGGATATGGCCCGACTGCTCGTCGCCGAGCAAGTTGCCGGCGCCGCGAATGTCGAGATCGCGGCTGGCGAGCTGAAACCCGGCGCCCAGCGTGTCGAGCGTCTGCATCACTTCGAGCCGGCGCTGCGCCGTCGGCTGCAGTTTCTTTTTCTCCGGCAGCGTCAGGTAGGCATAGGCGCGCAGCTTCGAGCGGCCGATGCGTCCGCGCAGCTGATAGAGCTGCGCCAGGCCGAACATGTCCGCCCGGTGCACGATCATCGTGTTGGCGGATGGGATATCCAGCCCGGACTCGATGATGTTGGTCGACAGCAGCAGATCGTAGGCGCGGTCGTCGAACGCGGTCATCACGTCTTCGAGCTCGCTCGCACCCATCCGGCCGTGCGCCATGCAGACGCGGATTTCCGGCACGATCTTGCGTAACTCCTCGCGCACCTCGTCGAGGTCGGCGATACGCGGCGCGACATAGAACACCTGCCCGCCGCGATCGCGTTCGCGCAGGATCGCCTCGCGCAGCACCACTGGATCGAAGGGCATCACAAAGGTGCGCACCGCCAGCCGGTCGACCGGCGGCGTCGCGATGATGCTCATTTCGCGCACCCCCGAGAGCGCGAGCTGCAAAGTGCGCGGGATCGGCGTTGCGGTCAGCGTCAGCACATGCACATCGGCCTTGAGCTGCTTCAGCCGCTCCTTCTGCACGACGCCGAAATGCTGCTCCTCGTCGACGATGACGAGGCCGAGATGCGCGAAGTGCACGTCCTTGGCGAGCAGCGCATGGGTGCCGACGACGATGTCGACCTTGCCGTCGGCAATCTCCGCCTTGATGAGCTTCGCGTCCTTCGCCGCGACCAGGCGCGACAGTTGCGCGATGCGGATCGGCAGCCCGGCGAAGCGTTCGTTAAAGCTGCGATAATGCTGCCGCGCCAGCAGTGTCGTCGGCACCACCACCGCGACCTGCGCCCCCGAGTAGGCGGCGATAAACGCGGCGCGCAGCGCGACCTCGGTCTTGCCGAACCCGACATCGCCGCAAATCAGCCGATCCATCGGCCGGCCGGACGCCATGTCGCCGAGCACGTCCTCGATCGAGCGCAACTGGTCGTCGGTCTCGGGATACGGGAAGCGCGCGGCGAATTCCTCGTAGATGCCTTCCGGCGGCGCGATCGCCTCGCCCGGCCGTAGCTGCCGCTCGGCGGCGACACGGATCAGCTCGCCGGCGATCTCGCGGATGCGCTGCTTGACGCGCGCCTTGCGGCCCTGCCACGCCGCGCCGCCCAGCCGGTCGAGCTGCGCGCCGGCCTCCTCGGAGCCGTAGCGCGACAGCACCTCGATATTTTCGACCGGCACGAATAGCCGGTCGTCGCCAGCGTAAAGCACCTTGAGGCAATCATGCGGCGCTCCGGCGACATCAATGGTCTCGAGGCCTTCGTAGCGGCCTATGCCGTGTTCCTCATGCACCACCAAATCGCCCGCCGCGAGGCTCGCCGCCTCGGCAATGAAGTCGTCGAGATTGCGCCGGCGCCGCGGCGTGCGAGCCAGCCGGTCGCCGAGGATGTCCTGTTCGCCGAGCACGACGAGACGGTCGGTCGCGAACCCCTGCTCCAGCGGCAGGATCGCCAGCCCGACCGCCGCGCGCGGCAGCTTCTCCAGCGCGCCCCCGTCCGCGACGCTGCGTAGATCGCTGAGCCCACGCTCGCGCAGCACTGTGGCCAGCCGGTCGGCAGAGCCGGCGCTGTAGGCGGCGATCGCCACGCGCTTGCTGGCCTTGCGCTCGGCATCGAGATAATCGCGCACCGCCTCGAACAGATTGACCTTCGGGTCGGCCCGCTCCGCGGCGAAGCTCTTGGCCGGCCGCGCGCCGGCATCGACAAACGCCTCGCCCTCGCCCGTTTGCGGCGAAAGGTTCTTGGAACCACCCTGTCGTTCTCCGTCCCCCGCTAGCAGGGAAGGGTCGGGGTGAAGGTCGGGCGAGGCGAACGGCGACAATTGCACCACCGTCCGCTCGCCCAGCAACGCACCCCATTCCTCATTATCGATAAACAACTGATCGGGCTTGATCGGGCGATAGACCGGAGCGCCGGTATTCGCGCGCCCATGAGAGCCCGACGCCGCGATGCTCTGCCGCGCCGCGTAGAAATCGGCGACGCCCTCCAACCGGTGCTGGCGCACCGCGTCGGCCTGGTAGTCGAATGACGCGCCTGCGCCCGGCATGTAGTCGAACAACGTTTCCAACCGCTCGTAATAGAGCGGCAGCCAGTGCTCCATGCCGGCGTAGCGCCGCCCGGCGCTGATCGACTCGTAGAGCGAGTCGTCGCTGCCGACATTGCCGAACAGCTCGCGGTAGCGCGTCCGGAAGCGGTGGATCGCGGGTTCGTCGAGCAGCACCTCGCTGACCGGCTTCAATTCGAGCTTGTCGATCGAGCCGGTCGAGCGCTGGGTCAGTGGGTCGAACGAGCGCAGCGATTCGACCTGATCGCCGAAGAAATCGAGCCGCACCGGCTGCGCCGCGCCCGACGGGTAGAGGTCGACGATGCCGCCGCGAATCGCGAACTCACCCGGCTCGCGCACCGTATCGGTGCGGGTATAGCCGTTGTTGCGAAAGAAGCTCTGCAGCCGGTCGAGCCCGATGCGCCCGCCCGGCCTCACCGCCAGCGCCCGGCCCTCGAACAACTTGCGCGGCGGCACGCGCTGCACCACCGCGTTGACCGTGGTGAGCACGAAAAGCGGTCCTTTCTGCTCTCCCGCGGCCAGCCGGGTCAGCGTATCGATGCGCCGGCTGGTGATCTCGCCGTTCGGCGAGACGCGGTCGTAGGGCAGACAGTCCCATGCCGGAAAAGTCAGCACCGCAAGGCCGGGATGGAAGAATGTCAGCGCCGCCGCGAAACGTCCCATCCGGGCATCGTCGCGGCAGACATGCAGCCATGACCCGCCCTTGCCGTCGCGCAGCAGCGCGCCGAGCACTGCCGCGTCATGTCCCTCCGGCGCGCCGAACAGCGTCGTGCGCTGCTTCACGCCGCCGAGGATCTGGCTGAGGTCGTCCAGCGGCATCACGTCGGCCGTGAGGTATAGCGAAACGCCAGCAGCATCCGGGTCACGTCGTGGTCGCATTCGGGCGGGGGCGTGCAACGGCCGGTCAGCCAGTCGAAGATGTCCGGATCCGGCCGATCGAGCAACGCCTCGTAACGTTCGAGCTGCACCTCGTCGAAGCCGGCAAGATGCTGCTCGGCAAACGAGCCGAGGATCAGATCGGCCTCGCGCGTGCCGCGGTGCCACGAGCGAAATAGGAGCCGCTTGCGGCGGGGATCGGGCAAGTCTGTCATGGTCTGGTTGGGCGCTGCTCGGACATCGATATAATGGGTTGCGCGCGCCGCGTCATGCGGCGACGGCGAATGGCGGACACCCGATAACTTGCGCCCTGCCCTGCTGAACCCGCTCTTCGCGCCGGTGACGACCGTGCCCGGCATCGGCCCGCAGCTCGGCCGCCTGGTCGAGCGGGCGGCCGGCAAGCTCATCGTCGACCTGCTCTGGCATCTGCCGACCGGCATCGTCGACCGCCGCGCCTCGCCCTCTGTGACCGAGCTCGAAAACGGCAGCATCGTGACGCTGAAGCTCAAGGTCGAGCGCCACGAGCCGGGCATCGGCCGCCGCCCTTACCGGGTGATCTGCTACGATGGCACCGGTTTCATCACCCTCATTTATTTCAACGTCAAGGGCGACTACCTGCAGCGCCTGCTGCCGGTCGGCAGCGAACGCATCGTCAGCGGCAAGGTCGAGTTCTACGTCAACATCCCGCAGATTCCGCATCCCGACTTCGTTGTCCCGCTCGACCAGGCCGAGAAAATGAAAGCCATCGAGCCCGTCTACCCACTGACCGGCGGACTGCCGCCGCGCGTGCTGCAGCGCGCCGTCGCTGCCGCCGTCGAGCGAGCTCCAGAACTGCCCGAATGGATCGATGCGTCTCTCCTAAAACAGCGCGCCTGGCCGAGATGGGGCACTGCTATCGAGGCCGCGCATGCACCACAAAGCGCCGACGATCTCTCGCCCGAGACCAAACCACGCGAACGGCTCGCCTACGACGAAATCTTTGCCAGCCAGCTCGCGGTCGCCCTGGTCCGCGCGCGGCGCCAGCGGCGGCGCGGCCGCGTCACCGAAGGTAGCGGCGCGCTGGCGCAAAAGGCCGAGGCCGGGTTCGGCTTCGCGCTGACACAGTCGCAGCGCCTGGCGATCGCCGAGATCGCCGGCGACATGGCGGCGCCGAGGCAGATGATGCGCCTGCTGCAAGGCGATGTCGGCAGCGGCAAGACCGTCGTTGCGCTGCTGGCGATGCTGATCGCGGTCGAGAGCGGCGCGCAGGCGGCGCTGATGGCGCCGACGGAGGTGCTTGCCCGCCAGCACTACGCCACGCTCCAGCGCCTCGCCAAACCCGCCGGCGTCGAGGTGGCGCTGCTCACCGGCCGCGAGAAAGGCCGGCCGCGCCAGGCGCTGGTGGCGAGCCTCGCCTCCGGGCTGATCCCGATCGTCGTCGGCACGCACGCGCTGCTGACCATCGATGTCGCCTTCCGTGACCTCGCGCTCGCGGTGATCGACGAGCAGCACCGTTTCGGCGTCGAACAGCGCTTGGCGCTGTCGGAAAAGGGCAAGGCCGCGGACACGCTCTTGATGAGCGCGACGCCGATCCCGCGCACGCTGATGATGACCGCGTACGGGGACCTCGACACCTCCCGCTTGGTCGAGAAGCCGCCCGGCCGGCAGAAAATCGACACCCGGGCGATGCCGCTCGAACGCCTCGACGAGGTGGTCGACGCGGTCGCTCGCGCTACCCGGCGCGGCGCCAAGGCCTATTGGATCTGCCCGTTGGTCGAGGAGAGCGAGGACACCGACCTTGCCGCCGCCGAGGAACGTCATCGCATCCTTGCCGCGATGCCGATGTTCCGCGGCCGCATCGGGCTGGTGCACGGCCGCATGAAGAGCGCTGACAAGGATCGCGCGATGGCCGAATTCGCCGGCGAGGGCAGCGACCTGCTCGTCGCCACCACGGTCATCGAGGTCGGCATCGATGTGCCGCAGGCCACGGTGATGGTCGTCGAGCACGCCGAGCGCTTCGGCCTCGCCCAGCTCCACCAGCTGCGCGGCCGCATCGGCCGCGGCAGCGAGGCCTCGACCTGCCTGTTGCTCTACCAGGCGCCGCTCGGCCAGGTCGCGCACGAGCGCATCGCAATCCTGCGCGAAACCGAGGACGGGTTCCGCATCGCCGAGGAAGATTTGCGGCTGCGCGGCGGCGGCGAGGTGCTTGGCACCAGGCAGAGCGGTCTGCCGGCATTGCGCCTCGCCGACCTCGCTGCGCACGAGCCGCTGATCGCCGTCGCCCACGACGACGCCCGGCTCGTGCTCAGCCGCGACCCGACGCTCTCCACCGAGCGCGGCCAGGCGCTGCGCACGCTGCTCTACCTCTTCCAACGCGACGAAGCGGTGCAATACCTACGGGCGGGATAGTCCGGCTCAGTCCCCTACCGGCATGCCGGCGCGCTGCAGCCCTTCGTGAAAGCGCAGCCGGCCGGCGACGACGAATCGGTTGCTGTTCGGGTTGGAGCGCTCCTCCAACGCGACCCGCGCCAGCGTCCAGCCCGGGAATTGCTGGTCGAACGCGCGCAGCGTCCGACCCGCCGGGCCCTTCTTGCCGAGGAGGGCATAAGCGCTGACTAGATACAGCCGGTTGTACCAGAGATGCGGCCAATGCTTGACGGACAGCTGGAGCCACGACGTGGCTTCCTCGTATTGCCCCATGAAGAACCGAGCGCGGCCCAAAATCCAATGGAACATGCCGAGCGACGGACTTTTCGGGCTTAATTCGATCGCCTTCTGCACCTCGGCGATGCATTCCTCAGGGTGTCCGAGATAGAGCAGTTCGGCGCCGCGCTGGGCGTGCGCGCGCGCAAAATTCGGGTTGTGCTTCACGGTCTCGGTGAATGCGGCCAGCGCTTCTTCGTGCTCGCCGCGCGTGCGATGCAGGAACCCCTTCGCATAGTGCCCGAGATAGTGGTCCGGCTTGGTCGACAGCGCGTGATGCACCGCCGCCTCGGCATGCTTGACCTGCTCAGGCCCGGCGTCGTTCCAACGATTGAGGTAGTCGCACAGCGTTGAGGTCGCGAGCAGCGCCGACGATTCCGCCGCCTGAGCCTCCAGATGCCCGCGCATCTGCTGGGTGCTCTGGGCATTGAGCCGACCGTTATAGATCGCCGTGGCCCGTGCGATCGAATTCCCCCGGCTGTTCATGCCTGTATCCCCGTCTTCCTCATTCCCTTTTACGCGAGCGCCGCGGTCGGCGCAAACCGGCGCCGCCTCCGCCTTATTCCTCCGCCATGCCGGTCCGACGCAACCCCTCGTGAAACGCCTCCCGGCCGGCGACAACGACCGGATTGCTATTCGGGTTCGACCTTTCGTGCTGCTTCACCACCGCCAGCGTGTAGCGCGGCTCGGGAAAGCGGCGGTTGAATTCCCCCAGCGCCTTCGCAGCCTCCTCCATTTTCCCGAGAAGCGCGTACGCGCTGACAAGATACAACCGATTGTACCACAGGTTGGGCCGCGCTCGCACCGACCTGTGCAGCCAGCCGATCGCCTTGTCATACTGCCCGGCGAAAAAATTTGCCCGGCCGGCGATCCAGTAAACGATCCCGATCGATGGGTCATGCGGACTGAGGCGCAGTGCCTGCTCGACCCACGCGGTGGTCTCGGCCGGCCGCCCAACCGCCATGAGTTCGCTGCCCTTATGGGCGTAGGCGAACGCGAAATTCGGATCTAGCTCGATCGCCCGGCTGAACGATTCCAGCGCCGAGTGATGCTCGCCACGGGTGCGGTGGATCAGCCCGCTGGCGACATGCGCCAGGGCGTTGTTCGGATCGATACGCAGTGCGTTATGAGCTGCCTCCTCGGCCTCCCTTATTTGCTCCGGCCCGGTATCGTTCCAGCGGTTCAGGCGGTCGCTAACAATGACTTCGGCAAGGCGCGCCCAGGCCTCGGCCGAACCAGGGTCGAGGGCAACAGAGCGTTGCAAAAGCTGCCGCGCCGCCAGCGTATGCTCGGGCGCTATCGACCCAAAGAACAGACTGGCCGCGCGCAGCCGCAGATCGAGCGCATCAGGCTGCGGCGATTTTTCGGCCCGGCGGCCCTCTGCTCGGATCAGCTGGACGTTGAGCGATGCCGCAACCCTGCCGGTAATGGCGTTCTGCAGCTGCGCTAACTCGGCGAATTCGTTTTCGAAGCGATCGCCCCACAGCTGCTCCCCCGACGCGGCCTCGACGAGCTGGACATTTGTCCGGACGTGCTCGCCGATGCGTGCGATGCTCCCGACGACCACATAACGGATGCCGAGCTCGCGGCTGATCTGCCGCGTATCCGGGCGATCCTTGTAGACATGGGCCGAGGCGGCGGAGATCACCGCGATGTCCCGGATGCGCGAGAGATCAACCGTCAGATCGGCGGTGACCGCGTCAGTGAAATACTCCTGCTCCGGATCACCTGTCGCATTGCGGAACGGCAGGACCAGGATCGACGGTCGCGTCGAGGGCGCCGCCTCCGCCGGGACCTGCCTCGGATTCGTCCTCGTGCCGGGAACGGCGCGGCGGCGCGCGCCGCGCGTCATGCTCCTGATCGTGGCATGAGCTGCATCGAGTGCCTGCTTGAGGCCGCGCCGCGGCGGTATGTGCGCCGCTCGCCCTGAAGCACCGCCGACGCGGAAGACCCGCACCGGCCGGCTGATGTTCTTCAGGGTCTTCTCGCCGAGATCGTGGAAATGCGTCTCGACCTTCCCGACCACGTCCTCGTGTACTCGCGCCGAAATGCAAACGCCGCCCGGCTCGGCCAAGGCTTCCAGCCGCGCCGCGATATTGACGCCGTCGCCATAGACGTCGTCGCCATCGATGATCACGTCGCCGACATTGACCCCGATGCGGAACTCGATCCGGCGATCGGCGAAGACGCCGGCGTTCCGACCGGTCATCGCGGTCTGCAACTCGACCGCGCAACGGACCGCGTCGACCACGCTGGCGAATTCGGCGAGGAGGCCGTCACCAGTCGTCTTGAAGATGCGGCCGCGATGCTCGGCGATCAACGGATCGCCGAGTTCACGGCGGATCGCTTTCAGCGCGGCATGCGTCCCTTCCTCGTCCGCGCCCATCAGCCGGGAATAACCGGCGATGTCGGCCGCCAGGATCGCCGCCAATTTTCGCTCGACGCGTTCCCCGCTCATCAGGTGGGCGGCCCCGCTGCAAAACTCGCCGTCTACAGTATGATGGAACCCTGCCGAAAACGAGCATTGGTGTACCGCATTAACGTCGACGGCGATTCGCCCATGGCGCCAATGCGGCGACCTGGGACGGCATAACAAATCAGGAGGAACCGCCATGTTCCGCATTCCGCTGCCCGAAGGCGCCTCGGTCCACTGCATGGTCGACGATTTCCTCTGGCCGTGGGAGCGGTCGACTCCGGTGCTGATGATGCACGGCTTCGCGCGCAACGCGCTGTTCTGGAACCGCTGGGTGCCGGCGGTCGCCGAGACGCATTGCGTCTATCGCCCGGACCTCCTCGGCTGCGGGCTGTCGGACCAGCCGCCGCCGGGCTACGACTACACGCCCGAGGCAATCGCCGCGCAGATCATCGCTGTGCTCGACCAATTATCCCTGCCGCGGGTGCATTGGGTCGGCGAGTTGTCCGGTGGGATCATCGGATTGCTGCTCGCCGCCGCCCGCCCCGATCGCATCGCCAGCCTCGTCTTGTGCAACACGCCGACCCGTATCCCGGACCGCATCAAGCAAATCTACGCACTCGACAAGGCAAACGCCTCGGAGGCCATGCGCGCCTATGGAGTTGGCGCCTGGTGCCGGCAAACTCTCGGCTACCGGCTCGACCTGGAGCGCGCCGGCCCAGATCTATGCGACTGGGTCGTGCGCGAGATGGACCGCACGCCGCCCGACATCGCCGCTTCCATGCATGATTGCTTCGAGGGCGTCGACACGCGGCCCTTACTCGCCAAGATCGCCGCGCCCGTGCTGCTGCTGAGCGGCGACAAGAGCCCGATAGCGGCGTCCCAGCAGCAGGTCTTCGTCCAGTCCTTGCCGAACGGCCGCGTCGAGAGTTTCGCCGGCGTCGGCCATGGCGTGAACCTGCTGGAGCCCGAACGCTGCGCCCGCGCCGCACTCGAATTCTGGCGCGGCTTGTGAGCCTTATTCAGCCGTTGCCGCGCCGAAATGCCCTACGCGGCCGCGTTATAGTCGCCGCGGCCGAACAGCCGATCCATCTGCGCCGCGCCGGCCTTGTCGAACTGCGTCGTCTTGGCCCGCACGTCGTCGACCGCGGCAAGCGCCTTCACGACAGCCGGACGAGCCGCGATGCCCACGACCCAGGCGCCGATTTTCGGATATTGGCCGACGACCCCTTGGCCGAGCAGCGGGCCGATATTGCGCAGCCACGGGAAGGTCGCGATATCGGCGATTGAATACGCCGCGCCGCCGAGATAGGCACTCCCGCCGAGCCGCCCCTCGGCTACGTCAAGCGTTTTCATTACCTGTGTCCGGTAACGGTCGTGCGCGTATTTGTTGCCCTCGCCCTGCGGCGCGAACCGCATGAAATGGACGTACTGTCCCCACATCGGGCCGACCGTCGTCATCTGCACCATCATCCACTGCAGCGCGTCGTACCGCGCGGCGCCGTCTTTGGCGAGAAACTTGCCTGTCTTGTCGGCGAGGTATTGCAGGATCGCGCCCGATTCGAAGGCGGTGTAGGGCTTGCCGGACGGTCCTTCGCTATCGACGATCACCGGTACCTTGGCGTTCGGGTTAAGCTTGAGGAACTCGGCGCTAAACTGCGCCTCGGCAAAGACATCGACGGGATGGACCGTGTACGCCAGCCCCATCTCTTCGAGCGCGATGTAGATCTTCACGACGTTCGGGCTGCCCATCGCGTAAAGGTCGATCATCGGAATCCTCCTGGGGAAGTGGCAGAGCGCGGCTGGCAATGCCATCTTGAGGCTGCGGTTTGGTGACAATAGCGGGAGCGCAGCGATGGCGCACGCCTGGGACGCCGAGCATTACCTGCGCTTTGCCGACGCGCGGACCTTGCCCGCGCTCGATCTGCTGTCGCGGATCGCGGTCCGAAGCGCGTCGCGTCGTCGATCTCGGCTGCGGTCCCGGCAACAGCACCGTGCCGCTCAAAGAGCGGTGGCCCGCAGCGGTGGTTACGGGCCTAGATTCGTCTGAAGAATTGCTTGTCGCAGCGCGCCGGCAGCATCCGGGTATCGCCTTCGAGAAGGCCGACATCGCGAGCTGGAACGTGGCGGCGCCGTGCGACGTCATCTTTGCCAACGCTTCGCTGCAATGGGTCGGCGATCACCAGCGGCTGATGCCTCATCTCTTCGATCAGGTCGCACCGGGCGGCGTCTTGGCGGTGCAGATGCCGCGCAACCACGATTTCGCGACGCACCGGCTGATGCGTGAAGTCGCGGCCGAAGGCGAGTGGCGCGACCACCTGGAAGGCGCGCGTGACCCGTCGCCGGTCCAGCCGCCGGAGTTCTATTATGACCTGCTAGCCCCCCGCGCGGCGGCCTTCACGATCTGGGAGACGAACTACATCCAGGTCATGGACGGCGTTCAGGCGATCATCGCCTGGCTGCACGGCACCGGCCTGCGCCCGTTTCTCGCGCGGCTGACCGAGGCTGAACGTCCGGTCTTTCTCGACCGCTACGCCACGCTGCTCGCCAAGGCCTACCCGGCGCAGGCCGACGGAAGGATACTGCTCCCCTACCCTCGGCTGTTCTTTATCGCTTCCCGGCCGAGATAGCGCTAATTTCCCGGCCCCTAAATTGGGAGAGGCCTGATGTTGCAGATCGCCGATCGCATGAACACGCTCGGCACCGAGACCGCATTCGAGGTGCTGGCTCGCGCCAATGCGCTCGCCGCGCAAGGCAAATCGATCATCAATCTCGGCATCGGCCAGCCCGATTTCGCCACGCCCGATCATATTGTCGAGGCCGGTCGTAAGGCGCTCGCCGACGGCCACCACGGCTACACCCCGGCTAACGGCATCCTGCCGCTGCGCGAGGCGGTGGTCGCCGACTTGCATCGCCGCCACCAGGTCGAGGTGTCGCCCGAGGACGTGCTGGTCGTGCCCGGCGGCAAGGTCACGATGTTCTTCGCGATCATGATCTTTGGCGAGCCAGGCGTTGAGATCATGTACCCGAACCCCGGCTTTCCGATCTACGAGAGCGTGATCCGCTTCTCTGGCGCGACGCCGGTCCCCATGCCGCTTTACGAGAGCGCCGGCTTCTCGTTCAGCGCCGGCGAAGTGCTGGCGAAGATCACGCCGCGCACCCGTCTGATCATCATCAACAGCCCGGCCAATCCGACCGGCGGCGTGGTGCCGAAAGCCGAGCTCGACAAGCTCGTGCACGGCCTCAGAGACCATCCCCAGGTCGCAATCATGAGCGACGAAATTTACGGCGAAATCCTTTATGATGGCGCCGAACATTGGAGCCTGCTGCGCTATCCGGATATCCGCGAACGAGTGATCCTGCTCGACGGTTGGAGCAAGACCTACGCGATGACCGGCTGGCGTCTCGGCTACGGAGTATGGCCAAAGCAGCTCTTCCCGCATGCCGAAAAGCTGGCGATCAACTGCCACTCCTGCGTCAACGCCGCGACGCAATTCGCTGGCATCGCCGCGCTCAAGGGGCCGCGCGAACCGGTCGAGCGCATGGTGAAGGCCTTCGCCGAACGCCGCGCCTATATCGTCGAGGCGCTCAATTCGCTCCCCGGCGTCGGTTGCGCCAACCCCGGAGGCGCGTTCTACACATTCCCCAATGTGTCGGGTACCGGCTACGACGCCAAGACGTTGCAGACTGAGTTGCTCGACCAGGCCGGCATTGCGACGATCGCCGGCACCAGCTTCGGCGCGTTCGGCGAGGACTACATTCGCATCTCCTACGCCAACAGCCTGGAAAATCTGCGCGAGGCCATCGACCGCATGCGGCGCTTCCTCGGGAACCTGCCACAAGGCAGCCGCCATTAGTCGGTCACTCTTGCATATGCCTAATATTTAGGCATTCTGCGGTGCGAATTGCCCTCGCCGTTCGCATTGGCCCGGCGGGCGCTGCGTCCTGGTCGTGGCGAGGGCTGGCATGGGTTATGCTCTGACCTCGGCGAGGAGCCGAGCGCGCGTCGGCATGGGAGGCTAGTTTTCGATGAAGAAGGTCGAGGCGATCATCAAGCCGTTCAAGCTTGATGAGGTGAAGGAGGCGCTCCACGAGGTGGGCATCAAGGGCATCACCGTCGTCGAGGCCAAGGGTTTCGGCCGGCAGAAGGGCCATACCGAGCTCTACCGCGGGGCGGAGTACGTCGTCGACTTCCTGCCGAAGGTGAAGATCGAAGTCGTCATGGAGGACTCGATGGTCGAGCGGGCCGTCGAGGCGATCCAGCAATCGGCGCATACCGGCCGGATCGGCGACGGCAAGATCTTTATCTCGAGCATCGAGGAAGCGATCCGCATCCGTACCGGCGAACGCGGACCGGACGCGATCTGATTTGGCGCCGCGGCGCGCCGGCAAGGATGCTGCGCGCCTGCATTATTCTTTCTCAAACGGACGGGACGTGAGCGATGTCGGCGATTGATGAAGTGATGGCGAAGCTGAAGGAGCATGAGTGCAAGTATGTCGACTTTCGCTTCACCGATCCGCGCGGCAAGTGGCAGCATCTGGCGCATCACGTGCGCACGATCACGCCGGAGTTTCTCGCCGACGGGGTGATGTTTGACGGCTCGTCGATCGCCGGGTGGAAGGCGATCAATGAGTCCGACATGCTGCTCAAGCCGGATTGCGCCACCGCGGTGATGGACCCGTTCGCGGCGCAGCCCTCGCTGATCATCTTCTGCGACGTGCACGAGCCCTTGACCGGCCAGCCCTATGCCCGCGACCCGCGCTCGACCGCCAAGAAGGCCGAGGCCTATCTCGCCGCCACCGGCATCGGCGACACCGCCTATTTCGGGCCCGAGGCCGAGTTCTTCATCTTTGACGATGTGCGCTACGAATCATCGATGAACACCGCCTCCTACACGATCGAGGCGGAGGAAGGCCCCTGGGTCTCGGCCAAGTCTTTCCCCGACGGCAATACCGGCCACCGCCCGCCCGTGAAGGGCGGCTATTTCCCGGTGCCCCCGGTCGACGGCCAAAGCGACATCCGCGCCGAGATGCTCTCGGTGATGTTCGACATGGGCCTCAAGGTCGAAAAGCACCACCACGAGGTCGCCCCCAGCCAGGCCGAGCTCGGCAACGAGTTCGACACCCTGGTCACCACCGCCGACGCCATGCAGATCTACAAATACGTCGTCCACAACGTCGCCAACCAGTACGGCAAGACCGCCACCTTCATGCCCAAGCCGATCAAGGGCGACAACGGCTCGGGCATGCACACCCACCAGTCGGTGTGGAAGGAGGGCCGCCCGACCTTCGCCGGCAACCTCTACGCCGACCTCTCCGAAACCGCGCTCTACTACATCGGCGGCATCATCAAGCACGCCAAGGCGATCAACGCCTTCACCAACCCCACCACCAACAGCTACAAGCGGCTCATCCCCGGCTTCGAGGCGCCGGTGCTGCTCGCCTACTCGGCGCGCAACCGCTCGGCGTCGTGCCGCATCCCGATCGTCTCCAGCCCCAAGGCCAAGCGCGTCGAGGTGCGTTTCCCCGACCCCGCCTGCAACCCCTATCTCGGCTTCGCGGCGATGCTGATGGCCGGGATCGACGGCATCCAGAACAAGATCCATCCCGGCGACCCGATGGACAAGAACCTCTACGACCTGCCGCCCGAGGAGCTCAAGGACGTCCCCACCGTCTGCGGCAGCTTGCGCGACGCGCTCGGCGCGCTCGAAGCCGACCACGCCTTCCTCACCAAGGGCGAGGTCTTCACCCGCGACCAGATCGAATCGTACATCGAGCTCAAATGGGAGGAGGTCTACGCCTTCGAGCACACCCCCCACCCCATCGAATTCGCTATGTATTATTCCGTCTGAGCCGAGCGTTCGCGAGCGCCAGCCCCCTCCCAACCCTCCCCGCCAGCGGGGAGGGAAGCCGCCGCGGTGTGGGCTGCCCGCCCACGCGCTTGACCCGCGGCGCGGACGGTTGAGCTCGGAGACCGATCGGTTCAGGATGGCTTGCGATGCCATCGAATACCGACAAAGACCGCCACGGCGAGAAGGACCACAGCCATCGGAAGGCTCGCGCCGATCAATAATGCAGCGATGCTGCCTGATGGGACCTCGTGCGCCTCCCCAACAACAAAAACCGCAAATAACGCTCCAGAAAGAACCGTAAGCATAGCTGCGGTATTATTCTTAGCCGTCAGAAGGATCCAAAAATACAAAGACAGAAGGGCCAAAAATATTGGGCAAAGCAAACCACCGCCGATCCCGATATTAGGCAAAGTACGAAGCGGCAAATCCGGATGATCCACACTTATTTGGGTCACCAGGGTCCGCAATTCAACGAATTCCAATTCGGCGGCCAAGATGGCAGCGTAAATGAACGTCGTACTAAACATTCCAATAATCCCAACCAATTTGAAATAGTTAAGGTTCGACCTTCGCGGCAATTTATTCTCATCGATCAAAAAATAGCAGAGAAGCAAAAGGAATTGGCTCAGGATGAGCCAAAGAGTGCGCGAGACCAAGAGATCATCTTCATGAGCTATCTGGCTCAAAAGGCTGCGAAACACCTCCCAATAGCCACTGTTCATCCCACCTCCATCAGTTGGCTCTGCCGGCTTCGACGCTTGCCCGCGGCTCGTACGACGCGTTCAGGTCGAGACGCGGCGGGTAGCGCAGTTCGCACAATGGAGGGGCAATCTCAGGTCAGCTTCCCTTGCTGAGCGGCCGCTTCGGTCTCTTCGCTTAAACCTAACCCGACACCAATCGCGCTGACGATCCCCGCGACAGCGAGGAATGCCGTGATCACTATTGCGCCTATTTGGCGAAGTGGGTCTTCCCCTGCTTCAACATATAAGAGCGATGACCATATCACGACCATGGCAAGGCCCAGCCCGACCGGGCAGTACAACCCCAATCCGGGGTGAATATCCGGAAGTCGCCTTATCGGAAAATCTGGGTGCCGTTGGACAAGAGGTCGTATTTTCACTCTTGTTTCAATATAGACGCGAAACGCCGCCAAAATCGAGATGAAGATGATGACGGACATTAGGAGGTTAGACCATATCAAAATTGTAGAAATCACCGGCTGCTCGTAATGCCTTGCGAGAACATACCCGAATATGAAAACGGGCTGACTAAACAGTCCTAAGGCCGTACGAAATATAAGTAAATAGTCTTCATGGTTTAATTAATTCATCCATCTGCCGAAAATCTCCAGGTCCGCTTCTCTAGTGGTGCGCGCCCGGACTTCTTCCGCTCGGCGAACATCGCGCACTTGAGGTTCGTTTTGCCCGGTGTCAACTCGGTGTGGGGGCATTGTCGCGTGTTGTTGCGCACGAAGACGCAAAGCATAGAATGTTATTACGCAAAATATAACAGCAGATATAAGGCCCGTCAAACCCCAGACTATTACCATCGATACAAATATATATATTGACATAATACTTAAAATACCCATAATTATTCCTGTAAATAAATTCAGCGGTAGTAGTAATTCCCTGTTTCTACGATAGCGTATTTCTACCTCTAATGCCAGAGCGGCACCAACAAGCAAGGCAATGAAATAGCTTATCAATATGTTGTCATTCAAATAAGTCAAAAACCCCGGAGCAGCCAAATGCTCTTTAGTCACACGCGGCTTAATTACCAGAAGATAGACAGCATGATGACAGAGTAGTGGGCTCAGAAGCGCGCCGGCGTAATATAACACCCGCTGATGATTTAGAGAAGATGTTAGGAGCGTTAATCCGAGAATCACCCCTGTCATACCAATCGTTAAATCCACCAGTATAGTATCGGCAGGAGCATTGAAATGGACAAGTTCGTAAAGACCAGAAGCGCTGAACCAAACGCCTACGATCTCAACGACGCCGACCTCAATAACCCGGCGTAGGTCAAGATGCAGTCCTAGCCATCCTTGACGAGTTCTATCGGGTTCGGTTTCTTTCCGTTCGTCAGCCATGCGGGGGCATCCTGATCACAGTCGCGCAAGGGTAACAGATTGCAGCCTGGGATGCTCGCTCGCCGATCGATAGTAAAATGCTACGGCCGGTGCAAAAACAACGACGCCAGCAGCGCTAACGCCAGCAGCGCCGAGATGCCCTGCCACACCCGCACTGGGGCGCGCTCGTAGAGCGTGCGCTGGCGGCCGCGACCGGAGGCGGCTCGCGCTGGGCCGGCTTCCATTTCGGCGGCGAACTCACTCATGTCACGAAACCGCTGCGCCGAATCAGTCGCGATCGCCCGGCCGAGCGTGCTGTCGAGCCAGGCCGGCAGATCGGGGCGCAGTGTCGAGAAACTCTGCGGGCGCTGGCGCCGCGGCGGGCTCATCGCGTCGGCGTTGGCATAGGGGTATTCGCCCGTGAAGGCGCGGAACATCGTGACGCCGAGCGCGTAAATGTCGGTTGCTTCGTTGCCGGCCTCGCCCTCGGCCATTTCCGGCGCCATGTAGGCGAGCGTCCCTGGGATTTCCTCGGGCGGGAATTCCTCAAGCCCTGGCACCCGGACAACGCCGAGATCGATCAGCTTCAGCGCGCCATTGCCCTCGAGGATCACGTTGTCCGGCTTGATGTCGCGATGAACGATGCCGGCACGGTGCAGCGTCGCGACCGCGCGCGCGAGCCGGATCGCGATATTGCGGCCTTCCTCCAGCCCGATACGCGGCGATCGGGCGAGCCGCCCTTCGAGCAACTCTCCCTGGTAGAGCGGCATCACCGTGTAGAGGCTGGTCTGGCGGCCAGGTGGCAGCTCGATGACCCGCCCCAGCGAGGGATGGTGGACCCGCGCGCCAACCCAGGCTTCACGCACAAACGCGGCACGATAGGCCGCCACGCTGGCGATTTGCGGCTTGGGGAATTTGAGCGCGACATCGCCGCCCTCGACCTCGTCCTCGGCGCCGAACAACCGCGTGTAGCGCCCGTCCGACACCAGCGCCTTGAGCACGAACCCGTCGATCAACTCGCCGCCGCTCGGCACCGGTGCAATGGGGAGCTGCGCGACGGCGCCGCCGATATCCGCCGAACCCACCGCCGGCAGCGCGACGACATCGAGCACCAGGGCCGTGCAATTGTCGTCGCTTTCCGCCTTCAGCGCGGCGTTGACCAGCGCGTTTGCGGTCTCGTCCGGCGCCGCGCGGTCGCGCAGGATGTCGGCGATCTCCTCATCGACCAGAACGCCGTGGACACCGTCGCTGCAAAGCAAGAACCGGTCGTGCAGGGTGACCGGTTGGGTCGCGTAGTCGAGCCGCACCTCGGTCTCGACCCCGAGCGCCCGCAGCAGTGCATGCGAACGCCCGCTACCCGCCGCGTGGACGTGATCGGCCGTCAGGCAGGTTAGCCGGTCGCCAGTCAGCCGATAGGTACGCGTGTCGCCGACATGCAGGATGTGCGCGATCCGCCCGCGTAGGACCAGTGCGGTGAAGGTGCAGCCAAGGCCGGTCAGGCTCGGGTCTTGGCGGCCCATCGTATTGATCCAGCCGTTGAGCGAACTGACGATTCGCGCCCCCGCTCGCTGCACCTCCATGGTCTCCGGCAGGTCGCAGAAACCATCGAGAAAGCCGCGCACGGCTGTCTCCGCGGCGACGCGCCCGCCTTTCGCGCCGCCAATGCCATCGGCAATAGCGGCCACGACCTCCTGCCGCGGCTCGGGAAGCTCCCAGCCCATCAACGCGCCGGCAAAATCCTGATTGTCTCGCCGTGGTCCGGTCTTCGAGGCAAAGCCGACACTGGCTTTGAGACCGAACTCAACCTCCGCCATGCCGCAATCCCTGTCGTTTTTTTGATTTATCGCTAGAAACGCTGGTTTTGATGACCATTGAGATCGCGATAAGTGTCATGCCTAATTTTTGGGCATCCTTTAGGTTTTGAAATTGCCTAATTTTTGAGCGACCGGATCCAACGCGCTTATTCTGACTGGCAGACGTAGTGCAGAAAATAGCCACCGGTAGTGGACGCCGCGCGCAGCTGCAGTTTGCCGGTCGCGCGCTCAAGTTCATAGATTCCGCCCTTACCGTCGGTCCATTTGATCCAGCCGCCGCTGATCGTCGCCGGGTGGGCGTCGACTAGGCCGTGGTCCAGATCGACGGCCACCGACCAGTTCGCGCCGCCGACGGGATTTGTGCAGCGCAGGCGAAGAACGCCGCCCTCGGCTGCCGATCCATCCGTTATCGCCATTGCCATCGCCGCCGCAAGCGACAGCCGACAGGCCAGGCGAACTCGCGCAACGCGCGAAAAAAACTTCTGTAGCATTATCAATGCTCTCGGGTCACCGCCGTAAGTGCTCGGCCAATAGGCATGAATCTTGCCATCCGGTCAATTTGGAACGGCGCGCTTGTCGAATCCGGCTCTCAACGGGGGAGTTCGGCATAAGGGTCGGGCATAAACGCTACGAGGTGGAGAATGCTAGTCGCATCACCAAAATGGTTAGATACAGGCTCGAATGCCTGGCAGATGGCGGCGGCGACGTTCGTCGGTCTGCAGAGCATCCCCGGGCTGGTGATCCTCTACGGGGGCATCGTCAAGAAGAAATGGGCGCTCAACTCCGCCTTTATGGCGATGTACGCCTTCGCGGCAGTCATGATCGTCTGGGTGCTGTGGGCCTACAACATGGCCTTCGGTGAACAATGGTTCGATTTCTGGGCCTTTATCGGCAAGCCGGCGCCAGCACTGTCCGCTGATTTCATGTTGCAGCAAGCAAAAATCCCGTCGATCGCGACGGACGGCGACTCCGCGGGGCTGCCTCCCTTCGGGTTCCCGATGGCGACACTGGTCTTCTTCCAGTTCGTGTTCGCCGCGATCACCGTGATCATCATGGCCGGTTCGCTGATCGGCCGGATGAACTTCAAAGCCTGGATCATCTTTGTTCCGTTGTGGATGACGCTGGTCTACACGGTCGGCGCGTTCAGCATCTGGGGCGGCGGTTGGCTGGCGTCGATGGGCGCCGCCGACTATTCCGGCGGTTACGTCATTCATCTGGCCGCGGGGACGTCGGGCTTTGTCGCGGCGGCGTTGATCGGGCCGCGCATCCAGCAGGATCGCGATCATTTCCCACCCAACAGTCTGCTGATGGCCTTGGCCGGCGCGGGCATCCTGTGGCTCGGCTGGAACGGCTTCAACGGCGGCGACCCGTACTTCGCCAATGCCGACGCCTCGGCCGCGATCCTCAACACCAACCTGTGCACCTGCGTGTCGCTCTTGGTGTGGACGATCATGGACTCGTTTGCCTACGGCAAGCCGTCGGTGGTCGGCGCGATCAACGGCATGATCGCGGGTCTCGTCGGCATCACCCCGGGCGCCGGCTACGTCAACGGCTGGGGCGCCATCGCGATCGGCATCATCACCGGGATCATCCCGTGGATCATGATGAACAAGGTGCAGACCAGCGCGCTGTTCAAGAAGGTCGACGACACGCTGTCGGTACTCTCGACGCACGGCGTCGCTGGTCTGATCGGCGGCTTGTCGGTAGGCCTTTTCGCTTGCGGCGACATGCTGGTCTATCTCGCCCCCGAGGGCGATAAGCAGGCCCCTGGCATCAGCGTCACCGGCTTGCTCTACGGCGACAGCGGCAATCAGCTGTTGATGCAGATCTACGCCGCGTTGTTCATCATCGCCTACAATATCGTCGGCACCTTCATCATCCTGAAGGTGATCTCGATCTTCGTGCCGCTGCGTATGGACGAGACAACGCTGCGCATCGGCGACGACGCCGTACATGGCGAAACAGCCTATAATTTCGGTGACGGCGAAGAGCCGGCTGTCGCCGAATAGGTTGTCTGCGTAGCAAAAAGGGGTGTCGCGTTCGGGGGTGCCGGTCCGGAAAAACCGGATGACATCCCCGGTTTTTTTTTCAAATGAGAGGACCAACAGTCGCGCCGACTTGGCACGATTCTTGGTGCTTGCGGAAGCAGTTCGGCTTGTACGCGCTGGGGGATTTTGTCGTGGTTTGGGGAATGGTAATGAGAGCGATCTATCGGTTCACGCGCTGCTTTGGCCTCGCCGGCTTGGTTCTTGGTTGCAGCGCGCTGACCGCCTGGGCACAGCAGGCACCGGCGGCACCGCCCGCACCGAAACTCGACAGCGGCGACACGGCCTGGATGCTGACATCGGTCGCGCTCGTGCTGATGATGACGATCCCCGGCTTGGCGCTGTTCTACGGCGGCATGGTCCGCAAGATGAACGTGCTCGCCACGGTGATGCAGAGCTTTATGGTCACCTGCCTGGTGACGGTACTGTGGACCGTGTGCACCTACAGCATGGCCTTCACCGCGGGCAGCCCTTATGTCGGCGGGATGAGCCGGTTTCTGCTGATGGGGATGACCGTCGATTCGGTGAACGATCTCGCCAAGACCATTCCCGAATCGGTTTATATGTGTTTCCAGATGACCTTCGCGATCATCACCCCGGCGCTGATCTGCGGCGCGGTGGCCGATCGCATGAAGTTTTCGGCGCTGATCTGGTTTATCGGCCTGTGGTCGATCGTCGTCTACGCGCCGATCGCGCACTGGGTGTGGGGCTCGGACGGCTTCCTCGCCGACGCCGGCGTCCTCGACTTTGCCGGCGGCACCGTCGTGCACATCAATTCCGGCGTCGCCGGGCTGATGTGTGCGCTGATGGTCGGTAAGCGCCGCGGCTATCCGAACGAGCCGATGCCGCCGCATAATCTGGTTCTCAGCATGATCGGCGCCTCGCTGTTGTGGGTCGGCTGGTTCGGGTTCAACGCCGGCTCGGCGGTAACCGCCGGCACCGGCGCCGGGATGGCGATGGCGGTCACCCAGATCGCCACCGCGACCGCGGCGCTCACCTGGATGTTTGTCGAGTGGGGGCTCAAAGGGAAGCCGAGCGTCCTGGGGATTTGCTCCGGAGCGGTCGCCGGATTGGTCGCGATCACGCCGGCGTCCGGCTTTGTCGACCCGCGTGGCGCGCTGATCATCGGCATCGCCGCCGGGGTGATCTGCTATTGGGGCGCGACAGGGCTCAAGCACGCCTTCGGCTATGACGACGCACTGGACGCGTTCGGGGTGCATGGTGTCGGCGGCACGGTGGGCGCGTTGCTGACCGGTGTGCTCGCGGTCTCCGCCGTCGGCGGCGACGGGAAGAGCGGGCTGATCGACGGCAACCCGCATCAGGTGCTGGTCCAGCTTTACGGCATCGGCTGCACGGTCGTGTACGATGCTATCGTCTCGCTGATTCTGCTCAAGCTTATCGATCTGCTGATCGGCCTGCGAGTCGACATCGACAGCGAGCGCGAAGGCCTCGACCTCAACCTGCATGGCGAGGTAGTGCCGTAACGGCACCACCTTTTTTAATGGAAATTATACGAGGGACTGCAGCATACAGCTCTTCTTGTTATCCCGGACCGCCGTCGCGGCACATGCCGCGACGGTACATGCCACCTGTCGAATCAAGTAGCAACTATATCTGCCTATTCTTTAGGCAGCCGAATGAGGCGGCGCAAATTCTTCTTATTACTGTCTTATTTTAATTGCTCGGGTAATCGCGCGTTATATACTGTTGACTGGATGGCACCCAACTTCGCCGTGAGTGGAATGGGGCCGTAAGAAAATTCCAATTGGTGGGAAGCAAACCATGGATCGCTGCTCTTCGAACTCACTGAAGCTGGGCACCGCCGGCCTCGCCATCCTCGCCGCCGGACAGTTTGGCGCTGTTTCCGCGGCCTGGGCGCAGACGCCGCCGCCAGCGCCGCCTCCCATGGCTGCCCCCGCTCCGGCCGAGGCCCCTGCCGCGCCGACCTCGCCGCTCACCGCGCCGAGCTACGCCGGCCCGCTGACCCAGAATCCGGATCCTTTTCATGCCGATCTGGCCGGACTGGGCACCGTGTACCTGACCGGCGCCGTCAGCGGCTTGGGCATGGTTCAGAGCAACCCCTACGGCGCCGTCTTCACTCCCTCGGGCAAGCTGCTCGGCCGTGACCTCGATAACACCTTCGATCTGAGCAACGGATTCGGCATCATCCAGAAGATCGACGGGTTGGTGCAGTGGTATGCGCAGGTCGGCGCCTATTCGCTGCCGGCGCTCGGCGTCAACTATCACCAGACGCAACGCGCCGGCCAAGCCAACAGCTATTTCTTCGGCCCGCTGCCCGAGGCCTACGTCAAGATTGTGCCGACCGATACGTTTTCGGTCTCGGGCGGCAACCTGCCGAGCCTGATCGGTAACGAATACACCTTCACCTTTCAGAACATGAATATCGAGCGCGGCCTGCTGTGGAACCTCGAACCGGCGATCAGCCGCGGCGTACAGGCGAACCTGACGACCGGCCCGGTCGCCTGGGCGGTGTCGGTCAATGACGGCTTTTATTCCAGCAACATAAGCTGGGTCAGCGGCTTGGCGACGTGGACGATCAACCCGTCCAATACGCTCGCATTCGCCGCCGGCGGCAATTTCGACGGCAACACCAAGACCAACAGCGTCGCGGCGCCCTATGTCCTCAACAATTCAACGGTCGTCAATCTGATCTATACCTACAATGCTGCCCCCTTCACCATCAGCCCATACTTCCAATACACCAGCAATGGGCACAACGCCGCGATCACCGGCGCGACCAAGGATGCCGAAACTTGGGGCGGCGCAATCCTTGCGAACTACAACATCAACGACAATTGGAACCTTGCCGGGCGCTTCGAATACGTGTCGTCGAGCGGCAGCCTGACCGACGGTTCAGCCAACCCACTCGGGTTCGGCCCCGGCAGCTCCGCCTATTCGTTCACGGTGACGCCGACCTGGCAGAGCGGCATCTATTTTGCGCGCCTTGAAGGCTCGTACGTCAACGTGACCGACCCGGCGCCGGGCTTCGCGTTTGGCAAATCCGGCAATTCGAAGGATCAAGCCCGGTTCCTCGTCGAAGCCGGCATCCTGTTCTAGTTCAAGCCTTCCTCGGTGCAGAAGCGGCCCAGCGCTGGGCCGCCTCTGGCATGTTTCATGCGTTGCGTCGGACGGTTGCGAAGCTTTCTGCGAACGGTCGGGCATGAAAAAGATCGAGGCCATCATCAAGCCCTTCAAACTCGATGAGGTTAAGAACGCGCTTCATGAGGTGGGCGTTACCGGCTTGACGGTGGCGGAAATACGCGGGTTCGGCCGGCAGAAAGGCCACACCGAGGTCTATCGCGGCGCCGAATATGTCGTCGACTTCCTGCCCAAGGTCATGATCGAGGTCATTGTCGAGGATGCGCTGCTGACCCCGGCGGTCGACGCGATCATGCGCGCGGCGCGCACCGACAAGATCGGCGATGGCAAGGTATTCGTGTCGAATATCGAGGAAGCGATCCGCATCCGTACCGGTGAGCGGGGCGCGGACGCGGTCTAGCCAGTGTTTGGTATCGCCCGTCGCGGCGATAGATTAAAACAGCGGCGACCCTCGGAACGGGGTGCGCTGTTCCTCCCCCTTCAACCAACAGGAAAAGAGCGATGTCGGCGATTGATGAAGTGATGGCGAAGCTGAAGGAGCATGAGTGCAAGTATGTCGACTTTCGCTTCACCGATCCGCGCGGCAAGTGGCAGCATCTGGCGCATCACGTGCGCACGATCACGCCGGAGTTTCTCGCCGACGGGGTGATGTTTGACGGCTCGTCGATCGCCGGGTGGAAGGCGATCAATGAGTCCGACATGCTGCTCAAGCCGGATTGCGCCACCGCGGTGATGGACCCGTTCGCGGCGCAGCCCTCGCTGATCATCTTCTGCGACGTGCACGAGCCCTTGACCGGCCAGCCCTATGCCCGCGACCCGCGCTCGACCGCCAAGAAGGCCGAGGCCTATCTCGCCGCCACCGGCATCGGCGACACCGCCTATTTCGGGCCCGAGGCCGAGTTCTTCATCTTTGACGATGTGCGCTACGAATCATCGATGAACACCGCCTCCTACACGATCGAGGCGGAGGAAGGCCCCTGGGTCTCGGCCAAGTCTTTCCCCGACGGCAATACCGGCCACCGCCCGCCCGTGAAGGGCGGCTATTTCCCGGTGCCCCCGGTCGACGGCCAAAGCGACATCCGCGCCGAGATGCTCTCGGTGATGTTCGACATGGGCCTCAAGGTCGAAAAGCACCACCACGAGGTCGCCCCCAGCCAGGCCGAGCTCGGCAACGAGTTCGACACCCTGGTCACCACCGCCGACGCCATGCAGATCTACAAATACGTCGTCCACAACGTCGCCAACCAGTACGGCAAGACCGCCACCTTCATGCCCAAGCCGATCAAGGGCGACAACGGCTCGGGCATGCACACCCACCAGTCGGTGTGGAAGGAGGGCCGCCCGACCTTCGCCGGCAACCTCTACGCCGACCTCTCCGAAACCGCGCTCTACTACATCGGCGGCATCATCAAGCACGCCAAGGCGATCAACGCCTTCACCAACCCCACCACCAACAGCTACAAGCGGCTCATCCCCGGCTTCGAGGCGCCGGTGCTGCTCGCCTACTCGGCGCGCAACCGCTCGGCGTCGTGCCGCATCCCGATCGTCTCCAGCCCCAAGGCCAAGCGCGTCGAGGTGCGTTTCCCCGACCCCGCCTGCAACCCCTATCTCGGCTTCGCGGCGATGCTGATGGCCGGGATCGACGGCATCCAGAACAAGATCCATCCCGGCGACCCGATGGACAAGAACCTCTACGACCTGCCGCCCGAGGAGCTCAAGGACGTCCCCACCGTCTGCGGCAGCTTGCGCGACGCGCTCGGCGCGCTCGAAGCCGACCACGCCTTCCTCACCAAGGGCGAGGTCTTCACCCGCGACCAGATCGAGAGCTACATCGAACTCAAATGGGAGGAGGTCTACGCCTTCGAGCACACACCCCACCCCATCGAGTTCGCTATGTATTATTCCGTCTGAGCCGAGCCCCATCACAACGCCAAAGGGTCGGGATCATCCCGGCCCTTTTTCTTTGCTGCTTCCCGTCGTTCCAGCGAAGGCCGGGAATCCAGGCTATGTCAGTCTCGGGCGCGGAAAAATGGATCCCGGCCTGCGCCGGGATGATGAGCGTTGCTCATCACTTCTTCTCTTCCGGCTTGAAATCGAGCGCGCATCCATTCATGCAATAGCGCAGTCCCGTCGGCTTCGGCCCATCGTCAAAGACGTGGCCGAGGTGGCCGCCGCATTTCTGGCAATGCACCTCGGTGCGAGTCATGAAAAAGCTGCGGTCGACCGAGGTTTCGACGGCGCTGTCCATGGGCTGGTAGAAGCTCGGCCAGCCGCTGCCGCTGTTGAACTTGGTGTCCGAATCGAACAGCGGCGCGCCGCATCCGGCGCAGTAATACTTGCCGGGCTCGTAGACATGGTCGAGCGGGCTGGCGCCGGCGCGCTCGGTGCCGTGCTTGCGCATCACGTGATACTGCTCGGGCGTCAGCTTTTTGCGCCAGTCGTCCTCGCTCATCGAAACATCGAAAGTCTTATCGTTCGCCATCGGCTTCCCCTAGGGATAGGGCATCAGCGCACCCGTCCCCAATATCGGCCTTGAAGTCACGCAAATGAAGGGGTACGCCGCGCCGGCGCGAGCGTTCAGTGAATGCGTTCGCCGGTACCGGGGGTTGGGCGGAGCAACTCGGCGGTCGAACGGGCAATCCAGCACCAGACAATGCATGAGAGCTCGTCATCGCCGGAGCGCAGCCGCTCCGCCTCACGCTCGGCGACCTGCAGCGCATCGCTGCCGTGCCGCCGCACGAGCATCAAAGCCGCCTCCCAGATCTTCCGCTCGTTCGTCATCATGACAGAAACTTCCGTGCGGCCGTACCGGTTCCCGGCAATGCTAACGGCATATCGTCATCGACGACAAGCCGAGCTATATGTTGTTGCTCCACTCTATTGGGACTACTTCATCCAGCTTGCGTGGCCTGGGCCTCGCCGTATAATCCGGCGCCATGGCCGACCTGTTTGAAAATGCGGCGCGAAAGCTCGACGATAGCTATTCGGCGAAGGACATCGAGGTCCTCGAGGGTCTCGAACCGGTCCGCCGCCGTCCCGGCATGTATGTCGGCGGCACCGATGAGCGCGCCTTGCACCATCTCGTCGCCGAGGCGCTCGACAATGCGATGGACGAAGCCGTCGCCGGCCACGCGACACGAATCGAACTTGAGCTGAATGCTGAAGGCTGGGTCACGGTGCGCGACAACGGCCGCGGCATCCCGGTCGACAAGCACCCGCGCTTTCCCGACAAATCGGCGCTCGAGGTCATCCTCACGACGCTGCATTCGGGCGGCAAGTTCGGCGGCAAGGCATACCAGACTTCGGGCGGGCTGCACGGCGTCGGCGTCTCGGTGGTCAACGCGCTCTCCGACGCGCTCGCGGTCGAGATCGCGCTCGACCGCCGCCTCTACCGTCAGCGCTATGCACGCGGCATTCCACAAACTCCGCTCGAAGACGCCGGACCGGTGCAAAACCGGCGTGGCACCACCCTCTCCTTCCATCCCGACCCGGAGATTTTCGGCGACGACATCGCCTTCCGCCCGGCGACGCTGTACCGCATGGCGCGGTCGAAAGCGTACCTGTTTCGCGGTGTCGAGATTCGCTGGTGGTGCGATCCGGCCGTGCCGCGCCCCGACGGCGTGCCGCAGGAAGCACGGTTGCATTTCCCCGGCGGGCTCGGCGATTTCCTCGCCGCGAGCCTCACCGACCGCACGCTGCTCACCCCCCGGCCCTTCCTCGGCAAGGTCGATTTCCCGGATGGCGGGAGCGTCGAATGGGCCGTCGCCTGGCCCGAGGACGACGATGACGGGTTCTGCCATTCCTATTGCAACACGATCCCGACCACCGAGGGCGGCACGCACGAGCTCGGGCTGCGCAACGCGTTGCTGCGCGGGCTCAAGGGCCATGCCGAGCTGATCGGCAACAAGCGGATCGCCCCGGCGACCGGCGACGATGTCGCGGCCGGCGCGGCGATGCTGCTGTCGCTGTTCCTGCGCGAGCCGCAATTCCAGGGCCAGACCAAAGAGCGCCTGGCGTCGGTCGAGGCCACCCGCCTGGTCGAGGGCGCGATGCGCGACCATTTCGACCACTGGCTGGGTGCCGACCCGGCGACGACCCGCCAACTGCTCGACCGCATCGCCGAGCGCGCCGAGGAGCGCGCCCGCCGGCGCCAGCAAAAGGAGATGGCGCGCAAGACCGCGACGCGCAAACTGCGTCTCCCCGGCAAGCTCGCCGACTGCACCCGCGACACCGCGATCGGCACCGAGATTTTCCTCGTCGAGGGCGACAGCGCCGGCGGCTCGGCGAAGCAGGCGCGCAGCCGCGAGACCCAGGCGATCCTGCCGCTGCGCGGCAAGATCCTCAACGTCGCCAGCGCTTCAGCCGACAAGATGCGCGGCAACCAGGAACTCAGCGATCTGATCCTCGCGCTCGGTGCCGGGGCGGGCGGCCAATACAAAGAAGACGCGCTGCGCTACGAGCGGGTCATCATCATGACCGACGCCGATGTCGACGGCGCCCATATCGCCTCGCTGCTGATGACGTTCTTCTTCCGCGAGATGCCGAAGCTGGTCGACAACGGCCACCTCTACCTCGCGCTGCCGCCGCTCTACCGCATGACCCAGGGCGACAAGACCCTCTACGCGCGCGACGATCCGCACCGCGAGGAGCTGCTGCGCACCACGTTCAACGGCCGCGGCAAGGTCGAGGTGAGCCGCTTCAAGGGGCTCGGCGAGATGCCGGCCAAATACCTCTGGGCGACGACCATGGACCCGGCGCAGCGCACCGTACTGCGCGTCAACCTGCCGAAGCCGGAAACCGAGGACGAGACGATCGAAACAGCTGCCGAGGCCTTCAAACGCACCGAGCAACTGGTCGAAACGCTGATGGGCCGCCGCCCCGAATTACGCTTCGATTACATCCAGAAAAACGCCCGCTTCGCCCGCGATCTCGACGTCTGAGGCGCCTTCCGGCAAGCGCCCCTCGCCGCGCCTTCTGAATGGATGCGGCCGGTTACAAATCCCACGGCAATAGCCGCGAAGACATCAAAGCATTACGCTAGCCCGGCGATGCTGATCGTGCAGCGCCATTGGCCAGCCGCGGAAATTTCGCTTGAGCTTTAGAACGACGATAACGCTCGCGGTGCTGGGACTGGTCACCGCGCTGGCGTTGTGCCTGATCGCGATCCAGCTGGTGGTGTTTCATGCCGCGGCGAAGGCGTCGGCTTCCGCTTACATGGACGCCGCCAGCGCCAAATCGCTGGCGCGGCTGGAAGCGCAAGTCTCGGAGCTCAATACCGTCATCCGCATCTTGGCGACCAACCCGTTCCTCGCCGACACCGACGAGCGCAGCGAAGTCGGCGGGGCGGTCGGTCTGTTCAAGACCGCGCTGCGGCGTCTGCCGCAAGCCGACAGCATCTATGTCGGTTATGATAATGGGTGCTGGCTCCAGTTGCGCGGGTTCACGGACCTTGACGCGAGCGAGCGGCAGCGATTCGACGCGCCATCCGGGACCGCCTCCATCATCAGCCTGGTACACCCGGAAGGCATCGACGGGCTGCCGCTGAGACGCGTCTTCCTGGATGCCGCCAACGACAAGATCGGCCAACTCGATCTCTGGAATTATGGTTACGACGTGCGCAAGCGCCTGTGGTACCAGGAAACGCTGCAGGTGAACCACCCGCTCGTCTCGTCGCCTTACGTCGCCTTCAGCACCGGGGCGCCGGTGATCACGCTGAGCGCGCCGCTGCGCGGCACGGTGCGCGGCGTTATCGGCGCCGACCTCAAGCTCGCCGCGTTTGGCGATTTTGTCTATGCGCAGCGCCCCGGCGAGCACGGCACCGCGATTGTCTTCGACGAGTCGGGAACATTGCTCGCGCATCCGGACTACGAGAAGTTCACCGACTATGCGCAAACGCACCCCGGCAATCCGCAACTTCCCAATATCCGCGACCTACGCGATCCGCTGGTCTCCCAAATCCTCAGCGGGTGGAACCGTGCCGATCGTTACGAGGGCGATGTCCGCGATAACGGGGGCGATCATTTTTTCCGCCTGCTGAAGTTTTCCTTGGGCGACGTGTACACGGCTTACATGCTGGTCATCGCACAGGAGGACGATTTCGTCGGCGACGTGCGACAACTCCAGACCGAGGGGCTGGTGCTAGCGATCATTGTCGGCGGCTGTTTCGTGCCGGTGGTCTGGCTCTTCGGCAACAGCATTTCTCGCTCCTTGCGGCGCGTTGCCGCGCAGGCGGGCCGGCTGCGGACGCTGACCGAGTTCGAGCCAACCGAGGTCCGCTCGCGCATCAAAGAACTTTCCGACCTCGCGGACACGATGAACGCCGCCGAGCGCGCCATCTGGTCTTTCAGCCGCTTTGTGCCCAGGGACATCGTCAAGGGCATCATCGACGATTCGATCTCAACCGAACTCGGCGGTGTCCGGCAGGAAGTGACCATCCTGTTCACTGACGTCTACAATTTTACCGGCATCGCCGAGGCCGCTGCACCCGATGGACTGATGCGGCAGACATCGCGCCACTTCACCGCGCTGACCGAAGTCTTTCTGGCCGAGGGCGGCACCGTCGACAAATTCATTGGCGACGCGGTGATGGTATTCTGGAATGCGCCGCGTCCGCAGCCGAATCACGTCGAACGAGCCTGCCGTGCCGCGCTCGCCGCCAAATCGGCAAGCGACGCGCTCAATGAGGAATTCGCCGCCGAGGGGCTGCCATCGTTCGAGGTCCGCATCGGCATTCATGTGGGCGAGGTTGTGGTCGGCAATATCGGCTCCGCCGAGCGGATGGAATACACCGCGCTCGGTACGACCGTGAACCTCGCCGCACGCCTCGAAGGCCTCAACAAGGAATATGGCACCTCTATTTTGGCGAGTGAGGCTATTCGCGACCGGGTCGACGACAAGTTCGGGTTTAGGCCGGTCGCATCGGTTATCGCCAAAGGCATGAGCAAGCCGACGCAGGTCTACGAGCTGCTGACGAGCGCGGATAAGGACAAGTCCCCGGCAATACGCCTGCAGGCTCGTCGGCCGTGAACATCGCAACCGTTGAAGGAACTGCCCGAAAGGCGCATGAGCAGCCCCCGTTGCTCAGCTCCCTGCCCTGGCGTCCAGCGCCAGGTTAAGCTTCAGCACATTGACGCGGGGCTCCCCAAGGATTCCGAGCGTCCGGCCCTCGACATTGTCCGTGACGAGCTTCCGGACGGCGTCCTCGGACAGGCCGCGCGCCTTGGCGACCCGCGGCACCTGGAACAGCGCACCGGCCGGGGTAATGTCGGGGTCAAGGCCGCTCGCCGATGTAGTCACGAGATCCGCGGGGACCGGGGTGCTCGGGTTCTCCGCCTGCAGTTTCTTGCTGTCGTCGGTCACTCGATCGATCAGCGCCTTCGAGGTCGGGCCGAGATTGGAGCCGACCGAATTGTCCGCTGCATAGGGCACAGGCACGGTTTTGCTCGAGTCGTTCGGGTCGGTCTCGGTGGTCGCCGAAGGCCGGCCGTGAAAATACTTCTCGTCGGCAAAGTTCTGGCCGATCAAGGCTGAGCCGATGACCTTGCCGTCGCGCTCGATCAGGCTGCCGTTCGCCTGGTGCGGGAACAGCAATTGGGCGATGCCGGTCATGCCGAGCGGGTAGATCAAGCCGGTGATGATGGTCATCGCGACGATCATCACAATGGCAGGGCGGATTTGTCTGAGCATGATCTTCTCTCTTTCTCGTCATGGCCGGGCTTGACCCGGCCATCCAGATCCCCGGGTCAAAGCCCGGGGATGACGACCAACGCGTGGTCAGGCCAAGCCGACGGCGACAACGAACATGTCGATCAGCTTGATGCCGATGAACGGTGCGATGATCCCACCGAGGCCGTAAATCAGCAGATTGCGGCGCAGGATCGCGGCGGCGCCGATTGGCCGGTAGGCGACACCGCGCAGCGCCAGCGGGATCAGCGCGATGATGATCAGCGCATTGAAGATGATCGCCGAGAGGATCGCGCTTTGCGGCGTCGCCAAGTGCATCACGTTGAGCGCCCCGAGCGGGCCCAGCGTCTGGCCTTCGGCGATGTAGAACGTCGCGAAGATCGCCGGGATGATCGCGAAATACTTCGCGACGTCGTTGGCGATCGAGAAGGTGGTCAGCGCGCCGCGCGTCATCAGCAGCTGCTTGCCGATCTCGACGATCTCGATGAGCTTGGTCGGGTCGCTGTCGAGATCGACCATGTTGCCGGCTTCGCGCGCCGCCATCGTCCCGGTGTTCATCGCCACGCCGACATCGGCCTGGGCCAGCGCCGGCGCGTCATTGGTGCCGTCGCCGCACATCGCCACGAGCTTGCCCTGTCCTTGCTCCTCGCGGATCAGCTTCAGCTTCATCTCCGGCGTCGCCTGGGCGAGGAAATCGTCGACGCCCGACTCGGCGGCGATGGCCGCGGCGGTCATCGGGTTGTCACCGGTGATCATCACCGTACGAATGCCCATCTTGCGCAGCGCCGCGAAGCGTTCGCGGATACCGCCCTTGACGATGTCCTTGAGGTGAATGACGCCGAGCAGGCGGCCGTCCTTGGCGACGGCGAGCGGCGTGCCGCCGGTCTTGGCGATGCGCTCGGCGATCGCGTTGAGCTCGTCGACGCCGGGGGCACGACGCAGAGCAACCGCGACATTCCCGCGCGACACCGGGGCCCCGGTGTCGACATACGCGAGCACCGCGTCGACCGCGCCCTTGCGGATCGACGAGCCTTCAAAGTCGATGCCGCTGATGCGGGTCTGCGCGGTGAACGGGATAAAATGCGCATTGAGCGGCGCCATATCGCGGCCGCGGATGCCGTATTTCTCCTTCGCCAGCACGACGATCGAACGGCCTTCCGGCGTCTCGTCCGACAGCGAGGCAAGCTGCGCGGCATCGGCGAGGTCGCGCTCATCAACACCCGGCAAAGCGACAAACTCGGTCGCCTGCCGGTTGCCGAGCGTGATCGTGCCGGTCTTATCGAGCAGCAGCGTGTCGACATCGCCCGCTGCCTCGACCGCCCGGCCAGACATCGCCAGCACATTGAATCGCACCAGCCGGTCCATGCCGGCAATGCCGATCGCCGAGAGCAGCGCACCGATCGTCGTCGGGATCAGGCAGACGAACAGCGCCACCAGCACCAAGACCGACAGGCTGCCGCCGGCATAGGACGCAAAGCTCGGGATCGTCGCCACGGCGAAGACGAAAATGATCGTCAGGCCGGCGAGCAGGATGTTGAGCGCGATCTCGTTCGGTGTTTTCTGCCGCTCGGCGCCTTCGACCAGCGCGATCATCCGGTCGAGAAAGGTCGAGCCCTGCGCCGCGGTGATGCGGACCTTGATCGAGTCCGAGATCACCTGCGTGCCGCCGGTGACCGCCGAGCGGTCTCCGCCGCTCTCGCGGATCACCGGCGCACTCTCCCCCGTAATCGCGGCTTCGTTGACGGACGCGACGCCCTCGATGACCTCCCCGTCCGACGGGATCATGTCTCCGGTCTCGACCAGCACGACATCGCCCGGCTTGAGCGCTGTGCCCGCGACCTGGGTCCATTCCTGCCCCTTGCCGGACAGCACCTTCGCCATTGTCTCGGTCCGCGCGCGCCGCAGCGTCGCGGCCTGTGCCTTGCCGCGGCCTTCCGCCACCGCCTCGGCGAAATTCGCGAAGACAATGGTGAACCACAACCATAGATTGATCTGGAACGAGAAGCCGTAATTGCCGGCCCCGGTGATGATGTCGCGGATAAAGAGGATCGTCGTCAGCACCGCAACGATCTCGACGACGAACATCACCGGGTTGCGGATCATCGCCCGCGGCGCAAGCTTCTTGAACGATTCGCCGATCGCCGGGATCACGATCTTGCTGTCGGTCAGCGTCGCCGCCGAGGTCCGAACACGGGTCGGGATGAATTCCATAGTGGACATCGAGATGCCCTTTCGAGGCTAGCTTTGCGGTTCGATCAGAAAAGGGTGCCGGCCTTCATCGCCAGCTGCTCGACCAAGGGTCCTAGCGACAGCGCCGGGAAGAAGATCAGGCCACCGGTGATCGCGATCACGCCGGTCAGCAGGCCGACAAAGAGACCACCATCGGTCGGAAAGGTGCCTGCCGAGGTCGGGACGATCTTTTTCGCGGCCAACGAGCCCGCCATGGCCAACATCGGCACGATCATCAGGAAGCGGCCGATGAACATCGCGAGACCGAGCGTCGAATTGTAGAATGGCGTGTTCGCGGTCAGCCCGGCGAAGGCGCTGCCGTTGTTCGCGGTCGCCGAGGTGAACGCGTAGAGGATTTCGCTGAAGCCGTGCGGGCCCTGGTTTGCCGGACCGGCAAGGCCGTCGGGCAGCACCGTGGCGAGCGCGGTGAAGCCGAGCATCGAGAATGGGAGGATCAGGATGGCGAGGATCGCCATCTTCACTTCCTTGGACTCGATCTTTTTGCCGAGATACTCGGGCGTGCGGCCGACCATCAGCCCGGCGATAAACACCGCCAGCACCGCGAACAGCAGCATGCCGTAAAGCCCGGAGCCGACACCGCCGAAGATGATCTCGCCGAGCATCATGTTGACCATCGGCACGAGACCGCCCAACGGCATCAAGCTATCGTGCATGCCGTTGACCGCGCCGCACGAGGCGTCCGTCGTTACCGTGGTGAAGAGCGAGGACTGCGCGATGCCAAAGCGCACTTCCTTGCCTTCCATATTGCCGCCGGATTGCAAATCCGAGGCGCTCTGGTCGACACCGAGTGCGGCGATCGCCGGGTTGCCGGGGGCTTCGCTGTAATAGACCACCACGACGCCGGCGAGGAACAGCAATCCCATCACCGCGAAGATCGCCCAGCCTTGCTTCTGGCTGCCGACCATCCGGCCAAAGACATTGGTCAGCGCCGCGCCGATCGAGAAGATCAGCACCATCTGCACAAAATCGGTCAGCGCGTTCGGATTCTCGAAAGGATGCGCCGAGTTGGTGTTGAAGAAGCCGCCGCCATTGGTGCCCATCATCTTGATGACTTCCTGCGAAGCCACCGGCCCCTGGGCAATGATCTGCTTCGCGCCTTCGAGCGTCGCCACCTCGGTATATTCGTTGAGGTTCTGCGGCATGCCTTCGAAGACAAAGAACAGGCCGACAACGATCGAAATCGGCAGCAGGATGTAGAGCGTGCAGCGGGTCAAATCGACCCAGAAATTGCCGACGGTTTGCGCGGAGCGCCGCGCGAATCCGCGGATCAGCGCCACCGCCAGCGCGATGCCGGTCGCCGCCGAGAAAAAATTGTGCACGGTGAGCCCGGCCATCTGGGTCAGGTAGCTCATCGTCGTCTCGGGGACGTAGGACTGCCAGTTCGTGTTGGTGATAAAGCTTACCGAGGTGTTGAACGCGAGGCTCTGCTCGACCGCCGACTGTCCCGCCGGATTGAACGGCAACACCGCCTGCAAGCGCTGCAGCGCGTAGAGCGTCACGAAACCCGCAGCGGTGAAAAACAGCATCGCGACCGCATAGGTCACCCAATGCTGCTCCTGTTTCTCGTCGACGCCACAAATCGCGTAGATGCCGCGCTCCAGCCAGCGCAGGACCGGTGTCATCATATGGCGCTCGCCATTGAAGACCTTGGTCATGTAGCCGCCGAGCGGCTTCACCAAGAGCATCACAATCACGCAATAGAGCGCGATCTGCAGCCAGCCATTAAGTGTCATTGCTGTATTCCCTTGAGCCTGGCCTCAGGCCTTGGCTTAGAATTTTTCCGGGCGGACCAGCGCGTAGACCAGATAGATCAACAGCCCGAGGGTCACCGCGCCGCCCAATGCGTAATCGAGGATCATCGTGACCTCCTCAGAGACGATCGCAGGCGACGACGTAAAGCACCGCCACGGCGAGAAAGCCGAAGCCGATCGCCAGATACATCACGTCAAGCATTACCCGTCTCCGTTACAAGAGCGAGCGAGGGAGCATTTTTCTCCACGACCGCCGCGCCTAGTGGTGTCGGCACCGGCAGTTGCGAGTCTCAAGCTCGCGGTCCCCGCGCCCCTTCTCGCGCAAAGATCAGCGCGGGGACGTATGTTTTCGAGATTGGCCGCAGCAGCCGGAAATAAGGATTCCATATAAATCTAACCGGCACCGTCGCGCCCGCTCGCCGCTAAATCAGTTGCAAGACGCCGCCAAAAGCGCAGCATGGAAACCACTCAAGTCTCCGCGTACGAATTCCGTGGCGCGATCCCAAATTGCCAGCCGCTGCAGTACTTAGTCGGGCTTGATCGAATGCTGGCGGGTCTCCGATCGACGCCACAGCCGCGCCGCTCACGCAGCGTAAGGCCTGATTGAAGCTGTCGCACGAGATCGCGCCAGCTTTCAGGGTTAACGGGAGAGTGCGCCGGCCCGCCCGCTCACAAACTGAGCGTTCTCATAACGAGGAGACTATGTGACTATGCACACTCGCAACAGGTGACGACCTGCCGCCACCATCGGGATAGACGTCGGCGGAGTCTTCCACGCCATCGGCCTCAAGGACGTGGGCCGGCCGAGGCAATGCGTCGAGTTGCGGAACGGCCCGCTGCTGCAATTTGTCGATCAGGCGGAGACTGCCGTCGTCCGCACGAAAGCCTTTCTCGAGTTCGAGAGTCCTCCGATTACTTAAATCGTTATAATACCTTAGAGAACGACATTGTCTTTCGTCGTCCCGTCTTGGCATTCGGGTTTGATTGGATATCGGTTTTGACTGGAAAGGTCTTTCGCGACTAGCTCTACAGCCACCCTACAAGCCGTGCCAGAGTACAGCGATCGCGAGCCTGGCATCGGCCGATAAGTATCAATGGACGGCGGCGCCATCACTTTGGAGCTGGTTATGCAAGTTCGTCATCATTTGGGACACGTGGCTGTCACCAATTACCAAAATAATCATTCCTGCTAGAGCGCTGTTCACCGGCCCTCCTCTTGATATTCGTTTTCGCGCGCGCCCTCCCGCATTCGTCCATCTGTTCATCGGATGCCGCAGCCGGAGTTTCACCGCAGCTTGTGCATCGCCTCCGTATCGCGGTTGGGAGGATTACGCGCACACCATTGCCGAACGGCCGGAAATCCTCGGCTGCGGCGGTGATCTCAAGAAGGCCACCGCACGCGGCGCAAGTCTCGCTCATGAGATCAACGATCGAAACGAGGAGGACGGCTATTGGGCGAGGAGCCGAATAGAAGCCATACGGCTAGAGCAACTACGATCGCACCAAGCATGAATTCGAAATAGCTGACGGCTCGCCCCTCCAATTTTGAGGGTGTTTACCTGATTTTTCACGTTAATTGGGTTGCAAATTGTTACAGATGATTACGAATAGTACTTCTGACGCCCGAGTAACGCTCGGATGCTCACCTTTTGGTCGCAGCCGGCGCGCAACACCGACATTGCCCTGACTCTGAACCGAGTGCCGCGCTGCACGCCGTTCGAAAGCCCGGAGAGCAACGGCATGGAGGAGGCCTTCGTGAAAACTCTCAAGCGCGATCATGTACGGATCAGCGCGATCCCCGATGCCGCTACCCCCTCGGTCTCATCAACCGCGGGATGGAGGATTACAACACTGTTCCCCTGCATTCCGATTGAGCCACCGATCATCCCGCGAATACATCCTTTCCCAACCCGCGTTGCGTGCCCGGTTTGATAGGGTCAGCTCCACGGCGGTGAGCCCCGTCTCCACTCGCTAGCGACGGGTCGCGATTAGCCGAACCGCGGGACGGCCAGCAGCAGCAGGAGGCCGACCGGCAACGCGATCAGCGAGGCGTTGATTACTCTCGCTCGTCGTTCTCGGGCGCTTTGGCGACTGCGTTGAGCCTCGTCCTAGGCAATTTGCCGCCTCCATCGCCGAAAGCTCGAGTGTCGTCGGCCGACAACATGGCGACGGTCCTGGCCGTTATTTCGATCTCGCTTACGCATAAACCCATTTGTGCGCATTTGCGCCAAAACATGCATACACGAGCCGTCCGCGGTCTAGGGCTCTTCGCCCGTGGATTGGCATCCTCTCCACCGCCCACCGACTTGCCAACCTCGGGCTTCGTTCGTCGCAAGCGATATCGGCGGCTAGATGCTGGCCCCGGCGCCAATATCATCTCCGGCGCAACCCGCGGCCTTTTATTTTGAACAGATCCAACATCAATCAGGAGCCTCGACTGTCAGTGCACGATTTGGGGCGAAACAAACGACTTGATGGTTGAACGATATTTGGCGGATTACAGCGGGAGGTCGACAGCCTCGGACAGGGCTCCAGGCCCACAAACTGCGCCCGGCGTCCTCCCTTGGCGTCGTCGGGGGCGCTAGTCTCTTATGTCCCCCGTCAAGGCTAAAGCAACAGCTTGCCGGTACGGCCCCGGGGAGTGAGGTCGGTTTGGAGTAGCTGAAGGCTGTACAGGGCTGGAGACGGAGCTTGAGACGACGGTTGATCAGGCTCTTATCCGCGGGTTGGTTACCGCCTTCCGTGTCTTCGTCTCGGGGCTTTCCTCAGTCTAAAGGACGGGCGTCGGACGAGGTAGTCCGGCCACATGACTAGCGACGGGAGTTCCCCACCGTGGCTCCGCCCCCGGCACTGTGCAGCCGTAGCGGGCGGGGTGGCTTTACGCGGGCGCCACCTCACACCCGATTGCCCACAGGAAAGCCGCCATCTCGCGTGCGATGGCGGCCACCACAACCGGCAGCTTCTTGCCTGTGGCGCTCAGCCGGCGATACCGGGCGCACAGCCGGACTTGCCCTTTCCAGGCAATATCACGGACGATTTTGGGCAACCCTTCGAGCCTGGCCCTGAGGGTCTCGCTGACCCTGGCGGGATAACGGTAGGTCCAGGCAGCTTCGACCAGTACCCGGCGGGCGCGGCGGTTACCGGCCAGGGTGAGCCCCTTGCGGCGCACCGTTTCCCCGGTCGAGCTCTCCGCCGGGACGAGACCGAGGAACGACATCAGCTGGCGCGGGTTGTCGAAGCGGCGCACATCGCCGATCTCGGCGGCAAAGGTCACGGCGACGATGAACGAGGCGCCGCGCATTGCCTGGTAGGCCTCGACCACCGGCGCCATCGACCAGTCCGGCACGATTGCCGCGAGCTGCTGTTCGAGCCGGCGCAGGCGCTGATCGGCGTCGGAGATCGCATCGGTCGCCTCCTGAAAGACGATCTGCTGCGCCGGATGCGCGAAGCTCTGCGTCGCCAACCAGCGCCGGTGCGCCAGCGTCCAATGACCGCCGCCGCTGTAAACCCGGCCATGCCGCAGCAGGAACGAAAGCAGTTGCTGCCGCTTGCGGCGTCGATCATCAGCCGCCGTCTCGCGGGCGCGAACCAGATCGCGCACCGCCTCATGTGTCGCGTCCGGCACCCACACGCCGGTCAATTCACCGGCGCGGTGCAGCCGGGCCAGCGTCACCGCATCGCGACGGTTGGTCTTGACCCGCTCGCCCGGCCGCCTCGGGATCAAGGCCGGCGCGACCACCAGGCAGGCATGCCCGAGGGCTCCGATCTGGCGATATAGCCCGTAGCCGGTCGGGCCCGCCTCGTAGCAGAAATGCACCTTCCCATAGCGGCCGGCCAGCTTGCCGATCAGCCGTTCCACCACCGCCGGCGAACTCGCCACATCGCCGAGAAAGCGCACCCCGCCGCCACGACCGCCATCGGCAATCGCCACCGCGTGCTTCGTCTTCGCGACATCGAATGCGACAAAGGCTTCGCTATACTCGCCCATGGTCCGCCCTCCGTGCATGAGGCTCGGCTCGGCCCATCCGAGCAACCCTCGCTTCTCTTTTGCACAAAAGGGCGGGCCGCCGACCTCACCCCGGGGACATAACGTCTAATTGCCGCTACCAATGACGTAAAGCGGACCGCCCGGCTGATAGAGCGAAGGCTGGATGATCGGCATTTCCTGCTGGGCGACCGGCAGTGGTTGCGTCAAAGGTGGTATCTCCCCGGTGAAATCAGGCCGGTTTGGCGGCGTGGGGGGGGGCGGTAATGACGCCGATATTGGCGTTGGCCGTCGGGTTTAGCAGCACGTAGTTGCCGGCAGCTGGCCCCATCAGCGCCAAGCCGACAACGTTGACGCCGATACCTGTGCCGGGGTTGGCCGAAGCGTAGGTACCGCTGGTCGGGTTGTTGAGGCCGACCGCGTCGCTTCCGATCACACCGTCGAGCACGTAGTTCGCCGGCACCAGCGTCGCCAGCGTAGTGCCGTCAAAGACCTTACTCACCGTGCCGGTCAGCGCCACGTTCAACCTCGCCGGGTTCACCGTCAGCAGACCGCCGACATAGCTGATCGTGTAGTTCGATAGACCGTTGCCCACCGCGTTGCTCGCGGTGATCGCGTAAGGCGAGCCCGCCACCGTCGCGCTACCGGGCGCCCCGCTGCTCGCCAGCGTCACGCCCGTCACCGTGTCGCCGTTGAACAGCGTGCCCGTCGTGAATGCCGTCGTCCCCAGCGCCACGGTCTGCCCGTAGGTCTTCGCCTGGTCCGACGCGGTAATCGTCAACCCCGCCGGGTTCACCGTCAGCAGACCGCCGACATAGTTGATCGTGTAGTTCGACAGCCCGTTGCCCACCGCGTTGCTCGCGGTGATCGCGTAAGGCGAGCCCGCCACCGTCGCGCTACCGGGCGCCCCGCTGCTCGCCAGCGTCACGCCCGTCACCGTGTCGCCGTTGAACAGCGTGCCCGTCGTGAATGCCGTCGTCCCCAGCGCCACGGTCTGCCCGTAGGTCTTCGCCTGGTTCGACGCGGTAATCGTCAACCCCGCCGGGTTCACCGTCAGCAGACCGCCGACATAGTTGATCGTGTAGTTCGACAGCCCGTTGCCCACCGCGTTGCTCGCGGTGATCGCGTAAGGCGAGCCCGCCACCGTCGCGCTACCGGGCGCCCCGCTGCTCGCCAGCGTCACGCCCGTCACCGTGTCGCCGTTGAACAGCGTGCCCGTCGTGAATGCCGTCGTCCCCAGCGCCACGGTCTGCCCGTAGGTCTTCGCCTGGTTCGACGCCGTGACCGTCAGCGCCGCCGGGTTCACCGTCAGCAGACCATTGGCATAGCTGATCGTGTAGTTCGATAGACCGGAGCCGACCGCGTTGCTCGCGGTGATCGCGTAAGGCGAGCCCGCCACCGTCGCGCTACCGGGCGCCCCGCTGCTCGCCAGCGTCACGCCCGTCACCGTGTCGCCGTTGAACAGCGTGCCCGTCGTGAATGCCGTCGTCCCCAGCGCCACGGTCTGCCCGTAGGTCTTCGCCTGGTTCGACGCCGTGACCGTCAGCGCCGCCGGGTTCACCGTCAGCAGACCATTGGCATAGCTGATCGTGTAGTTCGACAGCCCGTTGCCCACCGCGTTGCTCGCGGTGATCGCGTAAGGCGAGCCCGCCACCGTCGCGCTACCGGGCGCCCCGCTGCTCGCCAGCGTCACGCCCGTCACCGTGTCGCCGTTGAACAGCGTGCCCGTCGTGAATGCCGTCGTCCCCAGCGCCACGGTCTGCCCGTAGGTCTTCGCTTGGTCCGACGCGGTAATCGTCAACCCCGCCGGGTTCACCGTCAGCAGACCGCCGACATAGTTGATCGTGTAGTTCGACAGCCCGTTGCCCACCGCGTTGCTCGCGGTGATCGCGTAAGGCGAGCCCGCCACCGTCGCGCTACCGGGCGCCCCGCTGCTCGCCAGCGTCACGCCCGTCACCGTGTCGCCGTTGAACAGCGTGCCCGTCGTGAATGCCGTCGTCCCCAGCGCCACGGTCTGCCCGTAGGTCTTCGCCTGGTTCGACGCCGTGACCGTCAGCGCCGCGGCGTTGATGATCCCGATATTGCCCCCGCCCGCATTCGCCAGGCTGTAGCCGAACACAGGGATGCCGCCATGCGTCGCGCTTAGCGCCAAGCCATCCAGGCTGACCGGTATGCTGGTGCCCACGTTCGCCGACTGATACGCGCCGCTCGCCCCGCTCACATCGAGTGAGAGAGTATCGCCGTTAATCGCAGCGCTCAGGGCATAAGCGCTGGCGCTGGTCGGGATGGCGGTGGTGCCGTCATAGGTCTTGGTGACCGAATTTAGCGTGATCTGCGGCGCGGCACTGTAGAGCAATCCATTCCCGGCGGCGGCTGGCTTCGTCCCCGTCAGGGTGCTCACATCGTAGTTCGCGGCATACTGGATGAAGGCCGGCGCGAGACCGCCGTCATTGTCGTTGGCGGGGTTTGTCGAATAGACCAGCCAGCGATTGCCCGACCCGGCCGACAGCGCGCTCGCGCCGGCGTTGTTGGTAAAGTTGCCGTTGGTCGCGAGCGTGATCGCCCCGCCGGTCACCGTACCGCTCGAACCGAGCGCAAGGTCACCGACAGACGCCCCCGTCACCGAACCGGTGCCGGCATTGATCGCCTGGCTAACCGTCAAGCCGCCCGAGCCCACGACGCTGAGCGTGACGTTGCCGTTGCTCGTGGTGATCCCCGTGACGCCCCGCACGGAACCAACGGTCAGCGGGTTTCCGGTGTTGTTGAAGAGCAGGCTGGCGTCGGTCCCGGTGATTGATGCGGCGAGCGTATCGACGGTATTGGCGTTGCCGAGCGATACGGGTCCAGCCGAGATGATGGCCAAGGCGCCGGGGTCAATCACCCCGCCCGGGGCCTGGGTGATCCCGGCCGCGCTCGTCGTCACGCGATTGTCCCGGTGCCGGCGTTGACCGCGCCGGTGATACTGAGGTTGCTCGGCTGCGCGTCGACCAGCGTGAAATCACCGTTGGCGCCACCTGTCGTCGTGCTGAAGGCGCCGAGCGTGGCGATGTTGTTGGTGCTTTGGCCGAACGACGCGTTGCCGGCGCTGCTTCCGGTCAACGTCGCCGCGGTGATCGTGCCCAACTCCTGCGAGATACTGCCGCCTGCGCCCAGCGTGACCATCCCGGTGGGGGTGGAGAGGTCGCCGCGCAGGTCGAGAGACCCGGTCGTCGTCAAGGCGATGGGCCCGGATACGGAACTGATTGTGCCGCCGACGGTCAGGTTCTGCGTATTGTGGAGAACGAACCCGGCCGACCCCGCGCCGGTGTCGCTCCAGCCGCCGATAGTAGCGACCAGGTTGTCGCCGCCCAGGGTGGCGCCGCCGACCGAACTGCCGGTCAGCGTCGTTGTGGTTATCGACCCACCGGGGCCTTCGCTGATGTTCCCGGTGATGTTCAGCGCAATCGAGTCGCCCGGCGTCAAGGTCGCGAGCGGCGCCGAGATTGTCAAGTTGCCGGTATTCGTCAGCGTTATCGTCTTCCACGTGCTGACATCAGCTGCGACCGACAGGTCTCTCGCGTTGGTAAAGCTGAAAGCACTCGTTCCATTGTTCGAGTTCAGACCGAGCGCGGCCACCTGGTTCTGTTCGGTCAGCGTAACGTTTCCGGCCGCCGAGCTTGCGAGCGTGCCGGCGGTGAGGATCGCACCGCTCGATTGCGTGATCGTCCCCGTCGCACCCAGCGTCACTGTGCCGCTGCCGGCATTGACCGGGTTGGCCAGGGTCAGGTTGCCGCCGTTGAAAGCGGTAAGCGTAACGTCGCCGTTATTAGTGGTCACGCCGCTGAGCGGGTTAGATGGGTTTGGCGAGCTGCTGCTCATCACGGACGGCGTCGGCAGGCCCGTGGTGCTGTCGATAGTCAGCGCGAATTGCTGACGGCTGAGCGCGCCGACCGTCAGGTCACCGCCCGGGACGTTGTTCTGGAACGTGAACGACTTGCCCGCGCCGTCGACAAACCCGGCCAAAATCGGAACGCTGTTGTTGCCGAGCAAGGAGACCGTGTCGCCCGCCACGACGCCCAGTTCCAACGCAGTCGAGCCCGTGTAGGTGATGGCGTCGCTGCTCGACTGGGTCACTTTCCTAGCGGTGACCAGCAGCAACGTCGGCAGATTGTCGGTGTTGATGTTCAGCGTGCCGGGGTTGATCGTGCCGGTATACGATGCCGTTCCGGTCCCGTCGGCCTTGTAGCCGAACTGCAGCGAGCCGGCGGTGATCGTGTCGATATCGTTTTGAGCCAGCGTCAGCGTGGCGGGGTCGCTACCGCCAATGACGATGTCCTTGCTCGGGGTTGCCGGCGCGAGCACCACGGCTCCGGCGAAAACCGAGCCGCAGGCGCACGTATCGACTGTACTGATCGTTCCGTTCGCGAGGCTGATTTGATCCGCGAGGATCACCACCGAGCCACCTGAGAAACTCGTGTCGAGACCGGCGGGCGCTACGAGGAAACCTAAGGGTGGTGGAAAGGACAGGACGCCGCCGGTCGAGTTGTTGGTAAAGCCATAGCCCGGCGCGACGGCGATATTGATGTTAGCGCCCGCGGATAGAGGCTGGTTGACAGTAATCGCGCCCGTACCAACGGTCGCCAGGTTGATGTCGCCGGCAAAGGTGGCAATGCCGCTAGCAGTGAAACAGCCGCAGGTCGGTCCCACGACATCGACGTCGATCCCTGCATTCGAATTGACCAGGCTGAGATTGCCAAAGGCGAACCCCGATACGAGGCCGGCCGTGGTCGCGATGCCGCCGCTATCCTGTACGCCGATTCTGTTATTGGCCGTCAGGACCACATTGCCGCTGTCCGCTTCGACATAAAGTTGCGAGGCAACGACCTTGCCGGTCGAGGTCTGCGTAATGTCGCCGGCGTTTTCGGCGGTGATCAACTCTACAAAACCCGGCGCCGAGCCGAGTGTGGTTGAACCGCCGTTGGCGTTGACCTGCTGACTGAGCTTCAACCCGACACCGGGGTTAGGGCTGATTGCCCGTTGGTCGACGATCAGATCGATTTCGGCACCACCGGTGACGACGCCGGTCTGGGACGGCAAGTGAGTGATGGGGCTGCTGCCGGCGCTGACCTGCACCGTGCTGACCTCAAGGCCGGCATTGAAGTTCACGAACGCGAAGAAATTATTCGGATCAGCGCTGGTGAGATTGCCGGCGATAAGCCCGGCGGTTGCCGCGACATTGCCGGGGGTCCCAAGGGTCCCGGAACCGAGCTTGTTGTCGCCCTCAAGGTCGATAAGGTCGGCGGCGAGCAGCTCTGCACCCGCACCGACCAGTCTGACGCGCGGATCCTCGATGATCGCGCCCGCCGAGGAGATGCCGATCAGACCGGGCAAGGCGCCAAGCGTGGTCGAGCCGTTATTGGCGTTGATCGACTGCGTGATCCCGATATCGCCGCTTGTCGTCGTCACGAGAACGATATTGGCGGCGTTAGTCGTGATACCCCGTCGCGAGCCAACCTGATCAATCAGCAATGAGGTCGAGTCGTTGCGGAAATCGAAGGCAGCGCCGATATCACTGACCGAGCCCGCCAGAAACGACACGGTGTTCGCCTCGGGCAGATCCACCGCGCCGGTAGAGCTGATCGATAGCTCGACGGCGTTGATGATCGAACCGCTGGTCTGGTCGAGCGTACCGTTCGTGTTCAACGTGACCCGGTTGAACGCCCCTGTGCTGTCCAGTTTGGCCATCGGAGTGTCGATCGAAAGCCCGGCCGTGGCGTCGATCTGCAGGTTGCTGACGCCATTGATCAGCGATGTGAGCGAAAGAGGAACCGCAGTCGACAAGTCGCTCAGAACGGTCGAGTACTTGGTCGCCCCATTCACCGCGTGCAGCGTGTCGTCGAATATATCGGCGCTTGTCGCCGAGCCGGCCGCTTGCTCGACCAGCGCAGCACCGACCTTGCCGGTGAAGGAGCTGAACGAAAGGGTCAGAACCGCGCTGTTCCCCGGAACCGTGCCGGGCTGGCTGAGGAAATAGTAGTAGCCGTTGGCCGCGGTAAACACCGCCGGGCCGGTTTGCGGGAAGTTGAACGCGGCGCCCTGCATTGTGGCGAAAACCGTGCTGCCGGCGCCGACATCGAGGGCGGTCGTATCGAGGCCATCATAGACCCGGCCCGCAATGACGATCGGGGTACCGCTGCAGCCGCCGACCTGCCAGCACAGATACGGATAACTCTTCCCCGGAAGGATGTTCCATGGCGGCGTTGTGAACCCGGTCTGCAGCGCCGCTTGGAAATCGCTGGTCGCCAGCCCGATCGCGGGAGCGCTGTCGTTGGTTAGTTGGCCGGTCGTCGACGTATCCCAATAGGAATTTGTGACCGATCCGGCATTACCTCCGGTGAGGCCGCCGATCTGGTTCGCCGTCCCGGATACCGCGCCGGCTGCGTAGCTGGTGGCGATTGAGCCAAAATTGCCCCCGACCAAACCGCCAACCGTGTTGCTGCCACCGATACCGGAGGTCAATAGCCCCAAAGCGTAACTATCCGTGATCGAGCCGCCATTGAATCCGACCAGCCCGCCAAGATCGCCGCTTCCTCCGCCGCCATTCGTCACCGACACGGCCGCAAAGCTTTGCGAGATGGTGCCGCCATTTTCCCCGACCAGACCGCCGGTCTCGCCACCGGTACCACCGGTCACAAAACTCGCGACCGCGTAGGACTGCGTGATTGAGCCTGCGTTAGTCCCGACCAATCCACCGACAAAACTACCGGTAACAGTTGTGCTGTCTGAGACCGAAACCCCGGAGCTGGAATAGGCGTTGCTGACATTGCCGCTATTGCTGCCCGCAAGCGCGCCGACGCTGGCGCCGTTTGTCGCTGCCACGATAATTCCCGAATCCAGCAGCACGTTCTTGACGACGCCAGTGCCGCCGATCGCGCCAAACAACCCGACACTTCCCTGGGCCGAGTTCATGGTCGGCTCGAAGATCGAGTTGCCGGCGCCGTTGAAGGTGCCGGTAAACGGCGCCGCGCTATTGCCGCCTATCGGAACAAAGCCGGTCGGGATGCCGCTAGGGCCGGGCGTACACCCTCCTGTAGTCACGCAGCTCCAGACATCGGCGCCGTTCGTATTGTTGGCGCCATTACTCCCGGCGGCACTGATGGTGCGGCCGAGCGTATAGCTACCGCTTAGCGTGCCCACGGGCGTATTGCCTGGGTTCACCGCCAGCAATTGTAGTTGGTGTGCGTTGTTGACCGTCGATTGCGCCTCGATGGCGAGCATCGGCAGGGTGGCGGAGACGCCGGTGCTGGTATTGGTCGCCAGCGTGCCGTCGGCGTTGATCATGACCCAGTTGTTGCCGGAGGCGCCCGGCGTGGCGTTGAATTTCAGGCCGGCGCCGGAGTTGTTGTAATTCGCCGCCTTCAGGTCCGCCGGGTCGAGCAGCCAGGTCCCGGGCTTGCCGAGCGGCGCCGCGGCGCTCACCGTCGCGTTCGGATCGATCACCAGCCGGCCATGCGAGGAGGTCTCGATCAGCCCGCCGTTGCCGCCAAGCGGCCCGCCGTTGGCGAGGATCGTGCCGGCGAAGGTCGTCGTCGTGTCCGACCACACCGAGACATTGCCGCCATTGCCGTTCTGCGTGGCGCTGGCGTCGATCTTGGCGCCGGCGGCGATCGCCACGCCGATCGCATCGCCCGCCGTCTGACTGTCGCCGCGGGCCACCGGCCCGCTGACGCCGGTCGAGCGCACCGTCACATTGCCACCGCCGCTGCTGCCGCGCGCATCGATCCGCGCATTGCTGGCGAGGTTTACCGAGCCGCCCGTCACAGTGGCATTTCCGCCGCTTTGTCCGGGCCTTAGACCAGCAACATTAATCCGACCGCTGAACTCGGCGCCATTGCCGGCACCGGCGTCGATGATCACGCTGCCGGGGGTCTGCCCGTAGGTCGGGGCGGCGATCGTGCCGCGCGCGTCGACCACATGTTCGACGACGCCGCTGACCGCATCCGCGGTCAGCAGCACCGTGCCGCCCGGCGCAACGATCTTACCGGTGTTGGAAACCAAGCTGGCCACTTGCTTGCCGTCGGCGCCAAGTGGGGCGTGCGACACCGCGGGGCCGACGCCAAACTGGATCAGCCCGTCGCCGTACAGGTCGATCGTGTAGGTTTCCGCCCCGGCGAGCACGACCTTGCCGAGCTTGGCGGCGATGACGCCGTTATTGGCGACGCCGGGCGCGACAAGCGCCGCGAGGCCCTTTTGCGCGACGGTGATCCGGCCGTTGTTGACGATCATGGCGCGCGGATCGGTTGACGGCTGGTCGAACACCATCCGCCCGGCCATGAAATTTTCCGTGGTGATGTTGGTTGTCGTCGCCAGTAGCGCGTTGACGTCGACCTGCGCACCCTTGCTGAAGACGATGCCGCTCGGGTTGATCAGCACCAGCTGGCCGTTGGCGGTAAGCCGGCCGGCGATGACCGACGGATCGCCTGCCTTGACGCGGTTGAGCGCGACGGCGCTCACCGACGGCTGAATAAACTGCGTCGTTTCGTTGGGCGCGATGTTGAAGCTTTGCCAGTCGATCGCCGCCTTGGGCGTCGCCTGGTTGATGGTCAGCGTGTTCGGCGCACTGTTGGTGATCGTCGCTTGGCCGCCGACGACCTGCCCGTTTTGCGGGTTGCCGGAGGCAACAGCAATCCAACCCAGCAACGCGACGGCTGCCGGCAGCAGATAATTTATGCGGCGCGCAGCTGCGATGCCCCAGCCCCTGACCATCACCCCAAGCACCGACCGACAAGCCACCGAGAGGAGCACAATAATATTCACAAAACGCCAAGTTTCCTACGCGGACGTTATATAGAAGCGCAGGCCATGTCTTGCTTCGTCCCCCATTCGCGTGTCTCGCTTTCCCAATGTGCTCCGGTTCGACCACTGTCGTGGCGTGGTCCGCGTCCCGACGGGGCCAGACCAGCCGGCCGTCCACTCGGGACGTGAGAATTGGTCTTCTGCCCCCAATCCTCAGAATTATCCGGAGGTGACTGTCGCCTCATTCTAATTCATCATCGTGGGCGCCATCGACGAGGCCGTCTGCCTCGGCGCGCAGTTCCGCGGCGGCCAATTTATCAAAGAGCACCCTACGGCGTCGGCACAGCCGATGAATTCTTTGCTCAATGCCACCAGGGAAGGGATTGAGCATGTATTCTCGCGACAGCGGCTCGTCGATCTGGCCTAACCGACTACCAATGCGCGCCAACAGTCGGCGCACGTCAGTCAGGGGAATATAACCGAATTGCAACAAGAGACGCCTGATTTGTGCCGCCAACCAATAGCTTGTTGCCACGGGCCATGGCTCCGCGCAGTTCCATTGCAAAAGTGATTAATCCACTGCCCGCTCGACCGATGTGACGTAGCTCACGTTGCGAAAATTTTTTGCGCAGCGCCCGCGGACAAGCGGTTCGGCAAAGTGACGTCCTCCTGCAAGGGCTCGTTACCGATCCGAAGCGTTACCACCCGGACCGGCCTCAATACCTGGCGCGCCGCTTCGCACCCGACCCTGCCGCCATTCCCGACATCACCGCCGAGCTGGGCTTCATCTTTACGACGAACTCGGCGCCGTCCGGGTATCTGAACTTCGTACAGTTCGAGGGCCAGCACGCCCGGCAGACGGTCAATCCGCAGCCTGAAACCGTCCACCATCAAGGGGGCACTCCCCCGCTCAAGCTTCAGACCTTACGGCGAGAGGTCACGTCGGACCGAAAATCCGTTTCGCAAAAAATAGGTCGCGCCGGCATTCATTTTGACAATGTTGTCCGCACCGTCCTGACCCGTCGGCTTTAAAGCGCGCGGCGAAGGCGGCGCTTCAAAGCCTGAGTCTTGATCCGGTCCATCACTCCCGCTTGTCCCGGAAGGCAAATAGACCTCTCCCGCACTCGGCTCCGTCAAATTGTGGTGGTGACGCCGCTCCGCATGCGACGCTGTCCCGTTCGCTAACGGGAAAATCCATTAACCGACGCCCCAAGGGCTCTAGATCAGATGCCGATCGGGGTCCCGTTGGCGTGCTTCTGACGTCACTCATTAGCGCTGCCTGCGTCCTTACCTCGCGACGATCTCAAGCGTAGAGCCGCGTGCCGGCACCGCCGGCAAGGACGATGCCTTTCATCACCCGACCTCCGCAGGAGCCGTGGTGATCGACTTGTCCAGACAGGTGGAGAGCGACATCTGTCAGCGACGAGCGACAATTCGATAGGCGCACGCGATCTTGCCGCAATCGTGCGCGGAGTTGCCCGCGCGCGGCGTCGGGCTCGGACAGTCCTTGGCTGGACTCGGTTCTACCGAGGCCCGCAGCTCGGTACCGCGTGGTCCGCGGTCGCCTTCAGGAACGAACAATCACACCGTTAGGAACGAACTCGATCCCAGCACCTTCAAACGCCTTGCGTATTGCCGCAACTGTCCCGTCACGAAGGATTTCGCCCCGCTCGAGGCGCGCGACGGTGTCAGGGGAGATTTGGCTGGCCCGAGCCAGATCACGGACGCCCCAACCGATCGCTGCTCGAGCCATTTTGCATTGAGCTGGAGAAAGTCGGAACACGGTTACGATTTTTCTTGCGGACGGTACCCGGGAGCGATATCGTAACTCTGTTCTGATTTAAGATCGACAACCCCACATGATGGGCAGCTCATGAGTTTACCTCACTTATCGGCCGTCCAATTTACCGGGTCCCTCACAAGCCATCTCACACGGTTGCCGAACTCCAGCTCCCTAAAGCTCAGGCGGGGGCGCGATGTAGTCAAGAACCCGATCCTGCTTGGAAGTCGCACGATTGGGGGAGTTTTAGATGCGCTCGTATATTGCGGCAGAATAGAACGCTTTTGCGGTCCAGTCATTCAAACTGCCGCTGAAGGTTTCCGGTAGCTCGATGGCAGTTTCGCGACACAGGCTCGGGATATATCGCATCCTGATTCGGCCCATGCCCGGTTTCTACGTGCTACGCCCTAGGCGAAGCGCTCCCCTCGCCGCGGCCCGTATTTACCAGCTGTGTCCAATGGTGCTTCCCCAGCCGGGCGTCGTCGGAGGCCCACATCCCGCTGACTGGTGCCGCCCCTTGGACCGCTCGCCGATCTTTCGAGCTCAGATCGACGGCAGGGCCGTCGCCCTCGATCAGGTCTGGACAGCACGATCGCTCCGATCCGTGAGTGCCACCGAATACGCATTCCGCGTTGGCCCCCTACGACGATGGGCTCGGTCAATGTCGCGAATGCCGGGGGCAAGACCGCAAACCCCCACCAAATTGGCAAGCCTTCCCCCACTCTTTTGAGAACTCACCATGGATCAGCGCCTTGTCGTAGACACCGCCCTCGAACCGGGCATGGGCCACAATCAAGGTCCAGATACCGCCGAGCCAGTCTCGTGCCTGAAACACCGTCTTGCAACCGTCTACCACGGTCTGGTCAGCCGCTTTGCCGATCTCGAACAGGCTTGCCGGCGCGTCCCTGATCTCATCGTAGATGACGAAGAAGCGCGTCTCGTGACCGACTTTGTCGCCCAATGCCAGGCTCATGTGCAGGAAGCTGAAGCGGCACACAAGCTTGAGAAGGCGGTGTTTCTGCAAGGCGGACGCACGGTGGATGGTTTTTTCAAGCGCCGCTGTGAACAGCTCAACGAAGCGTTGATCCCGGTCTTGTCCCGTCTCAAGACCTACCGAGACCGCTGTCAGGCGGAGATGGCCACCCGGCGGCAGGCGCTTGTCGTGGCCGCCGAGAACGAGACGGTACGGGCGCTGGACTATCGCGCGCAGGCCGAGCGGCTCAGCAATTCAGAAGAGCAAGCAAATCGGCAACGCGCCGCGGCGTTTCGCGCCCTTGCCGACGCCAGCACCGAAAGTGCCGAGGCGATGATCCGCGAAGCGGAAGCATGTCTCGAGCCGGTGCGGATCCAAGGGGAGTATGGTGCCACCGCCTACATTACGCGCAGCTGGGTCTTCGAGGTGATCGATCTTAGTGCTGTGCCACGGCACTACCTCACCCTCAATGCGGAAAAGCTCCGCGCGGCGATCGTCACGGAAGGTGTCCGCGACATACCGGGGGCCAAAGTCTTCCAAAAGGAGGAGTTGCGCGTCAGAGGGGTCGCCTGATGTTTGGAGACACGGATTCCGTTCCGCGACCGTGGACCCGTCGCCAACCAGCGAGACGCGCGTCTCGGGCCACAGTCCCGGCTTATCTCGCACCGGACTCGGTCGCCGAAGTCCGCGCGCTGGCCGAGCTCATGGCGGTGGGAGAATGGGCACCGTCTTCTTATCGCGGTGCTGATGGCAACTATGCAGTTGAGAAGATCGTGCTCGGCATCATGCATGGCGCCGCGGTTGGGCTCGGCCCCTTTGCCGCTGTCCACGCTATCGCCGTCATCGATGGACACCCGACCATTTGGGGTGATGGCGCCCTTGCCCTGGTCGAACGCTCCGGGCTGATCCAGGACATGCACGAGGATTATGCGAGCGACGGCGAGGAGGGCCTCATCGCGATATGCGCGATAACCCGCCGGTCATGGCCGACGCCGATCATTCGCCGCTTCTCAATGGCAATGGCCGAAGGAGCCGGCCTCACGCAAAAGGATGGTCCGTGGCAAACCTACCCCCGGCGCATGCTGATGATGCGCGCCCGGTCATGGGCGTTGCGGGATGGGTTTGCCGACGTGTTGCGTGGTCTTTCAATCCGCGAGGAGGTGGAAGACTACGATACGATCCGGGAGCCTGTCCTCCGGCAAGCTCATCCGAGGAGCAGCTGCGGTTTGCCGTTGCGGCGTCCGCGCTTTGCTGACTACCTCGCCGCGACACGGACTCACGCATCTCGAAACGAGATGGGCAACGCGGCTCTTCGCGCGGCAAGCGGCGACGCCGAAAGCGCCAACGCCTCGCATGTCAAAATCGAACCGCTACCAATGTCTCTCGATACTGCCCTCCCCGCTATGCCGAGCGACGACGTTGCCTCCTCCCCATACACGCTTGTCGGTGCTGACGGCGCCTTTATCGAGGTCGCAGACCTTGAGGCCCTTCTGGTCGCGTTTGACGATCTCTTCTCAGACCGATCACTCGGCGCCAATCAGATCTTGGGGCTTTGGGAGTCAAACGAGATCGCCCGGCAGCAACTCACAGAGGCTTTTGGGGAATCGGCTCTCGACACAGCCGTTGCTCGACTGCCGGCGGCACCGTCTCTCAACGATCGGCAATGCTCGACGAAGTCCGCAAAGCCGAACATTGAGATCATGATGCCGTGCTTGCGCAGCTCGGCCTGATAATCGATCGAGCAATACTGGCCGCCACGGTCTGAATGGTGTACCAGCCCGGCTGCCGGACGACGCATGGTCAGGGATTTGCGCAGAGCAGACAGAGCCAGGTCCCGATGCAACCGGTCGCCGGTTGCCCAGCCGACGACCCGACGAGCGATCAGGTCGATGACAACCGCGAGTACAACCAGCCTTCGCGGGTCCACACGTGGAGATGTCGGCACCCCACTTCTTATCGGGGCCGGTCGCCGTGAAGTCCTGATCAAGCAGGTTCGGCGCGACCGGCCAAGCGTGATGGCTGTCCGTGGTCCGCTTGAACCGCCGCTTCTGCCGAGCCTGCAGGCCGTTGTCGCGCATCAGCCGGGCGATCCGGCGACGACCGACCACTAGGCCGATATCCCGCAGTTCCCGTGTCATTCGGGGACTGCCATAGGTGCTGTTCGACAAGGCCAAGGCCGACCGGACATGCGCCAGCAGCACCATGTCGTCGCGTTGGCGGTGGCAGGCCAGCCGACCTCTCCAGGCAAAATAACCGCTTTGGCTGACAGCAAGGACGCAACAAAGGCGATGGACGGGGAATGCCGCTTTCGCCCCATCGATGAGCGCGAACCTCATCGACTTCCCTCCCGGGCGAAGCGGTGGCCTTCTTCAGGATGTCCCGCTCCTGGCGAAGGATCTCGTTCTCCCGGCGCAGCCGCTCCAGCTCGGCTGTGACATCACTCTCCGCCGCCGCGGGGTCGACAGCGTGCCGATCCCGGCTCCGCCCGATCCAGCGGACCAGCGTCGATAGCCCAATTCCCAGATCACCGGCGATCTCGCGCTGCGTTCGCCCGCTGGTCTGCACCAAGCGGACCGCTTCCTCCGCAAATTCCTTCGTAAACCGTCGCTGCTGCATCGTCGAGTTCCTCCTAAATCATCGGGGAACTCTCCACTTTTCCGAAGCAAGTCCATCTTCGCTGCGCCGCAAATTCTGGAATATCGCGCAAGCCTCACGATGCGTTTGGCATCAGCCTTTGCCGCACCCATCATGAGGAACAGCACGGCATCGGGGCGATTAGCTTCGGCCAGAAATACCAAATCGACCTCTGGGCGCTTGCCACCGAATTTGCCCGCCTCAGCCCCGACCGCGAGATGCGGGCCTCGCTCAAGCTTGTTGACCGAGAAGGAGCCAGTTAAAGCGATGCTCGAATGAGGCTGGAGCGCCGCACCGGGCCCAGGTGGTTTCCCCGGACGCGCTCGTACCCCGGCGCGACCATCGGGTAATCGCGGGTCAACTAGTCCATCCGCCAGGGGCACGCCAATTGGAAACAGCCAGCACTCTGGATACTGCAGCGGTTTTGTTTTTGAAGCAGCAGCTAAACGATCATATAGGTTGAGGAATGGTACGCAGGCGACAAGCCTCCCCCAATCACGAATTTATCGTTGTCTGCCGCCAAAGCCGGTCATACACAGTTCGGGATTGTATTGAGGAATATATCGACTTCCTAACCTCGAACCGCAGGTCCGCGGAGGATGCACGTTGGAGGGCCGATTTGACAATTGTTCCTGCGCTGGGCGACGTACCATGCTCTGAACTTACCCAGGAGTTAATCGAGGGCTGGCGAAACGCCTCCGCGGATGCCCCGTTGCGACTGCGGACGAAGGCGGGGGCTCCTCAGCGGTATCGACACCTCGACGAAGCCGATGAGGAGCAACTTCGGAAACGAAGAGCAACGACAAACCGAACGTTGATTGTCCTCAAGGCGGCGCTAAACAAGGCGTGGCGCGAGGGTAAGCTTAGCAATGACGATTCATGGCGCAGCGTTGATCCGTTTGAGGGGGTCGACGTGGAGCAACCGCGATATCTGACCATTGATCAGTGTGAACGTCTACTCAATGCCTCTGAGGGGTCGTTTCGAGACCTCGTGTCCGCCGCGCTGGTGACTGGCGGCCAATTTAGTGAGCTTGCTTCGCTTCGAGTTGGTGACTTTGATGCCGCTTCGCGCACCTTGCGCCTTGGTGTATTGAAGAGCAGCCGGCAGATCGTCCTGAACGACGAAGGCTTGGAGCTATTCCAACGGCTTACGTCTGCCCGTGCAGATATCGAATTGATCCTATCGAAGCCAGATGGAAATCCGTGGGGAAAGATGAATCAGAGCATGCAAATGCGACAAACATGCGAACGCGCTAAAATTGAGCCCACGGCCAACTTTCACTGCCTCCGACATTCTTATGCAGCGCACGCCATTATGGCTGGCGTACCCCTTGTGGCGGTTGCACAGAACCTCGGTCACGCCGACACGCGAATGGTCGAAAGGCATTACGGACATCTTCACAATCGCACAGAGGAAGAGAGGCCCGAGGAAATCCCGGGTGTCCGGCATCAGCACTTGTGAGACAGAACGGGTGAGTTGAGGAAGGGAGGATTTCTGGCCCATCGTAGCCATTGTGGGAGCGAAGATGGGACAGAAATCCGGGCCGGAGAAAGCTCCGGCGGAGCAGGTTATCAAGGAGATCCGCCGCGCCACCCGGCGGCAATTTTCGGCGGAAGAGAAGATCCGCATCGTACTGTCCGGCTTGCGCAGCGAGGACAGCATCGCCGAGTTGTGCCGTCGCGAGGGGATTGTTCAGAACCTCTATTACCGCTGGTCGAAAGAGTTTCTGGAGGCTGGCAAGAAGCGCCTGGCCGGTGACACGGCTCGGTCGGCGACGCCGGACGAGGTCAAGGAGCTGCGCCGGGAATCCAGCGCCTTAAAGGAGGTGGTTGCTGAGCTGACGCTGGAAAACCGCTTGCTGAAAAAAAGCACGATCGGGGTTGGGGAGGACGACATATGAGATACCCCGCCTCGGCGAAGCTGGAGTGTGGATAGGCATGGAATAAGGGCTCTGACTCACTTTCGGTGCATCCGACGTTACGCTGGGGCAAGCAGGCGAGCGCGGAGTAGGTCGAGCTTTGCGCGCCCATACATTTGCCTCTTAACGAGTTTGAGCTTGGTGATCTGACCTTCGGTTTGGCCGTTCGACCAGGGCTGGGTCATGGCCGCGGTGACAGCGCTGCGGTCGGCGATGATGCCCTTCCCGAAGGACGCAAGGACGCTGTCCGCGGCCTCAGTAATCCAGGTGGGCAGGCCGGCTGGATTACGCTCGCGGACCATCCCGTGGAAGCGTTCGACCAGGTTGCGGGCCGCGACCAATGTCGGCACTCCTTTCTCAATGCGCGCGACAGTAATCGCATCGTCCTTTGTCAGCTGATCGCGCTCGTTCAATAGGAGGCGGCTGAGCACTCGAGCCGTCGGCGGTTTGCGCAGCCTCTCATACCCGATGCTTTCGGCATGGTGACGCCGCGTGGCCCATTCTCCGACAACGCGAATGCTTCCGCGAAAGCCGGTTGCCGCCTGAAGCCGGCGCCACAGCTCGGTGCCGTTCCGGCAGCCGGCCGACCATTCCGCATCGAGCCAGGCGAGATGCGGCTCAAGGACATTTGAGCGGCAGCGGAATACATCACCCCCGCCGCCGCGCACGATATCCCGCACCAGTTTGCGACTACGTCCCGTCCTGCGGACGATCTCCTTGATCGGCGTGCCGGCTTTGGCCAGGGTGCGGATGATGTCGTGGGCCTCCTCTCGCCGCAGATAGCCTTCGTGCTGCAAGCGCTCGGCATGGGTCAGCAGAGCCGGGTCGATGGTGGTGCTGCCGAGCGCCATGCGGATCTGACGCATCGATCGGCGCACGGCTTCCAGAAAGGCGGCGCTGGCGTTCTCCAGATGCCAGCGATCGGCAACTTGCACCGCCTGCGGTGCCGCTCTGGTCGCCGCCTGGCCATATCCGCCCCCGCGGTCGCGCGAGATGATGGCGATCTCCGAATGGCGTGACAGCCAGGCTTCGACCGTGGCCGCCTCACGGTCAGGGAGAAGATCGACGACACGGCGTCGTTCGAGATCACAGACGATGCTGCCGTAACGCTGACCGCGCTTCCACGCCCAGTCGTCGATGCCGATGACGTGCAAGCGCGAACTGTCGGCAGCCGCGTGCCGACGTATCGCGCGCAGCAGGGTATCCTTGCTCACCGGCAACATCAGGCGCCACGCCAACGCCGCCGCGGGGCGGCCATCTGTCAACCGACGTTCGGAACTGGACCCTTTTCGACATTGAGAAGTGGACCCCCGGGTTAAGTGATGTTTCCCCGAGGTTCGGTCGGGGCGGCTTGTCGAGGTAGTGCACAGGAGGGACCCGCGCATCGCGCAGCGACCGCCACGAGTCCGGCGGAGCGATGCGCGGGAGGTTCCTGTGTACCCACCTGGTCAAGCTTCTGGTCATGCCTGGGCCGGCAGGCTCTGTGCGATCACCGGCGCCTTCAACAAGCCGGCGCGACGCTTCTCGCGCAGCCGGTAGCTGTCGCCGCGGATGGTGATGACGTGGCTATGATGCAGCAGGCGGTCGAGGATCGCGGTCGCCACCACTGCGTCGCCGAACACCGTGCCCCATTCGCCGATGGAGCGGTTGCTGGTGATCAGCATGCTGCCGCGTTCGTAGCGACGCGACACGAGCTGGAAGAAGAGATGCGCGGCGTCGGGCTCGAACGGTAGATAGCCGAGTTCGTCGACGATCAGCAGCCGCGGCTTGCCGAAATGGGTCAGGCGGTCTTCGAGCCGTCCCTCGCCATGGGCCTTGGCGAGCTGGGCCACCAATGTCGGCGCCGGGATGAACTGCACCGTATAGCCGGCCAGGATCGCGTGGCGGCCGATCGCCACGGCAAGGTGCGTCTTGCCGACGCCGGGCGGCCCCAAAAGCAGCACGGCCTCGGCATTGGCGATGAAGCGCCCGGCGGTCAGCTCGCGGATCTGCTTCTTGTCGATCGAGGGCTGAGCGGCAAAGTCGAAACCGTCGAGATCGCGCACGAACGGAAAGCGGGCGAGCCCGATGCTCATCTCAATCCGCCGCTCGTCCTTGCGGGCAATCTCTCGCTCGCAGAACAGCGACAGCGCCTCGCGAATCGTCAGGTCGCGCTGGGCGGCCTCGTCGACCAGGCTGTCGAGCTGGTCGCGGATCGCGGTCAGCTTCAGCCGGTTCAGCATCGCGATCAGGGGATCGTGCTCCATCACCAACGCCCTCCGACCAGGCGCTCGTATTCGAGGAGCGGCCGCAACAGCTCGGGTGCGCTGACCGTTTCGGCACTCGCGGCGATATCCACCGTCGCCTTCGAGCCGAAGCCGATAACCCCGGCGAAGTGTTTGGGATCGACGACGCGCTCGAACCGGCCGACGCGGCGCTGGTGAACAGCGACCTCGCGCCCGGCATGGCTAACGCGCAGCGTGTCGCCGGCGATCACCACGCACACGCTTTCGCCGATCAGCCGCCACGGCACCGAATAGGCGTTGCTGTCGACTTCGACCGCGCAATCGGCTTGCACCTTGCGCACCAGCTCGCGCGCCATCGCGAATGGCGGCACGCCGGCGAGCGACCGCAGCGCGCCGGCCTCCGCGCGCCGGAAGCGCTCGATCGGCGCCTCGCCGGTAGTGCCGTGTATGCGAGTGTCGGCAATATCGCGCATCCAACCGTCGAGATGGGCTTCCAAAGCCGACCAGCTCTCGAAACGACGGCCGGCGATCGCGTTCTTCTTCACATAGCCGACGCCGCGCTCATCCTTGCCCTTGGTGCGAGCTCGGTACGGCGCGCAGGCCCGAGGCCGGAAATTCCAGTGCTTGGCGAAGGCATGCAGCCGCGCGTTGAACTCGACCTCACGGGTCACTCGGTCATGATGGGCGACCAGACCGCGATCGTTGTCGAGCAGCACCTCCTCGGTGATCCCATCGAAGTGCCGGAAAGCGCCCTCCAAACCGGAAAACCAGCTGTCCTGGCGCTCGTTGCGAAACGGCCGGACATAGAGCCGCCGCGAGTAGCCCAGCGTCGCCACGAACAGGTACACCTTTACGTTCTCATCGCCGACCGTCACCCGGCGCTCGCCGAAATCGATCTGCAGCTGCTTGCCCGGTGGCGTCTCGAAGCGGACCGTCGCCCGCGCTTCCGCCGCCAGCTCCCGCCGTAAATGCGCAACCTCGCGCTCGACCGTGCGCAGGGTCAGCCGGATGCCCTTCTCGCGCTCCAGCTCCTGGCGAACGACGTCGGCATTGCCGGCATGCCGCCGGAAACGCTCCGCCACCCACGCCTCGTGCCCGGCCAGCGTCCGCGGTCGGCCGCGGCCGCGATAGGCGACCCAGCCACCTTCCGCCACATACCGGCGGACCGTCATGTGACTACAACCCAGCTCGCCCGCGATCCGACGCACACCCCACCCCAGCGCCTTCAGCCGCAGCATCGCCGCCACCTCGTCCGGCGTCTGCATCACCTCCCTCCGCGGCAACTCCCCCCGCGAAGCAGGCTGCACCGATTCATCCATTGTCAGACCCTCATCTTCAGTGACGGGGGCCACTTCTTAATGTCGCCAGGGGTCCAGTTTTATCCGTCGCCCAACAAGTCTGGCTTGCTGCCGCCGCTTCACCTCCCTGAATACATTGCGCTTGCCGAAGCTCGGATCAGGCGAACTTTGGTTCGACCATCCGCGCGATCGCCCAGATAAATCCGACCAGCTCGCGCGCGATCGCCACCACGACCTTGGGCCCTGGCTTGCCGGCGGCGGTGAGCTTGCGGTAGCGCGCCGAGAGCCGCACTTGCGCCTTCCAAGCGACGTTGCGGATCGGCTCGGGCAGCTCCTTCAGCCGGTCGCGAATGATCTGGCTCACCCGGGGCGGGAACCGATAGGTCCAAGCCGCCTCGACCAGGCAAGTTCGCGCCAGGGTGTTGCCGGTCTTGGTGATGGCGCCGCGCCGGATCGTTGCACCGCTCGAATGTCCGACGGGTTCAGCCCGAGATAGGCCATCAGCGCGCGCGGGCTCTCGAACCGGCCGAAACAACCGACCTCGGCCACGATCGCCGCGGCCACGATCAGCGACACGCCGCGCAGCGCCTGGATTGCCTGCACCACCGGGGCCAGCGACCATTGCGGCGCCAACTCGAGGATCGCCCCTTTTAGCCGCTCGCACAGTGCCTCGGCCCGCTCGATCCGCTGCAGCATCTCCTCCAGCGCTAGGTGCTGCGCCGGGTGGGCAAAGACGAGTTCGCCGAGCCAGCGGCGATGCATCTTGGTCCAATGGCCGTAGGGAGAATTGTGCCCATGACGTAACAGGAAACTCAGCAGCTGCTGGCGCGCCTTGCGCAGGTCGCGCATCGCCTGCGAGCGCAGCCGCACCAGATCCCGCATCGCTTCGTGTGCCTCGTCGGGCACCCATACCGCGGTGAGCTGTCCAGCTCGCAGCGTCTGCGCCAGCATCATCGCGTCGCGCCGGTCCGTCTTAACCCGGTCGCCGACCTTGCGCGGGATCAGCGCTGGCGCCACCACGTCGCAGCGATGCCCAAGCCGCGTCAGCTGCCGGTGCACTCCGTAGCCGCACGGCCCTGCCTCATAACAAAAGTGCAGCTGTTGCCCGTCCTTCGACAGCTTCCGGCAAAGACCCCGCACCGTCTCCAGTGTGTTCGCGATCGTCCCATAGAAGCGCACGGCCGCGCCCGCCGCGCTCTCAACCAGCGCAACCGAAATCGTCTTCTTGTGTACGTCCATGCCAACGAAAAGGGTAAGTTCCGTCATGGTCCGCCTCGCTCAGTGCCTGGGGATAGGCTCCTTCACCGGAGCAACCCCCGTAGCGTTGAAAAACGCCTTAATCGACACTTCGAGGCGGGCCACCTCAACCGGCTACGCCTCACACGGACATGTGGTCTAGTGTCCGATCGTGCAACCCACGATGAGGACGCGAGTCAGATTGTGCCGCTCCATTCTCCTGATCCCATGCTGGGAGAGCCAAATGGCTGATCCCGAAGAGAAGCGCGGACCCGCGAGCGACTGTTGCCAACGGACGGCAAAAAACGATCTGGTGACGCTTGACCTCCGAGGGCCGAATAGAGAAGAGCCAAACTTGGGCGCCGGTTGACAGCCATGCCGCCCGGCGCGACCTGTTCTCTTATATCGAAGGCTATTACAATCGTCAGCGGATCCATTCCGCCATCGGCTACGTCACACCCGATCAGGCCGAGGTGTTGGCCGCGTAACCCGGTGTCCACTCTTCCGCGGGAAGCTCACCGATGCTCACCACCCTACTGAAGGACGCAGCACATATGCGGCAGACAGGCATCAGGACGGCTCTAAAAACCGCTGGCATTTGGGGCTGATCGCTGATTCCGTACGGTGGGGGACGGGGGATTGGCGATGGCGGGGCAACCGGGATTTTTTGATGGCGAGGAGCGGCTGAAAGCGCTGTCTGCGGCTGGCGATCCGTTGGAGCGGCTGGCGCTGGTGGTCGATTTTGAGGTTTTCCGTAATGCGCTTGAAGCGGCGCTGTCGCGTTCGGATCGCAGCAAGGGAGGCCGCCCGCCTTACGACCCGGTGATGATGTTCAAGGTCCTGGTGCTGCAGACGCTCTACACGCTGTCGGACGAGCAGACCGAATATCAGCTCAAGGATCGGCTGTCGTTCATGCGGTTTGTCGGTTTGGCGCTGCACGATCCGGTGCCGGATGCCAAGACGATCTGGCTCTACCGCGAACAGCTGGCGCGCGCCGGCGCGGTCGAGCATCTTTTCACGCGGTTTGATGGTCTCCTTCGCGCCAAGGGCTGGCTGGCGATGGGCGGTCAGATTGTCGACGCGACGGTGATCGAGGCGCGCCGCCCGCGCTTGACCCAGACCGAGAAGGATACGATCAAGGGTGGCGGCATTCCCGCCGAGTGGAAGCCAGCGCGGCGCTCGCAGATCGACCGCGACGGCCGCTGGACGCTGAAGCGCGGCAAGAAGCGCGAGGTGCCGCCGAGTGAGGGCCAGCAGCGCCAGGCGGAGATCGCGGTGCCGATGTTCGGATACAAGAACCACATCGGCGTCGATCGCGAGCACGGCTTTTTTGCGGCGCTATACCGTGACGCATGCGGCCCGGTATGACGGCAGCCAGCTCGGCGCGGTGCTCGATCGCGACAACACCGCCAGCGATGTGTGGGCCGATACCGCCTACCGCTCGGTGGCAAACCTGGCCCTGCTCGAACGGTGTGGCCTCAAGCCGCAATTTCAGCGCAAGAAGCCGAGAGGACGCAAGATGCCGGCGCACATCGCCCGCGGCAATGCCACCCGCGCTCGGGTTCGGGCCCGCGTCGAGCATGTCTTCGCCGCCCAGAAATGCCGTCTCGGCCTGGTCGTGCGCACCGTCGGCATGGTTCGCGCCCGCGCCAAGATCGGCATGGCCAATCTCGTCTACAATTTCACCCGCCTGGCCTGGCTTAAGGGGCAAACCGCGCCCGCATGACGCCACACCCCGATGCGGGGGCCGCGGCCGACCGCAACTCGCAGATCAGCAGGCCAGCCGGAACCAAAAACCGCGAGCCCAAACCCCGCAATCGGCCCCTCAGATACTCAAAGACCGGGTAATTCGAGGCGTCCATCAGACCGGCCGGATCCTGATGAAAATTACGAGATGAAGCGTGAATCGGTCAGCAGCTCTTCAAGCAAATTCATCGGTAATGTCCACGTATTATTATGTATCCACGCTTCCCGCGGCTCATCCATCGGCCCAAGTATGCATCCATATCGCAAGAAACCGCACCCAGCGATATAACGAAATACCCAATTTAGGTAATTATTCATCTGCAATTCACACACCTTCGTTCCCGGATTGCAGAACACGATATTAGTCAATCCCGCGCCATGCGGCGCGACGATGTGCGTTGCCTGAGAAAATAGTTCAATTTGATCGCTTAATGACTTATCCGACAGGCTACAGCACTCAAATCCCGCCTTCTCTACCCGGTAAATAACTTCGTCCTCATTCAAAAGCCGACGTTGCTTTGTGTCTGTCCTGCTTATGTAAAGCCGCCGCAATCTGAAGTCGACAGTATTGAAAAATTCAGAACGAATTCTTTGAAACACACCAAATTGTTGTGGCATTGGATAATTTGAAAACCCAAAGAACTCCAATTCTTCGACAAATATGGCGGACTCGGTCGCCAGTTCCAAAATTGGCACATCACTGGAGCACACGATGTCCAGACACTGGCGCGCAAATTCCGGAGTGTCGCCTGGAACCAGAACAATCGGTCGATTGCTGCCAATTCCGCTCTGCCCCCGTTGATTTAGCCCCGAATCAAACCGTGCAATTACATCCACCATCCAGTGATAGTAATTGTTCAGATTTCCTGCCAACAGGTGATAGGCATTTCGTATTGACCCTAGTACATTTCCAAGCGGCATCTCGCACGTGTCATCGCGGAGACTGGCATCTCCGGCATCAAATGAAATGGAATATGGTAAAGGCTTTCGGCCAAAACCTGATCAGCAAAAATGATAGGGCCGTATTTATAATTGACCAAGACATCGGTCAACTTGAATTTTGGGGCCGCACCACGCTCGACTGTCCATCCTTGTAATATTTGCGAGGCTTCGAGTTCGGTAGTCGCGAAGGACACATCTCCAAAGCATATAGGCTCGAATCTGACGGGCCGTGCCGGCAAAAAGGGTAAAAATTGGGCGCGATTCAACAACTTACCTTCATTGAGGTATTGTTGATTTAGTGCTTCGATCGCTGTAATCACTTTGAATTTCGCCATTACGTGGCTTCCCGATCCGTCATCGCTGACCTGTGTTTCGGCCGGCTGTGGCCTTAACATAACGATTTGAACATAACGGTTGGCCTCGGGCGGACGCGGTTTGCCCCTTGAGCCAGACCAGACGCGTGAAGTTATAGACGAGATTCGCCATACCGACCTTGGTGCGGGCGCGGACTATGCCGACGCTGCGCACGATCAGCCCGAGCTGGCATTTCTGTGCAGCGAAAACATGTTCGACGCGGCGCGTATTCGCGTGCGGATGGCATTGCCCCGGGGATGTACCCGGCCTCTTGGGCCCTCGTGGCTTCTTGCTGCAACTGCGGCTTGAGGCTGCGCCGTTCGAGCAGGGCAGATCGCCACCGTGCGCGGTGTTGTTGCGATCTAGCACCGCGCCGGGCTGGCTGCCGTGCTCCAAGGTCCAGCGCGCGCTGCTTCACCGATCTCAGTTCGACAGACGGCACGGTGGGACGAGTAGCCGCCTCGTTCGAGGCGTCGGAAAGGTTTATATCTTAGCGTAGGGCTCATCTCTTGGTATCCTCCAACCGACTTCAGCCACACCGCTTTCTTCAAGGCCAGATCAAAATCTTATAACCAAATAACTTAACTTCTACAAACTCCGGAGACTGTACGATGGCCTTCTGAAATGCTTGGCTGCGGGGTTCCGAGTTATCCTCAAGAGCAATCTCTTTTAAGCATGTCTTGTAACGTTCGGCCCACCTTCCTCGAGAAAGGAAAAGCTTGTTGGCAATGTAAGCAAAGGGAACTAAATTTCGGGGCTGTTGAAAAAAATGATTAACCGCTTCGTTTACGCCTAACGTTAGCGGGTTGAGAAAATCATCGACTGCGACAATACCTTCACTCGAAGTTAATTCCTCCACTATTCGTAAATCCCAAAAAACATCCGCCTTCTCATGTGAGCCATCAACACTAATGAAGCGAGGTTGAGCCTCCAGCTGCCTCAGCAGCGCGCTAGAGTTCAATGCGGTTGATAGACCTTCGATAAAACTCATTTTTTCATAATTGCCACGGCAATAAGCACTTAGATACTCCCGTGTCTTTTCCACAGGTATGTATTGGAATGTATCCAATCCAATAATCTTCTCCTGTGTTCTGCACGCAGACAGCAGAAGGACAGAAAAAAATTTCCCCGCGTACACTCCAATTTCTAGTAGTGGACCTTTGACGCCGACGCGTTCCTGGAATTTTAATAACTCATTCGCCATAAGAGCTGTATAATCTTCCAACCACCCTGGAATTGGGCGCACGGTGTATTCGATCAAGCTATGGTCGAGCATACCGGGACGCCTCATCTACGGCAACGACTGGAGCACCAGAATTAGTCAACCATATCGCTCTTCGTGACAGGTAGGAAGCACCGTCCGAGAGCCACGGCCGAGCGCGCTTGGGTTGCCGGGCGGGAACCTTCAGCACTCGCGTAGCCGGATCCGCTCGACCCGCTTGTCATTGACCAGCCAGCCGGCCCGGCGCTGCCCGGCGTCCGCGCGACCGCCAGGCTGGCTTTGTTCCGCAGCTGATCGCCGAGTACCAGCGCCGCTTCCCCGGGTTCGACGCAAGGTCGTGTCGATATACGCCCGCGGCATGAGCACAAGGGAGATCGTCGGCCATCTGCATCTATTGGATCGACCTCTACGGGATCGACGTCTCGCCCAACCTGATCAGCGCGGTCACCGACGTCGTGCTAGAGCATCGCCGGATTGAATGGAATCGCAGAAAGGGGATTCCTTGGCGAGATGAAGTGTGATTCGCTGTTTGGACCACAAGCTGTGGGGACAGCGATGGGCTGGCGGCAGGGGCAGAGCTATTCGGAGGATTTGCGGGCGCGGGTTTTGGCGGCGGTTGACGGGGGCATGGCGGCGCGGGCTGCAGCCAAGCTGGAGGCCTCCAAGAACCTCGCGCTTTTGGACGGTTCGTGATTCGATAAGGGCATTCGCGATGGGGGTGGCGGATGCGGGGCGAGCCGGGGTTTTTCGATGTTGAAGAGCGGCTGCGAGAGCTGTCAGCCAAGGGCGACGAGCTGGAACGGCTGAATGGCGTAGTGGATTTTGAGCTGTTCCGCGCCGATCTCGAACGCGCGGTTCCTCGCTCGGATCGGTCGAAGGGCGGTCGGCCGGCGTTTGATCACGTGCTGATGTTCCGGGTGCTGATCCTTCAAACCAGCCACAGCCTGTCGGACGAGCGAACCGAATATCTGGTCAAGGATCGCCTGTCGTTCATGCGCTTTCTCGGGCTGGGCCTGGCCGACACGGTGCCGGACGCCAACACGATCTGGACCTTCCGCGAAGCGCTGACGCGGGCCCGGCTCGATGGCAAACCGGCGATCGAGGTCCTGTTCGCGCGCTTTGAGGCGGCGCTGTCGGCGGCCGGGTTTCTGGCCAAAGGCGGGCAGATCATCGACGCGACGATCGTCGCCGCGCCCAAGCAGCGGAACACCGACGGCGAAAAGCGCGACATCAAGGAAGGTCGCATTCCGGCGGAATGGGCGAGCAAGCCCGCCAAGCTGCGCCAGAAGGACCGCGACGCGCGCTGGACGGTCAAATACACCAAGGCCAAGCCCAGCGCAGAGGGCGCGCCCCGCGTCGATCTCGCGATCCCGGCCTTCGGCTACAAGAACCACATCGGCATCGACCGCCGGCACGGTCTGATCCGCACCTGGACCACGACCGACGCGTCTCGCCACGACGGCGGGGTGCTGCCCGAGTTGATCGACAAGAACAACACCGCCAGCGAGGTCTGGGCCGACACCGCCTATCGCTCCCAAGCCAACGAGAAGTATCTCGCCGACCGTCTCTTGCGTTCGCAGATCCATCGCAAGAAGCCGACGGGCAAGCCGATGCCGCGACGCACCGCCCGAGCCAACAATCGAAAGTCCAAAGTGCGCGCTGCGGTCGAGCATGTCTTCGCCCGGCAGAAGGGGCCGATGGGACTGTTTATCCGAACCATCGGCATCGCCCGCGCCACAACCAAGATCGGCCTGGCCAACATCCTCTACAACATGAAGCGAGTGCTTTGGCTCACCACGCAGACCGCGCCAGTCTGACCAAAGAACCCGATCGCGGAGCCAGTCGAGGGGCGCACGCCGCTCCCGGCACCGCGACCTCGCCACTCGCCATCCAAAACCCGGTCAATGCCGGCGTAAAAAACACGGTTCTTGGAGGCCTCCAGCTATTCCGGGTCAGCGTGTCCTACATCTACAAGGCGCTGATCCGGCGGCGCCGGACCGGCGAGGTGAGCGCCAGCTCGCGGCGCGGTCACCGGCCGCGCAAACTGACGCCGGCGCAAGAGGTGGCGCTGGCGGCGCATATCGAGGCCCATCCGGACCTCACGCTGGCAGCGCTGCAAACCTGGCTGGTGGCCGAGCACGGGGTGCGGTTGAGCAACGGGGCGATGTGGTCGGCGGTCGCCCGGCTCGGGCTGTCGTTTAAAAAAAGACGCTCCGCGCCAGCCGAGCAGGACCGACCGGATGTCGCGGCGCGGCGCCGCATCTGGCAGGCGGCGCGGCCCTTTGTCGATGCCGACAAGCTCGTCTTCATCGATGAGACCGGCGCCAGCACCAAGATGACCCGGCTCTACGGCCGCGCCCCGCGCGGCCGGCGGCTGTTAGCCAAGGCGCCGTTCGGCCACTGGAAGACCACCACCTTTGTCGCCGCGCTGCGGCGTGATGGCCTTGGCGCGCCGATGGTGCTCGACGGTCCGATGACCGGCCAAGCGTTCCTCGCCTATGTCGAGCAGGTGCTGATCCCGACCCTCAAGCCGGACGACATCGTCGCGATGGACAACCTGCCGGCCCATAAGATCGCCGCCGTGCGCGCCGCGATCGAGGCCAAGGCCGGCGCGCAGTTCTTTCTGCTGCCGCCCTATTCGCCCGACATGAACCCGATCGAGATGGCCTTCTCGAAGCTCAAGACCTTGCTCCGCCAGGCCCCCGAGCGCACCCGCGACGGCCTCTGGCGCCGCATCGGCGAACTGCTCGACCGCTTCACCCCGGACGAATGCGCCAACTACTTCACCGCCGCCGGCTATCGCCAACTCATTCTGAAAATGCTCTAGAGGAGGTCGCGGCCTGGCAGACTCGCCCGGTGGAAGCCACCTATCCGCTGGTCTTTTTCGACGCCCCGCGGGGCAAGATCCGCGACGAAGGACTGGTACGCAACAAGTTAGCGTCCACGGTTGTGGTGGAAATTCGACGGTGAGCACGCGCCGGGCGGAATGCCCCGGAACTTGGAGCCCGGCGCGCGCGCGAGCGAAAGGTGGTCACCGGGAAGGCCGGCTAAGGTGGAGTTGCGATGCTTCACCCCGAGCCGAGCGAGGACCCGATGACCGAGGAGAGAATGGCGTGGCCGAGCTGCTGCAGAAGAGCGGCGACTCCGATTTCTTGCGATCCGTGGCGGAGGCGGTGCTGCAGATCCTGATGGAAGCCGATGTCGAAGGGCTGATCGGCGCCGGCCGGCACGAACGCACCGGCGAGCGGCTCAATTACCGCAATGGCTACCGCGACCGCAGCCTCGACACGCGCCTCGGTTCGCTCCAGCTGCGCATCCCTAAGCTGCGCCAAGGGTCGTACTTCCCGCCGTTCCTGGAGCCACGCAAGACCGCCGAGAAGGCGCTGGTCATGGTGATCATCCAGGAAGCCTGGATCGGCGGCGTCTCGACCCGACGCGTCGACGAACTGGTGCAGGCGATGGGCCTCACTGGCATCTCGAAGAGCCAGGTCTCGAAGCTCTGCAAAGATATCGACGAGCGGGTCAATGCCTTCCTCGACCGGCCGATCGAGGGCGAATGGCCGTATCTCTGGCTCGACGCCACCTACCTCAAGGTGCGCGACGGCGGCCGCATCGTCTCTGTGGCGGCAATAATCGCCGTCGCTGTGAACACCGAGGGCCGTCGCGAGATCGTCGGCCTCGGTATCGGCCCGTCGGAGGCCGAGCCGTTCTGGTCGGGCTTCATCAAGGGCCTGGTGAAGCGCGGATTGCGCGGCGTCAAGCTGGTGATCTCGGACGCCCATGACGGGCTGCGCCTGGCGATCACCCGCGTGCTCGGCGCGACCTGGCAAAGATGCCGGGTTCATTGGATGCGCAACGCCCTGGCGCACGTGCAAAAGGGCCAGCACACCATGGTCGCCGCCGCGATCCGCCAGGCGTTCCTGCAAACCGACGCCGATGCGGCGCACCAGACCTGGCGGCATGTCGCCGATCAGCTCCGGCCGCGCTGGCCCAAGCTCGCCGCGCTGATGGACGACAGCGAGCATGACGTGCTCGCCTACATGACTTTCCCGAACCAGCACCGCACCAAGCTGCACTCGACCAACCCGCTCGAACGTCTCAACAAGGAGGTCAAACGGCGCGCCGACGTCGTCGGCATCTTCCCCAACGAGGCCAGCATCACCCGCCTCATCGGCGCGGTGCTGCTCGAGCAAAATGATGAGTGGCTGCTCCAGTGCCGCTACAGGCAGATCGAAGGGATGGCCGAACTTACACTACCGCTGATCGATGCCGATCCGGCGAAACTTCCACCACTGGCGGCCTGACCAGTGGCCACCTCAAACTCCACCCCGATTTACACCAGCTTGACGGACGCGACCTCGCAACAAGGCCGTCCACATTGCCCTCGGCGTGCGCGCTGACGGCCCCAAGGAGATTGTCGGGCTTGGCTCGAGCAGTACGAGGGCGCCAAGTTCTGGCCAGCAACCCCTGTTTCGAAGCTTGAGTCTGAGGCCGTCGCCGGTGGATCACCCACCCAAAGATCACGCTGCGGCAAGGGATCGATTCGGTCAAGTCGCCCCGCATGGCTACAGACCAGCGATGAAATTTCCTAGCAATTTCATGCCTCCGCCTCGGATCGGATTGACGCACGGCAAGCTTTGTGGAACAAACCGCGTACGTTGGTATCTACCACCTCGTTTGCACAAGTTCCAATCCGGCGCCTTTTCCCGATGAATACGGCGCCTTTTCCCGATGAATACTTAGCCGCGCCCGTTCCCTTCGGGGTATAGGCGGCGGCCCCATCGTTGTTGGTCGATGCAAAAGACGGAAACAGCACCGTATTGCCACTTAGGCCATCCATCATAGGAGCATGAACTGATGAGCAATCGGACTCAGTCCGGAAATGGTGTTGCAAAACCGATTTCGGGTCGCTTCCAGCCCGGCCGGAGCGGAAATCCTCTAGGGAAGCTCCCCGGCACCAAGAACCGCACAACTCTCGTCGCGGAAGCCCTGCTGGATGGTGAAGCCGAAGCCTTGACGCGGAAGGCCGTTGAGCTGGCCTTGAATGGCGATTCCGCAGCGTTGCGGCTTTGTATGGAGCGATTGATCCCGATACGTCGGGACCGTGCCGTAGCATTCCCGCTCCCCCCACTGAAGACTGCGGCCGATGCGGCGGAGGCCTTGAGCGCCATCGTCGCCGCTGTCGCAGAGGGAATCATTACGCCCTCAGAGGCCAACGAGATCTCAAAGTCTGTTACCGCATTCGCGTCCGCGTTCGAAACCCAGGAGCTCGCAAAGCGCGTTGAAATACTTGAACGCGCTCGAAGCAATAGCGACGATGAGGAGGAAGACGCGGGGCTCCGCAAATACGATCAGGGCCATGCAGAAGTTACGCGTATGGCAAAGGAAGCAAAGGAGGAGTTCGCCGATGTTGCGTAGCCTTGAACGGCGTGTGCGCCGGCTCGAAGAAGAGGCGGACGAGCGTGCAGGGAATGCTCCGACTGCCATATTAGTACTCCCGGATAATTTTCGTTGGTTTCCAGGTTTTGACGAACCACCGCGGGGCAAGCATATGGAGACGATTCCAGACGTAGAGGGCTTCAGAAAATACCTAGAGGAGTGGAAAGCTTGGGAATTATCTATGCGCAAGAATAATACGAAATGATATTTTCGATAATATTACGATTTGACACGTAAAATTAATCTGTCTGTCCCAGATATTTTCTCGGTTTATCACTATATTTTGGCAACGTTTCTAAAGATTTTGGCAAAATGACCGCAGCGTATCGTTGGTTTCCTAGTAGATAGCGAACTGTTTTTTCGACCCCATTACCTGCTTTTGACCTGCAAATGCAGGTCGAATATGCGGACAACGGCAATGGAGCGTGCCGATTGGTCAACCTGCCGCAACTTGGCGACGATCCCTTCCGGCCTGTAACTCGTCCTCGGCATCGCAGTCCTCCTTCGAGCAAAAGCCACAGCTCAGCGTGGACCACTTCAACGAGGGCGGATCAGTCGGCGACAACAATTCGCTGACCGGCGATGTCGGCAACGACACGATCTGGGCGAGCGGCAATTCAAGCAGCATCAGCGGCCTGAATGGCAGCAACCTGGTCGGCTTCATTGGCGACAACGTGTCGGTCACCGACGGTACGGGAGACGACACCACCTGGGCGATCGGCAACCACGACACCGTGTCGGCCGACGGCGGCAACAACACGCTCGGGATTATCGGCGACGGCAACCTGATCGTGCTCGGCTCCGGCAGCGATACCGTCTATGCGAGCGATGCGTCAGGCGGCTCGGGCGGAGACTCGGTCGTCGGCGGCGGCACCGCGACTGCCTATCTGGGCGGGACCAATGCCACCTTCGTGGATGGCGGGCCCGGCTTCGCCGACACGGTCATCGGGTTCAGCCAGGCGGCGGGTGACTCCATCCAGACGCCCGACAGCCCCGCAACCGTTGCCGCGAACTCCACGGTGGTCGGTGGTACGGATACGCTGATCTCCTTCTCCGACGGGTCGACGCTGCTGCTGAAGTACGTTACCGGCGTCGACGCCACCTTCTTCCACTCGTAGGCAAGAAACGGGATGTGCCGGGATACTCTCCCCGGCACATCCCCAACCTCGGTTCTTCATCACAAGCGGCCGGCACAAGACAGCGCGGCCGTCGGAGGCACGATCATGCTCGAATGGGGCGCTGCGTTGCTTGTCGTTCTCGCGTTCGGCGGTCTGGTCAGGAAATTCAGTTAGCCGGTTTCCGCTAGTCCCGATCGTCTGATCGATCGGCACGCACGAACGCGGTCTCTCGGATGATCCAACGGGAGCCAGTTGGATTTCGTATCCTACTTCATCCGCAAAAGCCCTTCAAAAAGGCCGCAGATAACCGGGCTCGGGTCAAGCTACGACGGGCGGATGCGGATTGCCGCCCCTCAATACGCACTCGACCAAAGCTTGCCCAGAGCGGTGACGGCGCCGAAGGTTTGCAGGACGGTACGCCAAGGACATCAGTATGCGTACGGTGATTTAGCCTGGGTGTCTCAATCGCACCGCAAGCGTTCGTCGGCGTATCAGTTATCCGGACTGTGGTGTCTCTACCACGGCGACCGCTCGGGAGCCGGGTGGCTTGGCCATTCTAATGCGCCGAATCGGCTTCTGATCAATCGTCTCGGCCGCCTCCCGGCGGCCTGGCGACCCAGCTGCCGGGCATTTCGATCCCTCCGTGACATGTGTTGGGGGGCCACGGATTTGCGGGATAGTGCCGACCGCGACGTCGATGCTGTCCCGACGGTCGGCCAAACCGTTCGCGATCCCGCTCTGTCGCCGGAGTCCCGTGTGCGGTCGGATAAGATGGAGCCGCACCGCCAACTCGTGAAATATTGACCCGCGACGCGCTGCGCAAAGTCACGATCGGGCGCACCGCCTCGTCCAAGCTGGGTGGAGCCCTTGGACGTTTTGTCGGCGACCGGTGGCTGTCGCTTCCGGATGGCTACCTGCGGGGGGCTAGGATGAGTAGGACGGCTGACGCTTTTTGCCTGACGATGGCTCTCGCGCTGGCATTCATGTCGGCGCAAGCGGCGGCCCAGGGCCCGGGCAGCGGGCCACCCGCGGTTGGCGTGGTGCGGGTCGAGCCGCAGCAGATCACGCAGAGCGACGAATTTATCGGCCGACTTCAGGCGGTGAACCGGGTGGCCATCGTCGCCCGCGTCACCGGTTTTCTCGAAAAACGGCACTTTGTCGAAGGGGCCGAGGTCAAAAAGGGCGATCTCCTCTACGAGATCGAGCGCCCGCCTTTTCAGGCGCTGGTCGATGCGGCAAAGGCCAATGCCGAGCAGCTCGAAGCGCAGCACCGGAACGCGTTGATCAGCCTGCGGCGCGCACAGGCGCTTCTGTCCACCGTTGCGGGCCAGCAATCCAATGTCGATTCCGCGCTCGCCGCTGAGCGCTCCTTGGCTGCGCAGATCGACGGGGCGCAAGCGCAGGTTGAGACCGCCGCGATCAATCTCGGCTACACCAGCATCTACGCGCCGATCGACGGCAGAATTACCGCGACTCAGGTTACCGAAGGCAACGTCGTTTCGCCGAGCAGCGGCACCCTGACAAGCATCGTCAGCCAGGATCCGATATACGCGCTCTTTTCCGTCTCCGTGCGAGCCGGGCTCGACCTCCGCGCCCGCTATGGACCCAAGGGCGGATTTAACGCGGTTGTCGTGAAGGTGCGCCTGCCGAACGGGAAAATCTACGGGTCCGATGGCAAGCTCGATTACGTTTCGCCGACGGTTGCGGAAAATACCGACACCCTGACGGTACGTGCGATCCTGCCCAACCCTCTGATCCCCGGCCTGCCGCCAACCGAGCCGGTACCGCGCGAGCTCGTCGACGGCGAATTCGTGACCGTGCTGATCGAGGGCGTGCAGCCGATCACGGTGCTGGCGATCCCCCGCGCCGCCGTGCTGGCGGACCAACAGGGCGACTATGTCTACGTCGTCGATGCGCAGAACAAGGCAGAGGTTCGCCGTATTCAACAGGGCCAGTCGACGCCCTCCTTGGCGGTGATCACCAATGGGTTGAAAGAAGGCGAACTGGTTGTCACCGAGGGTTTGCAACGGGTTCGCGCCGGCGAGGCGGTATTGCCCGGCCCGGCAACGCCGGCGCCATCGGTCGGCTCGCCGGGAGTCCGGCCGTGATCTCCGATACCTTTATCGATCGGCCGCGCTTGGCGGGAGTCATCGCGGTCGTTATCACGATCGCCGGCCTGCTGGCGCTGACCCGCATTCCCGTCGCGCAGTTGCCGGATATCGTGCCGCCGCAGGTGCAGGTCACCGCGACCTATCCCGGCGCCTCGGCCGCCGTCGTCGAAGCCAGCGTCGCGCAGCCGATCGAGGCCCAGGTCGTCGGCGTCGACAAGATGATCTACATGAAGTCGACGAGCGGCAATGACGGGTCCTACAGTCTGACGGTCAGTTTTGACCTCGGCACCGATCCGGACATCAACACCGTCAACGTCAACAACCGGGTGCAGACCGCGCTGGCGCAATTGCCTGCCGAAGTCCAACTCGAAGGCCTTACCGTCCAGAAGAAATCCTCGGCAGTGCTGCAATTCCTCTCGCTCTACAGCGAGAATGGCCAGCAAGACCCTCTGTTCATCACCAATTACGCGGTCATCAACATCATCGACGTGCTGTCACGGGTGCCGGGTGTCGGGCAGGCGCGCATCTTTGGCGCGCTGAATTACTCGATGCGCATCTGGTTCGACACCAAGCGCCTCGACAATCTGAGCCTGACCCCGGCGGACCTGATTAGCGCGATCCAGGCGCAGAACGTTCAGGCGCCGGTCGGCCGTATCGGTGCGCGGCCGATCGCGCACGACCAGCAATTCCAGATCAATATCGAGACCAAGGGGCGATTGAAGACACCGGAGCAGTTCGGCGACATCGTGCTGCGCGCCAACCCCGACGGCTCGATGCTGCGCGTGCGTGACGTCGCCCGTGTCGAGCTGGGCGCTCAAAATGAGGATGTCGAAGGGCGCTACAACGGCGAACCGGCGGTCGCGCTCGGCTTGTATTTGTCGCCGGGGGCCAATGCGGTCAACACCGCCTCGGCGGTCATCGCGACGATGGACCGCCTCTCCAAGCGCTTTCCACCAGGGCTCCATTATGTCGTCAACTACGACACGACGACCTTCGTGCGGGCGACGATCCACGACGTGCTGGTGACGCTGGCCATCGCCTTCGGTCTGGTCGTGATCGTGGTCTTCGTCTTTCTCGGCAGCCTGCGCGCCACGCTCATCCCGGCGATCGCAGTGCCGGTCAGCCTCATCGGCGCCTTCGCGGTGCTTCTGGTGCTCGGCTATTCCGCCAACACCGTTTCGTTGCTGGCCATGGTGCTGGCGATCGGCATCCTCGTCGACGACGCGATCGTCGTGGTCGAAAATGTCGAGCGGGTGCTGGAGGAGAACCCGCAGCTGACCCCGAGCGAGGCCACGAAACAGGCGATGACGGAGATCACCGCGCCGATCATCGCCATTACCTTGGTGCTGCTTTCGGTGTTTGTGCCGGTGGCGTTCATCCCAGGCATCTCCGGACAGTTATTCCGGCAGTTTGCCGTCACGATCAGCGTCGCGATGCTGATCTCGGCGCTCAACGCGCTGACCTTGTCGCCTGCGTTGTGCGCGCTTTTCCTGCGCCATCACGGGGTGAGGCGCGGGCCGATGGGCTGGGTGCTACGCCGCATCGACAATGTCCGCGACGGCTACGCCGCGATCGTGCGCCGGCTGGTGCGCCTCTCGATATTCGGCCTCTTGCTCGTCGCCGTCAGCGCTGGCGCGATTGCCATGCTGACGCTGCGAACACCGACCGGCTTCCTGCCGGAGGAGGATCAGGGCGCGTTTTTCGTCAACGTGCAGCTGCCCGACGGCGCCTCGGTCTATCGCACCCGCGAGGCAGTCAGCCGCATCACGAAGTTGCTGCAGCAGATGCCGCAAGTCGACAAAATCTTCTCGATCAATGGTTTTTCGATCATCGACGGAGTCAATGAGCCGAATACGGGCTTCATTGTGGCGCTATTGAAACCGTTCGAGGATCGCGCCGGGGCCGCCGAACTCGGCGCAGGCGCTGATCGGCCGCGTCTTCGCCGAGGGCCGAGAAGTGCGTACTGCCAGCGTTTTCGCCTTCAACCTGCCGCCGATCATCGGTCTGTCGACGACGGGCGGCTTCGAATACGACCTGGAAGCGTTGGAGGGCCAGGAGCCCGCCGCGATGAACAGCGTTATGCAAGGGCTCATCGCCAACGCCAATGGCGACCCCCAGCTTACCCGCGTGTTCTCGACCTACACCGCCAGCAACCCCTCGATCTATCTCGACATCGACCGCGAAAAGGCGCAGGCGCTGGGACTTGGCATGAACGACGTCTTCGGCGCGTTGCAGGCCACGCTGGGGGGCATCTATATCAACAACTTCAATCTCTTCGGGCGCGTTTGGCAGGTCAATATCCAGGGCGAGGCGGCCGACCGCCGCGACGTGTCTTCGCTGTGGCAGATCTACATCCGCAACAAATTCGGCACCGATGTCCCGCTCCGGTCGATCGCTGAAGCGCGGGTGATCGTCGGTCCGCAGGTGATCACCCGCTACAATAACTACCGGGCAATCCCGATCCAGGGCAGTCCGTCGCCGAGCGCCTCATCCGGCGCCGCGATCGCCGCCATGGCGGACGTCTCGGCCAAGACGCTGCCCACAGGCTACGGCTATGAGTGGACTGGCACCGCCTATCAAGAGGTGGCCGCGTCCGGACAGACCGGCGCCATTCTCGGCCTCGCCGTGCTGTTTGCGTTTCTGTTCCTGGTAGCGCTCTACGAGAGCCTGATCATTCCGGTTCCGGTACTGCTGTCCGTGCCGATCGGGGTCCTCGGCGCCTTTCTCGGCATCCTCGTCTTCCACTTGTCGCTCGACCTTTACGGCCAGATCGGGCTGGTGGTGCTGATCGCGATGGCGGCAAAGAACGGCATTCTCATCGTCGAATTCGCCAAGGACCAGCGCGAGCGGGGCAAGGACATCCGCGAAGCCGCGGTGCTCGGCGCGCAGATGCGGTTTCGTGCCGTGATGATGACATCCTTCGCCTTCATTCTCGGCGTCTATCCGCTGGTCATCGCCAAGGGGGCTGCGCAGATCAGCCGGCATAATGTCGGCACGCCCGTCTTCGCCGGCATGATCGCCGCGAGTGCAGTCGGGATCTTCGTTATTCCAATGCTGTACGTCACATTCCAGACGCTTCGCGAACGCAGCGCCCGGCTGCGGCGGAAATCCGGATAGCGCCGTTTCGCACCCGAATGTCTCAGCTGAGGCGATCGCTTGCTATTTTGATGGAGGTGGCGGAGGGGATGGGATTCGAACCCACGATACGGGGGTTAACCGTATAACGGTTTAGCAATTCTAAGGCGTTCATACCGTGCTCTGCCAGCGCGTGCCCAAATATATTGAAAAGGATCAGTTTTTTCACTCGCACGTGCCATTCGGTTCCATCCGCTCATGCCTTGTGCTCATTGTTCCGGTGGCAATTTCGGTGGCAATGGCTGACTTGAGCTGTGATTCAAACTCGCCGGACCTCGTAGTATCCGGCATCAGGTTCTTAAGATCGGCCGACGCGCATGTTCATCGCTATGCGAGCTTCTTGTTCGCCGCCGGGCATCTTGGGCAATCCCGTCTGATCGCCCAATGTGTTGATTAATCGGTCAGGTTAAGTCGTCGGTACTCGGAACGTCCTCTCGCGTCCCCAACGAGGCTATCCAGTTCGGTAGCAAATCCGATAGCAACATGGCCGTATTGCATCGTGCGGTGAGCAGGGCTGCTCCTGCCTCTCCCGGTTCAAGAATGTCCGCTCTTGGCGAATTTTCAGCCCTCGAAGTCACCGTTACCTTGAAGTCTGAATCTGCCCGAGACTGTGGAAAAACGTGTCATACGGTTTGGGCTTGCGCTGGGTTTGCCGGAGGATCGGATCGAGGCACCCGCCCGCTGATTGATCGGCGCGGGTTTGCGCGAGGTGATCAGGTCCTGATCGCCGCCATCAGCGATCGCACACCGAAGATCGTGATCATTCGCTTCAGGTTATAGGCCAGAACGTGGAGGCTCATCTCGGTTTGGACCTTGTCGAGGGTCCGGGTCAGGAAGTGGGTGGCGCCCATCCAGGCCTTGAGGGTTCCAAACGGGTGCTCGACGGTCTGTCGTCGCACGCCCATGGCATCGCATGCGGTCGAGCCGGTCCTGCATCCTGTCGAGCACGTCCTCATTCTCCCAGCGCTTGACGCGCCGCAGCTTGGTCGGTGTGCAGCGGGGCTTGAGCGGGCAAGTGAAGCAGGCGCTCAGGTGGCGGTAGAAGTCAAAGTCTTCGGTGTGATCCGCCCGGCGCTTGGCCTTGGTGAGTTTCGCCCCCGCCGGGCAGGTGTAATGATCGTGCTCGGCGTCGTAGATGAAGTCCTGCCGGGTGAAGAAGCCGCGTTTGGCGCCGCTCGACGTCAGGGTCTTGGGCACGACAGGCGCGACGCCCGTGCCTTCGCAGGACAGGACCTGATCGCCGTTGAAGTAGCCGCGGTCGGCCAGGGCGGTGACCTGCTCGCAGCCCGTGGCCTGCTGTGCCTTGAGCGCCATGGGCGCAAGCTGGTGGCGGTCGTACCCCTGATTGATCACCTCGTGGGCGACGATAAGATGGTGCTCGGCGTCCACCGCGATCTGCACATTGTAGCCGACGGTGGCGGTGCCTTTGCCGCTGGTCGCCATCGATCGGGCGTCGGGATCGGTCAGCGAAACCTGCTGGTCGGGCGCGTCCTGGACCGTCTGCTCCATCACCTTCAAGGCCTGCATCTGCTGGCGCAGGCCGGCAATCTCCTCCTTCAGCCGGCCCGACTTGGCCTCGGCGACATCGCTCTCTTCGCGGTCGGCCTGGTCCAGCGCCCGCAGGTAACGCGCGATGCTGGCATCGACCTGCTCCATCCGCCCGGTGACCTTGGCCACCGTGTAGTTCTTATCGCGATTGTTCACCGCTTTGAACTTGCTGCCGTCGATCGCGACAACGGCGCGGGTGAACAGGCCCAATCGGCGGCACAACACCACAAACTGGGAACACACCGCCCGGATCGCCGCACCATTGTCCCGGCGGAAGTCGGCAATTGTCTTGACGTCGGGCGCCAGACGCCCGGTCAGCCACATCAGCTCGATATTGCGCTGCGCTTCCCGTTCGAGCCGCCGGCTCGACTGCACGCGGTTGAGATAGCCGTAGAGGTAAATCTTCAGCAGCGTCGAGGGATGGTAGGCTGGCCGACCCGTCGCCGCCGGCGTCATCCCCGAAAACCCCAAGGCGGCAAGGTCGAGCTCGTCGATGAAAAACTCGATCACTCGAACCGGGTTCTCTCCGCCGACGTAATCCTCCAGGCTGTGCGGCAGCAGCGCCTGTTGCATCCGATCTTCGCCATCGATGAACCGATGCATCGCCAACCCCCGAAGCCCCCGAGCTTCAGGATTCTAAAGCAACCGCCCCAATCGCGGAATCCGTCAGCACCGCCGTCTAAGCCCCGTTTCCACACAGGCTGGCCCCTGAACGCTCCAATCAGTTGCGCTTGTCGCGGGCGTCAATACCGATCCGTGACACGCGTGCCCGCCCCAACGGCACCGGACGCTTAAAACCCACAGCAACTCGCTAACGAACCTGGTCAACGCCGCTCGACTATCAGGTAGATGAGCGCCTCGACCGACGGGTCGGGGTTCTCGACCCCATGCGGGACGTCGGTGCGGCAGCTGCAGCTGTCGCCGGCGGCGAGTTCGGCCGTCTCGTCGCCCACCGTGACGCGGACGGTGCCGGTGGCCACATGCATATGCTCCACCGTGCCGAGAGCGTGGGCGATAGACGGACCGAGCACGGTAGACGGAGGGATCTGATAGCGGACGAAGTCGACGCGGCTGCCCGGGGCTGCAGGCCCTAGGCTTTGCCACGGGGCGGGGTGTTCGCCGCTAGCGGCCTCGCCCCGGCGCAGAACGCGAATGCGCGGCGCCGGACCCGCGCCCCCGTCAATCAGAGCCGCGGCGGTGACCCCCAGCGCCTGGGCGAGCCGCACCACGGTGATGACGGTCGGCGACTTCGTGCCGCGCTCGATGTCCGAGATCATCGAGGCTGAGATGCCGCTGCGTGCGGCCAGCACCCGCAAGCTGAAGCCGGCCGCCTCGCGCTGCCCTTTGACGGCGCGTCCCGTAGATAGGCTGACTTCGTTCTCTAAAGTTGACAGCATGTACGCCATAGTGCACAAGCGGGCCGCTTCCAGCAAGGAGAGAGGCAATGAAGAGGGCCGAATTCGAAGCAGACCTGCGGCGCGGGGGCTATCGCGTCGTGAACAGCAGCGTGAAGCCTAACCTGGTCGCGCCCAACCATTGTCATGACTTCGATGCCAAGGCATTTGTCCTGGGTGGCGAAATCACCATTACGCGCGATAATACCCCAGTTACCTTTCGTCGGGGGCAATGCTTCGAGGTCCCGGCAGGTTGCATGCACGCCGAACACGTGGGCCCGGAAGGGGTCGCCCTGCTGTCGGGCCGCCGCCGCAACGGACCGCTCACCCGCGAGGCCTTCGAAAGCGACCTGCGGCGTGAGGGTTTCGAGGTCGTGAATGGTGGTCAGAAGCCCGGCTTCTCCGAGGAACTGCACGCGCATGACTTCGATGTGCGTCTTATGGTGCTGAGCGGCGAGATAACCATCGTTCGCGACAATAAGGCCGAGACGTTCCGGGCGGGTGACCACTGCGAGATTGCGGCAGGGTGCCAGCACATCGCACAGGTGGGGCCGGAAGGGATCGCATACATTGTCGGCAAGGTTTGTCGCCAGCCGCCATCAACTGAACTTCAGTCCCGAGCCGCTGACCGGTGACAATCGGTTTCCGGACATCCACCGACGTCCGCCGTCTCGCTTTATGACTTGCCTCGCTGCCCGATTGCCACAGTCGGGCAGCGAACGACCTGCGCCTCCTGCTGATCGGTGCGCCTCACGCTCTCGATCTCACCGCTGCCACGGACGGCTGCTTTCGGCGCCTTGGCGACATCCGCCGTGCCGTCGGGCGAGTCCGCTGGCTGAACCGAAACTGGACAATCCGTCCTAACCGGGGGCACCGCTGCTCGTGTGCAGGGTTTCGGATACCGGCCCGTTGATGATCTATCCGCCGGTGCTGAGGGCCGGTGTCCGAAAGCCTTCAGGGAAGGAACCCGCGGGGGCTTGGTGGGCGGCTTGGGGTCTATGGGGATTTTATCGGGCAGCGACCGCGGCGCGGGCAGCGCGGGCCGGCGCATTCGACGGCGGATCGACGATCGGGGTCGAGAACTCTTCGCCGCTGCTGCCATTGTCGCGGTGATTTTAGAATGCTCGGCGGGATGCGATCGGCGTTTGGAAGCACTGGGGCGACAGTAGTGCGGTGCCGGAAGCAAGTTTCTCCAGCGGGCAGATGGTGCTGCGGCGAGGTGGTGACGGTGGTCATGGCGTCGCGCTCCTGACCCCGGCGTCGGATGATGGCGGGGCTCGGGGTGCGCCGCATCGCTCGAAGGTCTCGATGATAATCATCCGGCCACCACAGCAGGGGCATGGCGGGCGATGGTCGGCGCCAATGCCTGTGGTGCTGGCATTGTCGTGCTCTGCCGGCGTCTCTTTCGGCGGGGCCGGAGCGGCGATCAGCTCGATGGCGCGCGCGATATTGGCCTTGCAGCCGGCGCTGGCGAGCAGCCCGTAGTGACGGATGCGATGGAACCCTTTGGGCAGGACGTGGAGCAGAAAGCGCCTGATGAACTCGTGGGGCGCCAGCGTCATCGTGCGATATCGCGCCTGCCCGTTGCGGCGGTAGTCCTTGTAGCGGAAGGTCACGCCGCGCTCGTCGAGGCCGATTAGCCGGCTGTTCGAGATGGCGACACGGTGGATGTAGCGGGCGAGATAGGCGAGCACCGCCTCGGGCCCGGCGAAGCGCGGTTTGGCATAGACGAACCAGTCCTTGCGTTGCAGCGGCGCGAGATGGGCGTCGAAGGCCGTCCGGTCGCGCAGGCCCTCGACCTCGCCGAAGAATGCCAGCCGGCCCGCCGCGTGGGCGTCGGCGAGGCCGGCCAGAAAGAGCCGCCGGAACAGGCGGGAGAGCACCCGCACCGGCAGCAGGAAGCCGGGTCGACAGGACACCCACCGCGTGCCATCGAGCGATATTCCGCCGCCCGGCACGATCATGTGGACATGCGGATGGTGGGTCATTGCCGAGCCCCAGCTATGAAGCACGGCGGTGGCGCCGATGCGGGCCCCGAGGTGTCGGGGATCGGCGGCAATGGTGAGCAGCGTCTCCGCTGCGGTGCGGAACAGCAGGTCATAGACCACCGCCTTGTTCTGGTAGGCGATCGGGGCGATCTCGGCCGGGAGGGTGAAGACCAGGTGGAAGTAACCGACCGGCAGCAGATCGGCCTCGCGCGCGGCAAGCCAGTCCCGTGCCGCCGCGCCCTGGCACTTGGGGCAATGGCGGTTGCGGCACGAGTTGTAAGCGATCCGGCTGTGGCCGCAATCTTCGCAGCGCTCGACGTGCCCGCCGAGGGCGGCCGAGCGGCAGCTCTCGACGGCCGACATCACCTGGAGCTGGCCGAGGCTGAGATGCCCGGCATTGGCGCGGCGCCAGCCAGCTCCGTAGCGATGAAAGACGTCTGCGACCTCCAGCCTCGGGCGGCTCACCGCCGCCGGGCTAAGCTCCGGGTCTTGGCCTGCCCTCAGATCGTGGCGCGAGCCGGTCGAGCGGGCTGGTCACGTTGCGGATCGTGGTGTTGGCGACACGGGTGTAACGGGCCGTGGTGTCGAGCTTGGCATGGCCGAGCAGCACCTGGATGACACGGATATCGGTATCCTGTTCCAGCAGGTGTGTGGCGAAGCTGTGCCGCAGCGTATGCGGCGATACTCGCTTCTTGATCCCGGCGGCATCGGCTGCGGCGTGGACGGCGCGGTTGAGCTGACGGGTCGAGAGCGGCTCGATCGGGTTGCGACCCGGGAACAGCCAGCCGCGCGGCAGCAACACGCCGCGGCGCCGGCCCTCCACCCACCAGTCGCGTAGCAGCTCAAGCAGCTGCGGCGACAGCATGGCGTCGCGGTCTTTGCGTCCTTTGCCCTGCTCGACCCGCAACAGCATGCGCTCGGAGTTGATATCGCCGACCTTGAGCGCGACCACCTCGGAGACGCGCAGCCCAGCGCCGTAGGCGGTGGCGAATGCCGCCTTGTACTTGGGCCCCGGCGCCGCCTGGAGCAGAAGCGCAATCTCCTCCACGCTCAGCACCGCCGGCAGCCGGCGCGACTGGCGCACCACCGTGAGCCGCCGGGCAAGCTCCGGCCGGTCGAGCGTCACCGTGAAGAAGAAGCGCAAGGCGGAGACCGCACTGTTGATGCTCGGCGGCTGCATGCCGCTCTGCGTCTGTTGCAGCTGGAAGCGGCGCAAATCCTCCGCCGTCGCCGTATCGGGAGGCCGGCGGATGAAGGCCGCCAACGCCCGCACCTCGCGAATGTAGTTGTTGCGCGTCTCCTCGGTGAAGCCGCGCACCGTCATGTCTTCGATCATACGTGCACGCAGCGCGCTGACCGGCCGGGCGGAATGGGAGGTCATCGGGGGTTCCTCTCGAGCTGAAGGTTGCTAGACCTTCAATGCTCGGGATCGGGTGCCACGATCGTCACCCCTTACCGCTTATCCACTCACTACCACCGCCCAAAAACACACCGACCACGACAGGCGAAAATCCCGCGAGAGCGGGTTCGTTCCATGCCCCTTAAGAGGCTTTGGCACCCGGCTCGCGAGCCGCGCGGCGAGCGGGTTCTGGAGCAAGACCGCCACGCCTGCACGACAGTCCTCAAAACAGAGGGTGATGCGAAGGCAAGGCGAGGTCGGCGACCATCGGGCCGGGCTGATCGCAGCGCGGCAAAGCGGTTGACGATGGTCAATCCGGGCGCGGCGGTACAGAATGTCGCACCGACATCGCGGGAGAGCGCAATGTTAGCGAGCCGCTTCGCGATACTTCTCATCTCCACAGCCCTTCTCGCGCTTCCGCCGTGGTCATCGGCGCGCGCTGAACGAACGACCCCGGCCGCGCCTCCCGGTGCCGGGGAGGGCTCGGTGATTGAGGAGGTCAAGTTCCCGATCTCGTGCGGCCCCGCAGCGCAGAAGGCGTTCAACCACGCGGCCTGGATGCTGCACTCCTTCTGGTATCCAGAGGCGTTGAAAAGTTTTGGCGACATTGCCAAGGCGGAGCCCAGCTGCGCGATGGCCTATTGGGGCGTCGCGATGAGCCACTGGTATCCGCTGTGGTACCCGCCGAGTGAGGCGGCTTTGAAGGCCGGCACCGAAGCGGTCGAGAAGGCCAACGCTGTTGCCGGGCCGACGACCGAGCGCGAGAAGGCCTACATCGCGGCAATCGCCCTCTTCTACAAGGATTACGACAAGGTCGACCACAAGACCCGCGCGATCGCCTACGAGAAGGCGATCGAGCAGGTTCACGCCCGCTTTCCCGACGATCAGGAGGCCGGCGTCTTCTATGCGCTGGCGCTAAACGCGACCCAGGCGCCGACCGACAAGAGCTTCGCAAACAAGAAGAAGGCGGCCGAGATCCTGGAACAAGTATGGCAAGCCCAGCCGAACCACCCCGGCGTCGTACACTACTTGATCCATAGCGACGACACGCAACAGCTTGCCGAACTCGGGCTGCCGGCGGCGATGTGCTACGCCAAGATCGCTCCGGCGGTGCCGCATGCGCTGCACATGCCGTCGCACATCTTTACCCGGCTCGGCCTGTGGCAACAGTCGATCGAGTCCAATAAGGCGGGGCACGACGCGGCAATCGCGTACATTAAGAAGACGATCGGCGAGGGCGGCTACGATGGCGAGACCGTCCACACGATGGACTACATGGAGTACGCCTACCTGCAGACCGCACAGGACGGCAAGGCGAAGCAAGTGCGCGATGAGCTCCTCGCCTACACCAAGAGTGCTGGCGCCAATCTGCCGACCGCCTATGCGGTGGCGGCGATCCCCGTGCGCTACGCGGTCGAGCGCAACGACTGGAAGATGGCTGCCGCGCTCGAGACGCCGGCGGTCGGCTTCCCGCTCGATAAATTCCCGTGGGCCGAGGCAATGATCTCATTCGCCCGCGCTCTCGGCGCCGCGCACACCGGCGACCTCGCCGCCGCAGACGCTGAGATCGGCAAACTGCAGGCATTGCGCGACAAGCTGAACGACGCGAAGGATACGTACTGGGCCAATCAGGTCGAGGTACAGCGTCTCCAGGCGGCAGCCGTGCTCGCCCATGCCCGCAAGGAAGACAAGAAAGCAATCGAGCTGGGGCGTCAGGCGGCCGATCTCGACGCCGGAATGGACAAGCACCCCGCGACCCCAGCACCGGTACTGCCGGCTCGCGAGTTGCTCGCCGACTTGCTGCTCGACACCAAAGACCCGGCGGCCTTGCAGGCCTACGTGGACTCGCTGAAGAGCGAGCCGAACCGCTTCCGCAGCCTCCTGGGCAAAGCCCGCGCGGCGAAAGCGGCCGGCGACCTGGAAACTTCGCGTGAGACCTACAAGAAGCTGGTGAGCCTGAGCGCCCTCGCGGACACCGATCGGCCGGAACTGGCGGAGGCCAAAAGCTTCCTGTCGAACTGACAGACTGCAATGCCGCGCACCACTCCGGCTTGGGGTCAGCCGAGAGGCGGCGGGCCGCCGGCAGCCGGCGCTGTGCGATGTAGCGCTCCCAAGCGATGGCGACCGCCGCGCCGACCCAGCTCCACAGGGCCGGGACGTTGTCAAAGATCGCGTCAACAAGTCCCTGCGATTATCGCAATGGGCTGCCCACGCACCGGGCCGGCGCGGCTGGACGGCCGCTTTCGGCGCATGGCCGTCGACGTAGCGCGTTCGGCCGAGGGTCTGCTTAGTAAGGATTAGCAGCCTTTCGCTCAGCCTTGGAGAAGTTCGATCCGAGCGTGACGCAAAACACGACCGGCTATCGAGATGCCGCCGCTGCCTGAAACACCGCGCGGCCTACTTACCGTTTTCGCTTTCGCGCCTTGCGGGCCGCGTAGCGAGCGTCGCGGGCAACCTGCGCCGCCGCCTCAGTTGCGGCTTCTCTTGCAATCCTATTGGCATGTTCGGTCTCGCGGGCCTCTTGCTCGGCCTTCAGAGCGATCTCGCGTGCGGCGGCCGCGGCGATTTCCTCCGCAAGGCGCTCGGCAGCGTGCCGAGTTCCCGCAGCCGCCTTCGTCGCCTTTCGCTCAGCGACACGGGCATCTCGCGCCACCCTGATCGCTTGCCGAGCCGCACGCCGCTCGACCGCCTCGGGGCTATCTGCCTCGCTCCTGGCTTGGGCCGCACGCTCGATCTGCGCTTTCCTCGCCTCCGCGGCCGCGCTCAGGCGATCGGCGATGTTGGCGAGACGAAATCCGCTCATCTGATCGTGGAACTCCATGAATTAACCCAGTTCGCTGGTTATGACCCTGTAAACCCGGTCGGCGATTACGACTTCGGAATGCTCGCCGTCGCCGACATCGCGCTTGAAGACGCCCCGCCGATCCTTCCAGCGCACAGGGTCGCCGGGCTGACGTACGCGCAAGATCGGGGCTGACCGGGCAGGCTGTTTGAGCCCGCGTTGACTGGCCTTGAGTGCGTTTCTGGTGGCCATTTGTCTAAATCCTCCTTGGGTCCATGCATGAGGGCACCGGCTGGCGGCTTCGGCCACTGCACCGCCACATCTATGCCAGAGCACGCACCCAGTCACAGGACGTATCGCGTGACGCCCTCAATCTCGGCCTGCTCGGGGCCGCGAGGCTCGATCACATTGCGATCGGGAGCGCGTATGAACACAGAAACGCCACCGGGCCAAATTAATTTGGTCCAGTCGGAACGCGGTCTCCTTCGTCGCGTAAGCTTGTCGATCGGGCGGCGGCTTTGAACTTCATCTAATATCTATTTGGAATGGGGGAAGCCCCCCGGCAGTGATAAGGTCACTGCCGGGGGCGTCCCTAAGGGTTTGTTCGGTGTCTAGATCACCGCCGCGTCGAGGGCGCGTCCCGATCCGTCCTTAGGGTAAGGAACTAGGCAGCCTCGCTGACTTTTATAACGTCCATCCGGAAACGAACATCGATCGCCTCAAATCGATGAGGTCAGACGCAGGTTTTAGCGACGCCAGCCGCCACGATCTCCCCAAACATCGCGGCCACGATAGTAGTTGCTGTCTGCGGCAATTGCTCCGCCCACGAGTGCTGCCCCAACGACGGCCGCGGCAGGATCAATCGGAGCCGGCCCGTAACCGTACGGCGCCTGCTGGTATGCTGGCTGGTATTGGGAATAAGCCGGGGCGGGGTACGGTTGCTGCTGCGGAGATTGGTACGATGCGCCCGAGGCACAATGCGAGTTGTAGTACGGCAACATTTGCGTATACGCCGGGGAATAGGGGTCTGCCTGGTAGATCCCCATCATGCGACCGTACATCGAGGCGCAACTTTCCTGCGCCCGCACGGCCGTTGACCCCAGCACCGTAGAAAGAGCGACTGCGCCGATCGCAATCGCCGATACTTTATTAATCATGGAAATTCTCCGCGGGCGCAGTTTCGTTGCCAAATGGCATGCGTACAAATGCACCTAAGAATCAGTAACGTTGAAGAATTGTCATCGTTCCTTTGTAAAGTGGTGATTATGATATGATGCAATTACAAATATGGCGGATCGCCTTTATTTGTACTATCCGTCCGCCCATTCCACATCAACCAGCATTGGAGCGACAGCATACGCTGCGCAAAAGATTTTGGCGCTGCGGATCAGACCATCATAGACGGAGCGGAAAATCAGACCTGCCCCGATAGGCTAATGACAAGCTCTACTCGCACTTCGGCATGTCGGGCAACAACGGCGCTGACCTACAGGCTGGCGTTCAGCCCGTCTATGCCGCCTGCGCCGGCACGGTCATTGAGAAGCAGACCGTCTCTGCGCGCGGCCTTGGTATCGGCATCCTCACCCGCGATCAGGTGGACCTTGACGAGCACGGCACGCACTTCATCAAAATCCGCTACTGCACCTGAAATCCTTCGCCGTGGACGTAGGTCAGCCCCTTCAGGAAGGCGACATTCTGACGGTCCGATTGGTCCAATTTGGCCACCGCCTCACTGCTCGCCGGCTGGCGCGCACGTCACCTTCGGGAAATGGCATTCATAGCTAACCGGACGGTTGGTCGCTTTACCTAACCGAGACGATCAACGCGGGCAACTGGTCTGGCGCGATTGTGTTGTGCCCCACGTAGGCCGCGACGATCTCCGCGAGTCGCTCTTCCATTGGATTCCCTCCCGGGTTCGGGAAGCTTATCCGGAATCACCCATAGCGTGTAGTCCGGACCGGGCGCGCGGATCTTGCGTCGGTGCTGGAATCTTCCCGGCCCGCCTTCAAGAAGGCAATCCGATCCCGTCGACCCCTTACGGCGCGGTTCGCCGTTGCCAAGTCCTGTCATCGGGCCTGCAATTCTCCCCGAAAGTGGGCTTTGAAAATTCCCTAGTTGGCATTTGTCCAACCATTCAGCCAGGGCGCGCCCCGGCTGAATGGTTGAGCCGCCATCGGTGCCATCCCCGTCTCGGGGGAGGCGGCGCCGATGGTCCAACTTGGAGAACTGATGATGATCCTGGAACTGCATCGACAAGGGCTGTCGGTCAGGGCGATCGCGCGGCGGACGGGGCGCGACCCCAAGACCGTGCGCAAATATGTCGAGCGCGGCATCGAGGCGCCGGCTTACGGGCCGCGCTCGGTGGGCCGGCCCAGTAAGCTCGCCCCGTTCATGGGATTTCTGCGCGAGCGGCTGATCGCTTTCCCCGATCTGAGTGCCGCTCGGCTGACCCGGGAGGTTCGCGAGCTCGGCTACGCCGGCGCCTATACCGCGGTGAAGCGCTTCCTCGCTGCAATCCGGCCCGAGAACGGACCCAAGCCCTACGAGGTGCGCTTCGAGACCCCGCCGGGCCTCCAGGCCCAGGTCGATTTTGCGCGCTTCGTGGTGAACTTCACCGACGACCCCGGCACCAGCCGCGTCGTCTGGCTGTTCAGCCTGGTGCTCGGCCACTCGCGCTTTCTGTTCGCGCGCTACGTTCTCCACCAGGATTTGCAGACGCTGCTGCGCTGTCATATCCAGGCTTTCGAGGCGATCGGCGGCGTGCCGATCGAGATCCTCTACGACCGCATGAAGACGGCGGTGACCGGCGAGGACGACCAGGGCCACATCGCCTACAACCGATCGCTGCTCGCGCTGGCGCGGCACTACCGCTTTCAGCCGCGTGCCTGCCGCCCCTATCGGGCGAAAACCAAGGGGAAAGTCGAGCGGCCGTTCAGCTATATCCGCCAGGACTTCTTTCTCGGCCGCAGCTTCCGCAATCTCGACGATCTCAACGCCCAGCTCATTGGCTGGCTCGATACCGTCGCCAATATCCGCGTTCACGGCACCACCCAACGGGTTGTCGCCGAGGCGTTCGCTGCCGAGCAGCCCGAGCTGCAGACGCTGCCCGAACATCGCTTTGACGCAGTGCTCAAGTTGGAGCGCCGCGTCAGCCACGACGGCTTCGTCGCGATCGGCGGCAACTTTTACAGCGTCCCTGATCGCACCCGCAGGGTTGTCGAGGTCCAGCAGCTCCCCGATCTGATCCGCATCCTCGATCTCGGCACCGTCGTCGCCGAGCATCCCATTCTCGAAGGCCGAAAGCAGTACCGCATCGATCGTCGTCACCGCACCGGCGGCAGCGCGAAACGCAAGACCAACACACCGAGCGGGGTCATCATTGGCCGCATCGGTGATCATGTGCCGCTCCGGTCGCTCGCCATCTACCAGGCGATCGGCGAGCAGCTCGCGAACGCGGGCCGGCCATGACGTTCGCCTCCGCATCCTCGCGCGTCGACAATATCCGCCACAGCCTGGTCGGCTTGAAGATGCCGCGCGCGCTCGAAATGCTCGACGCCACGCTGCGCCGCATCGAGCAGGGCGAGATCGACGGCATCGAGGCGATCGACGATCTGCTCGCCGAGGAACTCATCTTGCGCGAGAACCGCCGGGTCAAGGCGGCATTGCGCATGGCCAGGTTGCCAATCCTCAAGACGCTGGCCGGCTTCGACTTCTCGTTCCAGCCCTCGCTCGACCGCAATCGGATCACGGCGCTCGCCGGGCTCGACTTCATCAACCGGGCCGAGGTCATCCACCTGCTCGGGCCGCCCGGCACCGGCAAATCCCATCTCGCCACGGCACTTGCCGTCGAGGCCGTTCGCGCCGGCAAAAGCGTCTACTTCATCCCGCTGGCCGATCTCGTCGCCATCCTCGCCAAGGCCGAACGCGAGGGCACGCTGCGCGAGAAAATCCGCTTCCTGTGCCGTTGTTCGCTGCTCGTCGTCGACGAAATCGGCTACCTGCCGGTCACCACTGGCGGCGGCAACCTGTTCTTCCAGCTCGTCAACGCCCGCTACGAAAAGGGCGCGATGATCCTCACTTCCAACCGCGGCTTTGCCGAATGGGGCGACGTCTTCGGTGATCCGGTTGTCGCCACGGCGCTGCTCGATCGGCTGCTCCATCATGCCGTCGTCGTTCAGATCGAGGGCTCCAGCTATCGCATGCGCCAGCATGCCGACCTCGTTCCCGACCACGTCAGATCAAACTCACCCCTCAATCCGCCACCCCCACCAAAACGGCGCGGCCGACCGCCCCGCCAGCCTAGGGAATTTTAAGTGCCCACTTCCGCGGAAACTTCGGTGCCCGTTGACAAGTCCTCGCGTGAAGGTCGGCTTAGCGAACCTAAAGCCGGCGTCCGATCCCGGCAGCAAGGGGTACTGCTCATGCCCCAAATGTATGGACCGGCTGCCTTTCGCAAGTGAGGGATGCTGTCGGAAGTCGCTGATATGTATCCGGCCTGTTGATCGGCTCGCGGGCCGTGGCCTTGATGGGAGTACGCACGCACCTTTGATCTCATTAGCGGACAGGCCGGCTAGCAACCATTTGGGGCACCAGATTCTCGGTGCGTCTATCGATCCGTTCCATGCAGTTCCTCAATCGCGAACGTGGCTGAGACGGCGGCCTAAATCGCTGCTGCCTCAAGATGGGTATCGAAGGCTTTGTCGTGGCGCAGGACGCTCCAGGCGATGCGGGCGAGCTTGTTGGCCAGCGCGACCGCCAGCTTGTTCCTGTGCAGTCGCTCTGATGCCGTCGTGAGCCAGGCGCCGAAGCTGTATCGGGGCCAGTTGTGCGGGCGCATCAGGAGCACCTTCGCCGCCTGGATCAACAGCGTGCGCAGGTACTTGCTGCCCCGCTTGGAGATGCGGCCGAGCACCGAACGCCCGCCTGTGCTGTATTGCCGTGGCACCAGACCGAGCCAGGCGCCGAAGTCGCGCCCGCGCTCAAAAGCCTCGCCGGTGCCGATCGCGGCGACAAGGCCGGTCGAGATCCACTGGCCCGATACCGGGCACGCTCATCAGACGCTGGCACTTGGGCTCGACGCGGCTGAGCTTCTTCGATCTCGCTGGTGATGGTCTCGATGCGCTCGTCCAGGTGACACCAATCTTCGTAAAGACCGAGGATCAGCTTGGCCATGCGCGGCGATATCTCGTCCTTTCGGTTCTCCAGTATCGCGAAGAGCGAGTTGCGCAGGGCGCGCGAGCCGGCCCTGACGGCGATGCCCTGCTCGATCAGGAAAGCGCGGATCTGATTGATCGTCGCCGTCCGGCGGGAGACCAATCGGGACCGCACGCGGTGACACGCCTGTAGGTCGAGCTGGTCTTGGCTCTTCTCTTGGACGAAGCGTAGGTTCGGCCGCAACGCCGCCTCGGCGATGGCCTCGGCATCGTTGTAATCGTTCTTCTGTCCCTTCACGAACGGCTTGACGTAGATCGCCGGGATGATCCGCGGCTCGTGTCCCAGCGCGTGCAGCGTCCGGCTGACAAAGTGTGCGCTCAGACACGCTTCCATACCGACGATGCACGGCGGCAGCTGCTCGAACGCGTCTTTAAGACCCAATCGCCTGATCTTCCTCCGGAAGGCGATCTTTCCATCGGTGCCCAACCCGACGAGGTGAAAAACCTCCTTGCCGATGTCGATGCCGACAACCGTCGGTAACGCTGTGTCGGATTCCGTCTTGGCCTTCATCGCTGCTTCTCCTGTTCCAGGGTGCTCGCCTGATACAGGCTAGCCCCGTTGGGGAAGCAGCCGGTCCATCCCATTAACGGACGTTTCCAGCGAAGCGAAGGAGAGTTGCATAAATGTCAGGTCTCAGAATTATTGTAATTCACTGCCGCTGACCGATATCTTTAATCGGGAATATTTGGAGATTAAATCATGGGTTTGCTTGAAATTGCGGGAACTGTAATAATTTTGGGCGTTTTCATTTACATCGTTTTCACTGCCGACTGGTCGAGGTTGTTCCGCTAGAGCTGAGGACCGATGACGAGCAGCTCTGCTTTTACGCTTTTGAACTAGTCGCTTCCGTCATTGATTTTGTGAGGGTTCTCTGAATCGATGTCCGCGTCACCAGCGACGGAGCGGAGACGTGGGCAGCAAAGAGAGCGCAGTAAAGAAATACATTGTGACACTCAGCGATACGGAGCGGGAGAAGCTCAACGCCCTTATCCATAGCGGGAAACATCCGGCACAAAAGCTGCTGAAGGCCCGCATTCTGTTGAAAGCCGATACCTCGGACGGTGGTGAAGGCTGGAGCGACAGCGAGATTGCAGCGGCGCTCGAGACCAGTGTCGCCACGGTTGCCAGGACGCGCCAGCGGCTGGTCGAAGAGGGGTTGGAGGCGGCCCTGATTCGCAAGCATTCGGCGAATTCGGCGAGGCGGCGGATCTTCGATGGGGCGGCCGAGGCCAGGTTAATCGCGTTGGCCTGTTCCAAACCGCCGGCCGGCCGCGCACGCTGGACATTGCAACTGTTGGAAGAGGCGGTCGTCGAACTGAAGATCGTCGAACGGGCCAGCGACAACACGATCGGGCGGACGCTGAAAAAAACACTCTCAAGCCGCATCTGAAGCAGCAATGGGTCATCCCGCCGGACGCCAACGCCGCCTTTGTTGCCGCCATGGAAGACGTCTTGGAGGTTTATCAACGGCCCTATGATCGGCAACGTCCCCTGGTCTGCCTCGACGAGACCTCAAAGCAACTCATTGCCGAAACGCGCGTGCCGATCGCGGCGAAACCCGGACGGCCCGGCCGGCACGATTACGAATACCGACGCAATGGGACGGCCAATCTGTTCATGATGTTCGCGCCACTGGAAGGCTGGCGGCACGTCAAGGTCACCGACCGTCACACGGCGATGGATTATGCCCAGGTGCTCAAGGAATTATCCGACACGCACTTCCCCGGTTCAGCAAAAATCGTGCTCGTCCAGGACAACCTGAACACGCACAAGCCAGCTTCGCTGTACGAAGCCTTTCCCCCCGCCGAAGCCCGCCGGCTCGTCGAACGGTTCGAGTGGCACTACACACCAAAACACGGGAGTTGGCTCGACATGGCGGAATCTGAACTCAGCGTTCTCTCCTCCCAATGCCTCGACCGCCGCATCCCCGATCAGCGGGTGTTGAAGGACGAAGTCGAGGCATGGGAAGCTGACCGCAACAGGAAGCACGCCAAGGCGAATTGGCAGTTCACCACCGCCGACGCGCGGGTCAAACTGAGCAGGTTGTACCCCGCACTATGAACAACTCGGCCGACTAGGTAATTTCTGAGCCTGCCGCGACGGCCTCCGTGACCCGATATGGTGGACCTAAACAATGAGGTTCCCCATGACCAAGATCGAGCCCACGGCAGCCGAGACTCCCGTGGTGGTGGATCACAGCGGACGGTGGGTCCTGCTCAGCGGTGTTGTGTTTGTTCTGTTTGCCGGTGGTGTGTTGCTGGGGCTCCGATGGCTGGGCTTGAAATAATGGCGAGGACCGATAGGCACTGGGTTGTTGGCTCGGTGGCATTTGTTCTCATCCCGGCCGCTGTCGTCGTCGTGCTATGGTGGCTTGGTTTGAGATAGGTATGGCCGCGACATGCACGCGAGCTTGGTGCGGCAGAACCGGCTGATCGGCGGCGTCAATTTCCTCGATGAGTTACCGGAGAAACTGAGGCAGAGCGCGTTGCTGATGCCTGACAAAGTTGCCAGCGGCAACCTTCGAGGATGCGGAGACCCTGGCGCTCGGGGCTCGCCTGGTGCCGCAGACGGTCGAATACAATGATTTTGTAGCGGCGGCGATGCGGTAGGTTCTATCTCGCGTGCCAGCGTCCAGGTCGGTTATCGCGTTCCGGCGAAATATCGTCGGTTTTGCGCCGGTGAACCGGACATCCTGTGTCGTAATAGAAAAGCGGATTGCCATGAGAGGTACCAACCCCATGCCGATTGAGCACGGTAGGGCAAATGCATCCTTCAGCCACTGCGGGCGCGCTTCCTGGATTTTCGGTCATGCAATACTAACGCACGGATGGGCTAATCGTGCCCTGCTGCTTCAGCGTCGCGCCCCAGCTCATCCGCATCAATGCCAAGCCCTTTGGGTCGCTGCGCGAGCATTGACCCGGCCAATCTGGCGCGCGGTGATGATGGGGGGTCGGGACGGGAGAATGGCCGTTTGATCGAACAAGGGAATTGGATCAGTCGTTGGTGGGATGGTTATTCCGTTTCGTTGAACCGGTTAAATCGTCGCCTGCCAGCCGTGATTTTTGGTTGGGGCAGCGCCGGTGGTTGGCTCGTTTTCTCGCCAGGACGATGAACCGGGCATCGCATGTCGTAGTAGAACAGTGGCTCGCCGGGGGGGGGGTGCCGATCCCATGCCGATTGAGGACAGTGGGGCAAGTGCATCCTTCGGCTACAGCGGCCGGACTACCGGGGTTTGCGGCCATTCTGTCCGGCGTGAACTGCCGGCGTGTCGCTGGTGGTGGAAGGTTGTCTGTTGCGACGCCACAAGAACTCGCAGAGATAGGAACAGAAGACCAGCGGCGTCCCTGCCCAGTTAACGCAGCAGCTTAGTCCGTGGCGTTGCACGTCCAGTCCGCATCGGGAGCACCCTACCAAGTCGGGCATATTGTCACTTTGTCATTTCAAATTTGCGACCGTTTCAACATTTGTCTTGCCGACAGTAGCGGCCGATTGGGCATAACCCTCTGCCACATTGAGCAAATGCTGGCGCCCTAACGAAGAACGGGACTTTTTTGCAAGTTCACGCATCTCCTGTTCCCGATCTTTGAAATGCTCTTTCAAATTATCCGAAAACATATCACTTCTCCATAAGGATCGCTTCTACACTCAACGGACGAGTAGAGCGTTTCGTGGTCGTGTCCCTGGTGATGGTGTAGGAGGCCGCTGGTCGGCCCGCCGGAGCGACCGCCACAGAGTCTGGCGCAGGTGGGCCGATCAGCGGCCACCGCGGCGATCCTGAGTAGGGTTGGGTTGCGACACGCAACTCTGACCCGAGGATCACCACGATGACCGACGACAAGATCGCCCTTCGCGCGCTTCTGGAGAAGGGCTCCGACACGACATTCCTGCGCGAGATGATCGGCTTTGCCGCGCAACGCCTGATGGAGTTGGAGAGCGAAGCCCTATGCGGCGCCGGGCACGGCGAGCGCAGCGCGGAGCGGCGCAACCAACGCAACGGCTACCGCGACCGCGACTGGGAGACCCGCGCCGGTACGGTCGAGCTGCGCATCCCCAAGCTGCGGCGCGGCAGCTACTTCCCGGCCTTCCTCGAACCTCGCCGCCTGGCCGAGAAGGCGCTGACCGCGGTGGTCCAGGAAGCTTACGTCCAGGGCATCTCGACGCGCTCGGTCGACGATCTGGTGCGGGCGATGGGGATGGAGGGCATCTCCAAGAGCCAGGTCTCGCGCCTGTGCGGCGAGATCGACGAACGGGTGCAGACCTTCCTCAGCCGTCCGATCGAGGGCGAATGGCCATATCTCTGGCTCGACGCCACCTACGTCAAAGCACGGCGCGACCACCATATCGTCTCGGTCGCGGTCATCGTCGCCGTCGGCGTCAACACCGACGGGCGGCGCGAGGTGCTCGGCATGACCGTCGGCCACAGCGAGGCCGAGCCGTTCTGGGTCGAGTTCCTGCGCAGCCTGGCACGTCGCGGCCTGCGCGGCGCGAAGCTGGTGATCTCGGACGCACACGAGGGGCTGAAGGCCGCCATCGTCAAGGTTCTGGGGGCCGCCTGGCAGCGCTGCCGCGTCCACTTCATGCGCAACGCGCTCGCCTATGCCGGCAAAACCCAACGGCGCATCGTCTCCGCCTGGGTCGGCACCGCCTTCGCCCAGGACGATGCGGCGGCGGCCCGAAAGCAATGGCGCGAGGTCGCAGACCAAGCCAGGCCACGCGTGCCGAAACTCGCCGCACTGATGGATGACGCCGAGACCGATGTGCTGGCCTATATGGGCTTCCCGGCCCAGCACCGCGCCAAGCTGCACAGCACCAATCCGCTCGAGCGCCTCAACGGCGAGATCAAGCGACGCAGCGAGGTCGTCGGCATCTTCCCCAACGAGGCCGCCGTGATCCGATTGATCGGAGCCTTGCTGCTGGAACAGAACGACGAATGGGCCGTCCAGCGCGCCCGCTACATGAGCCTGGAAACCATCGCACCCCTGAGCGATGATCCTTTCGTCAGTCTGCCCGCCGTGGCAGCCTGAATAAGCAGCCAACGCTGCTCAGGATGCCCGGCTCCTACACCACTCGCCGGGGCACGATCCGTTTCGTTCCCGTTAAGTCCTTCCGGTTGCGCGTGGATGAGTGATCGTCCCCCCTCGAAGTGGTCCACGGTGAGCTATGTTTTTGCTCTCGAGGAGGACCGCGATGCCGAGGAAGATTTACAAGCCGGAAGAGATCGTCGCCAAGTTGCGGCAGGTTGATGTGCTGACGTCGCAAGGGAAGAGCGCGGCCGAGGCGATCCGTTCGATCGGTGTGAGCGAGGTGACGTATTACCGCTGGCGCCAGGAGTTTGGCGGGCTGAAGAGCGACCAGGTAAAGCGCCTGCGGGACCTTGAAGCGGAGAACACGCGGCTTCGTCGGGCGGTGTCGGACCTGACGCTAGACAAGCTGATCCTGCAGGAGGCGGCACGGGGAAACTACTAAGCCCCGCGCGTCGCCGCGCCTGCATCGAGCATGTACGAGGAGCATTGCTGATTTCCGAGCGTCGGGCCTGTACGGCGCTCGGTCAGCACCGCTCGACGCAGCGCAAGATCCCGCGGGGCCGTGACGACGAAGAGCGATTGACCGCCGATATCGTCGAGCTCGCTCGGCAGTATGGTCGCTACGGCTATCGCAAGATCGCCGAGTTTCTGCGCCGGGCCGGCTGGCTGGTCAACGACAAGCGGGTCGAGCGGATCTGGCGACGCGAGGGGCTGAAGGTCCCTGCCCGGCAGCCGAGGCGCGCTCGCCTCTGGCTGTCGGACGGATCGTGCATCCGGCTGCGCGCCGAGCGCCCCAACCACGTCTGGTCCTACGACTTTGTCGAGGAGCGCACCCATGACCGGCGCAAGCTCCGCCTGCTCAACATCATCGACGAGTTCACCCACGAGTGCCTGGCCATCCGGGTGTCGCGCCGGCTCAGGTCGACCGACGTCATCGATCTGCTCTCGGACCTGTTCATCCTGCGCGGCGTGCCCGGGCATATTCGTTCCGATAACGTCCTAAGTTGGGAAGCAAGAGGAGATTTTGGGCAAGCAGGTCTCGTTGCGCCGGGTGATGCCGGTCGCCAGGGTTACTTTGATCCAAGTGGCCTCCACTGTTGAAGGTGGCGCTCTCTGCCATAGCAAACCGAGGGTCCGTTCGTGCTGTCGCGGCCCTGACCGTCCTCAAAACGAGATACGCATCCCAAGTGGAAGACCCGAACATTATCTACAGGGTCGCGGTCTCAGACCGCGCCCTCACGGCTCCAACAGAGCGGGTTCTTCCACTTGGCACCGGCCCGTCAAAGAAGGGCCGGTAGTCAGTTCCGGTCTTGACAAGGGCATGAGCGACGCGCGCCATCTTGGCAGCGACGGCACTCAACGCCTTGCGCCGGAGATCCTTGTTATCGCGATCTTTGGCGATATGACGTCCGAAGTGATCGCGAAAGCTATTCTCGCGCTGACGGACGGCGACCTGGGCCGCAAGCCAGAAGGTCCGGCGCAGGCGGGCATTGCCGAACTTTGAGAGCCTGGTCTGGCCACGAAATTGCCCGGACTGATGGGTGGCAAGATCGAAACCGCAAAACTTCAAGAACTGGCGGTGATGACGAAACCGGCGCAGGTCCCCCGCCTCTGCCAATATCGTCAGCGCATGGATTGGCCCGATGCCCGGCACTTGGCGTAGGCGTAAGTAGTCGGGATGGGTGCGCAGGAGTTCATCTGCCTGGGCTTCGATCGCATCGCGCTGACGGATCAGGCCGCGGGCCTGTGCCAAGACCAAGCGGAACATGGCGATCGCCGGAGCATCCAGCGGCACCGGAAGAGCGGCTGAGGTGCATGCGGTCTCATAGATATCACCGAGCAGGCGGGCCTTTGACACCTTCCGACCCGCCACGTCCCAGGCCGCAGCGACGAAGGCGTCCTTCGCCAACACAGTGATGCTGGCCGGCGTGGGAAAGCGCTCGAGAAGCGCCAAGAACCAGTCGCTGCGCGAGTTCCCTGTAGCGCGACAATCAGGATGGGAATGCAGCGACAATCAGGATGAGAAGCCCGGCGTCGCGGCGGTGTGATGATCGCCGCGTCGTTATTGTCGCGCAAGAGGGCCCGCGTCATTTTGATTGACGCGGCGCGACAATCGGGCGGCGGTGTTGAATGTCGTGCGGGCCGCCGTCAGCCTGGTCCACGCTTGCGTTCGAGGGCGGTTCGGCGGCGATAGCTCTCGACGTTCATCTCGAAGATCGTGGCGTGATGAACGAGGCGATCGACGACGGCGAGGGTCATTGCCTGGTCTGGGAAGATCGAGTGCGAGGATTAGCTCGTCGCGGACCCACGTGGGGTTGCGACCTACTCCAATATTCTCGCCCCAAAGAGCCGATAAGCGCGAGGCTTCCTCTGCGCTAAGCGCATAATTGGTCTCGTTCCGGAGCCGAAATATGCGCAGACCGCGCAACGTTGAATTGTCGGACAGCTGGCTTCGGGGCAGCATCGAGCGTTTGTCCGCGATGTGCACAATCCGAAGGGCGACGCGCGGCTCGATCACATTGGCCTCTGTCGGATCGGCCCAAAAGACACTTCCGTTATCGCCCATCGGCTCCGTTCGCGTTAGCACTTCGCATTCGGCAACAACGCCGCTCTCCTCCGGCGCGCCAGTTCCGATAGCCCGCCAAATGAAGACCCGATCCCCTGGTTCAATCTCGCTTGCGTGTTGCCGGACGAGCCAATTCATTTCAGCAGGCCGTGTCGCCAAGAACCGATCTATTTGGAAACGATCGGGATTACACTGAAACAGCCAGGTTCGCATGACGTGCCCCCACCTATGTCGTTGCCCACAGCGATTGACCAAACAAGAGAAGGGGACCCCGCGCGCGGCCAGCAGGTGCGCAACGACGGTGGCACCATACGGGAGGGTACTCGAAGCTTCAAACCCCGCGATCTCCCCGGATGGCGTCTCAGAATGGGGTGGAATTGGCCCTTCGGTCCATTAATCGCGGAGTATTGGGGCCGCTGCTGGCGCAACGCGGTGTCGAGTTGCCTGCTCATAGGCATAGGCAAGTTCGATCAGGATCGGGTCGGACCATGGTCGCCCTCGTGTTGCGATCACCGTTCAGCTTTGGCGGGTAGGTCGCAGTCGGAAAGGCCAGCGCATCGATGCGCAATTCGTCCATCGCGGCAATGTAAGCGGTGCGCATGCGGGCCTCATCAGCCTCCAGTTGCTTCACAACCGGGTCCTCCTCCGGCGCTGGTGCCGCCGCAGTTTCTTTCAGACCGACTTCGTGCAACGGGTGGAATTTGCCTGAGGCCACAACCTCGGCTAGCGTTTTGGGAAATTTTGGACCGGTTTTGGCCAAATAGGATTCGATTGCCACGCGAACTTCGCTCAGGGGATGGAGCCTGGGCACGAATTGGTCGAACTCCGGTATAATGAACGGGTCAATGATCTCGGCCCCAGCACTGCGCAAATCGGCGACGGCGCGGTCGAATAGGCGGAGAACCTGCGCATCGGATGCTTCGGCTCGGCAGGCTTGACGCAGCACGCCGATCCGCTTTCCGACAGCGCCATCCCGTTTCAGGAAAGCGGAATAGTTAGTCGGGATGTTGCCACTCGCCCCGGCGGTCGCGGCATCCGCCGGGTCGATACCCGCTATGACCCCCAGAAGGTGTACGAGGTCGGTTACGGTGCGGGCCATCGGACCGGCGGTGTCTCGTTTGTCGTAGAGGCCGATCATGCCCGTCCGGGAAACCAACCCCCAGCTTGTGCGCAATCCCACGAGGGCATTGTTTGAAGCCGGATTTCGGATCGAGCCGAACGTGTCGGAGCCAAGGCCCACGACTCCGAAGCTCGCGGCAAGCCCCGCCCCTGTGCCACCGGAAGACCCTCCGGTAGCGTAGGCAGTGTTGTAGGGATTTCGGGCAAAGCCGGGGAGCACGGAGTTGATGTTATCCAAGCCGCCGCGCGCCCACTCGGACATCGTGGTTTTGGCCAGGATAATTCCGCCCGCAGCTCTGATCCTGGCAATTACAGTAGCATCTGTCTCGGGGACCCAACCCAAGAGCGCCGCCGAACCGCCTGTCGTTTGCAAGCCAGCAACGTCGTAATTGTCTTTCACCAAGACGGGAATCCCATGGAGCGGACCTACCAGCTTGCCGGACGACTCCAGCGCGGCATCCAACCTTGCGGCGTCGGATAGTGCGTCGGGGTTGTTGAGGATGATCGCTCCCAGCGCCGGGCCTTGTCGGTCATAGGCGGCGATCCGGTCGAGGTGCGCTTGGCATACCGATACCGCTGTCAACCGACCGCTCACATAGGCCGCATGCAATGCGGCGATGGTTGTCTCCTCGACAGGAAAGGGTGCGGCGTCAGGGTGCGGCGCGGCAAACAGAGTGAGAATCGCACGTCAACCAGGATGAGAAAGTGTCGCCGGATTGGTGACGTCAGGAGGGCGTAGCCCGAGTGACGTTGCGAATCCGGCGAACGGCGTGCCCCCGGAGGGGGCGCGTTTGCTGGCGGTCGCGACCGGCCGGATAGGAAGCGGGTTCTTCATGCGATGAGGAACCGCCCCTTGCCCGGCCGCCACATCACCGATTGCCAGATGAGGCTATACATGAGTTTCCGTCACACCGAGCCGCCGGTCATCGCCGCGGCCAAGGCCGGGTTCAGCACCGCCACCGCCTACCGCATCGAGGAGGATCATCGGCTCCCGTCGCAGAAGAAAGCGCCGCGCGAGCGTCGACGGCGCGATCCGCTTGGCGCTGTCTGGTACGGCGAGGTGGTGCCGTTGCTCAAGAGCACCCCGGGCCTGCGGCCGATCGCCATTTTCGACGAGGTCCGGCGGCGCCATCCCGAGATCGGCCCCGGTATTCGGCGTACCCTGGAGCGGCGCATCCGCACGTGGCGGGCGCTCAACGGCGCCGAGCAGGACGTCATCTTCCGGCAGGAGCATCCGCCGGGGCGGCTCGGTCTGTCCGATTTCACCGATATGCACGATCACCGCGTCTGTATCGCCGATGTGCCGCTCGATCATCGGCTCTATCACTTCCGCCTGGCTTTCTCGGGCTGGGAACACGCCCATGTCGTGCTCGGCGGGGAGAGCTTCGTAGCGCTGGCCGAAGGATTACAGAATGCGCTGTGGGCGCTCGGCCGCGCGCCGCTGCAGCATCGCAGCGACAGCCTGTCGGCCGCCTTCCGCAACCTCGATCGTGATGCGCAGGAGGATCAGACGCGCCGCTACGAAGCGCTGTGCCTGCATTACGGCATGGAGCCGACCCGCAACAATCGCGGCGTGGCGCACGAGAACGGTTCGATCGAAAGCCCACACGGCCATCTCAAGCAGGCGCTCGAAGATGCGCTGCTGCTGCGCGGCTCGCGCGAGTTCGACACGCTCGACGCATACCGCCGCTTCGTCGACGAGATCGTCGGCCGGCGCAATGCGCGCAACGCCAAGCGGCTCGATCTCGAGCGCCACGCCCTGCAATCGCTGCCGGCGCGCCGGACAACCGATTACGAGGAGACAATCGTCACCGTCACCTCGACCAGCGGGTTCATTCTCAAGCGGGTGTTCTATTCGGTGCCCTCGCGCCTGATCAGTCACCGGCTCCGGGTACGCCTCTACGACGACCGGCTCGAATGCTTCCTCGGCGCGACCGCATTGATGACCCTGCGCCGCGGCCGCCCGCACGCCGACCGCAAGCATGGCCATGTCGTCGATTACCGCCACGTCATCCACGCCCTGCGCCGAAAGCCCATGGCTTTGCTCAACCTGGTCTATCGCGAGCAGCTCTTCCCGCGCCACGCTTATCAGCGCGCCTTCGAGGCAATGCTGGCAGGCGACGGCGAGAAGCGGGCGTGCCGCACCATGGTCGGGCTGCTGGCGCTGGCCCATGATCGTGCTTGCGAGGCCGAACTCGCTCAAGCCATCGAGGCCGAGCTCGATGCCGGCAGATTGCCCGATCTCGATTGCCTCGGCCGGCGCTTCGCGCCCAATCCCGCCGCCATTCCCGACATCACTGTCGAGCTGGTGCCGCTGCATCTTTACGACGAACTCGGCACCGTCCGGGCCGGGGGTGCAGCATGAAGACGACCAATCCCGTCGACGTCGCCCGCCTCGCGCTGCTCCTCGCCGAGCTGCGGCTGCCCGCGGTCAAGCTGGTCTGGCCTGATCTCGCCGCCCAGGCCGACAAGGAGGGGTGGCCGGCCGCACGCTTCCTTGCGCTCTTGGCCGAGCACGAGATGGCCGAGCGCAGCCGACGCCGCATCGAACGCCATCTCGCCGAAGCCAAGTTGCCGCCCGGCAAGACCATCGACACCTTCGACTTCGAAGCCGTCCCGGTGGTCAGCAAGGCCCAGGTCATGGCGCTCGCCGCCGGCGATGCCTGGTTGGGCAGGGGCGCCAATCTAATCCTGTTCGGCCCGCCCGGCGCCGGAAAGAGCCACTTGGCGGCAGCTCTCGGCTTGGCCCTCGTCGAAGCAGGCTGGCGCATCCTGTTCACCCGAACCACCGATCTCGTCCAGCGGCTCCAAATCGCCCGACGCGAACTCACCCTCGAACCCGCCATCGCCAAACTCGACAAGTACCACCTGCTGATCCTCGACGATCTGGCCTACCTCACCAAGGATCAGGCCGAAACCAGCGTCTTGTTCGAACTCATCGGCGCCCGATACGAGCGGCGATCCCTGCTGGTCACCGCCAACCAGCCCTTCGGCCAATGGGGGAAGATCTTCCCAGACCAGGCAATGACCCTCGCCGTCGTCGATCGCCTCGTTCATCACGCCACGATCTTCGAGATGAACGTCGAGAGCTATCGCCGCCGAACCGCCCTCGAACGCAAGCGTGGACCAGGCTGACGGCGGCCCGCACGACATTCAACACCGCCGCCCGATTGTCGCGCCGCGTCAATCAAAATGACGCGGGCCCTCTTGCGCGACAATAACGACGCGGCGATCATCACACCGCCGCGACGCCGGGCTTCTCATCCTGATTGTCGCTGCATTCCCATCCTGATTGTCGCGCTACAGTCAGGGGCCATGACAGTCCTCATCATCCCAATGGCGGGCAGAACTTACTTTCGCAGCTTCACTCCCGAAGGTCCGCTTCGGCTTCGGGCGGTTGATCGCGGTCCGCTAATGGCCGGAACGGCGCTATCCCACGGGCGTCGCGGCGAAGGTCTCAATTCCCGCCGGAGGGGACCTTTGGAATAGGTACGAGCGTCAGAATTGGATCGGCGTGTCAACGATGGGGTCGCCTTTGAGGTAACCCGGCGAGCGGGTGCAAACCCCCGCAGCTAACCATGCGGTTTGGCCCAAAGCGCTGTAGCACTGGGTGGCTACGCGGCTACGTCAGTCAACCGCCGTCCCCAATGTGGGGACGACTACACTAGACTATAGATCGGCGGCGCTAGCCCAGCTTATTCACGACGACGGCGAATTGCGACTCACAACGTCTCACTCGATCACCTCATCGGCTTGGATGAGCAAGGACTGCGGCACTGTAAGTCCGAGGGCGTTCGCGGTCCTGAGGTTGATTACCAGCTCGAACTTGGTCGGTTGCTCAACCGGCAAATCAGCGGGCTTCGCGCCCTTCAGTATCTTGTCTACATAGACGGCGACATGCCGGTATAGGTCATCCAGGTTCGTTCCATAGCTCATAAGGCCGCCAGCGGCCACCATTCCCCGGGACTGAAAGATTGCGGGCAATTTGTGGCTCACCGCGAGTTCCGTAACCGTGCCCATCGACAAGTTGAAGACGGGATCATCGGGCACGAAGAAGGCGTCGGCATGCTCGCGTGTCATCGCGGCGAAGGCCCCGTCGATCCCATCGGCATTGATCACTTGGACCGGGAGCACCTCTATGCCCAGTGTTGGGGCTGCCTCTTGCGCAGCCCGGAATTGGAGCACGTTTCCCGCGTTGCCGGGGTTGAGCATGATCGCGATGCGTCCGGCACCCGGAACGGCGGTCTTTAGCAGTTGCAGCCGCTTTCCCACCGTGTCCCGCGCGAGATTAGACAAACCGGTTATGTTGCTGCCGGGGTGCGCGAGATCGGCGACGAATCCGGCCCCAACGGGATCTGCGACATCCACCATAACGATTGGAATCGCTGAGGTTGCCGCTTTCGCGGCCTGCACCGCCGCAGGCCCGGGGCGACAACGACTTCCGGGGTGAGTTGCACCAATTCTGCCGCGAGAGCAGGAAGACGCTCCAAATGTCCTTCGGCTGCACGGATCTCGATCGCGATAACCTGATCATCATAACCGAGCGCGCGTAGTCCCTGCACGAATGGCTCAGCCCGTGCATCGAAAGCGCCTCCCGCCGCAAGTAGTATTGCGATCCGCCGCTTGGCCGGTTGCGCGCGGGCAGCGAGCGGCCACGCAACCGCCGTTCCGCCGAGCAGGATGATCAGTTCGCGCCGCCTCACCGTGATGTGTCCAGCGCCGCATTCTGTCGCTGATCCACGGCCTCCCTCCCTCGGCCATGACGTGCCGTGATCCTAGCAGCCATTGGCACCGATCCACATCGGTCGTGAATAAGACAGGCTAGTCAAATGCGCCCCTCGTCAACGGCACCTAATAGATCGCGGAGCATCAATAGATGATGGGACGGCGTGTGGGAGACGCCCCGCCGCGCCGGGCAAAGTCGAACATTACCGGGCCATCAATGACGCCGAAGGCACTTACTAGAACGCCCGCAGAGGCACACTTACTAGAACACCCGCAGAGGCACTTACTATGAGGACGCGATATTGAACGCGCTATTCGACGTAGTTGAGGACGGCCCGATCCCGCCGCGCACCCTGCATCACCGCATCCGGCTGGCGCTCTACTGGGGCTTGCGCGGGCGCGGGGCGGTGACCAAGGATGCGCTGGCGGACGGCAACGTCGCGGAAGATTTTGTCCGGGAATTGTCGCATGCCGGTCTCAAGCTGTGCTGGCTTGACGGCAGCCCGATCTCCATCGCGGCCTGGGCCGACGGCAGGCGGCGGGAGAACGCGTGAGACATGCCGACAGGCACAGTTGATGCACAGCTAGTAGCCACAGTGACAGCCGCGGCAGCAGTTACGCTACGCTAGCAGGCAGGAAATGCGACCGCCCTGCCCGATGTAGGGTCTCGCCGGACGTATAGTTAAGCAGGTCGTCAGTATGAGGAGACGCGGATGCCCAGTTACGAAGAATTGCCGCTGGGCGGTGGCGGCCAGGACCTTCCGCGCGCCTGCGGGTTCCCCGGAGCTTCTGGCGGCTACTGGAGAAAATGCCCGATCAGGCCGAGGACCAGGAGCACGACGATGATCGTGCCGAGGTTGCGCAGCACTGCCAGCGCGGCAAAGGCGAGCAGGATGCCGCCAGCGATCATCAGCATGGGTCAGGTCTCCTGCGGGCGCTGACCGGATACCGCCGTGGCGGTATCCGAGGGAGCGAGGGTTTCCACCAGTCTTTCAGGTGACCGCGCTGATCAGGGGTCAGCACGGTGAACAACAGCCCACGGACGACGACGACGATCAGAGCGCCAAGCTGGCGTTAGCGGCTTGCACCGGCTCGGGCGCGACGCTCAACAATACGACGAATCTGCTGTATCAGCCCGGCCATCAAGCGCAGAGCGGCCCTATCCGCTGGCGGAAGCGGCGAAACGTGTACCGTTACCCACCACTCGTGAAGCCGCATTGAGACATTGAACAAATCTTCCGCGAGTTGCGTGTTTGTCTCTAAATTTGGCGGACCAAAATCTTCCCAATTCCCTCTTATCACTGCCAAGTCAGCTTGCGCACGCTCGATACGCGTCAACTGCCACGCGCGAACGCGTCCCGACCACCAGGATGCGAAAGAGCCCATGGGTGGGCAAGATGGTTACGGCATTTCCCGCCATCTTGATAATTTCGGCCAAAGAATTGATAGGTGGACCGTGGCACCGCTGCATCAAAACCGTGCTGATGGCTCACCGCCAACGCGTACAAAAAGCGACGTCGCATCATCATCAGCCGACCGAGCTAGCGGGTAGTCCAATTTTGGCGCTCGATATCCATAATCAAGGGCTGCTGACGACCCCAAAACGGCCCGCTTATCGCCGCTGACATGTTCGGAAGGGTGCGTGCCTCTTTGTGGTCAATTGCTTGATGTCCGTCAGTCGGCGAGACCGAAGTTTACTGCGCGCTCAAGGCGTTCGCAGGCTGCATCTTGACGATCGGCGGCGGGTTCCACCTGCCGGTGAGCGCGTCGGCGTTGGGGCCGTAGAGCCGCATGGTCATATTGAACCCTCCCTTCGGGGATGGCAGCCAGTTAGCCTCCTTGCTCGCGCCGGGACTCTCGTTCTGGAAATACAGGTCAAGGGACCCGTCCGCATTGTACGCGAAAGGCATCCACGAACTGACCGTTTGCCGATTGAGACTGTTGGGATAGGCGAACCCATCGGGGTCGTACATGGTGATGGACCAGAAAGCATTCACAGGCGGCGCAGTCGCCTTGTCGAAGTGGACCGTGTACTTGTTCGATCCGTCGAGGGGCTTGCCTGCTTCGTCCGCAAGATTCAGCGGGTAAATCGCATCTTCCGGCAGGTTTGCTCCAAGTCCTATACGCGTGACAATCGCCCGCTTGAGATAGTAATTGCCGTAGACACCCATCGTATCGGTATTCATCGACCAGCCGTTGGCGATGCGCGCTACCGTCGGCAACTTCCAGTCCATGAGCTTCTGCCCGTCCTCCGGGGCAGTTTCGAGCGCCTTCGCGATGATTGGATCGACCTTTGTGATGTCGAACGGCTTACCCGGCTCGATGCCCAGCTTCTTCATTTGTGCAAGGATCGGCTGGTCCGTGACGTGAGGCGGTTGCTGGCCCATCAGTTCAGCCGCATACGCGAAGAACTTGCCGACCGGCATTGTGTCGACCTGTGTACGGGTCGGCGTCTTCATGTCGACGGTAGGGTCGACCTTGAGCGTTGGCGGCGTCGGCGTCTTGCCCCACTCGGAGAGCAAAGTAATTTTGTAGCCACCCTGAATCTTGTGAACCGCATCATAATCCGGGGGGCCATCGGTTTTTGTGCGCCCGATGATCCAGACATAGGGCGTTGGCGCATTGATCCGAATTAAATCGGGCGGAACCGTCCCGCTCCATCCCGGCGGCGTCACAAGAAAATTGCCCGCCTGCGTTCCCGTGGTTCGCCAGCCGGGCGATGCGAACACGTCCGTCCACATGTCGAGCATCGGCAGGAGATAATAGCGGCCCCCAGTGTCGGGGACGGAAACGACAACCGGCTCCTTGAGCATGTCGAGATAGGCTATCGAGTAGAGCGTGTCGTAATTCGTGCGGACAACCGTCTTGTCGCTGGCCGGAGGGTAAGCCGGGACGTTGCTGAACGCATTCATCGGTCCACGGCCAAACCCCTCAGTCGAATTCGTCAGTTGCTTGCGCGTGATGTCCATCGTGATGAGCGGATAGAGATAAACATAGGCATCCACGCCGATCGCGTGTGCCTGCTCCTCACTGAGTTTTGGATCGGCGGCAGATACCATCGTTGGCGCGGTAGCGCCCAGCGCGATTGCGACGGCTGCAACAAACCCCGCCCGTCGCAGAAATTCTTGTGCAAGGTACCCCATTGCGAATTTCCTCCGATCGCGGCCCACGTCCTCATTTAGGGAACGGGTTCGGCTGCGCAGAAGAGGTACCAGCGTTAGAATTGGACCACTAGTGGTAAACATCAGGAAGATGAAATCCGCGCTGATCCAAGGCATTCCGCGCCTCCGAAGAAGTCGGATCGGTTCTGTCCGTCAGGGATCAGTAGCCATGCAGAAGGGTCGCGGCGGCATGGGATCGCGCAAACACGGAGTTTCCGGACGATCCGGGAAAGGACCGGCTACGCGCCTTTATCTGGATATGATGGCCCGCAAAGACATACGAAAATCGAAGATGAAGCCGCTGCGCTTTGCCGACGTCAAGGAAGCCTTGGAGAAGGACAAACTCAGCAAATAAGAAGGTGCGGCTACGTCTGAGCGGTGGTGCCGCAGGTTTCGATGGGCTACGGGATCGGATTTTGCCCCAATCGCTCTCTGACCCGCAATTTCGCGTCCCCACGATCTCGATCCGACACATAGATCAACCCGGCGACCCGGCGGATGAGGCCGTCTTCATCGCCGGTCAGCACGCCATCCGAATAGGCCACATCCCAAAGCATCTCGATAACGCCAATGCGCTCATCTTCGCTGAAATTGTTGACCACGACCTGGGTGAATTGAAATAGGTCCGTCGCCCGAAGCGCACCTTCTTCTGCTGCTTTGACAAGTCGAGTGACCTCGCTCTGATCTAGGTCAAAGCGCCGGGCTAGTGCGCGCTCGATGACGCCTTCCTCATGATCCACGACGCGGTCGTCGCTACGCGCAACATCGATGAGCAGCACGGCGAGGGCGAAGGCTGAGTCGTTTTCTTCGGCGGCTCGGTTGGGTTGATCGAGGCCGGTCAGTAGGCGGTGCAGGGTGTCAAACATGCTGCTCCCAAAAGGGCTGAAGATCACGGTTTCGCTCATCAACTGCCCCCGGCCCGCCGATTAAGCAAGCGTCGATCTGCGCAGCCGCGATATATCGGGGTGATGGACCCCCGTTCAACTTTCGGCCTCTTCGCGATCACTGCCATGCTGGTCTGCTACGCCCTGGAACAACGCAGCCGGTGGTTCATCCTGGCGTTCGCGGCTTCTTGTGGCCTCGGATCATTGTATGGGTTCGTCCAGGGCGCATGGCCGTTCGGGCTGGTCGAGGCGATATGGGCGTTAGTGGCGCTGCGCCGCTGGCACCACGCGCGATCTCGGCACGGCTTTCGGCGTGGGCGCTAATTTTTTCGTGCGACGATGCGTCTGATCAACCTGCCCGATGAGACGCTGCTGACCTGCTCGTTGAGCAGCACTGAGGTCGCTAGTCCCACGTGCCGCCGTCTGGCGCGTTGGGCGGAGGCGGCGGCGGGCACCGAAGGCGAGACTAATACCGACCTGACTTGGCGCTGACTCGGGTTGGTTTTCACGAGGAAGGCCTGCTTGGGGTCGGCGTGTCAATTGCTAATCAGGTTCGTCTCAGTTGGACTACCCCGCACCAACCCGCCGTCAATTGGCGGCCCCATAATGGGGTGGTATCAGAGCGGCGCGATCCCTAACGGAGATCTATCTTGCCGCTCAGAGTTGACCGGGTATGGTGTTTTTCCAGCACGGATGGGGAAACACAAAATGCCCGATGAGCAGAACCAACTACAACTCGCGACCGAAATTGTTTCCGCCTATGTCGGGCATAATCAGGTCACCGCCGATCAGCTTCCGTCCTTGATCTCGACCGTTCATCAGGCCCTCGGTCAACTCGGCACACCGGCAACAGAACCCGTCGTCGAGCGAACTCCTGCGGTACCTGTCCGTCAATCGGTTCGCCGTGACTATGTCGTGTGCCTCGATTGCGGTTACCGAGCGAAAATGCTTCGCCGACACCTTGCCTCTATTCACGGTCTGAGCGTCGAACAGTATCGAGGACGCTGGAGCCTCCGGGCCGACCATCCAGTGACGGCACCCGCGTATAGCGAACATCGATCGACGATGGCAAAGCAACTTGGTTTGGGTCGGCCCCGTGGGGCGTCCATCGAAACGACGGCGATGCCGGAAACTGAAACGGCGACAGCACGGCAGCCGAAGCGACGTGGACGCCCGAGATCAGCAGCGGAGCAAGCCCGAACTCAGCCAGATTAGCATGACGAGCTTGCATTGGGCGTCGGCGTCGAGCGGTGTGGCCTGCTTGTCATGATCTTGACGAAAAAACGCGGCTTTTGGAGAAACCCGATGAATCAGAGTGAACCAAATCTCATTCATTCGGGTTTGTCCGGGACGGTGACAAAGGATGACGTGACAGTCCGGGTTTATATTGTTCGGCTTGACAACGAACCCGGTTGGTCGCTCGAAGTGGTAAACTCATCTGCAACTTCGTTTGTTTGGGACGACCTGTTTTCGAGTGATCTGGCATCTACGGCGTACCGCCACTACATTGATGGCGCGACTGGGTATCCTGCCCCATGTTGCCGATAAAGTTTTGAACCGCCATCCGGCACCATCAGTGGGGTGGCTGCGGTCTACAATCGGTTCCAGTACCTTGATGAACGCAAGTCAGCCCTTGAGGCTCTAGGCCGCTTTATCGAAACGCTGATTGGTCGCGATACGGGCAACGTAGTGCCACTGCGGGCTTAGCCGCCCATAGCTAATCGATCAATTGCCTCGCTCGAAGCCAATGGGCTCGGCTTGAGGTTCCAATTCCTGCGACATCAGGCGACTGGTGGTGTGGAACTCCCCAGCCAGCGGGATGCGCATGGTCCTGGGCAGGCGCGCCAGCCAATCCAAATTGAAGGGATGGCGACCGCATTCAACGCGGTGATAGACATACATGGAGACGCCGATAGCATCCGCGACCTGTTGCCGGGTTAAGCCCGCTTTTAGCCGAGTGCGACGGAGGGTCTGTCCAATATTCTCCATCATGGACCTTATCGATACCCGCTCCATCGTCTTCCCACTTCGCACAAGCCTGTTTAGATGCTGGCAAAGATGGGCTTGTTTGGAATGGGCCGCCTGATAATTCCCGCCAAAGAATTGATAGGGGGAACCACCCTGAGCGCATCAGAAGAGCCTGATGGCTTGAGCGCTTAGCGCCATAGGATCAGCTAACGCAAATAGCGCTTGAGCGCTCTTGCTCAGCTACAGGTAGTTGACCCCATGATATGTTACCATTGCGGTACCCAGATTAAAGACACCACCAAGCGCTTATCCGTCATGGTGATAGAGTCCCATTCCGGTAGGCTGGGCTCAGCCACCTGCACTCATGCTGCACAGAGCCGACGCTGGTGCGCTATCGGCAGGTGATTGAATGGTCAGAGACCATGAATCATCGTCGCTTGGCCGCGTCTAACCGATCCAGCAATGGCAGCGTGCCGCTGTTGTTGACGTGAAGGTATCGCTCAGTTGAAAAGGACACGGGCTTTAAACGCGCGCGTTGTCGCCTCATTCTCAACCAAAGGCAGCATTGAAACAGTTTGGACTAACGGCTATCTTTAGCCCAGCCGCGAGGGGCAAACGTTGTCTCCCCCACAACTCATCACGGATCTCCCCCCAAGCGAAACCCGTGATGGCCCCTCGCGGTGATTTCACCATAGGCCCCTTCAGCTTGATCTAACAAGGAAGAACGGGCTTAGCTGCCCAGACGCACCGCCCGCGCGTGCCGTTCACAGCCGAAAGGCGGGTGGCCGTAGCAAAGGCAGAGAACACTGCACTGAAGCGTTTTCATGACGTCACCTTTTGTCGTTGCCAAACTTTGGGTTGACAACGCCCTGGGGTCATTGCGTGTTCCTGAAAATTGTTGACTTTGCCGAACGGACCAGTTTGGGCTCTATAGGAACTTCGCATCTTGGCGCGTGTTCGATAACCAAAGGCGAATAGTGGAGGCATGCTTGTCAGGGGCGCGGGTTTTCTTAGCCGTGTTTGCGATTGGCGGACTATTTTTTGTAGGCCCGGCAAACGCTCAGCGCGTTTACATGGGGCCGTCGCAGTCCCTGTCCTATGAAGGGCGTAATGCAATTGACGGATGTCAGGCTGCTCCTAATCCCCATGCCTGTCGCCAGGAATGTTACACAGAGTTTGGGTATGGTAGCGGATACCGCCAATGCATTTGGGGCGACTAGGTTTCCGCGCGGATCGCGTCATTCATACCAATACAATACATCTGCGTTATCTGTGGTGGTCCGGGGCCTTCCCTGACACTGAAAAATGATCATGGGAAGCCGCTCAGATCGCGCCCGCGGTTACCGTGAACAGGCGGCGGAGCTTCGCGCCATCGCGGCCAAGGAACCACAGGGCAGCATAATCCAGGATCAACTTTTGAAGCTGGCGGAAGAATACGACCGACTAGCGACCCAAATTGAGGGCACCGCACCCTAGCTATCCATCTCAGGAGCGGTGTTCCCAAAACTCATGAACGATCTCACCACCTGCGCCCACAATTCGATAGCCGTTGGGACGAGGCACAAGGTTTATGTTGAGAAACATCTCTTCGGCGCGGACTATTATCAGACCCAGATCGCCAACCATTCTGACAACCTCTGAAGGAACCGTGTTGCCGTGACTATCACGGTGGATAAACTCGATGTCATATGTCGATCCACCAGTGTTTTGCTCCCCCATGTCTGCGCTTGCTCCTTTCGGCTCTGATTCACCTGCCTCGGTAGGCGCGGTGAACGTGCCGTGCTTGGGGAGCCTCGGTCTTGATAATTCTGGCCAGATTCTTGATAACATCGGCTCAGCTTTGGGGCGCAAAAAGGAATGTTCCCCTGTCTGGGGTTTTTTTACGCGCAGCCCCCGCATGTCGGTGTGTTCGGTGGGCGACAGACACCTAATGAATGAGAGCCTATTGTGGCTCCACGATCGATCCTTTTGGCCCCGCTGGCTGAGAGACGCGAGAGCTCCCCGCCAGATAGGCAAGGTGGAGCGCGCTCATGCGGACCATCGAGATAAGGGTTCCAGAGATTAAACTTGCCGACACCCTCAATGGCATGCGCGAGTGGCTAGATCGCGAGAAATGCTACCTTTCGCGGTTTAGGCATGAGAGTGGCAAAGATGGAACCGTCGTGATCAGCGCTAGTTTCACTAATGCTGACGATCCTCGTCTCGACGAGTTTCACCAGCAATTCAGCCAAGCAAGCTGATCGCTCTGATAATAGCGCCTTGACGCATACGTTGGTGGGCGCTGTGATGTCAAGAACATTTCAGCAACCTTTGCCCCATGCGCTCTCTCTTTGAAGCCCGCCTTGAGCACCTCGGCCCCAGCGATCTTGTGGAGATCACCTGTGCCTGTGGGCACGCGGAAATGTTGTCTGCGACGATGCTGCGGACAGCCGGGGTGCAGGACCACCAGACTATCGTCGATCTGAAATGGAAGCTGCGGTGCCGTGAGTGCGACGAGCGGGGTAAGGTGGCAATAACGATTAGGTGGGACGGCACCCAGGGCTAGGCGGCACCTCCGATGCGCCCAGGGCGCGGCTCTCGCACGTTTTTAGCTTGAAGAGGTGCGTGGCAGCATAAGCGGGTGCGCTCCACCCCCTTTCACCTATGGACGCGCCTTAAAACGATTTCTGAGACGCGGTTGGCAACCGGAACTATCAATACTCTGGCCGATATTATCAATCCGGACTGCTTGTCAGCGCCCATTTTCCTGGCAGCGGTCAATCGGCGGTTACCACCCCTGACAACCGCCCCTTATCGGCTCAGGGATCAACCGATGACCACCGAAACTAACCTCCTCCGCGCGGCGAAGCTGTGCAGACAGCTGGCCGACACCCCAACTTCCGGCACCCAGAGCGTCGACCGCCTGCTTCGTGCGGTTGCCAAACGGCTGGAGCGCGAGGCTAAGGAACCGGCTAGGGCGGACAAGCTTGGATTGTCACGGTCATGACCACTTCCAGAGCAGCCGACCTAAGGCGCACTGCCGAGCTTTACAGAACGATGATCGGGTTTCCGACCGTCTGTGGGCACAACGACAATCGCCTACTGCTTGAGCTTGCCGAAAAGCTAGAGCGCGAGGCTAACCAACTGGACGCCAGCGTTCAGAAGTCAGGCGACCCGCTGGTATAGGGCAAACCAAGATCGGCGCTAAGAGCGTGCAAGCACAGCAGGCGCGCCAGGACGACGTTATGAAAGTGATGGAACACCTAATCGCAGGGCTTATCCTGATGATGCCGCCTTCCTCATGATCCACGACGCGGTCGTCGCTGCGCGCAACATCGATGAGCAGCACGGCGAGGGCGAAGGCTGAGTTGTTTTCTTCGGCGGCTCGGTTGGGTTGATCGAGGCCGGTCAGTAGGCGGTGTAGGGCGTCAAACATGCTGCTCCTAAAAGGGCTGAAGATCACGGTTTCGCTCATCAACTGCCCCCGGCCCGCCGATTAAGCAAGCGTCGAGGGGGATGGACCTGAGCAGCCGCGATATATCCCTCGGCCCACGGCTTGGGGAATGGGCGTGAGGCTCTATATACTGTCCAACTCACGGGCACTTGGCCACAATCTCAGCCCATGGCCTCGCGTTGTGGCCGACTGATATCTCAAGTCTCGGACTTCTCAGGCATCCCGGATTCGATATTCAAAAATCGGTATCTCCGCCGATATGCCCTTGACCCGTTCATTGCCGATCAAGCGAAGTCGATCGTCCTGTTTTGCGAGAGCCGCCGTGACATTCCCGGATATCGCACAGGCGACCTTGTGGATCTTCGCTGCTTCCTCCATTCGCGCGGCGATGTTGATCGTAGTTCCGTAAATGCCAATCGAACGCTTGATGTCCCCCTGCTCGCTAACAACTACTTCGCCCCCATGCACCCCGACTCTGGAAAATCGGGACAACCCCGAACTGCTTCTGAAACTCGCGTTGCTCGCGCCTCATTGCTGCGAACATTCCATCGATCGCCCGCAAGATCCGATTGTCCTGAACTGCTTCGCGCCAGTCCCACACCGCGATTAGACCGTCGCCTTTGTAGAGATAGATTTCGCCGCCCCAATCGGTGATGGGTTTTGAAATGTCAAAGAGAAACTTGCCGACCAACGATTTCGTCTGCACCGCGCCCAACCGCTCGGCCAAATCAGTCGAATCGTTAATGTCGAGAAATAGGATGATCTTTTGCTGCACGACTGGTCGGTGATAGGTGCCGACCATCAGGTGAAAGAGGTTCTCGATGCCGACGAAGTGGACCGTACGCATCACGACGATACCGATGACCGAAAGGATCACGGCTGTTGGCAGAACATACGGCAATCGACTATAGGGCACTCCGGAATGATAAAATGGAAGCAGAAGAAGATGCGCTAGATTGGTCGATAGGATGAACATCGCCACAACAAAAGATGTATAAACTATAATCGAGCTAAGGGGGTGGATACTGCGCATCCATCGTCCACGAGCCGTTTGTACGTAGAATTGCTCGAAGACTCCGACGCTGATTCCAACCAAAATAGCGTCGACAATGCCAAAGACGACAGAACGGCCTCGCGCTAAGTTTGCCAGTGCGGCCAGGGAAGCGAAAACCCCCACGGCTAATAGGATTGAAATCAACTTTCGGCGCGTGGAGATACTAAACCTGTGATACGCGACTTTCATCATGTCAGCCGTTTGATTGACGCGGATCGTGCAAGAAACGTCATCCAGCGAAACGAACGGATACTCGATCGATGTCACCGTTGCGAGAGTGTCGGATATCGAGGCTCCGTTATCCGAGCACAATGTCGAATTGGCCTGCCAAAACGGCTGGATTGCTATTGACGACTGGATGAAGGGGGACGATCAGCCGATCACGTGCAGCCGGATCGCGCACACCCATCAAAACCGGATCGGCCTCGTTCCCAGGGTCGCCCGCCACATACATCTGGGTGATTAACCGTTCGAACCCGCGACCGGACACGGCAAAGTGGATGTGCGGCGTTCTTCCCGGATAAGGCACTGGTTTGATCGTCAGGAATTGGTATGCGCCAGTCGGATCGGTCGTCGTGGCCCCGTATCCCTGGAAGTTGTCATCGAGTGGTCGATCAGCCCTGTCGTCTCGCACATAGTGATAGCGACCGTTCGCATCGCACTGCCAAATCTCGACCCGCGCTCCAGAAATAGGCCTTCCATTTTGGTCGAGAATGCGCCCGGTAATTCGGGTGATAATGCCCTTGGCTTGCCCCAAATGTCCCGAAACCTGAACCAGATCGTTGTCCGAATCGTGCGGAAAGCTGAGCGGGTAAAATGGGCCGGGGGTCTGCTGCGGGGTCGGGGCTATATTTCCGGCTCTTCCCTTCGACCTAAGCAGCAGCCAGGAGGTCGCTGCAAACGTAAGGGAACCATGGATCAGCTTGCGCCGGGCCAGTTTTGAGTTGTGCATATCGTCTCCCCGTCCCCCTTACCGGACCTGTTCAACACTCAGCGACCCGGCGGGCACTGCCAGCAGCAGTTTGGCTTCATTGCTGGTCTGCTGGAGCCAAGCCGACCAATTTGCTCGTTCCAGAATGATCATCTGCCGATCATGGATCGGCGCGACATCCGGGCCGGGTTCCGTCGTCAGCAGCGTAAAGGCTTCCCCACCTTGAGGCATGGGACGCCACAGCCCGGCGAAGCAGAACCAGTCCTCACCAGCCTTGGTGAATTTCCACTTCGACTTCGGCGTCTTCGTGCCCGTGAATTCGAAGAAATGCGACGCCGGTACCAGACATCGACCGACTGGAAAGCGCCGACCTTCGGAGCGGAAATTGATGACCGGCGGACGTTTCGGTTGACTCGGTGGGAACCCCCACCGCAGTTCGGCGAACTCGTTTGTGCCGTCTTCGAGCCGCCGGATCACCGGGGCTTTATCGGTCGGCCAGATGTCCTCTCGCGGTTCCAGATTTGGGGCCGCACTCGGCCATTTTACGGAAATTCGCGTTTGACTGAACGCCGCGAGGTAGTCCGAGTAGGGGACATGGTTGCCGTAATCGTTGCACATGCCGAAGTTTCCCTATTGGCTGCCGATCATAAGCATGCGTCGGCTAGTCAGCACGAGGGTAGTCGGAGCGGGCGGCGGAGTGGCCACTATCGGGATGGTCAGGGCAAGGGGTGCGATCATGAGCGAGGGGGAGTGTCTCGAAGCCTTCGGCTCTTGCAATGGCCCGGCTCTCAGTATGAAACTCTGTCAAGGCGCGCTGATCAACGTATGATCGATCAGGCAGGCCGATCCGAAGGGTCCGCTAGTGAACCCGCCACCTGATAGCGCGTTGGCCGATCCGCACCAGCTCATTGCCGATCTCCAGCACGAGCTTGCGAACGCGCAGCGGGAACTGATCGAGCGTACAGCGCAGCGCGATGAAGCTCTGGCACGAGAGGTCGCGACCGCCGAGGTATTACAGGTCATCAACTCCTCGCCCGGCGAACTCACACCGGTGTTCGACGCGTTGCTCGAAAAGGCGCTGTGGCTTTGCACGGCCAGCTTCGGTCAGCTGGCGACGTTCGATGGAACCGGTTTTCACGCTGCGGCGTGGCGAGGCTTTGGGCCTCCCCCGGATCGCGTGGCCGCGCGCGGGGCGCGAGCGGGCATCCCCGCTCCCGGAACAGCACTTGACCAGCTCGTTCGGGGTGAGCAAGTGGTGCATCTTCAAGACATCACCTCAGACGAAATCTACCGGTCGGGCAATGCCATGCGGCGGCGAATGGCCGACGAGTTTGGCGCACGCACGGCGGTCTGGGTGGCGCTGAGAACGGACGAGGCGCTGCTGGGAGCCTTTGTCATTTACCGGCAGGAAGTGCGGCCATTCACTGACAAGCAGATCGCCCTCTTACAAAACTTCGCCGCCCAGGCGGTCATCGCGATGGAGAACGCGCGCCTCATCACCGAGACCCGCGAGGCGCTGGCCCAGCAGACCGCGACTGCCGAAGTGTTGGGTGTCATCAACTCCTCGCCCGGAAATCTCGCTCCGGTGTTTCAGGCAATGCTCGAAAAGGCGACGCGGCTGAGCGAGGCAGCTTTCGGCATTCTCTGGGTCTTTGACAACGGTTTAGCGAGAGCCGGTGCACTTTATCGGGTGCCGGAGGCATACGCCCAATTGTGTCGCGCACCATTTGTTCCAAGCCCGTCCTCGGGACCCGCGAGAATGATGCGCGGTGAGGGCACTATCGCGTTTGGCGACGTGGCCGCACTGCCCGCCTACGGTGAGGGCGACACCTTGGTCCGTGCCATCGTCGATCTGGCCGGTGCCCACAGTATCGTCATCACGCCGCTGCGCAACGAGACCGCTACACTAGGCGCTATAACGATTTATCGGCAGGAAGTCCGGCCATTCTCCGACGGCCAAATTGTGCTGCTCGAAAACTTCGCCGCGCAGGCGGTCATCGCGATGGAGAACGCGCGGCTCATTACCGAGACGCGCGAGGCGCTGGAGCAGCAGACCGCGACCGCCGAGGTGCTCGGGGTCATCAATTCCTCGCCCGGCGATCTCGCTCCTGTGTTCGACGCGATGCTGGAAAAGGCAATGCGGCTGTGCGGCTTTGACCACGGCAGCCTGCAAACTTACGATGGACAGCTTTTCCGCGCCGTTGCCGTGCGCGGTTTGCCGGAACAACTCGCTGAAGAGCTACGACGGGGCTATCACCCGGAGCTATGGCCGCCGACGCGCCCATTGGTGGACGGTGCACGGCTCGTCCACATCCCCGATCTGACGCAGGAGGAGCAGGTGGAGGGAGTGAGGCTTGCCGTCGCGTCCGGCAGCCGCACGCTCCTGTTTATCCCATTACGCAAGGACGATGCGTTGCTCGGCACGATTGTCGCCGTCCGGCAGGAAGTTCGCCCGTTCGGCGACAAGCAGATCGCGTTGTTGCAGAACTTCGCCGCGCAGGCGGTCATTGCGATGGAGAACGCGCGGCTGATCACCGAGACGCGCGAGGCATTGGAGCAGCAGACCGCGACCGCCGAGGTGCTGGGAGTCATCAATTCCTCGCCCGGCGACCTTGCTCCGGTGTTCGACGCGATCCTGGAGAAAGCTCATACACTTTGCGGAGCCGATCATGGGACCTTGACTTTTTTCGATGGTGAAAGTTGTCGGGCCATTGCGATGCGCGGCATCCCGGAGGGGTTTGCTGAGGTACTACGCCAGCCATTTCAACCGGGAGGTTTGACGGAGAAGTTGTCGAGCGGGGCAGCCTTCGTTCACATCGCCGATCTTACGGAGGCCCAATATTCGTCGGACAATCCGCTCCATCGTGCGGCCATTGGTGCCGGTGGTGTCCGCACACTTCTCGCGGTTCCGCTGAGAAGAGAGAACGACGTTTTACTCGGTTACGTGACGGCCAATCGCCGCGAGGTCCGCCCGTTCACTGACAAGCAGATCGCCCTCTTACAGAGCTTCGCGGCGCAAGCGGTCATCGCGATTGAGAATGCGCGACTGATCACCGAGACCCACGAGGCGCTGGAGCAGCAGACCGCCACCGCCGAAGTGCTGGGGGTCATCAATTCCTCGCCGGGTGACCTCACGCCGGTATTTGACGCGATGCTCGAAAAGGCTTTGAACCTTTGCGAGGCCGTCTTTGGAGTGCTGTGGACCTACGACGGTGAACGGGTACACGTGGCCGCCAGTCGTGGCGACTTCACGTTTCCCGAAGAACTCATACGGGAGGGCCTTCCAACCGGGCCAGGGAGTCGGGATGCGATAGGTCGCCTAATGCGCGGCGAACCAATCGTCCATATCGCCGATATCCTGGGGGACCCGGACTCCAATTCGGCCAACCCGCTGCGACGACTCTTGCTGGACATGGGCGGTCGTACGTTGCTGGCCGCACCATTACGGAAGGACACGGCCTTTCTCGGATATTTCGCGATCTACCGCCGTGACGTTCGTCCCTTTACCGACAAGCAGATCGCACTGTTGCAGAACTTCGCGGCCCAGGCGGTCATCGCGATGGAGAACGCACGGCTACTCAATGAATTGCGCGACCGCACTGGTGATCTTGAAGAAGCACTCGAATATCAGACCGCGACCAGCGACGTGCTCAAGGTCATCAGCCGCTCTACGTTCGACCTCAACCCGGTTCTCGAATACGTCATCGAGATAGCAATCCGCCTGTGCCGGGCGCGCATGGGAAGCCTTTTCCGCTTGGAGGACGGTGTCTATCGCTGGAGGGTCGGCTACGGCCTTGACCCCGCGTATCGTGAGATCGAGGAGCGAACCCAGATAACCCCTGGTGCTGGCACGCTGGTCGGTCGCGTCGCGTTGGAAGGACGCGCCGTGCAGATTGCTGACGCCCTGTCCGATCCAGATTATGCGGTCAAAGACGAGGCACAGCTCACGTGCGCTCGCACGATGCTCGGCGTGCCGCTGTTGCGCGAGGGCGCACCAGTCGGCGTCATAGCAATGGCCCGCGACCGGGTTGAACCGTTCAGCGACAGCGAAGTCGCGTTGGTCACCACGTTCGCTGATCAGGCGGTGATCGCTATCGAGAACGCACGGTTGCTCGCTGACATCCGAACGGCGCGTGATACCGCCGAAGCGACCCTTCGCGACCTGAAGGCGGCGCAGGCCAATTTGATCCAGGCCGAGAAGATGGCCTCGCTTGGTCAATTGACCGCCGGAATTGCGCACGAGATCAAGAACCCGCTCAACTTCGTCAACAACTTCGCCAGCCTCTCGGTCGAGTTACTGGAGGATCTGAAGGAGACGACGGCCCCAGCTGTTGCAATGCTCGATGCCGGTCTCCGCGCAGAAGCCGATGACACAATGGGGCTGCTGACCGGTAATCTGGAAAAAATCGGCGAGCACGGCAGGCGGGCCGACAACATCGTCAAGAGCATGCTGGAGCACTCGCGCGGCGTCAGCGGCGAGCGGCGGGAGGTGGACCTCAACAATCTGATCGAAGAAGCACTCAACCTCGCCTATCACGGCGCACGCGCGCAGAACCAGGACTTCAACATCACCCTGGAACGTGACTACGCCAAGGGGCTGAAGCCAATCGAACTAGCACCCCAAGAGATCACCCGCGTGTTTCTGAACCTGTTCGGCAACGGCTTCTACGCCGCCAACAAGCGGGCACAGGCGAACGGCGACGGGGCGTTCCATCCCGTCCTCGCCGTGGCGACCTGCGAGGTCGAAGATGCCGTCGAGGTTAGGGTTCGCGACAACGGCATGGGCATCGCGCCCGAGATCAGAGACAAGCTGTTCCAGCCCTTCTTCACCACCAAGCCGACCGGCGAGGGCACCGGGCTGGGTCTGTCGATCAGCTACGACATCGTCACGCAGCAGCACGGCGGCACGATCACGGTCGAGAGCGAGCCAGGGACTTTTACCGAGTTTACCGTCTGCTTACCGCGCCAGTAGTCAGTCGCAGCACCTTGGGGAGAAGGTATGAGTTTCAGTATTTTGGTTGTCGACGATGAGCCTGATGTCGCCGAGTTGTTTCGCCAACGCTTTCGCCGTGAGGTGCGCGACGGCACTTATGTGATGCACTTTGCCAACTCGGGCGAAGACGCCCTCCAGCAGTTAGGCAACGGGATCGAGCCGCAACTGATCGTAATCCTATCGGACATCAACATGCCAGGGATGGACGGGTTGCATCTGCTTGGCGAGATCAAGCAGCGGTTCCGCGACATCCCGGTGATGATGGTGACCGCCTATGGCGACGACGAGCGCCGACGCCGTGCTAGCGACCTCGGTGCCTGCGAGTTCCTCGCCAAGCCAGTGAACTTCGACGCGCTCAAGGCGCAGCTACGACAGCTTGCCACCGCACCATAGACCGAAGGGTCGGTCACGGGTGCAGAGGCGCTGCCACGCTTGTGAGTGTCAACGTGCCTCCTGTCTTGGGCATGCCGGATTTTAGCGACTATTGCCGCTGCCAGACCGCAGTAAGAACACAGCCGTTATTACCAAGATTGACGCTGCCAGTGGCTCTACCGCTCGGGTCGATTTTGCCGGTTAAGTGGTATGCCAACACATTCCACATGCTTATATCGCCTTGGGCGGAAACGTCACCCTCAAACGCGAGGAAAAACCCGCCGCCTGTAAAATGAGCTTTGCCATCGCGAATCGTCAATGGCCGGGGTACGGGGTTAAACGGATTGCAGGCTGAACCGGTGCCAGTCGCGATATTTGAGACGCCCATATAGGTGCCATCGAAACCGGTGTTGGATTGTGCGACCACAATGCTCGGTACGGCCATGGTGACTGAGATGACACAGAATGTACTAAACGCCCGCATTTGTGACTCCCAGCGCAGATTCGCCATAAGGTTAGCGCGGCGGCAAAGCCTCACCCAGCAGGTCGCTTGAAAGCTGTATTAGCTTAGATGGCTGGTTTGGGGCGCGCTACAGGGCCGTCCGCTTACAAGCTGCTGTGCAGGCCCACGGCGGGCCTGTTTAGACCGCCGCTAGTCGGGGCGGAAAGCCCCTCCCCAGCAAACGGTCTTAGGGTAGGGGCTAAGCCCTAACCTTGCCGCCTATTAACGGGACCACATTCGGGGTTGGCTCTCCGCCTCGAACCCGGCGTCCTCGGTTCCCCCGGTCTCGGAGCGCCAACCGTGCAAAGCGACCTTCAGCGCGCCGGGCTAATCACGCAGCGTCGCCGGGGCCGACAACTAATTCTACTCCGCCGAATACGGCGCAATGAACGATCTGCTCGCCCACCTGACAGAGAACTGCTGTGGCCAGCGGGATCGCCCGAACCCCAGCCGGTCGCCGCCATGCGCACCCGAAACAGGCGGGCGCGGCGCTGGTCAAGGCCGCGATGGGGCTGGGGCGATAGGCCACCCGGCTCTGACATCGCGTTACAGTAACCTCGGCTAAAGGCGTCCTGTCACGCTGTCAAACCTCTCCCCAACTAATTGGATTATGCCGTCACGGCGTGACCCATAGCTCTACATGGCTGCCAGCAGTCATGCGGTTCGCAGCACCGGATGCGAGATTGCAGGCGGATCAGAACCGCCCGGCGCAATCGGCCAGTCAAATCGTCCAGGAACTCCGATGCCGGATTGACGCTGGTCACGAGCAGTCGCAGCCGTGCAACACTCCCCGGGCGGCCCGACTTATCCCCGCGCCAGCGACCAACCCGCGTCAAATTATCAATTCTCTGGCCGTCTTTATCAAACGGGCGGCGGGCGGACGAAGCATATTACGCAAGTATATTTAGCGGACCTACTGCACATGATACATACAACCGCCGGGGCTGTTGGCATAACCCGCCCCGTCAGCATCGACATGCTAAGCGCAGAACAGCGCGCTCAACTAGCTGCCGCTTCGCAGGAGGCGCGACCCAGCGAGGAATATCGTATTCAATTCGCGGCGCTCGCGCAGCGATGGCTGGAATTGCGGCAGGCGACACCGAGCAAAATTTCAAAAAGTAAAGAGCGTCCGCGCTGAACCGTCGCCACTAATGCGGCGGCTAGGTTTGCGGACTTCCGCCTGACCCGACTGTAGAGGTTGGTACCTCGATGAGACGGACAATCGCACCCAAACAGCTTGGGTATCCCAAGGATGTCGGTTTAGCGTGTGTGTCATGAATCCCTCGTTGATCGACAAACTCCGAGGTCGCGCAGCGCCTCTACTCATCGATATCGACGCGTATGGTCGTATCGTCGCCGCAGGGTACGATTTCGGCACCCCGCACTACTACGATGTCACCTTCCACCATCCTGAGGGAGACATCATCATCGGCCTGGATCAACCCCTTCGCGCCCAAAGTCTAGAACTGAGAAGTCCTGGGTTTGCGGCTCTGTCATATGCCGCAAAGAAGGCGACCATCATGGAGGAGTTGGGTTGCTACCCATGGATCGAGTACAGCGACGAGCCTGATGAGCAGGCCGATACCAGCGACCACCTTGACCGTTGGCTGGCCGAGATTGTCGAGGGGGACGAGATCCTCAATTGGTTACCGGGGGAGATGTCTGAGCATCTTCCCGGTTTCGAAATACTTTCAGCACTCGATCAGGCCACTCAGAAGCGCTTAGGTCTGCGTGAGGTAGACCGTGGCGGCCCTGCCTCTGGCGGATGCTGGGCCGTCGAGACCGAGGCGTCACGCGAGGAATTGAACGCAGCGCTTGTCGCGACAGATCTTCCGTTCCGGGTCGTGGAGTTTGGGTGGCGGTATCGCAAGACTGCCGAGCAAGGCGATGCTACCGCCCAAAGGAGCCTCGGCTTCCTGTATGCCAACGGCCAGGGAGTCGCGCAGGACTACGTGGAGGCGGCGCGGTGGTTTCGCAAGGCTGCAGACCAAGGCGAGGCCCTCGCCCAATTCGGTCTGGGCACCCTTTACGCCAACGGCAAGGGCGTCGCACAGAACTACGCAGAAGCGGCGCGGTGGTATCGCAAGGCTGCCGACCAAGGCCATGCTGCTGCCGAACACAATCTCAGCCTCCTGTGCGCGAGGTGACTGGCGCACAGGCGTGGGAAGTATGCGGCGGACCCCAACCGCGAGACAGCCGGAACCCTTCTAAGGCGTAGCTCGGCGAGTATCGGATAAGCGCCATAAGCCAGTTTGAGCGCCGGATCGAAGCGAAACGGGCGGCGTCTCCATAGCTACACGCGATGGCGGAGATGCGGGCGCGCAGAATGTCGGCAGCAGATGGACGACCCCGGTCTGATCGCGTCGTCAGGAGCCAGCAGCCTATGCCGCCGTCGGAGGTAATCCGTCCGCCGTCGAAGGCGGCGCTGACCTGTTTCCGCACAACCGCTGGCAGGTCGAAGGGCAGCGGGATACTCTTTTCCATCGGCGTTTGCCATTTGATCGCTGTGCTGCTTCGGGGCGTGGGGCAGAAAAATCCCGGTCCTCACGTATTGCTTCAAAACACCCGCGAAACGGGAGAGTGGCGCGCTACGAGGCGCTCTGTCAGATTGCGAGAACAATAATGGGTGGGGATGAGGCGAGATGAGCGTTCCCACGATTTTCCAGTTATGCGAGCCGCGCACCGACGTTCGTGCTGGTACGTCCAGCGACTCTGATTTCGCCGCTGACCTTTCACACGTTGTCAGAGGAACAGGTGGGCCGGTCGGCCTCGACATTGACCCGCAGGGTTTCCTGGCGGCGTTCATTTCCTTCGGTCAAGGCGCTGATCTGTGCGGTCACCACGTCCAGTTTCTCACCCTGCGCCGCGATGAGTTCGCCGATCCGGGTGCCGACGCCGTCGCTTAATCGCTGCAAGGTCGATTGGATTTCTTCTCGAAGTGCTTTTGCATCTCCTGCCGCCGACGCCTTGGCCCCGTCGAGGCGTTCCGAGAATTCTGCCATCCGGGTGTTCTGCCCGGTGGTGAGATCGCCGATTGAACCCCGTACGGATTCGGAAAGCGATTTGAATTGCCCCGTCACCTCCTCACGCAAGGATCTCGATGCTTCGCGCGTCTCGTCCCGACCTCGCCCGAACTCCTCCCGGATCGTCGGATCGGATCGCCTGATTGAGCCTTCAATTGAGAGGAGCCGCTGATCGAGTATCGGCGATACCGTCGTGCCTGCTCGTCCCATTCGGTAGATCACACCGATGCAGACCAAAATCGCTAGCGCCAGCAGGAAGTTAACGGCCATCAGCACGGCCTCGATTGCCATTAACGTTCTCCGGGAGGGCTAAAGCAGCCGGGTATTTTCCTGGAGATGGGACATGTCGGCGCGCCATATTTGATATTTCCGGCCAAAACATTGATAAGTTTGGCTTGCTATTTCAGCTTGTGGGTGCCGTGACCGAGCAGAGGCGCGCTGACCGTGCGCGGCAATCCGAATCGAGACCGGCCTGACCGTCACGCGAACCACGCCAGCACCTCGTCAAGCGAGCAGGGGACCCGGACGACGTGACCTCCATGTAACTGGACCATCGTCTCGTCTCGGCATTCATCGGCATCGTGGATGATCCCTACGGACTGCGGCCTCATTGCGTAGCGGATGCCATCGAGGCCGGTGATTAGGATGAACCCGCCGGGTAACCGCTCGCCATGAGGAGCCACCACTTGCCTCCCTCGACCGTTCAGAACATAATAAGAACATTCCGCTCCTTCGCCGAGGAGGTCAAGAGAGATGCTGTTCTTTGAGTTCCCGGAAGACGCTCGCTGGAATGATGAGCGAGATGCCGTCGAGTTCTCCGTGATCCTGAGGCCGTATGAGGGCACCGTGCGGATCACCCGCCGGGTCTTCCAGGGCCTCCTCGATCAGCGCCCGACGCCCGAGCGGTGCATCGAGGCGTTCCACCTTCAGCGAACCCGGTTCGAGATGGTTGCTGAGCGGAAATTGCGTCGGCGGCACCTGACCGAAGACGGTAACGTCGAGATAACCGGGCGCGATTTGCGCGAGAAGACTTCGCCGGTCGGGCAAGGCAGTTTGTCCGGGAGGGCACCCGTAGCGTGGCCAAGTCTTAAGATGATGCCAGGAGTTGCCGCGACAACGCCGCCTCAGCCTCCCGAACAACGCCATCGAGAATGACCGCAGCGGGTTCGATGGCGTGGATCAGGTCGATGCCTTCGCCCGCGAATACGACCGCGATATCGGCATCACCGCGCGCCACCGCCTCGGCATAATGAGCACGCTCGTCCTCAGCCTGCGTCAGCGTGTCTTCACGACCATGCCATTCTTCGACGAACCGATTACGAACGGCCCTGCCCGTATATTCCTTCGGCCAAGAATAGCCCCGAGCGATGTCGAAAATGGTTGTGCGCAGGGTGTCATCTCCGCTCGCCGCGACCATGCGTGCCTTCACCCCCGGCGAAGCGAGGGATTCGGAAGCGGCGGAGAACCGAGTTCCCATCATCACGCCGTCAGCACCGAGCATCAGAGCAGCGGCCAGACCTCGCCCATCCGTGATGCCGCCAGCAGCGACGATGGGCACGTTACGCCCCGAACTTGCGACCATATCCACGATTGCTGGAACGAGCGGCAGGGTCGATCTTCCCCCGCCGTGACCGCCCGCTTCGGTCCCTTGGGCTACGATGATGTCAGCACCTTCTGCGAGGACCGTGCGGGCTTGGGCGAGTGTCTGCACCTGACAAATTGCCAGCACCTCCGCGCTTTTGATCCTTGGCAGAAAGGGTCTCGCGTCGCCGAAAGACAACATAATCGCTGATGGCTGATGGCTAAGCGCCACATCGAGCGATTCTGGCCGCTCAGAAAGCGCCCAGGTGATGAAGCCACAGCCGATAGCCCTATTGCCAGCGGCAGCGAATTCCCGCTCAAGCCAGTCGGCATCTGCATAACCGCCCCCAATCATCCCGAATCCACCCGCAGCACTGACCGCTGCGGCAAGCGCACCACCCGAGACGAAGCCCATAGGGGCAAGCATGACCGGATGCTCAATACCAAGCCGCTGCGTCAGGCTGGTCGAAATCGTCATTGCTTGCGCTCCGCTGCTCCGGCGTCCCCGATGCCCTCCATATCCGGTATCCTATTCCTTGGTGAGCACGGTCGTCGCTCGCGACAGATAGAGCAGGATATCGCCGCCATCGTGAATTGCGGCTACGGCGACACGACGAGGTTTGGCCGTCCCACCGGGTGGTATCGCAATCAGTTTGCCATCGTTGACGAGCCGTTCCACGACGGCCAGATCACCCTCGCTCGGTGCGGTCGCACGTTTAGCCGACAGCATCTCGGAGATGCCCGGTTGCTTCGTCGCGGATTTCCATGATCTGGACATTCCCCCTATGAACGGCGTTGAAACAGAGCCTGTTCCGGTCACCAATAAACCATGCCGACACGAACCCGACCTTCCGCTGCCAGCCTTCCCGCCTGGATCAAGCCCGAGCTTGCCGCCCTTGTGAAAGCCGCACCAGAGGGGATGGATTGGCTGCACGAAATCAAGCTGGACGGCTACCGTATGCATGCCCGGCTCGATGCCGGTCGTGTCCAAATCCTGACCCGGCGCGGCAACGACTGGACCGCAAAATACCCAACAATCGCGAAGGCACTCGCCGGGTTACCCACGACAAGCGCCTATCTGGACGGTGAACTCTGCGGCGTCCTCCCGAATGGCCGAACGGCATTCAATTTGATCCAGAATGCCCTCGAACACGGCGACGCCTCTCTTGTCTACTTCGTCTTCGATCTGCTGTTCCTGGATGGCGAAAACCTCACGGGCCTACCCCTGGTGGATCGTAAAACCCGGCTGGAAGCGTTCCTTGTCGGCGCACCGGACGCCATCCGGTATAGCGATCACCAGATCGGCCACGGGCCAGAGTTCTATCGGATCGCTTGTCAGCACGGCCTCGAAGGCATTGTTTCCAAGCGCCTCGATGGTCGCTACGAGCCAGACCGCCGTTCATGGCTGAAGACGAAATGCCTGAACCGAGAGGAATTCGTTGTCGTCGGTTGGTCGGACCCCGAAGGCACCCGCCACCGGATTGGCGCACTGCTTCTCGGTTACTACACCCCAAATGACGGCAAGTTGATCTATGCTGGGCGGGTCGGCACGGGAATGCCCGTCGCCGAATTGGAGCGCCTATACGGGCGGTTACAGCCGCTCGCGACATCGAAAATGCCGTTATCGGAACCACCACCGCGTGGTGGTCGGTTCGGGTCGCCGCTCGTGCTCTCTCGGGTACATTGGGTGCGCCCGGAGATGGTCGTCGAGGTCTCGTACGTCGAAATGACGCCCGATGGTTTGCTCCGTCATGTCGCTTATCTGGGTGAGCGGGAAGACAAACTGCCCCGCGATGTTATTAGGTCGAAGCCAGACTGATCGCAGTTGGCTTTGCCAAACGGTCTGCAAGTTTTTTTGTACTTGTCAGTATTGCATTCGCATCGATGCGTCCAATATACGCTCGGCGCATACGTAGGAGGAGAATTGAAGTGGCTAAAAACGCAGTGACAAATTTGACGGATTACATCGAGACCATTCGCCAGGAAGCCTATAACGAGGGCTACGGCGCGGCGATGCGAGCGGTTGTTGAGTTCTCGGGTTCAGGGACCGCAAAATCAAAGACGACCGCCGCCAAAACGACTACTGCGAGGACTACCGCCAAGGTGACGACCGCCAAAGCGACTACCGCTAAGGCGACAACCGCTAAGGCGACAACCGCTAAGGCCACTTCCAGGAAGCCAGCTACCGCGTCGCAAGCTGCGCCTCGGCGGCAGAGAAGTGCCCAAGCCAAACCGGCTGTCCGACATTCCCGTCGTGGCGAGAACGCGCGATACATTGCCGACGCGATGATGGCGCTTCCCGAGCACACCGGCCCGGCTGCTGCGATCAAAAAGGCGCTCTCCAAGAAAGGCCATGACATTCCGTACGCATCGATCCGGCATGGACTTGGTCAGCTACAAGCTCGTGGCGAAGCATCGCTTGCTCAAGACGGTCGGACATGGAGCTACGCCGCGCCACAGCATTAGTGCTGAAACGGAACAAGCGGCCAAGCCTTCGCTGGCGGACAACGACACCAGACACGGCCTACCAGCGGTCGGCTCCGCTTCATATTGACGGGCCGTATAGTCTCGGCGTTTCCCGCAGACGACCGGCTCGTTTCAATATCGATCAGACACGGTGGGCAGCGTCATGCGGGTGTTAACTGATCTTCGCGGACGACGCGCTCGCGGCTATCTGTCTCGGCCTTGATGCGGTATTGGGGGACGTTACCCGTTTCGGGTAGCCGCGCGACAATTACGTAAACTCCTTTGGCGGAATAATCCTGACCACGAGCGGGTAAAAACCGAACGCTCTGGCCCGGCGCATATTTGTGCGTCGCCATCACCCACCTTTCGGTTATGAGAATACCCCTGGTTTCTCGCGGCGGGGCCATACATCCTGCTAACGCCGACTTCAGGGCGATGAATGATGCAGCCGACCCGTTGTTGCCCGAACCGTTCACCGGCGAATGTTGCGTCGCATGGCTCGATCCCGATTGCGGTGCGCCTTTCGATCACAGCTTAGGTAACGGCTCGTAGCGTATCATGCATTTTAAAATAGCCGATACGCTTCCGGGCGACGGTTTCTTTAAAGTCCGAATTCGACCATCTCAGAGTTAGTATTCCATGTCGTAATATCCGCTACGTCCGACTTGCGATGACCCACAGGCTTTCCGTATTATTTAACCAATCTGGATTTTATCCGATCAACCTCCAATGCACATTGATCCTTACTGACGATGACCTGAACCAATTTCCGACTTTGCTCGTCAAATAGAAAAGAGACGTTAAATAATACATCAGCTTGCTCTAATTGAGACCCCGCACCGCCGAATTGCGGCAGTTGTTGCAAAGGCATTGCGGACTGTTTCGACGCGTCTTTCGATTTTTCTACGGTTTCCGGGGTAGGAGGCGTGAAAGGGACAAGTGATGCTTGCCCTTTGGATGCCGCAACCACTTCTTCGGGAGTCATACCCCACTTGGCATAGCGCCACGTCTGCGCGTCAGCCACAGCCAATGCGGGGAAGGCTAAACAGAGAAAAAGGCCAAGCGCGAACCGCATACGCCCGCATTACGCCGCGCTACCAATCGTTGCAAGGCCCGTTATAACATTGACGTGGAATGCCAAAAACGAAGGTCGCCCAGTCGTGTTGCACAACCGCCTGCCCGACGCGTGCAGCGCGTTAAACGGAGTGGGCCTAGCTGCATAGCCCGGAACGCGGCACGCCAGGGGAACATGGGGCGGGGCAATCGGCGCGACGGTGAAAACATGGTACTATTGTGCCAGTCTGCCTAATCCAGAATGGAGCCTGAAGCACTCAAGGCAATCAAGCACGCATGTCGTATCTGGTCATGAAACGCTACCTTCTTTCCACCGCCGCCGCTGGTAGGCTGTGCGTGGGTGCTCGAAGAAAACTCATTTTCGCTGCCATATCAGTGACCATTCTTTTGTCTGCCGCTAAACCGGCGCTATCGGACGATATGTCCGATATGGCAAACTGGTGCGCAACGCAGGCCTCCTCGCCATCGAGTATCGTCATCTGCTCCGATCCGGAACTCCGACGCATGGCCGTTATCCGGAACAAGATTCTCGCCGACGCTCGGGCGAACCTCTCCCCGAAGGACATGCAGAACCTTGAGAACGCTCAGTATCGATGGATACACCAATACACCGCTGCGTGCGGCGCATCCGTGAATGGTCCACCGGTGAGCCTGCCAGTCCGGCAGGAGATCATAGACTGTTACGAGCAGGCGGCGAAGGGACGGGTTGCCGAACTTGTGCGCCAACTCCGTGAGGTCATCCCGAATTATCAGTTACCCATGATCTCCGGTGCCGCACTCGCGCCAGTTGGCGGGTCTCTCGTAACTGACAAAACAGCCTTCAAGGTCGTGGACATTCCGAGCAACGACGTTCTCAACGTTCGAGAAAAGGCCACATCCCAATCCCGAATAGTCGGCATGATCCCGCCGAACGGCACTGGGATCGTCTTTGCGGGAAACCAGACAGACGATGGGCGTTGGTTCTTCGTCCGGTACGGTAACACAACCGGCTGGGTAGCATCGCGCTACCTGCGAGAAGAGCAGCTATCGACCGCCGCACCACCGCCCCCCTCTCCTCCGCCGCCATCCTTTTCTTCCGACCGAGCCGCCGAAGAGGAACGTCAACAGCGGCAAAAACAAGCCGAAGAGGAACGGCAGAAACAGGCAGAAGCAGAACGTCAAAGGCAGGCCGAATTGGAACAGCAACAGCGGCAAAAGCAGGCTGAAGCGGAACGCCAAGTGCTTCAAAAGAAGGCTGAAGAGGAACAATTGATCGCGAAACTGAAGGAACTAGGGTTTCGGTTGCTTACGCCAGTTGACCTGGATCTCGATTGGAAGACTTTCATGTCCAATAACACCAAAGTCGCCGTGCGAGGGACCTATATCGAAGCGCATGATGTGGAAGAGCTATTTACTCCTGGGAACAAAGACCAGCCACGCATCCGGCTATATACGGACGACGCATCGCGCACTGCCCGGAAAGTCATGCTGGAATGCCGTAACAGCAATTTCGCGCTTTCATCTTGTGAAATGGTTGTCGGAGCTACCGTTCAGAGATGCGTCCGAAACAAGGGGGAATTGAACGAAAAGGAGATTCCGTGCCTCAAGGTGCAAGAGGCTTATGTGATCCCGTAGCTTGCTGCTGCGAGAGCGATGCGAAGGCGGTTGTTGCAGTCGTGGCTATCGGGCCGACTTCGGCCCTGTCGGCTGGACTGAGCGAAGCAGGTTTTTGAGTTGCTCTATGGTTAGCCACGGTCGCCTCGCGTGTACCATCACGGTCGCCTCGCGTGTACCATCCGGTGGCAATTGGAGCAGAGCAGTTTTAGATTCCCAATTTTTGTCTTCTCTCCTACCCGTGGCTCGCTCCGTGAATTCCGACGCGAAGTGCAACACCCTAACCGCGCGTCAGACAGCGAACGCACGCTTTGCTAACTCGCCATCCGCTGCGGTGCTGAACCGTATCCGGATGGCAGCGTGGGTGTAGTCGATCCATTTACCGATGTGCCACGGACCGATCTGATCGGCATGCTCCAAATTCTTCAGAATGGTGGCGAGACGACCCACCCCGAAAATTCCGCCGTCGACCGAAAACGTCATGACCGTCTCGTCCAAGATTGTCATCGGATTGCCCCGGCTGTCTCCGTGAGTATGGCAGCCCGGGAATACACGCCCTGAGACATCTCCTTGTCCCACTCTCCCTGCCGATCTGAGACCGTAAGAGCCAAAGGCGTGGCACCTCCGGGTCGGTCGTCATCGTTGTCCCACGACGGATGCGCGAGAGACCAACGCTCGTTTATGGCGAAGGCGGTGCGAAGGGTATACATGAAATTATGCCCTGTGAAGTTTATCCAAATACATATGGAAATAATTTCCAGGTTTACTAGGTAGCAGACAATATAAACTTTAACCTTCTGGTGCAAATCAGTTTATTTTTTTTAAAAGCTGTAATGTATTCACCAACATTTTATCCAGAGGGCCGCGATTTGGGCTCCTCCTCTGCCGCTCCCATCTATCCGCTCGACAGAAGTTGGTCACGAGGTGCGTAACCTAGCAACTACCATCGCGTGAGGCGGTTGCTGCCAGGGGCATTCCGCTTGGGTGAACCCAGCGTCTCGAAGCTCGCGCAGGTGGCGATCTACCCCGTCAACGAACCGGTCGTAATTCAAGAACCAGCCATCCGGTCCAAGCAGATCATGGATCGCCCGATAGCACGCAAAGATGTTGTCGATGCTCGGCAAGTTGTGGAGGACGATCGCAGAAACCACGAGGTCGAAAGGCCCTCCAACTTCCTTCGTCCATGACCCATCGAGCAGATCACAAACCACGTAGCGAAGCCGATCAGAATGCTTGGAGAGGCGCTGACCGGCTTGATCGAGCATGGGTCGCGAATAATCCTGCAACGTGATCCGCGACGCCGGAAACGCCCCCAGCACTTCCTCGGTGACGACGCCATATCCGGCACCGACATCCAGAACGTTCAACCGAGCGTCGGGCGGGAAAGAAGGGTGGGAGAGTATTTGGCGAAGTAGAGGTCGGCGTTCGGGATCGCGCGTGACATCGTGGGTGATCCAGCCGGACACGTAGTCGGTCGAGTGCCAGTCGTGGGGAAATGGCCGGAAAGTTTTTGTTTGAGCAGGCATTTCGGCCTCTCTGAGCAGCGCGGCGATCGAAGGCGTTAGTAAACCGCAGTCGGTTAGTCTGATATAGCTTACTTGAACCGGTTTTGGGAGCCGATCCGCAGATCGTCGTCTCGTTCAAAACACCCCACCCGGTCAACTCGTGGCGGCGAATTGGAGCAAGCGGCTAAAGCCCATAACGTCGCATGTGTCATATCAGGCGATGTCGCGGAGACGATCGACGATGACGCTAACCGCTTGTCTCTAATCGGCCATGAGAAAATAAGAGGCCAACTGACGGAGGTCCCGATCTACGAATTCGATCAGGGGCGGTTCATTAACAGACGGAATGGCGTCGCGTTAGAGCGCCCTCTCAATGGCGCTCCCGATTGATAAAAACCGTCATGGCCCAGATCGTTGTTATTGAGCGTGTCGCCCACATTGGAAACCGAGTGCGTGACCTCGACCGCGCATTACCATCATGATCTGCACGGTGATCTCACCCGCATCATGGTTCATGAGCTAAAGGCGACGATAGACAAAATACGCCGACTGGAGCGTCACGGCGGCACGCTTACGCGCGCAGCGACCGAGTGGTTGGTCTCTTATGCGCTCACGCGACTGGAACATAATGATCATGGCGAAATACAGATCATCGAGCAGGACGACGCCTACCGGCTAGCGGTGCCCTTTGACGATCTGCGTCTGGTCAGTTGGCGTAACGATCCCTGGGTCAAAGGCAAATTGATCGCCCGCGTTAGCAAACTCGCCCGTTACGGTTAGCGATACCCGGCAGCGTCAACGCTGGCCTGCATTTAAGCGGGCTATGTCGGCATGAACGCTTAGTCCCATTGACGGCGCTGGAAAACGGCGCGCAACTGGAGGACGTGCAAAATGCAGGTCATCGTGACCCGAGCACGACGAAACTGTATGATCGGCGCGGCCACAACCCCGAGCAGGCGGCATCGTTTTTTGCGAACTACGAGCGTGGCGAGCCGCTCGGGCCGACTTCTCGGAGAAAACTGGCCTTAATCAGAGGGAGCACGCCATGCTTTCCGAGAGACTGGCTGTCATCCAAGATGGTGTCAACAAACGGGTGCCTGCCGATAAACGGGCGATTATGCATCGCGCAACAGAGGATTTGCGTGCTTCGGGGATCATGGATGGCGTGATCAAGGTGGGCGATCCTTTGCCTGCGTTTTCGCTGAAAAACTCCCACGGGCAAGAGGTGCGCTCTTCGACTCTTCTGGCGAACGGGCCATTAGTGGTAACCGTATTTCGTGGTACTTGGTGACCCTACTGCGTCGCAGAGCTGTATGCTTTGCAGCAAATAGTAGGTGCACTGAAGGAACTGCATACGACCATTGTCGCGATTACGCCGCAGCTGGCGAAGGCCAGCAACTCCTTGATTTAACAGCACGGGATTAGCTTCGACCTCCTGTCCGACCCTGGAATTGCCTACGCCGCACAGCTCGGCCTTCGGTTCAAGCTGCCGGATGACCTCAGGGAGGTCTATCTCAGCTTCGGGATTGACCTAACCTCAAACAACGGGGAGGCAAGTTGGACCCTTCCAATGCCGGGGCGGTTCGTGATCGACCCCCAGGGCATTGTGCGCGCTGTAGATGTCGATCCCGACTATCAGAACCGTCCTGAACCATCAAAGACAGTCGATGACGTTCGAGGTCTCGGCCAAAGGTGACGCGGCGGCTGAAGTGTGGGAGGCCGTGGCGTTTTACAGTCTGATACAGGTGTTAACCGTATGCTCGCGGCAGCAGCGCCAACGAAAAGCCCCGCTCAGAGGGGGGCTGAGCGGGGCCGGTACGCACTATCGACAACGTACTTTTTAAATGGCGCGGGGAAGAACAACTCCCGCGCACTCCGAAGATACGAACTGCCGGACGCGCCCGTTTGATAGTCCCGGCCAAAAAGTTGATACCGCGCCCACCCGACGCGGCTCGGCGGGGCCGCTCGCCCGGTTTTCCAGAAAAGAGGCCTATGCAACAGGGGCCGTTTTCTGATCACCCGGGCTTCCTAGAGCTTCGATGAGTTGCTCCCGGGTATAGGGTTTCGGAAGAAATATTGCACCTTCGACAAACAACGCAGTTATGCCATCCGTCTGCGCGCCGCCGCTCGTATAGATCACCCGCAACCCAGGTTGAAGATCGACAGCGCGGCGCGCCAGTTCCACCCCGTCAAGCGCAGCGGCAGTACCATCTGGTAATTGGATGTCGGTGAACAGCACGGTGATCGGTGCGCTTTTCTCGTCGAACAGGGCAAGAGCTTCCTTGGCATTGGCCGCCGACAGTGTTCGGAAACCTTGATCCTCGATGATTGATTCCGCGAGCGCACGAACAGTCGGCTCGTCTTCAACGACAAGGATAAGGGGTGGTTGCGACTTCTTCCGCCGAGACCTTGCCACCTAGCTGCTCACTGTCATGCCATGGCAAAGGGTTGTGCATAGCGAACAGTGCGTCACCCGCTTTATTGCACCCGGCGGGATCGTTTTTCAGAATGGCGGATATGCGACAGGCTCCGGCGAAACGGTCAGCCCCTGACAAGCCGCCAGACCTTCATGATCGTGCCGTGTTCTGAGAAGCTCATGCCGCCCCGCTCGGGGATGCCGGTTTCTTTCGCAGTACACGGTTTGATTACCTCGACGAGTGCCTGGGGCCAGTTTATCGAGCGGTTGGTTGGCGCAAACGTCGTAGTGCTGCGGGCGCGATGACCGGCGTGTGAGCCGAACTGAACCCCGTCGCTGACAGCGGAACGCTGAGAGGGTGACCGGCAGGCTTTCCGGCCCCCTTTCTGGTCCGCCGCGTCGCGTTGCCGCACACGGGTGCAGCGTCCTCTGATTAGGGCCGCTGGGGCATCCGGCGGTGCAGTTACCGTGACCGGCTCCGTGCTGGCTGGCTTTTCGGCCCAGGCAGTAAACACCCAGCACGCTGCCGCCCGGTCCGCCTCGCTCGGCTGACGGTCGGGGTGTAGGACGCGGCCCAAGTATCCCGACACTCCGTCGCTCGGGATTACACGCCCGCGACAATGGCCAGTTGCCGACGAACTTTACTCGCACGCTCGGGCAAACGCCGGTGCTCGATCCGAGCTGAAGCGAGTCCAACTGTTTTGGCGGGTACGGCGAAATCACTTTCCCTGCCCGTTGCCATCAATGATATCGCTGGATCAAACCTTGGAGGAGCGGGCTACCGGGTCATCAACAACAAGTTGAGCGGTATCGCCATCAACAACAGCGAGGCTACGGACAGGGCGAGCGCGCGCTCGGCACGGCTCCATTTATTCCAATCGCCAATCAAATCGGTTTTCCATCTCATGCCGGGTAAGATGGGAGCTTGTCGGGCAAGGCCGCTTGATAGTCCCGGCCAAAATGTTGATACGCCCGTCAGCCAATCCGCCCACCTCACCGTCGCGACAGCCTCCCCTTCGCATCGCATTCGCGCCCGCTGCCGCATGAAAAAGCCCCGCTCAGAGGGGGGCCGAGCGGGGCTGGTACGCACTATCAAACGGCGCGGCCAGGGGAAACACCGCGCCACTCTGGATATACGGACTGCCGGACGCGCCCGATTGATAATCCCGGCCAGAATGTTGATACCTCACGCCACCTACATTTTTTTGCACCACTGTGGGCGGCGTCGCGTCCGTTTGACGGTTCGCCGCGTACTCCCTCCCGGCAATCGACACGCAAGGGAGGGCCTCAGCATGAGCATCGCACCCGTCGCGCACCTGCGCCGCACCGCGCGCATTGCCTACTCACGTCATCCCTTCGCGCGGTTGTGCCGAATTTGGCGCAGCGTTGTCGGCGATCCGCCGCAAACCGAAGTTTTTCTGTTACCGCTCGCCGGGTTGGCGTTTTCGCTGTTCGTGTTGAGCCTTCCGGGCGCGAGCGACGCCATTGCCGAGGCCTGCGCGGTCGCTTGCCTGCCCTGACCTTGGCCAGCAGCAAGCCGCTGCGTGGCTTCTGCTGGTTTTCCGTAATTGGCGGTTATCGGGATAAGGATAAGTGATAGCTTTGTGTTGTCGTGCCGCACAAACCTATCGGGGGGCACATGTCCCGTGGTCTTGGCGTCGAGCAACGAGCGATCCTTCAGGCGGCTGCAACCACGCGCAGGTGGTGGGAGCGAACAGCACTACAGCAGCAAGCGTGTGGGAAACTAATGGAAGGCGGCTCGCGCACCCATTACTGGGGCAGGCGCTGGTGGCGGGACGGAAAAGAACTCACCGAGGGCAATTTCACGCTCACGCTGCGCAGTCTGGAACGCCGGGGATTGCTGTTTCACCGCCAAGATGATCCCGGCTGTCATCCGAGTTGGCTGATCACCAATCGCGGATTCGATGAGTTGGGTTTGCCACATGGCAATCCCTGATCAACCACCCGGCAAACCGTCAAGCGGTCACCGCCGCGTCAACCCCCCGCAGCGCCGCGTAGAGCCGCCGTGGCCAGCCCCCAGACGCGGCGCTGGCATTATCCGCAAATCCGGAACCGAGCCCGTCGTGCGGGTTACCCCTTGTCGAACATAGGGCTGCTGCCACCCGGGCGATCACAACAGGTGTTCGAACCTCCCGCGAATGAGGGCACCACGGGCAAAGCGCACGTACCCGTCATGGACACCGTGGCCGCAGCACGCGGCAGTGACGCCGGTGAGCGTGCCAAGGCAGGGATCGTGGCCGCTCCGGGTCGGGAAGAGGTGGCAGCGCGGGCAGACGCGCCGGGGGGAGTTGTCGACCAGTTCGCCGGTGTCGCAATAGCGCCATACCATGTAGCCCAGCTCTGGCGGGTTATCCGCAGGGTCGGCGTAGCAGCCCCAACCAAAGACAAAGCACTCCGGTTCAGGCGTGCTCATGGCCAGCTATCCCCGTGCGGGGCGGTTAACGCGGCCCGTCTTCCTCCAAAAACGTCTGAACAGCTTGGAAAAGCTGCTTCCGGTTTTTCTCCATCATCACCGTATGGGTGCCTTCGCCTAACAGCACATATTCCTTCCAAGGAGCGCCGGTTAGCAGCGGAAACAGACCTTGAGAGCGCGCGGGCGGCGTTTCCTGATCCCATTCCGCCTGGATCATCAGTGTCGGCGCGACGACCTTTCAGCATCCTTGACTGATATAGAATGGATCACTTGCTCAGCAATTTCCGAAAGACCACCGATCTCCGATAACATCGCCGCCCCCCGGAAAGTACCAAGGCCGTGGCGGCGACCCGCCGCCGATCAACCCGACGGCGAGTACGAACAGCGGCAACGACCCATCGCGGGTTGCCCCGGCGTGTCGGTGTTGTCTGGAAGATATGTATCGGCCATCACCACACCGGCAAGATGACGGCTCAGCGATGCTGCCGCTCGCCCTTTAGGGTCGCCCGCCGTCCCTGAGATATTCCTTGGCCAGCCAACTCGCGGTTGTCGCATTGGCCAAAGGCGGATTTACGCTGGGCAGTGATCGGAGTTTATCAAAGCTTGTTTATCGCAACTTGCTCGGTCCCGGATGTGCAACTCATGCTTCCATTATGAAGACTGCATTGAACGTGAGGTGCGTCAGTCTCCGCAAGGCGAAAGCAACCGCCATACATAGCGAGCACCACAGCAAGGGCAGCAAGGCCGATTATCCAGGTGGTACGTTTGCTCAGGGGTTCCATAGCAAGTCTCCCCTTGAAGCTCCGTTCTGCTACGCGATCTGATTCGGCTCGCGCTGATCCAATGTGACGTGGGTCACGCTTCCCCAAAAATTTTGCTGGATGCGCCATGCTGCTAGCGGCAGCCCGCAGACCCAGCTAGCCAGTGTCGCCGCCAGAGCGATTTAAGGCCCCGCCAGTGGCAATGGAGCAGCCCCTCGGGATAGCCGGGGCGGCTTCAGCCTACTCCCGGGGCCGCGCCAAGCGTCGCCCTTAGCGCGTGGGTCGCATGATGCGCAGGCGCGGCGGCTCGCGCTGGGCCTGATGAGCCACTAAAATGCGGTCGAGTTCGATATCGAACCGAGATCACTCGTCCTTCAGCCCCCGATTCGATGGCGGTCGCCCGCCATCATCGCGCAGACATTCTTTGCGCAGCCGTTCGATCTCGCGGTTGTCGCACTGGCCCAAGCGGCACTTGTGCTGCGCATTCTCCAAGAGACGGCAGCTATCGGGTCGCTCCTGCGCCGAGGCGGCACGCGCCGGGGGCGCAAGGGCGAACATCGCCGAAAGGGTCACCGCGAAGGTTAGCAAGGGTCGCACCATGATCACCACCCCGCCAGTCCCAGTATCTTCCTCGGCACTATGCCCGCTGGGACACGAACATGGGTAGTTTAAGGTCCACGAAAAGGGACAGTAAATTGGCTCCGATGACTGAGCGGGACGTGCGCTCCCGCCAATGCAGGGAGCGCGGTCATATGCGGACGACCATCGAGATACGAATTTCATTTGCCGACACACTCAACACCATGCGGGAATGGTTGGGTCGCGAGAGATGCCATCACTCTTCGGTCAGGCATCTTAATCGCGACCGCTTAGTTTCGGAGGCCGCCGCGCCGCAACGCGAAACCGCTCGCTGTTTAGGGCCGTCCGCCATCGCGCAAGCATTCCCTGCGGCAGACGTTCAATCTCCCGGTTATCGCACTGCCCGAACGCGCACTTCCGCTGCGCGGCCTCCAATTGGCGGCAGCTATAGGGTCGCTGCTCTGGCTCGGTGGCATGCACCGCCGTCGCCAGCAGGACCGTCACTAGGGTGGCGACGGTTATTAGGGGCCGGATTTCTCAGCGCGCCTGCACCATCGCCACGACATTGCTTTTGTCGGGAGAATAGACCAACTGCTCGACATAGCGCCCCCAAGCGTCCAGGGCCTGCTGCCGCTCGCGGCTGTATTCGCTGCGGTTGTAGGCGGCGGCGACGCCGGAAATCAATTCAGCGCCATCGCCGTGTTCGCGGATCAGGAGGTTGGCGGGTCGCCAGATGTCTCGGTCTGGGATCTATCCGCTCGACAGAAGTTGGTCACGAGGTGCGTAGCCAGCAACTACCATCGCGTGAGGCGGTTGCTGCCAGGGGCATTCCGCTTGGGTGAACCCAGTTAGCTTCGGATCAGGCGGGTCATCGCGGAGATGCAGGCGGCATTTACAGGGAAGCCGCACTGATCGGCAAGGTCATCGTCTCAGTAACCAGTTGCGATAACCAGTTGCGATCCGATCGGCGATGGCGCATCACGCGAAGCCCGTTGACCCGGTCCTACATCGGCATTGATGAACACTGTTCGGTAGATCAGACTGAGCATTGTACCAGCCCAGAGGCCCCTGGGATCGACAGCGCAGGGGACGGCCTAACGAATTTCTTCTGGTGGGAATGCTGACTGCAACCTCGAGCATTCCGCGTTCACCTTCCTAGTGAAAACCACGCAAAAGATAGAGCAAGCCCGATGTTTCAGCCGAGCTATCTCGCCGTACCCATGGGATCACCAGCAGCCGACCAACGTGATTTCAAGGGCATGGATTACATGCTCCCGGCTCACTACTGCCGCGTCGTCAGCCGTTCGATTTGGACAGAAAATTTCACGAACTGGTCGAACAGCGGTGTTTTCCGATAAAGCCGAGGAACTCCCAGACCGGCTCCGCCCTCGCGCCTGCTTTCCAACAGCCCGAACCACATCAAGGGGCGTAGAACGCGGGCTTCCATCAGGTATGAACCGAGATCCCAGGCCGACTCCAGCACGCCGATCACGGGGACGGTGCACAACCGGGTCAGCGTGTGCGAGTGCCTCCAATCACCGCCGGACGTGGACAGCGACCACAAGACCACGCCGATATCGGTCTGGGGCCATGATTCGATTGGGTTTCGATCGAAATAGCCAAGATTCACGTGCCAGAAGACCATGTGAAATAGAAGCGCCTGGAGGACACCGCACTGCTCTGGGGCCAGCAACTTCTTGCCGAGGCGGGTCAACACCAGTTTGTCCTGACTTTTCTGCACCAGTTTCGTTTCCTGCAGCAGTAGGCGGACGAAATGTATGGGCAGGACATCTGGCTCGTTGATAACCTTGTTCATCTCGAATTGTGTCTTCTTGTCGAGATCAGGCCATTCGATGACTTTGATCATCTCGCCAACGACAGCACGCGACAGATTGCCGGTCGCTGTCAGCTTTAGCCCGCTCCGATCGACTGCCCTCTGGAGCATCATCACGGCAGCCCGCGCGACCGCCGAACCGGTGAGGTCAGCCTCGGTAAGATTAGGTTCGAGGCGGATCGCCTCGTTCCCCGGCAAGGGTTCCTGTCGCAACACGACATAGCTCGCAAAATCGAGCATAGCCCACGCCGGTTCGACACCGTCGAGCCATCTCCGCACTTCGGGATTTTGCAGGAACCCAGGTGCAACCACGACCCTCAATCCAGTCACGCGATCATCGACGAAATCACATAGGAGGGCACGATCGACAGCCTGTCCACCCGACGAATCCGGATAGAATTTGCCCTAGGCGCTGTTGGCGGAGGAATTGCCATGGATGCAGCAGAGGTCCTTGACCAGCTAACCCACGCTGAAGGCTTGCCGAAAGCGGCGCTGCACGCGGCGACGGCGCAGCGCACCGAAATGGTCCCGGTCTTTCTCCGGGAGATCGATTCCTATCTGGCTCTCGAGTCAGCGGATCGGGCGAAGCCAACGCCGCTGTTCTTCACCTTCCATCTACTCGGCGAGTGGCGGGAGAAATCCGCCTACCGATCCCTGGCACGCCTGCTGCGATGCCAGGAACACGAACTCAATGCGATCCTCGGCGACGGAATCACAAGCACCAGCCACCGCGTGATGGCGGCGGTCTTCGATGGCGATCCGCAACCGCTCTACGAGATCATTCTTGACCCGAATGCCGAAGAATTTGTGCGCTCCCGGATGTGCGAAGTGCTCGCTATGCTGGTGCTGCAAGGCGAACTCGACCAGCCCGTTGTCGCCCGGTTTCTCCGTGACGCTTTCATGGAGTTGCAGCCACAAGCCCGATGCTTTGTCTGGCAGGGCTGGCAGTCAGCTATTGCGATGCTCGGCCTGAGCGAACTCAAGATCCTGGTCAAACGGGCGTTTGACCGCGGCTTCATCGACCGGCAGTCTCTCGGTTTCACGGACTTCGAGCGTGATCTCGAAAGGGCCGTCAAGCGACCCGGCGAACCACGACATCCTCAAGGCAAAGAATTCACGCTGTTCGGCGATACCGTCGAGGAACTGTCAGGCTGGTATGGCTTCAGCGACGACTACCGCGCTGCTCAGGAGCGGTATCTCCAAAAGGCCGAAGCTGAACTTGCCGAGAGCGAACCCTACCTAAATCCCTTCCGCGGGGTTGGCCGAAACGACCCGTGTCCTTGCGGCAGCGGCAAGAAGTACAAGAGATGCTGCCTGGTCCAACGCGACCTTACCGGAAACGTGGGCTGAAAACGCTGTTCATTGCCAGTGGTAACTACCATCGCTATGATGGGCGCTGGCGAAGACGCTAAATCTGGTCAGTTTGCCGCAATCCGAGACGTTGAAATATTCATGAAGAAAGATACGGCTTGTAAATGGCCGCCGCTGGCTGGCGCATTCATGCACAATGAAAACACCACGTCTCGAATCCGGACCACTATGCAACACCTGTCGGACGCGGGACGGACGTGATCGCGGGCATTTTCACCGGGTGCCCGCCGGTTGGCATCGCCCGTCCCGCGTTTCTTTCGAGTTCACCCCGTCATGCCGTCTTGCGCAGCGGGACCACGTTGCCGCCGCCCGCAGGCGGTTCGACAATCGTCATCAGCAGGGCTTGCCACGCTTCCAGTGCCGCCTGCTTTTCCTTGCCGTAGGCGTAGCGGTCATAGGTTCCGACGATGGCGTCCGGTACGTGCGCGATCACCCGTTCGGCGATTTCCTGGATCACCCCCGCCCGGCTCATCCCGGTGCGGGCCGTGCGGCGAAGGTCGTGCCACCGCCAGTCCTCGATCTTGGTGTCACCGGCATATTCGGCGAACCGGCGGTCGAACCGTAACTTCATCCGGTCGAAACCATTGATCGGCTTCGCGCCGTCGAGGGTAAAGACAAGATCGCTTCCGGCGAACCGTGGCAGTGCCTGCAACAGTTCGATCACCGCGTCACTCAGCGGCACCATGTGCGGCTGTTTCATCTTCATCCGCGATGCCGGGATGTTCAGTTGGGCTTCGGCGAAATTGATCTCGCTCCACCGCATGTGACCGATCTCGCGCAGCCGCTGACCGGTCATCAGCAGCACCTTGATCAGCGTGCCGTTGACCCCGGCTGCGTGGTGCGGCCTGCCGCGCCCCGGCGTGCCTGCCGCCTTCTCACCTTCGGCTTCGGCGGCCTGCCACAACCAACGCAGTTCGTCATCGTTGAGCGCGCGGGTGCGTGGTACCGGCTTATCGAGAGTGCTGCCGCGTATCCCGGTGCACGGGTTGGCGGCGATCAGATCGTCGTCGTCCTTGCTGATCGCCCAGGTGAACAGCGCCGACAGCGCGGAGAGCGCCTTAGCCGCCGCGTGCTCGCCACCGCGCACGCTCCGTCGCCCTGTGCCCGGCACCGGGTTGTCCCTGATCCGCTCGATGAGGGTGCGCACCTCGCTTCGCCGGATCGAATTGATGGGCCGGTCGCGGAACTCCTTCATCAGGATGTTGCGGACGACAGCCCCAGGCTGCTTTGGCCGCCTGAGCTTCGCGACATGCTCGCGGATGTACTTCTCGGCGATCGTGGTGAAGCTGTTCTGCTTCCCCTGCCGCTCCGCTTGCTTGGCGGCTTCGGCGGCGGCCTTGCGTTCGGCTGCCGGGTTGCGGCCTTGCATCATCAGATTGACCGACGCGCGAGCCGCCTCGCGCGCCTTGGCGAGGGTCAATGCCGGGTACTTGCCCAGCGTGTCCCAGATCGGTTTTGGCGCACCACGCGGCTGCCGGAACACGGCAAACGAGATGGCACCGCGATCAGTGACCCGGACACAAAACGACGGCACGACGGTATCCCAGATCGTGTCGCGTTTGCCGGGCGCGGCGGGGGGCAGAGACTCCAATATGCTGTTGGTCAACTTGACCTTCTTGTTGGGGGCAGGCATCGTCAGGTCCCTTCGTTCGGGATAGTGTCGGGGGAGTGTTTTGGTTGCTCCACTCACCTTCCATCACCTTCCCTATATTATCATTAAGCCAAGGATTTTAAAGGGGAAACGTCTGTACCTATTCCCTCTCTTACCCTCAGTTTCCCATACGAGATAGGTCCGGCCATCATCCCGACGCACGATCGTGCGCAGTGCCGCATTAGCCTCCATCGTCGAGGCGTCGACGCCGATCCGCTTGCCCCGGACCAGGCCTTGCTCGGCCACCAGCTTCAACACCCAGCCGAACACACTCTCGTGGACCTCGTGCGGAAGTCGGCTGCGTGTCTTCGACAACCATGAGTGATCGGGAACTTCTTCCCGGTTCTCCAGCCGCAGAAAATCGCGCAGCGAATACGAATCCGAACAGCGCCAGGCGATGCCCCGCTCACTGGCGATCCCTTCAAAATAACCAACCATGTGCATCCGAAAGTAACGTCCTGGCGGCAGTGACGGTGCCCCCAGCTTCGGCGCGTAATAGGGCTGGCACGCCGTCTCGACAAATCCGTCAAAACCGCCCGCGAGCAGCACTTCCTGAAGCCGATCGTAAAACACATGCCCCGGTGAGCGGGGCATCTCCGCCCAAGTCACGATCAGATCACCTTGCCGATCGCCCTCGCGCCCCATTGACATCCCAAAAGCCCCGATCAGTCCCGCTTCACACAGAATCAACGAAACCCGACTTCGTCAACGGGCTGCTCTCATGTTCGCTTTCAAGAGGTCGGGCGCGCTTTTCTGTTCCGCGGCGGCGGATGGGGCAGGCCGTAGGATGCGCAGGGCAGGAGACAGGACCCGAAGACGCCGGTTGAACAAGCTCTCATGCGCGGGTTGGGTACCGCATGACCGTGGTTTCGTCTTGGGGCTGCCTCACTCTAAGGACGAGCGTCGATCCGAAGACCGGCTCATAACAGCGCGGGAGGGTTCCCCACCGTGGCCCTGCCCCCCGCCCTGCGCATCGGTTACATTATGTCCCAGCGGCTCCTCACCTGGTTCCGGATGCGACGGTGGTCGCGCTCGATCAGACCAGCGCCGGCTGCGCGAGGCGGGCAATCGCCCAGATGAAGCCAACCATCTCGCGGGCGATCGCGGTCGTAACCACGACTTTCGGCCTGCCGGTCGCAGCCAGGCGCCGATATCGCGCGCACAAGCGGAGCTGCGCTTTCCAGGCGATGTCGCGCACCGCCGCGGGCAGCCCCTCGAGGCGGTCGTGAAGCTTACGGCTCACCCGCGCCGACATGCGGTAAGTCCAGGCCCCTTCGATGAGCACGCGCCGCGCCAAGGCGTTGCCGGCCTTGGTGATGCCACCACGTCGAACCGAGCGCCCGGACGAGTGCTCGCTCGGCACCAGGCCGAGATAGGCCATCAGCTGCCGGGGATTAGCGAAGCGGCGAAAGTCACCGACTTCCGCCACGACGGTGACCGCCACGACGAGGGCGACCCCGCGCATCGACTGGAGAGCGGCGACGACGGGCGCCATCGACCAGTTCGGCAGCAGTTCCTCGATCTGCTGCGTCAGCCGGTCACGTCGGGTCTCAGCTTCCTGGACAGCATGAATGTAGTCCTGCAGCACGATCTGCTGAGCCGGATGTTCGAAGCGCACCGTCGACAGCCAGCGTCGATAAGCCAAGGTCCAGGCGCGAGCCCCGCGGTAAATCCGCTCATGGCGCAGCAGGAAGCCTTGCAGATGTTGTCGCGCTTTGGCCAACACCCGGACCGCTGTCGCCCGCGCCCGCACCAGATCGCGCATCGCCTCGTGTGCGGCATCGGGTATCCAGATTGCCGTCAGTTCGCCGGCCCGATGCAGCTTCGCCAGCATCAGCGCATCGCGGCGATCCGTCTTGACCCGGTCGCCCGCCTTCATCGGGATCAGCGACGGCGCTACGACAACGCACTCATGCCCATAACCGGTCAGCAGCCGGTGAAGTCCGTAGCCGCAAGGCCCCGCTTCGTAGCAGAAGCTCAGTCGCCGGCCGCCTTTACTGAGCCGCGACGCCACCTTGCTCAGGATCTCGGGACGGTTCTCGAAAACCCCGAGCTGTCGTACTTCGCCGCCGCGCCTGCCCTCTGCTACCGCAATACATACCGTCGCCTTGTGCACGTCCAATCCGACAAAAGTGATATCGTCCATCAGGCCCGTCCCCCATGCTTGAGGCTCTGTGCCGGTCATCCGGCACAACCCTCGACAGTGTGCATGTCGAGGACGGGCCGCCGATCACTCAGCGGACATCGGGTCTAAGCCACTTGCTGAGATCGTCGCCCTCAATCAAAAACGCGCCGTAATCATTGCGCCCCCGGTTGATGCGACCGAACAATTGGGCCAAGCGGTTGGCGATCCGCACCGCATGCACGTTGTTCATGCGGAGATATTCCCATTGATACCGCTCGATAAGGGAGGTGCCGGAAGGCAACCCGTCCATGATCATGACGCGGCAGGTATCGTGGGGTAGGTGATGCCGTCGACGCGCGAGACCAGCGCGAACGCGCCGCGTTTGGCCTTGCGGAACTCCTCAAGCTTTTCGGAGAAGGCTTCCGGGCTTGGAGGTTCGGCGACCGAGGACCAATACTTCGCACGGTCATAGTCGGGGACAGCGATGACAACCTTCTGGCTCTCTGCCAGCTTAGTCGCGAATTTAGTACCGAATCCGTCCTTGATGGTGCGGCCATTGACAATCAGGCGCTCGCCATTGCCCGCATCATTAGACGGCGTGATCGTTACATCGGGAACGCGCCCAAAGGCGCGGATAAAGTCCGTCTGGCTTTCGAGCGTGGCGGAAAGATAAACGCGTCGGATTTTCTGCTGGAAGATATCAAGGGCAAGCGAGGGAAGAAAAGGCGGCGCCAGCTCGAAAACGCCGCGCGTGAACACCGCGGCGCAGGCATCGATATGATCCTCCAGCCACGCGAATGGAGGAGGCGTGACATGGCTGAGATAACCAGCATCGCCTGGACCGATCACACGTTCAACCCATGGATCGGCTGCACCAATGTTTCCGATGGTTGTCTCAATTGTTACGCCGAAATCTTGGCAAAACGCTTTGGCCTAGTCCAATGGGGTGACCACCCGCGTTATCGCACCGTCCTCGAAAGCTGGCGGAACGGACTGTCGCGGGAAAGGCGGCTCAATTGGAACGAGCCGAAAATAGTCTGGGATTGGGCTTGGGCATAGGGGGCCAAGATACGATGACCGCGACGACGCCAAAGATCGTGCAGATCGCCAACGCCTGGGCCCCGGCCGACGATGACGCCGGCCTCGATGCCGTCGACCTGGTCTTCGCGTTGGACAACGCCGGCCGCGTCTGGAAGGCCAATATGCATGGCGGCGACCCTTGGTACCAGATCGAGACCTTTCCGACGCCGGGCCATATCATCCAGATCGCCGTCGCTTCAGCGCCCCGTGAGGGCCACGTTGCGCTGGAGAGGCTGTTTGGGCTGTGCCGCGACGGGTCACTCTGGCTCAAGACCATGACGGTCTTTGGAGAGCGGGCCTGGGTCCGCGTCCTCGAGATCCCGGAGCAGGAGATCGTGCAGATCAGCGTGGCCTGGGCGCCGTACGATGGCTCGCAAGGGACGCTGTGGGCGCCGCTCGCGGAAAGTACGGATCGCCTTTTTGCGCTATGCCGCGACGGCAGCGTCTGGGAGTTTCACCCTTTCGGCATCTGGAAACACGACCCCGCCGAAGCGTTGCCGCCGCATTGGGAGCGCCTGTTCGATTTGCCGGTGGATTGTTAGGACCTCGGGTAATCGCGGGTCGAGCGCAAGCTCATGATAGTGCCGCGAGCCGGGAGGTTCTGCCCGGCGCACCATCGGAGGAATTAATGTGTCACTATGTCGGCTAGACGTGTCTCAGAAGACGACGACGATCTGTGTCGTTGATGAGCAAGGCCAGCAGCTATGGCGAGGCGTCTGCCCCAGACCCTGGGGTAATTTCGGCACGAGTGCTCAGGCACGCAGGCACAGTAGAACATCGCGTGATGTAAAGTAAGGCTTGAGAGTAACTGTCGCTCTCCAATCATCTCAATCAGTCATCCCAAAGCGACGCTCGGGTTCGGGCAGGGCACCGATAGCCTCTGCGCCAACTTGCCGCAATGGCTGGTACGCGAGGCGCGGTATCGCCCGCAGCCGGGATCGAAGGTGACCAGATCGAAGGGGAGCGCGATGCCCAGCCGCTCCGAAGCCGAGTGGGAAGACCTGATCAAGCGCACGCTCCAGCATGCCAGACATGGGCTGCGCAGAACCGCGCTGCTGATCCGGCAGACCGAAATCTAACCGCAAAACAAGTACCAGAGAGGCCGGCGCGACGAACTTCGCGAGATGCTCGCCTATCTCGCTGACCAAGAACGCTTCAGGGACGAAAGGGTGGCGACGACGTCGATGGCGCTGCGGGCGCAGGTCGAGCGGCTGACGGACCAAAACGGGCGCAGGGTTGACCAAAACATGCTCGATCGAGGTTCGGACCGGCCAGTTCGACGTCAGCATAATGCCATTGTCGGGGCTGTTCGTACCGCTGCCGGGACCCATTACGGTCGGAATCCCGATACCGATCAGCCCAGGTGGCCCCCCTTGCGATGCCGGATGCAGTCGCATTGTCGGGGGTCGGCGCTAAACAGCGCAGCGACCTTGTTCCGCTCACTCGGATAGAGAAACGCTCTCCCCAGGCGACTGTGCGATTGCGGCATCAGGGGCAGAAAGCTAATGGCGAATGCAAATGAACGACGAAGCATGGCCGACAGCGATCCCATGACAATCTGAAGCATCATCGACAAAGATCTTCCTTTGTACCTCCCAAAGCGAATTCTACAGGGAAGGGGGCCGGGAGGCCGCACTCGCCAAGTTCACATCGGAACACCGCGAGGTGCAGGCCCAGCTGAGCGAGGCGGTGGCTGGTGTCCGGCGCGAGGCGTTCGCCGTCGTTGCCGCACTGCTGGACCCGGACATCGAGAAGCTTCCGCGCCCGCGGCGCCAACGTCCTAACCGTACCACCGCAGGGTAAAATTCATGGGAACGGCGGCGATGGGTCCGTGGGAGGACTTCCTGGCGCGGTTACTGGTAGACCCGGCAGCCGAGTTCGCCGCACAGCCGGTGGCCGATACACAGTCGGAAGCGGCGTAAGAGCTTCATCGCCGGACTCAGCCCCGTGCGGCGAGGATAGCCGGGCGCGATTTTCGCCCCGACCGGCGGGGCGCGGGGCGTGGCGGAAGGTCGGAGGTGCCTGGACCCGGTTGCTTCCGACCGTTGGCCCCCCCCCCCGCTCCGCGCTTCCCTTAGAGAGCTTCGCCGGGTTCTTTACCCTGTCGAGGGAGCCGGTCTGGTCCGACACTGACCGGCGGCGCGCGGCGGGTTTCATCGCGGCCGTTTTCCTGTGCCCAGGAACGTCCGCCGGTTGGCAACCGCCGCCGCGCGCTTCTTTTTCAAGGCAAGGTGACATGGCCGAGCTTGTGTTACTAACCTTAAACCGGCGTGAGTTTCATTTGCTGTTTCAACGGGCGCGCCAGGGTGACGAACAGGCGATGGCCGAGCTTGACGCATTTTGGGATCAGCACAAGGAGATCGCTTGCTTCTTGTGTGATGCGACGATCAGCGAGCGACCATTTACCCTGATGCTACCGGAAACCGGCAAGTCACCGATGATCATGGCGGCTCCCTTGTGCACCGTGTGCCGGGAGCTTGCACCCATGGTGCGCCTTCATAAAGCGATACGGATACTTCAGCAAATGTACCGCCGTAAAAACGGAAAGCAAATGCATTTTTCCTTCGTGGCGCAGTACCGTCACTAGTCTGTCACCTTTTCCGTCACTTTTAAATAACAGCTTCGGCCAAAGACCGTACTTAACGGCTTGAAAATCCACCAATTTGAGTCAACAGTTGGCACGCTTGCATGGGTACAAAGTACAAAAAAGCTACTAATTAGTGATTCTCGCCATGTGTTCGATATAAAAAGTAACTTTTGCTTAACGATGCTCTATACGATATTGGTAGAGTTCGAAAAATGACTCGACTCACCTCGAAAATCGTGATTTTTGTTGTCGCGAGACAGGCCGTTTCCGCTAGGAGCGGCATCGTTTGAGACGCGGCAGGACAGATCACCCGAACTCTCCTCCGCGCTAGTTTCCACGGCGTCGCGGTAACTCGCGACACCTGATTTGCGTCTCTCAGGGCTTGGCGGGCCGTGGGGGCGGTGCGGAGGAGGGCCTTTATTTAGCCTCGACATGAAGGGCGAGCGAACAGTCACATTCGAACGACTACAACGTGCCTTTGTCCTGTTCGACACCAAAGACGAGCAACTGACCGGGAAGAAGCGGCCCCCTCAGGTGGTGCGGAAATGACCCTGCGGCGAAAACGTTACGCGGTGACGATGCTGGAAAAGTTGCTGGCGCAACAGGAGACGCTGTTAGCCCACGAATACAGCCGCACCGCCCGCGAAGATATCCGCGAGATGATCCGATTTCTAACCGAGTTACGCGACCAATTCGAGGGAGGTTGAAATGACTGACACCAAATCAGCGACCGACCGACCGATCATGTTTGGTACGCCTGTCGAGGAAGCGATGACCGAGCTTGCCGCGATCCTCGACCGCTACCCCGCCGATCTGCTTCCCACAGTCGAAGCTGAGCTTGCCGCGTACTACGCCAAACGGTTCCAGAAGTCGTTTGATGAGGCACTCGCGATCCGACGCCGCGAGCGCGAAGCCCGGTCACAAAAGCAGTGAGGGAGGCCGCGATGAGTGACATTGCAAAACCCGCCCGGGCGATTGTTCCGGCGGCACCGAATTGTGGGCAACCATCCTCTACGGTGTCCCCAGTAGTGGTGGTGATTGGGAAGTCCTGGTGAAAGTTTCGCTGATTGTCGCCTGGGAAGTTACCGTCGTACCTGGGCGGGATGATTTAGACATCGTGACCTTTCCGGTTTTTGCCGACAATTGGAACATGAGAGGCGAGCCGCATTCGCGTTGTTGCGCGGTTGCGATGAGAGTTGGTGCGAGATCACCGACTTCGACTTTGAATTATTGTCGTGTCAGCGCATGTCACTGGACGGAGTGCAAACCGCGTATCGTCAGTGGTTGACCAAACACGGGTAACTCTACGCGCCACCGCAGCCCATCATCAGACAGAGGAGGACCAAGATATGCAGTTGACCATCCGTGATCCCGATGTGACCGAAGATATCGCCAACGCGCTCAAGGCGCGCGATGACGAGGCGGCGCTGGCATGGTGGCACGAAAATGTCTTTGGGGTGAGCGGCGAGGT
>CAVZUA010000032.1:0-351347 GCA_963778385.1 uncultured Alphaproteobacteria bacterium | reverse complement strand
TCCCCGCGCGCGGCCGAACAGCAATGCAACGTCTAGCCGATAAGGGTGTTTGCCCCTCGAGAAACCTATTTTGGAGGAAACGCGTGAAAAAAACACTCTCAGCAGCGATCATTTTCCTTGCAGCAACCGGCTTCGCGGCGGCGCAGACGCATGCCCCGATCATGTCCTCGCCGCCACCGGGCAAGACCGTGACCAAGTACTACAAGCAGAGCGTCTACGATCCTGCGAAAGACAAGATCGGCACGGTCGATGACGTCATCCTCGGCGATAACGGACAGGTCACCGGGTTGATTATCGGCGTCGGCGGCTTCCTTGGCGCCGGTGAAAAAGATGTCGCCGTGGCGTTTGAGGCCGTTCGCGCGGAGATGAAGGACGGAGCCTGGTATCTCACCCTGGACACCACCAAGGACGCGCTCAAGTCGGCTCCGGGGCTGACGTTCGACAAGCAGAAGACGGCCTGGATTCACACTAAGTCATAAGGCCGCACAGCGGGAGTTCACCTGATCACGAATTGACGGCTGCCGTTAGCTCGGCAGCCGTTTTTTGTTTAGAGCCAAAGCGGCGGCGCCGGTCGGTTCGTTGCTACCCTTCGATGAAATGCCCGAGACCTGACAGAGGCTGAACCCGATCGCAGACGATCTTGAGCGTCGCGAGCATCGGTGTCGAGAGAATGGCGCCTGGCACTCCCCACATCCAGTACCAGAACACCAGCGAGATAATGACCAACACCGGGTTCAGCGTGAACCGGCGCGCCAGCAGCCAGGGCGTCAGATTTTCACCTTCGATGATGTGGATCGCGAGATAGAGGGCGGCGGGAACGATTGCCCGCCACAGCGTGTCGAACGACAGAAGCCCGGCAACAAAGAAGATGGCGACCCCTGCCGTCGGGCCCAGCACCGGCACAAAGTTCAGCAGAAACGCCAGCGTGCCCCACAGGATCGGGTCGCCGAGCCCGCAGAGCCAGGCGGTCAGGCCCGACAGGGTCCCGACTGCCAGGTTCATTAATGTGATCGTCAGGAGATAAGAGGCGATATCGCTCTCGATCTGTTGGGATATTTCAACCGCCTGGCGTTTGTTTCGGAAGCTCGGCAGCACCTCGACCAGCCGGCGCAGGAACGTTTCCCCGGACATCAGCAGAAAGAACAGCACCACGATCGTTTCGAGCAGGCTGCCGAGAAAACCGCCGATCACACCCAGCAGCCGCTGCGGTACGTTTGTTCCCTCGATGGCAACCACCGGCACCGGCTCACCCGCGGCGGGTTGTGCCAGATGCTCGGCGTGACTGATGACCCTCTGAACAACCGCAATGGGTTCAGAGAGGAACTTTAGCCGCTCTTGCAACTTGGGTAGCGCTGTCGGCAGTTTCTCGGCCCATCCTGCCGCCGGTGCGGACAGCACCGTTGCCAGCACTGCTGCCACGCCGAAAAGCAAAGCGAGCAGTGTCAGTGCGGCCACAATGCGTGGAATGTGCCAGCGTTCGGTCAGGCGCATCGCCGGACGGAGTACCAGCATAAGCAGAAACGCCAGCGCGATCGGCAGAACGATCTCTGACGCGACGTAACAGGCCGTCAGCACCGCGAGCAGCAAGAGCCCGCCGCCGACCAGTAAAAGGCCGAACAGCAGCCGCTCGCTCGTCGCCGGCACAAGGTCTGGAGCGTCCTCCCGTATGTCGGCAGGCAGGTGCCACCGGTGCCCGCGTTTCACGCGCCCCTAGGGTCATGACGCGAGCCGCCTCTTGGGCTCCTGTCGTTGCCGTCTTATTGACGTCCCTCACGATGTCCCCCTGGCGGCATGCTTCCGCCTCGGCGCAATTGGATCAACGTCGCTGGCGGAAAAGCGTCCAGCCCGCAAATCATTTGATTGGAATGTTTTTGCACGAGCAGGCGTCCGTTCCCGTCAGCGTGAAGTCCCGCGCGTGACCGGGGTCAGCAGCCCACCTGCAGAGGTCCTCAAAGACCTGCTTGGTCATCGACGAGGTAGAGGGGACCGGCGTCGACTGCGCCCGAGACGACTTCATCACGAGCAGCTCAAAGCCCTGGAGCAGCTCAAACCCTGGAGCAGCTCAAAGCCCTGGAGCAGCTCAAAGCCATGGAGCGGCGGTTCCAGGCACGTAAGCAGGAACTGGTAGTGACGGCATCGAAGCTCCGGTCCCGGTTGGGGCCGACCACCTTATATCAACCACGTTGCGACCATGCCGACGACGCAGGCGAGCATCGCCCCGGTCGCGATCCACCCGAGAACCCGAAGCGGCCCGCCGATCGTGAATTCACCCATGACGCTGCGGCGCCCCGCCATCAGCATCAGCAGTCGCCATGATCGGCACCGCGACGACGCCATTGATGACGGCGCTCCAATACAGTGCAGCGATTGGGTTGATCGGCGTGAAATTCAGCGCGACGCCGACTGCTGCAGCGATGCACAAAGTGACGTAGAACGCCACCGCCTCGTTGGGCTCGCGCGACAGCCCGACCCGCCAGCGTCGCGCCTCGCTGACCGCATAGGCCGCCGAGCCCGCCAGCACCGGCACGCCGAGCAGCCCGGTGCCAATGATCCCGCAGGTGAATACAAAGGCGGCAAAGTGGCCGGCAATGGGCTCCAGCGCCTTCGCCGCCTGGGCCGAGGTCTCGATATTGGTGACGTTGTTCGCATGCAGTGTGGCTGCCGCCGTCACCATGATCGCCACCGCGATGATGTTCGAGAAGGTCATGCCGGTGATGGTATCGGCGCGGATGCGGGCAAAGGCGGGCCGCGCTTGCCAACGGCTCTTCAGCAGCGGCTCGCGATCCGGCTTAACGCGGACCTCTTCGGCTTCCTGCGACGCCTGCCAGAAGAAGAGATACGGCGAGATCGTCGTGCCGGCGATCGCCACCAGCGTGGTGAAGAAGTCGCCGTCCCACCGCAGCGTCGGCACGAGAATGCCCCTGAGCGCCTCGCCCCAAGGCACCTTCACCACCGCCAGGGTCGCGACATAGGCGAAAAGCGTCAGGCACAGCCATTTGAGGACGCGCACATAGCGCTCATAGTGCAGCACCACCTGCGCCAGCACGCAGCCGAACCCAAAGACCACGACGTAGAGCAGCGCCGGGCCGCCGATCAGCAGCTTGAGCGCATCGGCCATCGCCGCAAGATCGGCGGCGATATTGACGACGTTGGCGGCAAAGAGCAGCACGACGAGGATCTGTAATAGCCCGACCGGATAGTGTTTGCGCAGGTTGCCGGCAATGCCGGTGCCGGTAGTCCTCCCGATCCGCGCGCTGATCTCCTGGATGGCGACCATCAGCGGGAAGGTCAGCACCATCGTCCAGGATATCGAGAAGCCGAGCTGCGCCCCGGCCTGGCTGTAGGTGCCGATTCCCGATGGATCATCGTCCGAGGCGCCGGTGATGAGGCCGGGCCCGAGCGTGTGCAGAAACCCGGCGTTTCGGCCCTCCGCTTCGTCGGCGATGGGCGCTTCCTTCGCCCGCCGCTGCCGCGCCGGTTTTCTGCGCTGTTGCCATCCCTGAACCTTCGGTTGCCGTGGCATGGTCAACGCCCCCGCGGCCGGGAAGTTCGCAGGATGCCTTGGCGTGCGGTCCCGCGCCCTATCGCCGCCGGCCGCGCCTTCGGGCAGGCTTCATCACTCGGGTGCGCATCACCAGTGGCAGGACATGCCAAAGGCCGACCAGCAGCAGCAGGGCACGGCCCCGGCGGCCGCGCCGGTCGCAGGGGAGGCCGCGATCTTCGCAATGACGACGTAGATGTCGCCGGCAAGGCCCATTGCCAGCGGCAGCGTCGCCGCGGTCAACATCAGGCTTCCCGCGCGATGCATTGCCTCATCCTCCTCCCCGCCGAAGACGATGCGGTGATAGGCGGCGGGAGCCATCAACAGCACCACCGCGAGCGCGACGAGGCCGAGACTGACGGCATGGACCGCCTGCGAGAATTTAGGAAGCTGTTCAAAGCCCCGCGTCAAAACGATTGCCAGCTGGAAGCCGAGCAGCGCCTGCCCGCCCGGCAGCACCACCCGGGCCTCCGTCAGCATTTGTTCGATCCGGACCGCAAGCGGCGTCGGCGGCCCCTGCCCAGCCGGCATTCTTGTCTCCCGTGACGGACCCCATTGCCGCGCCGCATAGGGCAGGCCGTACCAGGCGGCGAGGGCGAGGAGCGCGGCCGCGCCTCCGGCAGCGAGCCCTGTCGCCATTCCGAACACGCGCCCCAGGGCGATGTAAAGATCGATTCCCAGTGCGAGCGCGAAGGGCATCAACGCCGCCTCGGCGAAAGCGGTGATGACCGGCTGCAGCCGCGGATCGTCGCGGCCGCCGTAGACCAACCGATGATACGGGCCGGGGGCAATCAGCAGCGCGACCGTTACGGTCATCAGCGCCAGGCCCGCCACCTCGGCATGGCGCGACAGAGGCGGCAGCTCGTCGAAAGCGTCGCCGAACACCTCGCGCAACTGAAACCCCAACAGGATCTGGGCACCGAGGATCAGCATCCGGGTCTCGTCGAGACCGATTTTGATTTTCTTGGTGAGTTCCATGCGTTCGCAAAGGCGGTCGACTCAGAAAGTCGAGGCTAGTCGATGAAAGAGGCCAGAGCGAATGCGGCTCGACCTCCGCAACGGGCTTAACCGCACGGCGCATGCGACGACATCGAGGGGAACGTCCGCGCGGGCTCTTATCAATGGAAGCCACCAGGGAAGCCATCAAGGCATGAATTGGGGCTCGGAACTTGCGCGCCCCCGGAACGGTTCACAACCTTGCCATTCTGTCATGCCGGAGAGTGAAGATGCCCACCAATGCTAAGACCAAGACCAAACGCGCGGCACTGCGTCGCTCGCGCCGCGCCAGCCCGGCCCCGGGGTCCGCCCTTGCGCTACTAAGGCAGGACCACCGCGAGGTCGAGGAGATGTTCGACGATTTCGAAGAACTGGACAACAACGCCGCCAAGGGCAAGCTCGCCCAGAAGATCTGCCTCACGCTCAAGATCCATACGCAGATCGAGGAGGAAATCTTTTACCCGGCAGCACGCAAGGCCACCGGAGACGATGACCTGCTCGACGAGGCGGTCGTCGAGCATGCCGGCGCCAAGCACCTGATCGCCGAGATCGAAAAGATGAGGCCCGGCAACGACCTATTCGACGCCAAAATCACTGTGCTCGGTGAGCAGATCAAACACCATGTCGAGGAAGAAGAGGAGGAGCTTTTCCCCGAGATCGAGGACTCCAAGATGGACGTCGTTGCCGTTGGAAAGCAGATGGCGGCGCGCAAGCAGGAGCTGATGACATCGCCAAGCATGATCGCGGCTGCCGATTAGCGTCGCACGGAATGGCGCGCCGGGCGCGCCATTCCCCGACTTTGCCGACATGACCTCGGTGGCGTCCGATTATCCCTCCGCGAAATCCTCCGCCGGCCTGCGTTTTGGCTCGCTCGGCCCGGGCACGTTTCCCTCTGCATCGACATGCAGCGCGTGTTTGCCGAGCCAACCCCCTGGCACACGCCATGGATGGCGCGGGTGCTGCCGCGGGTCGAGGCGATCGCCGGGCGTCACACTGAGCGAAGCGTATTTACCCGATTCATTCCGCCGGCCCGGCCGGAAGACATGCGCGGCACCTGGCAACGCTACTACCACCGCTGGCGCGGGATGACGCGCGAGGAACTTGCTCCTGGGCTGCTTGAACTGGTGCCACCGCTGGCGCGGCTGGCGCCACCCGCGACGGTCATCAACAAACATGTCTATTCGCCGTTCGTTGAAGAAGCCTGCTCGGCCATTTGCGGGCACGGCACGCGGACACCCTCGTGATCACCGGTGCCGAGACCGATGTTTGCATCCTCGCGACGGTGCTGGATCATCGGGTCGTCATCGCTTCGGACGCCATCTGCAGCTCCGCGGACGCGACCCACGATGCGCTGTTGACCCACTGGCAGAGCCGCTTCAGCGAGCCGATCGAGATTGCCGACACCGAAACCATCCTCCGCCATTGGCCCTTGTCCCGAGCGAACCTTTAAACGGGCGGAGAGGACCCTTCCATCGCTCCCACGAATTCTCCGCCGGACCGGGCGATCGGGCGGCCGGTCCGCCAAATCGCGAATGCAGGGAAGAACATACTCGGTGGCCTTCCTGTCGGCGTTCAGTTGGCGAGGTTCGGGGCCCATGAGCGTTAGCGGGGGATCAACCCAGGAGGGACCAATGGCGAAGCGTGAACTCATCGATACGGGCGCGGACAAGCGCTATGTCCGTCGCGACGCGAAGGGCCAGTTCAAGGAATCGGATGATGTCGGCAAGTCGCTGTCGCAGGATGTGCGCAAAGCCGCGAAGACCAAGGTGAAGGCTGGCCAAGGCGATCGAGGCGACCGAAAGCGCTGACCGAACCGGAATGAAAATCGCGACCTTCAATATCAACGGAATAAACGGTCGCCTGCCGGTGGTGTTGCGTTGGCTGTCAGAAGCGCAGCCCGACATCGTGTGTCTGCAGGAATTGAAAGCGCCCCAGGAGCGCTTTCCCGAAGCGGCCATCCGGGAAGCCGGCTACGGGGCGGTCTGGCATGGGCAGAAGGCATGGAACGGAGTCGCGATCCTCGCGCGTGGCACGCAGCCCATCGAAATGCGGCGCGGACTGCCCGGCGATCCGGAAGATGTACACAGCCGCTACATTGAGGCGGCCGTGAATGAAATCGTCGTCGGCTGTCTCTACCTGCCCAACGGCAATCCGTGGCCGGGACCTCGTTTCGACTACAAGCTGCGCTGGTTTGAGCGGCTCTCGGCACATGCCGCAAGCTTGCTCGGCAGCGGCAAGCCGGTCGTGCTCGCCGGCGACTACAACGTCATGCCGACGGATCTCGATGTCTATGCGCCGGAGCGCTGGCTCGACGACGCACTTTTTCGGCCGGAGGTGCGAGACGCATTTCACCGACTGACGGCTCAGGGTTGGACAGACGGACTGCGCGCGCTCTACCCCGGCCAGAAGATCTACACATTTTGGAAGTATTTCCGGAACGCCTTCGCCAGAAACGCCGGCATTCGCATCGACCATGTCCTGCTCAGTCCGTCGCTCTCAAAGCGGCTGACATCAGGCGGCGTCGACCGCGACGTCCGCGGATGGGAGAAAGCGAGCGATCATGCACCTGTCTGGATCGAGCTTACGAACTTGCGAACGGGCGGCGCATCGGACGAATGAAACTGAGAAGCGGCTACCGGGAGAACGCTCCTAGCCACTGACACCGCTCTCCGCTTTCGAAGAGTCGGCAACGCGCCGCGCCGGCTCCGCCCGATCCGGCGTCAGCTGATGAGCCACTCGCGTCCGACGAGGCCAAATTATATCTCAGGCGCGATGGTGTCGGTGACGACGGTCGGTCGACGCTCTGGGTAGTAGCGAGATTCCTCCGCCCGAAGGTTGCGGGCGCCGCTGACGGTTGCGACGGGAACACCTCGCTTTCGCGGCTGTTGAAGCGGGTACCATTTCAATTCCCGTCAGCGAGCGATGCGAACAAACCGAGCGCGGCACGCCATTCTTTCGGAAACCGCGACGGTCGATGGCAAGACCGGCGAACTGCGGGTCGTTATCGAAACGCCCAAGGGCAGCCGTAATAAATATGACTATGCTCCCGAGTGCGATTGCATGGAGCTTGGCACGGTACTGCCGGGAGGGGATGACCTTTCCCTTCGACTTTGGTTTTGTGCCATCGACGCTGGGTGAAGACGGCGATCCATTGGATATCCTTGTCCTGATGGATGCGCCGGTGGTGCCGGGCTGCGTCATCCGAGCGCGGCTCATTGGAGCGATTGAAGCGAAGCAGAAAGCCAAGGGTGAAAGCTGGGAGCGCAACGATCGGTTGATCGCGGTCGCGGTTCATGCCCAGACGCACGCAGAGGCGCAATCTCTAACCGATCTGCGCCCCCATCTGGTCGAGGAGATCAAGAAATTCTTTGTCAATTACAATGAGCTGCGAGGTCGGAAATTCAAGCCGCTGGCACTCGCCGGCGGCCGCACCGCCCAAAAGCTCATCAAGACCGGAATAAAGGCGTTCAAAAAGCTGCATGGCCGACGGAAACGCGCCGCTTAGCCTTTACTGGGTTTTGTTATTTGAACCGAGATTTGACCGAAAACTCGGTAGCGATGCTCACGAGAACCTATCTTTGAATGTTCTTCTTCGCATCAGATTTCGCGGAAATGGCTGCATTGGTAAGGTAGGTGTGTCCCCTCTATCGGCGCCGCAGTCCATCCAAGAAGTAGCGGGCGCCGGTGTGCTTTGACGAAAGCCCGACGCAGCTGAGTGGCGGAATGGGTTGAGAGCTTATCGAGTACGACCCGGATCTGTTCGGCTTGCGGATAAAGGATATCAAGAGGCTCGCGCAGGGGAGGTGCGCCAGCCGATCTCGGCGTCGGTGTCGGCGGCGTGCACGCCGCCGGTCAGCAATCCGGTGAGCTGGTCGCGTTCGGCTTGGCTCAGGGTGCCCTCGGCGGTTGAGGGCTCAAGAGATTAATTGCAGCGGGCGCGGGTCGAACAGCTTCGCGGTGAGCTGGTCGAGGTTCGGGTAGCCGTGCCGAAGGAATGTCTCGCCGCTTCCGCACCGGGCTTCGCGCCCAAGCTGGGCAGTATTTAGCGTTCATCGCTGGTGATCGGCCGACCGCCAGCCGAAGCCCATTTGCAGCGATTCTTCCAGGTGACGCCGCCTCGTTCCATCAGATGGTGATCACGCTGGAACGCAACGGGCTTATCCGACGCCGCCCGGCACAGCCCGAAGGTACTAGCCGCGACCCGCCGCCCTACGCCCCGGGTTCCTCGACAAGCACGCGCGTATTCTCAGAATAATCGACCGGCACCGCGACAAGCTGCACACTGCCCCCGCCAAAAGCCACCGGCGTCGAAAGGAACAGATTGTCGGCCGTCAACACCTATGATCCGCCAACTCCATAGGAGGGATGAAGGTCGGGGTTGCCAAAGCGGAGGCTCTGGCATATCGGTCGGCCTGCTGCTTCCAGCGATCATGCCGTAAAGACCGTGTAAAACGCGGCATAGGAAGGTGCACTTGTCGGTTCACACCGCGGAGACGACAATCATCCGACGGCCGCGGAGATGATCGTGTGCCGCGCATGCTTCCTGACGCCATCATGGCTTGGACCGGCGAAAACGCCGGCCCAAACCCAAGAACTACCTGGTCGCCATCTTGTCGGTGATCTGATGCGCCATCTTGTCGTGCGCCTCGATCACCTTCAACGTCTGTTGTGCGAATGTCTTCAGCTGCCGATTGTCCAGGCTTTGCGCCGCCTGGCCGAACTCCTGCGCGTCGGTATCGTGGTCTTTCACCATGTCCTGCATATAGGCCTGCGCAAACTCGCTGCCACGAAGCGAGCGGAGATGATCGAGTTTCTGCTGGTGTTCCTGGTCAAGCTCCTGCGGGGCGGTACCGCCTTGCGCGGTCACAATCTGTTTGAGCTTGGCACCGGCGGCGCCATGATCGTGAACCATTCGTGCGCCGAACTGCTTGACCTGTGGGTTAGCTGATTTCTCGGCAAGCTTCCCGGCCTCAACCTCGTAGAGACCGCCGACCGCGGCGCTGTCGACAAACTTCTGATCCGCGACACTGAGTTTGCCCACGCTGCCGACCGCGGGCGCGGCGGGTTGCGGCGTGGGTTGGGCCAACGCCGCGCCAGCGGCCATGATGCCGCCAGCAATCGCTATGCCTTGTAGATATTTCATCATCGTCTCCTCAAAGAAATGGCGAGAATGCCATGCTTTCAGCAAACGCAAGGTTAGTCATGGAAGTCCCGTCGCGCGGAGAAGTCCCGTCGCGCGGGTGATTAATCTTGGGGTAAAAATTATCTCGCAAGTATCAATGAATGATAGCCTGTGCTCTTTTTATGATACTTCCAACGTCGGCTTTTCGGACATGGAGATTGCAGATGGCCGACCAACTGCGCCTCTTCGCCGTAGTGACGGGGGCGTCGACCGGGATTGGCTTCGAATTGGCGAAGCAATGCCCGTCGAATGGTTTCGACCTCTTGATTGCCGCAGAGGAACCGGAGGCTCACGAGGCGGCGGAGATGCTACAGCGGCATGGCGGGGCAGTGGGGGCGGTCGAGGCCGACCTCGCGACCACGCAAGGCGTCCTAATAGCGTCAGCCCCGCGCTCGCCAACGGCAGATACATGGCGCGGTTGCGAAATGAGCCGCGGTAATGCTCCAGACCGTTGTCGGCGAGCACGGCGAGGGCCAGGACGGCGGAGCTGAGATTGAGCTGCCGCCCCGCCGTTTGATTGACTGCGGTGTCGCCGGTTGTCACTTCTCCGCCGGCATCAGTGAGCTCAAGACCTGCCGCGCGGTGTTGGTGATGACGCTGCCCTCGCGCGGGTCGCCCTTGATCAGCGCCTCGGCGAAAGCTTTGGCCTGCTTCAGCGTAATATGCGGCGGCAGCGGTGGCACGTCGGGGTCGGTCTTGACTTCGATCACGACCGGCCGGTCGGCGCTGAGCGCCTCGTCCCAGGCCATCCCCACCGCGTCAGGGCGGTCACAGTAAATGCCCTTGAGCCCGATCAACTCGGCGAAGCGGTGATACGGGACGTTGGGAATATTCTGTGATGCTTCGAACTTCGGGTCGCCCTCCATGACCCGCTGTTCCCAGGTCACCTGGTTCAGATCCTCGTTGTTGAAGACGCAAACGATCCACCGGTGGTCAGACCATTCGCGCCAGTATTTCGCAACAGTGATCAGCTCCGCCATGTTGTTCATCTGCATCGCGCCGTCGCCGACCAGAGCGATGACGGGCCGGTCGGGATGGGCGTATTTGGCGGCGATGGCGTAGGGCACCGCGGCGCCCATCGAGGCCAAACCGCCAGAGAGCGAGGCCATCATGCCGCGCTTCATCTTCAGGTCGCGCGCGAACCAATTGGCGCACGACCCTAAATCGCTGGTGATAATCACGTTGGCTGGCAGACGAGGGGAGAGTTCCCAGGTCACCCGCTGCGGATTGATCGGCGAGGCGGGCTGCATCGCCCGGTCCTCTAGGGTCTCCCACCACTCGGCGACGTTCTTGGCGATCGTGTCGCGCCAGGTGGTATCGCTCTTCTGCTTCAGCATTGGCAGCAGCGCGCGCAGCGTCTCCGCCGCGTCGCCAACGAGATTGACCTCCATCGGATAGCGCAGCGACAGCATGTCCGGCGCGATGTCGATCTGCACGCCACGCGCCTGGCCCTCCTGCGGCAGGAATTCAGAATACGGAAAGCCCGATCCGATCATCAGCAGCGTGTCGCAATGCATCATCAGATCGAAGCTCGGCTCGGTCCCGAGCAGGCCGATCGACCCGGTGACCCACGGCAGGTCGTCGGGCAGAGCCGCCTTGCCGAGCAGCGCCTTGGCTGCCCCGGCGCCTAGCCGGTCGCCGACGGCGATGACCTCGTCGGTGGCGCCGAGTGCGCCAAATAGGGACACTCCTCGTGGTGCGGGCACACCTTGCACACCGTTCCCGCTACGTCCGCATAGGCTGATTGTGCCTCCCGCACAGCCATGAGTTCTGCACACATCGTCTGGTCGGGCGCGTCCGGGCGCGGCGCCTCGCGCCCGCGCCATACCTGAACGACAACCTCGACGCCTTGGCGCCGAGCCTCGGCCTCGATGCGCTCTACCAGTTCGGTGCCGAGCTTGTGCGTCGGAACAAGAAACGCAGCCTCGACCTCAATGACGTGCTCGATGGCGCTCTGCGTCTTGCCGATGCCGACGACGAGGCGCGCCACGAGGAACGGGGCAACCTCGTCCTTGGCGTCGCTGGCGCGCCATGCGAGCAGCTCCCTCATCGCCTCACCGATGGCACGCGCAGCATCCTGACGGGCTTTCTTTACCTTGGGCAGCGCCGGCATCGACATCGGCTCTACCGCCGCCCTGATGCGCTGGCGCACCGCCTCGCGGCCTTCCTCCCGCAGGGTATCGTTGAAGTCAGTCTTATCGCCCCGCGTCAGCCGCCACGGTTTGACCAGCATCACCCGGCGACCTTCGCGCCGCCAGCCGCGTATCGCATCCTTGAGGGCCTTGTTGCCGGCGGCATTGCGCGCATCGTCATCGGCACAGACGATCACCTGGCGCGACACCGGGATGCCGTTGAGCTGCGCCTTGGCGATGCTGCCAAGTTGCGCCCACGTCTCGTGTCCGGTCGCGTACCAGCACGATGCGGCCGTCTCGAAGCCCTCGGTCAGCAGCAGTGGTGCCGCCGCATCGCCGGGTAGGCGCGCCGCTGCTCCGGTGAGTTTGCCGAGGCTCAGTTTCAGCTTTCGGTACTGGCCCAATGCCTTGCCGCCGTACCGTCCGGCTTCAGCACGATGAGCTGCACACCGGTAACGCAGCCCTGGTTGTCGCTTGCAGCCACCACCAGCGCGCCAGGCCAGCGCAACCAGTGCCATTTCGGGCGACAGCGGCGGATATCCGCGCCCTCGACGTAGCGCGCCACCTCGTATGGGATGGCGGCGCCGATGCCGCGCTGCTGTCGTAGATATTGATCGGCGAGAGTACCAACGACCGGGCGACCCGCGTCCCAGATCGCCACCGCCTGTTTGCCATTTAACTCCTGTTCGATATCGACGTCGGTCACTGTCTCCGTAGACACAGCGCCCTGTCGTGTCTGTGGTTTTGTCGGTTCGCCACCGAACCAGGTGCGCGCCCATTCTACTGCACCAGCGAAGTCAAGGCCGTGGCTCGACATGATGGCGTCGAACATCGAGCCACCCTCGCCGGTCTCGTAATTATTCCAGCGCCATCGTCCCTTGCGGTGCACAAGCTGCACCGATCCCCTGCGGCCCCAACGGTATTCGCGCCGACGCTGGATCGTCGGCTTACCGTACAAGTGCTCGCAAATGTCCACGGCTTGCCCGTCCAGCCGAGCCCGTATCTCATCTAGCGTCGCTTCCTCGGCCTTGCGCTCGGCGCGAGGCCGAGGGCCATACTTGTCGGTGACGCTGGTCACGACGCCGACCCGCCGGTGTGATGACGCGCCCGCACCTTGGCAGCTTTCTCAATCTTGCCGAGCTTGTCTCGCTGCCGCTGCGACAACGATGTTACGCCGCCAATCGAAAGGCAAAACCGCAACTCCCGAGCGTCAAGGCCACCGGCCCGCACCAGCGCCGCGGCTCGTTCGACGTGCGATGCATGATCTGTTGTCGCCACCGGCAATTCGGCGGCAACATCGATCGATGCCATGTTCGCGGTTTGACCGATCGCGCCCAGGTCGACCAGCCGCTCGCCCGTCTCGGTCAGCAGCGGATGCACCGCCTTGAGCGACCGCTTGTCTCTGGCACTGCCCCCGTCAAGGTAGTGTCCTCGATTTGCCGACAGTGGGACGGCTGCTTTCAAAGGTGCTGATGATGCGGTACGGCTCGCGATCCACACGCGGATCTCGCTTTCGAGCCAACCGACCGCGTTTTCTGAAAGCTGCCGCCGCGGGGGAAATTCGCCTTTCCGTTCGAGACGCCACCGCGTCGTGCGGCTAAGACCGGTGATCCGCTTGACCTCCGGTTCGCGGATGAACCGATCTTCTTCCATCCTCGCCTCGCTGCGAGGCGCTCATAGCGCCCTAGGCGGCGGCAGGCCGTCGCAGGAGGTCTCTAATGTTTATAAGCTTCGTCTGGGGCTGGCCGTTCGGCGATTTTCAAAATCGGACACCGTACGTCTCGCCTCAATCTTACGGCGAATACGCCCTCGGATCGCGTCCTCTCCCAGGCGACGATCAGGATCGAGATTTAATAGACGGATACAAGCCAAAGTGAAATTAACAAGATCACCATAAGCAATTCCATAATCATCGTGTCTTACGTTGCGAACAGGCGGTGTCTTTATTTCTCGTCTTAAAATATCTGCCCAAATTGACAATACAGCAACTATCGCACGATCTATAGGGTCGTTGACTGTACTTGCATCCATACACGATTTTTGTCTTTTGTATAATCTGATATGGGATGAGTGGTCATCCTTCTCTTCTTTCAATTCTGGTCGACCGCGGGCACGTCGCTCACCCTTTTGGCTCCAGCGCCTAAGCTGCGTGATCGCATCGATTATCTCGCGCAGCCGAGAGTCAGGATCAGGTTCTCCATCTTCGGCGGCCATCGCCCACAACGCATTCTCCACCTGTGCAGGTAGAGACGCACTGTCGTCGCTGGCGTGGTGAAGCAGCAAATCAGAAAGCGTCGATGTGGCGGCTGCAATGGCATGCAGCTTCTTTTCGAGGGCCGACGGGGAGAGGTCATTTGCCGCGGCCGTCAGATCAAAATCGAGGCTCTCCAGGCGTCGGATGATCGCCTCGGACCGCGAGCAGCTAAGTTGTTGCCCCTCTGGGCCAGTCCACACGAATGGTTCGGCGGAGATTTGGCCTGCAGCGTCGAGTACAGCTTTGACGGCATCGATTTCAAACCGCCCGGTGTAGATGGCATCAGCTCCTTGCGGAGTTGGCTGGAACTCCGCTGCCCTGTGAACTGGTCTTTTGACGGGCATGCCTAGTCAGGCCCGAACCAGCTCGACAACATTTTCGTTCGGCTTTCTGGCGTGGATGATCTCGTCGAAACGCCGTGCCCAAGCTTCAAGCGCGGCTCGCTTCTCGCCGTCGTAGCTGTGTCGATCGTAAACCGACGTGATGCTCGGGTCGGAGTGGTTCAGTATCTTGCCGATGGTCAGTCTGCCGATCCCCATTGCCGCCATATGACTGGCCGCAGTGCGTCGCAGGTCGTGCGGCACGAAGTCTACGCCCGAGACACTTCGTACACGGTCGCCGGAGCGCCAAAGGGTCGCGACCCGATATCCCCGCCTGCCGGGGAAGACCATTTCTGGGTGCTCGGGCTGTTGCTGGAGCGCTGTGAGGATCGTCAGCACTGGGAGCGAGAGAGGCACGCGGTGAGTGCGCTTGCTTTTGTTCATCTCCGCCGGAATGGTCCACCATCCCGTGTTGAAATCGATGTCCCGCCACCGCATCGAAGCAACTTCGCCGCCTCGTTGAGCGGTCAGCAGTCTCAATTTCATGATCGCCGAAAGTGTCGGCGGCTCTGCTTCGATCCCGGTCCAAACCAGGCGAATTTCGTCTTCCGAGAGGACACGCTCGCGCTGCCGCTCAGGGGCGGGTTTGGCAACGCCGAAGAAGGGGCTCGCCTCGATCAGATCGCGCGCCACGGCAAAGCTGAACATCTTGCGCGCCACTTCAAAGGTGCGGTTCGCCATAATCGGCTTTCCGCGCTCCATCAGCCGATCAACCCAGGCAATGACATCGCGTCGCTTGATATCGGCAACTTTCCGATTGCCCCAAACGGGCTTGATGTCGCGATTGACTACCCGGTAGTCGGTTTGCCAGGTCCGCTTGTTCGGCCGTGCGTGCTTATCGATGTAGAGGTCGGAGAGATCAGAAACGGTCTCGGCAAGGCGAGCCGCCTTTTTCTGCGCCGCGGGATTTCGACCATGAGCGACCTCTCGTAGCGCGTCCTTTGCCATCTGACGCGCCTCGGCAAGAGACAGCGCGGAATTGGGGCCGAGAGAGAGCCGGAACTGACTGCCATCCGCGCGATACATCAAGGTCCAGATTTTCCGGGGAGCAGCATTCGGCTTCTTGGGCGATAGCGCCGCAACCCGCAAACCGAAGCCGGGTAAATCTGCATCCCAGTAGTCAATGCGTCCTTGCGCCGGAGGCTTTAGCGCATCCAGAGACCGGACCGTGAATTTAATGGTGGGCATCCGCCTTGTTCCACTTTCGGGTAGCAAGTGGGTAACAGCATACCCGAAACAGTGTGAAACGTCACGCGGCGAGATGGACTGCAAAAAGGTGCTTTAATACTGGTGGCATGGAGCGCTTGGGCGTTTCATCGTGTTTCAATGCGATCCAGTGGTTTGCGCTGTTGAGGTGGTCTCGCACCATGCCATTCTTTTTTGTCGGCAGGTAATCGCCGACTAGGCGACGGGCGCCGAGCCGTGTGGCGTGACCGGCGACGAGATTGAGGGTCGTCGGCTCGACCTGCCGGCCGAGAACGCGGCAGCTCATCAGCCAGGTATCGATCGCAAGGTCCTCACCGTCCGACATCTTGCCGATCACAATGCCGATAATCCCGTTATCGCCAAACCGGTCGATCAGGCGCAATTGCAGCCCGAACGCACGCGGATCGTCGATCAGCGCCAGCACGTCCTCTTCCGAATAGCGTCGGGTCGTCAGGTTGAACTGGTTGGTTTTGTTGATCAGCTGCACGGTGCGCTGCAACCCGACCTGGTCGAAACGCTTCCAGATCAGCTTCATTTCGAGACCGCGCAGATATGAATCGAGATCGGTCGCGGAGGACTTCAGCTGCTCGCGGTCGCGATTGCTCTGATATTGCTGGGAGCGGACGCGGTCCTCGTCGGTGACCGACACACCCTCGAAATACCCGGCATCGGCCAAGGTCTGAGCGTAGGTCGCGGGGTCTTCGGAGACTTCCGGCACCGCGACCATCGGCAGGTTCTCGCGGACGAGATTCCGCTCGAACGGGTTGTCGTCGACAAACACCAGCGAATCGAGACCGATATTGAGCTCCTCGGCGATCGCGCGCAGGTTCGACGGCTTGTCGTTCCAGTTCGCGACAAAACCGGCGATGTCATTGCGCCGCAGCACCATCTCGGGATGCTGCTCGAACGGCTCGAGCGCGTTGGCCTCGTCGTTCTTGGAGCAGACGGCAAGGATCACCCCGCGGCGCGACAGCTCGCGGGCATGTTCCTGAAAGGCGACAAACGCCTCCCCGGCGGCACTCCCCTGCCCGAGGACCAGCCCGGCCAGTCCGTCATCGCCAACCACACCGCCCCAGACCGTGTTGTCGAGATCAAGCACAAGGCATTTGTACGACCGGCCTTGCTTGGCGCCGATCAGCCGGCCGACGAGATCGCCATAGACCGGCGCCGCGACCGGAGAGATCTCCTGCTTGCCGTTATGCCAGAGCACCGGATCATGCCACGCCTTCAGCCCGTCCACCGCGACGCGGTCGTCGAGCCCCAGGATGTCGACACCGGCATCGTCGGCCATCGCGCGCAATTCGCGGTTGAGCTTGGCGATGAAGCCGCGGCGCGAACCCGGCAGGCGGTGCTCGTTATTACCGAGCAGACCCGGATGCACCGGCAGTGCCGCCTGATGGATCACCGGGCAACGGAAGTTTTCGCGCGCCAGACGCCAGCATTCGCGAATGCGGCCGGTGACCTCGGCGAACATCTGCCCAGCGTCAGCCGCGGTCAGGTGCGCGCCCACTCCGGCCGTGAGATGATGCGCGTCGAGCGCCAGGAGGATCGTCGTCGGTTTGAATCGATGGAGCCCCGAAGAGGGATCGCCGAGTTCCTGCCAATATTGGCCGTAATCGTTCTCGTAGATCGATATCCACAACCCGCGCCGCAGCCCGGCGACGCGGATCGCCGGATGCAGATGCGCCATCGTGCTGGAGCCGAGAAGCGTCAGGCGAACCGGCTTTGTCGATAGGCCCTTGGGCGGCTCGCCACCGAACAGCTTGGCAACGGCCCGGTCAAGCGCATTGGTTTGCACAAAATCCAGCCGCGTGTTCGCCAGTGCGACAGTCTCGTCCCAGGGATCGGAGGCGGTCTCCCCGAGCCCGCGCAGCCTATTTCGCCAGTCGGCAACTTCAGGAAGCCAATACAGCCCGCTCATCGATAAGCCGCTTCAGGTAAAGGTTAGCGGAAGAATTATATCGTCAATTTCTCTCATTTGTCACTAAACACCGTGACGCACCACGCCAGCGAAACTTACGAATTGCTTCTCGCGCTCGAAAATTGTGCAACAATTCAAAAATGACGTCATTCGCGATATACTGTTAACGGTTCGTTACAGTCGCAGCAGCGTGAGTGCATCAGGAAAATCTACGTTTAGTTTACCATGAGCATGGCCTCCTCATCATTTCGTGGCTCGACGATCGGCCATCTTGATCATAGTTGCCGGCCGCACGGCCACCGGGCCTGTGGAGATGGCGGGTGCACCGAAGGTCACCCTAAAAAAAGCGGCGTGCGCCGACGGCGGCCTGATGAACCGAACCACCCATTCCAGCGTACCACATCGTGTTCAGGGAGCGCCGCTTGTCGCTATTGGGGTGTGTCGATACCGTTTCCCGACGTCTTGTCGAGGGCTGGGCGATCGTAGCGGAGCGCCCCGATGATGTTTTGCGAATTGAAATTCGCGTCGATGCGAACGTCGCCGGAACGGTTGATGCGGACGTCCCGCGACCTGACCTGAAGGAATTCGTCCCTCACACGATCGCAAATCCGCGCGGCTTTCGCTTTGTCTTCGATCCGCCTTTGTCGCCGTTTCGGCCCGTCGAGATAGCCGTATCGGTTGTCGGCTGCGCCGAGGAGCTCGCAAACGCACGGCGCGCAATCGCGGCACCGCACTTCGGAGCGGCGCCGATCACGCCCATCATCATCACGTCCACTGGACGTTCCGGAACGACCTTGCTGATGCGCGAGTTTCTCGCCCACCCGGACATCGCCGTCGCCGATCTCTTCCCTTACGAGATCAAGCTCTGCGCCTATTATGCGTCGGCCTTTCGGTCCTTAACCGCCAACGAAGACCGCGAAAACTCCACCAATCCGGAGGAAATGTTCGATGGCTCCAACCGCCATCATATCGGGCACAACCCTTACAACTCGCCCGGATTCTTCAAAATAACGTCAGACCAAGCCGCACTTGAGACGTTATTCGAAAACACAATTCCTCATAATCTTGGAAAGATCTTCCGAGATGCTATTCTCGAATACTATGATGTCTTGCGGAAGGGGCAGGATAAAGCTGCAGCGCGATTCTTTGCCGAGAAAGGCGACATCGACATTGCGTGCCGCGACGGAACCCGGATGTTCTTCGGCACGATCCGCGAGATCGTTCTGGTTCGCGACCCGCGCGATCTTCTGTGCTCGGCCAAGGCTTTCTGGAAGCTCGGCTCGGACGATGCGCTGGAAACCCTCGGCTCGATGCTCGATCGTCTGGCCGAGATCGGCGCTTCGCCTCAGGCGGACACCCATATCCTGCGTTACGAAGATCTGATCGAGGCGCCGGAGGCGACACGCGGCCGGCTCTATGCGTTTCTTGGAACATCCAACCACGGCGCCGCCGCCACGGGCGACGCGATGTTCGAGCAACATGGGACCAGCCCTGACGCTCGTTCCTCCGTCGGTCGCTGGCAACACGATCTGTCGGCCAAAGAGGTTGCTGCCTGCGACCAGCGCTTTGCCGTCTACATGCGGACATTCGGCTACCCCGGCAGCGCAAGCGTGCGGGCAGTGCAGCCGGTTCAGTTACTCGCCGGATTGGTGGCGGAGCAGGCGCTGAAGCGGTGGAGCAGGGCAGGATCGGACGTCATTCAGGTCATTGAATTCAATGCCGAACATCCTGAAAATGCGTGCTTTCTCGAGGGTTTTTCGGCCCTCGAAACCGCGTCGGTGTGGAGTAGCGCACAGCGGTGCACTATCCGTCTGCCGCCTCTCCGGTTCCGGCCCCAGGCACTCAGTCTCGTATTCAAACCTTATGTTTCTACCGGCGAAGGCTCGCCGCTGCCACGCCAGCGGATGACCCTGACCATCAACGGGCGCCGCCTCGACACCTGTACTGTCGATGGCTTCAGTGTGGTGACTTGCGGATATGTGTCGGACAAATCCCCAAGACGGGCGGCGATAGAGATCGTGTTGGAGCTGCCCGATGCGTGCCGGCCGATCGATTTCGAGCCGGGACACACCGACGCCCGTCTCCTGGGGATCGAACTCCACAAGGTGGTCCTTCACGGCAGCCCCGACGCGCCCGCGTGATAGATGGCTTAGACGCTGTTCTCGGCCGCCGGCGCCGTCGCGAGTAGCATTTTCTCACAGGCGGCGTAGACGATGTCGGGCGTCAATTGACGCAAACACGCCAGACCGCGGCGGCAATCCTGCGGTGTTGGCAAATAGCACGGCGAGCAGGTGACATCGCGCATCACCGCGACGGCACGCGGACCAACCGGTCCCCACTCGTAGACATCGACCGAGCCTGAGTGCACCGCGACGGTCGGAACGCCGAGACCGGCCGCGATGTGCTTGGGACCGCTGTCATTGCCGATAAACAAGGCGCAGGTGTCAGCAGTGCGGGCAGATCAGGAAGCGGAAAACGGCCGATCAACGACACGGCCGCATCACGGCGCATCTGCCGCAACAATTCGTCGCCGATCATCTCCTCGCCCGGACCGCCGATCAAAACGATCTGCGCCCCGTGGTTCTCCACGAGACGATCGGCGACGGCCGCAAATACTCGACCGGCCACTGCTTCATTTCGTTGCCGGCCGCGGGATGAATGCAAATCAACGGCCGAGCCGGCAGCGACGCCAGCAAATCTCCCAGCATCGGGGATGGCGGCGCAGCGGGCGTGGTAATGAGCTCCCGGCCGGTCTCGCACGCCGCGGCAACGGCGTCGACCAGGTTGATCAGATCGTCGACGGAATGCTGCCGCTTGTGCGCGAACGCTGGATCGCCGGTCCACTCAACAGCCACGTCCAGCCAGGGAAACCGCCCCTGGTAATCGACGCCGGCGAGGTAACGCGCTCCGGTGTGCTGCAGTACCGGCCGCGTTTCGAGATGCCGCCGTAGATCGATCGCCAGATCGTAACCCTCGGGCGCCAGGCGGTCGCGCAATAGCCGCCAGTCCTCCTCGGAAAGCGCGAGCTGCCCGAGGCTTGAGCGGGCATGGAAGAAATCAAACTCGATCGTCGCCTCGACCGCGGGTTCCATCGCCCAAACCGGGCGGGTCGCGCGCGGGGTCAGTACGCTGATGCGGCTTTTGGGGAAATGTGCCTTCAAGCGCCGGATCGCCGGAAAGGCGATGATGCAGTCGCCGATATGGTCGAGCTTGACCACCAGGATCCTGTTGATCTCGCCGCGCGGCAATGCGGGGCCGCCGGTCACCAAGAGCTGGTTCGGCTCGTCGTCGGGCGCAATCGTATCCTGCGCCTTCGAAAGATGCGGGTTGAAGAATGGATCGCCGCGCAGAAATAGGCCGCGCCATTTGCTGTCGAAGGCGGCTGCGTCGTAATCGTCGTCCATGCTGCCGCGGCTGACCGCCTCGTGATGGATCAGTCGCGTGTGCGGCGTGTAGACGGTCGACAGGCCTGCCTGCCAGACGCGCAGGCAATAATCCAGATCGTTGTTGACGATGTCGTGCGCCTCGTCGAACCCGCCCAGCGGTCGAAGGTCTCGCGCCGCGTCATCAGGCAGGCGCCGGTCACCGCGATGACGTTGCGCTCAGTCAGCGCCAAGCCGAAATAGCCGGGGTCGTCTGCCTTGCCGTAGCGGAACGCGTGGCGGGCCTGCCCATCGCGGCGAGGAACATGCCGGCATGCTGGACCCGCCGATCGGGGTAGAGCAGCAGCGGCCCGACGATACCGACCTCGGGCCGCTGTGCCTGGGCGACCAGCGCGTCGAGCCAGTCCGGATCGATGATTTCGATATCGTCGTTGAGAAACAGCAGATATTCACCGCGCGTGGCGACCACCGCCCGGTTGTTGAAACGCGACCAGTTGAAAGCCTCGTCAGTCGACAGCACCCGATCGGCGTTGTCGGCCAGCCAGTCCCGCCAGTGCGCGTCGGTTGGCGGGATGTTCTCGATGCAGACGATCTCGAAGTTGCGGTAGGCGGTTTGCGCCCGCATCGTCTCGATGCAGCGCTCGATCATGCCCTCCGCCGCGCGCGTCGGGATGATGATCGAGACCATGCCCTTGCCGGTCAGGCTGCGCCTGAGCCGATAGGTGCCGGGGGCGAGCCCAGGTTGAACCTCGCCGGCGATGCCGCGGCGAGCCGCGTCCCTTCCAACGCCAACGTCTCTCGCTCGCTGTTTCGGCTCGGGCCGCGGCGCGCTCGCATAATACCGACGGCACATGCCGGATAGCCTCGGCCGCCTCGGTCAGCCGCAGCACCAGCTCATAGGGCGCCGTCAACGGAAGCTCGCCGGCCGCGGCGGCTCGGCAGATGAGATCGCCGCGCGCGCACCACAGCCGCCCGATGTAGTTGGTCGACAGCAACAGGTCGGGCGACCATTGCGGTTTGAAAAAGGCCTCGACCTTGCCCGTTGCCGGGTTTGGCCGCCGCTCGTCGCTGTAGATGAAATCGGCAGTCGCGGTGCGAGGCCGTCGCGACCGCCATCTCGAGCAACGCGTCGCAGCCGAGTTCGTCGCCCGGCGACAATACCGCGAGAAACGCACCCTCCTCGATCGCAACGTCAGCCGCGCTTTGGAGCAGTCGACATTGCTCGCCGAGCGTGGCGAGTTCGTTCGCGAGGCGCTCGCGCTTAAGATCATCGACCGGATCCCATACCAATTCGAGCCGCCAAGCGTCGTAGACCTGCGATTAGAGCGAGGCGACCGTCAGGCGGATGTCGTCCAGACCGGCGTCGGCATCGAGCGCCATCAGGAGCTGAAATATCGGGTGCCAGCCCCGCGCCGCCAGCAGCCGCCGGCCCAGATCGCGTTCGGCCTCAGGCATTCTCCGGCGCAAGCCCCCCGGTCCGGAACCGGCCGATGACGGCTCCACAATGACACGAAAATCGAGACCGGTCGTACCGCCGGCCTCGTCGCGCAACGTTACGGTGACCTTGTGCAAGCCGCCAGGCAGCATGCGCCGCGGCACCAGGGCGAGAAAACCGCTTTCAAGCGAATTGTCCCAATCGGGAAACGCGCCCAGCACGTCGAGCCGGCGCAATCCGTAATCGGCCGACATCAACACCTGGTCGTCGACCGCGATCTCGATCGCCGCAACGCCGGCCCGCGCCAGCGCCCAGCCGCCGATCTCGAGATTGCCGCGGACCGGTGTCTCCATGACCCGGCCGACCAGAGCCGGCGTGTCCAAGGTCAACTCACGATCGGCAGCGCCACCGCCTGCCGCCAGCGGCACGGCTTCCGGTTCGGCAGCGCGTTGTACGGCCAGCACCGGCAAGATGACCTCGTCGACATGGCCGTCGGATTGCCGGAGCCGCAGGGTGATCTTGTGTTCCCCGGCAAACGAGCTCCACACCTGATGGTTGAGCGCGAACCCGGCGTGTCGTGCATGCGGCAGCAGCGGGAATAAATTGCCGACATCGCCTCGTTCGCCGCCGAACTGCGCCTCGCCCGCCAGCTTATCGTCGATCAGCACCTCGATCGCGACGGTCGGTGCGCGGCCTACCGCCCATCCGCTCAGCGACAAGTGACCGGTAGTCGTCAGCAAAACGCGATCGCAATGGAACCGGATCGCCTGCTCGGAGGCAGGCGCCGCCTTCTCCAGTTCCGGTATATCGAGCGATTGAACGGCCTCGCGGCTGATCCCGGTTAGCGCGGTCGCCCGCACCGCAAGGGTCTTTAGCCCGGGACCGAAACCGCGGACCTCGCCAAGGAAGAAAAAGCCGGATCGCCGTGCGTCGGGATAATCCGTACGGATTTCCGCGACATCGGGGCGCAGCCGACCGTACTCGGCCGGCCCCAGCGGCTCCCCGTCAAGCAGCACCTCCACCGCGGCGATAGGCGCAAGACAAACCACCCAGCCGACGACCCGCAGAACGCCGTCGCGGCCGACCGATGCCTCGTCGACGTAAAGCTGCATCGGCGGCCGGCCGAACAGCGGCGCGCCTTTGTGTGCCGGTTCCTTCTCGCGGGCTTCCCCATCGCCCTCGGGCCCCGGCGCCGCAGCCGCATACGGTATGGTCTTGAAGCCGAGCCCGACGCCGACGGTCAGTAAATACAGCAGCGGATCCGCCGGCTTGTGCCCGTGGCTTCGGCATTGCGCCAAGTAAAACTCGACATCGAAATCGGGGTGCGGGCTGCGCGCCGCCTGCGCCCCCTCTTCGAGGTAATGCATCAGCGGATCGACGTTGCGACGCGCCACATCAGGGTATAACGCCAGATAATGCGTCAATTGAACAGACCGGATCCGGCGATTATTTCATAATCTCGAAACAGCGAATTCATGTTTCTCCCATTGCGAGAATGATCCGGTTCTCGGATCTTCCTTCGCCGGAGCTAAGTAATGTCATCGTTCCCGGGCAAATACCGCGACCGGAGCCGCAAATGTACCATATTTCTTGCCACGAGGTGATCGCTAGCCGGGTTGGCTTTGCAAAACGCGAATATTGATGCCTTCAAGCGTATCGCCGGCGATTGCCGGCAAACAGGGAGCGCCGTTGCTGCGGGTTTCGGTGATGCCGCCACGGAAAAACGCTGCTTGATAGACGACCGAGAATTGGTCCTGTACGTGCGGCGCGATGCGCACCGCGAAGCCGATGATCGGGAGGCTCCGCCCCCGCGTACCACAGAACTCGGTACCCGCGATCCACGGCGTTTCGACACCGCCGGGATCCAGGGCCTTGTATTCGATCTCGTTGGGTCGTAGCTCCTGCAGCGGCCTGATCGCAAAGCCCTCGATCCGTTTGCGCTCGCCCGGTTTGCCGGCCCATGCCGCTCCGGGAAAAACACGACCTCCCACCCCCTCCAAATGCACCGTGACTTCCGCGCGGACTTCATGTTGCCGGCGGGCTAGCGGCTGATCCGTAAACGGCGGCACCGTGGGCGCTGCATCCGGCTGCTGATCGCTGGCGAGGATCTGTGCCTCGAGAGTATGGATGACGGTCTTTGGCGGAGACGGCGGTTGGCCGGGCGACCCAAACACGGTGGCGAGCAACAGTGCCCCGGCTTCCGGCGCTCGAACCACGACGAGATCGTCCCCGCGCGGCAGCCACTGCTCGCCGCGGCCCTGCGCAGCAAGCAGATCGATACTGTCAGCCTCTGATGGTAATTGGCCCACCCACACGGGCACCGCGTCGTGCTCGTCGGATGACGTGTCGGTGCTGATCTCGACGACCCCGAGACCAGCATGCAACCGCACCACACGAGCGATTACCGGGATAATTCCGTCCGCAAGGGCCGCGCGTCGACCGGTCGTTTCGATACTCGTCCGACGTCGGCGCCTGGATTTGCCGCCGGGACGTTTTCCCGCCTCACCGGAGCTCACGGCGCCCGCTCCGGCATCACCACCGCGTTCCTCAATCAACGAGAATGTCCTCTTTTCATCCGCCACGACGTCGATGACTACACCATCTGTGACAAGGACTGACACCGTCAACGTTAATTGACGCATCCTGGAGCAATCATTAATCTTATAGTCACCAATGTCCTGATGTCACCGAAACGTTGGCGATTCAGCCTGACTAACGAGGATAGCGATGACCTACGTCGCACCGTTTACATTCCTGAAACAACGTTACAAAATAAATGCAGCGGCCGATATCGATCGTGTTGTTCTCACCTATCGAGATTTTTTGGAGGTTCTACGCTCGTTATTGCGTGGCGTGACTGTCGATGAGAATTGGTACTTACGTGAGTATCCTGATGTTGATGAGGCCGTACGAGCCGGGATATTCAAATCGGCGAAGCAGCATTTTATGCAGAATGGTTATTTCGAAGGACGCAAACCCGGTCATTGCGAAGTAGATGAGGACTGGTACTTGCTCACTTATCCCGACGTCACAAGCGCCATAGACGCCAAATTGCTGGCCAGCGCGACCGAGCATTTCCATGCCAGCGGTTACGAGGAAGGGCGGCTGCCGCGGGAATTCTGAGAGCGCCCACTACCCTCCTGCCGCGTCGATCGCCAGGAAGCGCCGACAGATTTCGTAGACATCGAACGGCTGCAATTCGGTCAGACACGCCAGCTCACGCGGACAATCTCGCGCGTCCGAGAAATAGCACGGGCTGCAGACCATATTTTTTCTGATGGCGACGGCGTTGGCGCCAACCGGTCCCCATTCGCGGGCGTCGACCGTCCCCGAATGGATCCCGACAGTCGGCACGCCCAGCCCGGCGGCGAGGTGCTTCGGGCCGCTGTTGTTGCCGACAAATAAATCCACCGACGCCAACAAGTCGGGCAAGTCGCGCAAACTCACCTCGCCGACGAGCGAGCGCACGACATCGCTGTGCTGCACCTGCGCCAGCACCTCCTCGGCGATCGCGATTTCATCGCCGCTGCCGATCAGCAGGATTTCGACATCGTAACTGGTGGCGAGCAGATCGATCAGGGCCGAGAAATGCTTTGCGGGCCACTGGCGGATAGCGGAACCGACGCCGGGATGGACGCAAACAATCTTGCGGCCAACGAACGCCTCAGCGCTGCCACGCCACGCCGGATTGGGTCGGCGCGGTAGATCGGGGCGCGCTTCGCCCGCAATCGCCACCGCATCGACCAACCGGAGCAAATCGTCACCGACATGCGAACGCTTCCGCGCGCCGGGCGGGTCGCCTTCCCATTCCATGACGACATCGAGCCAGGGAAACTGGCCGTTGTGATCAAAACCGGCGAGCCAGCGCGCGCCGCTCTCGCGCAAGATCGGGCGGGTTTCCGGCGCTTTGCGGAAATCGATCGCCAGGTCGAACTGATAGGGATGCAAGCGCTGTTGCAAGATCTGGAAATCGGCCTGCGCCAGCTCCCGTTGACCGGCGCCGGATCTGGCAAAAAAGAACTCGAACTCGATGGCGCCGGCGAGGCCAGGCACCAGATGCGTGAGCTCGGCGACACCGGGCGAGGCAAGCAGGTACAGTCGCGCCTGCGGAAAATGCTGCTGCAGGCGGCCCAACGCCGGGATCGCGGTGACGAAATCGCCGATGTGATCGAGCTTCACCGCGAGGATATTGCGAATGCGAGCGCGATCGAAAAGCGGCCGGCTGGAGAACACCAGTTCTGTCGGCTCCCTGTCCGCGGTGAAGTCATCGCGGTCGTGGCCGAGGCCGCGATGGTAGAACGGATCGCCGAGCAGCAGCTTGCGCCCCCAGCGGCTCTCGAACGCCGCTTCTTCGAACGCGGCGGCGGCGGATCGGCGGCTTGGCAGCTCATCAAGGGTCAACCGCGCATGCGGCGTGGAGATGACAGCTTTCCCCTGCTCCCCGCAACGCAGGCAGAAATCGATATCGCCATTGACCGAAAAGCTCTCGTCAAACCCGCCAAGCTGGTCGAACACGGTGCGTCGCACCAGCAAGCATGCCCCGGCGACCGCGCTGACATTCCGCTCACAATGCGCCAAGCCGAAATAACCGCGCTCGTCGGCGGCGGTACCGCGAAAGGCATCGCGAGCTCCGGCAGGTGTCCAGAACATCCCCGCATGAGCCACCACCCCATCGACATCGAGCAGCCGCCCGCCGACGGCACCGACTTCGTCGCGGGCGGCATGTTCGAGGAGAGCATCGATCCAACCCGGCTCGGTGAAGACTGCCGCCTCGCTCAGAAACAAAAGAAAAGCACTCGCCGCCTCACGCGCCCCCAGATTGTCGTATTGCGACCGGTTATAGGGCTCGTCGCAGCTCACGACGGTGTCGGCGTGCTGCCGCAATGATGACTTCGGGTCATCCGCCATCGCCCTGTTGACGACACAGATGATCTCGACCCGGCGATGAGGGTTGGTGGCGCGCAGCGAGCGGATGCATTTCTCGATCCGATCGTCACCAAGCTGCACGGCGATCACCACCGACACCGGCAGCCCCGGGTCGACGACATGCTTCACGCGGTAGTACCCGGTCGCCGAACCGTCACCGATGGCGGCTTCGATAGTCCGCCGCCCCACCGCGCGCGCGAGCGCGGCACGTTCCTGGTCGGGGTGATCGAGTTGCGGCCGACCTCGTTCGCACAGCAGTTTTGGAACGTGGTGGATGCCGGACGTTTCCTCGGTACAGCGCAAGACGAGATCGTAATCGCCGAATTCGAACCAATCACCCATCGTCGCCCGCGTACGCCGCAGCACGCTCGCCAGCGCGCACCAGAAGCGGCCGATATAGTTGGTTGCGGTGAGCAGAGATCGGGCGACCATTGCGGCTTATGGAACACCTCGCTTTGACCGCTTCCCGGCTCGATGCGGCGCTCGTCGCTGTAGAAGAATTCCGCATCCGGCTGCAGGCCAGAGGCAATCGCCATTTCGAGCATGGCGTCGCATCCAAGGATATCCCCGGCCAGCAAAACGCCGATTAAATGGATCGGATTGTATGGCGCCACCGGTCTGACTAGATCGGCGAGGGGCGACGCGGCGGGGACATCCAGCCGGATATCGATGCGATCCGCGATATCGTTAAAGCCTTCGAGAAGGCGGGCACCCGCTCGGTCGGGCACGAGCCGGCCGCGCCGCAGGACCGTCGCCCGCCATCCGCCGTAAACCTGGTCGCGCAAACTCGCCAGCGTGCGCCGCGCGGCGGCAATCTCGGCGTCGGCCTCGCCGAGACCGATCAACATGCCGAAATTCGGCTGCCAGCCAAGCCCCGAAAGGATGCGGCCAGCCAATTGCAATTCGGCCAGCGGCACCTTCTGCCGCGGGACGGCACCCTCACCCGCATCGGCGCGGTCGACAATAATCGAGAAGTTCGTCGCCGCGTGAACCCCGCTCTCCGTCTCCACCGTGACGTTGACCCGGCGTTGTCCGTTGACGAGCGCCCAGGCGGGGACCATTGCCGCGAAGCGGGAAACCTCGGCGTTCTCTCCATCGGAAAGCGCGGTGAGGATCGGCTTCTCCTCAACGCCATACCGCACCGTTCGGGCATATTGCCCATCGACATCGACGGCGATGTTAACGGCCTCATTGGGCGTGGCGGCATAGCCGTCGATGAAGAGCGAGCCGCGGACGATATCGACAGCCGCGCCATTCGCCAAAACCGGCCGCGTAATGTGAATAGTCGTTGTGGCCCTCGTGCTCCCGGCCGCAGCATCCAGCGATGGCGGCTTCCGGTGGGCGGTATCCGTCGTGGTGCGCGAGCGGGACGAGGGTCGAGAGCTCCGATCGGCTGGTCTTTTAGGCACCGGCCCGCTCAACCACGCGCAGCCTGATCGCGCCCAGCGGATCATCGCCGACCGATGGCAGGCAGGGCTCCCCGTTGCGTTGCGGTCCCCTCGGCCCGCTGTCGAAAAAGTACCCCTCGTACTCGACATCGAACCGCTCGCGGAGCGGTGGTGCCAAACGGACTGCAAAACCGGTGAGCGGCAATCCGCGCCCGCGTGTCCCACATAATCTGGCATCGGTCACCCAAGGCGTCGGACGACCGCCGGGGCCGAACGCCATGTATTCGATATTTCCCGGGGCGATCGACTCCAACGGCCGGATCGCGAACCCCTCGATGCGCAAGCGCTCGCCCGGGTTACCCGCCCAGCCGGCAGCAGCGAACCGCTGATCGCCCTGACGCTCGATATGCAAGAGCAGCTCACGGGAGATTTCGCGGCCCTGGACCGCCGGCATCTCGGGAGCCGCAGCCGAAGCGGCAAGCACCGGGTTCTGTGCCAGCCGCTCGAGATTGACGATCTGCAAATCGGGCAGCGCGGCATCGTCGGTGATGCCGTAGGTCGTGACAAAGATCTTTCCCCCGCCCCCGACGCCCTTGAGCACCAGTGTACCGCCTCCGGCCCCCAGCCAACCGCCCTCGCCGCCGCTATTGGATACGATTGCCACGGATGCTCCCTCGCCCATCAACGGCATCACCTGGGTAAAGGGCAGCGGCACTCCGGCGAGCCTGTCGCGTGATGGTGGGACCTTGCCGATGATCAGCGCATGCAAACCGGCATCGACATGAACACTGCGCGCCCGCCCTTCGATGTCCCAACCGCCGGCCGCGCCACGCTCGACCGTTGGCCGGTCGGCCGTTTTGGCTACGGTGCGTGGGGATTTCCGCCTTTCGGGGACCGCTGAACCCTGATCCGGCTGAGGCTGCGGCGTTCTCATCTCTACCTGCAAAAGGAGGCGCCGAAGATTACAAAAGGGTATTCGCGTCCGCCAGTTTCTTTGCAACCGCGCGGCACTCGCCGGCTGATAACGACGGCCGACGCACTGAGCTCTTTCGACATCGTCTAGCGAGATTCGCCGCGGGCTCGCCGAAACGCCTCCTCCGCCCCGGCGGCGTCGTCTGTGCGTTTCAGCAATTCAGCGAGGCGGCGATGGGCGTCGCGATCGTGCTCGTTGCGGGTTGTCGCCAGCCGCAAGATCTCGACGGCCTCCCCGGCACGGCCATCGTGCTCCAGGAGGTCGGCCAGCGCGAATTGCAATCCGGCCTCGTCGGGCGCGGTCTCGATCGCCTCACGATAGGCCTGCTCGGCGCCGGCAACATCGCCGCGTCGGGCCAGCAGATTGCCGAGGCGCCCCAGAGTATGCCGATCCCGGAGCCCACCGGCGATGAGCGCGCGGACAGCGGCCAACGCTTCGTCGAAGCGGCCGTTGCGATCAAGAAAGCCGATCAAACCGCGACGAAATCCCGCATCCTCCGGCGCCAACTCGATCGCCCGCCGCAGCGCCGCTTCGGCACCCGCAAGATCGCCCGCCCGATCAAGGAAATGACCGAGCCGCGCATGGTGATGAGGGTCGCGGCTTCCGGCGAAGACCAGCGCGCCGAGGATCGCGGCCGCCTCCGCGCTCTCGTCCTTGCGGTCGAGAATATCGGCGAGCGCGAGACGCAGCCCGACGTTGTCGGGCGCCAGCTCAACGGCCTGGCGAAACGCGGCCACGGCGCCATCGAGATCGCCGGCGCGAGCCAGCACCTGCCCCAACCGCACATGAGCATCCGCATCGCCACCGCCCTCGGCGATCAGATCGCGAAGGATCGCCGCCGCCTCCGCGGCACGGCCGGCACGATCGAGTTGGTCGGCCAACGCCAGACGGTAGCCGGGAAAGCCGGGGTCCATTTCGACTGCCCGGCTCGCCGCCGCGATGGCCTTGTCGGCTGCACCCGATTGCGCCAGGAATTCGCTGAGCGAGGCGTGAAAACGCGCGGTCCCCGGCTCGATGTCGACAGCGCGGCGCGCCTCTTCCGCCGCCGTCTGCCACTGCCCCCGACTGCCGGAGAGATGCGCCGCCTCGGTCCGGACTTCTGCGTCAACAGGCGCGACGCCGGCGGCGCGGCGCAATGCGTCTTCCGCGAGATCCAACGCCCCGGCCAGGCGGTGTGCCCGGCTCAACGCCAACCAGTTGCGCATGTCATCCGCATCCAGCGTCGTCGCCAACTGTGCCGCCGTCGCTGCGGCGGGATAGTCCCGCTTTTGGACCAGCAGGTCGGATCTTACGCGGGCGGCGGCGGCCGATCGCGGTGAATGTCGGCAGGCATCTTCGATTTGCGCCAACGCAAGGTCCGGGTCGCGGGCGGCAAGCCGGAACGCATCGCGCAGGGCGGCATTCCATTCGAAATTCATGTAGCGGCGGACATATTCGGCGAAGGTGTAATCCCCCTCGTCGAAATACGGGTAACGCGTCTTCGCGCTGGCGAAGCGCAAGCCGAAATGGCGGATGACCCCGGGATGGATTGGCAGCGCGACGCGTGGGTATGGCGACACGCGCTGCGCCGCCAAAGCGTTCTCGATCATCCCTTTCGCGTAGCCAACGCGAATGAAGACGCCCTCAGCGACAAGGCTGAAGATGCGCATGTTGGGGTGTGCGGACGTGCGGAACAGATGGTCGTCGCGAAAGTGTTGGGCGATATGGCTCTGTACGTCCAAGCATGCCGCGGCATCGCGCTTGCGCTGCATCTCCGCATTGAGTTCGAGCAGACGGTCGGCGCGCGCCGACAAATCCTCCCGCAAATAAATCTCAAGCGCCTTATCCGCCGGGACATTCTCCAGGATCAGCCGGTTGAGGAAGCTGTCGCCCAATTCGTTCGGATAAGGCCCCTCGTCATACCCCTTGCCGATCTCGTCATTCCGCGGATGGCGCTGATTTGTATAAGGCCAGTAGAATATTGCGTAGACATTGGGGAAGCGGACGACCTTGTCGGCGGCATATTCGGCCGCGACATCGATTTCCAGCTTCTGGTCGAACACCTGTTCGACGATGAGATCGGCGTTGCTCAGTTCGACCCGCGCCTTGGCGACGTCATAGGCGGCGATATCGATCGCGGTTGTCACATCGCCGACACGCGGCGCCAAAAAACGCTGACAAAACCGTTGCAGCGCCAGCGCCTGGCAATTGCCGAAGAAGACGATCTTTCGCTGGCCCACGGCTTCATTCCCAGCAGCGATCAGATCGCGCCATTCGCGATAATAACGCCGCGCGATATTTTACAAACCGGCATCAGGCGGATACTGCACGATCTTCATCTTCCAGGCCGATAAGCGCAGTCACCGTCGTTTTGCTCACGCCCGTGAGACGCCCGTGATACGATTGAACAAACAATTTCCGATGATGATTACGACTGGTCGACTTATTTCCGATCCGGTTCCGAGGTTGAAAATGAAATTTGATCTATCGCGTGTGCTCCGCCACTATTTTCCCAGCTCCTTTGAGATGATCGTCGTCGGAATTACCTTTATTTTATTGTCAACGCCGGGAATTGGTATGATTTTTGTCACAGGCGACGCGATCTTCCCACACATGTTCATCAGTTTACGCAATGTGGGAATCGCTTGGGGCTGTGTGACGGCGTTTCTCGGCCTAGCCCTCATTTTCGGCGGCGTGCGTCATTCGGCATCGCCCGGCACGACGGCCTACCGGCTGACCCATCCCTGGCGCAACTGATCCGGCACGATCACGGCTCGCGCATCGCCTGCGGCGAGCCGCGTAAAATGCCGGCAAAGAAATAGGTGAACAGCGAACGTTTGCCGATATGGATGTCGGCCCTGAGCGTGATTCCCGGCACCAGCCGAAAATCGGCCGGGACGTTGCGCAAACTGATCGGGCTTAGTGCGATCCGGACTTTGTAATACGGCTCGGCAGGCTGGCCGTTGTCGTCGGCGGTAAAGGCGCCCTCGCTGATCGTGCGCACCTTGCCCTCGACGGCGCCGTAATCAATGAAGTTGTAGGCGTCGAGCTTGATTGTCGCCGGGTCACCGACTCGGATGTAACCGATATCGCGTGCCGCGACGTGGATCTCGGCTTCGAGCGGCGATCTGAGCGGCGCGAGGTTGATCAGCGGCTCGCCGCCCGCGAGCACCGAGGCCGGCGACAGCTTGGCGATCTTCAGCACCACGCTCTCCTCCGGTGCCTCCAGCCGCACCAGATCCTGGTGCTTGGTCGCCTTGTTCAGCTGCTCGACCGCCGCGTCGCGGTTGGTCTGCGCCGTCACCATCTCCTGGCTCACTTGCGCGTACCATTGCTGGATGAACGCATCGCGCGTCGAGATCGCCGCATCCAGCTCGTGCTGCGACTCGGCCACCGCGTTGCGGTCGAACTCCAGCGCCCGATCGATCTCCAGCTTCTGATCGGTCGCCGCCAGCAGGTTAAGCCGGCTCCCCACCTGCGCCGCCGCCAGCGTCGCCCGCATCTGCTCGATTTCGCGTGAGATTTGCGCACGGTCGCCATAGCGGGCCTGGTCGGCCTGGTATTTGACGATGGTCGCCTTGTACTGGCCGATCTGCTCGTTGTAACTGCGCAGTTGGGCGTCGAGTTGCGCTCTGCGCTGCAGATAGTACTCGCGCTGGGCATTGATATAGACATTGGCCGCCGGCTCGTTGGTCTGCGCCATGTCGAACGGCTTTTGCGCCAGCTCTGCCTTGCAGCGCGCGATCTGCGCGGTCAGGCCGGCCACCTGCGCCTTCAGCGCGCCGACGTCGGCGGTGGTGAAGGTCGGATCGAGCGTCGCCAGCACCTCACCCTTCTTGACCCGCTGCCCTTCGCCGACATCGATCGTGCGGATGATCGACTGGTCGAGCGCTCCCAGCACCATCGTCGGCTCGACCGTCACAACCGTGCCGCTAACCGAGGCGACCACGCGGTCGACGCGAATGCAGGCGGCCACGAGCAGCACGCCGATAAAGGCGCTCGCTAGCACGAAGACCGCCAGCATGGCCCTGCTCGGCTGAGGGCCATCGAGGATCTCGGCGGTCTCGGACTGGAAGACGCGGACCTGACGGTCCGGCGCCGCCGGCTCAAGCCCGGCCGGCCGGCTGGAAAGCAATGACTTCATGCGACGGCCTGGGCGTCAGGTGTTGATGCTGCTGGTGCCAGAGATTGCTGTAAATGTCGCAACGCTCGACCAGCTCGGAATGGGGCCCGACGTCGTAGACCCTGCCACGCTCGAGCACGAGGATCGCGTCGGCGTTGACCAGCGAGGACAGTCGGTGCGAGACGACGATCATCGTCCGCCCCTCGGCGATCCGCGCCAGATTGGCGTTGACGATCGCCTCGCTCTCGGCATCGAGCGCGCTGGTCGCCTCGTCGAGGATCAGGATGCGCGGGTTGGTGATCAGCGCCCGGGCGATCGCCAGACGCTGCCGCTGCCCGCCCGAAAGATTGGGCGAGCCTTCAAAGATATGCGTGTCGTAACCGCGCGGCAGCCGCTCGATAAACTCCTCGGCGCCGGCCAGCCGCGCCGCCATCACCACCTCGTCGAAGGTAGCGTCAGGCTTGCCCGAGGCGATGGTCTCGCGCACCGTGCCGCTGAACAGAAAATTCTCCTGCGATACGATACCGAAGCTGCCGCGCAGATGATCGACGTCGTATTCCCGCAGATCGACGCCGTCGATCTTGATCGTGCCCTCGTAATTGCCGTGAAACAGCTGTAGCAGGCGGGTGACGGTGGTCTTGCCCGAACCGCTGCGGCCCATCAGTCCGAAGACCGAGCCTTCGGGAATAATGAACGACACGTCATCGAGCGCCGGCGTCATCGTGCCGGCGTAGCGGAACCGCACACCGGAGAACTCGATGCGGCCGACCAGCGGCGTGCGAACCCCGGTCTTGCTGCGCCCGCCTTCGGCCGGCCGGTTGACGAGCCCGCCGATCATCCCGATAGCGACTCTCACCTCGTCGTATTGGGTGATCATCTGCGACAGCTGCATCAACGGCGCGGCGACCCGCTGCGACAGCATCATGAACGCGAAAAGCGCGCCCGGATAAATCTCCTCATGCGTCGTGACCGCGAGATAGACGGCAAGGGTGAAGACACCGACCGTCATCATCCGCTCGAGCGGTGTCGCGACGGTCTGCACCATGTTGGTGGTCAGGCCTTCTCTGAAACGCAGCCGCGACGCCTTGGCAACCTTGGCGTCCCACTCGTGGCGGTTTCGGGCATCGAGCGCCAGTGCCTTGACCGCACGAATGCCGTGCAGCTTCTCGACAAGAAAGATGCCCATCTCGCCTTCGGCCTGGAACGCCGCCGAGTTCCTTTTGCGCAGTTCAGGCAGACGAAAGACGATCCAGGCGCAGATCATCGCCGCGAACAGCAGCACGCATGACGTCAACAGCGCGCTGAAACAGAACATGATCGGCAAAAAGATGAACAGCACAAAACTGTCGAGCACGACGGTGAACAGCTTGCCGGTCAAAAACCCGCGGATCTTGTGCAGTTCGGCCATATCGCGGGTAATCTCGCCGATCGGCGTGCGTTCGAAGAAATCGACCGGCAGCTGGATGACCTTGTTGAAGACGTAAGTCGATAGCTTGACGTCGACGCGCTGCGTCACATGCACGACAAGGTGCCGGCGCAGGTAACCGAACACGGTTTCAAAGCCGATCAGCACCGCCATCGTCAGCGACAGCACCGCCAGGGTGTCGAGACTTCCCGAGTAAAGGACACGGTCCACGAGCAGGCGCCAGAACACGATCGGCGCCAGCGCCAGGATGCTCAGCAACAGGGCGGATATCGCAATGCCAGAGGCGATCTGCCGATCGCGCACCAGCATTCCGATAATCATCCAGATGCTGAAGGGCTGATCCTCGTCGGTCAGCCGATATTCGCGCCGGAACAGCAGCACTTCGCCGGTCCATGCCGCGATGAAGCGCGCCTCGTCGAGCACCAGCGGCGCGTCCTCATGCGCGCTCGGGTCCTGCAGGACGACGACCGAAAGCTTCCGCTCTTCCCGGGTCTGCCGCAGCACCATCGCATAACCGTTGCGCAGCAGCACCACGGCCGGAAGCGCCTTGCCGAGCTTAAACAGCTGGGACCAGTCCAGTCGCGTGCGTGTCGCGCGCAGCCCGTGGCTTTCCGCGAGCGCGAGCAGCTGGCTCACCGGCAGCCGCCCATCCGCGGGCAGATGATCGCGGATCAGCTGCGGTGTGGACAGCTGCAACCCGTGCTGATGCGCGACGATCGCCAGACAGCCGAGCAGCGACGCGCCTGACGCCGACATCGCCGCAGAGGGAGTGCGCTCGGTGTCGAAGCGCTCGGCCTCAACCGCGACCATCGCGCCCGAACTCGTTGAGAGTGTTGAGTATTTGAAGCACGCGTTCCGACTTCTTATACAAAGCGACCTTATCTCCCGACTAGCATATCGCCGCAACCGATTTCGATCGCGTTAAGCTATCGCATTGCGTGCGTTAAAAGGATCACGGTTCGCCCCGTCAACCGCATGACATTGATCACAAGGGCCTAGCAGCGGGAGGGCGCATAAAAGGCGCTGGGTCAAATATTTGGTCACGACGTCACGACGTCGATTAAGGCACCGTCGACCTTCGCCGACGGCAACCGTCGAGAGGGCGCCGGATCGCCGCGGATCATGAGATAGACCAGCCATCCCGACCCGGTCAGCAGGCAGAGCGCCGACACCGGCGGGAGCCGCAACGCGATCGGCTCCGCCAACATCAGCAGCAAGATTCCGGCCGCCGCCGCGCCGAGGCAGGGTCTTGCCACCGCCCCAAGCATCCCGCACCAGTCGCGGCCCTGCGCCAAGGGAAGCGGCCACAACAGCGCCACCGCCAATGCCCAGCCGAGATTGGTTGCCGCGACGGCGACGAGGCCGTGCGATGCGGCGAGACCGGTCACGGCGATCGCGCCGACCGCCTGGAACACACGGCGCTTGGCGCTGCTCGCCTGGGTCTCGCCGCAGGCGGTGCGAGCCAAAAACAACGCGCCCGGTATCGCCGCAAACAACGCAATCTGTGCCGGCGCGACCGCACCCCACCAACGCAAGTCGAGAAGCGGCGGCAACGCGACCGCCATCTGCAAGCTCGCCAACGTCAACGGCAGCGCCACGCGGCAAGCGAGTCGGACGATTTCACGCGGCTCGCCGTGCGGCGCAGCGGCAAGAACGCATTCGCTCAGCGCTTCCGCAGACCACGCGGCAAGCATATAGAGGCCGGCGGCCGTTGGTCCGAGCACCAACCCGACAAGCAGGAGCAGAGCGTGGCGCTGGATTTCCGCTAAGACGGCGGCGACGGCGCGCCAGTCGAGCACCCGATAGAGATCGGCGAAATGCCGTCGCGACCACACGATACCGATGCGCTTGCCGGGGATACCCCACAACACAACGCATTCGACCAGACGCTGGACGACGATCTGTGCGACCAGCGACCACGCACCGGCGCCAGCCCAGGCGAGGGAAATCGCGATGCCGCCACCGGCCGCGATACCGGCGGCGCTCGCCGCTTCCAGCGCCACCGCACGCCCTTCGCGTCGCAGCGTCGCCCGCGGCACCACCGCCAGCGCTTCAAGGAACGGCAGCACCGTCAGCGACCGGACAAGATCGCCGAACGATGCCTCGTCGACCAATGGCCCGACCGCGGCGCCGACGCCGGAAACGATCAGCGATACCGCCGCACCGGCCGCCATCAGCGTCACCAGCGCGGTTGACCAGTGTTGGTCGTCGAGCATCGTCGCATTCGCGAGGATACGCGAGGCGCTCTTCGTCAACGGCGCCGAGACGATCGCGACACCGCTCAGCGCAAGCACGAACAGCCCATATTCGCGCGGCCCTATCGCCGGCGCGAGGATCAGAAAAAAACCGAACCCGCCGCCGTGGCGAACCATCGGTCCGACATAGGGGAGAAACGCACCAATCCAGCGCCGCGGCGGATCGAGGGGGATGCCGACCATGTCGCATCCTGCCGGCCGCGCTCTTTCCGGCCAATTAACCTGGCAGGCAATTTATGATGAACAAAAGGTAAAATCACGCACGTCAATTCGCTGAACTCAACATATTCTCTAAATTACCAGATAATTCTCGCCCGTTGGTGCAGAAAAATTAAGACGCTTCGCCGAAACCCATCAGATGACCGGCGAGAGACCTCACTTTTACTGGCGAGATGTGAATACATGTACCCGGAAGGGCAAGAAATTCTGGTCGTCATCAACAACGCCGAGTGCCGCGAGCGGATCGCGGCGATGTTGCGCGACGAGGGATTTGCGGTGACGGAAGCGACCGAAGGCCTCGCGGCGTTGCGCGCGATCGGCGCAGAACGTTTCGCGCTGATCGTCGCCGGTACCAGCCTGCCGGGTTCGCTCGACGGTCGCGCCACGGTACGCCAAGCGCGCACGCGCCAGCCCTGGCTGAAGGCCTTGTTTATCGAGGACCATCATTTGGAGAAGTCATGCCCGGCCGTCGGCCGGCAACCCGGACCACGACGACTTGATCGTCGCGCCGTTCGAACGCCACGAGTTGATCGGCTGTACGTTCGAGTTGCTGCACCGCGGCACCGCCGCGACCTACGACCTCGCGCGCCGCGCGCGCACCGCCCTCGTGGCCTTCTAGGCAGCCGCCGGACGAACCTAGGCCGCTTCGTCTTCCTCTTCGCGTTCCGGCACCGGGCCCAAGTCCTGGCCCTTGGCCTCAGGATCGCGGTCGACCAACTCGATCACCGCCATCGCCGCATTGTCGCCGTAACGAAAGCCGGCCTTGATGATACGAGTATAGCCGCCCGGGCGCGATTTATAGCGCTCGGCCAGGGTGGTGACGAGCTTATCGGCGAGCGTCTCGTCATGCAGCTTGGCGATCGCGCGGCGCCGGTTGGCAAGTCCGCCGCGCCGCCCCATCGAAATCAGACGCTCCACGACCGGACGCAGATCCTTGGCCTTGGGCAGCGTCGTCGTGATCTGCTCGTGCTTGATCAGCGAGGCGCAAAGGTTCTCGAACATCGCCTTGCGATGTTCGGAGCGGCGGCTGAAGCCGCGTCCGTGCATGCCGTGGCGCATTGTCCGATACTCTCCCCTATCCTCTCGTCGTTCGTCACCCCCGCGGAGGCGGGGGTCCAGGGCAACCGCATCATCGCTCGCCCCTGGATTCCCGCTTTCGCGGGAATGACGAGAAAACTAATACGGCTCGTCGATGCGTTTGGCCAGGTCCTCGATATTCTCGGGCGGCCAGTTCGGGATCTCCATGCCGAGATGGAGCCCCATATTGGCCAGCACTTCCTTGATCTCGTTCAAGGATTTGCGGCCGAAGTTCGGCGTCCGGAGCATCTCCGCCTCGGTCTTCTGCACCAGATCGCCGATATAGACGATGTTGTCGTTCTTCAGGCAGTTGGCCGAGCGCACCGACAGTTCGAGTTCGTCGACCTTGCGCAGCAGGTTCTTGTTGATCAGCGGTTCGCCGGTCGCTTCCTTCTCGACCGCGTGGCGCGGCTCCTCGAAATTGATGAAGAGCTGCAGCTGGTCCTGCAGGATGCGCGCGGCCAGCGCCACCGCATCCTCCGGGGTCACCGCACCGTTGGTCTCGACCTTCATCGACAGGCTGTCGTAGTCGGTGACCTGGCCGACGCGGGTGTTCTCGACGCGGTACGACACCTTGCGCACCGGGCTGAACAGCGCGTCGACCGGGATGAGACCGATCGGGGCATCCTCGGGCCGGTTGGCGGTCGCCGGGACATAGCCCTTGCCGATCTCGACGGTGAACTCCATCGATATCCGGGCACCGGTATCGAGCGTGCAGATCACCAGGTCGGGGTTGAGAATGTCGATATCGTGGCCGGTCTCGATCGCGCCAGCACGGACCTCGCCGGGACCGGTCGCGCGAAGGCGCATGCGCTTCGGCCCATCGCCGTGCATGCGCAGCCCGATGCTCTTGACGTTGAGCACGATGTCGGTCACATCCTCGAGCACGCCGGGGATCGACGAGAATTCGTGCAGCACGCCCTCGATCTGCATCGACGTCACCGCCGCGCCCTGCAGCGACGACAGCAGCACACGGCGCAGCGCGTTACCGAGGGTCAGTCCGAAGCCGCGTTCGAGCGGCTCGGCGACCACGGTGGCGGCACGCTTCGCATCCTCGCCGGCCTCGACGGCGAGCGCCTTCGGCTTGATCAGCGTCTGCCAATTGCGTTGAATCACAAAGACATCGGTCATTGAGCGTATGTCCTATCGACATCCGAGCCGGCGACGGCACCGGCAATCGTTATAGTCTGCGGCGACGGCAAAACCGCCGCGCGGCGCCCAGTCTTTCTCAGACCCGGCGTCGTTTCGGCGGGCGGCAGCCGTTATGCGGGATCGGCGTGACGTCGCGAATAGAAGTGATAGCGAAACCAACACTTTGCAAGGCGCGCAACGCAGACTCGCGTCCCGAGCCGGGCCCCTTGACCTCGATGTCGAGCGTGCGCATGCCGTGCTCCATGGCTTTGCGCCCGGCATCCTCGGCGGCCATTTGCGCCGCGTAGGGGGTCGATTTGCGCGAGCCCTTGAAACCTTGGCTGCCCGACGACGACCACGCGATCGCGTTGCCCTGGGCATCGGTGATCGTGATCATCGTGTTGTTGAAGGTCGCATTCACATGCGCCGTACCCGACGTGATGTTCTTGCGTTCGCGACGCCGCAAACGCGGCGCTGCCGCCGTGCTTCTTGCCATTTAGCCGTTCCGCCGTTTCGAGGGGCTGATCAACAAAACTACTTCTTCTTGCCGGCGATCGGCCGGGCCGGGCCCTTGCGAGTGCGTGCGTTGGTGTGCGTGCGCTGACCCCGCACCGGCAGCCCCTTGCGGTGCCGCAGGCCGCGGTAGGACCCGAGGTCCATCAGACGCTTGATGTTCATCGCCACCTGGCGACGCAAATCGCCCTCGACCGTGTACTCGCGGTCGATCAGCTCGCGGACCCGCAGCACCTCGTCGTCGGTCATGTCGTTGGCGCGACGCTCGATCGGGATACCGACCTTGTTGCAGATCTCAAGCGCCTTGGTGCGCCCGATCCCGTGAATGTAGGTCAGCGCGATCGGCACGCGCTTCTGATTGGGGATGTTAACGCCGGCAATTCGCGCCACGAGCGCATCTCCTCGATTCGGGCATAGGCGAGGGAGCGGGGGATCGCTCCCTCGCAAAGGATCGCGATTATACGGATCGGCGGCGCAGCGTCAACCGCCGTTCGCGGCAAATTCACCGCGCGATGAGCGCCTCGATCGTGCGGGCCACGGCGTCCATTTCGCCCATGCCGTCGATCGTCTCGAGGATGCCCTTGTCGCGGTAATAGGGCAGGATCGGCGCGGTCTGCTGGCGGTAGACTTCGAAGCGTTTCTGGACAGCCTCGGGCCTGTCGTCGGGGCGGTGGACGAACTCGCGCGCACCGCAGACATCGCAAACGCCTTCCTGCCTTGGCCGATGATAGCGCTCGTGATAGCTGGCGCCGCATTTACGGCAGCTGAAGCGGCCGGCAAGCCGGTCGACCAGCGCCGCTTCGTCAACCTGCATCAGGATCACGTGATCGAGCTTCAGTCCGTGTTTGGCCAGCATCGCATCGAGCGCCTCGGCCTGCGGGATGGTCCGCGGAAAGCCGTCGAGGATGACGCCCTTCTTCGCTTCGGGCGCGGTGATGCGCGACTCGATCAGCTCGATGACGATCTCATCGGAAACCAGCGCGCCCGAATCCATGATCGCCTTGATCCGGCGGCCGAGCTCACTGCCCGAGGCCGTCTCGGCGCGCAGCATGTCGCCGGTCGCAAGCTGGACAAGCCCGTGCGCCTGTTCGAGGCGCTTGGCCTGCGTCCCCTTGCCGGCGCCTGGCGGCCCCAGCAGGATCAAATTCATCCCCGGCGTCCCCTCAATCGGGATTTTTTGATCAGCCCCTCGTACTGATGCGCGAGGAGATGCGAATGAATTTGCGCGACCGTATCCATCGTGACGCTGACCACGATCAGCAGACTGGTCCCGCCGAAATAGAACGGCACCGAATATTGCGAAATGAGGATTTCCGGCAGGATGCACACCGCCGCCAGATACGCCGCGCCGACCACGGTCAACCGGGTCAGCACATAATCGAGATGGTCGGCAGTGTTCTTGCCCGGCCGGATGCCGGGGATGAAGCCGCCATATTTGCGCAGATTGTCGGCCGTCTCCTGCGGGTTGAAGACGATCGCCGTGTAGAAGAAGCAGAAGAACACGATCAGCCCGATATAGAGCACCATGTAAAGCGGCGTTCCATGGGCGAGGTAGCTGGTGACCGTCCCCAGCCAGCCGAAATTCTGCCCTTCCTGCTCAAAGGTCGAGATCGTCGCCGGCAACAGCAGCAGCGACGACGCGAAGATTGGCGGGATCACACCCGAGGTATTGAGCTTCAGCGGCAGGTGCGAGGCCTCGCCGCCAAACATCCGGTTGCCGACCTGACGCTTCGGGTATTGCACGAGGATGCGGCGCTGCGCCCGCTCGATAAAGACGATAAAGGCGACGACCGCGACCGACATCACCGGCAGGATCAGCACAAAAATCGGCGACCGCGCCCGGCTGGCGACAAGGTCGAGGGTCGAGGCCACGGCGTGCGGCAGGTTGGCGACAATGCCGGCCATGATAATCAGCGAGATGCCGTTGCCGACGCCGCGCGCGGTGATCTGCTCGCCGAGCCACATCAGGAACACCGTGCCACTCGACAGCGTCACCACCGTGACCATGCGGAAGAACAGACCGGGATCGATAACCGCCGATTGGACGCCGGAGCGCATCCCTTCCAGCCCGACGGCGATGCCGTAGGCCTGCACCGTGGCGAGCACGACCGTGCTGTAGCGGGTGTACTGGTTGAGCTTTTTGCGGCCGCTCTCGCCTTCCTTCTTCAGCGCCTCGAGCGTCGGCGAGACCGCCGTCAGGAGCTGGATGATGATCGAGGCCGAGATGTACGGCATGATGTTGAGCGCGAAGATCGACATGCGGCCGAGCGCACCGCCCGAAAACATGTCGAACATGCCGAGAATGCCGCCCGTTTTGTTCGAGAAGATCTCGTGCAGAATGCCCGGGTCGATGCCGGGCAGCGGGATATAGGTGCCGAGCCGGTAGACGACAAGCGCGCCCAGGGTGAACCAGATCCGGCTCTTGAGCTCGGTCGCCTTGGAAAACGCGCCGAAATTGATGCTGCTTGCGAGTTGCTCGGCGGCTGACGCCATCTCTTCGTTCCCTGCCCCGCTATGGGGACACCACCAAAATAGAACCTGCTACCACAATGCGAAAGCCCACCGGGATGATCTGTCGTCGTCCTTCGAGACGGCGCTTCGCGCCTCCTCAGGATGAGGTCCTTTCATTATGCCATCCCATGACGCCCCTCATCCTGAGACGCTTCGCGGAGCGAAGCCTCGAAGGACCAAGGACATCCGTGCAGCCTCAAGCCTCGGCTTTCGCGGCGCCCTCGGGCAACACCACCTTGCCGCCGGCCTTCTCGACCGCGGCGATCGCCGCTTGCGAGGCGCCGACGACTTCGATCGTGATCGCGGTCTTGATCTCACCCTTGGCGAGCAGGCGCACGCCATCGCCGGTCCGGCGCAGCACGCCGGCCGCGACGAGCGCCTTGCCGTCGATCGTCTCCGCGGCGGCGAGCTTTTTGGAATCGAGCGCGGCCTGCAGGCGGCCGAGATTGATGACCTTGAAGTCCTTCTGGAAAATCTTGTTGTTGAAGCCGCGCTTCGGCAGCCGCCGGTGCAACGGGGTCTGACCGCCCTCGAACGCGTTGATCGCGACGCCGGAACGCCCGAGCTGGCCCTTGCCGCCATGGCCCGCGGTCTTGCCTTTGCCCGAGCCAATACCGCGGCCGAGGCGCTTCGCGCGGTAATGCGCGCCCGGATTGTCCCTGATCTCGTTGAGCTTCATCGTCATTTCCTTAGACCGCGGCCGTCTCGGCCGCAAGCGGGCAGGACGCCCGCGCTCCGCTACTCCACCACCTTAACGAGGTGCTTCACCTTGTTGATCATGCCGCGCACCGCGGGTGTGTCTTCGAGCGTCCGCTGGCGGCGCATCTTGTTGAGGCCGAGGCCCTTCAGCGTCTGCTCCTGGTCGAAACGGCGGCCGATCGGGCTGCCCGTCTGCACCACGGTCACGGTCTTCTTCGAGGCTTGAGCCATTACGCCGGCTCCCTCGCCTCGGTCTCGCGGCGACCGAGCACCTCGTTGACCTTCTTGCCGCGCCGCGCCGCGACCGCGCGCGGACTCGTGGCATGGGCCAGCGCTTCGAAGGTCGCCTTGATCATGTTGTGCGGGTTTGAGCTGCCGACCGATTTGGCGACCACGTCCTGCACCCCGAGCGCCTCGAAGATCGCGCGCATCGGGCCGCCGGCGATGATCCCGGTGCCGGCTTTCGCGGCACGGATGATGACCTTGCCGGCGCCGAAGCTGTCGGCGATGTCATGGTGGAAGGTGCGTCCCTCGCGCAGCGGCACGCGGACAAGACTGCGCCGCGCCTGCTCGGTCGCCTTGCGGATCGCCTCCGGCACTTCGCGCGCCTTGCCCGAGCCGTAGCCGACGCGGCCCTTGCGGTCGCCGACGACGACCAGCGCCGCAAAGCCGAAGCGCCGGCCGCCCTTCACCACCTTGGCGACACGGTTGATACTGACCAGCTTTTCGGCGAACTCGCTTTCCTCGCCGCGCTCGCGCGGCTGGCGGTCGCCGTCGCCGCGCCGGCGCCGGTCGCCGTCGCCACGCTGGCCTCCGGGACCGCGCGGCGGCCCCCCGGACCGCGCGGCGGCCCTCCCGGACCACGCGGCGGTCCACCTTGTGTGCGTGCCATCGCTCGTCCCTCTTAGAAATCGAGACCGCCCTCGCGGGCGGCATCGGCCAGGGCCTTGACCCGACCGTGAAAAATGTAGCCGCCGCGATCGAAGATGACCTGGCCGACCCCGGCCGCCTTGGCGCGCTCGGCGATCAGCTTGCCGACGGCAGACGCCGCGGCGCTGTCGGCGCCGGTCTTGAGGTCCTTCTTCAGCTCGACCTCGAGGGTCGAGGCAGCCGCCAGGGTGCGTCCGGCCGCATCGTCGATGACCTGAGCGTAGATGTGGCGCGACGAGCGGAACACGGTCAGCCGCGGCCGCAGCTTGCCCGCGTGGCGCAGCTTGTAGCGCACCCGCTGCTTGCGGCGCCGGAAAAGCTCTGCTGGTTTGTTCGCCATGGCGGTTACTTCTTCTTGCCTTCCTTGCGGCGGATCACTTCGTTGGAATACTTGATGCCCTTGCCCTTGTACGGCTCGGGCCCGCGATAAGCGCGGATCTCGGCGGCGACCTGGCCGACGCGCTGTTTGTTCGCGCCACTGACCGCGATGAGCGTCGGCCGCTCACAGGCGATCTGGATGTCCTGCGGGATCGGGTAGATGATGTCGTGGCTGTAGCCGAGCTGCAGCTGCAGGTTGCGCCCCTGCACCGCGGCGCGATAGCCGACGCCATTGATCTCAAGCTGCTTGGTAAAGCCGGCCGAAACGCCGGTCACCATGTTGTTGACCAGCGCGCGCGTCGTTCCCCACATCGCCCGCGCCTGCTTGGACTCATCCTTGGGCGCAATCGTGATGTGCCCGTCAACAATCGTCGCGGTGACATCGCCGCTGATCGGCAGGCTCAACTTGCCCTTGGCGCCGCTGATGTCGAGCACCTGTCCGGCCAGCGCGGCCTGGACGCCGGCAGGGATCGCGACAGGGTTCTTGCCAACACGGGACATGGCGGTTTCCTAAACTCTTGGCCTCAAAACACGCGGCAGAGGACTTCGCCGCCGACCTTGGCGGCGCGGGCTTCGCTATCCGACATGACGCCGCGCGGCGTCGAGAGGATCGAGATGCCGAGGCCGTTATAGACCCGCGGCAAGTCGACCAGCTTCGAATAAATCCGCCGGCCCGGCTTGGAGACGCGCGCGATCTCGCGGATCACCGGCTCGCCGTCGACATATTTGAGCTCGATCTTGAGCTCGGCGATGCCCGGGCGCACCTGCTCGCGGGTGTAGCCGCGGATATAGCCTTCGCGCTTCAGCACTTCGAGCACATTCGCGCGATGCTTCGAAGCCGGCGACGCGACCACCGCCATCCGCGCCCGTTGGCCATTGCGGATGCGAGTCAGCATATCGCCGATAGGATCGCTCATCGTCATAAAGGTTCTCTCCTCACCAGCTCGACTTGACCACGCCCGGGATCAGTCCGGACGAGGCCAGCTCGCGCATCGCAATGCGCGACAGCCGGAACTTGCGGTAGAAGCCGCGCGGCCGGCCGGTCAGCTCGCAGCGGTTGCGCACCCGCGTCGCCGAGCTGTTGCGCGGCAGCCGAGAGAGCTTCAACTGCGCCTCAAACCGTTCTTCCGGCGGCGCCTCGCGGTCGCGGGCGAGCGCCTTCAGCCGGGCGCGGCGCGGCGCGATCGCCTTCGCCAGCTTGGCGCGCCGTGTGTTCTTTTCGATCGAGCTTTTCTTTGCCATCGGTGGTCTTTCCCGCAGGCGGTCAGTTTGAGAACGGCATGTCGAAGGCCTTGAGCAGCGCCTTGGCCTCGGCATCGGTCTTGGCGGTGGTGACGATCACGACGTCCATGCCGCGCTGCGCATCGACGCGGTCGTAATCGATTTCCGGAAACACGAGCTGCTCGCGCAGGCCGAGCGCGTAATTGCCGCGCCCGTCAAAACTGCGCCCCGACACGCCGCGGAAGTCGCGTACCCGCGGCAGCGCGACGTTGATCAGCCGGTCAAGGAACTCGTACATACGGTCGCGGCGCAGCGTCACCTTGACGCCGATCGGCATGTTCTTGCGCAGCTTGAAGGTGGCGATCGACAGCCGGGCACGGATCACCACCGGCGCCTGGCCGGTGATTGCCTTGAGATCGCCGACGGCGGCGTCGATCTTCTTCGCATCCTGCACCGCCTCGCCGACGCCCATATTGACGACGATCTTCTCGACACGCGGCACTTCCATCCGGTTTTTGTAACCGAATTCCTGCATCAGCGCCGGATGCACCACCTCTGCGTAACGTTCCTGCAGACGGGTCATTTCCAACTTCCTCACTTATCGAGCACTTCGCCCGAACGTCGGGCGATGCGCACCTTGCGGCCATCTTCCAAAATCTTGTAGCCGGTCCGCGTCGGCCGGCCCGATGAGGGATCGATATGAGCAACGTTCGAGACATGGATCGTCAGCTCCTTGTCGACGATCCCACCTTGGCTGGTCATGCTTTGCCGCATGTGGCGGTGCGCAACGTGCACACCCTGGACGATCAGCCGCGATTCCGCCGGGAAGACACGCAGCACCTCGCCCTGTTTGCCCTTGTCGCGGCCGCTGATGACGACGACGTTGTCGCCCTTTTTGATCTTCAGTTTCGCCATCTCACAGCACTTCCGGGGCCAGCGAGGCAATGCGCAGGAACTTGCGCGCGCGCAGCTCGCGGGTGACGGGGCCAAACACGCGCGTGCCGATCGGCTCGTTCTGGCGGTTGATCAGCACCGCGGCATTGCGATCGAAGCGGATCGCGCTGCCGTCGACGCGGCGGACCGGAAAGGCGGTGCGAACGATCACGGCGCGGTGCACATCGCCCTTCTTGACGCGGCCGCGCGGGATCGCCTCCTTGACCGAGACGATGATCACATCGCCGACGCCGGCGGTCCTGCGCTTGGAGCCGCCGAGCACCTTGATGCATTGGACGCGGCGCGCGCCGGAATTGTCGGCGACGTCGAGATTGGTCTGCATCTGGATCATAGCGCGCTTCCTGCTTCGACGGCGCCCACCTCAGCTTTGCCCTGAGCTTCCGCGGCGGCTTCCCCATCGGGCTCGGTTTCCGCGGCGCGGGCGCGGCGGCGGGCGAGCCCCGGCGCGACGCCGGTCGCCTCGCCGAGCACCACCCAGCTCTTGCGCTTGGAAAGCGGGCGGCATTCCTCGATCTGCACCGCGTCGCCGGTGTGGAATTTGTTCTCTGCGTCATGCGCCGCGTATCTCTTCGAGCGCGTGATGAACTTCTTGTAGATCGGGTGCATGACGCGCCGTTCGACGCGCACCACGATGGTCTTGTCCTGCACGTCGCTGACGACGACGCCCTGAAGAATGCGTTTTGGCATTTGCTGCCCCTCAAGCCTTTGCGGCGGCGCGATGCCGCTCGCCAAGGATGGTCCTGATCCGCGCGATGTCGCGCCGTGCCTGGCGCACCCGCGCCGTGTTCTCGAGCTGACCGCTCGCCCGCTGAAAGCGCAGGTTGAAGATCTCCTTGCCCAGCGTTTCGGCCTGCTCGGTGAGCTGATCGACGGTCTGGCCCCGCATGTCGCGCGCCTTGGCTGTCCTCATGGCGCCGTCTCCTCATCGCCGGCGCGGGCGATGAACTTGGTCGCCACCGGCAGCTTCGCCGACGCCAGCGCGAAAGCCTCACGCGCCACCTCGCGCTCGACACCATCGAGCTCGAACATGATGCGGCCCGGCTTTACCCGGGCGATCCAGTATTCGGGCGAGCCCTTGCCGCTGCCCATGCGGACTTCGGCGGGCTTGGTCGATACCGGGACGTCCGGGAAGATGCGGATCCACACGCGGCCGACACGGCGAATGTGACGGGTGATCGCACGCCGCGCCGCCTCGATCTGGCGCGCCGTGATGCGGCCCGGCTCGACCGACTTCATGCCATAGGCGCCGAAATTAAGCGCGGTGCCGCCCTTGGCCATGCCGTGGACGCGGCCCTTATGCGCCTTGCGGTGTTTGGTACGTTTGGGAGCGAGCATCTCTATTCAGCCCTGTCGCGATCTCTGTCGCGGTCGCGGTCTCGATCGCGGCCGCCGCTCGGACGCCGGTCCATCCCGGCGGGTTGCGCCTCGGAGAGCAGCTTGTCCTGCGCCATCGGGTCATGGGCGAGGATTTCGCCCTTGAACACCCAGACCTTGACACCGCAGGTGCCGTAGGTGGTCTTGGCGGTGCCGTAGCCGAAATCGACATTGGCGCGCAGCGTATGCAGCGGCACGCGGCCTTCGCGGTACCACTCCATACGCGCAATCTCCGCACCGCCGAGCCGGCCGGAGCAGTTGATGCGGATGCCTTGCGCGCCAAAGCGCATCGCCGATTGCACGGCGCGCTTCATCGCCCGGCGGAACGCGACGCGGCGCTCCAACTGCTGGGCAATTCCTTCCGCGATCAGCTTCGCCTCGATCTCGGGCTTCCTGATCTCGACGATGTTGAGGCTGACCTCGCTGGAGGTGAGCTTGCCGATGTCGCCGCGCAACTTGTCGATATCGGCGCCCTTCTTGCCGATCACCACGCCGGGCCGCGCCGAGTGCAGCGTGATCCGGGTCTTGTTGGCGGCGCGCTCGATGAGAATGCGGGCGATCGCCGCCTGCGTGAGCCGCTTTTCGAGGAACTTGCGCAGCTTCAGATCGTCGAGCAGCAGCTCGCCGTAGCGCTTATACGCGAACCAGCGCGAATCCCAGGTGCGGTTGATGCCGAGCCGCAGCCCGATCGGGTTGACCTTCTGGCCCATCAGGCAGCCTCCTCCTCGGCACGCTCACGCACGATGACGGTGAGGTGCGCGAAATACTTCTCGACCCGAGCCGAGCGACCGCGGCCGCGGGTATGAAAACGCTTCATAACAAAGGCCCGGCCGACCGTCGCTTCCTTGACGTAGAGCCGGTCGACATCGAGCTGATGGTTGTTCTCGGCGTTGGCGATCGCCGCTTGCAGCACCTTTCTGACGTCGTTGGCAATGCGGCGACGGCAGAAGGTGAGCTCGGCGAGCGCGGTCTGCGCGGTCTTGCCACGGATCATCGCCGCGACGAGATTGAGCTTGCGCGGACTGATACGGATCGCGCGCTGGAAGGCTGACGCCTCGCTGTCGCTGAGCCGGCGTTCGGCGGCTGGCTTGCCCATCAGCCCCTCCTCGCGCGCTTGTCGCCGGCGTGGCCGTAGAAGGTGCGGGTCGGCGAGAACTCGCCGAATTTGTGGCCGATCATGTTCTCGGTCACCAGCACCGGAATGAATTTGTGGCCGTTATAGACGCCAAAGGTCAGGCCGACGAATTGCGGGAAGATCGTCGAGCGGCGCGACCAGGTGCGGATCACCTCGTTGCGGCCGGAGCCCCGGACCCTCTCCGCCTTCTGCAGCAGATAGCCGTCGACAAACGGCCCCTTCCATACCGAGCGTGCCACGCTCTTCTCCCTTTTCTATCCTTGGGCCTAACGCGCCGGACGGCGCCGGAGGATCAGCCGGTCCGTCTGCTTGTTGTGGCGGGTCTTCTTGCCCTTGGTCGGCTTGCCCCACGGCGTCACCGGATGGCGGCCGCCCGAGGTGCGGCCTTCGCCGCCGCCGTGCGGATGATCGATCGGGTTCATCGCGACGCCGCGCACCGACGGCCGGATACCGAGCCAGCGGCTGCGCCCCGCCTTGCCGATGACGATGTTCTGATGGTCGGGGTTCGACACCGCGCCGATCGTCGCGCGGCATTCGCTGCGCACCCGGCGCAATTCCCCCGACGACAACCGCAGCAGCGCGTACCCTTGGTCGCGGCCGACCAGCTGCACATAAGTCCCGGCCGAGCGCGCGATCTGCCCGCCCTTGCCGGGCTTCATCTCGACATTATGGATGATCGTGCCGGGCGGCATGTTGCGCAGCGGCATCGCATTGCCCGGCTTCACATCGACCCGGTCGCCCGAGACCACCGTGTCGCCGACGCGCAGACGCTGCGGCGCCAGAATGTAGGACTGCTCGCCGTCAGGGTAGGTGATCAGCGCGATGAACGCGGTGCGGTTCGGGTCGTATTCGAGCCGCTCGACGGTCGCCGGCGCGTCGTCCTTGATCCGCTTGAAATCGACGATCCGGTAACGCTGCTTGTGACCGCCGCCGCGCCGCCGCATCGTGATGCGGCCGGAATTGTTCCGGCCGCCCTTTTCCCTGAGCCCCTCGGTCAGCTTCTTGAGCGGCTTGCCCTTCCATAGCTCGCCGCGGTTGACGGTGACGAGGTGACGCAGCGACGGCGTGACCGGATTGTATGTCTTGAGCGCCATGACTTTAGATTCCCGTGCTCACGTCGATACGCGAGCCTTCGGCCAGCGTGACGATCGCCTTCTTGAAGTCGGAGCGTTGACCCGGCCGGCCCCGCACCCGCTTTGTCTTGCCCTGGACGCGGATCGTATTGACCGCATCGACCTTGACCGAAAACAGCCCCTCGATTGCCGCCTTGATCTCGCGTTTGGTCGCGTCGAGCGCAACACGAAAGACCACCTGATTGTGCTCCGACAGCGCCGTGGACTTCTCATTGATCAGCGGCGCGCGGATCAAATCGTACATCGCCTGCCGCGTGAGTTGCGGCATGGCGCGGGGGATGACGCGAAACCGGCTCATTTGAGGCGCGCCTCCAGTTGCTCGACCGCGGCGCGGGTCAATACCAACGTGTCGCGACGCAGGATGTCGTAGACATTGGCGCCTTGCGTCGGCAGCACGTCGACCTTGGGCAGATTGCGCGCCGCCTTGGCAAAGCCCTCATCGACGGCGCCGTCGATGATCAGCACCGACTCCCAACCGAGCGTCTCGAACCGGCTGCGCAGCGCTTTGGTCTTAGCCTCAGTAAGGCTCGCCTGATCGATGATCACGAGCTTGCCCTCGGCCTGCTTGGCCGAGAGCGCTGTCTTGAGGCCGAGCTTGCGGACCTTTTTCTGCAAGCCGAATTCGTGGCTGCGCACGACCGGACCGAAGATCCTCGCGCCGCCGCGGAATTGCGGCGAGCGGCGGCTGCCCTGGCGCGCGCGGCCGGTGCCCTTCTGCTTGTAGGGCTTGGCGGTGGTGCCGCTGATATCGCTGATGCCCTTGGTCTTGTGCGTGCCGGCGCGACGCTTGGCGAGCTGCCAGTTGACGACGCGCGCCAGAATGTCGCCGCGCACCGGCAGGCCGAACACCTCGTCGGCAAGATCGATATCGCCGACATCCGCGTTGTCGAGGCTCTTGACCGTCAGCTTCATAGCGCCCCACCTTCCTCGGCGCTGGCCGAAGTTTCGTCGGTCACCGGCTCATCCGGTGCCGCGTCGCTCCGCAGGGCGGCTGGGAACGGCAGATCCGCCGGCGCCTTGCGCTTGACAGCGTCGCGCACCAGCACCCAACCGTTCGCGCTGCCCGGCACCGAGCCCTTTATCATCAGAACGCCGCGCTCGGGATCGCTGACGACGACCTCAAGGTTCAGCGTCGTAACACGTTCGGCGCCGAGATGGCCGGCCATCTTCTTGTTCTTGAAGGTCTTGCCGGGGTCCTGTCGCTGCCCGGTGGAGCCCAGGCTGCGATGCGAGACCGACACGCCGTGCGTCGCCCGCAAGCCGCCAAAATTCCACCGTTTCATACCGCCGGCAAAGCCTTTGCCGATGCTCGTGCCAGTAACGTCGACAAACTGCCCGGCAACAAAATGCGCCGCCGTGATCTCGGCGCCGATATCGACGAGCGCATCTTCGGAGACGCGGAATTCCGCCATATGCGCCTTCGGCTCGACCTTGGCGGCGGCGAAATGGCCGCGCATCGGCTTCGAGACGTTTTTGACCTTGGCGGCACCGACGCCGAGCTGGAGCGCGGTGTAGCCGTCGCGCTCCTGGGTGCGTTGCGCGACGACCTGGCAATTATCGATGCGCAACACCGTCACGGGGATGTGATCCCCCGCCTCGGTGAAGACGCGGCTCATGCCGAGCTTCTTCGCGATCAGGCCGGTCCGCATGGCCGCGATCCCCTAGAGCTTGATCTCGACATCGACGCCCGCGGCGAGGTCGAGCTTCATCAGCGCGTCGACGGTCTGCGGTGTCGGGTCGACAATATCGAGCACGCGCTTATGCGTGCGGATTTCGAACTGCTCGCGCGACTTCTTGTCGACATGCGGCGAGCGCAGCACGGTGAATTTCTCGATCCGCGTCGGCAGCGGGATCGGGCCGCGCACCCGCGCGCCGGTGCGGCGCGCGGTCTGCACGATCTCGCTGGTCGATTGATCGAGCACGCGATGATCGTAGGCCCGCAGGCGAATTCTTATGTTCTGGCCGTCCATTCAGGTATTCCCGCTTCCCCTCTTGACCCCGGCTTTCGCCGGGGTGAGGCGTGCGTCGCGATACGACGCCGGCCTCATTTGATAATCTTCGCCACCACGCCGGCGCCGACCGTGCGGCCGCCCTCGCGGATCGCAAAGCGCAAGCCCTCGTCCATCGCGATCGGCACCAAGAGCTCAACCTGCATCGTGATGTTGTCCCCCGGCATCACCATCTCGGTGCCCTCCGGCAGCTTCACCGACCCCGTCACGTCCGTCGTGCGGAAGTAGAATTGCGGCCGGTAATTGTCAAAGAACGGCGTGTGCCGCCCGCCCTCTTCCTTGGTCAAGACATACGCCTCGGCCATAAACACCGTGTGCGGCGTGATCGACCCCGGCTTCGCCAGAACCTGGCCGCGCTCAACCTCCTCGCGCTTGGTCCCGCGCAGCAGCACCCCGACATTGTCCCCCGCCTCGCCCTGATCGAGCAGCTTGCGGAACATCTCGACACCCGTCGCCACCGTCTTCGCCGTCGGCCGCAGACCGACAATCTCCACCTCGTCGCCAACCTTGACGATCCCGCGCTCGATCCGCCCCGTCACCACCGTGCCGCGGCCCGAGATCGTGAACACATCCTCGATCGGCATCAGAAACGGACGGTCCTTCGGACGCTCCGGCTGCGGGATGTACGCGTCAACCGCCGCCATCAGCTCCAAAATCGACTTCTTCCCCACCTCGTCGTCGCGGCCCTCCAGCGCGCACAGCGCCGAGCCCTTGACGATCGGGATGTCGTCGCCCGGAAACTCGTACGACGACAAGAGCTCGCGCACCTCAAGCTCAACCAGCTCCAGCAGTTCCTCGTCGTCCACCATGTCGACCTTGTTCATGTACACGACCAGCGACGGCACGCCCACCTGCCGCGCCAAGAGGATGTGCTCGCGCGTCTGCGGCATCGGCCCGTCCGCCGCCGACACCACCAGGATCGCCCCGTCCATCTGCGCCGCCCCGGTGATCATGTTCTTCACGTAGTCCGCATGACCCGGGCAATCGACATGCGCATAATGCCGGTTCGCCGTCTCATACTCGACATGCGCCGTCGCGATCGTGATCCCCCGCGCCTTCTCCTCAGGCGCCTTGTCAATCTGGTCGTAAGCCGTAAACGTCGCCCCGCCCGACTCCGCCAACACCTTGGTGATCGCCGCCGTCAGCGTCGTCTTGCCGTGATCCACGTGACCAATCGTCCCAACGTTGCAATGCGGCTTCGTCCGCTGAAACTTCGCCTTCGACATGGTCTGTTCTCCGTTTCCCGTTAGGCCATCTTGGCGCGGACTTCGTCCGCGACCGCCTCGGGCACCTGCTCGTAATGATCAAAATGCATCGTGTACTGCGCCCGCCCCTGGCTCATCGAGCGCAGCGTGTTGACGTAGCCGAACATGTTGGCGAGCGGCACCATCGCGTCGATGACGCGGGCATTGCCGCGGCTGTCCATGCCGGTGACCTGACCGCGCCGGCTGTTCAGATCGCCGATCACGTCGCCCATGTAGTCGTCGGGCGTCACCACCTCGACCCGCATGATCGGTTCGAGCAGCCGCGGCGCCGCCTTGACCATCCCATCCTTGAACGCTGCACGCGAGGCGATCTCGAACGCCAGCACGCTTGAATCGACCTCGTGGTAGGCGCCGTCGAACAACTCGGCCTTGAAGTCGATCAACGGGAACCCGGCGATGATGCCGTTCTCCGACGCGCCGCGAATTCCCTTCTCGACGCCGGGCACGAATTCCTTCGGCACGGTGCCGCCGACCACGCTGTTCTCGAACACGAAGCCCGACCCCGGCGGCAGCGGCTCGAAGCGCACCTTGACGCGCGCGAACTGCCCCGAACCGCCGGTCTGCTTGCGATGAATGTAGTCGATCTCGGCGGCGCGGGTGATCGTCTCGCGATAGGCAACCTGCGGCGCGCCGATATTGGCGTCGACCTTGAACTCGCGCTTCATGCGGTCGACGATGATTTCGAGGTGGAGCTCGCCCATCCCCTTGATCACGGTCTGACCGCTCTCATGGTCGACCGAAACGCGAAAGGACGGATCCTCGGTCGCCAACCGCGCCAGCGCCTGCCCCATCTTTTCCTGGTCGCCCTTGGTCTTCGGCTCGACAGCGATCTCGATGACCGGCTCGGGGAATTCCATCCGCTCCAGCACGACCGGATGCTGCGGGTCGCACAGCGTGTCGCCGGTGGTCGTGTTCTTGAGGCCGGCCAGCGCCACGATGTCGCCGGCGCGCACTTCCTTGACGTCCTCGCGGTGGTTGGCGTGCATCAGCAGCATGCGGCCGACCCGCTCACGATTGTCCTTCACCGAATTGAGCACCATCGTGCCGGTGTTCAGGACCCCCGAATAGGCGCGCACAAAGGTCAGCGAGCCGACAAACGGGTCGGTCATGATCTTGAACGCAAGACCGGAGAACGGCTCGGCGTCCGAACACTTGCGAACGATCGGTTCGTCCGAGCCCATCTTGACACCCTTGATCGCCGCGACGTCGATCGGCGACGGCAGATATTCAACCACCGCATCAAGAAGCGGCTGCACACCCTTGTTCTTAAAGGCCGAGCCGCAAAGTATCGGCACCAGCGTACCGGTGACCGTGCCCTTGCGAATGCAGCGCTTCAGCGTCGCCTCGTCGGGCTCTTCCCCATTCAGATAGGCTTCGAGCGCGTCGTCATCCTGCTCGACGGCCTGCTCGACCAGCTTTGCACGGTAGCTCTCCGCCTCGGCGAGCAGGTCAGCCGGGATATCGATCAGGTCGAACTCGGCGCCCAGCGTCTCGTCGCGCCATTTGAGCGCCTTCATCTGCACCAGATCGACGATCCCGACAAAATCGGCCTCGGTACCGATCGGCAACTGCAGCACCGCGGCGTTGGCGCCGAGCCGGTCGAGGATCATCTCGACGCAGCGCTTAAAGTCCGCGCCGATGCGGTCCATCTTGTTGACGAAGCAGATACGCGGCACGCCGTATTTGTCAGCCTGGCGCCACACCGTCTCGGACTGCGGCTCGACGCCGGCCACCGAGTCGAACACCGCGACCGCGCCGTCGAGCACACGCAGGCTGCGCTCGACCTCGATCGTGAAGTCGACATGGCCCGGCGTGTCGATGATGTTGACCCGGTGGTCCAGCCAAAAGCAGGTCGTCGCGGCCGAGGTGATCGTGATGCCGCGTTCCTGCTCCTGCTCCATCCAGTCCATCGTCGCGGTGCCTTCGTGCACCTCGCCGATCTTGTAGGAGCGGCCGGTGTAATAAAGGATCCGCTCGGTCGTCGTCGTCTTACCGGCATCGATGTGGGCCATGATGCCGATATTGCGATAGCGATCGAGAGGCGTTGTGCGTGCCATCACTCACTCATCCCGGCGGCGCATCCGCGCCCGCCTGCAAAAAAATTAGAGCCGACGCCCGCTGCGCCGGCCCGCGAATTCCCCTCCTTACCAGCGATAATGCGAGAAGGCTTTGTTCGCGTCGGCCATGCGATGCGTGTCTTCCCGCCGCTTCACAGCGACCCCCCGATTATTGGCGGCGTCGAGCAATTCGCCTGAAAGCCGCTCTTCCATTGTATTTTCCGAACGGGCGCGCGAGCTCGAAATGAGCCAGCGGATCGCCAGCGCCTGGCTGCGATCGGTGCGGACTTCGACCGGCACCTGGTAGGTGGCGCCGCCGACGCGGCGCGAACGCACCTCGACCGCCGGGCGGACATTCGACAGCGCGTCGTGAAAGACGCGGATGGGATCCTGGCCGCTGCGCCGCTGAATGCGGTCAAACGCGCCATAGACGATGCGCTCGGCGGTCGACTTCTTGCCCTCGTACATCAGGCAATTCATGAATTTCGACACGACGGTGTCGCCGAATTTCGGGTCCGGCTGGACTTCGCGTTTGACGGCGGCGCGGCGGCGGGACATCGCTTCGGGCTCCCCTATTTCGGCCGCTTGGCGCCGTATTTCGACCGGCGCTGCCGGCGATCCTTGACGCCCTGCGTGTCATGCGTGCCGCGGATGATGTGGTAGCGCACGCCCGGCAGGTCCTTGACACGGCCACCGCGGATCAGCACCACCGAATGCTCCTGCAGATTGTGCCCCTCGCCGGGAATGTAGCTCGTCACCTCGAACCCATTGGTGAGGCGGACGCGCGCGACCTTGCGCAAGGCGGAGTTCGGCTTTTTCGGCGTGATCGTGTAGACGCGCGTGCAGACCCCGCGCTTTTGCGGGCACTGCTCCATCGCCGGCACCTTGTTACGCGCGAGCACCGGCTTGCGCGGATACCGGATCAGCTGGTTGATCGTCGGCATGCTTTTCCAAACCTCGCAAAACGCCATCACACCCGACGCAAACAGCCGCGCGGGCACGGTGGCGCATCTTACTCGTCTTTTCCCGCGCCATCTCTCAGGGCGCCCGAGCCAATGCGCATAAAAAAGGGCCGCGTTTGAGTGGCTTCTCACCGCCAGCCCGTGGAGCGCGGAATATATGGGCGCGGCCCCCGAGGGTCAAGCGCAACCGGCCGATTTTCCGCGGAAAACCACAGATCACATAGGCGGAAAAGCGAAGCGCGTTCCGCCGATCCGTGCCGTCCATTATTGGTGGAAGGCGCCGCCCCCGCTCGATCGCGAGGACGGCTTTTTCCACGCTATAACATTTACTCCGCCGCGCCGGCCTGCTGCTCGGCGGCGATCTGCGGCCTCGCGGCCTCGGCTTCGGCTTCGGCGAGCACGCGATCTCGCTCGGCGGCGATCTCGCGCAGCCGCGCGACGACGCTGCCGGTACCGGCCGGGATCAGCCGGCCGACGATCACATTCTCCTTCAGGCCCATCAGGGAGTCGGTCCGGCCCGACACCGCAGCCTCGGTGAGGACGCGGGTCGTCTCCTGGAACGACGCCGCCGAGATAAAGGAATGCGTCTGCAGGCTTGCCTTGGTGATGCCTTGCAGCACCGGGTGGGCGACCGCCGGGCGCAGCCCCTCGCCTTGGACTTTGACGTTCTCGCGATCGAATTCGAGGCGGTCGATCTGCTCGCCCGCGAGGAACGTGGTGTCGCCCGGATCGGCATCAATCTCGACCTTCTGCAGCATCTGGCGAACGATCACCTCGATGTGCTTGTCGTTGATGCGCACGCCCTGCAGCCGGTAGACCTCCTGAATCTCGTTGATCAGGTAGCTCGCCAGCTCCTCGACCCCAAGGATGCGCAGGATGTCGTGCGGGACGCGGTTGCCGTCGATCAGCAGGTCGCCCTTCTCGACGTAATCGCCTTCCTGCACGCTGATGTGCTTGCCCTTCGGGATCAGGTACTCGGTCGAATCGCCGCCGTCCGCCGGGACCACGACGATGCGCCGCTTGGTCTTGTAGTCCTTGCCGAACTCGACGCGGCCCTCGCTCTCGCTGATGATCGCGAAATCCTTCGGCTTGCGCGCCTCGAACAGCTCGGCGACGCGCGGCAGACCGCCGGTGATGTCGCGTGTCTTGCCCGACTCCTTCGGGATGCGCGCGAGCACGTCGCCGGCCTTGACCGGGGCGCCGTTGTCGACCGACAGGATCGCGTCGGCCGGCAGGAAGTAGCGCGCCGGCAGGCCGTTGGCGAGCGTCATGCCGCCGCCCTTCTCATCGAGCAGGACGATCTGCGGCCGCAAGTCGCCGCCCCGCGGTTGCTGCTTCCAGTCGATGACGACCTTGGACGAGATACCGGTCGCCTCGTCGACCGCCTCGCGCATCGACACGCCCTCTTGCAGGTCGAGGTAATGCGCAAAGCCGTCCTTCTCGGTGATGATCGGCTGGGTGTAGGGGTCCCACTCGGCGATGCGCTGGCCCTTGCCGACCTTGACGCCCTCGTCGGCAAGCAGCCGCGCGCCGTAGGGCACGCGATGCCGCGCCTTCTCGCGGCCGGCCTCGTCGATCAGCACCAGCTCGCAATTGCGGCCCATGACCACCGGCACACCGGTGGAGTTGAGCACGACATTGCGATTGACAACCCGCACCGTCGCGTCGAGCACCGCGTCGATCGAGGATTGCTCGGCGCCGCGCTGTGCCGCGCCACCGATATGGAAGGTACGCATCGTCAGCTGGGTGCCAGGCTCGCCGATCGACTGGGCGGCGATGACGCCCACCGCCTCGCCGATATTGACCACCGTGCCGCGCGCCAGATCACGGCCGTAGCACTTGCCGCAGACGCCCTGGCGCGCCTCGCAGGTCAGCACCGAGCGGATCGACACCGCGTCGATGCCGGCCTGCTCGATAAGATCGATCGCGTCCTCGTCGATCAGCCCGCCGGCGACGAGTACGACCTCACCCGACAACGGGTTGAGGACGTCGACCGCGGCGCAGCGGCCGAGGATGCGGTCGGCGAGCGGCGAGATGATCTCGCCGCCGTCGATCACGGCGCGGGTCATCAGGCCCTTGGTCGTGCCGCAATCCACCTCGGTGATGATCGCGTCTTGCGCGACATCGACCAGACGGCGTGTCAGGTAGCCCGAGTTCGCGGTCTTCAAGGCAGTGTCGGCCAGCCCCTTGCGGGCACCATGCGTCGAGTTGAAGTACTCGAGGACGGTCAGGCCCTCCTTGAAGTTCGAGATGATCGGGGTCGAGATGATCTCGCCCGACGGCTTGGTCATCAGCCCGCGCATGCCGGCCAGCTGCTTGATCTGCGCCGGCGACCCGCGCGCGCCGGAGTCCGACATCATCCACACCGAATTGATGGGCATGCCGGGCTTCTGCTCCTTGATGACCTTGACCATCTCCTCGGCGACCTTTTCCGAGCAGGCGGTCCAGGCGTCGACTTCCTTGTTGTACTTCTCGCGCTGGGTGATGAGCCCGTCCTGGTACTGCTGCTCGTACTCCTTGACCTTCTCCTGCACGTCGGCGACGAGCTGGTGCTTGGCCTCGGGGATGATCAGGTCGTCCTTGCCGAACGAGATGCCGGCCTTGCACGCCTGGGTGAAGCCCAGCGTCATCAGCCGGTCGCAGAAGATGACCGTCTCCTTCTGGCCGCAGAAGCGGTAGACGTGGTCGATCAGGTCGCTGATCTGCTTCTTGGTCAGCAGCTTGTTGATCAGGTCGAAGCTGACCGCGGGGTGCCGCGGCAGGATTTCCGAGAGCAGCATGCGGCCCGGCGTCGTCTCGACGCGGCGGACGATGGGCTGCCCGTCCTCGTCGACCGTTTCGAACCGCGACTTGATGCGCGAATGCAGGCTCACCGCCTTGGCGGCGAGCGCCTGCTCGATCTCGCCGACATTGGTGAACACCATGCCTTCGCCCGGCTCGCCCGCGCGCTCGGCGGTGATGTGGTAGAGGCCGAGTACGATGTCCTGCGACGGCACGATGATCGGCTTGCCGTTCGCCGGGCTGAGGATGTTGTTGGTCGACATCATCAGCACGCGCGCCTCGAGCTGCGCCTCCAGCGAGAGCGGCACGTGCACCGCCATCTGGTCGCCGTCGAAATCGGCGTTGAAGGCGGTGCAGACCAGCGGATGCAGCTGGATTGCCTTGCCCTCGATCAGCACCGGCTCAAAGGCCTGGATGCCGAGGCGGTGCAGGGTCGGCGCGCGGTTCAACAGCACCGGGTGTTCGCGGATCACCTCTTCGAGGATGTCCCAGACCTCCGGCCGCTCCTTCTCGACCATGCGCTTGGCCGCCTTGATCGTGCTGGCGAGGCCGTAGAGCTCCAGCTTCGAGTAGATGAACGGCTTGAACAGCTCCAGGGCCATTTTCTTCGGCAGGCCGCACTGGTGCAGCTTGAGCTCGGGGCCGACGACGATCACTGAGCGGCCTGAATAATCGACGCGCTTGCCGAGCAGGTTCTGCCGGAAGCGGCCCTGCTTGCCCTTCAGCATGTCGGAGAGTGACTTCAGCGGGCGCTTGTTGGCGCCGGTGATGACCCGGCCGCGGCGGCCGTTGTCGAACAGCGCGTCGACCGCCTCCTGCAGCATGCGCTTTTCGTTGCGCACGATGATGTCGGGCGCGCGCAGCTCGATGAGGCGTTTCAGCCGGTTGTTGCGGTTGATGACGCGACGGTAGAGATCGTTGAGGTCGGAGGTCGCAAAGCGGCCGCCGTCGAGCGGTACCAGCGGGCGCAGCTCGGGCGGGATCACCGGCACGACTTCGAGGATCATCCATTCCGGCCGGCTGTGCGACTCGACAAAGGCCTCGACGAGCTTCAACCGCTTGACGAGCTTCTTGCGACGCGCCTCGGACCCGGTCTCGCGCAGCTCATCGCGCAGCGTGATCTTTTCCGGCTCCAGGTCGATCGCCGACAGCATGTCGCGCAGCGCCTCGGCGCCGATCTTGGCGGTGAACTGATCCTCACCGTACTCGTCCTGTTTTTCGAGCAGCTCCTCTTCACCCAGCAGCTGATGCAGCTTGAGCGGGGTAAGGCCCGGCTCGGTGACGACATAGTTCTCGAAATAGAGGATGCGCTCGAGGTCCTTCAGCGTCATGTCGAGCAAGAGGCCGATGCGGCTCGGCAGCGATTTCAGAAACCAGATATGCGCCACCGGCGAGGCCAGCTCGATATGCCCCATACGGTCGCGCCGGACCTTTGACAGCGTCACCTCGACGCCGCACTTCTCGCAGACGATGCCGCGATACTTCATGCGCTTATACTTGCCGCACAGGCACTCGTAGTCCTTGATCGGCCCAAAGATGCGGGCGCAGAACAGCCCGTCCCGCTCCGGCTTGAAGGTGCGGTAGTTGATCGTCTCGGGCTTCTTGATCTCGCCGTACGACCATGAGCGGATGCGCTCCGGGCTGGCGATCGAGATGCGGATCTCGTCAAAGCTCTGGGGACCGCTGACCTGGCCGAAGATGTTCATCAACTCGTTCATGAGCGACCCTTTCGCGAGAATTCGGTAATCGACGCGCGCCCGTCAAGGCGCGCCGCCGGGTTGGCTGTTTCCGCTGATATCTGCAGGAAATTTACAGCCATCAATAGTTGCGCTGCTCCAGCTCGACGTTGAGGCCCAGCGAGCGCAGCTCCTTGACCAGCACGTTGAAGCTTTCGGGGATGCCAGCCTCGAAATTGTCATCGCCGCGCACGATCGCTTCGTAAACCTTGGTGCGGCCCGACACGTCGTCCGACTTGACGGTCAGCATCTCCTGCAAGGTGTAGGCCGAGCCGTAAGCCTCGAGCGCCCACACCTCCATCTCGCCAAAGCGCTGCCCGCCGAACTGCGCCTTGCCGCCCAGCGGCTGCTGGGTGACGAGGCTGTAAGGCCCGATCGAGCGCGCGTGGATCTTGTCGTCAACCAGATGGTGCAGCTTCAGCATGTAGATGTAGCCGACGGTGACCTTGCGGTCGAACGCCTCACCGGTACGGCCGTCGACCAGCGTCACCTGGCCGGAGCCCGAAAGCCCCGCCTTTTCCAGCATCGCGACGATGTCCGCCTCGCGAGCGCCGTCGAAGACCGGCGTCGCCATCGGCACGCCGCGCGTGAGATTGCCGGCGAGATCGACCAGCTCGTCATCGCCGAGCGCCTCGACCTCGCTCTTCTCGGCCCCGTCATAGACTTCGCCGAGCAGCTGCCGCAGCTCGCCGTTGGCGCCGTTACCGCTGCGCCTGATCTTCTCCATGACCTCGCCGATGCGGCGGCCGATGCCGGCCGACGCCCAGCCGAGATGGGTTTCGAGGATCTGGCCGACATTCATCCGGCTCGGCACGCCGAGCGGGTTGAGCACGATATCGACCGGCGTGCCGTCTTCGAGATACGGCATGTCCTCAGCGGGGACGATGCGCGAGATGACGCCCTTGTTGCCGTGCCGGCCCGCCATTTTGTCGCCCGGCTGCAGCTTGCGCTTTACCGCGACAAAGACCTTGACCTGCTTCATGACGCCCGGCGGCAGCTCATCGCCGCGCTGCAGCTTCTCGACCTTGTCCTCGAAACGCTTGTTGAGTTCGCCGATGGCGTCTTCCATCTGCTTCTTCAGGGCTTCGAGATCGGCCATGCGGTTGTCGTCGCGCACGGTGATCTGCCGCCAATTGGCCGTCGTGTACTCGGCGAGCAGCTCTTCGGTGATCTCGCTGCCGGATCTGGCGCCCTTCGGGCCCGACACCAGCGTCTGACCGAGCAGCAGCTCCTTCATGCGCGCGGCGAAGCTGCGCTCGAGGATCACCCGCTCGTCGTCGCGGTCCTTGGCGAGCCGCTCGATCTCGGCGCGCTCGATGGCGAGCGCACGCTCGTCCTTCTCGACGCCGCGGCGGGAGAACACGCGCACCTCGACGATCGTGCCGGCGACGCCCGGCGGCAAACGCAGCGAGGTGTCGCGAACATCCGACGCCTTTTCGCCGAAGATCGCGCGGAGCAGCTTTTCCTCCGGCGTCATCGGCGACTCGCCCTTTGGCGTCACCTTGCCGACCAGGATGTCGCCCGGCTTCACCTCGGCGCCGATATAGACGATGCCGGCCTCGTCGAGGTTCTTGAGCGCCTCCTCGCCGACATTCGGGATGTCGCGGGTGATTTCCTCTTGCCCCAGCTTGGTGTCGCGGGCGCTGACCTCGAACTCCTCGATGTGGATCGAGGTGAAGACATCATCCGACACGATCCGCTCGGAGATCAGGATCGAGTCTTCGAAGTTGTAGCCGTTCCACGGCATGAACGCGCAGAGCACGTTGCGGCCAAGCGCCAGCTCTCCGTACTCGGTCGACGGGCCGTCGGCGATGATGTCGCCGGCCTTCACCACATCACCCACCGTCACCAGCGGACGCTGGTTGATGCAGGTGTTCTGGTTCGAGCGCTGGAACTTCAGCAGATTGTAGATGTCGACGCCCGAGGCCGCGGCCGAGCTCTCCTCGGCACGGATCACAATGCGCGTCGCGTCCACCTGGTCGACGATGCCCGACCGGCGGGCGATGATCGTGACGCCGCTGTCGCGCGCGACGCGCTCTTCCATGCCGGTGCCGACCAGCGGCGCCTCGGCGCGGATCAGCGGCACCGCCTGGCGCTGCATGTTCGAGCCCATCAGCGCGCGGTTGGCGTCGTCGTTTTCGAGGAACGGGATCAGCGCCGCCGCGACCGACACCAGCTGCTTCGGCGACACATCGACGAGGTCGATCTGCTCCGGCCGCAACAGGATCACGTCGCCGGCCTTGCGGCAGGTGGTCAGCTCCTCGGTGATGCGGCCCTCGGCGTCGACCGGCACATTCGCCTGGGCGATATTGTATCGGCCCTCGTCCATCGCCGAGAGATAGATGATCTCGTCGGTGAACTTGCCGTCGGCGACCTTGCGGTACGGGCTTTCGATAAAGCCGTACTGATTGACCCGCGCGAAGGTCGCCAGCGAGTTGATGAGACCGATATTCGGTCCTTCGGGGGTCTCGATCGGGCAGATCCGGCCGTAATGCGTCGGGTGCACGTCGCGCACCTCGAACCCGGCGCGCTCGCGTGTCAGACCGCCCGGCCCCAGCGCCGACAGACGCCGCTTGTGGGTGATTTCGCTGAGCGGGTTGGTCTGGTCCATGAACTGCGACAGCTGCGACGAGCCGAAGAACTCGCGCACGGCCGCCGCCGCCGGCTTGGCGTTGATCAGGTCGTGCGGCATCACCGTGTCGATCTCGACCGACGACATGCGCTCGCGGATCGCCCGCTCCATGCGCAACAGGCCGACGCGGTACTGGTTCTCCATCAGCTCGCCGACGGAGCGGACGCGCCGGTTGCCGAGATGATCGATGTCGTCGATCTCGCCGCGCCCGTCCTTCAGTTCCACGAGCACCTTGAGGATCGAGAGGATGTCCTCCTTGCGCAGCGCGCGCACCGTATCGTCGGTTTCGAGCCCGAGCCGCGAGTTCATCTTGACGCGGCCGACCGCCGACAGGTCGTAGCGCTCGGTGTCGAAGAACAACCCGTTGAAGAGGCTCTCCGCGGTTTCCAGCGTCGGTGGTTCACCCGGACGCATGACGCGGTAGATGTCGATCAGCGCGTCCTCGCGGGTCGCGTTCTTGTCGATCGCCAGCGTGGCGCGGATATAGGGGCCCTTGCTCTCGGGTCCACGGTTGACGACGTCGATATCGAGCACCGGCAGCTCGTCGATCCCGGCTTGGGTCAGCTGCGCCAGCGCCGCCTCGGTGATCTCGTCGCCGGCTTCGAAATAGACCTCGCCGGTCTGCTCGTTGATCAGATCCTCGGCGAAATAATGGTCGAGCAGGTCCTCGTCGCGGATCAGCACCTCGGTGAGGCCGGCTTCCTGCAGCCGGCGCCCGGCCCGCGGCGTCATCCGCTCACCGGCGGGGAGCTTGACCTCGCCGGTGGCGGCGTCGATCAGGTCGTTGTTGAGCTTGCCCTTGAACTGCTCGGGATCGAACGCCGCGGTCCAACCGAGCTTGCCGCGGCGATAGGCGATCTTGCCGTAGAAGACGGAGAGGACCTCCTCCTTCGACATGCCCTGCGCCTCGCCCGGCTGCAGCGGCTTACCTTCCATCTGGCGCTCGGCGCGCAGCTTTTCGGTCGGCTCGCCGTCGAGCGCCATCAGCAGCGTCGTCGCCGGCAGCTTGCGGCGCCGGTCGATGCGGACATAGAGGTGGTCCTTGGCGTCGAACTCGAAATCGAGCCAGGAGCCGCGATAGGGGATGACCCGCGCGGCGAACAGATACTTGCCCGAGGAGTGCGTCTTGCCCTTATCGTGGTCGAAGAACACGCCGGGGCTGCGGTGCATCTGCGAGACGATGACCCGCTCGGTGCCGTTGATGATGAACGTGCCGTTGCGCGTCATCAGCGGCATGTCGCCCATATAGACGTCCTGCTCCTTGATATCGCGGATCGTGCGCGCGCCGGTGTCCTCGTCGACGTCCCAGACCAGAAGGCGCAGCGTCACCTTGAGCGGCGCGGCGAAGTTCATGCCGCGCTGCTGGCATTCCTCGACATCGTATTTCGGCATCTCGAGCTCGTAGCGCACGAAGTCGAGCTGCGCCCGCTCCGAGAAGTCACGGATCGGGAAGACACCCTTGAATACTTCCTGGAGACCGACATTGGATCGGTCTTCCGGTGCGACACCCATCTGCAAGAAATGATCGTAGGAGGCGCGCTGAACCTCGATCAGGTTCGGCATCTGGGCGACCTCGGGGATGCGCCCAAAGCTCTTGCGGATTCGCTTCTTGCCGGTGAATGCTATCGCCATAGAAGTCCCTCGCTCTGCGCCGGTCGACCATCTGTCCCCTGGCGGGGTCGGACGATCGAGGCGGTTCCTCGCAATTACGACGCCAAAGCCGGGCGTGCGATGTGGCTCGCACCCCGGCTTGGTACTCTCGAATTTCGGCGCGGCGCCACGGGGCGCCGCCACGCGGTCAAATAGGTGGTCGTGACTGACCTACCTTATTTCGACAGTCGCGCCCGCTTCTTCAAGCTGCTTTTTAATTTTATCCGCCTCGTCCTTGTTGACGCCTTCCTTGACCGGCTTTGGCGCCGCCTCCACGAGATCCTTCGCCTCCTTGAGGCCGAGACTGGTGATCGCCCGCACCTCCTTGATGACGTTGACCTTCTTTTCGCCAAATCCGGTCAGGATCACATCGAACTCGGTCTTCGCCTCTTCGACCGGCGCCGCAGCGGCCGCGCCGCCGCCAGCAGCGGCCGCTACCGCCACCGGAGCAGCGGCGGAGACGCCCCATTTCTCTTCCAGCATCTTTGCCAATTCGGCGGCCTCAAGCACCGTCAGTGCCGAGAGATCGTCGACCAGCCTAGCCAACTCAGCCATTTCTTCCACTCCCGCTTACCCGATTGGGGTTCAACCCGAACACAAACTCACCCAAAGAAAACTCAGCCCTCACCCTTGTCCGCATGCGCCGCCAGCACCCGCGCGAGTTGCCCGCCCGGCGCCTGCAGCAGCCCGGCAAGCTTGGTCGCCGGCGCCTGGATCAGCCCGATGATCTTGCCACGCAACTCATCGAGCGAGGGCAACGTCGCCAGCGCCCGCACGCCCGCGGCGTCGAGCGCCTGACCGGAGAGCCCGCCACCGACGATCGTCAGCTTGTCGTTGCGGTTGGCGAAGGTGACCGCCGCCTTTGCCGCGGCAACAGGATCGCGCGAATAGGCGACCGCGGTCGGGCCGGTGAAGAGCGGCGCCAACCCGGCAAACTCGGTGCCTTCGAGCGCGCGCTTGGCAAGCCGGTTCTTGGTGACCTTAAACCCGGCGCCGGCCGCGCGCATCTGGCGGCGCAACTCGGTCGCCTCGGCCACCGACATGCCCGATTGATGGGTCACGATGATGCAGGTGCTGCCCGCGAAATCGCCCTGCAGCGTCGCGACCAGAGCCTGCTTTTGCGTACGATCCACGCCCGCTTCTCCCTACCTCGCCTCGTCGGCGAGTCCTGCCAACTCGACCTTCACGCCCGGCCCCATCGTCGAACTCAAATTCACCCGGTTGATATAGGTGCCTTTGACCCCGGTGGGCTTGGCGCGCGTGATCGCGCCGACAAAGGCGCGCACATTATCGACGAGCGCGTCGTCGGTAAAGCTCGCTTTGCCGACCCCGGCATGAACGATGCCTCCTTTGTCGGCACGGAACTCGACCTGGCCGCCTTTCGCCGCCTGCACCGCCTCGGCGATGTTCTGGGTGACGGTGCCGAGACGCGGGTTCGGCATCAGCCCGCGGGGGCCCAAGATTTTGCCGAGCCGGCCAACCAGCGCCATCATGTCGGGCGTCGCGACGGCGCGGTCGAAATTGATCTCGCCCGCCTGAATCTTCTCCGCGAGGTCCTCGGCGCCGACGACATCGGCACCGGCCGCCTCGGCCTCCTTGGCCTTGTCGCCGCGCGCGAAGACGCCGACCCGCACGCTCTTGCCGGTGCCATGCGGCAGCATCACCGTGCCGCGCAAATTCTGGTCCTGCTTGCGCGGGTCGATGCTGAGGTTCATCGCGATCTCGACCGTCTCGTCGAACTTCGCGGTCGCCCGCGACTTGATGAGCTTCACCGCGTCGCCAACCGCGATTGGCGGTGCATCGACGCTGATCCCCTCATAGGCCTTCGTGAGCCGCTTGCCTGCTTTTGCCATCGCCTATTGCTCCGCTTACTCGCGCTCCGCTTACTCGCCGGTAACCTCGATGCCCATCGAACGCGCCGAGCCGATCACCATCCGGCACGCCGCATCGAGGTCGTTGGCGTTGAGGTCTACCATTTTCTTTTCCGCGATCTCGCGCACCTGCGTCATCGTCACCCGGCCCGCGGCATTGCCCCGGCCCACCGTCGGCGAGCCCTTCGCGACGCCGGCCGCCTGCTTGAGGAAATAGCTGGCGGGCGGCGTCTTGGTGACAAAGGTGAACGAGCGGTCGCCATACGCGGTGATGACCACCGGTATGGGCATCCCCGGCTCGAGGTTCTGCGTCGCGGCATTGAACGCCTTGACGAACTCCATGATGTTGAGGCCGCGCTGGCCCAAAGCCGGGCCGATCGGCGGCGACGGGTTCGCCTTGCCCGCCGGCACCTGCAACTTGATCAACCCGACGACTTTCTTCGCCATACCTTATCCTCACCACCCCGGCGAAGGCCGGGGCCCATGCCCGCCGCCGTTTCGCCCGCTGAACCCTGGATCCCGGCTTTCGCCGGGACGCTCGCGCGGCTAGGCCGTGCTCACACCTTTTCGACCTGCGAATATTCGAGCTCGACCGGGGTCGCCCGGCCAAAGATCGACACCGCCACCTTGACCCGCGACTTCTCCTCGTCGACCTCTTCGACCGTGCCGTTGAACGAGGTGAACGGCCCGTCGCACACCCGCACCTGCTCGCCGATCTCGAAGGTGATCGACGGCTTGGGCCGCTCGATGCCCTCCTGGACCTGGTACATGATGCGCGCGGCCTCGGCCTCGCTGATCGGCGACGGCTTGCCGCGCCCACCGAGGAACCCGGTCACCTTGGCGGTGTTGCGCACCAGGTGCCAGGTCTCGTCGTCCATGTCCATCTTCGCCAGCACGTAGCCGGGGAAGAATTTGCGCTCGGAGCTGACCTTGGCGCCGCGCCGCACCTCGATGACCTCCTCGGTCGGCACGAGGATTTCCTCGAACCGGTCGCTCAGCCCCTTCTGCTCGGCCTGCTCGCGGATCGCGGTCGCGACCTTCTTCTCGAAGCCCGAGTAGACATGAATTACATACCAGCGCCCGGCCATCCGACGACTCCTCAGTGCCCTAGGCCGAAGGCCAGGCGCACGGCGTAGGACATCGCCTGGTCGACGACAAAAAAGAACGCAGCGGCAATGAACACCATCGCGAAGACCATCGCGGTGGTGATCATCGTCTCCTTGCGGCTCGGCCAGGTGACCCGCGCGGTCTCCTGGCGAACCTGCTGAAAAAACTCGGCGGCGTTCAATTTTGCCATCAGTCCTGCAATCCTAACCTCTATAACCCTTACCCTCTCCCGGAAATGGCAGGAGTGGAGGGGCTCGAACCCCCAACCCCCGGTTTTGGAGACCGGTGCTCTACCAATTGAGCTACACTCCTAACCCATCGGACCCCGGCTTTCGCCGGGGTGAGGCGTGCGTCGCGATACGACGCCGGCCTCATTTGATAATCTTCGCCACCACGCCGGCGCCGACCGTGCGGCCGCCCTCGCGGATCGCAAAGCGCAAGCCCTCGTCCATCGCGATCGGCACCAAGAGCTCAACCTGCATCGTGATGTTGTCCCCCGGCATCACCATCTCGGTGCCCTCCGGCAGCTTCACCGACCCCGTCACGTCCGTCGTGCGGAAGTAGAATTGCGGCCGGTAATTGTCAAAGAACGGCGTGTGCCGCCCGCCCTCTTCCTTGGTCAAGACATACGCCTCGGCCATAAACACCGTGTGCGGCGTGATCGACCCCGGCTTCGCCAGAACCTGGCCGCGCTCAACCTCCTCGCGCTTGGTCCCGCGCAGCAGCACCCCGACATTGTCCCCCGCCTCGCCCTGATCGAGCAGCTTGCGGAACATCTCGACACCCGTCGCCACCGTCTTCGCCGTCGGCCGCAGACCGACAATCTCCACCTCGTCGCCAACCTTGACGATCCCGCGCTCGATCCGCCCCGTCACCACCGTGCCGCGGCCCGAGATCGTGAACACATCCTCGATCGGCATCAGAAACGGACGGTCCTTCGGACGCTCCGGCTGCGGGATGTACGCGTCAACCGCCGCCATCAGCTCCAAAATCGACTTCTTCCCCACCTCGTCGTCGCGGCCCTCCAGCGCGCACAGCGCCGAGCCCTTGACGATCGGGATGTCGTCGCCCGGAAACTCGTACGACGACAAGAGCTCGCGCACCTCAAGCTCAACCAGCTCCAGCAGTTCCTCGTCGTCCACCATGTCGACCTTGTTCATGTACACGACCAGCGACGGCACGCCCACCTGCCGCGCCAAGAGGATGTGCTCGCGCGTCTGCGGCATCGGCCCGTCCGCCGCCGACACCACCAGGATCGCCCCGTCCATCTGCGCCGCCCCGGTGATCATGTTCTTCACGTAGTCCGCATGACCCGGGCAATCGACATGCGCGTAATGCCGGTTCGCCGTCTCGTACTCGACATGCGCCGTCGCGATCGTGATCCCCCGCGCCTTCTCCTCAGGCGCCTTGTCAATCTGGTCGTAAGCCGTAAACGTCGCCCCGCCCGACTCCGCCAACACCTTGGTGATCGCCGCCGTCAGCGTCGTCTTGCCGTGATCCACGTGACCAATCGTCCCAACGTTGCAATGCGGCTTCGTCCGCTGAAACTTCGCCTTCGACATCGCTGCGGCTTCCTATCAAAAGAGGAAACGTCTCTCGCCAAACCCTGGCGCTAACCTGGAGCGGGTGATGGGAATCGAACCCACGTGGCCAGCTTGGAAGGCTGGAGCTCTACCATTGAGCTACACCCGCTCAATTCTCGCTGCGTCCGTTGGCCTACGAAGACCGGTCCGCGGCGCGCCGGACCGGGGCTTCCATCCCCTGGTCCCGGCCGGAACCTGGCACTTTCGAGCCAACGGAACGGTGGTGGAGGGGGTAGGATTCGAACCTACGTAGACGTACGTCAACAGATTTACAGTCTGCCGCCTTTAACCACTCGGCCACCCCTCCAACTCTCTGTTATCATTCTAGTTTTTTGTCTCCAGTGGCCAGCACTCCATCACCGTCTTCACCCGCGTCGTGCCCATCGACGCCTGGGCAAGCACCAGCGCCCCGGGCGACCGGGTCGCGCGGGGCCGCACGTTCTACCCTCAACGGTCCGCGATTGCAACGGATTGCAAAGGATGTATATGGGTTATCGCTGCCGATTTGCCCAGGCCGCCTTACCTCGATACTCACCATTTGAGCACGCCGGCGTTCAACTCGACGGCCCCGTTGTGCTGAACGGCACCGATTACCCGCAGGCGGCAGGCCACCGCGGCGGCGTGGCCGGTTGCGCGACCGGCGTCAACACGAAAGGCTGCGGCTTGCCGGCTTCCGCGGCCGAGCCCGGGACGATCGGCAACGGAAGCACGGTAGCCGCGGCCGGCTCATGCGGGGCCGATTGCGCCATCGCCGGCGGGCCACCCGCCACTACTGCCAGGACCATCATTGCCGCCACTCGGATCATGACGTCAGCATACGCCGCTTGCCCGGCGCGGCTCGATTGCGATTTGATCCGGAGCGGGCCAGGGAGATTTTGCCGATGAAGATCACCGATGTCACGATCACGCTGTTCGCCTGGGAGTCCGTTCCGGCGACGACTTATGGCCATCACTCGGCGCGCCCGACCGGCAAGAGCGATCTCGGCCTGTTGCGGGTTGTCACCGACGAGGGCGTCGAGGGTCATGCGTTTCTCGGCACCTCCTCCAACCCGGCGAGCCTGGACGGGCCGGGCCTCATCCATTTCCTCAAGCCCATCGTCATGGGGCAGAACCCGCTCGACCGCGAGCGGCTCAACCGGCTGCTGTGGGCGCGCGCGCGGGTGGCGAGCATCCGGGCGATCGGCGCGGTCGACATCGCCTTGTGGGACATCGCCGGCAAGGTCGCCAACCTGCCGATCCACCGGCTGATCGGCACCTGCCGCGACAGCATCGGCGCCTATGCCAGCTCGGAAATCCACAACTCGATCGAGGCCTATGCCGAGCAGGCGCGGCATTACCGCGACACCGGCTGGAAGGCCTACAAGATCCACCCGCCGCAGCGCTGGCGGGAGGACATCAAGGTCTGCGAGGCGGTGCGCAAGGCGGTCGGCGACGACTATACGGTGATGCTCGACTTCGACCTGGAGCTACCGGTTCGAGGAGGCGGTGCGGGTCGGACAGGCGGCCGAGGCGCTCGGCTTCTATTGGTACGAGGACCCGCTCGCCGAGCAGGATCTCTACAACTACATCAAGCTGAAGCAGAAGCTCACCATCCCGATCATGGCCACCGAGTACCCGATCGGCGGGCTCGACCAGTACGCGCCGTGGATCCTCAATCAGGCGACCGACATCCTGCGCGGCGATGTCGCGGTGAAGGGCGGGATCACCACGCTGATCAAGACCGCGCATCTCGCCGAAGCCTTCCGGATGAACTACGAAGTCCATCACGGCGGCAACTCGCTCAATAATTTCGCCAACCTTCACGTCATCATGGCGATCCGCAACACCGAGTTCTTTGAGGTGCTGCTGCCGGACGCGATGCAGAAATACGGCCTCGCAGAGGATATCGCGCCCGACAAGGACGGCATGGTGCATGCCCCGACCGAGCCCGGCCTCGGCGCCAAGATCGATTTCGATCTGATCGAGAGAAAGAAAGTCGGCGTGTTGAGCTGATGGCGCGATCGGGCGCGGCGACTATAGTGGCGCTCGCCTCACCGAAGAGCCATTCCTGATGCGCCAAGTCCGCCGCCTAGTATCGCTTACCGGCCTGGTATTCCTGGTTCTGCTGGTGGCCGGCTGCAACGACGAGCCGACGCAGCGCAAGGCGTTTATCGGCTTTCTGCAAACCCGGATCCTCGACAAGCCCGGCCTGCATGTACCGCATTTGACGGCCGACGAAGAGAAAAGCTTTGGCGATTACGCCAAGCAATACGCGATCATCACCGATTTCAATGACGGCCTCGACAAATCCGTCGCCAAGCCGATGACCGAAGCGATCAATCGCGGCGCGGTTCATTCGCTCGACGAGGTCGTGACGCGCCATGCCGATTTCGTCGCGGCGCGCGACGGCATCGCGCAGCTGCGCGGCGCGATCGACAAGCAGCTGGCCGCGGCCGATGCGGCGCATGCCGCGCTCAAACAGCCGGATGATCTGAAAGCCGTCTTCGACAAGGCCTATGAGCGCGACGTGACGATCCCGGCGAAAGCCTTTGCCGACATCTTTCCCGATCTGTCGCAGGCGTTGACCGCGATCGTCGATCTCGGCGACTTCATCGCCCAGCACAAGGACAAGGTCACGATCAGCGGCGCGCTGATCCAGACCAGCGATCCGGCGCTGCGGCCCCAGCTCGGCGCGCTGGTCGCGGCGCTGACGGCCAAGAACGAAGCGATCGCCAAAGCGCAGCAGCATCTGCGCGTCGTCATGAACGGCAGCTGAGAGGAACCATGCCCGCACTCGCCGTGACTTGCCGGCTCGCCGATTTCGCCGCCGGCTCGCAATGGCGCGACATTCCCGAGGCGGTACGGCGCGAAGGCGTGCGCGGGCTGCTGAATTACGTCGGCTGCGCGCTGGGTGGGTGCGGCGACGAGGCGATCGGTCTGGCGATCCGCGTGCTGACGCCATCCTTCGGCGCGCCGGTCGCCGGGCTCATCGGCCGCGCCGAGCGCTGCGACGTGCTCAACGCGGCGTTTCTCAACGCCGCCAGCGCCAATGTGCTCGAATACGACGACACGCATCTGCCGACGGTCATGCATCCCGCAGCGCCGGTCGCGCCGGGCCTCTTCGCGCTCGCCGAGGCGCGCGGCACCGGCGGCGCCGAGCTGCTGCATGCCTTTATCCTCGGCGTCGAGATCAGCTGCCGGGTCGGCAATGCGGTGATGCCGCATCATTACCGGCGTGGCGCGCACATCACCGCGACCTGCGGCATTTTCGGCGCCGCCGCGGCGGCCGGGAAGCTGATCGGTCTCGACCCGGTGCGGATGAACTGGGCGCTCGGCCACGCCGCGACGCAGTCGGCCGGGCTCGTCGAAAGTCTTGGCAGCATGTCGAAGAGCATCGGCGTCGGCAACGCGGCGCGAAACGGGCTGATCGGCGCGCTGTTCGCCGAGGCCGGGTTTACCGCCGCCGAACGCGCGCTCGAAGGCCAATACGGCTTTGCCGCCGTGGCCAGCGACACGGTCGACCTGGGCAAGGCCGTCGACGGTCTGGGCGAGCGGTGGGAAATCCTCGCCAATGCCTACAAGCCCTACCCGTGCGGGGTGGTGCTGTTCCCAGTGATCGACGCCTGCCTCGCGCTGCGCAAGCGGCTGGAGCTCCCGGCAGGCGATATCGCCGAAATCCTGGTGCGCGGGCATCCCTTGCTGCGCGAGCGGACCGACCGGTCGGAGATCGGCGACGGCCGGTCGGCCAAGGTGAGCCTGCAGCACGCGGTCGCGGTGGCGCTGTTGTACGGCGCCGCCGGCATCGCCGAGTTCGCGGACGATGCGGTGGCCGACCCCAACGTCCGCGCGCTGCGCGCCAAGGTGCGGGCCGAGGACGACGGCGCGATCCCGGTCGAGGCGGCGGTCGTCTCGATCCGCCTCGCCGACGGGACGAGCCTCAGCGAACAGGTCACGGCCGGGCGCGGCACGCCGGGCCGGCCGATGAGCGATCTCGAGCTTGACGCCAAGGTCAGCGAATGCGCCGCCTTTGGCGCTACGTTCGTGGATGTGGCGGCGCTGAACGCGGCGATCCGCGAACTCGAAACACTGGGCGATGCGGCGCACATCATGCGCATGACCGCGTTGGGCTAACCCGGCCGAACGGAAAGCAATGCCCCACCGATTGACACGCGAACCGCGTCGGGCCACGGCGCGCTGATGCTGTTTACCGAGCCGGCGTTCTTAGGCTTTTTTGCGATCGTCTTCTGCCTCTACTACCTGCCGCCGCTGCGGCGGTGGCAGGTGCCCTTGCTGGTCGCCGCGAGTTTCGGATTCTACGCTTACGGCCAGCCCTATCTATTGCTGCTGCTGCTGATTTCGGCGGTGGTGTCGGCTGCGACCAGCTACGCGGTGATGGTCAGCAGCCAACAGCTCGCGAAGCAAGCCTGGGCGATCGCCGGCGTTGTGCTGAACCTGGCAATCCTCGGCTTTTTCAAATATGGCGGGCTGATCGAACGGAGCTTTTTCGGCGGCCTCGCGGCATCCGACAGCGTGCTGGGATTGCTACTGTCATTGCCGCTGCCGATCGGCATCTCGTTCTACACCTTCCACGGCATCAGTCTGATCGTCGATGTATCGCGCTCGCGAGAGGCGGTCGCGACTGAAGGCGCCCGGCCGCCGGCGCCGGCCCGGCATTTCCGCAATACACTGCTCTATCTGACGTTTTTCCCACAGCTCGTCGCCGGTCCGATCATCAAGGCGCACAATTTCTACCCGCAGATCGCGGCAAAGCGGTTTTCCGCCATCGATTGGGCCGGCGCGACCAAGGCGCTGATCGTCGGCTATTTCCTGAAACGCGTCGTCGCTGACAACCTGCAGAACGCGACCTATCTGCTCACGTATCCGGCATACCTGACGCAGTCGACCCTCAATCTCCTGCTGCTCGATTTCGGCTATTCGATGCGCATCTTCGCCGATTTCGCGGGCTATTCGCTGATTGCCATCGGGCTCGCCAGGCTGCTCGGCTACGAGTTGCCGCAGAATTTCAACTTTCCCTATATCGCCGAGAGTTTTTCTGAATTCTGGACGCGCTGGCATATGTCGCTATCGGCCTGGTTGCGCGAATATCTTTACTACCCGCTCGGCGGCAACCGTCGCGGCAGCGGCCGGACCTATCTGAACCTGATGACTGTCATGTGCTTGGGCGGGTTATGGCACGGTGCGGCATGGAGCTATGCGCTGTGGGGCGGCTGTCATGGGCTGGCGCTGATCGCCGAGCGGCTGGCGCGCGGCAGCCGCTTCTATTCGTCGGCGTTATTGCCGGTGCGGATCGCCCGCGTCGCGCTGGTGTTCGGCATCGTTACTCTGGCGTGGATCTTCTTTCGACTGCCGCGCTTCAGCGAGGCGGCGGGCTTCTTCCTGGCGCTGCGCGACAATTGGCGACTGCCGTTCCAAGCCGGCCCGGCGGTGGTGATCGTCCTGTATTCGCTGCCGGTGATCCTCTATCACGGCTGGTATTTGTGGCGGCGTGGTGGCGCACGGCCGGAAGTGGCGACGTCGCTCGGCCGGACGCCGCTGGAGCCGATCGCCTATGGCGTCTTGGCCAGCGCCATTCTGCTCAACGCCGGGCCGATCGATGCCTTTATCTATTTCCAATTCTAGAGGCGACGCGGCGATCTTGCGGGCCATCGCCGTGGCGGCCATCATCGTGAGCGGTCTTTACATATCGCTGATCGCACTTTGGGCGCCCGACGTCCGCTTCGGGCAGGACCAGGGCAGCGACAACGCGATCGCCATCGAGCGCTTTCTCTACGGAAAGCCGCCGCAGGCGGCGATCGTCGGCTCGTCGCAAGCGGAGCGCTTCCCCGCCGGCGCGCTCGGGCCCGATATCGCCAATTTGGCGCTGGCGGGACGGAGCCCGCTCGTCGGGCTGGCCATCATCGCGCGCAGCGGACAGGTGCCGCGGCGCATCTATGTCGAGATCAACCACATCGACCAACCTGTTGATCCGGCACTGGTCGACGGCGTCTTCGCGGAGCCCGGCTATACGCTAAAGCGCCTCGTTCCAGCGCTGCGCACCGCGTATCAGCCCGTCAACCTGGTCGTATCGCTGCTGCGGCGCGCGACCCGGGGACGGGATGAGGTCTATTACGCCCACATTGTCGACGCGCCGCTCCACGAAACCCTGATCGCGCGGCAACGGCGGCTGCTCGCGCAGCCGCCGGACCCGGCGCTCTTGCAGGCGAACCTGGCCGAACTTGACCGGCTCGCCACGGGGCTGGGCGGGCGCGGCGCGGAAATGGTGTTTTTCGAGATGCCGATCGATCCCGCGCTCGAAACGGCGCCCGCCATCGTCGCTGTGCGGCAGGCGGTGCGTGCCGCGTTTCCGCCCGAGAAATCGTGCTGGAACGAGGATGTCGCGCCTGCGGGGCTGCCCTCGACCGACGGCATCCATCTCGACAGCGACACCGCTTCCATGTTCTGGGCCCACCTCGCAGCAACCGATTGCCGACGGAAGCCGCTGTCGGCCGAGGCCCCGCGGCCGCCATAAAACGCCTGTAGTGCTGCCTCTGTGCTCGCCAACTTACCTCGGGAGTTCATCAAAAGATGCCCAACCCGCTGAAAGATAAGATCGCAACACACGACCTCGTGACCTTGATGTCGGCACATAACCCGCTCTCCGCACGGCTCGCCGAGGAGGCCGGGTTCGACGGCATCTGGGCCAGCGGCTTCGAGTTGTCGGCCGCTTATGGCGTGCCCGATGCGAGCCTGTTGTCGCTGACCCAGCATCTCGACATGACGCGGGCGATCATCGAACAGACCTCGATCCCGATGGTCGCCGATATCGATACCGGCTACGGCAATGCGATCAATGTGCTGCACGTGGTCGGCGCGTACGCACGGGCCGGCGCCGCGGCCGTGGTCATGGAAGACAAGATGTTTCCCAAGGACACCAGCCTGCTCGCCGGCGGCCGTCAGGAATTGGTGCGGGTCGAGGAATTCCAGGGCAAGATCGAAGCCGCCCGCGAGGCCGGCCAAGGGACCAAAGACCAGCCGCATGATCTGCTGGTCATCGCCCGCACCGAGGCGCTGATCGCCGATCTCGGTCTCGACGAGGCGCTGAAGCGCGGCATGGCCTACGCCGAGGCCGGCGCCGATCTGCTGCTGGTGCACTCAAAGCGCAAGACACCGGACGAGATCGTCGCCTTTACCGAGGCCTGGCGCGGACCGATCCCGCTGACCATCGTGCCGACCGCCTACCCCGACCTCACCGAAGCCAAGGTGCGGGCACTGGGTAAGATCAAGATCGTGATCTACGCCAATCACGCGATCCGCGCCGCGGTTGGCGCGATGCGTGAGGTCTTTGCGCAAATCCGCCGCGACGGCGGAATCCACCAAATCGACAAGCAGATCGCTTCGGTCGAGGACATATTCGAACTGCAGCACGTCCCGGCGATGAAGGCGGCGGAAAAGAGGTATTTGCGATAGCGCTGCTTCCATAAAGAAAAGCAAACGCCTTATCGCAAAGGACGCAGAGGAAACGCCGAGGACACAAAGAATAGATTTATCGGGCGCTACGCGCCTCAAAAAAACCACCACTCTTCCCGAGAGGCACTCAAGAGCCAATTCTCAAGCAGCTGCGCGGCCTCCGCGAAACCTCCGCATCCTCTGCGCTGAGATGTCGGTCTTTTGACAACGCAAGCCGGCTCACATAAACAGCTTCTCTCCCTTCAGACCGTCATAGAGCGAGGCGACGTAGTCGCCGTAGCCGTTGTAAAGCAGCGTCGGGACGCGCTGGTCGGTGCCGAGCACGCGTTCGGTAGCCTGGCTCCAGCGCGGGTGCGGTACTTGCGGGTTCACATTCGCCCAGAAGCCGTATTCGCTGCTCTGGAGCTGCTCCCAATACGTGACCGGGCGCTTGTCGGTGAATTCGAAATGGTTGATCGACTTCACCGACTTGAAGCCGTATTTCCACGGCGTCGCCAGGCGCAGCGGGGCGCCGTCCTGCTTGGGCAGCGGCTTGCCGTACATCCCGGTGACCAGAAAGGCGAGGTCGTTGGTCGCCTCCGCCATCGTCAGTCCCTCGGTGTAGGGCCACGGGTAGAAGAAGGCCTTCTGCCCGGGCGCGACCTTCGGGTCCATGAAGGTGACCATCTTGAGGTATTTCGCTGAGCCGAGCGGCTTTGCCATGTCGACCAGCGCGGCGAGCGGGAACCCGGTCCACGGCACGGTGAACGACCACGCCTCGACGCAGCGATGGCGATAGAGCCGCTCTTCGAGCGGCATCTTTTTCAAGAGGTCATCAATGTCGACGGTCATCTTCTTGTTGACCATGCCGTCGATCGTGATCGTCCATGGCCGGATCGGCAGCGCCTGCGCCGCGGCGACGATGTCCTTGTCGGTGCCGAACTCGTAGAAATTATTGTAATGCGTCGGGTATTTCTCGTCGGTCAGCGGCCGGTCGAGCGTGTATTTCGGGTTGCGTTTGGCCGGATAGAGCCCCGCCGACGGGTCGGCGTCGGCAAAGGCGCTGCCGGCGCGCAGCAACGCCGGCGCGAGGATCGGTCCGGCCGCCAGGGCCTGGATCAGGCGGCGCCGGTCGCGGAACACCGCCTCGTCGATCGCGGTATTTTCGGGCAATTCCCAGCCGCGTTTGTGCCGAATAAACATCGCGTCGCCCTGCCGTCATGAATGGCCCGGCATTTGGGATGCCCTACGCAACGCCCCAAGTCACGGTTTCGCGAGACATAAGCGACCCGGCGCGACGGAATGGCGCATCGTTATAGTTGTATAGATTGAGCGCTTCGTAAGCCCCCATCGCCTCCCCGGGCTTGACCCGGGGGTCTACGTCTTAATCCGGCAACGCTGACAGGAAAGGCGTGGATGGCCGGGTCAAGCCCAGCCAAGGCGTTGAAAGCGAGTATCGACTACAGTCACGGTGCCTACTGCGCGGCCTCGGCGGCGCGCGAGGCGATGACCTTTTCGGCCGGTTTGCCGGTCAGCTCCTGCATATGGTCGAATTTATGCGCGAAGCTGCCGACGCCGAGGGTCAGCGAGCGCAGTTCGACGATCAGGTCGTGCAGTTCGCTTTCCGGCAGATAGGCGCGCACGACATCCCAGTTCGGCCAATCCTCCTTGCTGTCGAAGCCGAGGATCTGGCCGCGTCGTCCCGACACCAGGCGCTGCACGCGCGCGGTAAACGCGTTCGGCACCGAGATGTCGACGGAGTCGATCGGCTCCAAGAGGAACGGATCGCATTTCGTTAGGGCTTCCTGGATCGCCTGGCGGCCGCAGGTCTTGAACGCCATGTCAGAGCTGTCGACCGCGTGGAACTGGCCGGTGATCAGATTGACCGAAAGGTCGACCACCGGGAAGCCGAGCGGGCCGGTCTTGAGCGCCTCCTCGATGCCTTCTTCCACCGCCGGGATGAAGTTGCGCGGGATCGCGCCGCCGACGACGCTGTCCTTAAAGACAAACCCGGTGCCGCGCGGCTCCGACTTGACCTGGATCGTGATGTCGGCGAACTGTCCGTGCCCGCCCGACTGGCGCTTGAAGCGCGAATGCTGCTCGGCGCCTTTGCGGATCGTCTCGCGGTAGGGGACGGTCGCCGGATGGCCGACCACCGCCAGGTTGTGGCGGTTGCGCAGCCGGTCGATGGCGATCTGTAGATGCACGTCGCCTTGGCCCCACAGCACCATCTCGCGGCTGTCCTGGTTCTGCTCGAGTTCGAGCGCCGGGTCCTCGTCGACCAACTTGGCGATCGCTCCCGAGAGCTTCACGTCGTCGCCACGCTTCTCCGCATGAATGGCCAAGCCGAATACCGGCTGCAGCCGTTCGGCCTGCGGCAACGGGTCGGCCTTGCCGGACGGGGTCAGCACGGTTCCGGTGGCGATGTCCTCCATCCGGGTAAAGCCAACGACCTCGCCGATACCGGCCGAGGGCGTCTTTTCCTGCTGCGCACCGGTGATGCGCACGACGCCGGCGACGCGGGTGCCGTTGAGCACGTTGCCTTCGGCGATCTGACCGCGCCAGACCCGCACTAGCGACAGCTTCCCGGTATGCGGCAGGTGATAGGTCTTGATGACCTGCGCCATCGGCTCGCCGGAAGCCGCGATGCCGAGACGTTCGGCGGCAGCTTGCGGGCCGGGCGTATCGTGGCGCAGCGCCTTCCACAGCCGACGCACACCGTGGTCCTGCAAGCCGGCGCCGACGAGCACCGGCACGATCTGCCCGGAAGCGACCTCCTTCTTGAGATGCTCGTAGAGCTCCTCCTTTGAGGGCTGCACGTCTTCGAGCAGCTTTTCCAACAGCTCGTCATCGAAATCGGCGAGCTTCTCGACAAGGTTCGTGCGGGTGTCGGCCTCGGCGTCCCAGAAACCAGAGGGCAGTTGGATCAGGTCGGAGGCCTGGCCGGGCTTGTAGCGATAGGCGCGCTCGCTGACCAAGTCGACATAGCCGCTGATGTTTTCGCCATCGCGCAAAGGTACCTGACGCAGCACCAGCGGCCGCTCGGAATAGGATTGCAGCGCCGCGAGCACGTCGCGCACCCGCGCCGACGCGGTGTCGAGCTTGTTGATAAAGATCATGTGCGGGATGTTGTGGCGGCCGAGAAAGCGCAGCAGCGCGCTCACCGTCACCGCGCGTTCGACCTCGGGCTCGCAGACCACGACCGCGACGTCGGCGGCGAGCATCGCCTGCTGCGCCTCAAAGGCCAGCTCGACCGAGCCGGGGCAGTCGAGGATCGTCCATTTGTCGCCGAGATAGGTCGCATTGGCGACGTTCATCTCGGTCGACATCTGCCGGGCACGCGCCTCGGCGACATGGTCGCCGACGGCGCTGCCGTCGCGCACGCTGCCGCGCCGCGCCGTGGTGCCGCTCGAATGCAGCATCGCCTCGAGCAGCGTCGTCTTGCCCGAAAGATAGGGTCCGACCAGAACCGCGCAGCGGTGACCCACATCGGCCATAAGCGTCTCCCGTCTCGTCATCGGGCGGCGCGCTCAAAGCCGTGGCGCGACGCCTCGTCTTATGACGAGATCGTGACGACCGGGCTTGGCGATGGCAACCGGAATCTGAGGCGGGCCCCCCTGGCTTGCGGGGAGAGGGTGCTCAGCGGCGTTGCATGGTCAGACGCAGCGATAGCGGCCGACCGAGGCGCTGCCATGCTGCTCGACACCGTCAAGCAGCATGGCCTTGCCCATTTGCGTGCAATAGGCATTCGCGACGCCAGCCGCCTCCCCGCCGGCAACCTCGTCGTTCCACCAGCGCAAGGTGATGTGATCGCGCGATTGCGACAACGCCCACGGCTGACCGCCGCACGCGGCCAGCGACATCAGCACGATCACCGCGATGACGAGGTAGGGGAGCTTGGCCATGGGCGCGCTCGCGCGATGGAAGAAATGCCTCCATCAAACGCTGCGCGCGAAGATGCGTCCCCTCGCCCTCCGACGATTTTGCCTAGGCCAGCGCGCGGCAGGCACGGTCGATGCGCTGCACCGCTTCTTTCAGCGTCTCGGTGCCGGTGGCGTAGGAGATGCGAAAATGCGGCGCGAGACCGAATGCATCACCATGCACCACCGCGACGCCTTCGGCGGCGAGCAGGTATTTGACGAAATCCTCGTCGGTTTTGATCACCTCACCTTGCGGCGTCGTCTTGCCGAGCAAGCCGGCGCAGGATGGGTAGACGTAGAACGCCCCCTCCGGTCTCGGGCAATGCAGGCCGGGGATCTTGTTGAGCGCCGCGACCACCAGGTCCCGCCGCTCCTTGAACCTGGCGTTGTTCGGCGCGATGAAATCCTGCGGTCCGTTGAGCGCCTCGATCGCGGCGGCCTGGCTGATCGAGCAGGGATTGGCGGTCGAGTTCGACTGGATCGCGCCCATCGCCTTGATCAGCGGCTTCGGCCCGGCGCCATAGCCGATGCGCCAGCCGGTCATGCAATAGGCTTTTGAGACGCCGTTGACAGTCAGCGTGCGCTCGTAGAGCTGCGGCTCGACCTGGGCGATCGTCTTGTATTCGAAATCGTCGTAGACGAGATGCTCGTACATGTCGTCGGTCATCACCCAGACCTGCGGGTGCTTGAGCAGCACGTCGGCGACCGCGCGCAGATCGGCCTCGGTATAGGCGGCGCCGGTCGGGTTCGACGGCGAATTGAGGATCAGCCACTTCGTCTTCGTCGTGATCGCCGCGTCGAGGTCCTCCGGGCGCAGCTTGAAGCCGTAATTCTGCGGGCAGGCGACCGGCACCGGATTGCCGTCGGCGAGCAGCACCATCTCCGGGTACGACACCCAATAGGGCGCCGGGATGAGCACCTCGTCGCCGGGGTTCAACGTCGCAACCATCGCGTTGTAGAGCACCTGCTTGCCGCCGCTCGACACGCTGACCTGGGTCGGCTCGTAATCGAGCCCGTTCTCGCGCTTGAACTTCGCCGCGACCGCCTCTTTCAGCTCCATGCGGCCGTCGAACACGGTGTATTTCGTATCGCCGGCGTGGATCGCCTTGATTGCCGCTTCCTTGATGTTGTCCGGTGTATCGAAATCGGGCTCACCGACCGACAGGCCGATGATGTCGCGGCCCGCCGCCTTCAGCTCGGTGGCAAGCGCCGTGATAGCCATCGTGGGCGAAGCTTTGACCCGCGCAAGGCGGTCGGCGAGAAAACCCATGGTCTCACTTTCCGGAAGGGATTACCGACGTAAACTAGTGCGTTGCGTGGGGGATGTGAAGCCAAGTGGGCCGCAGTTCACCCATTCCGCGACTGGCGCCGAGCCGCGCGCTACCTTATGAAAAGGCAGAAATGTCGCTTTTCGAAAATTGGCTCCGCGCGTGCCCAATCTGAATTTGCAGCTGCCGGAGCTGATGCGCCGCACCGCCAAGGGCGACAAGCAAGCTTTCGCTAACCTATATCAAGCGACATCGGCGAAACTTTTTGGCGTCGCGCTCCGAATAAGCGGACGGAGGGAGATCGCCGAGGAGGTCCTGCAAGAGGCCTTCGTCGCGATCTGGGGACGAGCCAAGGATTACGATCCGGTGCGTGGGTCAGTGATGACCTGGCTCGTCACCATCGTTCGCCATTGCGCGATCGATCAGCTCCGCCACCAGCAGAGCCGCCCGGAAGGGCACAGTGCGCCGGAGGACATACTGACCAGTTACGTCGCCACGGGCCGGACCGATATCAGCGCCGAGCTGCGCGCTCTCCAGCGCTGCCTCGAAGAACTCGACCCGCAGCCGCGCAAGGCGGTGCTGCTCGCCTATCTCTACGGGATGACGCGTGACGAGATCGCCGCGCGGCTCAAGGTGCCGGTCGGGACCGTGAAGAGCTCATTGTGGCGCAGTCTGGAACGGCTGCAGCGGTGCCTCGGTTCATGAGTTACGGCCATGGACTATAACCGCCCAGAGCTCGGCGAGCGTCTCGCCGCCGATTACGTGCTCGGCCTGATGCCGCCGCGCTCCCGCCGCCGATTCGAGCGGGAGCTGACGGCGAGCGCGACCCTGGCTGCGATCGTCGCCGGATGGAGCGAGCGGTTCGCGCCGCTCGACGCGACCACGCGGGACGAGACGCCGCCAGCACATGTCTGGCGCGCGATCGACCGCCGGGTCGGCACGGGCTTGGTGCCATCGCGGCAGCGCTCCTTTGGCATGTTCTGGCGCGGCGTCATGCTGACCGCGGCCGCCGCATGCGCGGCGGTGCTGCTCTACGTCGCGCCCGATCCGACGTCTTTGCACCACGACCTGCAAGTCCTCGCGGATCGCGTCGGCGTTTCCGGCTGGGTCAAATCAGCGCCGCGCGCAATGCCCGATATCGGCCTTTCGACCATGCGGCTTGGCGTACCGGAGCGCGAGCGGCCGCGCTGGTTGCGCGCGGCGCTGCTGTTGAGCAACGAGGCCCTACCGCTCACTGCGCCATCGGCTCCATCGGCGCAACAGCGCTGACCGGGGCAGAAGCCTCCGCCACAGTTTTGTCGAAGGCAACGACAGCATCGCTGATGCGATCGAACAGCATCTCGGGCCCGATGCTGGCCACCACGCCTGCCCGTTCGAGCAGCTGGCGCGGCTGCGTATGTAGATCCGCGAGGCCGAAGCGAACGCCGCGGCGAGCGAACTCGTCCCTGATTTCCTCCAGCACCGCCGCGGCGGTGGTGTCGATCGTCGCCACCGGCTCGGCGTCGATGATGAACCAGCGCGTCGCCGGCGGCAGGCGGTCGGCGATCCAGCGGATGCGGTCCCTGACATAGTCGATATTGAAGAACACCAGGTCGCCCTGCACCAGGTAGATCGCCAAGCCCGGTATCGGTTTCGCGCGCGGCTCGCGGTGCAGCTTGTAGAGCCCGTCCTGGCCAGGCACCCGGCCGAGCAGCGCGTCGCTCGGGTGCGAGACGCGGGCCAGCAGATAGACACCGGTCGCGCCGATGCCGATGATCACGCCCTTGAGCACGCCGAGCCAGAACACGCCGGCCATGGCGATCATCGCAAAGGCGAACCCGGCGCGACTGGCTCGCCACAACGCACGCAACTCGGCGATATCGATCAGATCGATCGCCGCCGACACCAGCACCGCGCCCAGTGCGGCGATCGGCAGATACTGGAGGACTCCGGTCAGCGCGACGAGCACGACGATCAGCGCCGCCGCGGCAACCAGCCCGACAAGCTGGCTGCGCCCGCCGACCACGTCGTTGACCGCGGTGCGCGAATCCGCCCCGGTCACCGGAAACCCGCCAAACAGGCCGCAGGCGATGTTCGCGGCACCGAACCCGACCAGCTCGCGGTCGGCGTCGACGCGGTAGCGGTTCTTGGCGCCAAAGCTGCGCGCGGTGACGATGCCGCTGCCGAAGCCGACAACGAGAATACCGACCGCGCTCAGCACGAGATCGTTGAACCGGCCGATCGGCGCGTCGGGCAGCGCGAAACTCGGCAGGGTGGCGGAAATCCGCCCGAGGACCGCGACGCCCCGGCTTTGCAGGTCGAGGATCATCGACAGCGCCGTGCCCAGTGCGAGAACGACCAGCGGGCCCGGTGCCCGTGGCAGGGCTCGCCGCAACAGCCGCAAAATCAGCAGCGCCCCAAGACCGATAACGAGGGTCGGCAGGTGGACCTGGTCGACCTGCCGGACGAGGTCGATCAGCGGTCGGGTGAGTCCACGATCCCGCACATGCACCGCCGTCAGCCGCTCGATCTGGCCGAGGATCAGCGACAGCGACACGCCGCACAGATACCCGGTCAGCACCGGCCGCGACAGAAAATTGGCGATAAAGCCGAGGCGGCAGGCCGCCGCGATCAGACAGAGAGCGCCGACGAGGACGGACAAGGCCGCCGCGTCGGCGATGCGCTGCTCGGCGCCGGTCGCCGCGAGCTGGGTCAGCGAGGCGGCGAGCACGGTCAGGGTCGCTGCGTCCGGACCGACGATCAGCTGCCGCGATGAGCCGAATGCTGCGTAGCCGATCAGACCGGCGATGCTGGCATAAAGACCGATTTCGGGCGGGAGCCCGGCGATCGCTGGATAGGCGATGCCGATCGGCAACGCGACCGCGGCGACGGCGACCCCCGCCGAGATGTCGCGGCCCAGCCATTCCCGCCGATAGCCGCGCAGCTGCGCGACGAAGGGGATCGCGCGTTGCAGCCGCATCGTCCGCCGCCGGCCGGCGGCGTCGATGCGTGACGGGGTCTCGGTCGTCGACATCGCCTCGATCCTGGGCACTGCCGCGGGAGCGTCGAAGCAGACTATCACCGAAGTGTCATCGGATGCGGGGATCGCTCCACAATTCGAACCAATCGGGCTTGCCGCACCGTCTCCCTCTCACTGGCTCCCTCTCACTGGCTCCCTCTCACTGGCGCGACGGCGCCGGCGGGCTTATCTTTAAGGCCATGCTCCATCCGCTGTTCGTCGCCGAGCGCCCGTCGGGCGATATCGGCAAGCCGTTCCAGTTGTCATCCGAATTTCAGCCGGCCGGCGACCAGCCGCAGGCGATCGACGAATTGTGCGAAGGCCTCGCGCGCGGCGAGAAGGACCAGGTGCTGCTCGGCGTCACCGGCTCGGGCAAGACTTTTACGATGGCGCATGTGATCCAGCGCATCCAGCGCCCGGCGATCGTGCTCGCGCCCAACAAGACGCTGGCGGCGCAGCTCTACGGCGAGATGAAGAGTTTTTTCCCGGAGAACGCGGTCGAGTATTTCGTCTCGTATTACGACTACTACCAGCCGGAAGCCTACGTTCCGCGCTCCGACACCTATGTCGAGAAGGAATCCTCGCTCAACGAGCAGATCGACCGGATGCGCCACTCGGCGACGCGGGCGATTCTCGAACGGCGCGACGTGGTGGTCGTCGCCTCCGTGTCGTGCATCTACGGTATTGGCTCGGTCGAGACCTATTCGCAGATGACCGAGACGGTCACGGTCGGCGAGCGGATCAACCGCAACCGGCTGCTCGCGCATTTCGTCGAGATGCAGTACCGGCGCAACGATACCAATTTCGTGCGCGGCGCGTTTCGCGTGCGCGGTGACACGATCGAGATATTCCCGGCGCATTACGAGGATCGTGCCTGGCGCGTCTCGCTGTTCGGCGACGAGGTCGAAGGCATCCACGAGATCGATCCGCTGACCGGCGAAAAGATCGTCGCGCTGCAATCGATCAAGGTCTATGCCAACAGCCATTACGTGACGCCGCGCCCGACGCTGCTGCAGGCAATCGAGCAGATCAAACGCGACCTGCGCATCCGGCTCGACGAGCTGCATTCCGCCAGCCGATTGCTCGAAGCACAGCGCCTCGAACAGCGCACGACCTTTGATGTCGAGATGATCGAGGCGACCGGCAGCTGCGCCGGCATCGAGAATTATTCGCGCTACCTGACCGGGCGCGCCCCCGGCCAGCCGCCGCCGACCTTCTTTGAATATATGTCGCGCGACGCGCTGGTCATCGTCGACGAGAGCCACGTCACGGTGCCGCAGCTCGGCGGCATGTTCGGTGGCGACTGGACGCGTAAGACGACGCTGGCCGAATACGGGTTCCGGCTACCCTCCTGCACCGATAACCGGCCGCTCAAATTCGAGGAATGGGACACCTATCGCGGCCAGACCGTCTTCGTCTCGGCGACGCCCGGACGCTGGGAGATGGAGCGCGCCGGCGGCGTCTTCGTCGAGCAGATCGTGCGCCCGACCGGACTCGTCGACCCGCCGACGATCATCCGGCCGATCGAGAACCAGGTCGACGATCTGATGGCCGAGTGCCGCGACGCCGCGGCCAAGGGGCAGCGCGTGCTGGTCACGACGCTGACCAAGCGCATGGCCGAGGCACTGACCGAATACCTGCACGAGGCCGGGCTGCGGGTGCGCTACATGCACTCGGATGTCGACACGATCGAGCGCATCGAAATCATTCGCGATCTGCGGCTTGGGGTGTTCGACATCCTGATCGGCATCAACCTGCTGCGCGAAGGGCTTGATATTCCGGAATGCGCGCTCGTCGCGGTGCTCGACGCCGATAAGGAGGGGTATCTGCGCTCGCGGACCTCGCTGATCCAGACGATCGGCCGCGCCGCGCGCCATCTCGACGGCCGCGCGATCCTCTACGCCGACCACATGACCGACAGCCTCAAGGCGGCGATCGACGAGACCGGGCGACGGCGCGAGAAACAGCAGGCCTACAACGCGGCGCATGGAATCACGCCGGAAAGTGTGCGGCGCGGTATCTCGGACATTCTCCAAAGCGTCTACGAGCGCGACCACGTCACCGTCGGCCTCGGCGAGAGCGACGCGGCGCACTACCAGGGCAAGGACCTCAAATCGGTTATCGCCGATCTGGAAAAACGCATGAAGGCCGCCGCCGCCGACCTCGAATTCGAGGAGGCCGCGCGGCTGCGCGACGAGATCAGGCGCCTGGAGCAGGCCGATCTCGGGCTCGCCGCGAGCACCGCACCGGCAGGGGCCGGCCGCACCGAAGGCGCACGCGGCCGTTCGCAGGCAGGGCGCGCGGGCGTCTCTGCACGCGACGTGATGCGCGCCAAAATGCGAGCAAAGAAGGACCGCCGTGCAAGACGGTGAGAGCTGGAGAAGCGCCGTTGGTCCCCTCGAGACGCCCACTCCGCGGGCCCCTCAGGATGGCGGTTTTTCGTTCTGCCATCCGCCTAACGCCGTCATCCTGAGGAGCGTCTTCAGGCACGTCTCGAAGGACGCCGCGACGAGCCTGCAGCGATGATCGGCGACGCGACTCCGACCGGCGCCTTCCCTGCCCCGCCAGTGCCAAAGGCGGCACTGGTCACCGGGGGCGGCCAACGGATCGGGCGCGCCTGCGCGCTGGCGCTGGTCGAGGCCGGCTTTGCCGTCGCGGTGCACTATCACGCATCGGAAACACCGGCGCGATCGGTTGTCGCCGAGATCGAACAAAGCGGCGGCAAGGCGGCGGCCATCGCCGCCGATCTGGCCGATGAGGCTCAGATCGCGGCGTTGTTGCCGCAGGCGGCAGCAGCTCTGGGGCCGATCGGCGTCCTGGTCAACAACGCGTCGATCTTCGAGAACGACGTGGTCGACACCGTAACGCGCGAAAGCTGGGACGCCCATCTCGCGGTTAATCTGCGCGCGCCGTTTGTGCTGATGCAGGAATTCGCCCGGCTTCTGCCGAAGGAGGCTGGTGGCTGCATTGTCAATCTGTTGGACGAGCGAGTCTGGAATCTCACGCCCTATTTCGTGTCGTATACGCTGAGCAAGGCCGGCTTGTGGACGTTGACCCAAACCATGGCGCTGGCGCTCGCACCGCGCATCCGGGTCAACGGCATCGGTCCGGGCCCGACCCTGCCGAGCCCGCGGCAAAGCCATGAGCAATTCCTTGAACAATGTCGCGCCATGCCATTGCAACGCGGTACCGGTCCGGAGGAGGTCGCCGCTGCGCTGCGCTTTATTCTCGCCGCGCCGGCGATGACCGGACAGATGATTGCGCTCGACGGCGGGCAGCATCTCGGCTGGGCGCCGCCGCGCCCCAGCGGCATGGTCGAATGAACCAGCCGCGTCCGACGATGCCCGGGGGTGACAAAATGTCTCGCTTAAGCTGCGGATTCGACGCGACTCGCCGCATGGCAGTTCAACTTGTTCACAAGGCGTAAGACTTAATCATGGCGTGATGCGACGGCGGCTAACGGTTTGATTTGTTACAGACATTTAATGTACGAGATGCAAAAACCAAGGCAGATTCAAACACTTAAGGAGGCACGGCCGATTTTAGGCGGCGTGGTGAATGCTATTGTCATAATCGCATCCCCGAACTTGCCATCGCGTTTTTTCGACAGATTTATCCACAGGCTTGGTGGATATGCCCGAAAGTAGCGAACGCAGCGCCGAAGCCGCTCCGGTTCGCCGGGCGCCGCGGCGCCCGCGGCAACCGGCGCCGGAATCGTTCGATCCGCGGCGCGGGCCCGGTGGGATCGACGTGGCATCGGCGGATGACGAACCCGCTCTTCCCGCCAGCGGCGGCATCGCCAACGGCGCCGGGATCATTCGACGGGCGCTGCGCAATGTGCCGGCGAGTCCCGGCGTCTACCGCATGCTCGATCGCAAGGGCGACGCCATCTATGTCGGCAAGGCGCGCAACCTGAAGGCGCGGGTGCAGAACTACACGCACCCGCTCGGCCTGTCGAACCGGCTGCGCCAGATGGTGTCGCAAACCACGGCGCTGGAAATCGTCGAGACGCAGACCGAGGCCGAGGCTCTGCTGCTCGAATGCAACATTATCAAGCGCTTGCTGCCGCGCTTTAACGTGCTGTTGCGCGACGACAAGTCGTTCCCGTTGATCCACATCGCCGCCGACCAAACGTTTCCACAGCTCGCCAAGCATCGCGGCGCGCGCACCGATGACGGCACGTATTTCGGCCCGTTCGCCTCCGCTGGCGCGGTCAACCGCACGCTGATCACGCTGCAAAAGGCGTTTCTGCTGCGCTCGTGCGGCGACAGCGTGTTCAACAACCGCACCCGCCCCTGCTTGCTGTTTCAGATCAAACGGTGCAGCGCGCCCTGTGTCGGGCGCATCACGCCGGAGGATTACGCGGCGCTGATCGAGGAGGCAAAGAGCTTTCTCAACGGCCGCAGCGCCGATGTGCAGGCACGGCTCGCGGTCGAGATGGAGGCGGCCTCGGCGGCGCTCGATTTCGAGGCGGCGGCGATGCTGCGCGACCGCATCCGCGCGCTGTCGATGGTGCAAGGCCACCAGGACATTTACACACCGGGCATCGACGACGCCGACATCATTGCCGCTTACCAGGCCGGTGGGCACACTTGCGTGCAGGTGTTCTTCTTCCGCGGCGGGCAGAACTGGGGCAATCGCGCCTATTTCCCAAGCCACGACCGTCAGCTCCCGGTCGAAGAGGTACTGACCAGCTTTGTCGGCCAGTTCTACGACAACCGGCCCAAGCCGCCGCTCGTGCTGCTGAGCCACATGCTCGTCGAACAGGCGCTGGTCGCCGAGGCGCTATCGCTGGGCGGGCGCAAGGTGACGCTGGTTGTGCCGCAGCGCGGCGACAAACGGAAGCTGGTCGAACGCATCACCGCGACGGCCCGCGAGGCGCTCGGCCGCCGCCTTGCGGAAAGCAGCACGCAGCGGCAATTGCTCGACGGCGTCGCCGCCGCGCTCGGCCTGCCCGCTCCGCTCAACCGCATCGAGGTCTACGACAACAGCCATAACCAGGGCGCCAACGCGGTCGGTGCGATGATCGTCGCCGGGCCCGAGGGGCTGATGAAAAACCAGTACCGCAAATTCACGATTCGCGGCTTGCGCGCATCCACAGCGATGGAGGTCGCGGAACCCGACGGCATCGGCGGCGATGACTACGCGATGATGCGTGAAGTGCTGCACCGCCGGTTTGCGCGGGCGATCAAGGAGGATCCCGAGCGGGCGAGCGGCACCTGGCCCGACCTGGTACTGATCGACGGCGGGCGTGGCCAACTGGGCATCGCGCAAGGCGTGCTCGACGAATTGGGGATCGGGGACGTGCCGGTGATCGGCATCGCCAAGGGGCCCGACCGCGACGCCGGACGCGAGCGGTTCTTCATTCCCGGCCGGCCGTCCTTCTCGCTCGAACCGCGCGATCCGGTGCTCTATTTCCTGCAGCGACTGCGCGACGAAGCGCATCGCTTTGCGATCGGCACTTACCGCGCGCGGCATGCGAAATCGCTCGGCCGCTCGCCGCTCGACGAGATCGCCGGCATCGGCGCGAAGCGCAAGCAGGCGCTGCTGCACCATTTCGGCTCGGCGCGGACGATCGCCCGCGCCGGGCAGGCCGAGATCGAGCGTGTTGCCGGCATCAGCAAAGCTGTCGCAAAAAAGGTTTATGACCACTTTCACGAGGTTGGGTAAGATCGTTTCCCAGCCCAGCCGATCTCTCGCGCTCGGAGTTCATCGTGCCGCTGACCAATCTGCCGAACCTGCTGACCCTGTCGCGCATTCTGGCGATCCCGCTGGTCGTCGCGACGTTCTACGTCGACGGAGATTCCGCGCGCTGGTTTGGTTGCGCGCTGTTCTCCGCGGCGGGTATCACCGACTGGCTTGACGGGCATTTCGCGCGGCGCTGGGAGCAACAGTCCGAGCTCGGCCGCTTTCTCGACCCGATCGCCGACAAGCTACTGGTCGCGGCGACGCTGTTCATGCTGACCGTGACAGGCCGGCTTACCAGCCATGCGGTGTTGCCGGCGCTGGTCATCCTATGCCGCGAGATCCTGGTGTCAGGGCTGCGCGAATACCTCGCCGGGCTCAGCGTTGGCATGCCGGTGTCGCGGCTCGCAAAGTGGAAGACGGCCATCCAGATGGTGGCGATCGGCGTGCTGATCGTGGGCAGTGCCGGGTGGCATGTACTGCCAATCGTCGCGATCGGCGAAGCGCTGCTATGGGCCGCCGCGCTGCTGACCCTGGTCACCGGCTACGACTATCTGCGCGCCGGGCTGTCGCATATCGCCGCGCCCCGCCCGGCGGCGGGCGGGAAGACGACGCGGCGCCTGGCGTGAGGCGATGCGGGTTTTCGGGCTCGCCGGCTGGAGCGGTAGCGGCAAGACGACGCTTCTCACCAGGCTGATACCCGAGATTATCGGCCGCGGGCTGACGGTCTCGACCATCAAGCACGCCCACCACGAATTCGACATCGACAAACCCGGCAAGGATTCCTGGCTGCACCGCCAGGCCGGGGCCAGCGAGGTCATGGTCGCCTCGTCGCGCCGCTTCGCGCTGATGCACGAACTGCGCGAGGCGCCGGAACCGTCGCTCGACGAGCTGGTCGCGCGGATGGCGCCGGTCGACCTGTTATTGGTCGAGGGCTTCAAGGCGCATGCTCATCCAAAACTTGAAGTGCACCGGCCATCGGTCGGAAAACCGTTCCTCTATCCGGACGATCCGCATATCGTCGCCATCGCATCCGACTCGACATTGGCAGCGCCGCTGCCGGTGTTGGACCTTGCCGATGTCGGTTCGATCGCCGATCTGATACTCGGCGAAACTGGATTTGGTGCATGGCGCAGCTGAGCGACGATTGCTTTGCGTTTGGCGGGACACTGCTCGGCGTCGACGAGGCGCTGGCCCTGATCGCACAACGCGTGACGCCGGTCGTCGAGCCCGAGACGGTACCGCTCGCCGAGGCGCTGGGGCGCGTGCTGGCGCATGACCTCGTCGCGGCGATGAATGTCCCACCGCACGCCAACAGCGCGGTTGACGGCTATGCGATCGTCCACGCCGATCTGCTACCCGATCAAGACACGGTACTGCCGGTGACCGGGCGCTCCGCCGCCGGTCACCCGCTTGGTCGCGCGGCCGAGCGCGGCGAGGCGATCCGCATCTTCACTGGGGCGCCGATGCCCGATGGCGCCGACACGGTGATGATGCAGGAGGATTGCGTGATCTCCGGCGGCCGGGTCACGATGAAACCCGGCCTCAAGAAGGGCGCCAACCGCCGCCACGCGGGCGAAGATATCGAGCAGGACATGGTCGCGCTCACCGCTGGGAGGCGGCTGAAGGCGGCCGATCTCGGCCTTGCGGCGGCGCTCGGGCAGGACCGGCTGGCGGTTTACCAGAAGTTGCGAGTGGCGCTGGTCTCGACCGGCGACGAGGTGCGCGAACCCGGAACCGTACTGCCGCCCGGCGCGATCTACGATGCCAACCGGGTCATGCTCGCCTCCCTGCTCAGAGGCCTGGGCTGCCGGGTGACGGACCTCGGCATCCGTCCGGACCGCGAGGCCGCGCTCACCGATACGCTCGCCGGGGCCGCCGCCGAGCATGACCTGATCGTCACTTCCGGCGGCGTGTCGACCGGCGAGGAAGACCATATCCGCACCGCGATCGAGCGGCTCGGGCGTATCGATTTCTGGCGGCTGGCGATCAAGCCGGGCCGGCCGGTCGCGCTCGGCCAGGTCAAGGGCGTGCCGTTGATCGGGCTGCCGGGCAACCCGGTCGCCGCCGCGCTGACCTTTGCGATCATCGGGCGTCCCTTGATCCTGCGCCTCGCCGGCGCGGCGGCGGAGGCTCCTACCCTGTTCCGGGTGCGCGCCGAATTCGCCTACAAGAAGCGACCGGGCCGGCGCGAATATGTCCGCGCCAGCCTGACCCGCAACGGCGACGTGGTCACGGCTCATAAATATCCAAAGGATGGTGCCGGAATCCTGTCGTCGATCGTCAACTCGGACGGGTTCGTGATCGTCGACGAGGCGGCGGACGGGTTGCGTCCCGGCGCGATGGTCGATTTCCTCCCCTACGCCGAGATCATCGGCTGAGGGCCGGGAGCGGACGATGCGGCTCCTCTATTTCGCCTGGCTGCGCGCTAAGATCGGCACCGCCGAGGAGGAACTCGCGCTGCCGTCGCAGGTGCATGACGTCAACACCCTGCTGCAATGGCTGAAGTCGCGCGGGCCGGGCTATGCAGATGCGCTGAAAGATCTCTCTGCCGTGCGCGTCGCGGTCAACCAGGACTATGTCGGGCCGGAGCACCCTATCCGTGACGGCGACGAGGTCGCGGTCTTTCCGCCGGTCACCGGAGGCTGACATGATCAAGGTCCAGCGCGAGGATTTTGATATCGGCCGGGAGCTCGATGCGCTGACGCGCGGTAATGCGCGGATCGGCGGGATCGCGAGCTTTATCGGGCTGGTGCGCGATGCCAATTACCAGGGGGACGGCGCCGACCGGGTCAGCGCGTTGACGCTCGAGCATTATCCCGGCATGACCGAGAAGAAGCTGGCCGAGATCGAAGCCGAGGCCAACAAGCGCTGGCCGCTCGACGCGAGCCTGATCATCCACCGCTACGGCCGGCTCGAGCCGGGCGACCGTATCGTGCTGGTGGCGACCGCCTCGCCGCATCGCGAGGCGGCGCTCGCCGCGTGCCATTTCCTGATCGATTGGCTAAAGACCGACGCCCCCTTCTGGAAGAGCGAAGAGACTCCACAGGGCGAGCGCTGGGTCGCGGCGCGCCACAAGGACGACGAAGCCGCGCGCCGATGGAAAACGTGAAATTATAATAAGTTGGAAGCGCTACTTCGTCTCCGCGATGAAAACGCCGTCCCAGTCCTTGCCTGGCGGATTGTCCAGGAAATAGTCGATGCGCTCGGCGTAGAGCTCATACAGGCCGGCAAGTGCGGGGTCGGCGGCGCGGCATTCCGCCAGCGCGGCAAGCGCGTAGCTCCATTCCTGTGCCCGGTAAGCCGCGAGCATGCGCTCGTGCCGCCCCATCTTCGTGATAAAATCCGCCGACCGCGCCAGTTCTGCATCCCCGAGCAGCGCATAGATGCGCACGGCCTCGGCTTTGCCCTTGACCGCGATCAGGTCGAGTTCGAGCGCCGCCCAGGCCGATGCGGCGGCGCGCGTCGCCTCGCCTATGATGATACCGACGCCATAATTCTTGGTCTGGCCTTCGAGTCGTGATGCGAGGTTCACCGCGTCGCCCATCGCGGTGTACGCAAAGCGCTCGTCGGAGCCCATATTGCCGACCACGCACTCGCCGCTGTTGATGCCGATCCCGATATGCAGCGGCTGGAAGCCCCGGCCTTCCGCCTCGGCTTCGCGTTCAAGCTCAGGGTTGATGCGGTCGAGTTCCCGCAGCATCGCCAGCGCGCTGGCACAGGCATGGTCGGCATGGTCCGCATCGTCGAGCGGCGCGTTCCAGAATGCCATGATGCAGTCGCCCATGTATTTGTCGATTGTGCCGCGTTGCGCCATGATGAGCTTGGTCATCGGCGACAGAAAACCCCGATTGATCAACCGGCTCAACCCTTCCGGATTGGTTTTGAAGCTCTCGGAAATCGAGGTAAAGCCGCGAATGTCGCTGAACATCACGCTGATCGCGCGCGTCTCACCGCCAAGTCGCAGCTGCTGCGCATTGTCGGCGAGCTGGTTGACGAGATCGGGCGCCAGATAATGGCGGAAGGCGGCGTGGACGCGCCGTCGCTGCAGATCGACAAACCCATAGCGGAACAGCAGCACGCTGAGCGACGCCGCGGCCAGCGCGAGCAGCGGGTTCACCAACGGCAGCCACAGCCCGCGATTGAAAGCCACCTGTACGCCGCCGCCCCATACGATAAGCGGGACCGCGGCGGCCAGGACGGCGATTCGGGTGGGGCTCAGCACGATCGCCACGCCGCTCACCGCCGCCAACAGCAGCACCACGCCGATCGTCAGCAACGGCCAGGGGGCCGGGTTTTCGCGGATGAAGTCGCCGGCAACCAGCGAGTTGATGATGTTGGCCATCCGTTCGGTGCCGGGCATCGGCGTGTTGTCGAACGGCGCCGGATTGGTATCGGCGATGCCGATAAACGACGCGCCGATCAGCACAATGCGGCCGGCCAGCCGATCCGCCGTAATGCGACCGTCCAGCAGGTCGACAAACGAATAGGTCGGGATTGTGCCGCGCGGCCCGCGGTAATTGACGAGCAGGCGCATGGCCGGGTCGGTCGGCACCGTGAGTTTGCCGATCCGTACCCCGGCGCCGAGCGCGAGGCCGACCGCATCCCACGGCACGCCGAGATAAGAAGCCACCGCGCGCACGGGCAAGGACGGCAGAAAGTCGCCGTTGAACGGCAGCGCCAAGTAGTCGTAACGCGGGGCGCCATCGCGGTCATAGGAGATGTTGACATGGCCGAGGCCGGCTGCCGCCTCGCCGAGCGGCGAGACCGGGATGACTGCCGATTTCGCCTCGAGCGGGAAGAGCGGCTCGACCGGGCTCTTGTCGAGCTGTTGATAGGCCTGATCGGAGACATAAGCGGGCGGCTCCGGCCCAGCCGGCCCGGAAAAGGAAAAGGCCAGCGGCAGCAGAACGTTGCCGCTGTCGCGAATAGCGGTGGCGAGATCGCCATCGGGGTTGTCGGCCAACAGCTGATCGAGAGCCGCGCGCAGCTCCGGGTTCTGCCCGCCGGAAAGTTGATCGGCGGCGGCATGGGCGCGCTCGCGCACCTCGCGGGGCAAGTTCTGCTCAGGTTCCGCGAACAGCAGATCGAAGACGCACGTCTTGGCGCCGGCCTGCTGGGCGGTTCGCACGGCCTTGGCGAACAGATGTCGATTGAGCGGCCAGCGCCCGAGCGCCGCAAGGCTGCGGTCGTCGACCAGGACGACGGCCACTTCGTCCCCCGGATGGATCGGGCCACGTATCCGAAAACGCAGATCGAGCGATGCCGTTTCGAGGATGCGCAGCGGAACGGGGGCGAGGGCCGAAAGCGGAAGGAGGGTCGCCGCCGCCACGCCGAGGGCCAGCCCGGCCTCGCGCAAGCCTCGCGGCCAGGGCAAAAATACCGCCTAGGGTACGTCGGTGCGGGAAATAACCGCTTGAAATTCCTGCGGCGCCCACACGCGCGCTTCGACCGGATCCCGCCCCGCCTCCAGCCTGGCTCCCCACCGCGCCGGGATCGTGACATCGCGGTGCGTAGCGCCGCTTTGCAGCACGACGCTGCCGCTGAGCACGCCGACCTGCGCGGCGCCGGGTTTGGCTTCGATAAACCAATCGGTCGACCGCACGGCGGCGGTACCCACGGCGGTCGAGACCTCAAAGGTCGTCGGGTGGTCGACGGGGGCAACGACGGCGCGGATCAGCCCTTGAGACAGCGATAGCTGCGCATTCTGGCGCTGCCCGGCGGAATCGGTCTGATAGGTCGCCACGGTCATCTTGGTCCCCGGGGCGAGGGAGATGACCGACCCGTCGCTCATGCGCAGTTTGAGCTTGCCGTCGGCCGGGACCTCGATCGTATCGGAGACCGCCACCGCGTCGCCGAGCTTCAACGGGCTCGGGCGGCCGTCTCGCTGGACGACACACTGTCCCGCGAGCCCGACGACGCTGCCCGCGCCGGTTGCGGCAAAGCCCGCGGTCGGCGACAAACCTATCAAGGCCGCCGCCAGGATCAGGTCGCGCCGCCGCATCGGAGTCATTGGCTCGCGAACAAGGGTTTGCCGAGGATGCTGTCGGCAAACAGGTAATCGAGCGCCAGATGGAGCTGGGCGGTGACGCCGACGCCGCTCCCGGTCGCGCTGGTCGCCGGGACCAGCGCTTCGACAGCGAATTCCCACCCCTCGCCCGCATAGCTCACGCCGGGCGCGATGAGCACCGTCGTCCGCGAGCCATAACTGCGGCCGACGGGCGATGTGATCAGAACCTCGGTCATCGGCGTCATTTTCCGGATTACGTCGGGCAAGTCGAGACTTTCCACCTTCGACTGCAGATAAGGGATCGAATATTCGATGGTAAAGCCGGTGTTCAGCACGTCCGGACGCGGCGCCTTGTCAGCGATCGTCACACCGGTATAGGTCGTGATCGCGAGCGGGCGCAGGTAGCCGATGTCGAGATCGCCCAAGCCCTTGCCGAGGTAAAATTGCGGTGTGGTCGCGCCCGACGGCGAAGCGCCGACCCGCGTTGCGCCTGTGCCGCCGGTCTCCCGATCCAGTCCAAGCGACAGGATGAATTCGTGGTCGAGATTGTTGATCGCGAGATAGCGGAGCGAGCCGTCGAGATTTTGCCAACCCCACTGGGTACCGCCACTGTCAATGCCGATACCGGTATAGGTCTCTTCCAGGAAAATGCCGAAATTGTCGGTGATGGTCTTGCCGTAAACCGCCGAGAAGTTGCTCACCCGGCTGGCCGTCCCCGCACCATGGCTGGTCAGCGGCAGCATGGTATAGTTGAGGTAGAACTGGTCACCAGGCGTGAGCTGCGGCAGGATCAAGGTCGCCGGAAAATTGCGATCGCCCGATGCGGTGTAAGCCAAAGCCCCGTCATGGCAGCAGGCCGCGATGGCCAGACCCAAGATCGCCCCGCCGACACGCGTCATCACCCACTACCAAAAACCAACCGTGGCTACTATCGCATATCGCGCGAGACGCGCATATGCCGGAGAACGAGGCGGGCCTATTCCGCCGCGGCCTTGTCGACTTTCTTGCCGGTGATGCGGTCGTAATCCTCCCACATCAGCTTGCAGACCGTACCCGGCGTGAAGCGATAGTGCCCGATCGCGCCTTCAATCTCGCCGACCGGCGTGATCTCGGCGGCCGAGCCGGTGAGAAACACTTCCTGCGCGTTCGCCAGCTCGTTCGGCATGATCGCGCGCTCGACGACCTTGATGCCCCGCGCCTTCGCGAGCTTGATCACGGTCTGCCGGGTGATGCCGTTGAGGAAGCAATCCGGCGTCGGGGTGTGCAGCTCGCCGTTGATGATGAGGAACAGGTTGGCGCCGGTCCCTTCGGCGAGTTGGCCGCGCCAGTCGAGCATCAGCGCGTCGTCATAGCCGGCGGCGTTGGCCTCGTGCTTGGCCATGGTGCAGATCATGTAGAGGCCCGAGGCCTTCGAGTGCACCGGCGCGGTGTGCGGCGCCGGCCGAGCCCATTTCGACTGCACCATGCGAATGCCCTTGGCGCGCGCCTCGGGCGAGAAATAGGACGGCCAGCCCCAGGTCGCGATCGCCAGGTGGATCTTGCTCTGCTCGGCCGACACGCCCATCTGCTCGGCGCCGCGCCAGGCGACCGGTCGGACATAGCCGTCGACGGTCTTGTTGGCGGCGATCAGCTCTTTTGTCGCTTTCGCCAGATCGTCCATGCTGGCGGGGATTTCGAAGCCGAGGATCTTGGCCGAGTTGATCAGCCGCGCATTGTGCTCGTCGAGATGAAAGGCCTGGCCGTTATAGACGCGCTCGCCTTCGAACACGCAACTTGCATAATGCAGGCCGTGCGTGAGCACATGAAGCTTGGCGTCGCGCCAGGGGATAAGACGGCCGTCAAACCAGATGAAGCCGTCGCGATCGTCAAAGGGAAGCAGGTCGCCAGCCATGAACAATTCCTCCCGCGCCGGGATTTTGCGAAACTTTATAACGCAGCAAACGCCGCGTTGTACCGATGCTTGCGAAATAAGTCAATATGGCTGACATAAAATTATCCGAAAAGCCGGCCGAAGAGGCGCCGTTCCTCAGCGACGAGGAGGTGCGGCAAGGGATCGAGTTGCTGTTCTTCGCCTATCGCGACTTCACCGCCGAGCCCGACGCCATCCTCACCGAATACGGGTTTGGCCGAGCGCATCACCGGGTCGTGCATTTTGTCGGGCGGCGACCGCAGATGACCGTCGGCGACCTGTTGACGATCCTCAAGATCACCAAGCAGAGCCTCAACAGGGTGCTCGGCCAGCTGGTGCGGCAGGGGTTTATCGTGCAGCACCGCGGTGCGCAGGACCGCCGCCAGCGGCTGCTGGAATTGACCGACAAGGGCCGCGAGCTCGAACGCCAGCTCTCCGCGCCGCAGCGGGCGCGGGTCGCCGTCGCCTACCGCAAGGCCGGCGCCGGCGCGGTCGAAGGGTTCCGCAAGGTGCTGCTGAACATCATCGCCAGCCCGGACGACCGCCGCCGCTTCGACCGCGGCAAGCCGAGCCGGCGGTAGAGAACCCCTCTCCCGCTTGCGGGAGAGGGCATTGCTCCGCGTTTGGCGTATACTGACCGGCGATGAGCGAGACCGAGCCCCACCTTCTCGTCGTCGACGACGATGCGCGGCTGCGCAATCTGCTGCGTCGGTATCTGACGGATAGCGGGTTTCGCGTCACCACCGCAGCCGACGCCAAGGAGGCGCGCGCGCAACTGGCGAGCTTCGCCTTTGACCTCATCGTGCTCGACGTGATGATGCCGGGCGAAAACGGTCTCGACCTGACCCGTGCGCTGCGCGCGGACAATCTGCCCGCCGGTCATGTTCCCGTGCTGCTGCTGACCGCGATGGCCGAGCCGGAGGACCGCATCAACGGGCTCGAACAAGGGGCCGATGATTTTCTCGGCAAACCGTTCGAACCACGCGAGCTGGTGCTGCGCATCCGCAACATTCTGCAGCGCCGCCCGTCGGCCGAGGAGCCTCCACCGCTACCACCGGACATCCGCTTCGCCGGGTTCCGCTTTGATCTGAACCGCAGCGAATTGTTTCGCGGCGGCGAGTTGGTGCGGCTGACCGCGGCGGAAGCCGCGCTATTATCGAGCCTGGCGCAGCGCGCACCGCAAGCGGTATCGCGCGAAGAGCTGTCGCAATCGGCACAGTTCAGCGGCAATGTCCGCAATGTCGACGTGCAGATGACGCGGTTGCGCCGCAAGGTCGAGCCTGACCCGCGCAATCCGCGTTACCTGCAGACCGTTCGCGGCACCGGTTATGCGCTGCGGCCGGATTGAGATCGAGACGCGGCGATGAACGACTGGTCGTTCGACCTACCCGCGTCCCGGCCGGACTACCGCGTCGCGGGGGCGCTCGACATTCGCCAGCGCAGCTGGATCAAGCGCCTGCTGCCGACGACGATGTTCGGCCGCTCGCTTCTGTTGATCGTCATGCCGCTGATCCTGGTGCAGATCATTTCCGGCTGGGTGTTCTATGCACGGCATTGGGAGACGGTGGCGCACCGTTTCGCCGCCGATGTCGCCACCGAGATCGCGATGCTCGGTGAGAGCCTCAAGCTCGTTCGCACCGATACCCAACGCGCCGAGCTGATGGATCAGGCCGAAGCGCGCACCGAGATCCTTTTCAGTCTGATTCGTGGTGCGGCGCTACCGCCTCCGATCGCCTCGGGCGGCAGCCAAACCGAGGAGCATCTACGAACCGCGCTGAGCCAGCGGCTTCGGGTGCCCTATGTCGTCGACGCGACGAGTAACCCCGGCACGCTGATGGTCATGGTGCAACTGCCCGACGGCGTCCTGCGCGCGACAATGTCGTATAAGCGGCTCAACACCTCGACGACCTATATCTTCATCTTCTGGATGATCGGTTCGTCGATCCTGTTCTTCGCGGTCGCGACGGTCTTCCTGCGCAACCAGGTGAAGTCGCTCCGCCGCCTCGCGGCCGCAGCGGACAGTTTTGGCAAGGGCCGGCTGATCGCTTTCTCGAAGGTCGAGGGAGCCCTGGAGATACGCCAGGCGGCAGTTGCGTTCATCCAGATGCGCGACCGCATTCAGCGACAGATCCGCCAGCGCACCGAGATGCTGGCCGGCGTGTCGCACGACCTTCGCACGCCACTGACGCGGATGAAATTGGCGCTGGAGTTGATGGGCGACGATCCGACCGTCGCGGAGCTGAAGTCGGACGTTATCGAGATGGAGCATCTCGTTCACGTCTATCTCGATTTCGCCCGCGGCGAGGGCACGGAGACCCCGATCGAAACCGACATCGCCACGCTGCTGCAGGATATAGCGTCTGCCGCGGCGCGCGAGGGCACGGCGTTGTCGCTCGACGAGACGCCGGGGCTGGTGGTGCCGATTCGGCCCAACGCAATGCGCCGCTGCCTCGGCAATCTGATCGCCAATGGCGCGCGCTACGGCACACACGTCTGGCTGACCGGCCGGCCGGCCGAGGACGGCGTCGATATTCTGGTCGACGACGACGGGCCGGGCATTCCGCCCGATGAGCGCGATCATGTCTTTCAGCCGTTCATCCGTCTCGACTCGTCGCGCAATCCGTCGACCGGGGGCATCGGGCTCGGGTTGACGATCGCGCGTGACGTCGCGCGCAGCCATGGCGGCGACGTCCGACTCGAAACCTCGCCGCAGGGTGGGTTGCGCGCGCGAGTGCATCTGCCGGGATAAAAAACGAAAGGGCCGCGCCCGGCACCGGACGCGGCCCTTTCAACAGATCGTCGATGAAGCGTTACACAGCGCCGGTCGACTTGCAGGCGAACGCCTTCATCTCGTCGAGACTCTCGGTGGTGCGCTTTTGCAGCAGCTCCGTCGCCTCGGTCCCGGCCTTCGCGGCGAGCGCGGCGACTTCGCGGCCATGCGTCAGGCTCTTGTCGATCAGCTTCTTGGTGAACTCGGTGTGCTTGGCGATGCGATCCTCGGTCGAGGAAGGCTGCGCCATCTCGCGCCACAGCGTCGAAAATTCCTCGAACGCCTGCTGCGTTATCTCGATCTGGCGCTTCGCCATGGCATGCACGCCCTCGACGGCGAGCTGATTGGCCTGGCTCAGCGCGTCGATATTGCGCCGCTGCGCCGCCCACACCGCCTCGACATCGAAGGGACGAAAACGGAAATCGGCAAACATCTTGGTCACATCGAAATCAAAGAACGGGGTACGAGCATCGGACATGGCAGGGTTCCGTATGGGAAAATCGCGCATTGTGCAGCGCACAATTGCCTATATGGAACCCGAGGCGATCGTCGTCAAGGCTTATTATTTTGCGGTGCAGCAAAAAATGGCAAATGCGGCCAAACTATGCACGCGCCTCCGCTGCGTTTCCGCGGCCTAGCGCGGCGAGAGCGAGCCATCGCTCGATGCCGCGCAAGCGTCGATCGAGCATCGCCATAGTGGGCGCGAGGTCCGGCAACTCGTCGCGCGACCAAGTTTGCGCTGCAGCAAGATAGGCCGCCGCCGTCAGCTTGACAGCGATCGTTCCGCCAAAGCCATGGGCCGCAATTCCGGCGGCTTCGAGCATCAGGCGCACCGAGCCAAGCAGCGTGTGGCCCAGCGCCAGCGCGGTGCACGGATCGGCCGGCAGGTCGCGGCGCAGCGCCTCCAATGCCGCGCGATGCGGCTGGAGCGCGTCAAACCGCCGCATCAGCAGATCGAACACGCGGTCGCGCGGCTTTTCGTCGGCTTCTAGGTCGCGCGGGATCGCCAGCACCGCGGCATCGACCCGGCGCAGCAGCCCGCAAAGAATCGCGGTGCGCGACGGAAACAGCCGATAGACCTGAAGGATCGGCAGCCCCGCCTCACCCGCCACCGCCGCCAATGACACGTTGCGCCAGCCCCGATCGGCGATCAACGCAAGCGCGACGTCAATGATCTGGTCGGGATCGGCAGTCACCTCGCCGCGCCGCCCGCGCCCCGCGGCCATTACGGGTCAGCTCGCCAATTCGCGCGAACGACGCGTCGCCGCCGCGACGGCGCGGACCATCAGTTCGGCGAGCCCCGCATCACCCATCAGCACATCGAGCGCGGCGCGCGTCGTGCCGCCGGGGCTGGTCACGTTCTCGCGCAGCTTGCCCGGCGCGTCCGGCGACACCCGGGCCAATTCGCCGGCACCGGCCACCGTCTCCTTCGCCAGGCGCAGCGCCAGATCGGCCGGCAGCCCGGCCTTCCTCCCCGCGTCCGCCAACGTCTCGATCAGCAAAAAGACATAGGCCGGGCCGCTGCCGGAAACTGCGGTGACCGGGTCGAGCAGTGCCTCGTCCTCGACCCAGGCGCTTTCACCGATCGCGGCCAGCAAGGCATCGCACAACTGCCGCTGAGCCGCGGTAACGCGGCCGTTCGCGCAGGCGACGCTGATCGCACGGCCGATCGCGGCCGGTGTGTTTGGCATCACCCGGACAATCGCCGCGTCGCCGAGATGCTTTGCCAGATTGGCGATCGTCGTGCCGGCGGCGATCGACATGAACACCGTCTCCGGCCGGGTGAAGCGCCGATAGGCAGGGGCGACGTCATTGATGCCCTGCGGCTTTACCGCGAAGACGATGGCATCGGGCGCCAGCGCGTCGGCCAGCACACCCGGCGCGCGATGCGTCTCGACCCCGGTCCCGGCGGCCAGCACCTCGGGTATGCCAGCGGGTTCGACGACGACATACCGCGACGCGGCGCCGCCCGTGAGCCAGCCGCGCAGCATGGCCGAACCCATCTGGCCGCAGCCGACAAGGACGATCGTGCCGGCACTCATTGCTTAGTCTCCGCGGTCAGGCTTCGCCGATCGGGTCGATCATCGCCGCGGCCATCGCTTCGTCGGCCGGCTTGCCGCCCCACACCACCAGCTGGAACGCCGGGTAAAAGCGCTCGCATTCGGAGACCGCGATGTCGACGACGTCCTCAACCTGCTCACTACTCAACGACGACAGCCCGCGCAACAGCACCGCGTACCGGAAGGACGGTGAGTTGTCGCCGGCCGCCAGGTCGAAATGGCCGAGCCACAGCCGCTCATTGGCCAGCGCCAGCAGTTCGTAAAGCACGCCGCGGCGGCGCTTCGGCACCTTCATGTCAAAGCCGCAGGAGAAATGCAGCGCGGTCAGCTCCTCCTGCCACAGGAAATAGAGCCGGTAGTCGCACCAGCGGCCAGGAATTTCGACGATCAGCTCATCGTCACCCGCGCGGTCGTGCGCCCAATCGTTGGCGATGACGATCTCTTCGACCAGGTCGATCGGATTGCCGGATTGGGGCCGGCTCTCTTCAAAAGAAAGAGATGTCATCGCGCGCTCCTCGGGGCCGGGCGGCCGCGACCGCACGCCCTTTTTAGCAACTTTGTGACGGATGCAACCCTAAAAATCGGTCCGCCTCATCCGTCACTCGGGATGGCGGCGCTACGCTGCCAAACGACAATGACAGTTGCAAGACAACATATAGCGGACCGGGCGGCAGGCGGCGCGAAACCTAGGCTGGTTTACCCTTCGACCGGCTCGATGGCCGCTTCGCCGCTTTGAGCTCGGCGAGTTCCGATTCGAGCGCGTCGATGCGACGCAGCAGCGTCTCCTGCTCGTCACGTGCCTTGGCCGCCATCGCCTTCACCGCCTCGAATTCCTCACGGCTGACGACATCCATGCCGGCGAGCACCCGCTCAAGCTGATCGCGAAAACGCGCCTCGATATCGGACCGCACGCCCGACAGCGCGCCCACCGCGCCATTGGCGACGCGAGCGATGTCGTCGAAAAAGCGGTTTTGGCTCTGCATCGCCATCTCTCCGGGCCTCTACCTTCGGCTTATATCAGGCCACTGCACTGGAATCTCAAGCGTCTACATCCTTACCCAACGCCGCCATCGGGGCTTCGGCGCAGCACGATGCCTGGGGTCTCGCCGGTGTGGGTCGCGTTGTCGACCACGACAACGCCGTTGACGACGACCGTCGTGCGCGGCCCGCTCGGGTAGCGGTGCGGATCGGCGTAGGTCGCGAGATCCTTGAAGTCGTTGGGGTCGAAGACCGCGACATCGGCGCGCCAGCCCTCGCGCAACAGCCCGCGGTCGCGCAGCTTCAGTGCCTTGGCGGTGGCGCCGGTCATCTTGCGCACTGCGGCTTCGAGCGGCAGCAGATGCTCCTCGCCGACATAGCGCGAAATGATGCGCGGGAAGGTGCCGTAGAAGCGCGGGTGCGGCATGCCCTGGCTGACCGTGCCGTAAGTCGCGACGCAATTACCGTCGGAGCCGACAAGCGCGGTGCGGTCGCGCACGATGGTGCGGATGTCATCCTCGCTGATCGAGGTGATCAGCACGCGGGTCGCGCCGTTATCGGCGATCAGATGCTCGCAAAGCTGGTCGATCGGATCGGCGCCGGCCGCCGCCGCGAGTTGCCCGACCGTCTTGCCGGCGGTTTCCGGCCGTTTCGGCGAGATCGAAATCTGCACGCAATCCCAATTCGGAATGCGGCCCCAATTGTTGAGGCCGCTTTCGGCGATCTCCTGGGCGATGCGGGCGCGCATCTGCGGCGCTGCGAGCCGGGCCAGCATCGCCGCGTTGCCGTCCACCTGCACCCAGGGCGGCAGCAGGTTCTTCAGCGGGTTGGCGCCCGCGGCGTAGGGATAGGCGTCACAATCGACATCGAGCCCCTCGGCCCGCGCTTTGGACAGCGTTTCAAGGACAGTCGCCGCTTTTCCCCAATTGTCCACGCCCGAGCATTTGAGATGGACGATTTCGACATGGATTTGGTGCGCCCGGGCGATGGCGATCGCCTCCTCGACGCCTTCGAGCACGCCATCGCTCTCATCGCGGATGTGGGTGAAGTAGCCGGCCTTGTGGCGCTTGACGATCGCGCACAGCCGCATCAGTTCGTCGGGGACCGCAAAGCTTCCCGGCGGAGTGAACAGCCCCGACGAAAAGCCCAGCGCACCCGCCGACAACCCTTCTTCGAGCAGATCGGCCATTACCTGGAATTCGGCGGTGGTTGGCGTGCGGTCTTCGAGACCCATCGCCATCAGCCGCAGCGTGTTGTGGCCGACCAGCATCCCGGCATTGACCGACGCCGCTGGGAACGTGTCGAGGTACTCGGGGAAGCGCATCTCGCGGAACGGCAGCCACGGCGCACCGCCCGACAAATAATCGGCGAGCAACTGTGTCTTGCCCGGCAGCACCGGCGCGACCGAGAAACCGCAATGGCCGATGATTTCGGTGGTCACGCCCTGCCGCACCTTGCTCTCGGCCTTCGGGTTGATCGGCAGCACAAAGTCGGAATGCGTCTTGATGTCGATAAAGCCGGGCGTGACGGTGAGCCCACCAGCGTCGATCACCCGCGCCGCGTCAGCCGGCAGATCAGGCCCAAGCTTTGCGATGCGCCCATCAGCGATCGCGACATCGGCCCGCCCGCCGGGCTCGCCGCCGCCGTCGATCACCGTGCCGCCGCGGATCAGGATATCCCAGGCCATCAAACCATCCTTTCAGCATCGTACCGGCCCGGGCCGGGACCCGCATCGTCAACCTTGCGGGAGGCCGAAAGTGGATACCGACCTTCGCCGGCATGACGAAAGAGAAATTGCGCGCGGCCCGAGTTGAACCTGTCATTAACCAGTCCCGCCATAAGGTTCGGGCATCGACGGCCGCGGCCGTCCTGCCGGAGTTCTGGCGATGACCCGCACGAAATGGATGCGTCTCGGCGTCCGCGACCCCGCCGACATCATGCGCTGGGCCGCGTCCCAAAATACCCGCCATCTCGACGAGTTCCGCTACCGGGTCATCCACGGCCGCGAGTTCGTGTCGTTCCGGATGATCCCGCGCTATGCGATCCAGATCGGCACCTGCGACATCATCGTCGTCGCCCACGTCAGGCCGCGCCGGCGCCAGATGCTGATGGCGGCGGCGACTTCCTTCTGGCGACGCGCTCAGCAGCGCGTCGTCCAGGCCATCGCCTCACTGAAGCCCGGAATACCCGCTCACGCACCGCTGCAAACCGCGGCGCTTTATCAATTCTCCGCGCCGCGCCTGTCGTCGCGCGGTTAGCGCGAGGGCTGCCCCAAATCGCGCGCGCCAGTATCGCGGCATCTCGCTCGAATTAACCTCGAATTTTATGGAAATGCCCAGCATTCGATGAGAAATTCCGCCTCGGACACGCCGGAGCCGAGGGGACTGTCGAATGTTGCAAGCTTTCTTTATGCAGCGCGCGCTATCGCTTGTTTGCGCGTTACTTGGCGGTTTCGGCGTGTTCTGCGTCGTCTACAGCTTCTCGACACCGCACGTCGCAGCCCAGGCGCTGATCCTGCTCGGCGCCGCGCTCGCGGTCAGCTACTTCACCTCGGAGGGCTGAGGATCAGCCCGCTGGCGCCGCGACGATCCGCGAGTTCCGGTGCCGCCCGCCGGCGCCGATAAACAGCACCATTACCGCCGCGACGAGGCAAAGCAGCCCCGACACCATAAAGGCCTGCAGGTAGCTGCCGTAGGATATCCGCAGCACCCCGGCGAGATAGGCGGCCGCCGCGCCGCCGACCTGATGAATCACGGTAATCCACGCGACCATGATCCCGGTGCGCTCCGGGCCGACAACGCCGCTAAGCAGCCGCACCGTCGGCGGCACGCCGGCGATCCAATCGAGGCCGTAGAACACGCTGAATAACGTCAGTCCATAGAACGACATGTCGAACGCAAACGGCAGATAGAGCAGCGACAGGCCGCGCAGCCCGTAATACCAGAACAGCATATAACGATTGTCGAAGCGGTCGCTGAGCCAGCCCGAGACGGTGCCGCCGAGAAAGCTGAACACGCCGGTCGCCGCCAGCAGCCCGGCGCCCACCACCTCCGTCAACCCGTGATCGACGCAGGCCGGGATCAAATGCGTGCCGATCAGGCCGTTGGTCGACGCGCCGCAGACGAAATAGCCGCCGGCGATCAGCCAGAAATCGCGCGACCGGACGCCGTCGTTGAGGGCGCGGAACGCGACCGTCACCGGGTTTCCCTGCGGCGGCGTGAGCGGCTGCGGCCCACGCGGGTCGCCGTACTGCGCAAGGCCGATCTGCTCGGGCCGATCACGCATCAAGAGGATCAGCACCGGCACGAACGCCACGACGACCGCACCCAGACATAGCGACATGGTGCGCCAGCCGGCATGCGTGACCAAGGTCGCCATGCTCGGCAGAAACACCAATTGCCCGGCCGCATTGGCCGCGGTCAGCACGCCGACCACCAACCCGCGCCGCGCCTGGAACCAGCGCGCCGCGATGTAGGCGGCAAGATAGGCGCCGACAAACCCGCAGGCGATGCCGACGACGACGCCCCACAACAGGACGAGTTGCCAAGCCTCCCGCATCAGCGGCGACAGTGCGACGGCCGCGGCGGTCGCGGCCAGCGACAGGCACATCGTCCGGCGCACGCCGAAGCGGTCCATCGCCGCCGCGGCAAACGGGCCGATCGCACCGTACAGCAGCAGGTTGATCCCGATGGCGAGCGAGATGGTCGCGCGCGACCAGTGGAATTCCGTTTCGAGCGGGACGATCAGCACCCCGGGCGCGGCGCGGACTCCGGCGGTGATCAGGATCAGCAGAAACGAGACCGCAACGATGACCCAGCCGTAGTGCAGCCGGGCATCGGAGCGGCCAATCATTCAAGCGCCTCAGTGCCGGCGATCTCGATGCCGAACCCGGCGAGGCCGATATAGGTCCGCGTCCGCGTCGCCAGGAGGCGGATCGAGCTGATCCCGAGGTCGCGCAGAATTTGCGCGCCAAGCCCGACCTCGCGCCATTGCTTGCTGCGCTCGATCTCCGAAGCGGTCCCCTCCCCCACCGGCCGCGTTGGCACGCCCGACACGCCGGCCCGCAGATAGACCAGCACGCCGCGCCCTGCCTCCTTGAAGCGCGCCAGCGATGCGTGGATCGGTTTGGCGCCGCCGAACACGTCTTCGACCACATTGGCGCGGTGCAGCCGGGTCGGAATGTCGCGTCCTTCGCCAACATTGCCGTAGACGAAGGCATAATGATGCACGTCGTCAAACGGCGTCACATAGACATAGCCCATGTATTCGCCGAGTTCGGATGACACCTTGAACTCGGTCACCCGGGTGACGAGCTTCTCGCGCGCCTGGCGATAGGCGATCAGGTCGGCGACCGCGATGCGCTTCAGCTTGTGATGCTTGGCGAAGGCGTTGACCTCCTTGCCGCGCATCACCGTACCGTCGTCGTTGACCAACTCGCAGATCGCGGCGACCGGCTCGGTCCCGGCCAGCCGGCACAAATCCACCGCCGCCTCGGTATGGCCCGAGCGCATCAGCACGCCGCCATCCTTGGCGATCAGCGGGAAGATATGGCCGGGCCGCACAAAATCGGCGCGGCCGGTATTGTTGTTGGCGAGCGCGCGCACGGTGAGCGTGCGTTCCTCGGCGGAGATGCCGGTGGTCGTGCCGTGCCGGTAATCGACCGAAACGGTAAAGGCAGTGCCATGAATCGCGTCGTTCTCCGCGACCATCGGCTGCAGCGCCAGTCGCTTGGCGACCTCGGTGGTGAGCGGCGCGCAGACGATGCCGCAGGTGTGGCGGATGATGAACGCCATCTTCTCCGGCGTCGCATGCACCGCGGCGATGATCAGATCCCCTTCGTTTTCGCGGTCATTGTCGTCGGTCACGACGATGATCTCGCCGCGGCCGAACGCCTCGATCGCTTCCCGCACATTGGCTTGCGCTGAATTGTTCACGTGCTTTGCCTAACCCGTCTTGAGGCCATTCGCCGCGAGGAAATGTGGGTTGCCCTCGCGCAATTTGCACATCGTCAACCGCCATAATATCGCGCGCGCCGCCGCCGCGCGCGATGGGGAAGTTTCGAAGGCTCCGTTGCGCAGATCGGCGGCGAAGCAGACGAGCAGCGGCTGCCCCTCACCCTCCCGGGTCTGCGGCGCGGGGAGACGGTAAGCGTGCGGGGCAGTCGCACCATAAAATCTCGCTAGTTCGGCCTCGACTTCCCCCTGCCATCCCTCGCCGTCCTGCTCACGCGCAGTCATCGCCATCACGGTGGCGATCAGGTGCGCTTCGCGGCGGCGCTCAGGCGGCAGCAGCGGCGCCAGTTCGTCGAGCAGCAATTCGCGCGCCAGCGCCAACAGGTCGCGACTCGTCGGCAAATCACCCATTCCGAGCGCAGATGCGCCCCCTCCCCCGCAGGCGGGGGAGGGTTGGGGTGGAGGTCCATCGCCGTCGAGCAGCATCACCAATTCCAGCTCGCATTCGGTGGCGCGCCGCCCGGTAATCGCGGTCGACAGGCTGTGCGCGCCGCCGAGCAGAAACCGGTCGCTCTGCTGCAAGGCGATGATCGCCCAGCGGATATTGGCGAACACCTCCCAGAACTTGACGCGCGCCGGGTCGAGCCGCCGCCCACTTTCGACTTCATAGCCGCCGTAGAACGGCGCGCGGTCGGCGATTCCGCCGGCCTCGCGATCGAGCCGGCCAAAGCGCCAGCCCTTGCAGCACAACCAGCCGATATCCTCGTCGGGGTCGCCCCAGCCGGCAAATTCCCAATCGAGAATGCCCGTCAGCCGCGTGCCGTCCAGCAGATAGTTGCCGGTGCGAAAATCGCGATGGCACAACACCGGCGGCAGCCGTTCCGGGAGATGCTTCTCGGCCCAGCGCAATGCCCATTCGAGCACCGGCCGCGGGTTGGGGTGATCGTCGAGATAGGCGCGGATTTCGGCGATCCGCGGCAGCGGGCCGTCATCGGGTGCGAGAAACGCTAGATCCAGGCGCGGCGGGCGAATTGTCTGCAGCCGCGCCAGCTCGCGCCCCAATTGCTCGGCAATAGCCGGGCGCGCAGCCTCAAGCGCCGGGTCAAGCGTGATCGGCCGCCCGGCGGCGCTGCCCGCTGCCCGCCGCATCACAAAAAACGGCTTGCCGATCACGGCATTGTCGGCGCAGGCGAAGAGCGGCTCCGGCACCGTCACGCCGGCGGCGAAGACCGCCTTCAGGACCTGAAATTCCTCGACCCGGCCGAGGCTCGACGGCACGCGGGTCGATGCGTCGGTGCGCAGCACCAGCCGCTGCGCGCCTGGCAGCGGTCCGCCTTCGAAGTTCGCATCGACGCCCCAATTCTCCTGAATCGCGCCGCCGCTCAGCAATTCGATGCGCGCAAACTCGACCGCCGCGGCGCCGGTCTGCGCCTTAAGGAACTCGGCGAGCGCGAATTGCCGATCGCCGAGGCCCACCTCAGATCGCGGCAACGCCGTGGCCGCCATCGACCGAGATGCAGGCGCCGGTCACATAAGCGCTGGCCGGCGAGGCGAGGAACAACAGCGTCCCGCCCAGATCCTCGACCTGCCCAATACGCTTCATCGGGACCCGCGCCGCCAGTTTCAGCCCGGCCTCGCTCATCAGGAAGTCACGGTTGAAATCGGTCACCACATAGCCCGGCGCGATCGCGTTGACGCGGATGTTGTAGCGCGCCAATTCCATCGCCATCGCACCGTTGAGGTGCAGCAGTCCGGCCTTGGCCGCGAGATACGACGGCACTCGTGCGATCGTGCGAAAGCTCAGCACGGAGGCGATATTGATGATGTTGCCAGGCCGCTTGTGCTCGACGAGGTGATGGGCGAACTCGCGCGCCATCAGCCAGGCACCCTTCAAGTTTGTATCGACGACCTGGTCCCAATCGTCCTCGGTATGCTCGAAGAACGGCTTGGAGACGACGACACCGGCATTGTTCACCAATACCGAGAGCGGGCCCAGAGCGCTTTCCGCCTGGCCGAGCGCCGCGACGATGCTGTCAGGGTTGGTGACGTCGAGCACCACCGAAAGGCATGTCCCGCCGCGTTCTCGAATAGTCGCACAGGCTTCCTCCAGCCGGTCGGCGCGGCGCGCGGCGAGCGCGACCTTAGCGCCCGCCACGGCCAACACCTCGGCGAGATGCAATCCGATGCCGCTCGACGCGCCGGTGACGAGCGCGACCTGCCCGGTGACGGAGAAAGAGGGGAGTTCGCTCATCTTCGTGCTCCCTTACCCCCACCCCAGCCCTCCCCCGCCAGCGGGGAAGGGAGAGCATCAGAGCACCCGCAGCTGCCAGCCCCCTCCCCCGCCAACGGGGGAGGGTTGGGGTGGGGGCAGAACGTCACGATACAATCTCCTTCGCTTGCTCACGCAGCGCGTATTTCTGGATTTTTCCAGTCGAGGTTTTCGGCAGCGGACCGAACACCACGGTCTTCGGTGCCTTGTAATGCGCCATGTTCGCGCGGCAGAAGGCGATGATGTCGGCCTCGGTCACAGCCGCGGCGTCCGGCTTCAGCGTCAGAAAGGCGCAAGGGGTCTCGCCCCAGTGCTCGTCGGGCTTGGCGACGACGGCCGCTTCCATTACCTGTGGATGGCGGTACAGCACCTCCTCGACCTCGATCGACGAGATGTTCTCACCGCCCGAGATGATGATGTCCTTCGAGCGGTCCTTGACCTCGATATAGCCGTTCGGGTGCATCACCGCGAGGTCGCCGGTATGGAACCAGCCGCCGGCGAATGCCTCCTCGGTCGCGGCCGGGTTCAGCAGATAGCCCTTCATCACCGTGTTGCTGCGTATCATCACCTCACCAATCGTTGCACCGTCGGCCGGCACGTCCTGCATCGTCGCCGGATCGACCACCCGCTGACGGTCGAGGGTGATCGTCTGCACCCCTTGCCGCGCCATTTTCCCGGAGCGCTCGGCAAGCGGCAGTTCGTCCCATTCCTCCTGCCAGGCGCAGATCGTGGTCGGCCCGTAGCTCTCCGTGAGGCCGTAGAGATGTGTAACGCGGAATCCCATCAGCTCCATGGCCTCGATCACCGACGAGGGCGGCGCGGCGCCGCCTGTCGAAGCCTCGACGACGTGATCGAAGCGACGCTTCGCGCTCTCGGGCGCATGGACCAGCATGTTGAGCACGATCGGCGCGCCAGAGAGATGAGTGACCCCATGCTCGGCGATCGCCGCGAAAATCGCCGCCGGATCGACCCGGCGCAGGCAGACATGGGTGCCGGCAACCGCCGTGACGCCCCAGGTGTAGGTCCAGCCGTTGCAGTGAAACATCGGCAGGGTCCAGAGGTAGAGCGATTGCGGGCCGAGCCCGAACAGGATCGCGTTGCCCATCGCGTTCAGGAAAGCGCCGCGATGATGATAAACGACGCCCTTGGGGTTACCGGTGGTGCCGGAAGTGTAGTTGAGCGCGATCGGCGCCCATTCGTCCGCCGGCGGCTGCCAGACAAAATCGGGGTCGCCCTCGCGCAGGAAGTCTTCGTACTCGAGATCGGCGAATTGCATCGGACCGTCACCGTCGGCGATCTCGACGACCGGCGGCGTGCGGCCGAGCCGGGCCAGCGCCTCGCGTACTGTCGGCGCAAACTCGCGGTCGGCGATCACCAGCTTCGCTTTTCCATGGTCGAGGATAAACGCGATCGACGCGGCATCGAGCCGGTAATTGAGCGCGTTGAGCACCGCGCCGGTCATCGGCACCCCGTAATGCGCCTCCAATAACGCGGGGACGTTAGGCGCCATCACCGCCACCGTATCGCCCCGGCCGATGCCCCGCCGGCTTAACGCGCTGGCAAAGCGCCGGCAGCGCGTATCGAATTCGCGCCAGCTGAAACGCCGCTCCCCGTCGATGACGGCTATTTTGTCGGGATAAACGGTCGCGGCGCGGGCAAGAAAATTGAGCGGCGTCAGCGCCGCGAAATTCGCCGGGTTGCGCGCCAGATGCGACGCGTCGTAGGGATGCTCGGCCATCGGGCCATCCTCCCGAGACCTGCTCATGCGGTCAAGTAGTGCCGCCGGCTCGCCTTGACGCAGCGTTTGCTGGAGGGCCGCCCCATCCCGCAACGGACGGACGCCATGCAGAAAGTCACCACGTTCCTTTGGTTCGACCATGAGGCCGGGGAGGCCGCGCAGTTCTATGTCTCGATCTTCAACAACTCGAAGATCCTCGACATCCGCCGCTACGGCAGCGCCGGACCAGGCGCAGCCGGCTCAGTAATGACGGTCTCGTTCCAGCTCGAAGGTCAGGAGTTCATCGCTCTCAATGGCGGTCCAATCTTCAAGTTCAATGAAGCGGTCTCTCTCTTCGTCCGATGCGAGACCCAGGAAGAAGTCGACACGCTGTGGGACAAGCTTTGCGACGGCGGACAGCCGGGGCGTTGCGCTTGGCTCAAGGACAAATACGGCTTGTCGTGGCAGATCGTGCCGATCGGGCTCGATCAAATGCTCTCAGACCCCGACCCGGCAACGTCGCAACGCGTCATGCAGGCGATGCTCAAGATGAACAAGATCGACATCGCGGCGCTGAAGGCGGCCTATGACGGAAAACCCGGCTAGAGGTCGATCCAGAACCAGAGCTTCGTTACGCCTTCAGTGGTTTGGCAGCGGCGGTCGAAAACACCGCCACTCTTCAGAATCACCCGCTGGGACGCCGCGTTGTCCGGATTACAGGTGAGCCGCACGCGGCCGAGGCCGACCTCGCGCGCCACCAGCAGCATCTGACCCAGCGCCTCGGTCGCGTAGCCGCGCCGCTGCTTCCACGGCACCACCGCGTAGCCGATATGCCCGTCGACATGCGGCGGCAGGTCGTCGGTGCCGTGCTGAAAGCGCAGATTAATGCTGCCGCAGAATTCGCCGTCGTCGAGCCAAAAGATGCGCGACGGCAGGCGCGGCACAAGCTCGCCGGTCTCGCGTTTGAACATTCCGTCCTGTCGGATGAGTTCGTCGATCAGCAGCGCCGGGTCGCGGCGCAGCAACGCGAGCTCTTCGCGGGACACATCGCGCGTCGTGTTCGGTGACCAGCCGGCCCGGAGTGCCGCCGCGTAGCCGGATATCAGATCGAGGCTCGGCGGCAGCAGGCGGAGCGTCATGCTCCCATCGACGCAGCGACCCGCTCGCGATGCCAGGTGATGTCGCCGAGGGCGACTTCGCGCGCCTTGGCGCGCTTCATGTAGAGGTGCAGGAGCGCCGATGTATCGATCACGATCATCGAGAGTGGCGCTCTACCCGTACAGCATCTTCGGTCGAGAAACGGCGCGACCAGCGTGCGTGTTCTCACCTGCGCCAACCAATTTTCAAAACTCCGCGTCGAGTTCCGGGACTTCCTCGGGTTCGGCCTTGGCGGCCTCGATCCATTCGACCATCGTCGGCAGGGTCATGACGCGCTCGCTATAGACCTCGGCTTCGGGCGGCAGCGTGACGCAATAGGTGCGGAACCGCGTGCAGACCGGTGCGTACATCGCGTCGGCGATGGTCGGCTTCTGGCCGAAGAGATACGGCCCGCCATATTTGGCGAAGCAGTCCCGCCAGATCTTGAGGATGCGGTCGATATCGGCCTGCGCCGCCGACCACACCACGAACCCCGGCTTGACGCTTTTCAGATTGACCGGGAGCGCCGCGCGCAGCGCCGCGAAGCCCGAATGCATCTCGCCACAGATCGCCCGGCAATGCGCGCGTGCCGCCGCGTCCTTGGGCAGCAGCCCGGCGCGGGGGAATTTCTCGTGGAGGTATTCGCCGATCGCCAGGGTGTCCCAGATCGTCACGTCGTCGTGGGTCAGCGCCGGCACCAGGATTGAGGACGATTGCAGCAACAACTCGGCGCGCACCGACGGGTCGTCGGCCGAAACCGTCTTTTCCTCGAAATCGAGCCCCGCCCATTTCGCCATCAGCCAGCCGCGCAGGCACCACGACGAGTAGTTTTTGCTGCTGATCGTGAGGACGGCTTTCGCCATGTCCGCGCGCCTTCCAAAAGAACATGCTGGGCGCCGGCAATCTAACAGGCTTTCCCGCGACCGCGAAATGTCGACTCGTCCTGCTCTGCCGGCGTCACAGAAATACAATGTTGCATAGCACAATCATCTCGCACTGCAGCGCAACTCGCACTATCTTGTAACCCTGGCTTACTACCCAAGCGGTTTACGGCCCGATAGCGGTTTCCGTGTATCTCATTCGATAGCCGAAGCCTTCGGAGCGGAAAGCGCCCGGTGTTGTACCAAATCTATCAGAGCTACGCCGACGGTCTCGCCCCGCTGCAATCGATGGCGGCGTCGTTTGGCGACATGTTCGTGCGCTCCTGGTTTGGCTTGCCGCAAACCCAGATGCAGCGCGGCTTCGCGGCGGCTTGCCAGATCTTCGCCGAGGGCCGGCTATCGCATCATCGCCCGGAATTCGGCATCGACAGCGTCAAGCTCGGCAACGGCACGGTGCCGGTCACCGAGGAGAAAATCCGCGTCACCCCGTTCTCGACGCTGCTGCGCTTCGCCAAGGAGACGCCGCAACCGCAGCCGCGCGTGCTGCTGGTCGCGCCGATGTCGGGGCATTTCGCGACGCTGCTGCGCCATACCGTGCGCGTCATGCTGCCCGAGCACGACATTTACATCACCGATTGGCACAACGCGCGCGACGTGCCGCTGTCGGCCGGCGATTTCGATTTCGACGACTTTATCGAGCACATCATCCAATGCCTCGAAGTGCTAGGACCCGGCGCGCATGTCGTCGCGGTGTGCCAGCCGGTGGTCGCGGTGCTCGCCGCGGTGTCGCTGATGGCGCAATCGGGCCATCCCTGCCAGCCGCGCAGCATGACGCTGATGGCGGGGCCGATCGACACGCGGATCAAGCCGACCAAGGTCGACGACCTCGCCATGGAGCATCCGATCGAGTGGTTCGAGGCCAATCTGATCAGCCGCGTACCCGCGCAGCATGCCGGCGCGCATCGCCGGGTCTATCCCGGCTTTCTGCAGATCTCCGCATTCATGGCGATGAACCTCGAACGCCATGTCCGCGCCTTCGCCAAACAATTCGAAAGCCTTGTCGACGAGGACGAAAAGGCCACCAAAGCCCATCGCGGCTTCTACGAAGAATATTTCGCGGTGATGGACCTGCCGGCATCGTTCTACCTGCAGACCGTGAACCGCATCTTCCAGCAACACGAATTGCCGCGCGGCGCACTGGTCTCGCGAGGCCGCAAGATCGAGCCGGCAGCGATCCGGCGCACCGCCCTGCTCACCGTCGAAGGCGAGAACGACGACATCTGCTCGATCGGCCAGACGCTCGCCGCGCAGGAGCTGTGCAAATCGATCCTGCCGATGCGCCGCAACCACCATCTGCAGACCGGCGTCGGCCATTACGGCGTGTTCAGTGGCCGCCGCTGGGCGACCGAGGTCTACCCACGCGTCCGCCAGATGATCCAGTCGAACAACTGACCCGGAAAGGCCGTCCCGGTTAGCAGAACTCGCCGCGCTTTCAGTCAATAGAAATCTTCTATCGTATGATAGGAGTCGGCTTCGTGACTGGTGCGGGCGGAGCCGCATCCTTACGCATGCTCGATCATGCGGGCGGCGATGGAGCTCGGCATCAAGGTGCCCAAGCCGCGGTGCCAAAGGTCGAAGGAGCGTCTTCAGGGCAGTTATGTTCACGCGCAGCTTGCGCGAGGAACAGCAGGCTGCCAGAGTTTGTTGGCCGCCGGGGGGGCAGCACTAATGCGGGCAAGTGAACCTTGCTGACACGCTCGCGCTTTGGGGACGCTGTACGAGAGGCTCTCCGGCACTTCGATCAGACCGATCTTCTTGCCGGTAACGCCCTTCTGCATGCCGATTTACTTTCCGGCGCCGGTTCGGATGCCCCTACTCCGCAAACCTTAAAGACACTGTTGGCGCAAACGGCCGCGGCGCTCTTTGAAGGCGAACGCGACCGCAAATTGTATCGCGTCCTTGAGCTGACCTATTTCAATCCCACGCTTAAGCAGGCGGCTACCGCGGCGGAGCTGGGTCTGTCGTTCAGCACCTATCGCCGCCACTTGACGGTCTGCGTCGACCGACTAACTGAGTGGCTGTGGCAGCAGGAGCAACAACTTCGCGAGCTGGGAGTAGGTGTCGGGCTGGCGCGGCATGCCGGCGACAGCCCTGTTTCGACTGCCCGACCGAGACTGTCGATCGTCATTTTGCCCTTCTTGAACCTGTCGCAAGACCCGCAAGTCGAATACCTCGTCGACGGTATCGTCGATGCGCTGATCACAGACTTGGCAAATATCCCCGGCAGCTTCGTCATCTCACGATCGACCGCCTTCACATATAAGAACCAAGCCGTCTCAATCCGGCAGGTTGGTAGCGAGTTGGGCATCCGCTATGTGGCGGAAGGCAGCGTTTTGGTCGACCGAGATCGGATTCGCGTCAATGTGCAGCTGATTGACGCGGAGACCGACGAACATCTCTGGGCGGAGCGGTTTGAGAAACAGCGTCGTGACATTTGGCAAGTCCAAGACGAGATAGTTGGCCGGCTCTCGCGCAGCATCGGGATCCAGCTGGTTCGCAGCGACGGCTTGCGGGGCAGCCTCAACACAGGAGACGTGATCGACCTCGTCATGCGCGCGCGTGCGCTCGTCAGTGAGGTTAAGCGGAAGGAAACCGCTGCTGAAGCGATTGGCCTATTTCAGCAGGCGGTAAAACTTGATCCCGATTGCGTCCACGCGCGGGTTGGCATCGCGCTCACACGGATTTACCAGGTCATCAACCTGTACCGAGTTGACGGCAGAGATGACCTTCTGGACGAAGCGGAACAGCAGCTGTCGCGCGCTACCGCGCATGGTTCGGATCACATCGACCTGCTAAAGGCTCGCGGGTTGTTGCTGCGTGCGCGCGGCCGCTTTTCCGAGGCCATTGTCACCACTGAGGCCCTCATCGCCCGCAATGCCGCGGAGCCGAGCGCCTACAAGGAAATGGGGCTTAACAATTTGTATTTGGGCCGGACCCGGGAGGCAGTCGAGTGGTTCCGGCGCGCCGATGCGATCGCGCCTCGCGATCCCGAGCGCTGGACTTGGCTGCAAGGCCTTGGACGGGCGCTCATGCAGCTTGGCGAAGACGCGGAAGCCGTCAGCGCAATGTCCCAGGCGATGGAGAACAACCCGGATTACGTGCGCGGCAAAGCCATGCTCGCCGCCGCGGCTGCATTGGCCGGGGATCTCGAGGCGGCCAGTCGGTCCTTTGCGGAATATCGGACGCATGAGCCGACAATGACCATTCAGCGATTTGCAAGACAACGCTCGTCTGTGCCGCCGGATGCCGTCAGCCAGATATACCGCGAGGAGAGCAGGCGCATCCTCGAAGGAATGCGCCTTGCCGGGATGCCCGACGAAGAGATTATTTTTGAACACGAAATGAGCAGTTTTTGACGTAGCAATCGGGTGGCCGTTCACCCAAATCCTGCCTCGCCCCGAGCCAACACCGGCTCGACTTTGGCGAGGCTGCCATGAACTTCAGTAACCATCGCACGTGACTGCGAACCGGCAGCGCATAGCCGGCACTGACCTCCCGAACACCACACGATTGATTTGCAGCGGCGCGCCGATCCCCCGGCGTGAAGGGATTTCTGCGGCTCATTCGGACCAATCGCCGCGGGGCGCGGGCATGCGTCACCGCCGCAACAGAGGATCACGTTATGGCAACGTTCACGGGCACGAATGCCGACGAAACCATCACCCCAAACTTCGTCTCCCCCACGGTTAAGACGAGCGGCGGAAATCTGCCGAGCGACGCTGCAGACATCATCGACGCCGGTGGCGGCAACGATGTCATCGACGCCGGTGGCGGCGATGACATCATCCTCGCCGGTGCTGGAAACGACACCGTCATCGGCGGCCGCGGCAATGACGTGGCCCTTATGGGAAGCGGCAACGATACGTTCATCTGGAACCCCGGAGACGGCAGCGATGTCGTGGAAGGTCAGGGCGGTTTCGACACGCTGCTGTTCAATGGCGCCAACGTCGGCGAGAATATCGACATCGCTGCAAACGGCTCGCGCGTACGGTTTACCCGCGACGTCGCCAACATCACGATGGACCTGAACGGTATCGAGCGCGTTCAGTTCAATGCTTTGGGCGGCGCCGACAAGATAACCGTCGAGGATCTGTCCGGAACCGATGTGAAGCAGGTCGCGGTCGACCTGTCGGCGCAACCCGGGAGCGGCATCGGCGACGGCGCGGCTGACACGGTCACCGTCAACGCTACGGCCGGCAACGACCATATCAGCGTCGCGGGCAGCGCCACCACGGTTACTGTCAGCGGTTTGGCTGCCGAGGTGACCGTAACCGGTGCCGAGCCCGCCTTGGACAAGCTCGTTGTCAACGGTCTCGCCGGATCCGACACGCTGCAGGTTAACGGTACCAGTGCTGCTGATACCATCGGCGCGGTCACCGACGGACAGAACGTGGCGGTGACCGGCGTCGGCAATATCATCGTCGAGGCCACCGGCGTCGAAAATGTCGTCATCAGCGCTGGCGCCGGGAACGATATGATCAACGCCTCGGGCCTCATCGCCGGCCTTACCCAGCTGACGATCGACGGCGGCGCCGGCGACGATTTTATCGTCGGTAGCCAGGGCGCGGACACGCTGCTCGCCGGCGCTGGAAACGACACCGTCATCGGCGGGCGCGGCAACGACGTGGCCCTTCTGGGAAGCGGCGACGACACGTTTGTCTGGAATCCCGGCGACGGCAGCGATGTGGTCGAGGGCCAGGGCGGCTTCGATACGCTGCTGTTCAACGGTGCCAACATCAACGAGAACATCAACATCTCGGCGAACGGCTCGCGGGCGCTGTTTACCCGTGACGTCGCCAACATCACGATGGACTTGAACGGCATCGACCGCATTCAGTTCAATGCTTTGGGCGGCGCCGACAAGATCACCGTCGGCGATCTGTCCGGGACGGATGTGAAGCAGGTCGCGGTCGATCTGTCAGCGCAACCCGGGAGCGGCACCGGCGACGGCGCGGCTGATACGGTCACGGTCAACGGCCGCGACGCCAACGATCACATCAGCATCGTCAGCGACGGGACCGCGGTTGTCGTCAATGGGTTGCCCGCGCAAGTCACGGTGACCGGAGCCGAGGCGGCGCTCGACACGCTGGTCGTGAACGGTCTCGACGGCAACGATAAGATCGATGCCTCCAGCCTCAACCTTAACCAGGTCAACCTGCAGATCGATGGCGGAGCCGGCAACGATACCATCATTGGCAGCCACGGCGCCGATGTGTTGCTCGGCGGCGACGGCAATGACCTGGTCACCGGTGGCGCCGGCAACGACGTGGCCTTTCTCGGCTCCGGCGACGACAAGTTCGTCTGGAACCCCGGCGATGGCAGCGACATCGTTGAAGGCCAGGACGGCAACGACACGCTCCAGTTCAACGGGGCCAACGTCAACGAAAACATCAGCGTTGTTGCCAACGGCTCGCGCGTCTTGCTGACCCGAGATGTCGGCAATGTCACGATGGACCTTAACGGCATCGAGCACATTCAGATCAATGCGGCGGGTGGCAGCGACAATCTGGTCGTCAACGACCTTTCGGGTACCGGTGTCGCCCAAGTCGCTATCGATCTGGCCGGCACGCCTGGCGGCAACAGCAGCGATGGTCAGGCAGATACCGTGACCGTCAACGCGGCCGCCGGGGCCGATGTCATCTCCGTCGACAAGAGCGGCGGCGCCATCATGGTGAGCGGCCTCGCCGAGACGGTGACGATCTCCCATGCCGACCCTGGGCTCGATCTCCTGTCTATCCTGGGTGGTGCGGGCGACGACGTGATCGATGCAAGCAACCTGCCCGGCAACCAGATCGGGCTGAGCATCAACGGCGGCGCCGGCAACGACGTGATCCTGGGCAGCCAGGGCGGCGACCAAGTGATCGGTGGCCAGGGCAACGATGTCGCCATCCTCGGTGCGGGAAACGACACCTTCATCTGGAACCCGGGCGATGGCAGCGATGTCGTCGACGGCGGATCCGGCTTCGATACGCTGCTGTTCAATGGCGCCAACATCAACGAAAACATCGCGATCTCGGCAAAGGGATCGCACGCCCTCTTTACCCGCGATGTCGCCAACATCTCCATGGATCTCAATGCGATGGAACGCATCGATTTCCACGCGCTGGGCGGGGCGGACAACATTGCCGTCAATGACCTCACCGGCACCGGCGTCAAGCAGGTAGCGATCGATCTCGCCGGCACTCAGGGCGGCAACACCGGTGACGGGGCGGTTGACACGGTTACGGTCAACGGCAATGCCGGCAACAACCAGATCACGGTGACGAGTTCGGCGACCGCACTTGTGGTCGACGGCTTGTCGGCGCAGGTCACGGTGGATCATGCCGAATCCAGCGATCGCCTGATCATCAATGGCGGTGCTGGAAACGACATGATCAACGCATCGGCGGTGCCAGCCGGTGCAGCCGCGCTGACGCTGGCCGGCGGTGCCGGTAACGACATGCTGATCGGCAGCGGTGGCAACGATACGTTCGTGTTCACCTTCGGCGAAGGCGGCCAGGACGTGGTCAAAGGCTTCCAGGCGCACGGCGCTGGCGCACAAGGTGATGTGGTTGCCTTGTCTGGCTTCGCCGACCATTCGTTCGCGCAAGCGATCGGAGACGGGCATATCGCACAATCCGGGGGCGACGTGGTGGTTTCCGACGGAGCCCACATCGTCGCGACCCTGCAGAATGTGCTGCTCTCCTCGCTGCACGCGAACGACTTCGTGTTCAGCTGAGTAACACCGTCTAGCGCCCTGGTGCTGGTGCTGCCGCCGCTCCAAGCGGCGGCAGCACCGCTTTCTTATTTTCGAGCGAACCCATGATCGGTCATTCGTCATCCCAAAGCGGGCGCGTGGCGACACGCCATCCGGCCATTACGGCGGCCTTCAAAGATTGCCGCCGGGTTCTTTGCGGCGTCGCCCTGTTCTCGGCGATGTCGAACATCCTGATGCTCGCCGGACCGCTTTACATGCTCCAGGTCTATGACCGGGTGTTGGCGAGTCACAGCGTCGCCACGTTGATCGCGCTGTCGATCCTCCTGGGCGGTGCGTTGGCCCTGCAGGCGCTGATGGACCTGATCCGCAACCGGATGGTGACGCGCTCGGCCGGATACCTCGACCGGCACCTCGCCGCCGTCGTACACATGGCCGTCATCCAGCTGGCCGCGGTCGGGCGGCCGACAGGCGAGGCGCATGATCCGGTCCGCGAGCTCGACCAGATCCGGAGCTTTCTGACCGGCCAGGGGCCGCTCGCGATTGTCGATCTGCCGTGGATCCCGGTTTTCCTGCTGATCTGCGGATTGATCCACCCCTGGCTCGGACTCATCGCCCTGACCGGCGGTATCCTGTTGGCGAGCGCCACGTTGTTGACCGAATGGGCAAGCCGAGCCCCGTCGCGCGAGGCCAACCGGTGCGGGCGCACGCGGTCGCTCACGCTCGAAGCCGATCGCCGTAATGCCGAAACGACGGCTGCGATGGGGATGCAGACGGCGCTGTCGCGGCGCTGGCTCGCGCTCAACGCGACCTATCTCTGCGCGATCGAGCGGGCGGCGGACGTCATTGGGCTTTACGGCTCCCTGTCGCGAACAATGCGTCTGATGCTGCAATCGGCGGCACTCGGCGTCGGCGCCTATCTGGTCATCCAGCACGAACTGATGCCGGGTGCGATGATCGCGGCGTCGATCACGATGTCGCGCGCCCTGGCGCCGATCGAAACGGCGATTGCCCATTGGCGCGGCTTTATCGCGGCGCGCGACAGCGTCGGCCGGCTGACGCGGGCGCTCGCCGCGCTCGGCGCTGAGCCGCCGAGAACATCGCTGCCGCAGCCGCATGCGACCCTGTCGGTGGAAAACCTGACGGTCGTCCCACCGAACAGCAAGACCGCGACCGTCGTCAACGTCAACTTCACGGTGGCGGCCGGCGAGGTTCTTGGCGTCATCGGTCCAAGCGGCTCCGGCAAAACCTCCCTCGCTCGCGCCCTGGTTGGGGTATGGCGGCCGGCGCAAGGGTGTGTACGGATCGACGGTGCGGCGCTGGAACAATGGCCGCCGAATGTACTTGGTCCGGCGCTCGGCTACCTGTCGCAGTCGGTCGACCTGTTCGACGGCACCGTCAACGAGAATATCGCTCGTATGGCGGAAAAGCCGGATGACAATGCGGTTGTTGCCGCAGCCCAGGCTGCCGGCGCCCATGACATGATCCTGCGCCTGCCCGAAGGGTACGACACCCGTGTCGGCTACGCCGGTACGATTTTGTCTGCCGGCCAGCGTCAGCGTGTGGCCCTCGCGCGGGCGCTTTACGGGGACCCGTTTGTGGTCGTTCTCGACGAGCCGAATGCCAACCTCGACGGCGAGGGCGAAGTGGCGCTGCTGCAAGCGATTGAAGCGACCAAGGCGCGCGGTGGCATCGTCGTCCTCATCGCCCATCGCGCCGGCATGCTGTCGGCCTGCGACAAGCTCTTGGTGTTGCGGGACGGCGCGCAATACGCGTTCGGGCACCCTGACGACATACTCGGCCGGGTCACCCGGCAGCCGGCCATTGGGGCGGCGGCGCGTCTGAAGATTGTCGCGTCGGCTGCGGAGGAAGTCCAATGACCGTGACAACAAGCACACCACAAATGTCAGTTCGCAGGTTGCAGCTTGTGGGCTACTCGGCGATTGCGGTCGCGGTCGGCGGGTTTGGCGGTTGGGCCGCGACCAGCGACATCGCCGGCGCCGTCATCGCCAACGGCACGATCGTCATCGAAAGCGATGTCAAGAAAGTGCAGCACCCGACGGGCGGCATTGTCGGCGACATCCTTGTCAAGGAAGGGAGTGAGGTCGAGGCTGAGCAGGTGTTGATGCGCCTCGACGACACGCTGACACGGGCAACGCTCGGCGTCGTCCAGTCGCAGCTCGATCTTTACCTCGCGCGCCAAGCCAGGCTGCTGGCCGAGCGCGACGGGCTTCTGGCGCTCGGCACCGTCAATGCCTCGGCAGACGCAGCCTCGACCGGGGCATTGGCAACCGCGCTCGCCGGTGAACGCCGGCTGTTCAACTCGCGACGCGACGCACTCGACGGACAGCGGGCGCAACTGCGCGAACGGATCATTCAGATCGGCGAGGAGATTGGAGGTCTGACGGCGCAGCGGGAGTCGAAGGGAAAGGAGATCGACTACATCGCCGATGAGTTGAACGGCGTCGAACAGCTCTACGCCAAGAACCTGGTGTCGATCGCGCGCCTGAAACAGTTGCAGCGAGATCAGGCGCGATTGCAGGGGGAGCGCGGACAATTGATCGCCGAGATCGCGCGCTCGCGCGGCAAGGTTGCCGAAACCGAATTGCAGATGCTTCAGCTCGATCAAGACTTCCGCACCGAGGTGCTGAAGGACCTGCGGGAGACGGAGGCCCGGGTCGCCGAGTTGCAGGAGCGCGCGAATGCCGCCACCGACGAGCTGAAGCGCACGACGATCCGCGCACCACTGGCCGGGATCGTCTATCAGCTTCAGGTCCATACTATCGGCGGCGTGATTGCCAAAGGTGAGACGATCATGCAGATCGCGCCGCGCGCCGACCCGCTGATTGTTGAAGCGAAGATCGCGCCGCCGGATATCGACCAAGTCGAAATCCATGCGCCCGTACGGGTTCGCGTCAACGCCGGCAATCGCCGTACGACGCCCGACCTCGGCGGCACCGTGACCTTTGTATCGCCCGATCTGACCGGCGAGCCTCTCGCGACAGCAACTTTCATGCAGAAACCGCGATACTACCTCGTACGGGTGGCGCTATCGGAAGCGGCGGTCAAGGCCGCCGGGGACTTGCAATTGGTGCCGGGGATGCCTGTCGAGGTCTATATCCGCACGCAAGATCGCACGCCGCTCGATTATCTGATGAAGCCGCTGCACGAGCAGTTGGCGCGGACATTCCGGGAACGATAATCCAAACCTTCGAGCGATCCTCGTATCACCGCTTCCGCCAAAGCGGGACTTTAACACCCGGTCTCTTCGGGGCCGCTTCGTATTTTCTGCCGAACAACAAGAGTGAAATCGGAGCGAAGGCCATTACCGGTGCAGGTCCATCACTGGTCGGCGGAAGTCCCGAAATGGCCGATATCGCTGTTCATCGGCCTTCCGAAACACAGATTGTAAGATGCGGTGCCGTCCATGCGATGCGGAAGAGCCGCACCAGCTTCTCCGCAAGGGGGGAGGTCGCTCGCTCAGGACCTTCATGAGCGTTCCCGACAAGGCCGGCGGATCAGAATGATCCCTACCGAGAGAAACTGGATCGGGGCGACCAGCGCGAAAAACCAGATATAGCCGCTCGCGATGTCTCGGACGGCACCGAGTACCGCTGGCGGGGCTGCTTTCCGATACGAAGCGCGCGCTGAGCCTCGGCGGCAGGAACCCGGTCTTCATGCCGTGGACCGACCTCCGAAAATTGGGGTAAGATGGGTAGGTTTCGGCCGGTTCATTTGCGTTCGACGGGTAAATTTCCGGAGAATAAACAGGCGGGATTCAAGCGCCTTGAAGCAGGCTGGAAATAAGTCGAGTGCGGAAAACGTGCCCGCTGGGGCCGGCCGCCGCACCCCAGTTCGAGTTCCGCGGTCCGCGTTTGGTCTTGGCATTTCCCGCCAAGCACCTCACATATCGGCGCGCTGCCGTTCAACCGTATTAGAGATCATGACCACGCTCGCCAACGAGATTGCGCGCCGACGCACCTTCGCGATCATTTCGCATCCCGATGCCGGCAAAACGACGCTGACCGAGAAGCTGCTGCTGTTTGGCGGCGCGATCCAGCTCGCGGGCGAGGTGCGCGCGCGGGGCGAGCGGCGGCGCACCCGCTCCGACTGGATGGCAATCGAGCGCGAGCGCGGGATCTCCGTATCGTCGGCGGTAATGAGCTTCGAGCATGACGGGCTTGCCTTCAACCTGCTCGATACGCCGGGCCACCAAGATTTCAGCGAGGACACGTACCGCACGCTGACCGCGGTCGACAGCGCGGTCATGGTGCTCGATGCGGCGCGCGGCATCGAGGACCAGACGCGCAAATTGTTCGAGGTCTGCCGGCTGCGCGACATGCCGATCATCACCTTCATCAACAAGCTTGATCGCGAAGGCCGCGACCCGTTCGACCTGATCGACGAGATCGAGCAGACGCTGGCTCTCGACGTGACGCCAGCGAGTTGGCCGATCGGCAGCGGCCGTGATTTCCTCGGTATCTATGACCTCTTGGGCGACACGCTGCTGCTGTTCGATCCCACCACGCGCGAGCGACTCGTGGAACCGATAGCGTGCAGCGGGCTCGATGATCCGCAACTGCAGAAGCTGCTTCCCCAGGCGGCCATCCGCCGTCTGCGCGAGGAGGTCGAGATGGCGCGCGGATTATGCCCGCCGTTCGCGCTGAAGTCGTTCCGCGAAGGCCATCTGACGCCGATCTTCTTTGGCAGCGCACTCAACAATTTCGGCGTGCACGAGCTGCTGCGCGGGGTCGCCGACCTGTCGCCGCCGCCGCGCCCGCAGCCGGCGACGGGAAACAATCGGCCGCGCCCCATTGCGCCCGAAGAAGACGCCGTCTCCGGTTTCGTGTTTAAGGTGCAGGCGAATATCGATCCGCAGCACCGCGATCGCGTTGCCTTCGTTCGGCTGTGTTCAGGCCGCTTCCAGCGAGGCATGAAGCTGAAGAATGTTCGCACAGGGCGGCTGATCTCGCTGCAGAATCCGGTGTTTTTTCTGGCGCAAAACCGCGCGCTGGCCGCGGAGGCGTGGCCCGGCGATATTCTCGGTATCCCCAATCACGGCAATCTGCGCGTCGGCGACACGCTAACCGAAGGCGAGGACATCCGCGTCACCGGTCTGCCCAGCTTTGCGCCTGAAATTTTGCGCCGAGTGCGCGTCGAGGATGCGATGCGAGCCAAGCATCTACGCAATGCTCTCGAGCAGCTGGCTGACGAGGGCGTGACGCGGGTGTTCAAGCCGTCCAACGGCGGCGACTGGATCATCGGCGTCGTTGGGTCCCTGCAACTCGATGTGCTAAAGGCGCGGCTGCAAGCCGAGTACAACCTTGGCACAAGATTTGAGGACGTGCCCTACGAGTCGGCCCGCTGGCTCGACGGCGGGCGCGACGAACTCGACCGTTTCCGTACCGGCCATGGCAGCAGCGCGTTCGCCGAGGACCATGATGGGGTTCCAGTGTTTCTCGCGCGCAATGCCTGGGATCTTCGCCGGGCGATGGAAGATTGGCCGAAGGTGGGCTTTCACGAGTTGCGCGAGCAGACCTGAGCCCGATAGCGAGCACACCGCGACCGAAAGAGGGCGAGTTTGCTGCGAGGCAGGGCCGTGATTTGCGTCGCGGTGGAGATCGGCTAAGCCGAGCCGATGGTGGACGTCCGGCAGCCGGCGGGTCTCTCCGCGTCTGGACGTTCTTGCCTCGAATCGCCCCACGCTCATGAAGCGCTCAGGAAGATGGTCGCCTTCGGTTAGTGTCCGTTCGATGCGGTTCGAAACGAGCCTCTTGGCATCGCCGGTAAAATCCGGCGTTCTCGCGGCGCGATGAGCGCAACCGTTTCCAAGAAATCTCCGCTCTTGTCGATTGCGATCACGGAGGCCGCGCTTTATCCGCCGGTCAAATCATTCCTGGAGGGGCAGGGCTACGTCGTTCGCGGTGAAGTGCGCGGCTGCGACCTTGTCGCTCGACGCGGCAACGAGGAGCCGGTGATCGTGGAGTTGAAACTGCGTTTCACCCTGTCGTTGCTCCTCCAGGGTATCGATCGTTTGGCGCTGAGCCCACGGGTCTATCTCGCCGTTCCGCGGCCAACGGCGCGAACACGCGGCATGCGGGCAGATGCGAAGCAAGTGCGCAAATTGTGCCGACGCGTCGGGCTGGGGCTGATGGTGATCGGAAGCCGTGGTGTGGTGGAGGTCATTGAAGACCCCGTTCCCTATCGGCCGCGCCAATCGAGACGCCAGTCGGCGTTGTTGCTCGGTGAGTTTCAACGACGCCGAGGTGATTTCAATATCGGCGGAAGCAACCGAACGCCGATCGTCACGGCTTATCGCGAGGACGCATTGCGCTGCGTCCGCGTGCTCGCGGCGGGACCTATGCGGCTCGCAGAATTGCGCGCTATATCGGGCATTGCCCTAGCCGGACCGATTCTACAACGTAACGTCTATGGCTGGTTTGACCGTGTTGAGCGTGGCACGTATGGGCTTACCGTCGTCGGCCAGCAGGCTCTGGGCCGCTTCGCCCAGGTCATAGCGGCACTCGATGAGTTGGCGGACACTCGGCGGGCTTGAGCAGCAGTCATTCCGCGTTGTCGAGACAAATGCCGCGTCATGTCGCCTACCGGCCCGGAGCGGCCGGTTGCCGGCGGCGTTACCCCCGCAGCGCTAAAGCGAGGAGCGGATCGAATGCCTCAGCGCTCGACAGCGCAGCCACTCGGTCTTCCCGGGTCATCGCATTCCACGCCGCGACGGCGGTGACGGCTTCCTCGATCTGGGCGAGTGCGATCAGCAACGGAACATCGAGCGGGTCCTGTCCTCTCCGCCGCGGCGGCGGCAACATCCGACGATGGGCTTCGGTCAGAATTGGGTCGCGCGCGAGACGGACTAGCGCGCTTTCTCCGAGTTCCTCCGTGTCTTTTAACTCGCGGTAGAGGGAGCCGGCCTGGGCGAGAGCGGCGGGTGGCCGCAACTCTTCGGGGATGCGCAGCAGCCCGAGGCGGCGCAGCATCCGGCCCGGCGCGATCGCCGCCGTGACAGCGGCTAGCGGGGCGGCAAAAGCAAGCCCCAAAACCACCGGCGACATCCACAGGGCAAGGTACGGAGAGACCAGCCAAGCCGTACCGCCAAGCAACAGCCCGAGGCAGGTGTGACGCCAGTAGAGCTGTGCGATTTGCTTGAAAGGCATGCCGCCGTCGTCACGCCGTTGCGGCTGCCAGCCGGCATCGCGGCCGAAGAGGATGGCCACGACATGCCCGCTCTGTGTCAACATGGCAACCGGGGCGATCAGCCCGGCAATCAAGGTTTCAACCAGCAAACTCAAAAACGCGCGCAACCCGCCACCGCAACCACGCCGTGCCTCCGATTGCGCCAGCAGCACGACGTAGCTCAACAGTTTCGGCGCGAGCAGAAGTGCCATCGTGCCGCCGAAGACCCACATGGCGCGCACCGGGTCGATGACCGGCCAGACCGGAAACAGCGAACGGCCGGCCGGAAAATAATCGGGCCGGATGAAACGCGCTTGAACTGAAATGAGAATGCTGGCCGCGAGAAACATCAGCCAGAGCGGCGCGGTGATGTAGGAGCCGATCCCCATCAACAGATGCAATCGGCTGATCCAATGCAGCCCGCGCCCCGGCAGAACAGCGGCGTGCTGCAGATTGCCTTGGCACCAGCGTCGGTCGCGCACCGCGAGATCGACGAGCGAGGGCGGACTTTCCTCATAGCTGCCCATCAGCTCCGGGACCATATGGATGGCCCAACCACTGCGCCGCAACAAGGCCGCCTCGACAAAGTCATGGCTGAGGATGTGTCCGCCAAAGGGCTTGCGGCCGCGCAATGTCGGCAGCCCGGCATGGGCAGCGAATGCGGCCGTGCGGATCATCGCGTTGTGACCCCAGTAATTGCCTTCAGCGCCATGCCACCAGGCGATGCCGTGCGCGATCAGCGGTCCGTAAACCCGTCCGGCGAATTGTTGCATCCGCGCGAACAGCGACGTGCCGTTCACGATGATCGGCAAGGTCTGGATCAATCCGACATCGGGATGCGTCGCCATCGCGGCCGCCAAGCGGACGATCGCCTCGCCCGACATGACGCTGTCCGCGTCGAGGACCAGCATCTGTGGATAGGCGCCGCCAAAACGACGGACCCAGTCGCCGATATTTCCGGCTTTGCGCTCGGTGTTGAAGCGTCGGTGGCGATAGAAGATGCGGTCGTGGCCGCCGGTGCGGGCGCGAAGCGCGAGAAAGGCCGCTTCCTCGGCGATCCAAATGTCCGGATCCGTGGTGTCGCTTAGGATAAACAGGTCGAACCAGCCGAGCCTGCCGGTCGCGGCGAGCGAGTCGTAGATGGCCTGCAATCCGGCCATGACCCGTGCGGTCGACTCGTTATAGGTCGGCATAAGCAGCGCGGTGCGGACATCGAGATCCGGCAACGGCCCGCCGGGCGAGACGCCGAGCCGGCGTTCGCCGCCGCCCAGCATGCAGGCAAAGCCGCAGATCGCACTGGTAAACGCCAGCGCGATCCAGGCGAACAGCGCGACAAACAGCAACAGCACGACGACGGCCAGCATGGTCAGCGAACCGGCGGTCAGCACCTTGTACATTTCGTTCGCGGCGGCGGCGGTCATCAGCATCGCGCCACCGATCACCAGCAAGCGGCGCAGCCCGACGCCGCGCGGCGCGGAGGGCAGCCGCGCGGCGTCGGACCCCGACTTTGGACGATGCCGCAGCGACTGCACCGGCATGTCGAGCGGCGCCTCGTCTGGCAGCGCCGGCCAGTGGCCGCTGTCGACGTCGGCGACTACGGCGTCCATCGATAGGTCCAGGTCTCGGTCAGCGGCGCGTCGCCCAGCTTGATCCGGGCGCGCAGCTCGACCACCTTCTCGCTTCCCGGCGCCAGCTCGAAACTGATCCGCCAGCCGCCGGTTTCGGGATTGGGCTCCAGCACCGGGTTCAGCAGCTTGCCGTGGTCGGCGCTGGCTTCAAGCTGTGGCTTGGCATCGGCGGGAAGCTGCTTCAGCTTGTCTCCCACCGCTTCGAGCACGAAGAGCCGGTTTTTGTCTTTTCCTCCGGATACGCCGCTGCGGGTGTCAACGATTTGCGCGATCCCGACCCCAGGCGGCGCGGCGGCGGTCCAGTGCAGACGGTAGGTGAAGCTGTACTCGCCCTTGGCTTTGAGGGCCTGCGCCGGACGCCAGAAAGCCACGATGTTGTCGTGGATCTCCTCCCCGGTCGGAATCTCGATCAGCCTGACCGCGCCTTCTCCCCAATCTCCGATCGGCTCGACCCAGAGGCTGGGACGCCGCTCGTAATGGGCTTCAAGGTCGTCGTAGGCAGCGAAGCTCCGCTTCCGCTGCATCAGACCAAAGCCGCGCGGATTGGTGTCGGAAAACGTGCTGAGCTGCAGATCGTGTGGATTGTTGAGCGGCCGCCAGATTTGCTCGCCCTGGCCCGTCCAGATCGACAGCCCGTCCGAATCGTGGACCGCAGGCCGGTAGTCGTCGACCTCGTAGCGATTGTTGCCGTCGAAATAGAACATGCTGGTCAGCGGCGCGATGCCTGCGTCGGCGATGTCGGCGCGGGGATAGAACACCGCTTCGACATCGAAAATCGTGGTGTCGCCGGGCCGAATGGTGCAGCGCACTGCGCCCGAGATGCTCTTGCTGTCCAATAGCGCGTTGACGACGATCGAATTGACCCCCGGACGCGGCCGCTCGATCCAGAAGGTCTTGAAGACGGGGAATTCCTCGCCCGACGGATCGGCGGTGTTGATGGCGAGGCCGCGCGCCGACAAGCCGTAGCCCTGGCCCTTGCCGACCGCACGAAAATAACTGGCGCCGAGAAAGGCGGCGACCTCGTCGTAATAATCGGCCCGGTTGAGCGGCGTATGGATGCGAAAGCCGGCGAACCCGATATCGTCGTCCGGTGGGCGGGGATTGGCGCCGAAGGTAAAGAGGTCCGGGCTATAGCGGATCGGCTGCGCGACGCCGTCCGCGACCTCGAACGAATCGACCCGGTTCGTGTAAAGAAAGCCGCGATGGAACAGTTGCAAGGTGAACAGCAGCCCCTGGCCCCGCCACAAAGCGCGTTGCGGGTCAAACCGGAAATCCCGGTACTGATCGTAGGTCAGATGTGCGAGCGGCTCGGGCAGTTTGCTATCGGGCGCCTGGAACGCCTTCTGCGCCAGCTCTTGCGCTAGTTTGCGCGGCAAGCCGGGATCAAACGCGACGGGTTGTTGCGGCGCCGCGGTTGCAGTGGCGCGCAGCGGTTTTGGGACTGAAGCGAACATCGCCAGCGAAACGCTCGCGATGACTAAGGTTCTGCGTTGCACTTGTTTTTCGCTTCCTCCAACCGCGTGTTGGTTCCGGGCTTGCGGTGCCATAGCAGCAGCAGCATGCGCCGCGACGATCCTGAGCGGTGGGCCAAGTTGAATTCTCGCGGCGTCCCGTTTCATGCGGCGGGCCGAGCAACCGGCACCCATTACGAAATCGTCGCCAGCCAACGTTTCCGGAAGCGTGTGGTTCAGGGTTGATGAGGATTTATCACAACTCAGCCTCGGCGTTGGCTTTACCGCCACGAAACAGCGGACATTCGTCCCGCTTCAGCCTCCGGGTGACCGCCCCCTCCTGAAAGTCTGACTCGAAATTACCTCTGTCATTCCGGGGCGGCCCGTAGGGCCGAACCCGGAACCCATGAACACGGCCTTATCCAATGTGGTGGCGGCGTCAGAACGCGCTTTTCGGCGGTCCGTGTTCCTGGGTTCCGGGTTCATCGCCGCGCGATGCCCCGGAATGACACGTGAAAAACACCCGGGCCACTCAGCCAAACGCATTTCCAGTCAGGCTCCGAGGAAACGGTGCAAAAGAGCGTAGCGGAATTTCAGGCGCGCTGTAGATCAGCAAGCGCGATGACCGCTTCCTGAGTGCGTGGCCCATCCCTCGTGTCCGGGCGCGGTCTGCTTTTTTATCACAGAGCCGTCGTTCAGCCTTGGCGCGAGAACCGCCCTTCATGCCCATTTTTGCGACATTCGGTCGGCGCCTGCTTTCCGGCGCTGTCATATGATGCGGGAATATTGGCCAGTGCCAGCCTCGTTCGTAGAGTGAGGACTTGCCGACCAAGTTAGCCGAGGCGATGGCGGACTACATTCTTTTCAGGGGGTGTCATGGAGTTCTGGACAGAGCCGCAGATGGCGTCGATCCACAAAATGCTCAACCCGCGCTCCATCGCGATCGTCGGCGCCACGCCGCGGATGCAGTATGGCGGGCGGTTTCTGGCGGCGGCGCTCAAGGCCAAGGACCGGGTGCGGGTTTATGCCGTGAACCCGCGTTATGACGAAATCATGGGAGAGAAGTCCTACCCGAGCGTGACGGACCTCCCCGAGGCCCCCGATGTGGTCGCCGTCGTGGTGCCCTATGACCAGGTGCTCGACGTCCTCCAGGAGAGCCACCGCAAAGGGGCGGGATCGGCGATCGTCATCTCGGCCGGCTTTGCCGAACGCGGCTTGGACGACCGGCGTGATTTGCAGGGGGAATTGGGTGAATTCGCCCGCGGCTCGGGCATGCGCGTCAGCGGCCCCAATTGTCTGGGGCTGGCGAATGTCAAGGACGACATCTGGGCCACCGCTTCCTCGCGCGGCGCCTCCGGTCTGACCGGGCCGATCGGCCTGGTGTGCCAAAGCGGCGCGACGGCGTTCGGGCCGTTTCTGGTGCGGGCGGTCGAGAACGGCATCGGTTTCAGCTACATCATTTCGACCGGGAACGAGGCGGACCTCGACTTCACCGATTTCGCCCGCTACCTGCTGGATGACCCGGATACGCGGGTCATTGCCGGCTTTGTCGAAGGCTTCAAGCGGGCCGACAAATTTCTCGAAGTGGCCAAGCTCGCGGCGGAGCGCGGCAAGCCGATCGTCCTCATCAAGATCGGGCGTTCGGAACTCGGCGCGCGGGCGGCAAGCTCGCATACCGCGGCGCTGACGGGCATGGATGCCCGCTACGATGCGATCTTTGCCCAATACGGGGTGATCCGGGTCCAGGATTACGACGAACTCATCGAGGTCGCGCACCTCCTGGCCCACACCCGCAAGCCCGCCGTGCCCGGCCTCGCGGTGGTATCCCACTCGGGCGGCATCAGCTCGCTCACCGCCGACATGTGCGGTCAGGCCGGTCTCGATCTGCCGATGCTGGGCGACGCGGCGCGTGACGGCATCAATGGCATCCTGAAAGGCTTCGGCTGGGCGGCGAACCCCGCCGACGTGACCGGCTTTGCCAACAGCGAGTCCTTCCCGGCGATCATGGAAAATATGATCAACGATCCCCGGATGGGGACGCTCGTCGTGGCGAGTGCCGGGGCGGATGCCCAGGCCCAGCAGGTCATCAGCCAGCGCGACCGGACCGACAAGGGCGTGGTGTTTTTGTGGACCGGAAGCCGGGACGCCAAGAGCGGCCTGCCGCAGCTCAAGAACGCCCGGATACCGATCTTCTACACGCCGGACAAACTCGCCCGAGGCCTGCAGAGCCGCCTCGCCTATCACACCTGGCGCGAGCGTCGCCTGGCCGACGGCTTTGCCACGGCCCTGCCGCCCGCGGCGCCGCAGGATGAGGCCATCGCCCGGGCGCTCGGCCTGGGGCGTCCGACGCTCTCGGAGTCCGAAAGCAAGCAGCTCTTGGCCGCCTGGGGCGTGGGGAGTGCGCGCGAGCAGCTGGCAGATTCCGCGGAGGAAGCCGGCGCGGCCGCGGAGCAGCTCGGGTTTCCGGTGGCCCTCAAGGTCGACTCGCCGGACATCCTGCACAAGACGGAGGCCGGGGTCGTTCGGCTGAACCTCGGCGATGCGGCGCAGGTGCGCACCGCCTACGCCGAGCTCCTGACCAGCGCCAAGACCCATGCGCCACAGGCCCGGATCACCGGCGTGTCGGTCCAGGAGATGGTCCGAGACGGTGTCGAGGTTATCGTCGGCGTGTCATGCGACCCGCAACTGGGCCCGGTCCTGCTGTTCGGCAGCGGCGGGGTGATGGTCGAGGTCTACAATGATGTCGCCCTGCGTCGCTGCCCCATCACCCGCTCGGAAGCCCAGGCGATGATCGCCGAGGTCAAAGGCGCCCGGCTGCTCCAGGGCTTTCGCGGACGGCCGGCGGCGGACATCGAGGCACTCGCGGATACCCTGGTGCGCGTGTCGCACCTCGCCATGCACCTTGAGGGCCACTTGGCGGAGCTAGACATCAACCCGCTCATGGTGCTGCCGTCAGGCCAGGGCGTGAAGGCGGTCGACGCCCTCGTCGTGCTTCGCGGCACATAGACTGCACGCGGCGGAGAGCTTGACCGCCTAATTGTCGGTGGCAACAAGAGGGGCGGCGATGCGCCACTACATGCAAACCTTGCGCGAGCGCGGCGAGATCCTCGACGTTCATCGCGAGGTCGACCCGAAGCACGAGCTGGCGGCCGTGACCCAGGCGGCGATGCGGCGCTGGAACAAGCCGATCCTGTTTCACCGCGTCGCCGGTACCACGCTGCCGGTGCTGACCAACCTTTATGGCTCGCGCGAGCGTCTGGCTGACATCATCGGCATCGCGCCGGACGATTTCTGCCGGCAATGGACCAACCTGACAGGTCTTGGCGGCGCGGTCGCCGGACCGCTGAAGCGAGAGGTACCGGCAGCGTCCGACCTCATCGAATGCCGGCTCAGCGACCTGCCGCTCTTGACCTACAGCGAGCGCGACGGCGCGCCCTATTTCACCTCCGCGATGTTTGTCGCCAAGGAGCCTGAGACCGGCGTGCCCAATCTCTCGTTCCACCGCTCGATGTATATCAGCGACGAGGAATTGCGCTGCCGTCTCGCCCCGCGCCATCACTTGACGCTCTATCACGAGAAGGCGGAACAAATGGGCCGCCCACTCGAGGCGGCGATGCTGATCGGCCCGCCGCCGACCGCCTTTCTCGCCGCGGCCGCTCCCGTGCCGTACGATGTCGACGAGCTCGAAGTCGCCGCCAAGCTCGCCGGCGCGCCGATCGAGATGCGCCCGTGCCGGCATATCGACCTGATGGTGCCGGCGACGACCGAGATCGTCATCGAAGGGCGGTTTTTGCCAAACGAGCGGCGCCCCGAAGGACCTTTTGGCGAATTCATGGGCTATTACGTGCCGGTCGGCCCGCAGGCGGTGTTCGAGGTTCTCGGCGTCACGCGGCGGCCCGGCGCGGTGTTCCACAGCATCCTGTGCGGCTCGTCGGAAGAGGTGCTGTCACTCGAACTTTCGGTCGCCGCCAACATCTACCAGCGCATCAGCGCCGTCTTGCCGGGTATCGTCGACGTCACCTGCCAGCCCTTTGTGCTGCACACCGTGGTCAAGATCCGGCAGCAATACGAGGGGCATGCGCGCCAGGTGCTGATGGCGGTGCTGGGCGTCGAGCCGACCTGGGCCAAGGCCGTGACCGTCGTCGACGAGGATGTCGACATCTACGACATGAACGACGTGATGTGGGCGGTCCTGACACGCTCGCGCCCCGACCGCGACACGATCATCATCCCCGACACGCCGACCTTTTACCGCGACCCGCACCGCGACCACTGGGGTCGCATCGGCACCGACGCGACGGCGCCCTACGACCGCCGCGGCGATTTCGTCCGCAAGCGCATACCGGGCGCGGACACCGTCGACCTCGCCGCCTATTTCGACCGCTTGCCGGGGTAAGCAAACCCGGCAGTCGAAGGCGATAAGTCGATCGCGCGAGCTGAGTTCCAAATCACCGCCATAGCCCAGCTTGACGAGGCCACCCACGTGTTCTGGTTCGGCAGCGGCGGCGTGATGGTCGAGGTCTACAACGACGTGGCCCTGCGCCGCTGCCCGATCACCCGCGCGGAAGCTCACGTGATGATCGCCGAGGTCAAAGGCGCCCGGCTACTCCAGGGCTTTCGCGGACGGCGTGCGGCGGATATCGAGGCGCTCGCGGATACCCTGGTGCGCGTATCGCACCTCGCCGTGCACCTTGAAGGACATTTGACGGAGTTGGACATCAATCCGCTGATGGTGCTGCCGTCAGGTCGGGGGGTGAAAGCGGCAGACGCCCTCGTCGTGCTTCGCGGTACGTAGTGGCGAGAACCTGACGCTTCGGACCCTGCGGCTGTGGCTGAATTTGGATAATCCCTAGCCCGGATCTCTCACCGGGCGGCTGCTGATGTTGGATTTTTGGGCGTAGCGGGTTTGGTTGTCGGGTTTGGTGGCCGCGAGCTGATATTTTGCGCCCGTCGAGGCGCGGTTGAGCGGTCGCGCGCTGTGCGACGATGCGGGGGTTATGGGGCCCGCGTTTTCTGGTTCGTCAGTCGACGGCGGCGAGCCGTAGGTGGGCCAATCGGAACTCGTTTTGCCACGGGCAGCCCGATGCCATGGCGAGGTGAATACGCCGGACGCTGATCCGCACCAGGGCGCCGATCTTGAACAGCGCCAGACGGATGGTGCCGCAGGTGGCGGCGGCGAATTGGGTGTGGGCCAGGCCGATGCGGCGCAAGGCGCAGATCAGGACATAGGCCATCGAGGCGAACCATAGGCGCAGCTGGTTGGCGCGCATGGTGTGGCTGGAGGTCCTGTCGGCGAAGAGATCGAGTTGGCACTCCTTGATGCGGTTCTCCATCTCGCCCCGAGCGCAATAGACCCTCTCGTAGAGATAGCGCGCCTCGGCCGCTTTCGGCTTGAGGCTGGTGACGATGAAGCGCGGGTTGGGTTCGCCCCTTGTGCATTCCGCCTTGCCGATGACCCGGCGCCGGCGGCTCCAGCTGTCGAGCGTGGTCCACATGAAATCGCGGAAGCGGCGCGCCGGCCGGCCGGTGGTCCGGCTTTCCGCGGCCGCCTCCGCCAGTTCGCCGGCGATCTCGGCCTCTAGGCGCGCATTGCGGGCCAGGCCGAACAGGTAATCGACCCTGTTCGCTTCGCACCACGCCATCAGCGCCTCACGGCAGAAGCCGGAATCCGCCCTCAACAGGATGCGCACGCGCGGCCAGCGTGCCCGCACTTGGGCAACGATCCGCGCCACTTCATCGACCGACCCGGCCGCGCCGTCGATGTCGGAACGGCGCAGCTTGGCCGCCAACAGGTGGCGGCCGCAGAAAATGTAAAGCGGCAGGTAGCAGTAGCAATCGTAATAGCCGTGGAAGAACCTTCCCTCCTGGTACCCATGGACCGGGTCGTCGGTAGCGTCGAGATCGAGAATGATCTGCTTGGGCGCCGTCCGGTGCGCTTCCACGAAGATATCCACCAACAGCCGCTCGATCGCCGCCGGGTCATGGGCGATCTTGTGATAGCGCGTCGGCCGCGGCCGGCTCAGTTCCAGCCGGTTCAGCGTGCTCTTTCCCGCCAGCGGCGCGCAGTCCGAGCGCCGCGCCGTCAGCTTGCCGGCGAGCACCGCCATCACCGGGTCGTGGCGCAGGTGGTCGTGGTCGATCACGTCCTCGTAGCCCAGAGCGATCCCGAACACCCGCTGCCCGACCAGCGTCGCCACTTCATGCTCGATCAGCCCCGGCGCGCGGGCATCGGCAAAGCAGGACGCAAACCGATCCACCAGCCTGATCGCCCGGTCGCTCGCGCCCAACAGCAGCGCGCCGGCATCCGAGGTGATCGCCCCGCCAGCAAAATCGGCCGCCACCCGACGCCCTTCCACCGGTGTAAAAAGCATCGTCGTCGGGCTACACTCTGTCGGCATCGGGGATCTCCTCTGCAACCGGATAAGACTTTGTCGCAGAAGCAATTATCCCTCGTTCAGAGCCCCGATGCACCTAACCCGGTGAGATATCCGGGCTAGTGTTACCCTGCTCATCCTCATAGCCTAGCTATCGACCTTCTGCCGCGCCGCCACGAACACGCTCACCGGAGGACACCCCATGACCAAATATTTGCACACGATGATCCGCGTCAGTTCGCTGGAGGACACCATCGCCTTCTTCGAGGTGCTCGGCCTGCGCGAATTCCGCCGCCGTCCGGACGAGAAAGGCCGCTACACCAACGTGTTCCTCGCCGCCCCCGGAGACGAGGCGGCTGCCGTGGAGCTCACCTACAACTGGGATCCCGAGCCCTACACCGGCGGCCGCAATTTCGGGCATCTCGCCTACGCCGTGGACAACATCTACGACACCTGCAACGCCCTTATCGCCCACGGCGTGACGATCAACCGCCCGCCGCGTGACGGCCGCATGGCCTTCGTCCGCACGCCGGACGGCATCTCCATCGAACTGCTGCAGAACGGCGAAGCGCTGCCGCCTGCCGAGCCCTGGACCAGCATGGGCAACACCGCTCCCTGGTAGACCGTGAAGCCCCTGACATGGCTGCCCCATCACCCGCGCGGAAGCCCAGGCGATGATCGCCGAGGTCAAAGGCGCCCGGCTGCTCCGAGGCTTTCGCGGCCGCCCGGCGGCGGACCTCGAGGCGCTCGCCGATACCCTGGTGCGCGTATCGCCGCTTGCCATGCACCTCGAAGGACACCTGGCGGAGCTGACATCAATCCGCTGATGGTGCTGCCGGCAGGCCAGGGGGTGAAGGCGGTAGACGCCCTCGTGGTGTTTCACGGCAGATAGTGGTGCACGCGGCAGGGAGTGATCGCCGCGACCTCGGTAGCTCCCACCCTAATATCAGGACAATATGACGCTTGTCTTAAAGCTTGAATATGTATCCGCATGAAAAGTTCTAATTGCCGCCAAGGTCTGGCGCGTTTGCGATTCTGCAATTCTGACTCTTTCTACACTCTTGAGTCCTTCTTTTAGATATTCCGCTAGTGTCTCCCCAAACGATAAGACGATCTGGAGTACCGGCCGCCACCGAGCAATGCCATTTTGCAAATTGCTATCGCACCATGTGAGCCTAAATCGATTTGGGATGGGCTCGTCCATAGCGACCTCCAAGCAAGATGCTATTACAGCCATCAAGAAAAATTGTGCGCCAGGACCTCGATGAAGTTCCATTTCTTTCATTTCCTGCTGCGTTAGCTGGCCTCCGGTCTTGCTTCTGGTCACGAGCTCCTGTTTCCGTTGTTCGATCGCGCGCAGCAAAGAGAACACAAATACGATATGAGCCGCGGAAGTTTCATCCTTGAAGACCTTACTATACGCTTCATTGTCACTCTAAATACGTGCCTTTTCATTGTAGGCAATCACGGGGTCTCCGTGAAAGGCTGAGAGTGCTTGCCCGACGGTGTAATTCGGAAGCAAGTCCGGTTTTCTTTGGATTTTATCTCCGCCACTGCCACGACGGCCGCCGTTGTAATCAGCCCCCGGGACCTGACCGAACTCCTGTCGTAAACGTCTTTGAATAGAATCTGTGCTGCGGAAGTCAGCCGCTTCAATAGCGTTTTGGCTGTTGGTAAATCGAATGATTTTTTCGATAAACTCCTGATCAGATGCCTTGTAAAATCTCACAGCAACCCTGAGAGACTCATTTGGTTCAGTCTGAAGATTGCCTATGGCACCTGTAGTCTGGGCGCCATTCACTATGGCCAAACCAGTGACAGTCAACTTATTGGCTAACTCATAGTCGTGGGTTATGATATTCAAGCCATTATTAAAGGGCCAGAATTGTTCTGGCTCACTTTCTGCTGTAAGTCTTATATTATTGTTGACATTCGAATCTTTGTTTACTATTCCAAGATAATCTCTTACATTCATCGAAAATAAATCTTTTCCATATTTCTCGAATAGCCGAAATATTTCCTTTCCAGTAACACTCGTGACGAGGCAGTTCCACCCGCTGCCAGTAAGTTCATAGTGCGGTTGAGATATAAAAGTTATCTTATCATCGACCAGTATTTGACTGTTGCTGCGCTCAAACCATTCCTCTAGGGTATCACGCCCTACCTCTTGGGCGAAAATCGTGCACTTCGCATCTGGGAACGCAGCTCGTACATTCGCAAGGGCACTTACCTCAATCTGTTTAAGTTCCTGTCCGATATTCTTGCTTTCAGTCTGGTTGTGGACATACCAAAAATATACCGCATCAACGGACCCATCATTAATTGCCGATCGAAGGTCCGTCACCTGCGCCCTAATTGGGGCGGGCACATTATTCAAACCAACGCTGAAGGCATACGCAGCAGCAGTATGCAGATCAGTCGCTTTATTCCCCGGAGCCTGTTGATCAAATTTTGATTGAGCTCCGTAACATTGCATAATGAAAGCAGATCTTTGAGCTCTGTCTATGTAAAGGATATCGATCTTCTTATCGTCGGGCCCATCGGTGATGGACTCAGCGGCAACGGTCTGGAGATCGTCAAGGCCGAAGCGGAGCCCTAGCGCGAATACCCCGATCCCCTCGGCCCCGAAAGGGGTAAGATCGTCTCTGAGCTGGTACGCACTCTCCCATTTCATCAGATGGCCTCCAGTAGGTTGCCACGACCCGCTATATACGCGGCGTGGGATTACTTCGCGCGTCTCTCCGTTCCAGATTCAAACTGGGACGTTGGCAGCCTGTGATTCTCAATGTCACCGTCCGTCAGTTCGGGGATTTGCCGAACATGATCCAGCCGCCGCTGCTTGGCGTGGTAAAGGCCGCCAGCGCGGTCTCGGCCCGGACCTTGACCTGGCGGGGGCCGGCGGTGCCGCGGAGCTGCTCGATGCTGTCGGTGTACATGGCGGTGCGGAGGCGGCCGGTGCCCAGATTGCCGCCGCTCGAGCAGAACGGGTGCGGTCCCTCGACGCTGATATCGCCGGCGTAGAACGCGAAGGCGTCGCCGCGTTTGACGCCATGCCACTGGAAGCCCTCGAGGAAGAATTGCGCCATCGGGGCATAGCCGTCGTAAGGATTGAAGACATCGACGTCGTTGGGCCCAAGCCCGGCGCCCTCGTACATTCGCCGGGCGGCGCGGTCGGTCCAGTCCTCGATCTCGTCCAGATCTTCCTGGGTGCTGCGCTTCCGGAAATTGTGCTGCGAGTGATTGAGGACGTAGACCGGCGGCTGCTTCATGTCGCGGGCGCGCTCGGCGGTGGTGAAGAGATACGCGGTCGAGGCGTTGACCGGCCGGTCGCAGTCGTACAGCCGCAGCGGGTTCAGGATGTAGCGCGAGTTGACGTAATCCTCGATCGTGAGCTGCGGCAAATTGTGGCTGGCATTGTACCCCCACGGCGTGAGCAGCCCGTTGCGGTGCTGGTTGATGACAAACGGGGCGAGGTCGTCGTGCTTGCCGCCGTATTTCCGGCAGTATTGCTCGTGCGGGAACATGTTGATGAAATCGTTGCCGCCGTGATTGCCCCACGGCGCCACCCATTGGCGGGCACCGCGGGCGTAGTCGTCGGCGTTTTCGCCACCGCGACGATAGCGGCCTTCGAGATTGCCCGTCGGGTAGATAACGAGACAGGTGCTGCACTGGCCGTCACCCACCGCCTGCGCCGCCATGCCCACCATTTCGCTGATGGTCGGCACCCCGGTCGGCGCGAATTTGACGTTGCGCAGGCCCATATTCTCGACGAGCCACTTCGCGTTGATCAGCGTAAGCCCCCACTCCGAATCATAGGGCGGGGCGAAGTAGGGCCGCGGCGCCCATTGCGACGCGGTGCCGCCGCTGCCACCGGCGATATGGCTGTCGCAGCAGATGACGCCGTCGATCTGGTCCGCCGTGACGCCGGCCTCGTCCATCGCCTTTTGGCAGGCGAGGATGGAGTAGGCGCCGAGCGTCTTGTCCATCGAGACTTCGTCCCAGCGGCGGTCGACCGGCGAATGCCCGAAACCCGCCACCGCGACCTTGCCGCGGTGCTCCCACACGCCGAGCCCGTCCTTGTCTCGCCGCCACTGATACCCGGCTGATGCGGCCATGGCTCCACCTTTCGTCTATGCCTCGGAATGACGGTATGGCAGGGACGAACCAGTGGTGCAATTCATCCCGTTGGCCCGGCCCGGAGAACGGCTCGCGACCCGAGGCGGTCGCTTGCGGAAATTCTTTGCTGAACGGCCCCGGCGGGAGGCAAGATCATATCCAATAAACTGGCGCATAAAACTAACGCATAAAATAGGGGGAGTAGGACATGTCGGTACACGCTTCGGGTGCAGCCAACGTGCCGTGGTGGAGAGAACCCACCAAAGACCAGTGGTACGCCTATTTCGCCGCGTGGATGGGATGGACGCTCGATGCGTTCGACTTCACCGTTTTCCTGCTCATTATGGCGCCGATCGCGCAGGAGTTTGGCGTTCCGATCATCCAAGTAACCGCGGTCTTCTCGGTCACTCTGGTCATGCGGCTCGGTGGTGCGACAGCCTCCGGTTGGTTGGCTGATCGTCTGGGACGCCGGGCACCGCTGATGATTTCGATCCTCTGGTATTCGGTGTGCAATTTACTTGCCGGATTCTCGCCGACCTTCACCTTCCTATTCGTGACCCGCGCGCTGCTGGGCATAGGGATGGGCGCGGAGTGGCCAGCCGGCGCGGCGCTGGCGATGGAATCCTGGCCGGCCCGCTCACGGGGCCTGATGTCCGGGGTGTTGCAAGGATCGTGGGGGCTGGGCTTTGCCTTGTCCGCGCTGGCGTACGGCTTCCTGTACGCTCCGTTCGAAGCTTGGCATAAGGGCTATGGTTGGCGCGGCATGCTGATCCTGGGCGTGTTGCCGGCCTTGGCTTGCGTCTGGATCCGGATTTACGTGAAGGAGCCGGAGGTCTGGACGGAAAACAAGCAGATCCAGAACGCCACCCAGCGCCAGGTGACGCTGCCGCTGTTCGCCATCTTCAAGCGCCAATATCTGTACAACACGTTGACGGGCTGTCTGTGGATGGCCATGAACTTTTGCGTCTACTACGCAGTCTGGGCCATGCTCGGTACCTATCTGCAGAAAGAGTTGGGCTGGACGCCAGCCGAGGTGGCGAAGCCGGTTTTCTGGGCCAACATTTGCACGTTCCTCGCCTGCGCCTTCTGGGGCGCCCTATCGGAACGCGTGGGCCGGCGGTGGGCACTGATGATCCCCATGACCGTCGCCTTGTGTCTTATTCCGCTGTATCTCGCGCAGGTCGACCGCACCATGTTCTTCTGGTGTTTCCTGCTGTTCATCTGCTTCTTCAGCGGCAAGGACGCCCTGAACCCCGGCTGGTTGGCGGAACGGTTTCCGACTGAGGTGCGAGCCACCGCGTCCGGCTTCGTCTACCACCAAGGTGCGGTTTGGGGTGCGGCAGTCGCACCGATATTGACCTACTTCGCGGTGAACCAAGGCATGGGCTTTGCCAAGCCGATGCTGTACGCCACGATCGGTACGACAATCATCTATATCATCGCGGTTTTCCTGGGGCCGGAAACGAAGGGCAAGGTCATGACCGCGGATTTAGAAGTGATAGTCGCCGCAGGGGACTAATCCGCAAGGAACAAAATCGAACGGGTGGCCGGGTCGTTAAGTCCCGGCTGCTGTTCGGGTGTCACGCCGGCTTCGTCCATCGAACAGGCGGCGTCGTGCGGGCTGCGCCGTGAAGACCTGTTGCCAAAGTGCATCCTCCTCGTGACGGCTCAAGGATGCACCATTACACTCCGGGACTAAACAGCTAGGCGACGACCCGCCACTCATGGATCAGCTGATCCGGGGCGACCTCCTCGAACGTCACCTCGACGGCGGCGCCCACCGGCACCTTGTAGGGCGGGGTGCCGGGGAGATTGGAATAGAAATTGACCCGCGGGTCGGCGTCGAGCGTCACCATGGCCAGGTTGTAGGGCTGATCGGGCATACGCCGATTGAGGCGGCCATCCTCGATCACGATATGGGCCGCGATATGGCCTCTGCCCTCGACCTCTTTCCACGCCAGACCGGCGGCCGAGTTGCAGACCTGGCATGCCTGCTGCGGCGGGTATTGCAGTCTGTCGCAGGCGGCGCAGTGCTGCAGGACGAGCCGTCTTTCGTTGACGGCGTCCCAGAAGGGCTGGCTCAAGGCGTCGGCAACGGGGATCAGCTTCGGCATCGTTTCACTCCACGCTTCGTCCAACCCACTGCCCGTGGACGGGATACTCGCACCAGCAGATGAACTCGATATGATGAGGTCTTTCGCGCCGTCCCTTCATGGCATCGGCACCCCGATCGACTTCAATCGCGCATGGGCACGGGCGGCGCGCGCCTTCATCCCCTCGAGATACGTGCTCACATCGTTTCCCGGCAGGTTCAGCACCTTGCAGCCGAGCTGCCAATATTCCTCGATCTGCGCCTCGGTCTCCGCCGATCCGCGCGCGAGCTTGCCGTGGGTATTGCACGCCGCCGCGATCCGCCGCACCGCCGCTTTGAATTTCGGGTGCTCGAGGTCGAGGTGGACGCCAAGCTGCGCGCTCAGATCCGAATGCCCGTAGGCGATCATGTCGATCCCTTCGACCGCCGCGATCTCCTCGACATTCTCCAGGCCCTCGAGCGACTCGATCGACGGGAATATGATGATGTTCTCGTTGGCCCATGGCGCGTATTCGGTGGCGTGGCGGGCGCCGTGGCTCTTGTATCCGGTGTGCGGCCCCTGGCCGGAGATGCCCCGGTTCCCGATCGGCGGATATTTCGCCAGGCGGACGATGGCGCGCGCCTCCTCGGCGGTTTCCACCTCGGATACCTGGATGCCCATGATGCCCTGATCCAGGATGCCGGGAATTAGATGCGCGAACGACTTGTGGATCCGAACGATGGCGGAGACATTCGTGGCCTGGAACCAGCTCGCCAGATTGGCGATCGTTTCCATATTGAACGCCCCGTGTTCATGGTCGATCGCGCAGTAATCGAAGCCGGCCGCCTCGATGATCCAGGGAACGCCGCGCGAGGCGAACTCCTTGAGCCCGGTGCCCAGCGCCGCCCGTCCTTCGCGCACCGCCCGCCGGATGCTGTTTTCTTTCATGACTCGTCCCGAGCTTCCTTCGTATTATGTCGCCATCATAGGGTGTGCGCAGTGAAGCGCAACGCGAACTGACCGCCGCTGAAGTCTGGTTGTTTTCAGTAAAAGATAGTGACCAATGAAGAAAAAAAAGAGAAAATATAGCTAAGAAATTTGATGCGATAGCTCCACTTTAGCCAAGCTTTCGGTCAGATCCAAGGGATGCTGCTGCAGTTATTCGTCGAATGAAGCCAAATATTTATACCAGAATCTCGACGAGAACGGCGGGTGGCTCAATAATGCTAGCAACTATGCCATGACTTTCGCGAAGGGCGCAATGCCGCCGGGCAAAGACTGACTTCAACGCGGTCCGCCTGGGGTACTTCAGCGCTTGAAGCGCGGGACGGCCTCGGCGATTACGCTAAGTGGTCCATTCCTTCGGCCGGTATGACGCCCATGCTTCTGATATCATTCGGGCGTATGCGGGAGTGTGCGACATGTCGTCAGTGACGCGGGCCAGCATCCCCTCTGGCGCACCGCCTTTTAACGACGAGAGCAATCGGAAGTGAAAAAACTGACTATCGTCGTCGCCACCGCCGCCGCGATCGCCTTAGTCACCGGGGTTGCGCAAGGGAGTGTCGGATTTCTCGGTGTCCGCTTCGACGTGCCGCTACTGAGTATCGGCCTCGCCGGGTTGGCGCTGGCGATCGTCACCCTGCGCGCGTCATCGATCTCCAATTTCCTTCGCGTTTTCTCAGCAATTTTCGCGGTGGAATATATCTTGACCAGCCTCGCCTATGTAATCGCGCGCGTCGGCTGGTGGCCGACGGCCCTGACTGATGCGGCACCACCGGCGAGTTTACCCATTACCCTCGCGATTTTTGCGCTGCTCGTTTATCTGCTCTCCTTTGTCCGGGTGATCGGCCAAATCACCGGCCTCGCGGACCCCTATTTCGCGGCTGGAGACCGGCGCGACGTGGCGATCGTCGGCTTCGGTCGGCACCAAGTGACCGAGCGACACTTCGCGGCCGCCTTAACGGTCCTGCTGGTGGTGCTCAATCAGTTTCAAGTCGCCATCAATGTTCGATTGAGCTTCTTCAATCGCGACTGGTTCAACGCCATCCAAAACAAAGACAGCGCCGCGTTCTGGTCACTACTTTTCGAAATTTTTTGCGTGTGGGCGGCGATTGGCGTCGTCAGCCACCTGATCGAGTTTTACGCCGAGTCCGTGCTCAAGATCGGCTGGCGGCGCTGGATGACGGAACGCTATTACGGGCTATGGCTCGACCAAGGCAATCTGTATCGAACGGTGCTCGTCGGCCGGGCCGCCGACAATCCGGACCAGCGTATCGCCGAGGATGTCCGCAACTTTCTCAACTCGACCTATGCTTACTCGATCAGCATGCTGTCGACGGTTTCATCGCTGGTCTCGTTTTCGATCATCCTGTGGACGATCCCGGCCGATTTTACGGTTCCGGGGACCGATATCACCGTCCCCGGCCTGCCGTTCTGGATTGCGCTCGGGTTTTCGGTCGCCGGCACTTGGCTGACCCATTTGATCGGCCGGCCGCTGGTGCGGCTCGATATTCGGCAGGAACGCTTCGAAGCCGATTTCCGCTTCGCGCTAGCGCGGGTGCGCGAATACAGCGAACAGGTGGCTCTGCTCCGCGGCGAGCCCGCGGAACGAACAATATTGGGCGGCCGGTTCGGGGCTATCGTGGCGAATTTCTATGACATTGTCAGCCGCACCCTGAAGCTGCTGACGTTCACCACGGCCTACCTTCAGGTCAATGTCGTGATCCCCTACATCATCGTCGCGCCGTATTTCTTCCTTGGGAAGATCACCCTCGGGCAGATGACCCAGACGGGCAGCGCCTTCGGCCGGGTCGAATCGGCGCTGTCCTTCTTCATCACACGGTATCAGTCGCTGGCCTCCTACAAGGCGGCGGTCGAGCAACTCTCGACATTCCGCGCGGCGTTCGAGGACGTGCGCGCCCTCGGCGCGAAACCACCCCGCATCGAGCATCATAGCCATTCGGGGCCTGATCTGCGGTTGCGGGACCTGAGTTTGTCCCTGCCGGACGGGCGCGAAATCGTTCAAGTCGACGAACTGATTTTCGAGGCCGGCACGGCGACGTTGGTCTCCGGTCCGTCCGGTTCGGGCAAGTCCACGCTATTTCGCGCGATCGCTGGCATCTGGCCCTATGGCAGCGGCGTGATCGACAGACCCGCCCATGCCCGGGTCATGCTGTTGCCGCAACGGCCTTACGTGCCGTCAGGTAGTCTGAAGACGGCGGCGACCTACCCCTCGGTGGCCGACGCCTATGGCGACGAGCATGTGCGCGAGGCCCTGGCATTGGCGCTACTTGCACCGCTCGCCGAAGAAATCGACGGCGAGGACATTTGGGCCTTGCGTCTTTCAGGGGGCGAGCAGCAGCGTCTGGCGATTGCCCGGGCGTTGCTCGATCGGCCGGATTGGCTGTTTCTCGACGAGGCGACATCGGCACTCGACGAGGACATGCAAGCGGAAATCTACCGCACACTAAACCGCGAGTTGCCCGGCACGACGATTGTGTCGATCGGCCATCGCGGGACGTTGATCGCCCTGCATGGCCGCCACATCAAGATGGAGCCGCGCCCCGGCGGCATCTTCGTGCCAACCGCACAAGCGGTCGTCTGGTCCTGAAGTAGGGTCGCGATGCCTCCGAACAGGACGGCGCAACCGTCGCGATCAATCAATTCCCTTGGTTGGGGTTTGACTCATCGTCACGCCGGAAAACCGACCATCGCCACTCCGGTCCCGGCGGCAAGGCGAGGTGACAGGGGTCGCTAGATGTAGCCGGAGCCTTGGCGAGCCGGGTCTTCAGCCTCCGCCAGCGCCATGACCCACCATTTTTTTCGGATCGACGATCTCATCGAACCGCGCCTCGTCGATATAGCCCGACGCCAGCGCCGCTTCCTTCAGGGTCAGGTTTTCGTCATTGGCCTTGTGGGCAATCGCTGATGCCTTGTCGTAGCCGATCACCGGGCTAAGCGCGGTGACCAGCATGAGAGAACGACCGAGCATTTCCTCGATGTGCGGGCGGTTCAACCGTGTCCCTTCCACCGAGAAGCAGCGGAACTTCTCGCTGGCGTCGCCAAGCACGCGGGCGGAGTGCAGAAAATTGTTGATGATGACGGGGCGCATCGCGTTGAGCTCGAAATTGCCCTGGCTGCCGGCGAAGGCGACCGCATTGTCTTCGCCGATCACCTGAATACAGACCATCACCATCGCTTCGCATTGGGTCGGGTTGACCTTGCCGGGCATAATCGACGAACCGGGTTCGTTCTCGGGCAACACCAGTTCGCCGAAGCCGCAGCGCGGGCCGGAGGCAAGCCAGCGCATATCATTGGCGATCTTCATCAGCGCGACCGCCAAACCGCGAAGCCCCGCCATCGCCGCGACCATGGCGTCGAGCGAGCCCTGCGCCGCGAACTTATTCGGCGCCGTTACAAAGGGATGGCCGGTCAGCTCCGCTATTTTGGCCGCAATCTCACGGCTGAAATTCGGCGGCGCGTTGAGCCCCGTACCGACGGCGGTGCCGCCCGCGGCCAGCTCGAGCAGCCCCGCCTCCGACGCGCGGATCCGCGACAGTGCATCGCGGATCTGCTGCGCATAGCCCGACCATTCCTGGCCGACCGTCAGCGGCACGGCGTCCTGCAAATGCGTCCGCCCGGTCTTGACGACATCGCTCCACTCGGCCGACTTCGCCTCGATCGCGGCGCAGAGCGCCTCGACCTGTGGGAGCAGGTGCTCTTCGAGTTCCAGGACCGCGGCGATGTGCATCGCGGTCGGGAACGTGTCGTTCGACGACTGCCCCATATTGACGTCGTCATTCGGATGCACCGGAGACTTGCTGCCGATCGCGCCGCCGAGCAGTTGGATCGCGCGGTTCGACAGCACCTCGTTGACGTTCATATTGGATTGCGTACCCGAACCGGTCTGCCAGACATAAAGCGGAAAGTGGTCGTCGAGCTTGCCGGCGATCGCCTCGTCGGCGGCTCCCGCGATGGCGTCCACCTTCCATTGCGGCAGCCGCCCGGCGGCGGCATTGACCAACACCGCCGCCTTCTTGACGTAACCATAGGCGTGGTAGACGCGTTTCGGCATCCGGTCGTCGCCGATCGAGAAATGAACAAGGCTGCGCTGCGTCTGCGCACCCCAATAGCGGTCGGCCGGCACGTCGATGCCGCCCATCGAATCGGTTTCGTGACGCTGCCCGGTCGCCGCGATGCCGATCGGAACATCGCGCAAGGCTGGGTGGGTCTGGTCGCTCATTTTAATCCATTCCGTTGTTTCGCGGCGGTCCAACGACCACATCGGCGCAAGAGTCACTCAGACATTATGGAGACCGAGCACTGGCGCGGTATCGGCGCGCACCTTGCGGCAAAGCTCCGCGTTGTCGATCAGCGACTCGCCGTATGACGGTATCATCTCCTTGAGTTTGGCCGCCCAGCCGGCATGCGTCAGCTCGGACGCGAAGCACTGCTCGATGACCCGCACCATGATCCATGCCGCCGTCGACGCGCCGGGCGATGCACCGAGCAGTGCGACCATTGAATGATCGGCGGACGCGACGATCTCCGTCCCGAATTGCAGGACGCCGCCGTGCTGGGCGTCCCGCTTGATGATCTGCACGCGCTGGCCGGCGACTTGCTGCCGCCAATCGGCCCGCTCGGCGCCGGGAAAATACTCTTGCAACGCGGCGAACCGCTGTGCGCCGGTTTCGAGCACCTGGCCGATCAGGTACTCGGTGAGGCCGAAATTATCGCGGGCGACAAACAACATCGGCTCGATATTGTCGAGCCTCACCGAACGGAACAAATCGAGCAGCGAGCCGTGCTTTAAAAACTTTGTCGAAAACCCGGCATAGGGGCCAAAGAGCAGCGAGCGCTTGCCATCGATGACCCGCGTGTCGAGGTGAGGCACAGACATTGGCGGCGACCCGACGGAGGCCATGCCGTACACTTTGGCGTTGTGCCGTTCGCTCACGGACGGCTCGTCGCAACGCAGCCAGATGCCGCTGACCGGAAAACCCGCGTATCCGTCGGCCTCGGGAATGCGCGATCTCTGCAACAGCGGCAACGCCCCGCCGCCGGCTCCGAGAAAGACGAATTTGCTCACGAACTCGCGGCGCTCGCCGCTATCGGAGTCTTCCACCTCGACTTGCCAACTGCCGTCGGACCGCCGGTCGAGATCGGTGACGCGCGTCGAAAAGCTGACGGCGAAGCCGTCGAGTTCCTTCAGATAGTCGATCAGGTTTCGGGTGAGAGCGCCATAATCCACATCCGCGCCGGTATTCATGCGCGTCGCCGCGAGCGGTTCGTCGCCGGTGCGTCCCTCCATCACCAGCGGGACCCACTCGCTGAGCTGCCGCCGATCCTCCGTGTATTCCATCCCGTGGTAACAATGGTGTGCGGTCAACGCGGCATGCCGCTTCTTCAAATACGCAACATGATCGGCGCCGTGGACAAAACTCATGTGCGGCACCGGGTGAATAAACAAGCCCGGCGACTTGATCGCTCCTTTTTTCAGGAGGTAGGCCCAAAGCTGGCGGGAGATATCGAACTCGGTATTGACGGCCAGGGCCTTCGCGATCTCGATGCTGCCGTCACTGAGCATCGGGGTGTAGTTGAGCTCGCAAAGCGCGGCGTGTCCGGTACCGGCATTGTTCCACGCGTTGGAGCTTTCCTGCGCTTCGCTTTCCAACGTCTCGAACATATGGATGGTCAGGCTCGGCTGAAGCTCCTTCAGCAACACGGCCAACGTCGCGCTCATGATGCCAGCGCCAACCAAGACGACATCCGGGGTCGCGGCGATGTGATCTGCACTCATGAGATTCTCTCCACCCTGCCCTGTTTTCGAATATTGGACCTCAGATCGTTTTATTGATTGCGCAGAAACGGCACCGAGGCGTCGGGTCCCAGGACGACATACGCACGACGCCACGGTTGATCGTCGATCAGCTTCCAGCTGTGGCCGCCGCCGGCCGTGTCCTCGGCCAACAATACATCACCGGGACGAAGCGTGAAGTGCGCGCCGCCGCGCGTCCAAAAATCCAAGGTACCGCTCAAAGTAATGACCAGTTGGCGCACTGGGGCGGTATGCCAGTCCAGCGTGCCTCCGGCCGCGGTCTCCTCAAACGAAACCGTGGCGGAGGCGAGTTTTCCGGTAAGGAGATCGCCATTCCGACCCGCTTCGAGATCAAGACGGCCCTCCTCGAAATGCGAGTTCTGGTCGGCTCCGGTCCACAGACGCACACATCGGATCATCAGCCTTCTCCCTGGTCGATCGGCGCTGTTTGGCGAGCGCTATCGTCATGGCGCCGTCCGTTTCAATAGTCTCCGGCTGTCGGCCGAACCTTCCCGCGAAAGACGCTGTAGTTGATCGCCGCGTAAACCAGCATCAGGGGGAAGACGAAAAGTCCCTCTCCCCAAAACATGAAGGCAAGACTGGAATGGGGCGCCGCGGCTTCGTCGATGGTGATCGAGAACGGAATCATGTAGGGCCAGAACGAGATCGCCAGCGTGCCGAATGCCGCCGCGAACATGAGCGCGACCATGTAAAACGGCGCGGCATCCCGGCGCCGGCGGACGCTGGCGACAAGCCCGATCGCCGCAGCGATCCCCATCCCGGGAAAGACGAACAGCAAGGGCCGCTCGATCCACCGATGCATGACTCGGAGATTTTCCGCCAAGGCAAAACCAAACACGACAAGCAGGAAGATAACGAGGCCAAGCGAGAGATAAGGAATCAGACGATAGGCTTCGTCGCGCACCTCGCCTTCGCATTTTCGCACCAGCCAGCAGGCGCCGAGCAACGCATAACCGAGGCACAGGCCGACGCCGCACAGCACCGCGAATGGGCTCAGCCAACCAAAATCGCCGCCGGTATAGTGGCCGTTGACGATCGGCAACCCCTCTACCAGCGCACCGACGGTCATCCCCTGGATAAACGTGGCAGCTAGCGATCCGCCGGCGAAGCCGATATCCCAGACCCACCGCATCCGCTCGGTCTTGTAGCGGAACTCGAAAGCGACGCCGCGTAAAATAAGTCCCGCAAGCATGACGAGCAGTGGCAAATAGAGGGCGGAAAACAAGGTCGCGTAGACGATCGGAAACGCGCCCCACAGGATCACGCCGGTTACCACCAGCCAGGTCTCGTTGCCGTCCCAGATCGGTGCTACGGCCGTCAGCATGGCGTGGCGACGGGGCTCGCCGCGCGTCAGCCCGAACAGGATGCCGACGCCGAGGTCGAACCCGTCCAGCAGGACGTAGAGGAAGATGCTGATGCCGAGGACCGACACCCAAAACGTGATCACCTCTATCCTCCCGCAGGAGTTTGACGCGCGTTCCGCCCGTCATGACCGTCGACGACCGACATCGGGCGGTTGGGGAGCGCTGCGGGGGGTGGCTCGACCAGGCTCCCAACCGGTCCAGCGCTCAGCAAGCGATTGATGTAGAAGACGCCAAAGGCGAAGATAAAGCCATAGACCGAGCAGAACACGACCAGCGAGATCGTCGCCGCACGGGCCGTAAGGAACGGCGTCATGGCGTCGGCTGTCCGCAAAATTCCGTAAACCGCCCAAGGCTGGCGTCCGACCTCGGCGGTGAACCAGCCGGTCAGCGTCGCGATAAACGGCAGCGGAAAACTGAGGAATATCGCCCAAAGCAGAAGTCGGCGCTCGCCAAGCCGATTTCTGATGCTCATGTAGGATCCGGCCCATGCGAGCAACAGCATGACGACGCCGCAGCCAACCATGATGCGAAATGCAAAAAACGGGATCTGCACCGGCGGGCGATCCTGCTTCGGAAAGTCGGTCAATCCGACCTCCTTCGAGTCGAAGCTCATGCTGGCGATCAGGCTGCCGAGGACGGGAATGCTGATCGCGTAAAGATTGCTCTCCGACGCAGGATCGGGCCACGCGATCAACACTTCGCTCGCCGGCTGCTCGTCATGCCAACGCGCCTCGATCGCCGCGAACTTCACCGGCTGGTATTGGTGGACGTAATCGCCGGTGAGATGACCGAAGAACAGTTGGACCGGGACCAGGACCGCGGCAAGCCCCAGTCCCATGTGGAGCATGATATTGGCTTCCGCGTGAAATTGTCGGCGGAGCAGGTACCAGGCGCCGGTCGCGGCGACACAGAAGGAGCCGGTGATGTAAGCAGCCAGCAACATGTGCGGGAAACGCACCCAGATCACCGGACTGAAGATGATCTTGGCCCAGTCTTGCGGAACGAAAGCGCCGTTCTCCATCACATAGCCGAGCGGCGCCTGCATCCAGCTGTTGTTGACCATGATCCAGAAGGCCGACAGTGTGGTGCCGAGCGCCACCATTCCTGTCGAAAACAGATACAACCATGGCGGCACGCGTGAACGGCCGAACAGCAGAATGCCGAAAAAGCTGGCCTCAAGAAAAAACGCCGTGAAGGTCTCGTAGGAGAGCAACGGCCCCTGAATAGGGCCGGACATCCGAGACAATTCGCTCCAATTCGTGCCGAACTCGAACGCCATCACGATGCCCGAGACGACGCCAAGGCCGAACGCGACGCCGAAAATCTTGAGCCAGAACTCAAAGACGACGCGATAGGCCGGGCGTCCGGTCGCCATATGCAGCGCCTCGAGCACGGTCAGCCACGCCGCCAGCCCGATCGTGAAGGACGGAAAAATGATATGAAACGAGACAGTGAACGCGAATTGAACGCGCGACAGCAGGAGGGCGGTTAGGTCCATCGGACTTCTTCGCTAACGCCACAGATTGGATCGCGCCAGATCGATCAGCTCGTCGCCGCGTCCGCTCATCACCGCCTTGACCATGTAGAGCGTGAACCCCTTCGCCATCTCCAACGTCACCGCCGGCGGCATCGCGAGCTCGTTGCGATTCACCACGGCATCGATCAGGACCGGCCCGTCATGCGCCAATGCCGCGGCAATCCCGGCATCGACGTCGCCCGGGTTCTCCAGCCGAATCCCGCGAATGCCGGCGGCCTCTACCATCGCAGCGAAGTTGGGGTTTTTGAATTCGGTGCCATAAGCGAGAAATCCGGTGGATTTCTGTTCGAGTTCGATAAAACCGAGGGCGCCGTTATTGAAGACGACGATTTTCGCCGCCAAGCCGAGTTGCGCGAGGCTGAGAAAATCCCCCATCAGCATCGAAAAACCGCCGTCTCCCGACAGGGAAATCACCTGGCGTCCCGGGAACGCGGCTTGCGCGCCGATCGCCTGGGCCATGGCATTCGCCATCGAGCCGTGCCAGAACGATCCGAGAAGCCGCCGCTTGCCGTTCATCGTCAGATAGCGCGCGGCCCATACGGTCGGCAGCCCGACATCGCAGGTAAAGATTGCGTCCTGTGCGGCCTGGTCGCTCAGCGCCTTGGCGATCTGCTGGGGGTGGATTAGGCCCTTGCCGGACGAGCCTACCGCCAGTTGATCAAGCGCCTGGCGCGCCTTCGCGTAGTGTTCGCGGGCCTGCGTCAGGTGTTTGGCGTCAGCTTTTTGCTGCAGTCGGGGAAGCAGTTCGTTGATCGTCTCCCTGACGTCGCCGACCACCCCGAGATCGACGGATGCCCGGCGGCCGATCTGCTCCGCGCGCAGGTCGACCTGGGCGATGCGCACGCCGCTCCCTTGAGGATAGAACTGGCGATAGGGAAAATCGGTCCCCAGCATCAGCAGCACATCGCAATCGAGCATCGCGTAATAGCCCGACGAAAACCCGATGAGCCCGGTCATCCCGACATCGTAGGGGTTGTCCCACTCGACATGCTCTTTGCCGCGCAGCGCGTGAACGATCGGCGCCTTGAGACGCTCAGCCAGAGCCAGAAGCTCGCTATGCGCGCCGGCGCAACCCGAGCCGCATAGCATGGTGACGCGTCCGCCGCCGTTCAGCAGCGCCGCGAGCTGGTCGATACCCGCGCTCTCGGGCTTTACGATAGGCCTTGCCGGCAACAGGCCGGCGGCCTTGGCCGGCGGAGCGTCCGCGGCGGGCTGAAGGCAAACATCGCCCGGTACCACCACCACCGACACACCGCGCTTGCCGACCGCTTGGCGGATCGCAACCTCAAGCACGCGGGGCATCTGGTGGGCGCCGGAGACCAACTCGCAGTAATGGCTGCATTCCGCGAACAGCGATTGCGGGTGGGTTTCCTGAAAGTAGCCGCCGCCGATTTCCGCCGAGGGGATCTGCGCGGCGATGCCCAGCACCGGCACGCGTGACCTGTGGCAATCGAACAGGCCATTTATCAGATGCAAATTGCCGGGCCCGCAACTGCCCGCGCAGACCGCGAGCTCGCCCGTCAGGTGCGCCTCGGCGCCGGCCGCGAAAGCGGCAACCTCCTCGTGTCTGACGTGGACCCACTCGATCTTGCCCTGACGACGCAGCGCGTCCGTCAGGCCATTGAGGCTGTCGCCTACAATGCCGTAGATCCGCTTGACGCCTGCCGCCGCAAGGGTTTCGACGAATTGATCGGCAACGGTCGGCATTCTCTTGCCCCCTCTATCGGATTGTCGTCACGTCAGCAGGCTGTGAGCCTATTGTTCTCCCAATCTTTTCACGCTTCCGGAAGAGCAAGGTGCAGAGCCGTCCGGGAGCGATCGCAGACTTCATTATGCCATCTTCCCGGACGCTTTGGTGATGCTATTCCTCGCCCACCTTCTGCGCCGGTTGTCGAGACCTCGGGTTGGTTGACCATGTCGCGCGTTTGGCGTTGCACCAACCACCGATCACTCCGTTCCGGTCATTCGAGCTAAGTGACCGACACCGATGACCGTGAACGGATCACCAGCGGTTGCGTAAGTATTCCTCCACGCATTCGACCGATGCTTTGGCGTAGATGCCGCGGCGGCTGACCACGGCTCCGGTGAGACGCTGGAGGGCCAGGGCCATCTCCGCGGCTTTAGCCACGACTGCGATGCCATTGAGTACCAACGCGCCGTCGATGATGAACGGCCGCTCGCGCGTAAACAACAGCATCGGCAAGCCGCCTGCCGGGATGATGATTTCAGCCCCGGCTTTGACCAACGGCTGAACTTGAGCAATAAAATTCGCGCGTACCTCAGCATAACTGGCGTCGTCGGTGAACGCGCGCATAAAGCCCGGCAAGTCTACATGGATCGCACGTATCCCGGCGACGCGCTGTTCAAGACCGTGCGCTCTCACCTGCCGATCGTGCCAATCGATAAAAATCGGATCGATTGTCACAAGCCCCAGCCGGCGACCCATACTCAACGCCGCCAGCAATGTCGCTTCGCCAAGGCCGATCACCGGAATGTCGACCGAGCTGCGGATTTCGAGCAGGCCAGGCTCCTGGAAGTGCCCGATGATAAAGCCGTCATATCCCGCCCGCTCTGCCTCCAGCGCTTTGCGGATCGCCTGCGCGGCGCATCGGAATTCGGTCAGCGGATGAAACAAATGGTCAGGGGGATCAAGGCCATGCACTTCAAAACGAACGCCAGGCCCGGCCATCGCGTCGAGCAGCCCCTGGAGCCGCCCGATGTACGGCGCCTGAGCGACAGGATCGACAAAGCTCTGATACCATAATCGGGCAGGACGGGATGCTTCGACCATTGGCAAGCCCCGAGCAGGGACAGTGCTCGCCGCCGACCGGCGCGGCGCGCTTGGAACGATAAGTTGTGCGAGCAACACCGTCGAGTGCAAGGCCCAAGCCCTGGGACCGACTCGGGCATCTCGCGGTCTCAACAAATCTTTTAATGCGCATGCGGCTGCGCGTCGGGACAGGCGAACAAAATGACTGCTCTCGGCGCATCTCGCCTGCGCGACGGTTTCACGGGCGGCGAAGATCGCCGACGGCAACTATCGCCGCGGCTTCCGCGCTGCGGTGGGTCGAGGAAGACAACGAAAGACACGCACGGCATTTCGTACCTCCGAAGCCAGTTCTCCGCCGCCCTTCGGAAGGACTATCTTTAGCACGTGCCATCGCCCTTGATTTTGCTGCGGGACGTCAGCCTGACATTCTCGGCGATGCCGCTGTTGTCCGGCGCGGGTCTGACCGTTGCCGCCGGGGACCGGATATGCCTTGTCGGGCGAAACGGCTCCGGCAAGTCGACGCTGTTGCGGATCGCGGCCGGGATCGTCGAGCCCGATACCGGTGAACGCTTTGTCCAGCCCGGTACGCGGACCAGCTATCTTCCGCAAGAGCCGGATCTGAGTGGGTTTGCCACGACCCTCGCCTATGTCGAAGCGGGCTTCGGGATTGAGGCAACCGATCATCACCGCGCCGTCTACCTGCTGAAGGAGCTGGGTCTCACCGGGACTGAGGCCCCTGCCGCACTGTCCGGTGGCGAGGCGCGCCGCGCCGCGCTCGCACGGGCGCTGGCGCCACTTCCGGACGTCCTGCTGCTCGACGAGCCGACCAACCACCTCGATCTGCCGGGAATCGAGTGGTTGGAGCGCGAGCTGACCACGATACGTGCCGGGATCGTGCTGATCAGCCACGATCGACGGCTACTGGAACGGTTGTCGCGGACGACGGTCTGGCTCGACCGCGGCATCACGCGCACGCTCGATGAGGGGTTTGCCGCCTTTGAGGCCTGGCGTGACGTGATCCTCGAGCAGGAAGACCGAGAGCAGCATAAGCTCGGCCGCAAGATCGCGATGGAAGAGGATTGGCTGCGCTACGGCGTCACGGCCCGGCGCACACGCAACGAACGCCGCCTCGCCGAGTTGCACGCTCTGCGGCGCCGGCGAAAGGAGCATTTGCGCGCGCCCGGCTCGGTGCGGCTCGAGGCATCCCAAGCCGATCTGTCGGGCAGGCTGGTATCGGAAGCGACGGGCATTTCGAAGTCTTATGTTGGCCGCCCGATCGTGCGCGATTTTTCGACACGGATCATGCGCGGCGACCGTGTTGGCATCATCGGCCCGAACGGCGCCGGCAAGACCACGCTGCTCAATATGTTGATCGGCGCATTGCCGCCCGACAGCGGTGAGGTCAAGCTCGGTACCAACCTCGCCCCCGTGATCCTCGATCAGCGGCGCGAGACGCTTGACCCGGCCCAGAACCTCGCGTCGTCGCTGACCGGCGGCGCCGGCGACACCATTAGCGTCGCCGGTCAGAGCCGCCATGTCGTGGGCTACATGAAGGATTTCCTGTTCCGCCCGGAGCAGGCGCGGACGCCGGTCGGCACGCTGTCGGGTGGCGAGCGCGCCCGGCTGATTCTGGCGCGCGCCTTCGCGCGGCCCTCCAATCTGCTCGTTCTCGACGAGCCGACCAACGACCTCGACATGGAGACGCTCGATCTCCTTCAGGAGCGGCTGGCCGAGTATCCCGGCACGGTGCTGCTGGTCAGCCACGACCGCGACTTTCTCGACCGCGTCGTGACATCGGTCATCGCGAGCGAAGGCAAAGACCGCTGGGTCGAATATGCCGGCGGCTATAGCGATATGCTGGCGCAGCGATCGGCATCTTCCGCCACCGCGCCGTCGGCCAGCGGCCGTGCGCTACGACCGGCCGCACGGCGCGTGGCACCGGCAGCGTCGCCCTCTCGGCGGATGAGTTTCAACGAGCTGCGCGCCCTGGAAACGTTGCCGGCGCGCATCGCGGCGCTACAAGCTCGGATGGAGGCGTTGAACAACGAATTGGCAGATCCCGGCCTCTATAGCCGCGACCCGGATCAGTTTGTTGCCAAAACCGCGGCGCTCGCCGCGGCACATGACGCGCTGACCGCCGCCGAAGACCAGTGGTTGACGCTTGAACTGCGGCGTGAGGAGATCGAGGGTATCTGAACGCCGTTGAAAGAGGACGTCTCACCCATGAAGGCCCTGGCGGGTATTCGCGTCGTCGATTTCAGTTGGGTGCGGGCGGGGCCCTGGGCGACGCGCTGGCTGGGAGCTTTCGGCGCCGAGGTCATCAAAATCGAGTGGCCGGAGAACGAACGCGGCCGGCTGCCGAGCACCACGACCCCGCAATCCCTCGAGGCCAATCTGAATACCTCGGGCAATTTCAACGACACCAACGTCAACAAGAAGAGCCTCAGCCTCAACGTCCGCACCGCGAAGGGGCTCGACATCGTCAAGCGGCTGATCGCGGTCTCCGATATTGTCATCGAGAATTTCAGTTCGCGGGTGCTGCGCAACTGGGGGCTCGGGTACGACGAGCAGCGCCGGATCAAACCCGATATCGTCTACGTGTCGATGTCGGGTTACGGGCACACCGGCCGTCACCACCATTACACGACGTTCGGCCCGGTGGCGCAGGCGGTGTCCGGCCTGACTTATCTCTCCGGCCTGCCGGACCACCCGCCGGCCGGCTGGGGTTGGTCGTATATGGACGACACTGGCGGCATGTACGGCGCGATGTGCGCGCTGACCGGTCTCTATCACCGCAACATGACGGGGCAAGGGCAGCACATCGACCTGTCGCAGATGGTGGCGAGCGTGCCGCTCGTCGGGCCGGCGCTGTTGGACTTCACGGTAAACGGACGCGGCTCGCGCCGTCCGGGTTACCCGCCGGGAAATCGCGCGCATTGGCCGGGCGCCCCGCTCACCGCCAACTACCGCGGCGGCCCGACCGTGGCGCCGCACAACGCCTACCGCACCGATCCTGGCGGCTATAACGATTGGTGCGTCATCGTCTGCCAGTCCGATGAGGAATGGCGCCGGCTGGTCCAGGTGATGGGCGCGCCGCCTTGGGCCGCGGCCGACAAATTCGCCACCGTCGCCGGCCGGCTCCGGCATCAGGAGGAACTGGACGGACAGATCGAGACCTGGACAAGAACACTCGGCAAATATGCGGTGACCGAGCAGTGCCAGGCCGCAGGCGTGCCCGCGCTGCCGGTGCAAAGCGCCGAGGATCGGGTCGAGCACGACCCGCAGCTACGCCAGCGCGAAATGTACCTGGAGATGGAGCACCCGGCCCTCGGCCGCTACAGGGTGCAGAATGCGCCATTCAAGCTCTCCGAGACGCCGGCGAAGAATGCCCTGCCTAGCCCGATGATCGGCGAGCACACGCGCGAGATCGTCGAAGGACTGCTGGGGTTGCCGCACGAGGAGCTGCAGGCCGGCTTTGCCGACGGGACGTTCTGGCCGACGCATCGCGCCCGCTTCCCCTACCAGGAGGAGATGCTGAGATGACCGCCGCCCCGCCGTCGGGTCCGTTGATGGGCGTCCGCGTCCTGGAGCTGGCCGACGAGACCGGCCAGTTCTGCGGCAAGCTGCTCGGCGATCTCGGAGCCGACGTCATCAAGATCGAGCCGCCGGGCGGCGAGCCGTGCCGCCGCATCGGGCCGTTCGCCGACGATATCCCGCACCCGGAACGCAGCCTGTCGTTCTGGTACTACAACACGTCGAAGCGCGGGGTCACGCTCGACATCGGCACGGCGGACGGGCGCGACTTGTTCCGGCGCCTGGCGGCGACGGCCGATGTCGTTCTCGAGTTCCTTCCGGCCGGGCCATCTGTCATCGCTCGGCTGCGATTATCGAGACGCTGTGCCGGGAGAACCCTGGTCTGATCCTGTGCTCCCTGACCCCGTTCGGGCAGACCGGCCCATGGCGAGATTACCTGTCGTCCGACCTCCTGCACATGGCAGCGGGTGGGGAGATGGCCTCGTCGGGGTATGACGACGCCGATGTCCCGGACGCGCCGCCGATTGCTCCCGGCGGCGGCAATGCCTGGCACATGGGCTGCCACTTCGCCTACATGGCGATCATGGCGGCGCTGGTGCACCGGACCGTCACCGGGCGTGGCCAGTACATCGACGCGTCGATCCACGAGGCGTGCGCGCTGACCACGGAGTCCGCGATCGCCAATTACATCTACCGCGGTGAGGTGCTACAGCGTCACACCGGCCGTCACCACGCCGCCGGGCCGAGCCCGCGCACCCAGTTCCGCGCCAATGACGGCAATTACGTCTGCGCGCTGGTCGGCGGCCGGCTCAACCCCAAATACATAAACGAGCTGGCCGATCTGCTCGATACCAACGGCATGGCCGGCGATCTCCGCGACCCGAAATACCGGGACCAGGCAGTTATCAACGCCAACACCTCGCACATCATCGATGGTCTGGTCGCCAGTTTTATCGCCAGCCTGCCAGCCGAAGAGGTCTATCACCGCGCCCAGCAACGCGGCTTCACCTGGGGCGCGGTCCGCGCACCGGAACAGCTGCTCGACGACCCGCATTTGTCCGATCGTGGCTTCTGGAAAGATGTCGCGCACCCGGAACTCGGTCGCAGCTTCACCTACCCTGGCGAGGCGGCGATCTACAACGGCTCGCCGTGGCGGATTTCGCGGCGAGCGCCGCTGATCGGCGAGCACAACGCGGAAATCTTATGCGGCGAGTTGGGGTTGTCGTCCGGCGAACTGACGACGTTGCGGGAAAATCGCGCGATCTGAAGCGGGCGCGCAAGGCTGCCGTGAATGTGTCGACAAGCGCGGACGAGCGCCGCCGGCTTCGCCGGGTGATTTCGACCCGCGGGCTTCAAACACGACGACACCAGCCTTCCGTGAAACTATGTCAACGCGGCGTGGCAAACATGCCGTAGTGACTTCCTCAGGAGTTCCAGCCAGCGCCATTGTCCCGGTTCCGACCTATGCTTAGAACACTCGCGCTTACTCGACGAGGATGCGGCTTACCTGGAAGTTGTAGTCCGTCGACGCAACTTCCTTATGACACGGCATGCAATCCTCTTCCGGATTCACCGGGATCTGCCATTGCCAGAAAGCCCGGCAAAGGTCGGCTTCCCGAACGACAGGGGACGCTGAACCCGGCGCTCGGGAACTCCCCGAAGCGGCCGTTGTCGGCAACTGCTGCTGGAGAGGAGCAATAAGGTCAAAGGTTTGAATAGGCTGGTAGCCTCAGCATCGCCGGTCAACGGTGCGAGGCGCAGTTTGACTGATTTGGTGCTTTTCGGCGTCGCCGCGCCAAGCGGATAAGGAGAAACTCAATTGATGGTCGAACAGCCGCGCCTTGCTTGCCGGAGTTTGCTGTATCGTCCGATCCTCATTCAGCGGGAGCAGGCTTGCAGTGAAACGCTTTTCCGAACTGTATGTTCGTAAAATACCCCTTACCTTTCCCGCGTGGCCGGGGCCGCGCCCGATGAGCCCGGCGGATCAGCCTTTCGATGCCCGGCTCGGCCTGTTCGCGCGTCTTAACCGACCGGTCAGAGATTTCATCGCCCGCCTGCCGCTGCGCCTCGAGCTCAAGCTGATCGTGGCGGCCCTGGGAGCCGTCGGGTTGCTTATCCTGCTCGGCCTGGGCGGGCTCGCAGTTCACGCTGAAAACAGCCGCCGCACCGAGACGCTGATCGATGCGCAGCTACGTATCGACGCCTATCAGCGCCTCGAACACCACGGCATGCCGTGATGATCGCTCTCGCGTCCGCGCCGTGGAAGCCCAGTCAGATGATCGATAGCGGGGCCGATCAGCTCGATCATCTAAAGCACAGCCTGGCCGCTCTTCATGCCGCTTCCACTGAAGAGGCAGCGCATATCGAGGAAATTCGCGGGGTATACGCGACCTTCATCGACATGGTGAACCAGGAGATCGGCTTGCTGCGCTCGGGCAACCTCGACCAGGCCGGCGCGATGCAAATTGAGAAAATCCTGCCGCAATCAGCCAAGATTGGGCAGCTGACCGACCACCTCGTCGAGGCGGCCAGGGCGGAGATGGAGACAGCCATCGACGACGCGCATCGCGCCTTTCACCAGTCGCGCGCAAGGCTAATCGCCTTCATTGTGGCGTCGGCGCTGATAGGACTCTACTTGGCGCACACGATTTCGACCTTTGTTGTCGAGCCATTGCGCGAAATTGGCTGGCGTCTCGGCCGGATCGCGGCTGGCGAGTTTGCCCAGCGGATTAAGGTTCCGAATCGCGACGAGATCCGCCACCTGGCCGAGAACGTTAACCGCACGGCCGAACAGCTCGGTCAGCTTTACGCCGATGTCGAGATCGAAAAGGAGCGCTCGGAAGAGCTGCTCTACCAGATGCTGCCACGGCCGATCGTCCTGCGCATCAGGAACGGTGAGACGCTGATCGCCGACCGCGTCGCCGAGGCGACGATTCTCTTCGCCGATCTTGTCGGTTTCACCGAACTTTCCGACCACTTGGCACCCGAGGAGGTCGTCGATGTTCTCGACGTGCTGTTCTCGCGATACGACGCACTCTCCGAGCGGATGGGCCTGGAAAAGATCAAGACGATCGGTGACTGCTACATGGTCGCGGCTGGGGTCATGACGCCACGCGCCGATCATGCCGTCGCGATCGCGGAGATGGGCTTGTCGATGCGTGCCGCGACGGACATCGCAACGCGCGCGCTTGGCGTCCTCGGCCGCCCGTTGCAAGTCCGCATCGGCATGCACAGCGGGCCGCTCATCGCCGGCGTGCTCGGCTCGAGCAAGCTCGTCTATGACGTCTGGGGCGACACGGTGAATACGGCGAGCCGGATGGAGCATTACAGCGAACCTGGCCACATCGCCGTCTCGGCCGCGACGCGGGAGATCCTTGGCAATCACTTCCGTTTCCAGGCGCGCGAACTCATTGAGGTCAAAGGTAAAGGTGCAATGGAGACGTTTTTCCTGGAGCGCCATATCGGCCCGTCGTTTCACCGCAACCGGGCCAGGAGACTGGCGGCCGCGCGCGGAGCGACGTGATCGGCCCCCCGCAGCCTCTTTTGAAACTCGCTGCTGGCGGATTCGGGGGCCGCCGAAATCGCATTCCTGATGACCCAGGCTACCGAGGCCCCAACGGGATCAATCTAGACCGAGGAAAAGCCCCGAAACGAAGACACGGAAGGCGGTAACCAACCCGCGGATAAGAGCCTGATCAACCGTCGTCTCAAGCTCCACCCCCAGCCCTGTGCAGCCGCAATCTGCCAAACTGCTTCGTCAGCCGACCAGCAGGCCGCATAATCACGTCTTCATCCTTGACCAGGGACATAAGAGACTAGTCGGCCGAGTTGTTCATAGTGCGGGGTACAACCTGCTCAGTTTGACCCGCGCGTCGGCGGTGGTGAACTGCCAATTCGCCTTGGCGTGCTTCCTGTTGCGGTCAGCTTCCCATGCCTCGACTTCGTCCTTCAACACCCGCTGATCGGGGATGCGGCGGTCGAGGCATTGGGAGGAGAGAACGCTGAGTTCAGATTCCGCCATGTCGAGCCAACTCCCGTGTTTTGGTGTGTAGTGCCACTCGAACCGTTCGACGAGCCGGCGGGCTTCGGCGGGGGGAAAGGCTTCGTACAGCGAAGCTGGCTTGTGCGTGTTCAGGTTGTCCTGGACGAGCACGATTTTTGCTGAACCGGGGAAGTGCGTGTCGGATAATTCCTTGAGCACCTGGGCATAATCCATCGCCGTGTGACGGTCGGTGACCTTGACGTGCCGCCAGCCTTCCAGTGGCGCGAACATCATGAACAGATTGGCCGTCCCATTGCGTCGGTATTCGTAATCGTGCCGGCCGGGCCGTCCGGGTTTCGCCGCGATCGGCACGCGCGTTTCGGCAATGAGTTGCTTTGAGGTCTCGTCGAGGCAGACCAGGGGACGTTGCCGATCATAGGGCCGTTGATAAACCTCCAAGACGTCTTCCATGGCGGCAACAAAGGCGGCGTTGGCGTCCGGCGGGATGACCCATTGCTGCTTCAGATGCGGCTTGAGAGTGTTTTTTTCAGCGTCCGCCCGATCGTGTTGTCGCTGGCCCGTTCGACGATCTTCAGTTCGACGACCGCCTCTTCCAACAGTTGCAATGTCCAGCGTGCGCGGCCGGCCGGCGGTTTGGAACAGGCCAACGCGATTAACCTGGCCTCGGCCGCCCCATCGAAGATCCGCCGCCTCGCCGAATTCGCCGAATGCTTGCGAATCAGGGCCGCCTCCAACCCCTCTTCGACCAGCCGCTGGCGCGTCCTGGCAACCGTGGCGACACTGGTCTCGAGCGCCGCTGCAATCTCGCTGTCGCTCCAGCCTTCACCACCGTCCGAGGTATCGGCTTTCAACAGAATGCGGGCCTTCAGCAGCTTTTGTGCCGGATGTTTCCCGCTATGGATAAGGGCGTTGAGCTTCTCCCGCTCCGTATCGCTGAGTGTCACAATGTATTTCTTTACTGCGCTCTCTTTGCTGCCCACGTCTCCGCTCCGTCGCTGGTGACGCGGACATCGATTCAGAGAACCCTCACAAAATCAATGACGGAAGCGACTAGCTCCAGCAGAGCAGCCGGCCGAATTTCGACATCCAGCCGTTGGCGGCGACGGGCACAGAGGCGCTCCGGGCAAAGCTCGCCTTCGCCGCCGGCAGGTTAAGTTGCCCGGTGATGATGTCCTCACGGACCGTCCGCAGCACCGCCATCACCTCCGCGTGTGTGGTTTGCGGCGCGTCGTTGAACGATTCGATGCAGCAGAATTCCCGGTCGGCGCGTTGGCCGGCGGCCTTGAGGATCGGCGGTTCGAGGACTTCGGCGATCCCCATCATGTTCAGCGCCTCTTTCAGGCAGTATCCGCCCCACGGGCTGCGATAGGTGTGCTTGATCCACTGGTTCGGCGCCTCGATAAGGTCGATCACCTGATCCAATTTGGGCAGATAGCTGAATGGCGTTTCGAGCCCGTCGAACGGCATGGGGGCCTCCAACCTTGGCGGTACATGCCGGACAACGCCGCACCGCTTTCTCCGTTCCGTTCCGCAGGGCTGCGGGTGGCGGCGGAAAATGGGGCGCGGACCACGCCGGACAGCTTTCGCTTTCTGGCGGTGATAGCTTGGGGCACGCTTGACGATGCATCCCGCCCCTTCCCGTCGTGGAGATCGGATATGCAATTCGGCTATTTCACGCTCAGCGACAACCACTACGAAAACAACCCGCGCACCGCGAACCAGCTGATCGCCGATATCCTCGACGAGGCGGTCTACGCCGAGGAGGTCGGGCTGCATTCGGCTTGGATCGGTGAGCATCACTTTTCGACGCTCGGCGTTCTGTCCTGCCCGGACCTCGTGTTGTCGCAGGTCGCTGCCCGCACCAAGAAGATCCGCCTCGCGCCGGCGGTGACGGTGCTGCCGCTGCACCATCCGATCCGCGTCGCCGAGCAATGGGCGACGCTCGATCTGCTGTCGGGTGGCCGGGTCGATTTCGCCGCCGGCCGCGGCTACGACCGACGCGAATACGCGCCTCTCGGCGTCTCGTTCGACGACAACCAGTCCGTATTCGAAGAGGGCATGGAGATCGTGCGGCGGCTGTGGGCGAGCGCCGACTCATTGACCTATCGCGGGCGTCATTACCGCTTCGACGACGTCGCGATCACGCCGCAGCCGGTACAGCGGCCGATCCCGACCTATGTCGCCTCATTCTCAAGGCCGTCGATCGAATTAGCAGCGCGGCTCGGCTGCAATCTGATCGTCGCGCCCTTCGCTGCGGCGATGACCTTTGGCGGGCTGCGCCAGGTCCGCGAGGTCTATGACGATGCCTGCCGGCGCGCCGGCAATCCTCCGGGGCGGCTGATGTGCAGCTATTTCCTGCATTTCGCCGACACACCCGCCGAGGAGGAAGCCGCCCGCGCGCGACAAATCCGCTATTACAAGGAATGCGCCACCGCCGCCTTCCCCGGCGATCTCGCCACGGCACCGCCAAGCTATCGCTACTTCGTCGAGATCGTCGACCGGCTGCACAAGGTCAGGCCCGCCGATCTCGGCGAAAATTCGGTGCTGCTCGGCACGCCGGCGCAAATCGTCGACACGTTGAAGAAGGTCGATGCCGCCGGCGTCGCCGAAGTCATCCTCTACGTCACTGTCGGGCTAAAGCCGCATGCGCAGGTCAAGCACGAAATGGCGCGCTTCGCCGCCGAAGTCGCGCCGCATTTCACCGCGTAAACGAAAAATTAGCCCTGTGTGATCCTGCTCACACAAGCGCGGCCAAGCCAGCCCCATCTACGGCTCAAGAGAGATGGGGAGACCGGCCATGGCCCATGATCTGACCCGCTGGATCGAGGATGCGGATGCACGGCGCTTCAACGAGGCGGCGCTTTTCGATCGCAATCTGGGCATCGGCGAGAAGCACTATGTCCATCTCGGCGACGCCATCGCCAATCTGACGTCGTGGCTGCGTCATCACGTCAGCCGCGACACGCTGGCGGCGATCGGCTGCCAGCTGCTGACACCCCGCGACCCTCATTAACCCAGTCGCGGGCGCGTGCACGCTTTGCGCTTCCCGGCGATCGCGGTATGACTCGCTTTCCGTCAACCCCAGCGGGAAGCGATCATGCCGCTGCCCGGCCCCAGCGAAAGACGGCGGCTGTTCGCTGGTCACGCCCTGTTCGGCAAGCTGCCGCCGACCGATCTCGACGCGCTTCTGCTGCACGCGCGGCTTGAGCGCTATCAGGCAGGCCGCGAGATATTCGCCAAAGGCTCGCCCGGCCGCAGCATGATGGCCATCCTGAAGGGCGGCGTGCGGATCAGCACCCCCTCGCCCGCCGGCCCCGACATCGTCCTGACCATCCTCCAGCCCGGTGAAGTATTCGGCGAGATCGCTTTGCTCGACGGCTCCGACCGCACCGCCGACGCGACCGCGGTCAGCGATTGCGAGCTCATGGTGCTCGACCATCGCGACTTCATCCCGTTTCTCGAGCGCCGCGCCGATCTCTGCCTCCTGCTGCTCAGGCTGCTGTGCCAACGCCTGCGGCAGACCGACAAGCAATTCGAGGAGGCGATGTTCGGCCGGCTCGACGGCCGCATCGCGATGACGCTGGTGCGCCTGGCGCACGGCGCGCCACCCCGCGACGATGGCGGCATCGCCTTGCACATCACCCAGCAGGAGCTGGCGGGCATGGTCGGCGCGGCGCGCGAGAGCGTCAACAAACAGCTCCATGTCTGGCAGAAGGAAGGCTTGCTCAAGCTCGGCAAGCGGCTTATCGAGATCGCCGATATTGAGGCGCTCCAAACGTTGTCATAAGAAAGACGCGCCGATCTCCATCGGCGCGTTCGGCGCCAGCCCGCTTCCCCACCCGGCCACCCAACGAGAGTATGCTGATTGGGTGGCCGAGCGGGGGCACGGGCCGGTGCCGTACTTGGAGGGTCTCATGGACCTCAGTCAGTTGAAGGAAGCCGCGATCGAGGCGACGGCGCGGGCGCTCCAGGAGAAATTCGGCGTCGTGCCCGACGAGGACAGCGACGAGTGGGAGGGCGAATACCGTCGCCAATTCGCCCTCGCCAAGCAGCGCTACGGCGTCGCCACGCCGACCGTCGCCCGTGCCGCCGGGCCGGCACTGCAACTACCCGAGCTGCGCGGCGACACCCACGAGCTGGTGCATTGGGGCGAGCAGGTGCGCGCCGAGCGCCTGCGCGAGGTCGCCGATGCCGCTCGCCGCACCTGGATGGCCACGACCTGGACCCGCGCCAAGGTCTGGGTCGACACCCGGGAGGTGCCGATCGCGACGCTGCTCCAGCGCACCCAAGGCCAATACGACGACTACCGCCGCCAGCAGGTAGCGCAAAAGCAGGCGCAGACCGCGGCCACCCAGCAAAAGGCTGCCACGCTCGCCGCCTTTCAGGAAAAGCTGCGCAAGGCGGGCATCACCGAGGCCGGGTTGGTCGAGATGATCGACGCCGCCGAACGCGTCAAACCGGCCCCGCTCGGTGAAAAACTGGTCGAGCTGCACGGTCCCGACCGCCATTTGCGGGTCTTCGCGACTTCCGACCCCGCCGCGCTCTTGGTCAAGGAAAAGGACCTTAAAGGACAGCACGATTATTGCATCGAGCGCGACGAAGGTCTGGTCGCCGATCTGCAGCTGTTCGCGTCGGCACCGGCGCCATAAGCGGAAGAGCGAAAGCGACTTCCGCTATGATTTGTGGCTAGCTCGGCGGATGGTGCTGCGCTTATCCGCCCTACTCCGGGAACACACAAATGCCCGACCCCGACGCCATCCCGGTCATTGATCTCGGCCCGTACCTGGCGGGTGAGCCGCGCGCTCTCGACCGCGCCGCGGCGGAACTGCGCTACGCGCTAACCGAGGTCGGCTTTTATTCGGTCGTCAATCACGGCGTGCCAGCGGCGCTGATGCGGAAAGTCTATCGCCAGGTCGCGCGGTTTCACGCCCTGCCGCTCGACGAAAAGCTCAAGATCAAGCTCGATATGCACAATGTCGGCTACCTGCCGATGATGGGCGACACGCTGCGCACCTCGGTCGTGGCGAATGTCACCAAGCCCAACATGAGCGAAGCGTTCTTCATGGCGCGCGACCTCTCGGCCAACCACCCCGACGTGGTGTCCGGCCGGCGCTTCCGCAGCGCCAACCAGTGGCCGGCCGGTCTGCCCGGCTTCCGCGAGCCGCTCGTCGCCTATTGCGACGCGCTGGAGCATCTGGTGCAGAAGCTGGTGCGCGTCTACGCCCGGGCGCTCGACCTGCCGGCAAGCTATTTCGATGCCGCATTCACCGATTTCCAATACAAGCTGCGGGCGACGCACTACCCATCGCAGCCCGCCGCGCCCGACGACGAATTCGGCATCGCGCCGCACACCGACACGAGCTTCCTGACACTGCTCGCCCCCAACGACGTGCCAGGTCTCGCGTTTCGTACGCCTGCCGGGCGGTGGATCGACGTACCGACCGTGCCCGAGGCCTTTATCGTCAATGGCGGCCAGCTGCTGCTGCGCTGGACTAACGACCGTTTCCTCGCGACACCGCACCGCGCCGTCAACCGATCCGGCGGCGAGCGCTATGCGCTGGCCTTTTTCTGCGACGCCCATATCGACTGGCCGGTCGCCGCGGTGCCGACCTGCGTCGGTCCCGACAACCCACCGAAATACGCGACGACCAACTATACCGACTACATGATCCGCTATCAGGCGCGGACCTATAATGTGCTGGGCGACCTCAATAAGGACGCCGCCGAATGAACTGAGGCACCGCTGCCGCAATGTGACGAATTATGTCGAGAATCCGGGCTACGTCGCCACTTCGCTTACAATTTTTCACTAAAATGGCCGCCGCCATACATCGTGCGCTTACATCCGCCGACTAGGCTCTCACCATCAAGCGGCAGGAAGCCGCCACGAATGGAGGGGTGTAGTGTCGGATTTTCATCTGTTGCTGGAAGAGCAGATCCCGTCGCTCTTGCGCTATGCAACGGCGCTGACGCGCGATCCCGAGCAGGCGACCGATCTGGTCGCGGATACCGTGCGCGAGGCGCTCGACTATCAACGCCAGTGCCGAGGCGATATCCGGGTCTGGCTGTTCACCCTGCTCCATGATCTGCGCGGCAATCCGTTTCGCGAGATGACCCTGCCGGCGCCAGTGGCACGCGATCCGCGCGCACGGCTCACTCTCTCCGACCTCGACCGTGCCATGGCAGAACTACCCGAGGCGCAGCGCGCGGTCCTGCTGCTGATCGGCCTCGAAGGGCTGAATTACGCCGCAACGGCTGCCGCGCTGCGCATCACCGTCGCGACGCTGCGTTCGCGGTTGTCGGGGGCGCGCGCCAATCTGCGCCGCCTGATGGGCGTCGTCGCCGGCGGCGTGCGCGCCCGCGCCGCGGCCTAGGAGGAGCCTCGGGCTACTCGATAAGCCGGGCTGCCTCTTTCGCCGGCTCGTCCGCCGGGCAAGGCAATCTCGCGCAGCCGTTCGCCGCGGACGACGTAGTTGGTCCGCGAGGGGTAGGCGAGGCTCACCCCCGCCCGGCGCATCGCCGCCAAGAGGCCGAGGTTCAGTTCCTCGACAACCTCGTTGGCGGACACTTCGTCGATATGGGCGCGGACTTCGAGCTCGAGCCCGTATTCGCCGAGACCGCTGAGCCGCACCCGCTCGCTGCCCGGCGTGATCTTCTCATGGTTTTCCAAGAGGTCACGGATGCGCGCGGCGAGGTCCTGGAATTGCTCCATGCTCGTGTCGTAACGCAGCCGCAGCACCAGTTCGTACGCGGTCTTCCGCCGGCGCGACTGGTTCTCGATCCGCGCTTGCGCCATCTCGGCGTTGGAGATCGTCACCAGCGTATCGTCCTTGCGCCGGATCTTCGTCGTCCGCAGGCCGATTTCCTCGATGGTGCCGGTTTGCGTGCCGATCTGGCAGGTCTCCCCGACACGCGCCGGGCGGTCGGCGAACAGGGTGAGGCCGCCAATGATGTTTTCGAGCGTCGGGCGCACCGCCAGGGCCACCGCGACGCCGCCGATGCCCAGGCCGCCGAGTAGCGGGCCGATCGGCACGCCGGAAAATTCGGCCGCCCAGACAAACGTCGCCACGCCGATGAGGATCGCCAACAGCATGGCGATGACCCTGACCAACTGTGCGTCGACGCTGGTTTCGCGCAAGGCCAAGGTCGCGACGATGGCCTCGCTCATCCGCATGATCAGCGTAATCCCCAGCCAGCCGGTCGTGGCCATGCCGATGAATTCGAAAATGAACGTCATTACTTCGAGCGTTTGGCCCCAAATGTTGAGACCGGACTCGATGACCGTCAGCACGTAGATGACGAGGAGGATGATCATCAACGCCGCCGCCGGCTGACCCCAGCGGCGCAGGGCGCGCGTCGCCCGCGCGTCGCGGCGGTATCCCCAGCCGATCAGCCGCAGCATGCACACCACCGTGGCGGCCAGTACCACGACCAGGCCGAGCCATTGCCACAACGCCTGACCGAAAATCGGGAAACGCAGGAAATCGGGTAGCGTGCCCACCGCCTCGCGCGGGATCATCGGACCGGGCAGATAGCGGAATTCGGCGTAGAGGTTGACGCCGCGTCCCGGCACATACGACGTCTCGCTCGCCGCGTCGTAGAGTTCGCCGCTGCGCGCCACGGTTTCGGGCAAGAACAGGAACTGGCCGGCGCGCGGTCCGCTGGTGACCTTGGCGATGACGATGGCGGTGCCGGGCACGCGCCATTCGCCGATATTCTGCGCCTTTACCGCCGCCGCGTCGGGGATATCCGCCATCGCCGGCAGCTCGATATGGTCGAGCACGTCCTTGAGCCGCGCCGCCGCGAACATGCCTTGCAGCTCGCGCCGGGATTCCGCGAGGTTTTCGACATTGACCGTAGCGATCATCCGCAGCGTGTCGGCGCGGGGCAGCCATGGCACGCCGTGCGCAAGGATTGATTTTTCGACCGCCTCGCCGTTTTCGAGCAGCGCCTGCACCGTCGCGCGCGGGCTCGAAAGATCGGGCAGAGACAGCAGATATGGCCGCTCCTGGGTCGGATCGTCAGGCTCCGCCTCGATAGTCCCGACAAGGCCGGCGATAAAGGTGAGCAGCATAAATACCGGCGCAAGCCGGCCTAAAAGACGCAACATCCCTGATCCTCAATCCCCTCGCCTGCGGCACTTGCGGCGCGGCGGCGCAGGCAAGCGCCGTTCTAGCGATGCCAGAAATGAAAGTCGAATAGTACGACAGTAGTGGCTTGATTTGAACTTCTGCTGCGGGCCCGACACCGGGACCTTCGACCTTGGTGCAGCGACGATCAGGTGCGCCAAAAACGGACTTCGGGTTGCAAATTGAACCGTCGGGTTAGAAGCACTCGGTTTAGTCATTGTCAAAATCTATCGTTTACCGGCTGACCTACCGTTAAAATAAATTAACTCAATGAATAAATTAAGTCTTTCATACATTATTTAATTCAAGAGCTGATGCCGTCGTAATTACAATTATTATCCCCATATAACACCGAAGATAGATTTCCCACCGGAGTTTTAAATGAAAACGATTTTCTTAAATTCCTACCGCTCTCACGCGGCCAAACAACGATCGGGCGCCCATGCCCTCGCTAATAGTAACGACGATCCGGCCGGCGGTGCGACCCCCGCCGTTCTTCCTGTCCCGGCGACTGACGAGCAGATTATGGCGACAGCGGAGCGGCCGCATCGGCCCTGGCTAATCCAAGGGATGATGGGTGCGCTGTGAGGCGCACAGGTGTCGAGGAGCATTCGATCGTCGAGCTGCTCGACGATCCCATCGCAAAGCTCTTGATGGAAAGCGACGGCGTCAACCGCTGCGCCCTCCATCTTGAGTTGGCGCAAATGGCCCGCTTCCATGTCGGGATGCGGGGCGGAGAAGCGGTGCGATGACTGGTCTGCAAGAAAGCGAAATTACTTTCCCCATCGCCGGCGGGGTTTTTGGCGTCGGTCAACTCGCAACGAGCCTCAAAGCCCTCGCGGAGGCAGGAAAGATCGGGCCTTGGCACATTGGCCACTGGATCGATTTTCGGCACACGGCCATCCGAATACGGTTTGCCACCAGCGCCGACGGGGAGCTCGCCAGAAGCTTCGTTGAGAACTGGCACAGGGCGCACGCCCCGGCGAATGGTCGCTATGTCTAACATCCTCGCGGCCACTCGGACACTCGGCGTCAGCCGAGAGCTGTGGTTCGCCAGGGCGATGATGACCGCAGCGATGACCTTCATCGCCGCAATCGCGCTTTTGGCCGCGACTCGATGAACCTCCATCCGAACACGCTCATTTTCCGGGATTTGCGCGGTCTCAGAACACGCTTTGGATCAATTCCGACGACCGCAATACGAGGAGGCTCGCATGGCAAAGGGGCAACGACGATCCAACCGGGAAGCCAAAAAACCGAAGCAGCCAAAATCTGAAAAGAAACCTGCTCTCCCTTTGGCGCTTCTCACGCCTGAATCCAATCCGCTAAGAGGCAACCGGCCGCCGCCCCGGCGCTAGTGGGTTCACCCTCCCGAAGATCGACCGCCCCCGAGGGGAAGGAGTACCTCATTCAAAACACACCCGATTTCAGCCGCTGAGCCCGGCAACATCCGGCGGGATGGACGTGATGGCTTCTAAACCCGGGCCCATGCCGGCCCTTCTGAGCTACCGGCGCTCCGACCCGTGATCCGAGGACCAACCGACGTGAAACAGCATCTGATTCAGGCCGCCGAGCGCGGCAACGCTGAGGCTCAATTCAATCTCGCGGTTATGTACGAAAACGGCGCGCTCGATAGCCGTTATGTCGCAGAAGGCAGCCGGCCCGAGGCTGCAAGGTGGTTTTTGGCCGCGGCCGAGCAGGGCTTGGCGCGCGCCCAGGTGAAGCTCGCGGAAATTTACGCCGCCGAGCCCGATCAGCCCAACGCCCTACTGAAGGCATGCAAGTGGTATCTGCTGGCGGCGAGGGGGCTACGCGGCGGGCATCTGCAGAAGGTTCAGGCCGCCTACCAGCGGGTGGCGGTGTGCTTGACCCCGGTTCAGACGGCCGAAGTCGGCCGGCTTGTGCAGGACTGGCAGCCTAAGGGCGTCCCGATCGCGGCGATGTCCGACCGGCCCGACACAATCGGCCGGCCGCTCGCATGAGCAAAACCTGGTTCGTCCCGCCAATCGTCATTCCCGTTTTGCTCGGCCTGGGGCTGGTGGTCCTGGTGGCGACGCGTGTCTTTCAATGAGTTCAAGATGTCACACAGAGAGATTTGATCTTAACCCTGAACAGGAACGGAGGTTCTTTATGGCAGCGAAATCTTATCCCTGGCTAAAGCCGGGCATCTGGGGCGCCCTGATTGGGGTCATCGGCATCATGATTTTGGGCTTTTGGCAGTTCGGCTGGATGCTGGGCAGCAAGGCGGACGAACTAGCCCACGATCGCGCGAAACTGGCGGTGGCCCAGGCGCTGGCTCCGGTGTGCGCCGCGAAATTTTACGCACAAGCGGATGCAACCACCAAACTGGTGGAGCTAAAAAAGCTGACATCGGATTACGAGCAACGGAACTTTGTCGAAAAAGGCAACTGGGCGGTCGCTGCCGTTTCCGATGCTCCGAACTATCAGCTGGTATCCGAATGCACCAAAAGCATCCTGGCGGGAAAACCCGCATAAACACTGAGCTTCGCGACAACTTCGGCGATCTTGGCGGGTCGCCGCGCACGGGAAGGATGGGCCCATTTGCAGGCCTGACTGAGACCGACACGCTCCGATTACCCAAGGGGCAATGGCGCTGGTTGGCTGTTGACCGCTCGGCTTGGCCGAACCGCGTCCGACAGCAAGAAGTCAAGCCGGGCACGGCAGGTACGACTAAAGAATTGCCATAATTCTGGCGCAGGGTGAACCTCCTTCAGAAGGGCATGCATCGATCACCTGATACGCCTAATAGTTTCGTGCGAAAACAGGTGGAACAGGCGCTTCGGCGCCCGGCCATGCGCTGAGTGCATTGCCGCTTGATACGTTCCCGGCATCGTTGCCGCTGTGGGATTTTCGGCGCATTGTTCCTCGCCGCACCGCAGAAGGAACCGGGGAATGGCCGCGCAGCCGCAATCAACGTTCAGCAATAGCGGGAAGCCGCAGGGGCTCTACGAAAAGTTGGAAGAGCGGATTCTCGATCGCGACCAGAAGGGTGCGAGCGACGTCTATTACGACCTGGTACGTGCCGGCCGGCCGATGACCGAGATCATCGCCGAGGGAGTGCGCATCCACGCGCCCTACACCCATGTGCCGTATCACGAGCGGATCGACGACGGCTACGTCAACTTCGTCAACAACGACCATTGCCTGCTGTCGGCGCGTGCTTCGATCCAGCTCTCGAAGCTGGTGCCGCAGGACTGCGCCGCGCTGCCTTACGCGCAGACCATCTGGTACATCCCGACCGGGCTCGACATCTGGAACCAGAAGATCCTCAAGGCCCCCGGCCATTACGCCCGCGCCCCCGGCTGGTCGATGCCGCCGGGCCCGCCGCCGATGCCGGAAGTCGTCTGGGCCGACCAGGAGCCGGAGCGGCTCGACGGATCGCTGCAGGAGCGGCTCGACCACTGGATGACGCTGGTGCATCGCGGCCAGGTGCTCGAAGCCTACCGCGTCTTCCTCGGACTGATGGAAAATCCGAGCGAGCGCAAGGCGGTGCTGGCGCAGCTCGTCCATGCCGGCCTCATGGATGTGCAGGACCGCGCGCTCTACAACCGTTCCTACACGACCGGACACAAGGCGTTCCGCGCCCGCGCCACGATCGATCTCGGCAATTTCCTCGGCTGGGACGACGCGCACAACGTGGTCTATGCCGGCGCGCTCGACATCGCGGTCGGCCCGCGCTGGTACTCGACCTACGAGATGGCCTGCAATGCGGTGCAGGTCTTCCTCGAAGGCGCGACGATCTCGGCGATCCCCTATGGCGGCGTGACCCAGGCGGAGATCGACATCCTCGCCAACAACAAGGACCCGCTGTCGCCCGACGAGCAGCAGGCCTTCGAGACCGCAGTGATCCGCGACGCCGAGCCGGCTTATGTCGACGCGCTGACAAAGCTGCTCAAGGCCGGCAAGAGCCCACGCCGCGTCCTCGACGCGCTGCAAGTCGCTTCGGCCCAGGTCATTCTCGAAACCCGCGGCGTCAACAACTTCTCGCTGCCGCAGCATTGCTTCGAATACCTCAACACGATGGCCTGGTACTTCGACAACTTCCAGCACAAGCAGCAATTGAAGCTGCTCTACACGGCGACCGCCTATCTCAATCGCGCGGCGTGGCATCAGAAGGGCATCAACGACGGCGAGCCCAACATCCCGAAAGCGCCGGCCGGGGCGTCGAAGCTGTCGGGCGCGGAAATCCTCGACCGGCTCGACCAGGCGCTCGTGGCGCTCGACGGCAAGGCCAGCGTCGACTGGACTCAGGCCTATCTCGAGAACCACAAGGATCGCGGCCCGCTGGTCCAGCGCCTCGCGCTGATGGCGGCGCGCATGGGCAACGACCCGCACAACCAGGAAATCGGCCAGGTCACCCTGGAGGATTGGGCAAAGAACCAGGCGCATAACCGCGACCGCTTGCTGCTCGCCAGCGCGCACCACACCGCGGTGCACCGCAAATACGGCAACCCGCTCGACTGCGCCAACCGCTTTGGCGCCGCGTTCGGCGTCGCCCGGCTGCAGTAGCCACGCAAGTATACCCCTCTCCCCGCAAACGGGGGAGAGGGAGAGGCCCAGCCGCCAGGCCGGGAGGGTGAGGGGCTGAGAGCACTCGGTCTTGCGTTTGTGTTAGCGGTCGCCGCAGGCCTGAGTCCTGCCGCCTGGGCCGACGATGTCTCGGCGCTTTACGTCGCAACCTGGGCGGGTCTGCCGGCGGCGCATATTCGCCTGACCCTACATGACGGCCCCGACGGCTACCGCAACGAAATTGCGATCAGCAGCGAGGCTTTGCCGCATCTCGTGACGCATTTCCGCGGCACCGCCGTGGCCGAAGGCAAGTTCGCCGGCGGAACCGCGCGCCCGCAGCATTTCGACGCGGATTACGACCTGCGCAAGCGCAAGGACCGCAAGCTGCGCATGGCTTTCGTCCAGCGCGACGGCGCCGTCTTCGCCGAGCGCGGCGCCGCCGATACCAGCCGCAAACCGCCGTTAAAGGAGCAGTTCCGCCGCAACGTCATCGACCCGCTGAGCGTGATCACCGCCATCCGCGCCGCGGTGAAGCTGGGCGAGACCGCGTTTACCGTGCCGGTCTACGACGGCTCACGACGCTTCGATGCCGAGGTCCGCGTCCTGCCCCGCGATCCCAAACAGCCCGGCGTGCATCTGTCGCTGCTGCTGCGGGCGATCGCCGGGTTCAAGGGCGACACCAGCGAGGACGGCGATCCCGACGACGCGCCGCGTCCGGTCTCCCTGACCTTGATGGACGACGCCCGGCTCGTGCCGTTGGCGATGTCGGTGCGTATCTGGTTTCTGTCGCTGGACGCCACGCTCGAACGCGTGTGCGATGCCAAGACGCCATGCGGTTGGTGATCGGCCTAATGCCAGTAATGCGGCCCGCCGCTGGAGTAGCCACCGCCGTAATAGGGATAGCTTTCATAGAGCGCCGAGCTGTAGTGCCCGGTCGACGTATGCGGGTGATAGGGTGCCGGGACCAGGGTCGGCACATCGCCGAGACTTCGCGATCGTCCGCGTCTGCGCGGCGCCCGGGTGTGGGTGCACGAGCGCGATGCCTGCGATCGCCAACACGGCCATGGCGCATCGTTTGATGCTGCCGCCTTTAGCAAACACAGGCATCGCCGCTCTCCATTTTTTCTTACATCCGGCAACCGGGGTCAGCTACCGATCAGTAAACGGAAAAGCGGCCGATTAATTCCCGTGTCAGATTCTGCTCATTGCTTGTCGCGCTCAGGTAGAGTGCTCGGTGGTAGGATCGATCATCTTACGCACTTCGGTGATCTTGGTGGCCGGGAAGCCACTGATCTCGGCGTGCTTTTTGATGATGTCCTCGTCCTTGGCGAGATAGACGCAGAAGGTTTTGTCGGCGGCGACGTAGCTCTCGACCCACTGGATGTCGGGCCCCAGCTCGCGCAGCGCACCGTTGGACTTGGCTGCGGCGCCGCGCAGCTGCTCGCGCTCCAGAGAACCCGCACCGGGAATGTCCCGCTCGATGATAAATTTGCGAAGGGCCATCACTCGAACTCCTTGGTCGAAGGGACGCGCCGGGTACCGTAGTCGTGAGGTCCCCGCAAATCACCAAGTATTGATTTCGGCACCATGAAAACGCCAAAAACCCTCGGTCGTCGGCCGAGGGTTTTTGGCGATCGATCAGCGTCTAGCCGAACGGCAAGATTTCGATGGACTGGCAAACCGCGCGAGCTGCAACGGCCGGCCTCTTGACCGGCGGCGGGCAACCGGATCAGTTTCCGCCAAAGTGAGAGGAGGATCGCATGGCCGAGCCGCCCGCCTATGCCCGCCACCAGCCGGGTTCTCAGCCGCCGTACCTCTATCCGGATTACGCCAGCACCGTGAAGCGCTCGCCGACGCGGCCGCTGATCCGTTTCGAACACACGCTGTCGGAGATCACGGGCCCGAGTTTTTCCAGCGGCTGGACCGGCCCGGCGGCAACCGACCTCACCAAACAGCACAAGGGCGAGCCGCTCGGCGAGCGGATCATCGTGACCGGCCGCATCCTCGACGAGGATGGCCGGCCGATCCCGAACACGCTGGTCGAGCTGTGGCAATGCAACGCCGCCGGCCGCTACCACCACCCGGTCGACCAGCACGACGCGCCGCTCGACCCCAATTTCACCGGCGCCGGCCAAGCCTATACCGACGCGGAAGGTCGCTATCGCTTTATCACCATCAAACCCGGCGCCTATCCCTGGCGGAACGCGCCCAATGCCTGGCGCCCGGCGCATCTGCATTTCGGCGTGTTCGGCGGCGGCTTCGTGACGCGGCTGATCACTCAAATGTATTTCCCCGGCGATCCGCTGCTGCAATACGACCCGATCTACCAGAGCACCGCCGACGAAGCAGCGCGCACGCGCCTCATCGCCGACTACGACCCGAATTTGAGCGAGGCGGAATGGGCGCTGGGCTACGCCTTCGACATGGTGTTGCGCGGCCGCGACGCGACCCCGTTCGAAGGCCGGGATTGAGGGAGGGGCAATGGCAAGCAAACTGATCGCGACGCCGGGGCAGACCGTCGGGCCGTTTTTCGCGCTCGGCCTCGACCGGCCCGAATGGGCCGACATGACCCGCGACAATCCGCAAGGACAGCGCATCGTCATCGAAGGGCAGGTGCTCGACGGAGACGGGGCGCCGGTACCCGACGCGGTGATCGAGCTGTGGCAGGCCAATGCCGCGGGCCGCTACGACCATGTCGAGGACACGCAGGCCGATAAGAAAATCGATCCGCACTTCCACGGCTACGGCCGCGTCGCCACCGACGCCCAGGGCCGCTTCAAGATCACGACCATTAAGCCGGGCCCTGCGCCCGGCCGCGGCAACGCCCTCCAAGCGCCGCACATCAATGTCGCCTTTTTTGCCCGCGGCTTGCTGCGCCAGCTCCATACGCGGATCTATTTCGCCGACGAAGCGGCGAACACGACCGACCCCCTGCTCTCGTCGATCGAGGATGCCGGCGTGCGCCGAACGCTGCTGGCCCAGCCGGACGGCTCCGGCGTCTATCGCTTCGACTTCATTCTGCACGGCAAGGACGAGACCGCGTTCCTGGATATCTGAGTTGATGACCTGTTTGGCCTAATTCGCGAACGCAGCCAACGTCGCCCGCAGGGTGGCGATGCCGCGGCGCTTTTCGGCGCTGGTCAAGTGGATTTCCGGGTGCGCGGCGCGGTAGCGGTTAAGTTCGGCTGACACGGCGGCGGCGGTTTCGGCGAGCTCGGCGGGCCTTATCGCGTCCGTTTTAGTCAGCACGATCTGGTAGGACAGCGCCGCGTTGTCGCACAGCGCCAAGGTCGGGCGGTCGGGCGCGGTGAGGCCGCGGCGTGCGTCGATCAACAGGCAGGCGCGGCGCAGGCCGGCGCGTTCGGAGAGGTAGCGCTCGACGAGCGCGGTCCACGCGCGCACCGCGCCCTTCGACGCCGCCGCATACCCGTACCCCGGCAGATCGACCAGCATCAGCCGCCCGCCGAGGTCGAAAAAATTGATCTGCTGCGTGCGGCCGGGCGTGCGCGAGGTGCGCGCCAGCATGCGGCGGCCGGTCAGCGCGTTCACCAGGCTCGACTTACCGACATTGGAGCGGCCGATGAAGGCGATCTCCGGCAGGGTGGAGGGCGGCATCGCCGCGGGGTTGCCGGCACCGGCGACAAAACGGCACTCCTTGGCAAAGAGCAGCCGGCCCGCCTCCAGCGCCTCGGGATCCGGTGACCGCGCGGGATAAATGTCGTCCGGGCTAGCGCCGTCGGCCGTGTTCAGGCTGCGCCGCTGCGGTGCATGATCGCCCATTGCTGGGCGATGCTGAGAAGGTTGTTCCAGGTCCAATAGATCACCAGGCCCGCGGGAAATGCCGACAGCATGTAGGTGAACACGATCGGCAGGAACATGAACATGCGCGCCTGCATGGGGTCGACCGGTTGCGGGTTGAGCTTTTGCTGGAGGAACATTGTCAGGCCCATGATCAAGGGCCAGGCGCCGATCGCGAGCAGCGCCGGTGGGGCGAACGGCAGCAGCCCGAACAGATTGGCGAACGAGGTGGGGTCGGGCGCCGAGAGATCGTGGATCCAGCCGTAGAACGGCGCGTGGCGCATCTCGATGGTGACGAACAGCACCTTGTAGAGCGAAAAAAACACCGGGATCTGGATGACGATCGGCAGACAGCCGGCCAACGGGTTGGCGCCGACCTTCTTGTACAGCGCCATGATCTCCTGTTGCTGCTTGGCCTTGTCGTCCGGGATTTTCTCGCGGATCTTCGCCATCTCCGGCTGCAGGAGCTTCATCTTGCTCATCGCCACATAGGATTTATTGGCGAGCGGGAAGAAGGCGAGCTTGATCAGAAAGGTCAGCAACAGGATCGCCAGGCCGAAATTGCCGAGCAAGCCGAAGAAGAACTGCAGGACCATGAAGATCGGCTTGGTCAAGAACCAGAACCAGCCGAAATCGATCGCCAGGTCGAAATGCGGGATGCCGGTCGCCTCATAGGCGTGCAGCAGGTCGAATTCCTTGGCGCCGGCGAAAAAGCGGGTCGAGGTCTCCGCGGTGCCGCCGGATGGCACGCTGATCGGCGCGCCGACAAAATCCGCCTGGTAGCGATCGACCTTGTTGGCGTCGACCGTATGACGAAATTGCGCCTTGATCGCCTTGTCCTGGTCCGGGATCAGCGCGGTCAGCCAGTATTTGTCGGTAAAGCCGAGCCAGCCGCCGGTTGCACTGAAGTCTTCGGGTTTCTCCGGCGACAGCGAGGAGTATTTGACCTCCTTGAGCGAGCCGCCGAGATCGCCGATCAGCCCCTCGTGCAGGATGTAGTAGCCGAGCACATGCGGCGTGCCGGTCCGGCTGATCAGTGCGTAGGGCGTCAGGCTGACTGCGCTCGACCCGGTATTCTTCACCGCATCGTCGACCTTGAACATATACGTTTCGTCGATCGCGATGGTGCGGGTGAAGAGGAGGCCGGAGCCATTGTCCCAGGTCAAAGTCACCGGGTGGCTTGGCGATAGCGGGCCGCCGCTCGCGGTCCATTTGGTGTCGGGGCTCGGCACCTTGACGGCCGGCAACTCGGCCCAGCCAAATTGCGCGAAATACGGCTCCTCCGTGCCGGTCGGCCAGAGCAGCACCACCTCGGGGCTCTTGGGGTCGACCGTCTCGTGATATTTGGCGAGCGTCAGATCATCGATCCGCGCTCCGTTCAGCGCGATCGAGCCGTGCAGCAGCGGCGTGTCGATCCTGACACGCGGCTGGTCGGCGATCGCCTTCTCGCGCGTCTCGAACAACGCGGCGGCGCCGGCTCCGGCGGGAGCGGTGCCGCTCGCTGGCGCCTCGGCGGCCGGCCCGGGGGCAGCGCTTCCAGCCGCCGGCTGGGCCGGTTGCTGTGCCGCGTGCTGTGCCGGCGCGGGATGCGGCAGGTAGCGCTCGAACACGAATTGAAAGGCAAACAGGATCGCGACCGACAGCACGATCGCGACGAGGAGATTCTTCTGATCCATCATGATGGGGTCTTGCCGGCTAGCGCCACGGGCACCGGATCATAGCCGCTGCCGCCCCAGGGATGGCAGCGGCATAACCGCCGGGCCGCCAGCCACGTGCCGCGCAACGGTCCGTGCCGGGCGATCGCCTCCTCGGCATAATGCGAGCAGCTCGGCAGATAGCGGCAAGCCGGCGGCAACACCGGCGCCAGCAACCATTGATAGGCGCGGATTGCCACGCGCAGCAGCAGCCCGACAACCGTCGCGATGTGGCCAAAACAGGCCATCTTATCCCTCCTCGCGGCGCCGCCGCGCGACCTGCCGCAGCGCGCCTTCGAGATCGGCCAGCATTTCCGCATAGCGCCGCTTGCCGGTTCCGTCGCGGGCGATCAGCACGTAATCCGTCCCCGCCGCGCCGCAACGCGGCAAAACCGCCGCCGCCGCGGCGCGTAGCCGGCGCTTGGCGCGATTGCGCTGCACCGCACCACCAACCCGCCGGCTCGCCGTATAGCCGACGCGCAACACCGCCGCCGGACCTCCCGGCTGCGGCGCGGCCTGCAGCACCAGACCGGGGCGCGCCGCGCGTATACGGCCGGCGGCGACGCGGAGAAAATCGCCACGCGTCTTGAGCCGGGTGAGGCGAGCGGTCATATCGATCCCCGGATCGGACGCCGCCGCGGCGCGACCGGCGTCACGCCGGGCGGCTTAGGCGGAGAGGCGCTTGCGGCCCTTGGCGCGGCGCGCGGAGAGCACGCGACGCCCGCCCGTCGTCGCCATTCGTGCACGGAAGCCATGCCGACGCTTGCGAATTAACCTGCTTGGCTGGTAAGTGCGCTTCACGGCACCAACTCCGAGGGCAAATGCCTTGTTTCGGCGGAGGGCGCTGTATACGGGAGCGGTTGTTTCAAGTCAACGCCAGCGCCGCCGCGGCGCCGGCGCGACCCTCGAACCGGCTTAAGGAGTTGCCGTTGACGGACCAAGCCACCATCGCCGCCGCCGACATCGCGTTTCGCCATTGGTCGGCGCCGGTGAACGGCCGCATCGAGCCGGGCAGCGACGCGCACAAGGCGGCGTTCTGCCGGATGCTGCTCGAGACGCACAACCCCTACAAACCGGCGGTCATCGACTGGCCCAAGCTCGACGACGCGGCGCGCGCGCGCCTGACCAGCCTGCCGATCTGGAACATCGCGGTGCAGACCGAGGGGAAGGCGAAAATCCGCGCGCAGACCTATGCCGAGCTGATGACCGACCCCCTGCTGCGCCAGGCGATCACGCTCGACGGGTTCGAGGAAGGCCGGCACAAGGAGGTGCTGTCGAAACTCGTCGCTGCCTACGGCATCGCGCTCGACCCCGAACCCGAGTACCACCGGCCGCGCCACCCCGAATGGGCATGGTTGACTTTGGGGTTCAGCGAATGCATCGACAGCTTCTTTGCGTTCGGGCTGTTTGCGGTCGCCAAACAATCGGAATTCTTTCCGCCCGAACTGGTCGAGACGTTTGAGCCGGTGATCCAGGAAGAGGCGCGGCACATCATGTTTTTTGTCAACTGGGTCGTCTGGCACTACCGCAACCTGCCGTGGTGGCAAAAACCGTGGTTCTGGCTGCTGATCGTCGCGGTCTGGATACGCCTGGTGCGCGAGCGCATCGGCTTTGCTCGCGGCATCGGCGCCGGCAAGGACGAAACGCCGCAAGACAACAATTTCACCGTGACCGGCAGCAAGGCGATCGCCGATATCGATCTGCCGTTGCCTACCTTGATCGACATCTGCCTTGCCGAGAATGACCGGCGCATGGCCGGCTACGATGCGCGGCTGCTGCGCCCGCAGGCGGTGCCGCGGCTGGTGCGTTTCGCGCGCCGCTTTATGCGCACCCCGCGCCCGGCGGCCGCCTGATGCGCATCGGTTCCGAGGCGCACAAGGAGCGCTTCTGTCGTCAGTTCATCGGCAGCCACCAGCGCTTCGATCCCGAGACGCTGCCTTGGCCGGAACTCGATGCGGCGGCGTTGGAGCGGATGCGCGCCGTGCCGTTCTGGCAGGAGGTGCTGCATACCGAGCGGCGCGCCGGCGCCATCGTGCAGGCCTTTGCCAAGACCATCACCGATCCGCTGGTGCGCGAGGCAGTCGACCTGCAGGGAGTCGAGGAGGAGCGGCACGCCCAGCTGCTGGGCGTGATGATCCGGCGGTACGGCCTCCCGGCCGAGGAACGGCCGCTGGAGGCGATCGGGCCGGATCTGTACACCGCCTTCGCCGATTTCGGCTATGGCGAGTGCATCGACTCGTTTCTCGGCTTCGGGGTGTTCAAGATTGCCCGGCAGTCCGAGTTCCTGCCCGACAAGCTGTTCCAGATTTTCGACACGCTGATGCTCGAAGAAACGCGGCACATCGTGTTCTTCGTCAATTGGATGGCGTGGCAGGAGGCGGTGCGCGGACGCGGCGCCGGATGGTGGCGGGCGCTGGTCTCGGCGAGGTTTTACGGACGGGCGATCCGCCGCCTGGTCTCGACCGTTCGGCAGGGCCAGAAGGCCAATGACGGCAAGGACTTCTCGGCGACACAGGCGAGCGTCTTCCTCGACGGCTTCACGTTCCACCGCTTTGTCGAGGAGTGCTACACCGAGAACGCCCGACGCATGGCCGATTTCGAGACCGATCTGCTGAGACCGCGCTTCCTGCCGTCGTTGGCGCGGGCCGCGCTGTCGGGGCTGCGACTGTTACCCGTGCGGGCCAGTACCGCCCGATCATGAAAACCCTCTCCCTATTGCTGATCGTCGCGGGGGTCGCGGCGATGGCGGCGTTGGTGCTGCATTTCGGCGCCGGCGCGGTGGGAGCGGCGCTGCTCGCCGTCGGCTTCGCCGGCTTTGCCAGCGTCACGCTGCTGCACGTCGCGCTGATCGCGCTGATTGGCCTTGCCTGGGCGGTGCTGCTGCCAGGGGCGAAGCCGTGGGTCGCGGTGTGGGGCCGCTTTGTCCGCGACGCCGGATCCGAGGTCCTGCCGTTGTCGCAGGTCGGGGGATACGTGCTCGGGACGCGCGCGGTCGCGCTGGCCGGCGTGCCCGCGACGCAGGGCGCCGCGAGCACCATCGTCGATGTGACGCTCGAATTTGTCGGTCAGCTTGCCTATGTCGCGCTCGGCCTTGCCTGGCTGCTGCATCTGCAGACCGAGGCAATCGCGCCAGGGCTCATCGTGCTGGGGCTCGCGGTGGCGAGCTTTCTGGCGCTCGCCTTTATCGTCGCGCAGCGCCGCGGCATGCGTTACGCCGACCGCATCGCCGGCTTTCTCGGCCAGGATTGGGCCGAGAAAACCGCTGCCGGCGCGGCGGCGCTGCATCGCGCGCTCGAAGCGATCTACCAGCGCCCCGGCCGGGTATGGCTGAGCGCCCTGCTACATTTCGCGACTTGGGTGGCAAGCGCCAGCGAAATCTCGGCGGCGCTATGGTTCGCAGGCCAGCCGATCCCGTTCGGCAGCGTCATGGTGATCGAAAGCCTGGTCTACGCGATTCGCAGCACCGCCTTCATCGTACCCAATTCGATGGGGGTACAGGAAGGCGCCTACGTGCTGTTGGGCGGTGCGTTTGGCCTGACGCCGGAAATGGCGCTGGCACTGTCGTTTGTGAAGCGCGCGCGGGACCTCGCCATCGGTTTGCCTACCATCGCGCTGTGGCAAGCAGTCGAAGGCGGCCGCCTGATGCGCCGTGTCACCGCGAGGGCCGTCGCACCTGCCGTCAACGAGCTTCCATTGACCACCCCGGCGAAGGCCGGGGTCCATGTTCCAGCGGCCCGAAAAAGCTGATCGATGGGTCCCGGCCTGCGCCGGGATGGCAGTCCTCATTGCGTCTTGGCGTCACGATCGTGTGTGGTGATTGGTCGCTCGCGCGTTCCGGTCTACTGTTCATTGAGATGATCGGGTTGCCCGACAAAACGTTACGGCAGTTCGGCGCGGCGCTCGCCGCGCTGGCGGTCTACCTGCAGCTGGCTTTCGCCGGCTGGGGAATGCCGGCATTGCCGAAAGTCGGCGACCCGGCCGTCGCATTCGGCGGCCATGCGCTTTGCCTCGCCGGCGACAGCGACGCGTCGCGCCGGACGCCGGCCGACACACCCCCGACCGTACCGGCGCACGATCATTCCGCTCTCTGCTGCTTGTGGCATTCGCTGCCTGGCGTCACGCCGCAAGCGGCGCTGGCGCCGCTTCCCGTCATCTATGCGGCGGTCGCCCACGACGACGGCAGGGCTTCGGTCTTTCATACCGGTCGGCCTCGCGGTCCGGCCAAAGCGCGCGCGCCGCCAATTCCAGCCTGAGACCTCGTTTCGACCACGCCCGCCCGGCTTCGCGAGCCGGTGGGCGCCTGTCTGTCTCTGGCTGAGGATTTTGTCATGAACAGTGCCCGTGTTTCCGCGCTGGCGGTTGCTTGCGTCGCAGCGCTCTTGCCGTCCGGCGCCAATTCGCACGGCTTCGCCGGCGATCGGTTTTTCCCGGCGACCTTGCTCACCGACGACCCGTTTGTCGCCGACGAGATGTCGCTGCCAACGCTGACCTTTGACCCAACCGCACCCGACGGCAGCAAGACAATCGATCTCGATGTCGATATCTCCAAGCGAATAACCCCGGATATCGGGATCACCCTGTCGAATGGATGGCAACATCTGAAGACGCCCGGCCTTCCCGGGGTCACCGGGATGACCGGGTTTTCCACCGAACTCGACTACCAGTTCTTCAAGAATGCACCGCATGAGGCGACGGCCGTGGTCGGGCTGCATACGAGCTGGGCCTATACCGGCCGTGTCCAGGCGCTTGGCACCGACGATTTCACTACACTGTCGCCGCTGATCAACTACGGCAAGGGGTTCGGCGATCTACCGGAAACCATGACCTGGCTGCGCCCGATCGCTGTCACCGGCAATCTGAGCGTCGACTTCCCGACCAAGTCGCAAAGTGCCGGCAATCCCAACCCGAACAATTTCAACTACGGTTTCGCTTTTGAATACAGCCTCGAATATCTCCAGCACCATGTGAAGGATGTCGGGCTATCAGCCCCGTTTGACCGGATGATCCCGCTGGTCGAACTGTCTTTCAGCACCGCACTCAACCGCGGCCTCGGCGGCCAGACGGTCGGGACGATCCAGCCGGGCGTGATTTGGGCGGGGCAGTATTTTCAGATCGGCGCCGAGGCAATCATCCCCGCGAATTCGGCGAGCGGCCACGGTGTCGGGGCCATGGTGCAGCTCCATTTCTATCTCGACGACATCTTCCCGAATTCGATCGGGCGGCCGCTCTTCGGAAACTGATGATGAGACGCGTGATAATATTTGTGGCGCTGCTCGCCGGCTTGCCGGGCACAGCCTCGGCCCATGCCTTTCTCGATCATGCGGTGCCGGCGGTCGGCGCGATGGTCTCGCCGCGCCGCGACAGGTGAAGATGTTCTTCACCCAGCAGCTCGAACCGGCATTTTCCGGCGCGACGATCACCGAGGCCGGCGGTAAGGCGGTCGCCACTGGCGCAGCCGTGGTCGACCCCGCGAACCCGATGGCGATGGTGCTCAATCTGCCCTCGCTGATGCCCGGTCACTACACGGTGAGCTGGCACGTCATCTCGGTCGACACGCACCGCACCGAAGGCAGTTTCAGCTTCGACATCGGGCCTTGAGGTGACGGGTGTGGCCGAGGCGCTGATCGCCTTCCGCGTCGCGCATTTCGCCGCCGCGCTGGCGGCGTTCGGCATCGGCGCCTTCCGGCTTTACGCTTTCGCCGGCGCTTCGACACCGGCGGCCGCGATCCCTGCCCGTCTTGAGCTCGGTACCCGACTTAGACATCTCACGACGGGAACGGCGGTCGTTTTGCTGGTCACCGCCCTGGCGATCATTCCCTGCGTCACCACCGAGATGACCGGGTCCAGCGCGGCCGGGTTCGACATCGCGATGGATCGGACGATGCTGACCGAAACCGAATTCGGTCGCCTCTGGTGCTGGCATATCGGCTTCGGTGTCGTCCTGCTGGCGGTCGCGCTGATGCCGCCGGGGCGCCTGCAGGCGGGGCTGGCGGGCGTTGCGGCACTGCTGACCCTGGCGAGCCTCGGCCGCGTTGGACACGCGGCTATGGATATGGGGGGGGGACCGATACACCAGATCAATCAGATGGCGCACCTGGTCGCGGCCGGAGCATGGCTCGGCGGGCTATTGCCGCTGGGGATGCTGCTGCGCCGGGCGCTGCAGTCGGAGGGCGGCGCCTATGCGTCGTTGGCGCGGATCGCGCTGCCGCATTTTTCGCAAATGGGCTACACCGCGGTGACCCTGCTGATCATCACCGGAACCGTGAACAGCATCATGCTGGTCGGCAGTTTTCACGCGCTTGTCGCCAGCGCATACGGCCACCTGCTGATGGTCAAGATGGCGTTGTTCATGGCGATGGTCGGGTTGGCATTGGTCAATCGTCTGCGGCTGATGCCGCACCTGCACGACCGCCCGTCGACGCTTGCGCCGTTGCACGCGCTGTGCCGTTCGGCGCTCGCGGAACAGGCGCTCGGGCTGGCAATCCTCGCCGTGGCCGCGGTGCTTGGAAGCTCTGCCCCGCCCATGGACGGCATGGCGATGTGAATAACGCAAATCGCTTGCAGATTGAGGGAGCCATCGTTACGCTCCACCTGTATGGCCCGCAAGCCCATCGTCTCCAATGCGATCCTCGCGCTGATGCGACAGCGCCATCATCACGCCTGGACAATCGAGGATTTGCAGGCGGAGCTCGACGTCGTCGCGGATTTTTCCTCCGTTTTCCGCGCGGTCGAAAAGCTCACCGCCGAAGGGACCGTACGCAAGGTCGTGCTTGACGACGGCCGTGCCCGGTTCGAGCTGCACGAGGCGCATCACGACCACCTGCTTTGCGCCAAATGCGGCGAGCTGGTGGCGGTGCCGTGCATGATCGCGGCCGCCGATTTCGCCGCGCTCGAACGTGCGACCGGCGTCGCGATCGTCGATCACCACCTCGTGCTGCGCGGCTTCTGCCGCCAATGTCGCGAAAGATGATCGCCGGACGCGGCATCGCCGCGAGGCTCAGCCTCTTTGCGGTGCTGTTCCAGGCCTTCCTGTTCGGCTGGCATCACCATGATTTGACGTTCCCAGGCCGGCTACCGATGCCGGTCGTCGAGGACCATTCGGCCGCGCCGCAGATCGCGGATGACGAAGACGGCTGCGAAATCTGCCAGGTCTTGCACCATCTGACCGCGGCGCCGGTCGACACGCCGGCCGTGCCGCCGCCGCTCGGGATCGCTGCACCCGCCGAAGCCGGCAACGCCTTCACCGCCCACGCTCCCGCCCTCGGCTTCTACGCCCGCGCCCCGCCTCGCTCGATGCTGCATACCGGTTAATCGACCCGGCCGCGGCGCTCCGCCGCCGCGCAGCTTCAAGACGAGGTGACCCATGTCAACCCGCTCTCTCGCGGGCCGGCGCGGCTTGGCCGTGGCGGACCCCGTAATCCTTATTTCTGTCGCGACAGTCGCCGCTGGCCTCTTGGCGGCCGGTTGTACGCCGATCCTCAGTTCGAGTGATGCCGCCTGGAGCCGCTATCGGCAAGCCAAGCAAGTCTACGAAGACTGCCTGAAAGGGGGGCGGCAGCCGCCGTGCGGCTCGGAAAAGGCCACGTACAAACAGGCTCTGGAGAGCTACCGCGCCGGAGCGGGCGCCGTTCCCCCGACCGCGCCTTAACCCCGCAAACCCATTCGATGACGCGCAAACCGCGGCAACGTCGCGGCGCGCGTCCAGACGAGGTCCCGATGAAACGTTCATTTCCGATTGGCCGGAGCGCCGTGGCCGTGCTCGGCTTGCTATCGGCCGCGACGCCCGCCCTGGCCGCCGACCCCGATACAGACGCGACGCTCGTCCCTGGGGCGTCGCTACAAATCGATGTGATCGCCAAGGCGCTCGACCTGGCGCGCGGGCAAATCCAGCCGAGCCTCGGCTCGACGGTCTACCAATTCCAGAAGCCAACGATCGAGACCCAGCCGCAAGGCTACAACCAGCCGATCAACCAAGTGCTGCTGCAAGCACCCGGCGTGGCACAGGATTCGTTCGGGCAGATCCATGTGCGCGGCGATCATAACGGGCTGCAATTCCGCATCGACGGCGTGCAACTGCCGGAAGGCATCAACGTCTTCGGCCAGGCGCTGCCGACCCGGTTGGCCGAGTCGATCTCGCTGATCACCGGCGCCTTGCCGGCACAATACGGCTACCGCACCGCGGCGGTGGTCGACATCCAGACCAAGACCGGGCTGCTCGACCCTGGCGGCTCGATCTCGATGTATGGCGGGCAGCGGGATTGGCTGCAGCCGAGCTTTGAGCTCGGCGGGCATGTCGGCCAGGTGAATTACTTCTTCACCGGCGATTTTCTCCACAATGCGATCGGGATCGAGAACCCGACAGGGGGCTTCAACGCGATCCACGACGTGACCGACCAGTGGCGCGGGTTCGGCTATATCTCTGGAATCATCGACCCGACGACGCGGCTCACGGCGATCCTTGGCACCTCGCGCGGGCAGTATCAGATCCCCAACAATCCCGGCCAGAGCCCCGGGCTCGGGCTGACCGTCAACGGCATGACCGATTTCAACTCGTCGCTGCTTGACGAAAACCAGCGCCAGATCACCCATTACGGCATTGTCACGCTGCAGAAGAAGCTCGACGACATCGATTTCCAGGTCTCTGGCTTCAACCGCTATTCAAGCCTCTATTTCAGCCCCGATCCCTTGCTTGGTGACCTGCTGTTCAACGGCATCTCACAGACCGCCTATCGCCGCAGCATCGCAACCGGCAGCCAGGGTGACGGCAGCTGGCGCATCTCCGAGGACCACACGCTGCGCGCCGGCTATTTCATCCAGGGCGAACGCTCGACTGGCCAAAGTACCTCACAGGTCATCGCGCTAAATGACGACGGTTCCCAGGTGTCGGATGCCCCGGTCTCGATCTTCGATTCCAGCGGCAAGACCGGCTGGCTCTATGGTGTCTACCTGCAAGACGAATGGAAGATCTGGCCGCGGCTGACGCTCAACTTCGGCGCCCGCTTCGATCTAGTCGACGCGTATACCCACGAGAACCAGCTCAGCCCGCGCGTCAATCTGGTCTGGGAGCCGACCGACACGACGACCGTCAAACTCGGCTATGCGCGCTATTTCACGCCGCCGCCCTTCGAACTGGTCGCCCCGACCAGCATCGCGCTGTTCGCCAATACCAGCGCCGCGCCCGCGGTCACCCAGGACAACGTCGCCAAGGCCGAGCGCGACCATTACTTCGATATCGGCGCGACCCAGATCATCCTGCCGGGGCTCAAAGTCGGGGTCGACGGCTACTACAAAATCGCCACAAACCTGCTCGACGAAGGGCAATTCGGCGCGCCGATCATCCTGACGCCGTTCAACTACGCCAAGGGCTGGGCGCGCGGCATCGAATTGTCGACAAGCTATGACGTGGACAATTGGTCGCTCTACGGCAATTTCGCCGTCTCTCAGGCGGAGGGGAAGAACATCAACTCCGCACAGTTCAACTTCGACCCGGACGAATTGGCCTACATCGCCGGCCACTACATCCACCTCGACCACGATCAGACGTACACAGCATCGGCCGGGATCGCGTATACCTTCCCGAGGACGAATACCCGCATCTCGACCGATCTGCTGTATGGCAGCGGACTGCGCGCCGATGGCGACCATCCCAACGGCAACAGCCTGCCCGATTACCATCAAGTCAATCTGAGCATCGTGCAGAAGATCGATACCGGATGGTGGAAAGGGGCGGAGTTGCGGCTCGACGTGCTCAATTTGTTCGACGAGGTTTATCAGATCCGCAACGGCTCCGGGGTCGGCGTCGGCGCATCGCAATTCGGACCGCGGCGGACCATCCTCGCGGGGCTGACGCAATACTTCTAGGATGAGTGGGTGAGGTTTTCGCTGCCCCTGTCGGTCGCGATCCATGTGGCGCTGATCGGCCTGTTGTTCCTGCTGCCGGCGATGGCGCCACCGCCGCCGAAGATCGATCTGTCGAACGCGATTGCCGTCGTCTTCGCGCCGGCGCCGCCAGCACCACCCCAGCCCGTGGTTCCGCCACAACCGCCGCCACCCGTGTCGATGGCGCAGCCCCAGCCCCCGGAGCCCCAGCCAGCGCCTCCGGAACCCGAGCCGCCACCGCCGCCGCAGGCGATCGAACAGCCCCCTCCCCCGCCCGCGCCGGTCGCCGACACGCCGCCGCCCCCACCCAAACCCGAGCCGAAGCCGGCCCCGAAACCGCGCCCGCGGCCGCAGCCGGTGCAGCAGGCCGAGCAGCCCATGCCGCAGCTGCCTTTGCCCCTGCGGCTGCCGAGCCAGGCACCGCAAATGGCCTCGATCCCCAATCCGCCGCCGACGGCAACAATCAGCCCCGACTATCGCACGCTGTTGAGCGGCTGGCTCGAGAGCCACAAGCGGTATCCCGAGGACGCCCGCCAGCGGGGCGAAGAAGGCCGTGCGGTGTTGCGGTTCCGCGTCGATCGATATGGCCGGGTGCTCGACTACGCGGTCGTCAGCAGCACCGGCTTTGCCGACCTCGACCGGTCGGTCGAGGCGATGATGCGCGGTGCGACTATGCCCCCCTTCCCGCCCAGTATGACGATGCCCGAAATCGAGGTGTCGGTGACGATCCGCTTTGGACTGTCACGCTGACCTCACATGAAAATGACGACCTTGCGACGGCAATTGATGGCATTTGCCATCGGATCGTCTCAACAATGAACCCATGGCCGACCCGGGCACGCTCACCTCATCGCTTCGCCGATTGATCCCCCTGTTGCTGCTGGTCATCGCCGCTCTCATCTTCCTGCTAAGCGGCGGGCGCCGTTACCTGACCTTTGCGCAACTCGCCGAACATCACGCGCTGCTTTGCGGCCTTGTCGACCGCGCCGGCTTTCTCGCAGTGGTTGGCTTCATGCTCGCTTATGCCGCGCTCACCGCGCTGTCGGTGCCGGGAGCGATGCTGATGACCCTGGCGGCCGGGTTCCTGTTCGGACCGTGGCTCGGCGGTATTTACGCGCTGGTCGGTGCGACATGCGGCGCGGGCGCGGTGTTTCTCGCCGCACGCACCGGCTTGGCCGGTTTTGTGGATTACGCGGGAACGCGGGTCCAGCGTCTGAAGGCAAGATTCCGGGCAGACGCTTTCAGCTATCTGCTGTGCCTGCGGCTAGTGCCGATCTTTCCGTTCTGGCTGGTCAACTTGGCCGCGGGCGCGACCGACATGCCGCTTTCCATTTATCTGACGGCGACCTTCTTTGGGATGATTCCTGGGACCTTTGTCTACGCGGGGATCGGCAACAGCGTCAGTTCGCTGATCGAGACCAGACAACACCCGGACGCCTATGCGATTTTCCGCCCGAACATCTTGCTGCCGCTGATCGGGCTGGCACTGCTGGCGCTGCTGCCGGTGGCCTATCGGCACTGGTCCGCGCGTCATCGGACGGCGCCATGAGCGTACCCACCCCGGACCTTTGCGTGATCGGCGCCGGCGCGGGCGGGCTCGCGGTCGCCGCCGGGGCGGTGCAGATGGGTGCGAGCGTCGTGCTGATCGAGCGCGGCGCGATGGGCGGCGAATGCCTTAATGCCGGCTGCGTGCCATCGAAGTCGCTGATCGCCGCGGCAAACCTCGCGCAGCGAGCCCGGCGCGGCGGCGAATTGGGGATCGAAGTCGTCGCCGCGCCGAATGCCGATTTCGCCGCCATCGGCGCAAGTATCGAGCGGGTGATCACCCGCCTCAGGCAGCACGATTTAATCGAGCGTTTTGAGGGGCTTGGGGTTGCAGTCTTGCAAGCTGAAGCGAAGTTTACGGACCCTCGCACGGCCCACGCCGGCGACATCGATATCCGCGCGCGCCGTTTTGTGATCGCCGCCGGATCATCGCCGGCGATCCCGCCGATTCCCGGCCTCGACACGGTGCCCTATTTCACCAATGAAACGCTTTTCGCCAACCGCGCACCGCTCCGTCACCTCGTGGTGATCGGCGGCGGCGCGGTCGGCGTCGAGCTGGGCCAAGCCTACCGCCGGCTCGGCGCCGAAATCACCATCATCGACGCCCAGCCGCTGCTCTGGCAGGAAGATCCCGAACTCGCCGCGATGCTGGCCGAGACGCTGCGCGCGGAGGGCGTCAGATTGCTTCCGTCGTCGGCCATCGCGGCGGCGGAGCGCGACGGCGACGGCATTGCCCTCAAACTCGCCAGCGGCGAACTGGTCTCCGGCTCGCATCTGCTTGTCGCGGCCGGCCGACGGCCCAATATCGCGGCGCTCGATCTCGCCGCCGCTGGGATCGCATCGACCGGTCACGGCATCACCGTCGACGCGCGATTGCGGACGAGTAACCGCCGGGTCTATGCAATCGGCGATGTCGCCGGCGGGCCGCACTTCACCCATGCCGCGCTCTATCAAGCCGGGATCGTGATCCGAAACGCGCTGTTCCGGTTGCCGGCAGCGGTCGATTACCGCGCCCTGCCACGCGTTATCTACAGCGATCCGGAGCTGGCGGCTGTCGGCCTCAGCGAAGCGACCGCACGCGACGCCTACGGCGACAAAATCCGCGTGCTCCGCTGGCGTTTCGCGGAAAACGACCGGGCGCAGACCGAGCGCGACACCGTCGGGATGGTCAAGGTCGTGACCAGCGCCAGCGGGCGCATACTCGGGGCCGCGATCCTCGGCACCGGGGCCGGCGACCAGATCACCACTTGGGCGCTGGCGATATCACGGCGGCTCAAGATCGGCGCCATGGCCAACCTGATCGTGCCCTACCCGACGCGCGGCGAAGCCGGCAAGCGCGCCGCCGGCAGCTTCTACACGCCGACCCTGTTCTCGCCGCGCACGCGCCGGCTCGTCCGCCTGCTCGCGCGCTTAGGCTGAGGGAGTGAGTGCGATGTTCCTGCGCAGCCTGTCCGCCCGCCTGCTGGTGCTGACGATCTTTTTCATCATGCTGGGCGAAGTGCTGATCTTCGTGCCCTCGGTCGCGCGCTACCGCATGTCCTATTTCGAGGACCATATCGCCGCGGCGCATATCGCCACGCTGGCACTGATCGCCAGCCCGACCGGCAAGCTCGACCAGGCGCTGACCGACGAGTTGCTGGCCGAAGTCGGCGTCCATTCGATCACGCTGCGCCGGCCCAACGGGATGGTGCAGATGCTAGACGGCCCCGAGCCGCCGAAAGCCGACCTCAAATTCGTGATCGGCGGCGGCAATGTGCCGATCTGGATCCAGCGCTCTTTCGAGACGCTGTTTTCGAGCGGCAACCGCGTCATGCAAGTGACCGGCAGCTCCGCCTTCGAGCCTGACACCAAGGTCGAGATCCTGCTCGACGAGCAGCCGCTGCGCGAGGCGATGTGGCAATTCGCGCACCGCATCTTCCAGCTCTCGGTCATCCTGTCGGTGATCGCCGCGATGTTGGTCTTCTTCAGCCTGCAATGGCTGCTGGTGCGCCCGATGCGGCGGATTACCGCGAGCATGACCTCGTTCAGCCTCGATCCCGAGGATGCGTCGCGGGTCATCGTGCCGCGCGGCGGCCGCGACGAGATCGGCCAGGCCGAGAAGGAGCTGGCAGCGATGCAGGAAACCGTACGCCAGGCGCTCGGCCAGCGCGCCCGGCTCGCCGCGCTCGGCACGGCGGTGACCAAGATCAACCACGACCTGCGCAACATCCTGGCGACGGCGCGGCTCGTTACCGATGGTCTGACGACGAGCGCGGCGCCGGAGGTGCGCCGCGTCGCGCCCCGGCTCATCGACGCGATCGACCGCGCAATCGCGCTGTGCAGCCGCACGCTCGATTTCTCGCGCGAGGGCGCACCGCCGATCTCGCCGAGCCGCTTTGCGTTGCGGCCGCTGATCGAGGAAATCGGACCGACGCTGCTCGGGCCCGAAGACGAGACGTCGATCGATCTCGACATCCCGGCCGATCTCGCGGTCAAGGCCGATCGCGACCAGACCTATCGCGTGTTCCTCAACCTCCTGCGCAACTCGATCGAGGCCGGCGCGCGGCGCGTTCGCGTCGCGGCGGCGCGCGATGACAGCACCGCCGTCATCGACATCATCGACGATGGGCCGGGGCTGCCGCCGCGCGCCCGCGACAATCTGTTCCGCCCATTCGCTGCGTCGGCCCGACCCGGCGGCAGCGGGCTGGGATTGGCGATCGCCCGCGAATTGATGCGCGTGCAGGGCGGTGACGTGGCGCTGATCGCCTCAACCGGGTCCGGCACTACTTTCCGCGTGACGATGCCCGCCGCGAAGCGCGCGCCCGCCAAAGCCGCGAGCCGCGCCAAGGAGACTGCGAAGTGACCGGCTAGTCCAATGCCAGGGTAAGCGATTTGAGGTAGGCGGTTTCCGGCAGCGCCATGTGCACCGGATGGTCCGGCCCGGCGCCGGCCTCGCGCAGGACGCGTCCCGCGCGGCCGGCATCGGCGAGACCGCGCCGCGCCGCCTCGGCGAAATCGCCGGCGGCGACATTGTGCGAACACGACGCCAGGAAGACGATGCCGCCGGGTGCCGCGAGGCCGGCAGCGAGCCGCGCCAGCTTGCGGTAGCCGCGCAGCGCCGCCGGCACATCGCGTCGCGACCGGGCAAAAGCCGGCGGGTCGGCGATCACCACCTCAAACCGCTCGCCGGCGGCGGCCAACGCCGCCGCTTCGGCAAAGACCTCGGCGCGGCGGAAGTCGCAGATCTCCCCGACACCGTTTTGCTCGGCGGCCCGCGCCGCGAGCGCCAGCGCCCCCTCCGAACGGTCGATCCCTGTCACCGATGCCGCGCCGCCGCGCGCCGCCGCGATCGCGAACCCGCCGGAATAGGCATAAAGGTCGATAACCCGCGCGCCGTGCGCCAGACCGCCGATAAAGGCGCGGTTATCGCGCTGGTCAAAGAACCAGCCGGTCTTTTGTCCCGCCAGTACATCCGCCGCGAAGACCGCGCCATTTTCCTCCACCGGCACCGGGCCGTCGACCCGACCGAGAGCGAGCCGCACCTCTTGCGGCAAACCCTCCAGCGTCCGCGCCGGGCTGTCGTTGCGCAGAACGACGGCCGCGGGCGACAGCAGCACGGTCAGCGCGTCGACGAGCGGCGTCTGGAGATGCTCGATCCCGGCGGCATTGCTTTGCACGACGACAACGTCGCCAAAGCGGTCGACCACGAGGCCCGGCAACCCGTCGGCCTCCGCGTGCACCAAGCGGTAGTAAGGTTCGCGGTAGAGCCGCTCCCGTAATTTGAGCGCGCGCTCCAGCCGCCGCCGCAAGAATCGCACGCCGATCGGTTGCGCCGTATCGCGATCGAGCAGGCGGGCCGCCAGCAGCGGCTGCGGGTTGAACATGGCGACGCCCAGCAACCGGCCATCGGCGCGTTTCAGCGTCACGAGGCTGCCGGGCGCGAGCGCCTTGGCAGCCACGTCCATCTGCACCTCGTTCGAGAAGACCCACGGGTGGCCGGCCTCGACCCGCCGATGCCCGCCCGGCAGCAGCGTCACCACTGGCCGCGAAGCGGGATCATCGGCGGCGGCGACGGCCGCATCGGCAACGGAAGATGTCGTGTCATCCATCAAGAATGTGATCTCAAGCAAGCGACAATGCGCGCATCGCCGAGCCGTATTGCGGGGATAGAGCTGCGGCGCCTCCGGTATAACGGGTCATAGCCCGAACAGATACCTGCTTGAGACAGTCCTCCGCGGTGAGCCTTGGCATTCGCCGAAAGTTGATTGGGCGCAGCGCGGGGCGAGGGCTAAATTGGTCCTCGCAAGCCGGCCTTTCCGCTCGTATGGGAGTGTGAGCATGGCTTTCACCATCGACGTCAATCACGTCAAACGAACCGTCGAGGTCGACGGCGATATGCCGCTGCTTTGGGTGCTGCGCGACGAACTCAAGCTTAAAGGCCCGAAATTCGGCTGCGGCGCCGGGCTATGCGGCGCCTGCACCGTGCACCTTGACGGCCAAGCGGTGCGCTCCTGCATCACGCCGGTCTCGGCGGTCGAAAACGCGGCGGTCGCGACGATCGAGGGCATGGCCGATCACCCCATCGGCAAGAAGCTCCAGACGGCTTGGCTCGAACTCGATGTGCCGCAATGCGGGTACTGCCAGGCCGGGCAGATCATGTCGGCGACCGACCTGCTGAGCCGGACCCCGCACCCGAGCGACGCGGACATCGACGAGGCGATGGCTGGCAATGTCTGTCGATGCTGCTCCTACACGCGCATTCGTGCCGCGATCAAGAAGGCGGCGGTCCTGCGCAGCGCCGCGAAGGAGTAGCCGCTATGCGCTCCATCTTCGCAACACGCGCCCCCGCCTTAGCCCATTCGGCGACCGCTTTCTCCTCTTCGCGCCGCGTCTTCCTCAAGGCCAGTGCGGCGGCCGGCGGCGGTTTGCTGCTGCACGCCGTGCTACCGCCGTTTGCGCGGGGCGCGATGGCGGCCGTGCCGTCAGCCGAAACGGCCGCGCTCAACGCCTATATCCGCATCACCCCCGACAATGTCGTGTGGATCATGTCGAAGAACCCGGAAATTGGGCAGGGCATCAAGACGATGCTGCCGATGGTGATCGCCGAGGAACTCGACGCCGATTGGAGCCAGGTGCGCATCGAGCAAGCGCCGCTCGACGAAGGCAAATTCGGCCGGCAATTTGCCGGCGGCAGCATGGCGACGCCCCTCAATTACGAGCCGCTGCGCCGGGTCGGCGCCGCCGGAAGGCAGATGCTGATCGCGGCGGCCGCGCAACAATGGGGCGTGCCCGCCGCCGAATGTACCACCGCCTCTGGCACGGTCACCCACGCCAAGAACAGCCGTTCGGCCAGCTACGGCGAGCTGGCGGCCGCCGCCGCGAAGCTTCCCGTACCCGATCTCGCCTCAGTCACGCTCAAGGGCCCGGAGACCTTCAGAATTATCGGCCAGCGGGTCCCCGGGGTCGATAATCCGAAGATTGTCACCGGCCAGCCGCTCTTCGGCATCGATGTCGATGTTCCGGGCATGCTGTATGCCGTATTCGAGAAATGCCCGGTTTTCGGCGGCACGCTGAAGAGCGCCAATGTGGATCAGCTCAAATCGCTGCCGGGCGTGCGCCATGCGTTCATCGTGCGTGCGAGCGAAGCGAACCCGACCGGCGACCCGCAAGGTGTGGCGGACGGCGTCGCGATCGTCGCGACGAATTGGTGGCTCGCCAGCAAGGCGCGGGAAAAGCTCGATGCGACCTGGGACGAAGGCCCGGTCGCAACGCAGAGCAGCACCGGCTTTGCCGCCAAGGCGAAGAAACTGTCGCAGCAGCAGCCGGCCTTGCATTTGCGGCGCGATGGCGATGTCGCGGGTGTGCTGGCAAACACCGCGCATGTGGTCGAGGCGTCCTATGCCTACCCGTTTCTGTCGCACATCGCTCTGGAGCCGCAGAACTGCACGGCGCATTTCCAGAACGGCAAAGTGACGTTCTGGGCGCCGACGCAAAACCCCGGCCCCGGCGCGAAGCTGGTCGCCGCGGCCCTGGGCATCCCCGAAAGCCACATCACCGTGAACATGACGCGGATCGGCGGCGGCTTCGGCCGGCGGCTGCGCAATGACTTCATGGCGGAGGCCGCGTGGATCTCCAAGCAGGTCGGCGCGCCGGTGAAGCTGTTGTGGAACCGCCGGGATGACATGCAGCACGATTTCTACCGGCCGGCAGGTTTCCATTTCTTCCGCGCCGGCCTCGACGACCACGGGAAACTCGTCGCGCTCAGCGACCATTTCGTCACGCTCGGCCGCGGCGGGAAACCGGCCGACTCAGCGAACATGGACGCCAACGAGTTCCCGGCGCAACTCGTCGACAACCTCGAATACGGCCAGTCGATCATCGAGTTGGGCGTCCCCACCGGCCCGATGCGCGCGCCGCGCTCCAACGCGCTCGGCTTCGCCTTTCAGTCGTTTATCGACGAGTTGGCTCACAAGGCTGGAAAGGACCCGTTGGACTTCCGCATGGCATTGCTGGGCGAGCCGCGCGTTCTCACCAACTCGACCGGCCGACCGGATGCACTGCGCGACTTCCACACGGGGCGGATGGCGGCCGTGCTGCGCAAGGTCGCAGAGGTCTCCGGCTGGTCCGATCGCGCCTCGCTGCCGCAGCGCAGCGGAAAGGGTGTCGCCTTCTATTTCAGCCATCTCGGCTATTTCGCCGAGGTTGTGCAAGCGAGCGTCGCACCATCCGGCGACGTCAAGGTCAACCATGTCTGGATCGTTGCCGATGTCGGCAGCCAGATCATCAACCCCAGCGGCGCCGAACAGCAGGTCCAAGGGGCCGCGCTCGATGGACTTGGTCAGGCTTTGGGCCAGGCAGTGACCATCGATCGCGGCCGAGTGGTCGAGGCCAATTTCGACAGCGTGCCGCCGTTGCGGATCAATCAGGCGCCACCCGTTGAGGTGTATTTCCTCACCACCGACCATCCGCCGACCGGCCTCGGCGAGCCGGCGCTGCCGCCGGTCGTCCCGGCGCTCTGCAACGCGATCTTCGCCGCGACCGGGAAGCGCGTCCGCACCCTGCCGATCGATGCCGCGACGCTGCGGGCCTGAGATCGCGAATAGTCCGATATCTCCTTCCCGAGCGCACAGCCCGCGCTCGCCACGGAGCAAGCGCACCTTCTAGCCTTCGGCTGCCTGCAGCTTCAACAGTCGCGGATCGTCGTATTGCGGGCGCAGCGGCTGCGGCTTGGCGAGCAGCGTCTGCAGGTGGCAGACCTCGTCGCCTTCGTTGAACACTTCGTGCTGCAGGAACGGCGGCAGCGCCACGAGGTCCCAGCGGCCGACCGTAATGTCGAAGCTTTCGCCGTTCTCCCAGCAGCGCACCCGCGCGGCGCCGTCGAGGATGAAAAAGATCTCCTCGGTCTCGTGGCAATGCATCGGGATTTGGTTGCCGGGCGGCATCGACTGGATCGACATGGTGAATGCGGTAGCCGGGATCGAGCCACGCAGGTCGCCAGGGTCGACCGAGCCGGAGGAGCCGAGATAGCGCCGCTGGGCGCGGGCGAATTTCGGATCGAGCGCGGTCTCGAAGCCGAAGACGCTCCAATCCTCGCGCCGGTCGGCAAAGCGGGCGACGCGGCCGGCGAGCCTCTCGCGCAGCCCGGACGCGGCAATCGTGTCCATAATTTTCCTCCCTCGGGTTTTCTCAGATGACGCCGCTGGTCGGCAACTCGCCGCCATACCAGCGCTGGACCAGCATCTCGCCCCACGCTACGAGGCCGTAAAGCACCAGCCCGATCGCGCACAGCACGACGATCGCCGCCAGCACCGTCGCGGTCTCGCCGGCGGACGAGGCGAACATGATGATGTAGCCGAGCCCGGCCTGCGCGGTGATGAACTCGCCGACGATAACGCCAATCATCGCCATCGTGACGCTGACCTTCATCCCGGCGAACAAATACGGCATCGCGTAAGGGAAGCGCGCGAGCCGAAACATCTGCCACTCGCTGGCGGTCAGCGAGCGGCAAAGCTGCAATACGTCAGGCCGCACGCTCACCAGCCCGGTCGCGGTCGACACCACCATCGGAAAGAACGCGATGAAAACTCCCACCGTGACGATCGACCAGCCGCCGACCCCGAGCCAGACGATGAAGAGCGGCGCCAGTGCGATCTTGGGGATCAGCTGGAACATCACGATGTTGGGGTAGAGCGCCTCGCGCACCGCCGCCGAGAATGTCATCGCGACCGCCAGCACTGCGCCGAACACGGTGGCAATGGCAAAACTCAGCACGATCTCGATCGTCGTCGGGATCGCCTGGTCGATCAGGATGTCGGGATTGCCCGACAGCACGTCCCACACCGCTAACGGGCGCGGCAGGAGCTCGGGTGAAATCTTTGCGAAGCGACAGAGCAATTCCCAGCCGATCAGCGCGAGCAACGCAAAGCCAAGCGGGAGGCCGACCGTGCGGCCGAGCCGCCATCCCCCTCCCCCGCCAGCGGGCTCGATCGGCAGTGCAGCGCTCGCGGTCTCTTGAAGCAGGGCCATCGGCGCCTCTCAGCGACGGCCGTAATGGCTGCGCACCTGGCGCTCGGCAAGCGCCACCGCGCCGAACAGCGTCACCCCGATGACGCACAGCACGAACAGCGCCGCGAAGATCGCCGCCGTCTCCATACGCGAGCTGGCGTAGAGGATGTAAAAGCCAAGCCCCGCCTTGGCGGAGATGAACTCGCCGATGATGACGCCGATGATCGCCATCGTCATGGCGATCTTCATACCGCTGAAGATCGCCGGCAGCGCGAACGGGAAGCGCACCAAGAGGAAACTCTGCCAGTCGGACGCGGTCAGCGATTTGCACAGCCGCAGCGTCGAGGCATCGGTCCCGGCGAACCCGAGCACGGCCGAGATGACCACCGGGAAGAAGCAGGCGAAGGTCGCGAAGGCAATGCGCGACTCGCTGGTAATCCCGAGCCAGACGACAAACAGCGGTGCCAGCGCGACCTTGGGCACCAGTTGGAACGCGACAAGATTGGGGTAGAGCATATCGCGCACCAGCGGCGAATAGGTGATCGCGACCGCGAGGCCTACCCCGAGGACAGTCGCCAGCACGAACGCAACCACGGAATCAAGGGTCGTCGGCACCGCGTTGCGCAGCAGCACCGGCAGGATCTGCCACAGCTCCGCGGCGATCTCGGTCGGCGCCGGGAGGATGACCCTGGGGATGTGCCACAGCACCGTCATGGCCTGCCACAGCGCGAGCACCGCGCCGGCGGTGGCGATCGGCAGGATCACCGGCCGCAAGCGGCGCAGGCTCGGTAGACCTACACTGCGGATCGGCGCCAGGGCCGTCACCCGCGATATGGTCGTTTCGACGGTCATCACACCACCTCCACGTCGCGTCGGACGCGCGCCTCGTGCACTGCAAGCGACAGGCCAGGGCAGCCGCGCCGCCTCAGGCCGTCAGCCGAACACCTTGTCGTATTCGGAGACGCGGGCGCGCACCTGCGCCCACTGCGCGTCGTCCACGGCAAGCTTGCCGATGAAGCGATTGGTGAACAGCACCTCGACATCCGGGCGGTTGACGCCAGGGCCGCCGAGATAGGTCATCACCAGATCCGTCATCTCGGCATAGGCCTCGGGATCGGACCAGCCGAGCCCATGCGCGCGCGATTCGGGATGCTCGACCGAGCGCTGCCACAGCAGCAGGCCGAGCCGGGCCGTCTGCCTGGCGTTGGGGTTGAGCGCCATCTCCGGCAGCCCCTTGAGGAACAGGTCGACCGTTTCGTCGGGGTTAGTCAGGGTGAATTTGATGCCTTCGAGAATGCCGCCGACCATCGCCTCGCAAAAAGCCGGATCCTTCGCCAGCGTGTCGCGGGTGACCGCGATCGTTTGCCCGTGGTTCTTGATCCCGGCGCTGCTGTAGAGGAACCAGCGGCTGGGGATTCCCCGCGCCATCATGATGGCGTAGCTGCTCGCCGCGAAATTCGTGATCGCGTCGACCTGCTTCTCTTCGAGCACATGTTCGATGACCTTGTTGTCGACATGCACCGATTCGACCGTGCCGAGATCAAAGCCAATCTTCTTGGCATAAGCCGGCAGAAATGGAAATTCCGCCGAGGTCGGCACCGAGGCGATCTTCTTTCCAGCCAAGTCCTGCGGCTTCTTGATCGCCGAGTTGGCGAGCACGCCAACCCCCATCGTCGCGTCGTAATCGGTGGTGGCCAGCGCCACCAGCGGCAACCCCTTGGCGACCGACAAGGTCAGCGCCGGCGCGGCGCACAGACCGCAATCGAACTGCCCGGCCGAGATGCTCTGCGCCGAAGCGAAGGAGCCAAAGCCGCGGGCGATCGACATCTCGATGCCGCGCTCCTTCATGTAGCCTTTGGCGTTCGCCATGTAGACAAAGGCGAAGCTGCCCTGCGCCAGCCACGGCAGCGTGAACTTGACCTGGCGCGTCTCGGCGATCGCCGGCATCGGCAGGAGGGTCGCGGCCGCGAGACCGGCGGTCCGTCCGAGCAGTACCCGTCGTGAAATTCGTCGCCGCTGCATTTATGCCTCCATCGCAAGCACCTTGTCGGGCGCGGTAAGGCCCTCGCGGCGATCCCTCCTCTTCTCTCGTCTTTTCGGCCGGCGGTCAGCGCTGGCCGCTGTGGTGACTCTCCTCGATGCGCACCCGCAAATGACGGCAGATCTCGTTGAATTCCGCGGTCTCGCCGATCGACATGTCGCGCGGGCGGGCGAACGGGATCGTCAGATCCTCGATGATCGTCGCCGGGCGCCGAGTCATCACCAGCACCCGGTCGGCGAGCATCACCGCCTCGCGGATGCTGTGGGTCACGAACAGCGCGGTCTTCGAATATTGCTGCCACAGATCGAGCAGCAGGGCGTTCATCTCATCGCGGGTGATCGCGTCGAGCGCGCTGAACGGCTCGTCCATCAGCAGCAGTTCGGGGTCGTAGACCAGCGCGCGGCAGATCGCCACCCGCTGGCGCATACCGCCCGACAGCTCGTGCGGCTTTTTGCCGGCAAAACCGTGCAGTCCGACGCGGTCGAGCAGCGCATGGGCGCCGTCGTAATAATCGTTGATTGGGCGCTTCAGTATCTTGATCGGAAACAGGACGTTGTCGAGCGCGCTCTTCCACGGCAGCAGCGTCGAATCCTGGAACATGATGCCGATGCTGGTGCGCGGGCCGGCCATCGGCATACCGTCGATGGCGATGCGCCCTCTGGTTATCGTTTCCAGTCCGCCGACCATCATCAGCAGCGTGCTCTTGCCGCAGCCGGAAGGGCCGAGGATCGCGACGAACTGGCCATGCGGCACGGTGAAATTCACCGAGCTCACCGCCTCTACCGCATCGGTCGAGCCGTTGCGGTAGACCTTGCTGACTTCCGACACCTCGACGCAGGTCGAGGCGGCGACGCGCGGCGTCATTCCGTCGGGCATGGCGCTTACCATCACGTCACGTAGGCGCGGAATTCCTGGCAGTTCTTCAGCGCCTGATCCCATTCCGCCGAGGTGAACTTGATACCGCCCGCATATTTGTTGGTCATGATGCTGGCGACGTCGGGCCGCTTGTCCTCGGGCTTGGCGATGTACTTCATCACCAGATCGGTCATCGCCTCGTAATCCTTGGGGTCGATATAGCCCATCCCCTTGCTGCTCAGCGTGTCGCGCGCGCTGACGAAGGACATGATCCCGGTGCCGACGCGGGTCTGTTCCTTGGCCTGGGCGGCGAGCGCGAGCTCGGGCACCTGCTTGAAGAAGATCTTCATCGCCTCGACGGGATCGAGCAGCGTCGCCTTCAGCCCCTGCATCAGGCCTTCCACCACCGCGGCGCACAGCTCCGGCTCCTTCTCCACGCGATCGGGCTGGGTGAACAGGGTGTTGCCGTAATTCGGGATGCCATATTCGCTGTAGAGCATGAAATGCGCGTTGACGCCGGTGGCGACGTATTCCGGCATGGCGCTGCTGGCGAAGCCGGAGATCGCGTCGACCTTGCGCTCCGACAGCAGCCGGTTGCGCACCTTGTTGTCGATCTGGACGACCGTGACCTTGGAGAAATCGAACCCGGCTTTATCAGCGAACGCGGGCAGGAACGGAAACTCGCCGGACGTAACCGTCGAGCCGAGCTGCTTTCCTTCGAGGTCCTTGGGGTGCTTGATTGGCGAGTCGTTGAGCACACCGATGCCCATCGTCGCGTCATAGGCGCAACAGGCCAAAGCCATCAGCGGCAGGCCCTTTACCGATTGCAGGATCGCCGCCGGCGGCGCCGACAGGCCGAAATCGAACTGCGCCGATCCGACGGCCTGCGCCGAAGCGACCGAGCCCGAACCGCGCGCGATATTGACGTCGAGCCCGAGCTTCTCCCACAAGCCCATGCCTTTGGCGACGAAGGTGAAGAGGTTGCTGCCCTCGGCGACCCAGGCGAGGGTGAACTTGACGGGCTTGAGGCTCTGCGCGAAGACAAGCCGCGGCAAAGGCAGCGCGCCCGCGGCACCCGCCGCGGCGACGCCCGCACCGCGAAGCAGGCTGCGGCGTGTCAACCGGTGTTCCAACTTCATCAATGACATCTCCCAGAGGCTGACGGCTCGGTTCGCAGGAACCGTGCCACCGGCCGAGGCAGGTTTTCTGGCACGCGCCGTGCAGCGCTTTTCAGGGAGGAGATGCGGATGACGGTCGAGCAATTCCCGCGCGATGATCCCTATGCGGGGACGGGTCTTCCGGAGCTGGGTCTGCGCAATTACTGGTATCCGGTGCTCGCCGAATGGCGGCTCGGGCGCAAGCCGAAGCCGGTCAAGGTGCTGGGCGAGGACATCGTCCTCTTTCGCGACGCCGGCAAGCTCTATGCGCTGGCCGAACGCTGCCCGCATCGCGGCGCGCGGCTGTCGCAAGGCCGATGCCTTTATCCCGGCAGCGCGACGCTCAGCTGCGCCTACCACGGCTGGACGTTTTCGGGCGAGACCGGGACCTGCGTCGCCAAGCTGATGGAAGGGCCGGACGCGCCGATGTCGCGGCAGGCTTCGGTCAAGGCCTACCCGGTACGGGCGCTGCGTGGCGCGATCTGGGTGTTTGTCGGCGATATCGAAGCGCCGCCGCTGGAGGACGAGGTGCCGGAATGCCTCGCCTCGACCGCGGAGTGGCACGGCTTCTCGACGTGGCGGACCTATCGCTGCAACTGGCGCATCATGAAGGACAACCTGTGTCACGACATGCACGCGCCGTTCGTGCACCGCAACGCGCCCGAGCTGATGTTCCAGCCCGTGTTCCCGTTCGCCTCGCGTCTCGCCGCCTTCCCGCTCGACGGCGACAACGGCATCGGCTACGTCGCCAAGGACGGCAGGCCCTCGGCCGACTTCCCGGGGCTCGGCACCTTCCCGCCAAAACGCGAGACCTGGTACCGCTTTCTCAAGCCGACCGGGCGCGGCAAGGAGATCGACCCGAAATCCGAAGCCGTCGTCAAACGCGGCGTCAAGTACCGGCAATCCTCGCTGATGCCCGGGGCCACCTTTATCGGCCGCCCCAACGGCAACTATTTCGCGCTGCGCTGGGTGACGCCGATCGACGCCGACAGCTGCTACTACCACAGCTGGAGCCTGTTCCGCCGGCAGGGTCGGTGGCGCACGCTTAGGGAGCGACTGTTCTGGATGTTCTGGGTGTCGTGGGTGCATGACTGGCTGTTCTCGGACCAGGATAAGCGGCTGCTCGAAAAGGTCATCCCCGGCCGGGAGCTGCTGTCGCGCAGCGATATCGGGGTCGTCGCCTGGCGCCGCTATGCGGTCGAGCACGCCCGCCGCCGCGCCGAGGCCGGCGCAAAGCGCGCCGTACCGCCGGCCGCCGAATGAACGCGCCGCTCCGCGCCATCCTCGACGCGCTGCCGCCCTATGCCGGGCACGAGGCGGCGGCGCCGATGCTGCTGCCGCAATGTTATACGTCGCCGGAATTCTTCGCATTCGAGCGCGAAGCGGTGTTCGCCCGCAACTGGGTCTGCGTCGGCCGCACCGATCAGCTTGCTGAACCCGGCGGCGCCTTTTCCTTTTCCGTGGCGGGCGAGCCGATCATCGTCGCGCGCGGCGAGAGCGGCGACATCCGCGCGATGGGCGCGGTGTGCCGGCATCGTGGGCATGTGCTCGCCTGCGGCGGCGATCATCCGAAGGGTCTGATCCGCTGCCCGCTGCATTTCTGGACCTACGATCTCGACGGCCGGCTTGTCGGGGCGCCGCGCATGGGCGACCAACTAGCGCGGCTGCGCGACACTGTGCGCCTGCCGCCGGTGCGCGCTGAAATCTGGCATGGGTTCCTTTTCGTCAACCTCAGCGGCGACGCGCCGCCGCTGGCGCCAAGCCTGGCCAAGGTCGAGGCGTGCTGGGCGAATTATCCCGAAGCCGAGATGGTCACCGTGCCGCCGGTCCAGGCGACGAACCCGCTGCCCTGGAACTGGAAGGTTCAGCTGGAGAACTTCACCGACGCCTACCATCCGGAATTCGTCCATCGCGGCACGCATGATTTCGCGCCAAGCGTGCTCGATGGCGTCGGGGTCGCGTTCAGCGAGATGGCCGACGGCGACAACGCGATCCTGCGCAGCGTGCCGATGCGATCGCCCGATGGTGGCATGATGCGCGACGGCTGGGGCGCCGAGGCGATGTTTCCGCCGATCGCCGGCCTGTCGCCGCACCAGCACAGCCGCTTGAGCTTTGTGATGATCCCGCCGAACCTGCAGCTCATGTTCGCGCCCGGCGCCGTTTCGTACACACTGCTGGTTCCGGCCGGGCCCGAGGCGACCTATGCGTCGAGCGACCGGGTGACCGGCGGCGGCTGGATTTTGCCGAAATCGACGGTCGCATTGGCGGATTTCGCCGAGCGCGCCGCCGCGGTGCGTGAAGGCGCCGGCAAGATTTGGGCGCAGGACGTGCCGGTCAACAACGCGATGCAAGCGGGCAAGCACTCGCGCTTCATGCCGCAAGGCATCTACAGCCCGCTGGAGACGACATTGGTCCAGTTCAACGCCTGGCTTTTGCGCAGCTATCGGCGGAGCGCGGCATGAGCGGCCGGCCGTTTCACCTCGCCTGGTTTCTCCAGGGATCGAGCGCGCAGGCCTGGGGCGAGGAATGGACCGGGCATATCGGGGCCAATTGGATGGTGCCCGAGCTGTTCATCGACCTCGCGCGCATCCTCGAGCGCGCTTGCTTCGACTATGTGCTGATCGAGGATTCCTCCTATATCGGCGAGAGCTACGGCGGCTCGCCCGCGATCTATCTCGAAAACGCGATCGCGGTGCCGCGCCAGGACCCGGCGATCATCGCCGCGCTGATGTCGCAGGCGACCTCGCGCATCGGTATCGTGCCGACCTTCGGCACTTACTCGCATCACCCCTATTTGCTGGCGCGGCTGATCGCCAGCCTCGACCAGGTGTCGCAAGGCCGCATCGGCTGGAACGCGGTCACCGGCAGCTCGGATTTCGCGGCGATGAATTACGGGCTCTCCGGCCTGCCCGAGCACGACCGGCGCTACGACATGGCCGACGAATACATGGCCGCGGTGCGCGCGCTGTGGGGCTCGTGGGAACCGGGCGCCATTGTCAACGACAAGGCGCGCGGCATTTTCATCGACCCGGCGAAGGTGCGCCGCGTCAATTTCGCTGGCGAATGGTATCGCACGCGCGGCCCGCTCAACGCCGGGCCATGCCCGCAGGGTCAACCGGTGATTGCGCAGGCGGGCGGCTCGCCGCGCGGCCGTGCCTTCGCCGCACGCCACGCCGACACGATTGTCGCCCACGCCAAGGGCATAGACGGGATGCGGGCCTATCGCGATGACGTGCGCCGCCACATGGTGGCGCACGGGCGCGACGCCGACAGCTGCAAGGTGCTGTTCATGATCGCGCCGATCCTTGGCGAGACGGAGGAATTGGCGCAGGAGCACAAGCGCCGCCGCGCCGCGCACGCCGCCGCGCAGGTCGAGCAGCGTCTGGCGTTTTTCGGCAAGCTGATCAGCGTCGATTTCTCGAGCTTCGACCTCGACCAGCCGATCTGCGACATCGAGATCACCACCAACGGCCACCAGCTCAACCTCGAACAGTTCAAGCGCACCGCCGGTACACGAACCTTGCGCGAGACGATGGCCGACTACAACGCCACGAGCCTCTCGGTCGAGTTGGTCGGCACGCCCGACAGCGTCGCCGCGAAAATGGGCGAGGTCATGCAGGAGGTCGACGGCGACGGGTATCTGTTCTCACTGCCGAATGTGAGCCGCCGTGTCCTTGCCGAGATCGAGGACGGGCTGGTGCCGGCGCTGCAGGCGCGCGGCCTGGTGCGCCGGGCCTACGCCCACCCGCAATTCCGCGACAATCTGCTGGAGTTCTAGCTTGCATAGCGGCTCTTCGGCCGCTCCAGCCCCAGGTTCTCGCGCAGCGTCGGACCTTCGTATTCCTCGCGGAAGAGGCCGCGCGACTGCAGCTCCGGAACCACCAGCGCGACGAAATCGTCAAGCCCGCCCGGCAAATGCGACGGATGAAAAAGGAACCCGTCGACGCCGTAGCCGCGAAACCATTTCTCCATGTCGTCGACGACCTCGACAGGGGTGCCGACCAGCGTGCGCTGGCCGCGCGCGCCGGCAAAGCGCTGGTAGATCTGGCGGATCGTCAGCCCCTCCTCGTGCGCCCAGCGGACGATGTTGCGCGTCGAGCTCTGGCTGGCCTGCGCCCACAAGCTTTCAGGAATATCCGGCAACGGGCCGTCGATGTCATATTCCGACAGATCGAAATTGCCGAGCTGGTTCGACAGCACTTCGAGGCCGACATCGGGGTGGATCTGCTCCTGCAGGAAGCGGTGCTTTTCCTCGGCCTCCTTTTTGGTGCGGCCGACGATGGCGTTGAGCCCCGGCATGATCTTCAGGGCCTCGGGCTGCCGGCCATAGCGCGCCATGCGGCCCTTGAGGTCGCGGTAAAACTCCTGCGCAGCGGCGAGGGTGTGCTGCGGCGTGAAGACGCCCTCGGCGAAGCGCGCCGCGACCTCGCGGCCGACATCGGACGAACCGGCCTGGAAAAGCACCGGATGGCCCTGCGGCGGCCGCGCGACGTTCAACGGTCCGCGCACCGAGAAATGCTCGCCCTTATGGTTGAGCGCATGAAGCTTCGCCGGGTCGAAATAGCGCCCGCTCGCGCGGTCGCGAAGAAAAGCGTCGTCGTCCCAACTGTCCCACAGTCCCTTGACGACATCGACGAACTCGACCGCACGGTCGTAACGCTCGCCATGCTCGAAATGCTGCTCGCGGCCAAAATTCCAGGCTTCCGAGACGTTGGACGAGGTGACGACGTTCCAACCGGCGCGGCCGCCGCTGATCAGGTCGAGCGAGGCGAATTTGCGGGCGATGTGGTAGGGCTCGTTGTAGCTGGTGGTCGCGGTCGCAACGAGACCGATCCGGTGCGTCACCGCGGCGAGCGCCGGGAGCAGGGTCAGAGGGTCGAAATAGGCCATGTATTGCGGCCAACGCGACAACGCGGAGAGCTTGCCGTCACGCGTCGCCACGGCGTCGGCGACGAACATCAGGTCGAACTTGCCGCGCTCGGCGGTCTGGGTGATCTGCGCGTAATGCTGGAAATTGGTGCCGGCGTCGATCTGCGCCTCGGGGTGGAGCCAGGCGGCGACGTGATTGCCGGTGGGGTGAAAAAACGCCCCCAGATGCATCTTCTCGCTGCGGTGTGCGTCCTGCATCGTCCCTCTCCCGTTGTGCGGCGAACGTGCAAAGCAGAGGCCAGCGTCAGCCGCCGTCGACGCGGTCGGACAACCCGGCGGCGCGTTTGACGAAATCGAGCGGCCCGGCGAAATCGAACGCGTTGTAGACCGCGTTCAGGTGATTGAAATGCGGCGCCTGCGCGAACTGGACAAAGGTCAGCCGGTGGCTGGCATAATCCGAATTCAGCAGGTCGCGGGCAAAAGCCAGAAGCTTGCGGCGATCCTCGGCCTGCCAGTTGCTGTTGAGCGAGTAGAATTTGTCGAGCCATTCGCTCGACCCGCCGCCGGTAAACGCCGCCGCGTTGGGCGTCACGCAGATCTGGCCGCCGCACAATTCGCGTGCGATATGCATCATCTGCGGCAGGTTCGCGCAGGCATGCACGCGGCCGGCATAGAGTAGCGACTGATGCGGCATTAGCAGCCCCGCCGGGCTACGCTGCGCCTGGGCGATCGCGGCGACGAGATGGGCGTTGATGCCTTCGCGATAGCAGACGAGATCGGCCAGTTTTTCGCGCACCGCCTGCAGCCGGTCGAGCCCGGTCTGGCGCGCGTTCCACAGCGCCGCACCGATCATCATGTCGGCGGTGTAGAGGATGCGCAGCACGTAAGGGAAAGCCGAATACCGGTGCAGGGTGCCGCGGATGAACGAGGCCGCTTTGGTATAGCGATAAAAGAACACGTCCTCCCACGGGATCAGCACGTCGTCGAGGACGAGCAGCGTATCCACCTCGTCAAAGCGGCTGGCGAGCGGGTAATCGGCGGCGCCCTTTCCGGCAAAGCCCGAGCGGCACAGATGCTTCACCCCCGGCGCGCCCATCCGCACGATGCAGCCAACCGCGTAGTCGGATAATTCCTCGTCGGTCCAGGCGCCGACGGTCGGCTTCAGAAAGGCCTGGTCGGCATAGGACGCGGCGGTCTCGTATTTGGCGCCACGCAGGATGATCCCGGCATCGGTCTCCTTGGTCACGTGGACCATCATGTCGGGGTCCTGGTCCTGCGGCCGTTTCGAACGGTCGCCCTTCGGATCGGTATTGGCCGAGACGTGGAAAATGTCCTCGACCAGTACGCGTTTGATGTGCCGGTCGATATTGTCGCCGAAGCGCGGGTCGATCTGGTTGAGCACGTCGCGCCCGTCGAGCAGCGACCACATCTCGCCGACGGTCTCGTCGCCGACGCGGGTGACGACGCCGGCGATATCGTTGAGGTAGAGGTCAACGGCGCGCCATTTCTCGCGCCAATGCTGCTGTTCGGTCGGCGGCCGCAACAGGATCGAGAAGCGCTCGCCGGCCTCGTCAAAGGTCATGGTCACGGCCGCGGCCGTCTCGTGCGCGAGGTCGTACATGCGCGCCTTGGCATCGACGATCGGCTTGAACGCCGGGTGCGTCGTGACGTCGCGCACGCGCTCGCCGTCGATCCAGATTTCGCGGCCGTCGCGCAGGCCGGCGCGATATTCTTCACCCGTTCGGATCATCTCGTCCCCCTTCGGCCATGCGGCATGCAACGAACGCGCCCGCGCCGTGACAACGCTGCCGCCGGCTCGTGGCACGGCGCTTGCCTGCTCCCTGCATCATCCTCTGGAGACCGGCATGCCGCCTCGCCCGTTTCGCCTGTTGCTCGCGCTGATGTTTGTACTCCTGTTGGCAGCACCGTCGCGCGCCCAGGCGCCACTGCCCCTGGTCGAGACCGGCAAGCTGACCTGGGGGTCGGCCGCGACCTTTCCACCCTTCGAGTCGATGGCCGATGGCAAGGCGGTCGGCTTCGACATCGACATGATGGACGCCATCACCGCCAAGATGAAGCTGCAATCGGCGATGAGCGGCATGGAGTTCAAGGGGCTGATCCCGGCGATCCTCGGCAACCGGATCGATGCCGTCACCAGCGGCATGTACATCAACCCTGAGCGCTCGCAGGTCCTCGACTTCATCCCCTATCTGAAGGTCGGCAACCAGATCCTGGTGACGAAGGGCAACCCGCTGCACATCAGGGACAAGATGGATATGTGCGGCCACCGCATCGCGGCACCGGTCGGCACCGTCTACGAGAAGGCGGCAATGCAGGTGATCGCCGACTGCCAGGCGGCCGGCAAGCCGGCGCTGACGCTGCTCAGCCTGGGATCCACGGCGGCGGGGGCGCTGGCGCTCAAGGAGGACCGCTGCGATGCGATCATCGCCTCGACCCCGACCAATGCAGCGCTGATCAAGGAAACGCCCGAGGCCTTTGAAACGACCGGCGACATCTTCGACAACAACACGCTGCTCGGCATCGGCGTCGCCAAGGACAAGCCGGCACTGAAGGCCGCGCTCGACGCGGCGTTCAAGGCGATCGTCGCCGACGGCGTGATCACCAACCTGGTCAAGAAATACGGTCTGCCCGCCGACAGCACGCTCTGACCAAACCGCGAGACGACAGGAGCCGCTGGATGTCGATTTTCTCGCCGCATATCATGCTGGGCTATCTGTTCAGCATGAGCTTTCTGCACGCCGCCTTCGTGACGGTGTGGATCAGCCTCGCCGCGCTGTTTATCGGCATGGTGCTGGGCCTGGTAGCCGCGGCAGGGCAGGAAGCACCGTGGCGGCCGGTGCGCCTGCTGGTCCTGTTCTATCTTTGGCTGTTCCGCGGCACGCCGGTGCTTCTGCAGCTGGTCTTTGCGTTCAACGTGCTGCCGGTGTTCAAGATCGTGTTGCCGGCCTATGCCTGCGCGATCCTCGCGCTCGGCCTCAACGAGGGGGCCTACATGACCGAGATCATGCGCTCGGGCATTCGCGCAGTCGGCCCCGGGCAGCGCACTGCAGCGCGCGCGCTCGGCTTCGAAGAGCGGCAGATCATGCTGTCGGTGGTCCTGCCGCAAGCCCTGCGCATCGTGATCCCGCCGATCGGCAACCAGTTCAACGGCATGCTCAAGCTGTCGGCGCTGATCTCGGTGATCGGCGTGCAGGAATTGCTGCTGACCGCCGACCAGACCGCCTCGATGAATTTCCGCTTTCTCGAAACGCTGACCACGGCCGGTATCTATTACCTGGCGATGACGACGATCCTGATGGTGATCCAGGTCTTTATCGAGCGCGCCTGTTCGCGCCGGCGCGGTCGCATGGCCAAGGCTTCGGGCTTCAAACTGCTCTCGGCGGCCAATCTCGGGCTGGTGCGGTGACGGCAACGCCCGCACCAAAATCCCCAGGGCTGCTCGAAGGGATCGCGTTGTGGAAGAGCTATGGCGGCGATGATGTCCTGAAGGGCGTCGATCTCAAGGTTCATGAGGGCGAGTGCCTGGTGCTGATCGGCCCGTCCGGCTCGGGCAAATCGACGCTCCTGAAATGCCTCAACCTGCTGGAGCCGATCTCGTCGGGCAGCATCCTGTTCCAGGGCGAGGAGATCGCGGGGCTGCGCCGCCATGAGGCGGCGCTGGTGCGGCGGCGGATCGGCATGGTGTTCCAGAGCTTCGAGCTGTTCCAGCACCTCTCGGCCGTGGACAATATCGCCTTGGCCCGGATCAAGGTGCTGCGGGACGAGCCGGCGCGGGCGCGCGAGATGGCGCGCCATCTGCTGCGCAAGGTGCACCTTCCCGACAAGGCCGAATCCTATCCCGACGAGTTGTCCGGCGGGCAGCAGCAGCGCGTCGCCATCGCCCGCGCGCTGGCGATGCAGCCGGCGCTGATGCTTTACGACGAGCCGACGAGCGCGCTCGACCCGGAGACCGTCGGCGAAGTGCTGGACGTGATGCAGGAGCTGGCCGACGACGGCATGACGAGCATCATAGTCACCCACGAGATGAACTTCGCCCGCCGCGCCGCGGACCATGTGATTTTTCTCGACCAGGGGCAGATTGGCCATCGCGGCCCGGCCGACGACTTCTTCTCCGACGGCGCGCCCGAGCGGGTCGCCCGGTTTCTCGGCCGCATCCGGGCATGATGGGCTGAACCATGCCGAGCCGCATGCATCTCGCCTTCGATCTTTCCTACATCCACATGGAGGGCCGCTGGCGGATGCCCGGCGCATGGCGCGGCGGCCGCTACCCCGACGTCGCGATGTTTGAGGAGATCGCCCGCATCGCCGAACGCGGACTGCTCGACATGCTGTTTTCGGGAGACGGCACGGGGGTGCCGAGCACCTGGCAGGAGAGCCGCGATTCGGCGGTGCGCTGGGGCGTCTCCTGGCCACGCCAGGACCTCTCGCCGATGGCGGTCGCGATGTCGCGCGTCACCAAGCATCTCGGCTTTGGCGTGACCTATTCGACGACCTTCACGCATCCCTATTTCCTGGCACGTCTTTTCAACTCGCTGGACCATGTGACCGGCGGGCGGATCGCGTTCAACGTCATCACCTCGACCCGCCGCTCCGATTACGCCAATTACGGCTATGATGACCTTGTCGATCACGGCGAACGCTACGACCGGATGGAAGAGTTCATCGACGTCTGCCGTGCTCTATGGAACTCGGTCGAGCCCGACGCGATGCTGTGGGACGACGCCAGCGGACAGGTCGGCGATCCGGCCAAGGTGCACGACGTCGAGCATCGCGGTCGGTTCTTCAAGGTCAGCGGCCCGCTCAATACGCCGCCGTCGCCGCAGACGCGGCCTGTGCTGCTCCAGGCCGGCAGTTCGCCGCGAGGCATCCGCGCCTGCGCCTATGTCGCGGACATGGCATTCGGTCCCGATATGCCGCTCGAATTGCAGGTTGCACAGCGCAAGGCGCTCGACGAGGCCGTGAAGGCGCTCGGCCGCGACCCGCAGAGCATGGGCATCGTCTGGCAGCAGCCTTGCGTCGTCGCCGAGACCGAACGCGAGGCCATTGCGCGCCGCGAGCTTCTGCTCGACGCGATCCCGGCGGAAGCGGTCGGCGTCTACCTCTCGCACAATGGCGGCTACGATTTCTCGACCTTGCCGGCGCGCTTCAAGCTCGGCGACTTGCATCGCGAGATCATCGCGAGCCAGGCCTCGCCCGGAGGTTTCGTGCGCGAGATGGTGACGCGGCTCGGCGCTGACACCGAAATCACCCGTGACGAGTTCTTCGACTACGGCCGAACATTCGCGACGAGCTATACCCGCACGATCGCAGGCACCGCGGCACAGGTCGCCGATATCCTCGAAGAGAAGTTCGAGGCGACCGGCGGCCGCGGCGGCTTTATGCTTGGTCACGTCGTTTCGATGCCGCACGATCTGGAGGCTATCGTCGATTTGCTGGTGCCTGAGCTGCAGCGTCGCGGCCGGTTTCGCCGCGAATACAAAGGGACGACGCTGCACGATAATCTGTTTGACGATTAGGGTGTCGGCTGTCGATGGCGGCGCTGAGCCTCAACGACCTCAACGCGGCAACCCGCGCGGAGTTCGTGTCGTCACTCGCCAACATATTCGAGAATTCGCCGTGGATCGCCGAGGCTGCGGAGAGCGCGCGGCCATTCGCCACTCTCATCGATTTGCGGCTCGCGATGCTCGACGCGGTCGAACAGGCGCCACAAAACCGGCGGCGCACGCTCATCCGCGCTCATCCCGATCTTGCCGACAGGCTGCAGCGCGTCGCCGGGTTGACGCCGGAATCGGTGCGCGAGCAGGACGGGGCGGGGCTCGACCGTTTATCGGATGCCGAGTTCGCCCGCTTCGAGGAGGCGAACGCCACCTACAAGGCCAGGTTCGGTTTTCCGTTCATCCTTTGCGTCCGCCGACACACCAAGGACTCGATCCTCGACGCATTCGATCGTCGCCTCGGGAACACGGCGGCGGCAGAGGAGCGGCAAGCGCTCGGCGAGATCGCTCGGATCGCCACGCTGCGCCTTGCCGCCCTCTTCGAGAATGGCGCCGCGCTTGGGGCATATGGGCGCCTGTCGACCCACGTGCTCGATACCCACGCCGGCAAGCCCGCCACCGGCGTGGGTATCGAGCTGGTTGAGCTGTCGCACCACGCACCGGGCCGCGTCATCGCGCAGGCGATCACCAATGCCGATGGCCGCACCGACCCGCCTCTCGTCCACAGCCGGCCGGTGCCGATCGGCGCCTACGAGCTGCGCTTCCGTGCGGCGGACTATTATGTTCGCCGGCAGGCGCCGCTCTCCGACCCGCCATTTTACGATGTCATCCCCGTCCGCTTTACCGTGTCGGAACCGGAAGCCCAGCTGCACGTGCCGCTGCTGATGACACCGTGGGGCTACACGACCTACCGCGGCAACTAATAGATCACGGCAAAGCTGCTTGGCGTTCGGCCATCGGGTTGATGCAGGCCACCGTGCGGCCGGGCGCTGGGAACTGCGCCTCGGGGAGGGCGCTGAGACATGCGCCGGTGCGCCTGGAGCAGCGCGGTGCGAAGCTGCAGCCCGCCGACAGGCGGCGCATGTCGGGCGGGCTGCCGGGAATCGCGTCGATGTCGCGGCCCTTGTCGTGGCCGTGCACCGTCGAGGCAAGCAGCCCGGCGGTATAGGGATGCCGCGGGTCGTTCAACACATCCGCGACCGGTCCGACCTCGACGATGCGTCCGGCGTACATGACCGCGATGGTGTCCGCGATCTCCGCGGCGACGCCGAGATCGTGCGTTACGAAGATCATGCCCATGCCGAGCTCGCGCTGCAGCCGGCGCAGCAGGATCAGCACCTGCACTTGCACCGTGGCGTCGAGCGCTGTCGTCGGCTCGTCGGCGAGCAGCAGCTGCGGGTTGCATGACAGCGCCATCGCGATCATCGCCCGCTGGCGCAACCCACCCGACAATTCATGGGGGTAGGCGTCGAGCCGCCGCTCGGCCGACGGGATGCGCACCAGCTCGAGCAGTTCGAGGGCGCGCGCCCGCGCCGCCGCCTTGTCACAGCCGGTGTGGCAGCGCACCGTCTCGCCGATCTGCTGTCCGACCGTATAAACCGGGTCGAGCGCGGTCATCGGTTCCTGGAAGATCATCGCGACAAGCCCGCCGCGCAGATCGCGTAGCTCGCCGGACCGCATCGCCAGCACGTCCTGGCCATTGACCCGAACGTCGCCCTCGATGCGCGCCTGGCGCGGCAGCAGCCGCATCAGCGTGCGCAACGTCACCGACTTGCCGGAGCCGGACTCGCCGAGGATGCACAGCACCTCGCCGCGCCGCGCCGCGAAGCTCACATGATTGACCGCATGGACGGTCGCCTCGCGCGAGACGAACCTGACGCTGAGGTCGCTGACCTCGACGAGTGGCGCGGCGCCGGCACCGTCCATCTCAGCCTCCCATCGCCAAGCTATGACCGGAAGCCGGGACTTGCATATGGCAGGCGGCGATATGCGACTCGATGCCGAGCCACTCGCCGAGCACCGGCGCCGCCTCTTCGCACACCGTCTCGGCCAACGGACAACGCGTGCGAAAGCGGCAGCCCGAGGGCGGGTCGATCGGATTGGGCGGGTCGCCCGAGATCGGCGGTTCCTCGATCCGGCGCGCCGGGTCCATCGACGGGCGCGAGGCGAGCAGCGCACGCGTGTAGGGGTGCCGCGGCCGCTCGAAGATCTCCTCGACCGGACCCATCTCGACCACCCGGCCGAGATACATCACCAGCACCCGGTCGCTGATATAGCGCACCACATTGAGATCGTGGCTGATGAAGACATAGGTCAGGTTCAGCCTCTGCTTCAGCGCGCGCAGCAGGTTCAGCACCTGTGCCTCGACAGATTTATCGAGCGCCGAGACCGGCTCGTCGAGGATCACCATGCGCGGATCGGTGGCGAGCGCCCGGGCGATGTTCACGCGTTGCTTCTGTCCGCCTGACAGTTCGTGCGGGTAGCGCGGTCCGAACAGATCGGGGTTGAGCCCGACCTGTCCGAGCAGGGTTCGGGCGATATCGCGTGCGTCGCTCTTCTTGCGGCCCTGGATGAACGGCCCGAATGCCACCGAATCGCGCACCGGCATGCGCGGGTTGAGCGACGAATACGAATCCTGAAAGACCATTTGCACCTGACGGCGCAGCGCGTCGACCGCGATCTCGCTGCCCACGGCGTCGCCGTCGAACACCAGTTCGCCGTTATCCGGCCGGATAAGATGGAGCAGCAGCCGGGCGAGGGTGGACTTGCCGCAGCCCGACTCGCCGACAATGCCGAGCGTCTCGCCCTTGCGCACGGTGAACGAGACGCCGTCGACCGCCTGCACAAACTTGCCGCGCGCGCCCTTGACCGGGAAGTGCTTCTTGAGATCGCGGGCGATCAGCAGCGGCTGGGCCGGCCCCCCGCGGTCACGCGGATCGAGAACCGGAGGATCGAGAACGGTGACTGACATCGCTACATCCGCACGTCCATCGCCGCACGCAGCCCGTCGCTGACGAGGTTGAACGAGATCGAGGTAATGAAGATCGCCGCGCCGGGCAGCGCGCAGACAATCGGCACGACATAGATCGACTGCCGCAGGGTGCTCAGCATCAGCCCCCAATCCGCGGTCGGCGGCCGCACCCCGAGGCCGAGAAACGACAGGCCGGAAGCGAGCAGAATGCTGACGCTGACCAGCGACGAGGCGTAGACGAAAACCGGCCCCAGCACGTTGCCAAGCACGTGGTACCGGATGATCATGAACGTGCTGGCGCCGGTGGCGCGCGCGGCCTCGATATAATCGAGCGAGCGGACCTGGGTCGTCGCGGTCTCGGTGACGCGGCAGATCGGCGGAATGAATACGAGGGTCAGGGCCAGCATGCCGTTGACCATGCCGCCGCCCATCGCCCCGGCGATCGCCACGGCCAGCAAAACCGACGGAAAGGCGTAGAACACATCCATCGTCCGCATGATCGCGGTATTGAGGCGGCCGCCGGAAAAGCCGCCGATTACCCCGAGCAAGCCGCCGATCAGCGAGGCAATAAAGACCGGCATCACCCCCATCAGCAGCGACACCCGGGCGCCGTAGATGAGGCGCGAGAGCATATCGCGGCCGAGCTCGTCGGTGCCGATCAGGTGGCCCTTCCAGCCGAATGGCTTGAGCCGGCCGATGACGCTTTCCTTATACGGATCGAACGGTGCGATCAGCGGCGCGATGATCGCCGCCAGCACGATCGTCAACACCACGGCGGCAAAACACAGCGTTACCTTGTCGTGCCGCAACCGGTAGAGCACCGACTGCCAATAGCCGCGCACCACGGTCGCCGGCGCGGCTTGGTCCTCGAATTTTTCGACCGGTTGGCCGAGGGCGACGATGTCGGTCATGGCAGCCTCACGCCCGCCGGATGCGCGGGTCGATGACCGATTGCAGCAGGTCGACGACGAGATTGGTGGCGACAAACACCAGCGACAGCGTCAGGATCGTGCCCTGCAGCACCGGCACGTCGCGGTTGATGATCGCCTTGCTCAAGAGGAACCCGCTGCCCGGCCAGGTGAACACGGTTTCGACCAGGATCGAACCGCCCAGCAGATAGCCGAACTGCAACCCCATCACCGCCATGACCGTCGGCAGCGAGTTCTTCAGCACGTGGCGGATCACCGCCCATTCCGAAAGCCCCTTGGCGCGCAGCGTCTGGACGAAGTCCTGGTTGCGGATCTCGGCAACCGCGGCCCGTGTGGTCCGCGCGAGGATGCCCACCGGGATCATCGACAGCGTCACCACCGGCAGGATCAGGTATTTGGCGCTGCTCCATTGGTAGATATGGAAATTCGTTGAGCCGCTCGGCCCCATGCCCGTCGCCGGCAGCAGCGAATATTCGACCGCGAACACCACGACCAGCACGATGCCGAGCCAGTAATTAGGCAGGCTGACGCCGATCACCGCGGTGCCGGTGACCACGCGGTCGAGCCAGCGCCCGGGAAAGCAGCCGGCGATCGCGCCCATTACATAGCCGGTAAAGAACGAGACCGGCACGGCGAACGCCGCGAGGAGCGCGGTGTTGGACAGCGCATCGGTCACCTCGAGCAGCACCGGCCGGCGGGTCGAGATCGACATGCCGAAATCTCCGGTCAGCAGATGACCGAGCCAAATCAGATATTGCAGCGGGATCGGCTTGTCGAACCCGTAGGCTTTCTTGACGATGGCGATCGTCTCGGCGGTCGCGTCGGGGGGCATGACGGTCTGCAGCGGGTCTCCCGGCGCGATGTAGACCAGAGCGAAACACACCACGCTGACCCCGAACGCGATCGGGATCGCATAGAGGATACGTCGCAAAATGTAGAAGATCATGGCGCGACGCTCACCGGAGTGAGGTCCTGGTACCAGTTCTGCGCCTGCACAAAGCCTTGCACCTTTGGCGACAGGGCGCGCGGGTTCAGGTCATGAACGACAAAGATCATCGCCGCTTCCTCGCTCATCTGCTCGTGCAGTTTGATCACCAGGTCGAGGCGCTTCTCGCTGTCGAACTCGCTGAGGATGTCGGCGACCGTCTTGTCGATCTCCGGATTGCTGAAATGCCCCCAGTTGGACCCCTTGGGAGCCCAGAGCGGTGTCCAGACGTGCCGGATCAGGCCGTTGAACGGCTCCTGGGAGCCCCGGCTGACATTGATGGCACTGACATCCATATGCTCGTCGACGCCGGCGCGCGTGAGCTTCAGGAGCGCGTTCCAGTCCATCGTGTCGAGGGTCACGTCGAACCCGACCGCATCGAGCTGCGCCTTGACCAGCTCGTTCATCGGCAGCGGCTGCATCTGGCCGGAACCGGAGGTCGAGATCGCGAACTTCACCTTGCATGGCAGGCAGCTGGCCTCCTTGAGCAGGGCCTTGGCTTTCTCCGGGTTGTAACGGTACTCGACCGGATGGCCGTAATAGGGCGAGCTGGGCGGCACGGTGGCGTATTCTTCGAGCGCCAGACCGTTGAGCAGCTCCTTCACCTCGCTGCGGTTGAGCGCGTAATTGGCCGCTTGGCGCACCCGCTTGTCGGCAAACGGGCCTTTGACGAAATTGAGCTGGTAGCTCCAATTGTGCGGGTAGATGCGCGTCACGATCTGCATCCCGGCCGATTTCAGCCGATCGATCGCATCGGGCGACGGTGCCTCGATCCAGTCGACTTGGCCCGCCAACAGGGCCGCGGTGCGGGTCGACGCCTCCGGCATCGGGATCAGCACCAGCCGATCCTGCTTCGGGATGCGGTTCTTGTCCCAGTAATCGGTGTTCGGCACCAGTTCGAGCCGCTGATGCGCCACGAACTTGTCGAACTTATAAGGGCCCGTGCCGGAAGGGTGCAGCGCGTACGCGGTCCAGTCGTATTTGACCTCCTTGGCGCGGCACGGGCTGATCATGATCACGGAAGCCATCTCGTAGGGAAACAGCGAGTCCGGGACCTTGGTGTTGAACGCCACGGTGTAGTCGTCGATCTTCTCGATGCTGGCGAAAGTGCCGAGAAAGGCGCGCGCCTGGGCAAACTGCGCCGGGTTGAACTCGGGCGCCTTGTCGTCCGCCGAATACTTCAGGTTCCACAGCACGTCGTCAGCGGTAAAAGCACAGCCGTCGTGCCATTTGACGCCGCGCCGCAGCTCGAAAAGCCAGCGCTTGTTGTTGGCGGGGTCGATCCGCCAGGACGTGGCAAGACCGGGCTTGACGTCCGACGGCTTGTCGCCACCAGACAAATCCCACAGCACCAGCGCGTCGTAGATGTTGTAGCCGACAAATCGCAGACCTTCGGCGCCCTGGTCCGGATTGCCGGTGGTCACCGGAATGTCACCCGCGGTCATGCCGACGGTCAGCACGCCGCCGGCCTGGGCCGTGCCGACGGCGAACAGCCCAGCGAGCCCGATGGCCCAGCCTGCCACACTGCGTCCGATCAAAAATCGCGTCGTCATTGCGTGACGCTGACCGGGGTCAGGTCCTGAAACCAGCTCTGCGCCTGGACAAAGCCTTTGACCTTCGGCGACAGCGCGCGTGGATTGAGGTCGTGTGCGACGAAGATCATCACTGCCTCATCGTTCATCACCTCGTTCAGTTTCGTCAGCAGCGCGAGCCGCTTGACGGTGTCGAACTCGGAGAACGAGTTGGAGATCAGCTTGTCGACCGCGGGGCTGCTGAAATGGCCCCAATTGCTGCCCTTCGGCGCCCAGGCGTCGGTCCAGACATGGCGGAACAGTGCGTTATACGGATCGAGCAGCGAGCGGCTGATGTTGATCGCGTGCACGTCCTTGTGGTCGTCGACGCCCTCGCGGCCGAGCTTCAGCAACGCGTTCCAATCCATCGAGTTCGAGCGTCACCTCGAACCCGGCGGCGTCGAGCTGCGACTTCACCAACTCGTTCATCGGCAGCGGCTGCATCTGTCCCGAACCCGAGGTCGAGATCGCGAACTTGACCTTGCACGGGAGGCAGTTCGCTTCCTTGAGCAGCGCCTTGGCCTTGTCCGGGTCGTAATTGTAGATGACCGGGTGGCCGTAATACGGGGTCGACGGCGTGACCGTCGCGTTTTCTTCGAGCATCAGCCCGTTGAGCAGCTCCTTCATGTCGCCGCGGTTCAGCGCATAATTCGCCGCCTGGCGCACGCGCTTGTCGGCGAACGGCCCGGTGACGAAGTTGAGCTGGTACGACCAGTTGTGCGGGTAGATCTTGGTAACGATCTGCATCCCGGACGATTTCAGCCGGTCGATCGCATCGGGCGACGGCGCCTCGATCCAGTTGACCTCGCCCGACAGCAGCGCGGCGGCGCGCGTCGAGGCCTCGGGCATGGGGATCAGCACCAGGCGGTCCTGTTTCGGCACGCGCGCCTTGTCCCAGTAGTCGGTATTCGGCACGAATTCGAGGCGCTGATGCGCCACCGTCTTGTCGAACTTGTAGGGTCCCGTACCCGACGGCTTTAGCGCGTATTCGGTCCAGTTGTTGTTCACCTCTTTGGCCTGGCACGGGCTGATCATCAGGATGTAGCTGATCTCGTAGGGGAACAACGAATCCGGCACCTTGGTCGTGAAGGCAACCGTATGGTCGTCGATCTTCTCGACCCCGGCATACGTGCCGAGATAAGGCCGCGCCTGAGCAAACTGCGCCGTGTTGAACTGCGGCGCCTTGTCGTTGGCGCTGTAGCCCATGTTCCAGATCACGTCATCGGCGGTGAACGGGCACCCGTCGTGCCATTTCACGCCTTCACGCAGCTTGAAAATCCAGCGCTTGGTGTTGCCTTCGTCGACGTGCCATTCGGTGGCGAGACCCGGCTTGATGTCGGATGCCTTGTCGCCCTGGGACAAATCCCACAACACCAGGGAATCGTAGAGGTTGTAGCCGACAAACCGGTAGCCTTCGAACCCCTGGTCGGGATTGCCGGTGGTTTGCGGCAGATCACCCGCGGTCATGCCGATCGTGAGGGTGCCGCCGGCTTGGGCAGCGGCAGCCCAGAGCAACGCCGCGACGCCGGCGCCCAGCGCCGTCTTCAAAACTCCAATCCGCACCAAGTGCCTCCCAAAAATTGCTCAGACGCCGACGGGTCGCGTTATTGCGCGACGCTGACCCGCGTCAGGTCCTGGAACCAGCTCTGCGCCTGGATGAAGCCCTTCACCTTCGGCGACAGGCCGCGCGGGTTGAGGTCGTGCACGATGAACACCATGACCGCCTGCCGGCCTTCGAGCTCGTGCAGCTGGGTGAGCAGCTGAAGCCGCTTTTCGCCGTCGAACTCGTTGAAGATCTGGCTGATCAGGGCCTCGGTCTCAGGGCTTTCGTAATGTCCCCAATTGGACCCCGCGGGCGCCCAATAGGCCTTGGCGACAAGCTTGATGATCGCGTTCACCGGATCGAGCAGCCCGCGCGAGAAGTTGAGCGCATCGAGATCACTCTTGTCGGCGCCGCCGCGATAGACCTGCAGCATGGCGTTCCAGTCCATCGTCTGCAGGTTGACCTGGAAGCCGGCTTCTTCGAGCTCCGCTTTCAACAATTCGTTCATCGGCAGCGGTTGCATCTGGCCGGAGCCGGAGGTCGAGATGCCGACGTTGATCTTGCACGGCATGCAGCCCGCCTGCTCCAGCAGTGCCCGCGCCTTTTTCGGGTCGTATTCGTATTTGATCGGGTTCCCGTAATAGGCCACTGATGGCGGCACGACAGCGTGTTCGGGGATTGCCGTGCCGCCCAACAGGTCGACCATGTCCTGCCGGTTGATCGCGTAATTCGCCGCCTGGCGCACCTTCAGATCCCTGAACGGGCCCTTGGTAAAGTTGAGCATATAGGGCCAGTCGTGCGGGTAGACGTTAGTGACGATCTGCATCCCGCCCGATTTGAGCCGCGGGATCGCATCAGGCGAGGGCGCCTCGATCCAATCGACCTGGCCGTTGAGCAGCGCCGCGGTACGCGTCGAGGCTTCCGGCATCGGGATCAGGATCAGCCTGTCCTGTTTCGGGATCCGGTCCTTGTCCCAGTATTCGGTGTTGGGGACGAATTCGAGCCGCTCATGCGCGGTGAATTGGTCGAACTTGTAAGGCCCGGTGCCTGACGGGTGCAGCGCGTATTGCCCCCAGTCGTAATTGACCTCCTTGGCCCGGCACGGACTGATCATCAGGATGTAGCTGAGGGTGTAGGGAAACAGCGACTCGGTGAAGTTGTTGTCGAAGGCGACGGTATAGTCGTCGATCTTCGAGACCGCCTTGATGTTGGTGAAAAACTGACGCGTCAGCGTGAATTGTTGGGTGTTGAAGATCGGCGCGTTCTGGTCGCTGCGCATCTGCATGTTGAAGATGACGGCATCGGCGTCAAACTTGCAGCCGTCATGGAATTTCACACCCTGGCGGAGATGGACGATCCAGCGCTTATTGTTGCTGGGATCGACCTCGTAAGAAGTCGCGAGCCCAGGCCGGATATCGGATGGCTTGTCCGACTTCGACAGATCCCACAGCAGCAGCGCGTCATAAAGGTTGTAGCCGACAAACCGGTAGCCCTCGAAACCCTGATCCGGGTTGCCGGTGGTCACTGGAATATCGCCCGCCGTCATCGCCACGCGCAGTGTACCGCCGGCCTGCGCCTCGCTCGACAGACCCGCCAACACGCTCGCGCCAACCAGGGCAGACAGGGCCAGGCCGGTTGCGGCGCGGCAAAGCCTGGCGCCAGGCGATCGAATGTTCATGCGGGCCCTCGGACCGATTGCGCGGTGCATCAATGCTGCAACGCAATATGCGGGCCAAGCCACCGTAAGAGGCCGAAGTCGCGATCAGCCGAGGGCGAATCCCGGTGGAGTTCCGAAGAGTGGATGGATCGCCGCGCCGAGATCGGCCAGGCGATCGTCAGACCCGGCCGGCGCGATGAGCGTGATGCCTGACGGGAATTCGTCCTCCCGCAGCGGACCAGGGACCGCGAGTGCACACAAATCGAGCAGGTTGACAAAATTCGTGTAGGTGCCGAGCTCGCTATTAATGCGGAGCGGATCGGCTAGTGCCTCCGCAACGCTATATGGCCGCGGCAATGTCGGTACGAGGAGCACATCGATCGGGGCCCAGACCGGCTCGATGGCTCGTCGCAACTCGGCCAAGCGATACAGCCCGGCAAATGCGTCGGCACCCGATATTTGCGTCCCGGCCGAAATGATCTGGCGCACGACCGGATGCGTCGCGTCCGGCTGCCGGGTGATAAAGTCACCGACCGCCGCATAGCGCTCGGCGACCCATGGGCCCTCATAAAGCAGCCGGCCGGCGGCCAAAAACGGCGCAAGGTCAACCTCTGTCAACGCTGTTCCGAGCCCGGCCACTGCGTCGACGGCGCGATCAAACGCGCGCCGGGCGCGGTCATCGCCGGCGAAGACACGGTTCGCTGCGTCAGGCACGCCGATGCGCAACCCACGCACCGGTTCGCGCCCAAGGCGCGGCGGCGGCAGCGGTCGCGAAAACGGATCGTCCGGATCGAACCCGGCCACCGTTCGATAAACCGCGACAGCGTCCTCGACGGTCAGGGCGAAGATCGAGACGCAGTCGAGGGTGCGGCACGCCGGCACCACACCGCACGCCGAAACCGCCCCCCTTGTCGGCTTCAGCCCGACGATGTTGTTCAGCCCGGCGGGCACGCGACCCGAGCCCGCGGTGTCGGTCCCGAGCGCGAAGGTCACCAGTCCGCGCGCGACCGCGACCGCTGATCCCGAGCTCGACCCACCCGGCACGATGTCCGGGTCGAACGGGTTACGTGGCGCCGGGTAAGGCGTGCGCAGTCCGACGAGCCCGGTGGCGAACTGATCCATATTGGTCTTGCCGATCGGAATCGCCCCCGCCGCCACCAGTCGCGTCACCGCCGGAGCACTCGCCACCGGGCTGTAGGCGAAAGCCGGGCAAGCAGCGGTGGTCGGCAGACCGGCGAGGTCGATATTGTCCTTGATCGCGAACGGCACGCCCCAAAGCGGCTGCCGCTGGGGATCGAAGGGGCCAAGCGCCCGCGCGGCCGCCACCGCATCCTCCTCCGGCACCAGCGAGATGAAGATGCCTGGATCGCCGGCGGCTTCGATGCGGCGATAGACATCGGCAATCGCCCGCGCCGGACCGAGTCCGTTCTCATAAGCGGCGAAGAGTGCACCGACGGTCGGCGCCACGGGCAACCCGGTCATGCCGCTTGGAACCGCCCGCTCATTCCGGCGGCTGTGGCGCCTGGGCGACCCCGGCTGCTTCGAGATGACGCGCGACGCGCAGCACGATGTCCTCGCGCCACGGCGCGGCGATGATCTGGACGCCGATCGGCAGACCAAGCGCGGTTTGCAACGGCACCGCCGCCACCGGCACGCCGATAAAAGAGAACGGTTGCGTATAGATACCGATATTGGGGCGCAGCAGCGTTTCCTGGCCGTTCAGCGTCATCGTCTTCTGGCCGATCAGCGGCGCCACGAACGGCGTCGCCGGCGCGAGGATTGCGTCGACCCGCTCGAACAGCCGCAACATCTGTTCGCGGTACCAACGGCGAAATTTCTGCGCCTGCACGACCAGCGAGCCCGGAACGAGCGCGCCGGCGATCAGCCGGTCGCGCACCTCCGGATCAAAATCCTGCGGCCGATGGCGCAACCGGTCGAGATGCAAGGCCGCCCCCTCGGCGGTGGCGATGACGTAGGCGGCGGAGCGCGCCCGCTGCGCCTCGGGAATTTCGATCTCCGGTTCGACGCCGAGGGCTGCGGCGACGGTGTCCAACGCCGACAGCGCCTCGGGCGCGGCGCCGACGCGGAAATAGCCGCCGGCTTTGGCGATCCGCAAGCCGGCGATGCCGGTATCCAGCAGCCCGCCCACCGGCTCGGCGGGTCGCTCGGCGCAGACCGGATCGGCCGGGTCGTGGCCCTGCATCGCGTCATAGGCGAGCGCGAGGTCGCCGACCGAACGCGCAAGCGGTCCGAGATGATCGAGGCTCGACACAAACGGAAAACTGCCGGCGCGCGACAGCCGGCCATAGGTCGGCTTGAGCCCGAACACGCCGCAGAACGAGCTTGGCACGCGGATCGAGCCGTTGGTGTCCGAGCCGAGCGCGATCGGCACCAGTCCACCCGCCACCGCGCCGCCGGAACCTCCCGACGAGCCGCCGGTCATGCGCGATGGGTCGTGCGGGTTGCGCGACGGCCCGTCGTGACAGTTCTCGCCGGTGAAGTCATAGGCGTATTCGCCCATGTTCAACGCGCCGACCAGGATGGCGCCGGCCGCTTCCGGCCGCGTTATCAATGTCGCGTCGGCGGCCGCCGGCGGCCGATCGCGATTGATCCGCGAGCCCGCAAGAGTTCGGCAACCCGGCGATGTCGATCAGGTTCTTGACCGCGAATGGCACCCCGGCCAGCGGCCCGACAGGCGCGCCGGCGGCCAGCGCAGCGTCGAGCGCGGCGGCCGTCGTCCGGGCGCGCTCGGCGGTCACCGCGGTGAAAGCGTTGAGCCGTGGATTCCCGGCATCGATATCGGCGAGCGTCGCGGCAATCGTCGCCGCGGCACTCTGCCGGCGCCCCGCGACCGCGGCGGCGATTTCGCCGGCGGTGGCGAACGGCCCTTTCATGCCTGGAACACCGGCGCCGAGTTCGGCCTCGTCGGGCAGGGGAAAACCGGCGACGGCGCGGCCATGCCCGAGCGAAATCGCCAGATGCAGCCGGATTGCCTCCTGCCATTCCGGCCGAACCGGGATGCCGAGCAGGCGCGCCCCCGCGGCTATCAGGGCGTCAAGCTCGTCATCCTCGCTCATCGCGTCGCGGTCAGTCATCGGCGGCATCGTGCAACAGCGCTTCTTCGACAATCGGTGCGGGCGCCGAATAATAGCGCATGCCGATGCAGATCAGCCCCACCAGCGCGTAGCCGAGCGCCACCGTCGCCGAGTTTCCGATGCCCAGCGCGGTGCCGTTGATCACGCCGAAAAACGCCAGCACCGCGGCGCCCACCGCAAAGATCGCCGCCTTCTCGAAGGCGCGGTCGATGATAAAGGCCGCCGTCGCGCCAAGCATCAGCCCGGTCAGCGTGCCCCCGCCGCCGAACAGTTCGAGCCCATGATAGATGACGCCGTGGCCGGCGAGCTTGTCGAACCCGACCTGCACCGCCGAGGTGCCGGCCGCGGCCAACGCGCCGTCGACTTGGTTCTGCGCCCATGAGGCGATGTTGGGCAGCATCGCCAAAATCACCGCCGGCGCGTGCCGGGGCGGCGTCGTTTCAAACGCCTGGGCGCCGATCACCAGCCCGATATAGAGCAGGATCGGCAGGATCGAGACGAGCGGCACGACTGCAAGCAACAGCGCCGTCAGCCCGAGAAAACACACCAGTGCCACGACGACGCCGGTGGCCAGCGAATAGCCGATGCGGCCGCCGACCGCCTTCCAGCCCGGGTGGCCGATATAAACCGCCGGCGGAAACGGCGAGCCCAGCAGCGCGCCGGCCAGCGCGCCGATGCCGTCGGCGAGCAGCACCTTGCGCAGGTCGAACTGGTCGCCCGCCGCGCCGGCACTCTCGACGTTGTTCATGCCCTCGGTGAAGTTATAGATGCCGAGCGGCACCGCCACGACCAGCAGCGGCCCGATATCACCGAGCCCCTTCATGAAGTCGAGCGACGGGATCGGCGGGTGGAACCCGAATTTCGACAGCGCGACGCCGACCGCGTGCGGGTCCATGACCGCGCTGACGCCGGTGGCGGTGGCGAGCCAGGCGAGGATGGTGCCGACGAGCACCGCCGCCAACCCGCCGGGCACGCCCCCGGGCAGGCGTACCCCCGCGGTCCAACTGATCAGGATGATAGCCAGCGAGATAAAGGCCAGCCACGGAACCTGCCACGAGAGGAATGCCGGGCGCATCGAGATGAAGGCGATCGCGATGCCGGCGAGCGCGCCGAGCATTGCGGCGCGCGGCGTGTATTTGCGCAGCGTCGGACCGACAAAGGCGCCGAGCAGGATGATGCAGCCGATGATAAAGGCCCAGGCGAGCCCGGCTTGCCAGGCCAGGATCGCGTCGTTCGTCTTCAGGTAGGTCGGCAGCATGACCAGAAAGACGCAGATGAACATGTGCGGCACGCTCGGGCCGTAGGGCAGCGCCGTCACATCGCCGCGGCCCTCCTTCTTCGCGAGCTGGTAGGCGAGCCAGGCGTAGAACAGATTGCCGATCGGCAGGGCGATGCCGAGTGCCGGCAAGACCCGGCCGAAGACGATGTCGTCCGGCATCTTGACCACGCCGAGGCACAGCCCGGTCAACACGATCACGTTGAGGGCGACATTGGTGAACAGGCCGAAAAACCCGTTCCAATCGCCGTCGACCCACCAGGCTGGGCCACCCCGGCTCGTCATCGTCCCTGCGGCCATTAAAGATTCCTCCTCTTCAACCGAGCGCGGCGAGCAGCGTCGACGACGGCGCGACCCAGCCGAAAATCCCGCCCTGCGCCTTGATCATGTCGATGCCGGCCTTGTGGAACGCCGGGAAATACGAGGCGACGCAATCGTCAAGCACCAGGCAATCGAAGCCGCGGTCGTTGGCCTCGCGCACCGTGGTGTTGACGCAGACCTCGGTGGTGACCCCGCACACGACAAGCTGGTCGATGCCGCGGTTGCGCAGCATCGCTTCGAGATCGGTGGCGTAGAACGCGCCCTTGCCCGGCTTGTCGACGACCGGCTCGCCGGCCGCCGGGGCCAGTTCGGGGATGATGTCGTGGCCGGGTTCGCCGCGGACCAGGATGCGGCCCATCGGTCCGCGGTCGCCGATCCGGGTGTCGAGCCGCCCGCGCTGCAATTTTGCCGCCGGGAGATCGGCAAGGTCCGGTCGGTGGCCCTCGCGGGTGTGGATGACCAGCATGCCGGCGGCGCGCGCCGCCGCGAGCACCCGGCCGGTCGGCTCAATCGCCCGGCGCAGCATCGTCACGTCGTTGCCCAGCATCGCCCCGAAACCGCCCGGCTCGAGGAAGTCGCGCTGCATGTCGATGATGACCAGCGCACAGCGGGTCGGCTGCAGTTCAAAGACATAGGGTTCAGCCGCGATGTTTGGCATGGCGGTCTCGCGGTTTGGTCTGCTGACCGCAGAGCAATTCGCGCGCCAAGCGATGCGACCCGGCCACGGCGCGGACAATGCGGGTCATCCGGCGCGAACGCCTATGAATGAGGCAGAACGAGGCTGCTTGCCCATTTATCTTGTTGCTGCTGCCGGGGTCGCTCGCCGGCCGGCCACCCGTGGCGCCATATGATTGCGGCAGAGCACGTCGTGCTCTACCTTATCTTGATGCGCCGGGTTCGAAACTGCGCCGCGTCCGCGGCGTGGCTCTCCGTCATGTTGTCGATGTCGGCGTGTTCAGTGCTCGATTTCGCTGCCCCGCCGCCGCTCGAAACAGCCTTTCATCCAGCGCCCGCGCCGCCCCCGCCCCCGCCGCTGAGCCTGACGCCGCCGAGCCCTGACGAGGCCCGCGCGGAAATCGTCAATTGGTTCAGCGCCCGCGGCTATCGCGACTTCCAGGTCGCGGCGCTGGTGGATCATGCCCGCGCCGAGAGCGGGTTCCGCCCCTGCGCGGTAGGTCCCGCGGATCTTCGCTACACCTATCAATGGGGCGGCACCCGACTGCGCCAACTGCACGAGTTCGCCCACACCGACGGTTGTCCGCAGCTGCATACGCAATTGGCCTTCGCCGACAAAGAACTGCGCAACGACCCGAAATACGGCTGCTTTTGGGGCGCGACGACCGAGACCGGCGCCTACGCCGCCCTGCGGCGCGGATTTGGCCGCGGGAGCTGCTAGCTGTCCCGGCCCCTCACCGGCTGAGATGTCTGCCCGGCAGGAGCTGGCAGGTCGCCGGGCCTGACGCGGTGGTGATCGGCGGCCGGCCCGGCGGCGGCTCCATCACGAACTGGCTGCGGAGCACCGTGCACCCCGCCTCGGTAATGTTGAGGTCAATGCCGATGGCGATGTTCGCCGTCGCGTCGCGGAGCAGATAGCGGACGTGAAATTCGGCCAGTGGGCCGTTCATTTGCAGCGTGTAGGGCTTGCCGTCCTTGATCCTGTTGCGGGTCACGCTGTCGACATTGGGAGGCACGACGGCACCCTGCTCGGGTCCCGTGCCGTCATCGGTCATATAGGCCGTGCCGTCCTTGCCAAAATAAATGTTCCATTTCATGACCCTCGATATCTGGTCATTGAGCGAGCGCGCGCTGAACGGCAGCGACAGCCAGAGGGTTTTGTCGGCTGGTCGTTCTCCTGCGACTCCGGCGCCGAATGGAGCGCTCAGCACCAAGCCGAAGATCATCATCCGAACGCCCCGGCCGAGCCGATGGCGCGATCCGGCGCGCCGGAGCGCGGTCCAAGGCGGCAAGACACCAGACGGCGGGACGCATCGGCGGATCACCGGGGCATGCTCGCCAATCGATGGTCCGAGTTGTCCGGACACATCGGACTAGCTGCGCGGACGCGCGCTCTTGATGAACTCGAGCTCCTGCTGGAGGACGTCGACCATCTCCTTCTGCGGCAGCCCCTCGAACTCGTGGCCGCCCTTCAGGGTGATCATGCGCACCGGCACGTGCTGGCTCTTGAGGCGGTCGGTCAGTTGCGTCGACTGGTCGATATTGACCGCTTTGTCGTCGCGCCCATGGGCGATCATGATCGGTGCGGTTTTCGGGCCGACGATAAAGATCGGCGAGGCCTGATGCTCCTGGTCCTTGACCTGGGTGCGGTCTTGATTGCCGAAGAGCTGCTTGTCGGGCGGCCAATAAGTATCGGCGCTGAGGTCGGTGGGGCCGAAATTGTCGACGGCGCAGGCGATGTTCGACGACACGCCGGGTATCTGCTTCGCGTAATCCCCCGGCAGGGTGTGGTCGAGCGCGGCGAGAAACACCGAGAGATGCGCCCCGGCCGAGTCGCCGAGCGCACAGATCCGCGCCGGATCGACATCGAACTCCCGCGCATGGGCACGCAACCAGCGCACCGCGAGCTGCGCGTCGACGATTTGCGCCGGCCAGCGGTTCTGCGGGTTGTCGTTCGCCAGGCGGTAGTTGATCGAGACGGCGACGATGCCCTGCTCCGCCGCTCCCTTGCACAGCCCCGCGTAGGCGCCCTTGTCGCCCATCGTCCAATAGCCGCCATGGATCATCACGACGCCGGGGCGGGGCGCGCCCTGCTTCGTCGCCGGCAGGCAGAGGTCGAGCTGCTGCGCCGGGTCGGGACCATAGGGAATGCTCGACCGCATCTCGGCCTGGTCCGCGGCCAGCGCCTGTCCGGCGTAGAGACATGCGGAAAAGACAATGGCAGCGATATGCTTAAACACCTGGGACAACCCTTTCCTGTCGCCTTGCGCCGGGCCGCAAGATCACCCTCTCTCGGGTCCGAGCCGGTTAGGCTTCGCAGAAACTCGTTTCGAGGTGGTTACGACCGGGGCCGGCCGGAATTTCTTTGCGACGGATTTATCTCTGGCCGATCCCGGCTATCCGCGTCAACGCCTCCGCGAGGTCATCGATGCGCGGCACAATGTCTCCGCCGCTGTCACGGATGAAGAATTCGACCTGGAGATTGACCCGCCCGCCCTCGTTCTCGGCGGCAAGGCGAAAATCGCCGCGATAGCCGAGGATCGGCTTGCCGCGGGCACAGGCATAGCCGATCTCGGCGGCGGTGCCGCTATCCACGTCGACTCCATCGAGCACCGCCAAGACGGCGTCGGCGTGGTCGATCGCGTCCTTGTTGTTGCGGCCGATCTCGGCGTTGAGCCGCCGCCACGCATCGCGTTTCTCGACGCCGTAGGGCATCGCGGCGACAGCCTCGATCTTCGCGGTGTCGGTCAACCTCCAGGGGTCGAGCACCTCATGGCCGAGCCCGCGCAGCAGCGGGACCAGGACGCCATCGTGAAACGCCCTGCCCGCCTCCGAAAAGCCGAGCGGGCTGGCCAGGTACAGCTTCACACGCGCTACTTCACCGGTACCGGAATGCCGGGGATTTTCACCTTGGTCATGCCGAGATGGTTGCGGCTGGTGAAATACAGCGTCTTCCAGTCGTCGCCGCCAAAGGCGATGTTGGTCGTCGCCGTCGCGCCGTGGACGATGCGGCCGAGTTTCTTCCCGGTCTTGTCCATGACCCAGATGCCGCCGGCGCCGCCGCAATAGACATTACCCTCGACATCGACCTTCATCCCGTCCGGTACGCCCGGCTCCGTTCCGCGCAGATCGACAAAGACCCGGTCGCTGGCCCTGGCCAGCATGCCGCTCGGCATCATGTCGAACGCCCGGATATGCCCGCGCCGCGTGTCGTTGACGTAGAGCACCGACTCGTCGGGTGAGAAGGCGAGCCCGTTGGGCAGCGCGAAGTCCTCGACCAGCAGCGACAGCGTGCCGAGATCAGGGGTCAGCCGGTAGACGCCGGAAAAGGTCAGGTCCCATTGCTGCGGCGCGTTGGGGCTCGTCCACGGGTCGGTGAAATAGATGCAGCCGTCCGACTTGACAACGACATCGTTTGGCCGGTTGAGCTGACGGCCCTGGAAGCTGTTGCAGATCACCGTCAGGCTGCCGTCGCGCTCGAGCCGGGTGACCCGGCGGCTGTCATGCTCGCAAGCGATCAGCCGGCCTTGCAGGTCGCGGGTCAGCCCGTTGGCGCGGTTGGTGCCATCGAGAAACAGCGACGCGTCCTTGCTGCCGGGGTCGTATTTCATCCGCTTGTTGTTGTGGATGTCGCTGAACAGGAGGTAGCCGCTCTCCTTCCACCACAGCGGCCCCTCGGCCGGCCCCTGATCGCCGCCGAACCCGTCAGCGAGGTCGTGGATCGTCTCAGAGGTGTCGATAATCCGGTCGAGCGCCGGGTCGAGGCGTTCGATGCGCTTCTCGGGCATGGCTTTCCTCCGCTCTGTTGCGCCTATCCGGCCATCCCGACGGCGGGGGGTCAAGCCCTCCTCGTCATTCCGGGGCGCTGCATCGCAGCGAACCCGGAACCCATGAACACCGACTTCGACAAAGACGCACGGAGGCCGCGGATCAGACCGCTCGGTCTGTGTTCATAGGTTCCGGGTTCATCGCTGCGCGATGCCCCGGAATGACGATTTGGGGACACGTTTGAACTGCGTTACCTTTTGGTGGCGTAGCGGAGAGCGAATGATGGCGGACGGCGGCGGCGGGTTCATGGAGGCGGTGAAGGCGCGGATCGATGCGACGATCGACGCCTGCACGCGCTGCGGCAAATGCGTCGAGGCCTGTCCGATGGTCGAGCCGGCGGGGCTCGACCCGGCCAATGGCGGCGCGATCGCGGAGGGCGTCATCGACCTGCTCGCCGGCGGCAACGGCACCCCCGACGCCGAGCGCTGGGCGCAGGTCTGCACCAACAGCGGCAAATGCATCCCGGCCTGCGATTACGGGGTCAACCCGCGCTTTATGGTCAACATGGCGCGCATCGCCGCCATGAATTTGCACAAGGGCGAGGCCGAGGTCCGGCGTGGCGCCCAGCAATATTTCAACACCATGGGCCGCAGCACCCGCACCATCTCGCGCCTCCAGCTTTCGCCCGAGGTGCTGGAGCGGGTCGCACCGAAAATCCGCGCCGCCGAGGAATACGAGACGCCGGATGTCGTCTTCTACACCGGCTGCAACGTCATCAAGACGCCGCATATCGCGCTATTGACCCTCGAAGTGCTCGACGCGCTCGGCGTCAATTACGAGGTCATAGGCGGCACCGCGGCCTGCTGCGGCATCCAGCAATTCAAGCGCGGCGATGCCAAGACCGCCGGCCGCGTCGGCTTCAACGCGATCGAGCGGCTGGCGCGCCCCGGCGCGTCAAAGGTCGTGTCGTGGTGCCCGAGCTGCTTTATCCAGATCGGCGAGGTGGCGCTACCCGCCTACGAGGCGACCTACGGCACCCTCCCGTTCGAGATCGCGCCGCTGGTCGAGCTGTTCGCCGAGCGGCTCGACGATCTGCGGCCCCTGTTCGTCAACCACGTCGAGAAGCGCGTCGCGTTGCAGGAGCGCTCGGCGGTGCCAAGCATCATGGTCGCGATCAAGGCCCTGCTGCGTGCGATCCCCGGCCTTGAACTCGTCGAGCTCGACGTGCCGATCCTCAGCACCCAGGCGAGCCACCTCGCGGTGCTGCCGCGCTTCAAGGAGGAGCTGCGCCAGCGCGAATTCGCCGCCGCGGCGGCGGCCGGCGTCACCACCTTCGCCTCGATCTTCCACGCCTGCCACCGCGACCTGATCACCTACCAGCCGCAGGTCAGCTTCGAGCTGCTGAACTTCATGGAGCTGATCGGCGAGGCGATGGGCCTCCACATTCCCGACCTCTACAAGCGCCTGAAGCTAATGGGCGACATCGATCAGATCATCGCCGACACCAGCGACCTGATCGCCGCCCACGGCCTCGACCTCGACACCGTCCGCGACGAGATCGCCGCCGATATGTTCAAGGGCGGATAGACGCCTTGGCGAATCATGGGCGTGAGCGAATGGACCTTGACTATAGAGCTAGATCGGCGGGGCGGGTGGGAAATTGGGCTGGCGCTTTTCGAGATGCGAGGCGAGGCCCTCCTTCACCTCCGGGCCGCCAAAGCCGAAGAACTCCAGCGCCAGTGAGGCATCGAAAGTCGGTCCCATTGCGCGCAGCCAGTTGTTGAGCGAATGCTTGGTCCAGCGGATCGCGCTTTGCGCGCCTTCGGCGAGCTTGGTCGCGACCTCGAGCGATTTCGCTTCGAGCTGGTCGTCGTCGACAGCGAAGGTTATCAAGCCGATACGTTCCGCTTCCTCACCCAGAATCTGATCGCAGGTGAGCAGGTAGTATTTCGCCTTGGCGAGGCCGCAGAGCAGCGGCCAGACGATCGCGGCGTGGTCGCCGGCGGCGACGCCGAGCCGGGTATGGCCGTCGATGATGCGGCAGTCCTTGGTGGCGATCGAGACGTCGGCAAGGATGCCGCAGACGAGGCCGGCGCCTACCGCGACACCGCGCATGGCGCTGACGACCGGCTTGTTGCAGTTGATGACGCCGTAAACCATCTCGCGCGCCTCTTTCCACTGGCGGGCGCGGGCGTTGAAGTCCTCGGTGGCGCTGCGGATCATGTTGAAATCGCCGCCGGCCGAGAACACCTTGCCGGCACCGGTGAAGATCGCAACGTTGACGCTGTCGTCGCGGTCGACGTCATGCCAGATATCGGCGAGTTCGGCATGCAGCGCCTCGTCCGCGGTGTTCATGCGGCCGTTTTCCATCGTGATCCGCAGCACCTTGGGATGCGGCCGGTCGAATTTGAGGCGGGTGTAGCGGGCGTAGGGATCGGTCATCGCCGGGGCTCCCAGGGCTGTTGATTTCGCGGCTGAATTGCGGAACCGTGCCGTCAGCATCCGGCGCTGTCAAATCGCGCCCACATCGCCAGGGAGACCGCCATGCCCGCCGTCGAAGCCCGTTCCTATCCGCGTCCGCTGCCCAACGCCGCGTGGCTCGGCAAGCTGAGGGAGGACATCCTCGAACCCGAACTGCCGATCGTCGATCCGCATCATCACATTTGGGATCATCCGGGCAGCCGCTATCTGCTCGATGAGTTGTTGGCCGACGTCAATTCCGGCCACAACATTGTCGCCACGATCTTTGTCCAGTGCGGCTCGGGCTACCGCACAACCGGCCCCGAGGAGTTCCGCTGTATCGGCGAGAGCGAGTTCGTCAGGGGTATCGCCGAGGAGGGCGACCGGCGCGGCGGCAAAACCAAGGTTTGCGCGGGCATCGTCAGTTTCGCCGATCTGCAGTTGCCTAATGTCGACGACGTGTTGCGCGGCCAGATCGACGCTGCTGGCGGACGGTTTCGCGGTATCCGTCACATCGCTGCGCATGATCCGGCGATCGCCGGGGCGTCGTCTTACGTGCCGCCGCCGGGGCTGATGGACGATCCCGCTTTCCGGAGCGGCATGAAGCGCCTGTCGACGCACGACCTGACCTTCGAGGCGTGGATCTACCATCCGCAGATCGACACGCTGACCTCGGTCGCGCGGGAGTGCCCCGAGACCAAGATCGTGCTCAACCATTTCGGCGGCCCGCTCGGCGTCGGTCCCTACAAGCGCGACGAGGTGTTCCCGATCTGGCGGGCGTCGATCAAGGCGCTGGCGCAATGCCCGAACGTCTATGTGAAGCTCGGCGGGCTGGCGATGATCGTCAACGCGTTCGACTTCCACCTGCAGTCTTTGCCGCCGTCATCGGGCGAGATGGCCAACGCTTGGCGACCCTATGTCGAGGCCTGCATCGAGGATTTCGGCGCCAACCGCTGCATGTTCGAGAGTAATTTCCCGGTCGATAAGGGCGCCTGCAGCTATCCGGTGATGTGGAACGCGTTCAAGCGGCTCGCTGCGGGCGCCTCGGCGTCGGAGAAGGCCGATCTGTTCGCCGGCACCGCCGCCCGCTTCTACCGGCTCGAGCTGTAGCCATAGGTGTGCGATGAACGGCGGATGACGCGCCGCTCGATGGCTGCGGCGAATACCCCCACCCCGACCCTCCCCCGCTGGCGGGGGAGGGAGTGTGCTTTCCGGCCGCGAACGTGATTCCCTCCCCCGCTGGCGGGGGAGGGTTAGGGTGGGGGTCGCCCAACCTGATCAATGGGCGACGTTTGCGCTATCCCGCTACGAGTTCGCTAAGTCAGGCGGTCCAGGAGGGCGCGGGCGCTAGCAGTGCGCCGGGGTGTGGCTGGTCGGTGTGCTGCAAGACCGCGCCCAGGACGGTTTTGAACGGCGCGACTGGCTCGTGGATCGGCTGAGCGAGATTGCGCCGTGCCTCGTCGAGGGCGCGGCGCAGATCGAGGTTCTCGTGCTGCAGCCCGCCAGCGATGCGGCCGTAGGCGCCGCGGAATTCGGCGAGGCGCTGCTCCGCCTTGTCGGCGCGTTCCTCGGTGGCGGACAGCTTCCGGCCGACTTCTTGAGCGCGCCGCTCGGCCTCCGCACCCCGGCCTTCGGCCTCGGTGATCTTGCGCCGCAATTCGCGGTTTTCCTGGTTCAACTGGTCGAGGCGGTCGAGCAGATGCGTCGGCGCCGCGTCCGGCAGTGCGCGGCAGAGTTGGCTCATCGGCACGTTGCGCGCGGTGCGGCGAAAGCCGCGGATCGCGGCGATGGCCTCTTCGTCGCTGGTATTGGGATGGACGGCAATCTCCAGACAGCGGATCGCGGTCTCCCAACGGTTTCGTTCCATGGCCCGCCGACTCTTCCCTTGGGATAGAGACGGACCGCTGCGAATTTTGTTGCGCGGTTTTTAGCTGCGCGCCGCGAAGAGTTGCCGCAGGTTGCTGAAGATGCGGGGAGGATGGCGCGCATCCATCAGCGCGGCGAGGAAAGATTCCGCCCAGCGGTCGATGTCGTTGGCGGCGAGGTGGCGGTACATGCGGCGGTAGCGCTGCTGCCGCTCGGCGAGCGGCATTTGCAGCGCGGCATCGATCGCCGCGGCAACCGCCTCGGGCTCGTGCGGGTTGACGAGGAGCGCACCGTGCTGCAACTCCTCGGCCGCGCCGGCGAATTGGGACAGCACCAGCACGCCAGGGTTTTCCGCGTCCTGCGCGGCGACGTACTCCTTGGCGACAAGATTCATGCCGTCGCGCAGCGGCGTCACCAGCCCGACCCGCGCCATGCGGTAAAGCGCGGCCAGCGAGGCGCGCGAATAGGCGCGGTTGACGTAGCGGATCGGGGTCCAGGCCGGAGCGCCGTAGCGGCCGTTGATCTCGCCCACGAGCCGGTTCACGGTCTCGTTGATGTCGGCGTATTCCGGCACGTCGGACCGTGATTTCGGCGTCACCTGGAGGTAGGTGATGTGGCCGCGCCAGTCCGGGAACGTGTCGAGAAACTGGCCGAACCCCTGGATGCGGTGGGGGATGCCCTTCGAGTAATCGAGCCGGTCGACGCCGAGGATCAGGCTGCGGCCATTGAGGCTGTCGCGCACCTCGTTGGCGAAATCCGAGCGGATCGCGCTGCGCGCGGTACGGGCGTAGACGCGCGTCGCGATGGCGACCGGGAAGGCGCGCAGCTGCACGCGGCGCCCGTCGATGTCGAAATAATTGCGGCCGCGCGGGAAGTTGCCGCCCTGCAGCTCGAAATATTGGCGCAGATTGTCGGCGTCGTGCTGGGTTTGCGTGCCGACGAGGTCGTAATGGCTGAGCGCGCCGATGGTCTCCATGTGCTGCGGCAGCGCCAGCAGAATGTCCGGTGACGGGCAGGGGATGTGCAGGAAGAAGCCGATCGGGTTGTCATGGCCGCGCGCCCGCAGCTCCTTGGCGAGGGGCAGCAGATGGTAGTCGTGCACCCAGATCCAATCGTCCGGCCGAATGAAGCGCGTCAGCGCTTCGGCGAAACGGGCGTTGACCCGCAGATAGCCGCCGAGGTCGACCGAAGTGAACTCGGCAAGGTCGACCCGATAATGCAGGATCGGCCACAATACCCGGTTGGCGAAGCCGTTGTAATATTCTTGGAAATCGGTCGAGGACAGGTCGATCGTCACAAAGCTGCGTTGGCGCCGCTCGACGATATTCGGCAGCTCGCCCGCCGCGTCGTCGTTGATCTGCCCGCTCCAGCCGAACCACAATCCTTCGCGATGCTTCAGCGCGGCGTTGACCGCGACCGCGAGCCCGCCGGCGAGGCGTGGCCCCTCGGGATCGGGAACCGCGACGCGGTTCGAGACTACGACGAGACGCGGCACCAGACGTCCTCCCATTTTTTGGAAAGGCGGGTGGCGACATTGATGATGCCCGCCATCGAATAGGTCTGCGGGAAGTTGCCCCACAGCGCGCCGGTCTGCGGATGGATGTCTTCGGACAGCAGGCCGAACGAGTTACGGCGGTCGAGAAGGTCGATGAAAAACGCGCGCGCTTCATCGTGGCGCCCGATCGCCACGAGCGCTTCGATGTACCAGAAGTTGCACGCGAGAAACGCCGTCTCCGGTGCACCGAAATCGTCGTCGGCGGTGTAGCGCATGATCCGGCCGTTGCGGATCAGCTTCTCGCCGATGACGTTGCAGGTGGAGGCGAACCGCGGGTCGCACGCCCGCACCAGCCCGATCTCGGCGATGCGCAACACGCTCGCGTCCAGCTCGGGGTCGTCGAGCGCGCCGACAAAGGTCCGCTTCTCTTTGTTCCAGGCACGTTTGAGGATCTCGCGGCGGAGCCGATTGGCGCGGCGCGACCAGTAGCGGGCCCGCGGCTGGATCCCGAGATTGGCGGCGATCTGGCCCAGCCGGTCGCAGGCGGCCCAGCACAACGCGGCCGAGTACGTATGGATACGAGTCCTTCCGCGATACTCCCAGATCCCGGCGTCGGGTTGGAGCGCGGTCTGGAACGCGAGCTCGCCGATCGGTTCGAGCCGCCGGAACAGCGTTTCGTCACCCATCCGCGGCAGCCGCTCGTCGACAAACATCTGCGTCGCGGCCAGCACGACGCTGCCGTACACGTCATGCTGCACCTGGACGGCGGCATTGTTGCCGACCCGCACCGGCCCCATCCCGAGAAAGCCGGACAGGCCGTCGGCCACCACCTCGGTGAGGTCCTCGCCCGGGACGATCGAGTGCACCGGGCCCATCGGTATGTTGAGCTGGTGGGCAACGGTCGTCACGTAGCTGAGGTAGGATTCCATAGTCTGGGTCGTGCTTAGCTGATTGAGCGCCTGGACCACGAAATAAGCGTCACGCAGCCAGCAATAGCGGTAATCCCAGTTGCGCCCGCTATGCGGCGCTTCGGGGATCGAGGTCGTATGCGCGGCGACGATGCCACCGGTCTCCTCGAAGCTGCACAATTGCAGCGTGATCGCGGCGCGGATCACCGCGCTCTGCCACTCAAGGGGCACCGACAGCGACCGCACCCACCCTTGCCAATAGCTGGCGGTGTGGGCCCGGAACTCGCCCGTGGTCTGCTCGATCGACCCCTCGAACGGCTCGTCGGGACCGAATACCAACGCCAAAGGCTGGACCAGCGGAAAGACCGTCTCCTGCGCGATGTAGGAAAGCGGCGCGTCGGTGCTGAGGCGGAGGACTTCGCCGCCGCCGCGGTAACGGATGTGGTTCGAGCCGATCGAATGCCCGGTGGTCGGCCGGCCGTAGTTATGGGTCGGACGAACACGGATCTGGATGCGCGGCAGCCCGGCCAGCGGCTCGATCCGGCGCACGATCTGCGGCGGCCGAAAAATCCGCTCGTACAAATGAAAGCGAGGCGCAAAATCGGTGATGCGGACGCGCCCGCCGTGGCTGTCCTCCAACTCGGTCTCGACGATCGCCGTGTTGCGCACATAGGCCGATTTGGAATGCACCATGTCGACCAGGACGATGTCGCAAAACCCCTTTTCCTCATCGCCCGCCAACAGACGCGAGAACACGGGATCGGAATCGAAGCGGGGATAGCACCACCAGACGATCCGTCCCGTCGGGTTGACCAGCGCGGCGATACGGCAATTGCCGATTACCGCGAGGTCGAGCGCCTGTTCTTCCAGCGCGCTCGCAGTGCGCACCGCCGCTGCGGTTTTGGGACGCGCTCGCGCCGGGGCCAGCGCGCCCTCGGCCCGCCGCGCGCGCGTTCGCTTGGCGGGCTTGCGCGCGGCGGGCTCTTTAGCGCGCGGTTCCGGGGCGCTCATCGCGCCAGCTCGTGCAGCCAGGCGCGAACGGCGTCCGGTCCGGAAAATTCGCCGGACAGCCGCGGGAATGCCGCGCCGACCGAAAAGGCCAGGCCGCCGAGCGCGAGCGCCTTCTCGAAACCGGCGCGATCGATCTCGTCATCGCCGATGAACACCGGCTGCCGTCCATGAAACGGCTTGTCGGTCATAAACCGCTCGATGGCCCGGCCCTTGTCAAAGCCCGGCAACTGGATTTCGAACACCGCATGTCCGGCGACAAGCCTCAGCGGCCGGTCCGGTTCGCCGGCGTGCTCGATCAGCGCCAGCAGGGCGCCGCGCAGATGAGGGATGTCGGTCTCGGGGAGCGGATAATGCACGGCGAAGCTGACCCCTTTGTTTTCCGCGTAGCTGCCCGGGAAGTCGACGAGCAGACGGGAGAGTACGCGCCAAGCCTCGTCGCCGAGGGCTCCCGAGATCAGGGTCGCGGTGGGGCCGCCGGGCCAACGCCGCATTTCCGCCCCGTGGATCCCGCTCGCCGCCACGCGCAACGGCGCGAACAGCGTGTCGAGCTCGGCGATCGGGCGGCCGCTGACCAACGCCAGCGCACCGCCCAGCGCGCGCCCGGCGCCGGCGAGGTCGTCCAGCAAGCCGGGCTTGACCTCAACCGCCTCCGGGCGTGGCGCTATGTCGAGGAGGGTTCCGTCGACGTCGAGAAATAAGCCGATAGTTCTGGGGTTCAGCTTCCCCAGCATGCGTTGCGTCGGCTCGGTCGCCGTCATCAAGCCCCCATTGCAGCCTCGACATCCACTACAGCCAACACGGCGGGCAACTGGAGGTTCCGCCGCTGAAACGCTTTCGGCGGCGAAATCGATTTGCCCAAAGCGCGAGCAAGATGAACAATGATCCCGCTCGGAGATCAACCGTTCCATCAACCAGAAGCTCAATTCGGGAGAACCGCGCCGATGACGCCTGACCTCAAAATCCTCGTCTGGACCGTGGTGCTCACCTTTGTCGAAGTGCTCGTCGCCGTGCTGGCGGCGCAGGCGCAGGTCGGTCTCGGGATGCTCGCCGGCAACCGCGACGGGCTGGCACCGCTCAGCGGCTTTGCCGGTCGGGCTGAACGCGCCCATTGGAACATGCTGGAGAGCCTGGCGCTGTTTATCGCGCTGGTGCTGGTGGCGCATATCGCCGGCAAGGCCAACGGCACGACGCTGACCGGGTGCGAGTTGTTCTTCTGGGGTCGGCTCGCCCATTGGCTGATCTATCTGCTCGGCGTTCCCTGGCTGCGGACCGTCGCCTGGGTGGTGTCGGTCATCGGGCTGATCCTGATCTTCTCGCAGGTCTCTTGAGACCCCCTACCTGTCCTCCATCGGGCTACCCCGTCACCGCGACGCCGATCAGCCGGCCGATGCCGTAGGTGATCGCGGCGGCGAGCAGGCCGCTGCCAAGTTGCCGTGTCGCGGAAAACGCGAATGACCGGCCGGTAAAGAGCGACGTGCCAGCGCCGATCGCCATCAGCGCCATCCCGCTCAAGACGACGCTCAGCGCGACCGCCGGCAGGCCGTCGAGCCAGAAGAATGGTGCGACCGGGAAGATCGCTCCTGTCGCAAAGAGCGAGAACGAAGAACCCGCCGCCGCCCAGGGCGAGCCGCCCAATTCGTCGGGGTCGACGCCCAGTTCCTCGCGCGCCAACGTGTCGAGCGCGGTGTTCTTGTCGGCCATCAGCCGGTCGGCCAGGGCGCGCGCCTGCGCCTCGTCGAGGCCCTTGGCCTGGTAGATCAGCACCAGTTCTTCTTTTTCCTCTTCCGGCGCCTGCTGCAGCTCGTCGGCTTCGAGGTCGATCTGTCGCTGGCTCAATTCGCGCGAGCTGGTGACCGACAGCCACTCGCCGATCGCCATCGAGCAGGCGCCGGCAATCAGCCCCGCAAGGCCGGTGAGCAGGATCGTCTTGCCGCTGATCTGCGCGCCGGCGACGCCCATCACCAGGCTGAAATTCGAGACCAGACCGTCATTGGCGCCGAGCACCGCGGCGCGCAGCGCGTTGCCGCCGGCGCCGTGGCGACCTTCGATGCGGGCCAAGGTGCCGCCCGTCGCGCCGCCGGGAAACGATTGCGCCAGCGCCTGGACGACGCGGTTATGCGAGCGCTCGGCGGCGGGCAGGCCGCCGGCGACCGCCTCAGGCTGCGAATCGTAGCTGCCGGAATCACGCTGCTCCAGCGTGCTCAGCGTCGGCAGCACGAATTGCGGGCCGAAGCGCCGCGCCAGCCAGACCAATGACCGTGTCCGCCAATCCGGCCGCAGCGCCCCGGCCTTGGCGCCGACGCGCGTGAGCTGGCCGCGCCAGAACTCGGCATGCGCCGCCTCGACCGCCGAGAGCCGGCGGTAGACTTCACTGACCTTGGGGTCGGTCTCGGTATCGGCGAGCGCGCGGTAAAGGCCGGCGCCGTCGATCTCGCCCTGGAGATTTGCGCGGTATCGCGCGGCGCTGTCGGGCGCCGTCTCGGCCATCGTCCGAGCGGCCGGCTTACTCGGCCGCCACCAGTTGGCGCACGACCTCGTCCGGCGCGCGGTAATCGGCGCCGGGGCGGGTGCGGCCGGGCTGATAGTCGATGCCGCTGCGCCCGTCCTTGTTCTCGTAGATGTGGATTTCGCGCACCACTGGGCGCTGCTTGCGCTCGGCGTCGAGCCACAGGCGCAGCATCAGCCGCTTCTGCTCCGGTGCGTCCCAATCCTCGAACTCGGAGCGGGCATGCATCACCGTGTAATTGTTGAGGAAAGTCGCCTCGCCGGCCTCCAGCCGGGTCTCGAACTGCAGGCGCTGGGCGGTGTTGCGGAACAGGTCGATCGCCTCGATTTCCTCAGGCGTGAAGGCGCGCTTCAGTTCGCGGAACGCGGCGTTGAAGATTTCGCGCACCATGAAAACGCTCATCTGCCCGTCCTTCACGGAGAAGGCCGGGATGTCGTAGGGCGTGACGCACGGCTGGTCGGCGGCTTCCTCGCCGCGCCGGTGATAGGGGAAACCGCGATAGAGCACCGGCAGCAGGTCGGGCCGCGTCGCGGCGATCTCGTTGTGGATCGCCAGGCCGGCCGCGTATTGGCTCTCGCCGCCGGCACGCGCCTGGCGGACGCACATCAGCCCGACGACCTGCGCGAGGTCGGTGTGCAGCGACAGTTCGCGCCGGCTGGTGTAGCCGCGGGCGCTTTCCTCGCCGCCCGGCGGGGTCTCGTCGCGGACATAGCCGAGCGCGTCGCCCAAGGCACTCTGCGACACGCCGCGGCCGAGATGCGCGCCCAGCGCCCAGAACAGGCGGCCGACATCCTCGGCTGAATGGTTGGCGACCGGGATGCCGCGGACGATGACGATGCCGCGGCCGTCCTGGATTTCGTCAAAGACTTTTTCCAGGTCGGCGTCGAGCGCGGGGTGGCGGCAATCCGCCGGCGCGATGTCGACGAGTTCCTTGGCCCGGACGCGGCTCAGCACATCCTCCAGCGCCGCGGCATGGCGCGCCGTCAGGTCGAAGGCGATGTCGTCCTTGGTGAAATCGCCGCCACGCCAGACCATCTTGTGGTCCGCCGGCACGTGATGGATCGCACTCATCGCAGCCTCCCGCAACGGTGACCGCAACTCTAGGCCCGCAGTGCCGCAACGGCAACCGACAGAGCCGCCGCGCGCTCAACCGGCGCGCGAAGCAGCGCGCACCCGCGGGCCGCGAGGCGAGCGCCAGTCGCTGTAAAAAACAGGGAATCTACAGCGATGGCGTGGTCGAAAGCAGCGGAAATCCTGATGTTTCGGCCACAGGTTGGGCGTCATAACAGCGAATGTCCGCAAGCATCGCTTCGGGCCGCGCGCCCGACCAAAGAGAAGAGCATGACAATGCGGCGGATTTAGGGTTATCCGCCCAATCCTCACCGCCGTTATTTATAATCGTATCCCAAGGAGCGACTTAAGGCTGAATACGGTTCTGGGCGTTCCGTACTGCCGCAACCCAGGACCGAACCTCGTCGGATAGTTGAAGTGATAGCCAAAGCGATCCTGCTGCAGCGACGACCTTACCGAGACGAACGACACCTTGAACACCGAAAACGTAACATCGGTTTCGGCCTCGCTTCCACATACTTTTGAATCGTGCGTCGCGGCATCGGTATAGCTATTGGTAAACGATGCATATGAAAGGGGCGGCGCCGGCAGAGTATAGTGGGCCGGCGGTGGCAGATAGTGGTACTGATCCAGCTCATTGCGCCCGAAGCTCACTACTCCCGAAAAGACGGGACCATCACACGGTCCCTGGCGGCTGTATCCGATCAGGTCTCCCACCGGATCCTTGAACGCTTGATCAAAAGCCTCTGAAATACCGCTGGCCAGGTCGCTGCCGAATTCGAGCCCGGCTATCAGCTCAACATATTTCTTTGCTATATAATCGACGATCTTTAACTCGATTTCGTCCTGCTTCTGAGACGCAAGATCAAGCTGAGAATCACTTATGTTGGTTCCGGTGTAGACGATTCCGACGATATCTTTTGAGTCTATTTCAAGAGGTCCGACAGCCCAGTTCCGTGATATATTGTATCCACGTGTTACCGGATAAGAAGTAAACCCGTCTACGGTGTGATCAAGCGTTGTCGAGGCCGTCGTATTGTCGACCATGGCCACAAAAACGCCCGAGCCATTTCCACTGTCCAACCGGTTGACGAAGACGCTGAAGGTGACGACGTCGTCATCGGGAATGTTCCCGCGTCGATGTTTGATCAGCAGTTTGTCGAGCTGGAAGATGTAGAAACCCATGTCTCCCCTCCGACCTTGGCGTCTGAGATTTTTGCGATTTCGGACGTTATTGAAGGGAAACGAGAACAGGAATCAGGCCTTTGCCCACTTGCAACGGCCGTAATGCCTTGCCAATCACCGCGCCAAACGCTCTACCCGCATTTGTTGCCTTCATCGCGTGGCCAGAGACCGGAGATGTGGTCAACAAATCGCCAATTTCTATCGGTGACGATAGAGCTTCCACTTTGCAGTAAACTTTTCCCATCAAACCAATCGGCAATCGATTAGTTTGCGACTCCTGTTTGTCCAGAATAATGCCGGGCTTGTAGCTGCCCGCACCGGAGATCACACCGGCGACACGCTTGTCGTAAGCCTTGCAGCTTTGCTGCAGTACACCTTCGTCGCCGAGCACCATCACCGTGCCCGGCTCTACAGCCTCGGCAATCTCAAAATCTTCCGCGATGTCGGACGCATTAACAAAGCGAATGTCGCCGGTGACTTCCACGTCACCTTTAAAATAACCCGCCAACCGGCCGCCTTCGCCGAAAATTCCAACGCCGTTGTTTTCACTTTTCCCATATACGGCGATGCCGCCGCTTGCGTGCGTCCCGACAACGGCCCCATGGCCTGGATGATGGCTGATACCGCGCACACCCTCGAATTGCGTGCTCTCGCCAAGCACGCCAACGAAAGAGTTGCTTCTGCCGGAGACGCCGGTGTGCTGGTCGCTTTCGCCCTGGACGCCAACGCTGGTGTCGCTTTTTCCTTCGACGCCGATCCCGGTCTCACTGGAGCCGAAAATACCGGTCTTGGTCTTGCTGGCAGCCTCCAGCGCAACACCGTTATCGGAGCTGGCGCGGATACCCGACAGATTTGTACTGTGCGCCCGTAGCCCGTAATCGTTTACGCTCCTGGCAACTACACCTCGACCATTAGTACTATGGCCATATACTCCCCAGCCATTATCGCTGTCGCCTTCAATCCCGGCACCGGCATTGGCCGGATCCTTCGGCGCGGAATTTTTTCCCTTAACGGCCGAGATTGCAGCATTATTCGAAGATTCGGAGATTGCCATCATTAAACTCCTTCGGCAGCAGAGGTTTATTTTGGCTCATCAGGTCACCACAGTCATATTATTCTGGCGTTTTGTCTATTGCCGTCTCTCGCCAGGACGCGTCGGCAAGCTATAACCCCTCTGCGGCGCATGCAGGCCGATCGCCGAGCCAGAGCGACGCGCGAAGCCGGGCCTCTGGAAAGCCGGGCCTCTGAAAAGCCGGGCCTCTGGAAAGTCGGGCCTCTAGACAGGGCGATGCGGTGATAGCCAAATTCGGGGCGCACAGGAGGAATGCAAGCGATGACGATTATCGATTCCCAAGTCCATGTGTATGAGGCGAATACGCCGAAGCGGCCCTGGCACAGCGTGCCGAACTGGCCTCCGCACGTCACCGGCGACGAGATGGTCGCGGCGATGGACAAGGTCGGTGTCGATGGCGCGATCTTCATCTCCGCGTTTTCGATGTACCAGTACGACGCCAGCTACGCGGTGGAAGTGCAGAAGGCGCACCCCGGCCGGTTCGCGCTGGTCAAGCCGGTCAACCCCGATGATCCGGCGGTGGCGGACGTCATCGCCGAGTGGAAGAAGACACCGGGCACGGTCGGCATTCGCATCATGCTGACCCCGGAGTCGAAACGCGCGCCGGACGACCCCGGCCTCGACCGGATCTGCCGCGCGGCGGTTCAACACAACTTTCCGGTCAACGTGCTGTTCTGGGGCAATGTCGATGCAGGCACGGCGCTCGTCGACCGCCATCCCGAGACGCGGTTCATCATCGACCATCTGGCGATCCTGCAGCCGCGCGAGCCGCCGGCGCCGCCAGAGCCGTGGGCGGACCTGCCGAAGGTGGTGGAACTCGCCAAGCGCAAGAATGCGGTGATCAAGGTCAGCGGGGCCTGCACGCTGTCGAAGGTGCCGTTTCCGTTCCCGGACATCTGGGGCCCGCTGGCGCGGGTGTTCGACGCCTGGGGTTTCGACCGCTGCCTGTGGGGCACGGACTGGACGCGTGCCTTCGCCGTCGTCAATTACGAGCAGGCGGTCGAGCCCTTCCTTAAGACCGACCGACTGAGCGACAGCGAGCGGGCAATGCTGATGGGCGGCGCAACCGCCAAGGCTTATGGCTGGTCGCCGAAGAAGTAGTGGCGGCGCCTTGGAGTGGTGGCGGTGCGTCCTTCGAGACGCCCGCTGCGCGGGCTCCTCAGAGCCTGACTTGAAATGCGTTTGGGGCATCTTCTGAGTGCTTTTTTGCTTGTCATTCCGGGGCATCGCGCAGCGATGAACCCGGAATCCATGAACACGGACCTCGAAAAGTGCGTCCCGACGCCGTAACCACGTCGGAGGAGACCGTGTTCATGGGTTCCGGGTTCGGCCCTACGGGCCGCCCCGGAATGACAAAGGTAGTTTCAAATCAGACTCTGAGGCGCGAGCGTAGCGCGCCTCGAAGGACGCACCGCAGCCGCTAAGCGGCCATACGCAGGCGGCTCCGTACCATGTCGGCGAGTTTTTCGCCGATCATGATCGTTGCGGCATTGGTGTTGCCGGAAATGACGGTCGGCATCACCGAGGCATCGGCGACGCGCAGGCCCTCGATGTCGTGCACCCGCAGTTCAGGGTCGACGACGGTCATCGGCCCGGTGCCCATCGTGCAGGTGCTGGTGGGGTGATAGACCGTGCCGCCGCGCTGCCGTGCATAGGTGAGCAGGTCGGCGTCGCTCTGTACGGCCGTGCCGGGCTGGAATTCCTCGGCGATGAATTTGGCGAGCGCCGGCTGGGCGAGCACCTCACGGCATAGCTTGAGACCGGCGACGATGGTCTGCTGGTCGATCGGGTCGGAGAGGTAGTTGGGGATCATCGCCGGTGGGTCGGCGGGGTTGCTGCTCTTCAGCCGGATTTCGCCGCGGCTTTCCGGGCGCAGCTGATAGGCGATCATCGTAAAGCCGGAGAATTTGTGCAGGCCGTCCTGCGGCCGGTCGGCGCTGAACGGCGAGATCGAGCATTTGATGTCGGGCGTCGCCAGCTCCGCCCGCGTCTTGGCGAAGAGCGCGGCGGGGGACGAGATCATCGCCAGCGGGCCGGTGCGCATCGTGTAGTACTGGATGCCGACCTTGAGCTTGCGGATGTTGCTCAGCATCACGTCGTTGACGGTGATCGGCTGCGCCGCCTTGAGTTTGACGGCCGCCGAGTAATGATCCTGCAGGTTCTGGCCGACGCCGGGCAGGTCGTGCACCAGCGCGACGCCGTGCTGCGCGAGATGCGCCGCGGGACCGATGCCCGACAGCATCAGGAGCTGCGGCGAGTTGATGGCACCGCCGCAGAGGATGATCTCGCGCCGGGCACGCGCGGTTTTCAGCGCGCCGTTCTGGCGGTACTGCACCGCGACCGCGCGCTTGCCGTCGAGGACGATCTTCTCGGACAGCGCGTTGGTGGCGATCGCCAGATTGCCGCGCTGGCGCGCCGGCTTCAGATAGCCGACCGCGGTCGAGCAGCGCTTGCCATTGCGGGTCGTGGTCTGGTGGTAGCCGACACCGTCCTGCGCGGCGCCGTTGAAATCGTCGTTGCGCGCAAAGCCCAGCGCCATCGCGGCGTCGATAAACGCCTCGGCGATCGGGTGCTTTTCGACATCGGAGACGCAGAGCGGTCCGCCGCTGCCGTGAAACCCGTCGGAGCCGCGGACCTGATGCTCGGCGCGTTTGAAATAGGGCAGCAAGTCGTCGAACGACCAGCCGGTATTGCCAAGCTGGCGCCAATGGTCGAAATCCTCGGCCTGGCCGCGGATATAGACCATGCCGTTGATCGAGCTGGAGCCGCCCAGCACTTTGCCGCGCGGCCAGAACACCTTGCGGCCGCTGGCGTCGGCTTCGGTCTCGTAGCACCAGTTGACCGACGGGTCGGCGAAGGTCTTGCCGAAGCCCAAAGGGATGTGGATCCAGCGGTTGGTATCCTCGCCGCCGGCTTCGAGCAGGAGCACCTTGGTCGCCGGGTCCTCCGAGAGCCGCGCGGCGATCGTGCAGCCGGCCGAGCCCGCGCCGATGACGATGAAATCCGCCTCGATGGTGTCATGTCCCGCCGCCATGTCCTCCTCCTCCCTCGCTTTATCGGAGGATGATGGCGGGTCGCCGCGGCAGCGTCTAGGCGGTGCCGCTTACGCGGTCGCCGGGACCGCGCGGCGCACCGGCGCCTCGCGGATCGGCAGGTTGATCAGCGCGGCGAAGGCGGCGAGCGCCGCGTCGGCATAGAACATCCAGTCGTAATTGCCGAGATGGGCGACCGCGACCCCGCCGAGCCAGGCGCCATAAAACGCGCCAAGCTGGTGCGACAGCATCGTCAGGCCGATCAGCATCGACAGATGCCGGGTGCCAAACAGCTTGCCGACAAGCCCGGCAGTCGGCGGCAGGGTCGCCAGCCAGGTGACGCCGAGCGCCGTAGCGAAGATGTAGAAGGTGAGGGCGGTCTTCGGCGCGAACATGAAGCAGAGGATCGCCGCGGAGCGGCCGCCGTAAATCCAGAACAACAAGTGCTTCATGCGGTAGCGCGTGCCGAGCCAGCCGGCGCCAAGGCTGCCGGCGACGTTGGCGAGGCCGATGATCGCGATCGCATTGGCCGAGATCACCGGCGACAGGCCGCACAGCGCGACCTCGCCCGGCAGATGCGTCACCAGGAAGGCGACATGAAAGCCGCAGGTGAAAAACCCGAGATGCAGCCACCAATAGCTGCGCTCGGCGGCGGCTTCGCGGAGCTGCTGGCGCAGGCTTATCGTCGGTGCGGCCGCGGTGGTGCCGTGCGCGGTCGAACTGCCGCCGCGCCGCCGCATCAGGAAGGCGAGCGGCAGGGTAAACAGTGTGGCGCCGGCAACGCCAATCATCGCGCCGACCCAGCCGACGCCGAAGATCGCCGCCTGCACCAAGGGCGCGAAGACGAACTGCCCAAGGGAGCCGCCGGCGTTGATGATTCCGGCGGCCAGCGAACGCCGCTCGCCGGCCATGCGCTGCATGATCGCACCGATCAGGATCGCCAGGCTGCCGGCGCCGGCGCCAAACGCGCTGACCACGCCGAGCGTCGCGATCAGTTGCCATTCCGAATGAATGAACGGCGTCGCCGCGGTGCCGAGCGCCAGCATGATTCCGCCAAAGGCGATGACCCGGCCGGGGCCGAAGCGGTCGGCCACCGCGCCGAACACCGGCTGCGCAAAGCCCCAGACAAACTGTCCGATCGCCACCGCCAGGCTGATCGACACGATGCCGAGCCCGGTCGCGCCGTCGAGCGGGGCGATGAACAAACCGATCGTCTGCCGCGCACCCATGGTGATCAGCAGGATCAGCGCGGCGGTCGTCACAAACAGCCACGGGAAGCGGCTGGTAGCGGAAGACGAATTCATTCTTACAGTCTTTCGAGCGGCGTATCGCGGCGACAATTTGCGCGTAGATACTCCTATCTAATGGATGGGTGTCGCTATCGCAAGTCCGATCGGGACGGCCGCAAGAACCACATTCCCACGCTATCCCTTGGAGGGTCCGTCTGAAATGACTTAGTTCCCTCGAAATCGGTCGTCGGGTCCGCTCTCTCAAGCCACTGACGGCTCAGGCTCCGTCTCGCCGGACAGCGCGGCGACGACCCTGGGCAGCAACAGGCCCTGCACGACGACCGTGAAAATCACGACACCAAAACAGATGGTTAAGAGCAGGCTGCGGTAGGGCGTCTGCGGGATGATCAGGGCGAGCGCGATGGAGATGCCGCCGCGCAGCCCGGCCCAGGTCAAAATCCCGGTAGCGCGGACAGGGTGCGCCATACGCAAGGCCAGCAGCGGGACGCCGACGCTGAGCAGCCGCGCGGTCAGCGCCCACGGAACCGACACGGCAACCGCGAGCACCGCCGGCCAACTCCAGTCGAGCGCCAAAACCTCGAAGCCGATCAGCAAATAGAGCAGCGTGTTCAGCGTCTCGTCGATAAACGGCCAGAAGGTGAAAACGTTGGCGTTGCGCTCCTTGCCGCGCGGGTCGCCGGTCAGCAGCGAGCCCAGCACCATGCCGGCGAAAACCACGGCGATCGGGCCGGAGACGCCCAGTGCCGCCGCGGCCCGATAGGTCGAAATTGCGAAGGCCAGCGAAATCGTCGTCGCGAGATTGCCGTCCTCGGTCAGCCGAATGATGCGATAGCCGAGATAGCCTGCGGCGACGCCGAGGATGACGCCGCCGAGGCCTTCGACCAGAATGGCTTCGACGACGCGGCCGTGGCCGATCATGTCCGCGTGGCCGTTGGCCAGGGACAACGCGGTGCCGAACAGCACGACCGCGGCGCCGTCATTGAACAGGCTCTCGCCGGCGATCGTCGCGTGCAGGCCGGGCGGCAGCCGCACGCGGGCCAAGAGCCCCTCGACCGCCACCGGGTCGGTCGGCGCGAGGATCGCGCCCGCCACCAGGCACCAGGCGAGCGGCAGCGGGTTGCCCAGCAGCTTCAGCGTCAGAAATATCCCGACGCCGAAAAACATCGCGGCGAGAAAGACGCTGAGTGTCGACAGCAGGAAGACGATGACCGCCCGGCGGCGCAGATCGTAGAGATCGATCTGCAGGGAACCCGCGAACAGCAGCAGGGCGACCACGCCATCGAGCAGGATTTGCGGCAAATGGGCGTGCGATATCCGCGCCCGCAGCCGGTCCCTGACGGTTTCGCCGAGGAAAGTATCGACGCTGACGATCAGTGCCAGCACCAGCAATGCGCCAAGCAGCAGCGCGACCGGCCGGGGCAGGCGCAGCGTCCGCTCGTTGGCGATGCCGATCACCACCGCCAGAAGCAAAAGCACAGAGGCAAGATCGAATGACGACATGAGGCTTCCGGTTGCCGCGGCCATAGCATATCGCCGGCACGCATGGCGAGGCCTTCAACCCGCTTCGGACATGCCGTAATCTCGAAGCCTCGGTAAAGACACGAGGTGAGCTGCACGATGACGCCGGAAACGATTCTCGCCCACAAGCCGGCGGTGCTGACCCAGGAGCAGCGCGAAGCCTATTTCGAGCACGGCTTTCTCGCCGCGCCGGGGCTGATCGCCGACGAATGGCTCGACTTGCTGCGGGCGCGGTCGGCCGCGTTTATCGACAAGAGCCGAAGCGTCGCTGCGTCGAATGCGGAATTCGATATTGGGCCCGAGCATCGGCCGGATCACCCGCATGTCCGGCGGTTGCGCGCGCTGGTCGACCGTCACCCGGATTTCTGGCGCATCTGCAGCGAATTGCCGCTGGCCGATATCGCCGCCGACCTGGTCGGCCCCGACGTCAAGTTCCACTCGTCGAAGCTCAATTACAAATATCCCGGCTCGGGCGAGATCGTCGATTGGCACCAGGACATCCCGGCCTGGCCGCATACCAATTACAGCCCGGTGACGCTCGGCATCTATCTCGAGGACGTGCCGGTCGAGCAGGGGCCGCTGACCTGCGTTCCCGGCAGCCATCGCGGGCCGATCTTCGTGCATCGCGACGACAAGGACGCATGGACCGGGGCGATCCGCAAATCGGACCATGCCGCGATCGCGATGGAACGCGCCGAGGACCTGACCGGGCCGGCCGGTACGGTGATCGCGATCAACTGCCGGACGGTGCATGGCTCGCGCGCCAACGCGACCAACCGGGTGCGGCCGGTGGCGCTCTTTGTCTACAGCTCGGCCGACGCCTTCACCTGGATGCCGACCCCGACGCCGACCCGCTACACCGGCGACATCGTGCGCGGCAAGCCGGCGACCGTCGCGCATCTCGATCCGACACCCTGCCCGGTGCCGCCCGACTGGTCGAAACAGGGCTACGGCTCCATCTTTACGGCGCAGAACGCGGAGCTGTAACTCGGCGCTATGCTAACGATCCGATCCAACCGGAAAAGCGCCAAATCGATCATTCGGTCGTTGAACAGTTTGAGCTTCCGAGCTCCAGCCCCTTCGCGTGCTTTCACATTAGAGGGAAGAGGTTGACCCCATCCATCGATACGCGGAACCTTGGCGGAGCAAATTGCGGGAGGACGCCATGAAGGTCGGGGTCGCGCTCAACATGCTGTGCCAGGCGGGCCGGTCGGACGCCTCGGTGGTCGGCGAGCATCTGGCGATGGGCGATCTCGCCGAGCCGCTCGGCTTTGATTTGCTGTTCGCGCTGGAGCATCACTTCACCGGCTATGCGATGTCGCCGGCGCCGACCCAGCTGCTGTCGTATTACGCCGGCCGCACAAAGCGCATCCAGCTCGGCACCGCGGTTATCGTGTTGCCGTGGCACGATCCGGTGCGCGTCGCCGAGCAGATCGCGCTGTTGGACATCCTGTGCGGCGGACGCTGCGTGTTCGGCTTTGGCCGCGGCGCCGCGAGCGTCGAATATGAAGGCTTCCGCGTGCCCATGGGCGAGGCACGGCCGCGTTTTGTCGAGGCGGCTCAGATCATCGTCAAGGCGCTCGCCAACGACAGCTTCGAGCACCACGGTGAGTTCTACCAGATCCCGCGCACCGCGATCCGCCCGCGCCCGGTCTCGCACCCCGAGCGCCGCTTCTACGCCTCGGCGGTGAGCCCCGACTCGGCCGAGATCATGGCCAAGCTAGGCTTTGGCGTACTAATGGTGATGCAGAACGAATGGCCGAAAGCCGCCGAGGACATCGCGCGCTACCGCGAGATCGCCACCGCCTCCGGCCACACGCCGCGCCCGCCGATCATCCTCACCAATGTCTGCTGCGCCGAGGACCGCCAGGAAGCGCACGAGCGCGCCTTCCAGTATCTCGGCGCCAAATGGCAGTCGATCGACGATCACTACCATTTCTCCGATGGCCATCTCTCGACCGTCAAGGGCTACGAGAGCTACGGCAAGATGGCGCGCACCTACGCCAAGATCAACGAAAGCGCCGAGACCAAGCAAAAGGCGACCGATTTTTACGTGTCGATCCAGATCGTCGGGACGCCGGCCGACTGCCTCGAACAGATCCGCGAGCTGCAGCGCTGCACCGGCATGGACCATCTCGTCACCGAATTCTCGTTCGGCGGCCTGCCGCACGAGGAGGCCGAGGTCAACATGCGCCTCTTCGCCGACCGCGTGCTGCCGACCCTGCAGCGCGACGCGGGCTTCGCCGCCCCGGCCGGCGGACCGGTCGCCGCACCGCAACCGGCCGCGAAGGAGCGCCTCTTCGCCCCGGCCTAAAGCCAGCCTCGCCAAGCTAGCGCCGGCCCCCTCCCAGCCGCTACGCGGCTCTCCCTCCCCCGTGTCCACGGGGGAGGGTTGGGGTGGGGGCCGGCACCGCCGCCCGATCTAATTGGATTTCGCCTTAGGCTGCGCCGCCCGCCTACCAGGTGATCCGCAACCCGCCGACCACCGCCTGTGTCGTCTCGTGATCGCGGACTTCCGCGGTATACGCGGCGAACATCGCGATCCCGTTGCCGTTGCCGATGGTAAAGCCGGCGTCGAACAGCCCTGACTGCTGGCCTGGCTTGACGCCCTGGATGAGAAATGGCACGGCGGGTGCGCCGATGAACAACATCGTGCTGTTCGGCTGCTCGTTGAGCACGTGCTCCTCGAAGCGGGCCTGGGCCGTCGGACGCAAGATAAAGCCGCTGCCCAGATCGTAGACCGCCGCAGCGCGCGCGCCGATCGACAGCCGCAGGCTGTCAAGGCTGCCCGAGCCGACATTGAGACCCAGCGTGCCGGCGTTGGTTTCGCTGAACGCGTCGCGCGTCACATGATCGTAGGCGACCGCCGCGCTCGGCTCGAGATGGACCCACCCGGCATCAAACCCGTAACCGACGCCGAACCGGGTCGACACCTCGTCGCCCGAGGTGCTGGCCGCCGGCGAGAGATTGAGGCCAGCGAAATCGATAAAGCGGTTTGTCGAGATGTCGTCATGGCCATAGCCGACGCGGCCCTCGATAAAGCCCGCCCCGATGCTCTGCGTGCCGTAAACCGCAAAACGATAAGCATCGGTCGTGCCGCTTTCGCCGCCGCCGCTCAGATCGCCCGAGGTGAAGGAAAACGCCGCGCCGGCCTTCAGCCCGGGCACCGCGCCAACCAGCATGTCCGCGCCGGCGATCACGCCGCCGATCGACTGCGTCATGCCGGGAACCTGGCCGTCGCTGCGCAAATTCTCCCAGCCGCCGACACCCTGCGCCCAGAACTTGAACGGGCTGGCGGGTGTCGGGCCGACCGGCGCCGCGGCGGTCTGCGCCGCCGCCGCATCGGTCGCAACGCCGGCCGCGAGTTGCCCGCCGGCCTTGCTGCCAAAGCTGTAGCTGAGCGAGTGCATGCCCGCCGACGCGATCATGCCGAGCGACGGATCGTCGGCACGCATCATCGCGAGGTGCTGATCGAGCGCGTTGCCGACGATCCGCGCGGCGGCCATGTTGCCGGTGAGCTGATTGCCGACCACATCGCCGCGGCCGTTGCCGTCCGCGCCGAATTCATCGAGGCCCTTGTCCTCCTGCGCCGTGTTCTGGCTGTTGAGGAGGTCGGTGACGCCGGTCTGCAGCGTGCCGGTGGCGCTGTTCTCGACTTTCGTCAACGCATTGGCGGTCGCGACCTCGTTGTTGGTCTTGGCGCCCGACACCAGGGTCTTGGTCTGCACGATCGAGACCTGAACCCCATTACCTGAATAAGCCGGGGAGGCCGCGAGGAAAGCCGACAGCGGACTGGGAGCAGCGAAGGTGCCGGTCAGCGAATTGGCGCTCAGCACCGTGTATTTGCTACCGACGATATAGTCGCCGTTGAACGAGGCGAGCTGCAGAGCGCCGGCGAGGCTCGCCGCGCCGCCGACCGCGAGCTGGTCGGACGCATTGTTGGCGCCCAGGCGAATGCTGAGCGTGCCGGCGGCAGTCTGCGCGTAATTGCCGGCGATCGTCAGCGTGCCGAGCGCGGTCGTGGTGCCCGGCGCCACCGTCGCGGCGTTGCTCACGCCACCGGACGCGGTCACCGTTCCGATGCCGCTCAACACACCGCCGCTGAGGGACAATCTCTGGGTCGTCAACCCGCCATTCACCAGCAGCGACCCGGCGGTCATTTGCGAGTCCAGGACCGTGGTCAGCAGCGTGTTTTGCGGAATGGTCAGCTGCGACGCCGCGCCGCCAATGGCGAGAGAGTCGATCGTCGGGCTGATGTCGAGCGTGATCGTCCCGGGATTGGCCAAGGTGACATTAAAGTAATTGGCGATGTTGAGCGCGTTGGCGATCATCCCGTTCGTGTTGTTCGGCGCTTGGGACGCAACCCCCGGCACGCTGTCGGTCCAGGCTGCGGGGTTGCTCCAGTTGAAGTTGCCGGCGTTGGACGAATACAGGCGCAACGCGCTGTTCTGTGCGATCCAGGCGCCAAACAGCGGCACTTGCGTCCAGGTATTGACGTCGCCATAACCACCAGCCGGGCGACCGTCACTGTTCGCGCCGCCGACAACGGTGCCGATCTCCACCAACCCGTTCGGCGTGACGATAAACATCGGGCCGCCGCTGTCGCCGCCGCCGACGCCGCCTTCAAGCGCTTGCGTCGGGATGTTCTGGGCGGCGAGCCCGAAGAGATCAGGATTCGCGGGGGAATTCGGATTGCGAAACTGCGCCTGAAAGACCCCCTGATCGGAATTGCTGTCCGGGCTGGGCCCCGCGTTCATCGCGCCGATGCGGCCGATCTCGGTCATCGAGATGCGGCGCTTGCCGTCGCCGCTGTTGACCGATCCGGTCGTGCCCGTCCCGTTCGAGCCGTATCCGACGAGGGTAACCACCGTGCCAACCGGCGGCAACGGCTGGCCCGGTTGCAGAAGCGTCACCGGCGTGAGGTTCGTCACCGGCGTGGCGAGCGATAGCATCGCGATATCGTTGGGGCCAAGTCCCTTGCCGGCAGGGTTGTATCCCGGTGCAAGCGTCGCGCCGGTGGTGTTGACGCTGCGGGCGTTGGCGACATTGGTGTCGGGCGAAAATCCGACCGTGTTGCCGGGAACAATGGGCCCGCTGAAGCAATGCGCCGCGGTCAGGATCGTCCGCGAATTGATCAGGGTACCGGTGCAAAGCAGGTTGTTTTTGGGACCCAGCGTCAGTTCGACCACGTTGGGCATAGTGTTCGCGCTGTCGAAATAATTTTCGATGCCGCCGGCTGCCGCCGCGGTGGCGTCGTTGATCGTGATGGCGTTTGCCGTTGACCCCTGACCGACCAGCCCGAGCACGGCAAAGCCCGGCAGCAGCACAACCTTTCTCAACATGGATGTCCCCCGATCCCCAAAATGCGGTCGAGCCACGGCAATAGCTGCGGGCTTGCCGCAACTATAGCGAGGGTCGCCTTTGTTTATTTGTCGGACTCAAGCGCCTCGCGCCACCGGTCGAGCCGCTCCGCCGGCGGCAAAGCATCGAGGTCCAGTTGCGCGCGGGCGATCGGCGAATTGGCGGGCGGCGGTGGCATCCCCGGTCGGCAGCGCCGTTGTTGCGGGAAAAGTTCTGCTCAATCCACCCGGCAATTTAGCGAAAAACTCTCGGAACTCCGATCAAATTCAACTTTAGGCGAACGCCTTCTTGAACGCGGTCCACACCGCGCGCTGCGCGTTCATCGCGTCGTCGACCGACGGCATCATCCCGAAAAACGCGTGGATCATGCCGGCATAACGCCGATACTCGACCTCTATACCGGCGGCTTTCAGCCGCTCAGCATACGCGAACCCCTCGTCATGCAGCACGTCGCATTCCGCGGCGATGACGATTGCCGGGGCGACGCCCTTCAAATCCGCAACCAGCAGCGGCGAGGCGCGCCAATCGAGCGCATCGTCCACGGTCCGCAAGTAATGGCCGCGGAACCATCTCATCGCGTCCGCGGTGAGGATGCCGCAGCCGGTGGCGTATTTCGTGTAGCTCTCGGTCTCCATGCGGAAATCGGCGACCGGGTAGACCAGCGATTGCAGCCGCAGCTTCGGCCCGCCCTTGTCGCGCGCGATCAGCGCCACCACCGCCGCGAGATTGGCGCCTGCGCTGTCGCCATGCACGCCGAGCCGACCCGGATCGGCGCCGAGGCTGGCGGCATTGGCGTGCAGCCATTCGAGCCCGGCGACGGAATCCTCGACCGCCGCCGGGAAGCGGTGCTCCGGCCCCATCCGGTAATCGATCGACACCACGACCGCCTCGGCCCCGCCGCACAGATTGCGCGCGATCAGATCGTGCGAGTTGAGGCTGCCGATCACATGACCGCCGCCGTGGTAATAGGCGATCGCCGGCAGCCTACCGGCAGCGTTCGGCCAATAGATGCGCACCGGCATCTCGCCCGCCGGGCCGGGGATGGTGCGGTTTTCGATGCGTTTCGTCGGCAGCGGCTCGGCCTTGCGCGAGGCGGCCATCATCTCCATCTGCGCGCGCGCCTCGATCGGCGTCATCGCCTCGATCGGCTTGAGCTCGAGCCGGGCCATCGCTTCGAGCACCGTTTGGATTTGCGGGTGCAGGTTCGGCATCGTCTCTCCCATCGCTCTCGTGGCGCTCGCGTTGTGGGATTATGATGTCATGCCAAAGGCAGGGAGAAAACGGCCGTGAAGCTCAGCACCGAGCGCATCCTGACGACCCATGTCGGCAGCCTGCCGCGCCCCAAACCGATGCTCGACCTGATCGCGGCGCGCGAAGCCGGCACGCTGGTCGACGAGGCCGCCTTCGAGGCGCAATCGGCCGAGGCGGTGGCGGCGATCGTCGCGCAGCAGGTAGCGTGCGGTATCGACGTCGTCAGCGACGGCGAGCAGAGCAAGCCCTCCTACGCGACCTATGTGAAGCACCGCATCACCGGGATCGACATGGACCCGTCGGTCATCGAGCGCGGCCGCGACGTGATGCTGAGCCTTGACCGGCTGGAGCACCCGGATTTCCAGACCGCGACCAATTTCAGCAATACTGCTTTCCCCGCCTGCCTCGGGCCGCTGTCCTACGACAACCGGGAACCGTTGACCCGCGACCTCGCGCATTTCGCGGCCGCGGTGACCGCCGCCGCGCCGGCCGAGGCGTTCATGACCGCCCCCTCGCCCGGCATCCTCACGCGCTTTGTCGTCGACACCTACTACAAGGACGAAGACGCCTATGTCGACGCGCTCGCCGCGGCGATGCGCACCGAATACCAGGCGATCGTTGGCGCCGGCTTCCTGCTGCAGATCGACTGCCCCGATCTCGGCTCGTGCCGGCACAACCAGTACCGCCATCTCGACGACACCGCGTTCCGCCGCATCGCTGCGCGCAACATCGCCGCGCTCAACGCCGCCACCGAAGGCTTACCCTCCGACCGCATGCGGCTGCATATCTGCTGGGGCAATTACGAGGGTCCCCACACCCACGACATCGCCCTCGCCGACATCATCGACATTGCGCTGAAGGCGCGCCCGCAGGGCCTGAGCATCGAGGCCGCCAACCCGCGCCACGAGCATGAATGGGAAGACCTCGCGGCGATCCGCATCCCCGACGACAAGGTGCTGATCCCCGGCGTGCTCGACTCGACAACCAACTTCGTCGAGCACCCGCGGCTGATCGCGCAGCGTATCCTGCGCTTCGCCGACATCGTCGGCCGCGAGCGGGTGATCGCCGGCAGCGATTGCGGCTTCGGCACTTCGGCCACCGCACCGCCGATCGTCGCCCCAAGCATCGTCTGGGCCAAGTTCCGCGCGCTTGCCGAAGGCGCCAGCATCGCCAGCGACCGGCTCTGGCGGTAGGATGCACCTCCCATGAGCGACGAAAACGGCAACGCCGCCGATTATTTCATCTCCCGCCACCTGCGCGAGGGGCGCGGCGACCGCATCGCCTTTCGCGACCCGTGGCGCAGCCTGACCTATGCCGAGCTCGACGCCGCCTCCGCCCGCTTCGCTGCTGGGCTGGCGGCCGCCGGCATCGAGCGCGAGCGCCGCATCGCGCTCGTGATGCTCGACATTGTCGACTTCCCGATCGCGTTCTGGGGCGCGCTGCGGGCCGGGGTGATCCCGGTGCCGATCAACACGCTGCTGCCGCCCGACATCACCGGCTACATCCTGCAGGACAGCCGCGCCGCAGCCCTCTTCGTCTCGGCGCCGCTGCTGGAGCCGCTGCGCGCGGCCGCCCGCCGCGTCGGCCGCGTCATAGTCAGCAACCTAGATGCGCGGCCCTGCGCGTTCACCGGCTTCCTCGCCGCAAACCCGGCGCCGATGGTCGAAGCCTCGCTCGACGAGACAGCGTTCTGGCTCTACTCCTCCGGCTCGACCGGCGCGCCGAAAGGCGTGCGCCATGTGCATGCGAGCCTAAAGGCCACCGCCGACACCTATGCCGCCAATGTGCTGCGCCTCGGCGCCGATGACGTGGTTTTCTCCGCCGCGAAGCTGTTCTTCGCCTACGGCCTCGGCAATTCGATGACCTTCCCGATGGCGGTCGGCGCGTCGACCGTGCTGCTGCCCGACCGGCCGACGCCCGACGCGGTGCTCCAGGTGATGCGCCGTCATCGGCCGACGCTGTTCGCCGGCGTGCCGACGCTCTACGCGGCGCTGCTCGCGCATCCCGAACTTGGCCCCGGCGCCGGCTCCAGCCGTCTCAAGACGTGCATCTCGGCCGGCGAGCCGCTGCCCGAGCATGTCGGCCAGCGCTGGCGCGACAAGGTCGGCTGCGACATCCTCGACGGCATCGGCTCGACCGAGATGCTGCACATCTTCCTGTCGAACCGGCCCGGCGACATCCGCTACGGCGCCACCGGCAAGGCGGTGCCCGGCTACGAGCTGCGCATCGTCGGCGAGGATGGCGTCGACGCGCCCGACGGCGAGCAGGGCGAGCTGGTCGTGCGCGGCCCCAGCGCCGCGGACGGCTACTGGAACCAGCGCGGCAAGTCGCGGCTGACCTTCCGCGGCGAATGGACACATACCGGCGACACCTACACCCGCGACGCCGACGGCTATTACCGCTATTGCGGCCGCCAGGACGACATGCTGAAGGTCGGCGGCATCTGGGTCTCGCCGTTCGAGGTCGAGGAAGCGCTGATCGCCCATCCCGCGGTACTCGAAGCCGCCGTGGTCGGCCACCCGGACGAGGATACGCTGATCAAGCCCAAGGCCTTTGTCGTGCTGCAGGAAGCGGCGGCGGGCGAGGATCGCGCGGCGCTGACTACCACCCTGCAGGACACCGTGAAGGACCGCATCGGCGTGTGGAAATACCCGCGCTGGATCGAGTTCGTCGACACCCTGCCCAAGACCGCCACCGGCAAGATCCAGCGCTACAAGCTGCGGGAAGGTGGAGCATGACCGTCGTCGCCGAGACATATTACCCCCACCCCGACCCTCCCCCGCTAGCGGGGGAGGGAGATGGCGGGTGCCTGCGCTGCAACAGCGCCCCCTCCCCCGCTGGCGGGGGAGGGTCGGGGTGGGGGTACGCGCGGCCGCACGGGTGCGCACAATGATCATCGACCATCGCACCGACCCGTCGCGCTACCGTCATTGGCGGCTGGCGACCGACGGCGCCGTCGCGACCCTGACCCTCGATGTCGACGCGGCGGGCGGCCTCTACGCCGGCACCGAGCTGAAGCTCAATTCCTATGATCTCGGCGTCGATATAGAGCTGGCCGACGCGGTCCAGCGGCTGCGCTTCGAGCATCCCGAGGTGCGCGCGGTCGTCATCCGCTCGGGCAAGCCGAACGTGTTTTGCGCCGGTGCCAATATCGGCGCGCTCGCCAAATCCGCCCATGGCGACAAGATCAATTTCTGCAAATTCACCAACGAGACGCGCCTCGCGATCGAGGACGCCTCGGCCCATTCCGGGCAGCGCTACCTCGCCGCGGTGAGCGGCACCGCCGCCGGCGGCGGCTACGAACTGGCCGCTTCCTGCAACTGGATCACGCTCATCGACGACCGCCGCTCGGCCGTGTCGCTACCCGAGGTGCCGTTGCTCGCCGTCCTGCCGGGCACCGGCGGCCTCACGCGCCTCACCGACAAGCGCAAGGTCCGCCGCGACCGCGCCGACCTGTTCTGCACGACAGAAGAAGGCGTGCGCGGCCAGCGGGCCGTCGATTGGCGCCTGGTCGACGAGATCGCCCCGCCCTCCGCCTGGGACGAGCGCATCGCCGCCCGCGCCGCCGCGCTAGCCGCAGCCTCGGACCGTCCGGCGGACGCTAAGGGTGTCGCCCTGCCGCCGCTCGAACGCGAGCTCACCGATGACCGACTGACCTACCGCTACCTGCGCGCTGCCTTCGATCGCGACAGGCGCCTCGCCGAGATCGCACTCCTCGGCCCCGATGCGCTTCCGGCCGACGCTGCCGGTATCCGTGCCGAGGGCGCCGCCTTCTGGCCGCTCGCCCTGGCGCGCGAGCTCGACGACGCAATCCTCCATCTGCGCGCCAACGAGCCCGAGCTCGGCATCATCCTGCTGCGCAGCGAGGGCGATCCCGCGCTGGTGCTGGCAGCGGACGCGCTGCTCGACGCGCACCGGAACGACTGGCTCGTCCGCGAAATCCGGCTCTACTGGAAGCGCGTGCTGAAGCGCGTCGATATGACCTCGCGCAGCCTGTTCGCGCTGATCGAGCCGGGCAGCTGCTTTGCCGGAACGCTGGCCGAGCTGTGCTTCGCGGCCGACCGAACCGTCATGTTCGCCGGCACGCGCGCCGGCGACAACCGGCCGGAGGCGACGCTGAACTTGTCGGCGCTGAATTTCGGCAGTTACCCGATGGGCAACGGTCTCACCCGGCTCGCCACCCGGTTTCTCGGCGAACCGGACAGCCTGGGCACCGTTGAAGCCCAGATCGGCAAACCGCTCGCCGCGGACGAGGCCGAGGTGCTCGGCCTGGTGACCGCCGCCTATGACGAAGTCGATTGGGATGAGGAAATCCGCCTGATGCTCGAGGAGCGCGCCAGCTTCTCGGCCGACGCGCTGACCGGCCTGGAAGCCAATCTCCGCTTCGCCGGCCCGGAGACCATGGAAACCCGTATCTTCGGCCGGCTCACCGCCTGGCAGAACTGGGTCTTCCAGCGCCCCAACGCGGTCGGCGACAAGGGGGCGCTCAAATCCTACGGCACCGGCAAGCGGCCCGAATTCGATGCGAAGCGGGTGTAGCCGATGGGTTCATGCAGCCGGCTTCTCTTGGACAGCGATTGCGACTTCATAGCCCAATGCATCGAGCGCCGCCTTGAGAGTTGTCAGCTTGCTAGGTGAGCGCGGATCGATCAGACGCGCCGCCTGGCGATAATCGATATCGAGGCGTCGCGCGAGATCGGCGACCGTCAGTCCGCGTTCACGAAGCGCGCTGTAGAGCGCCGCCTTGAGCGCCACCGTCGGCTCCGGGGCAACGATATGCAGACCCGTCCGCCCCGCACCCGGCGCCGGAATGCTCTCGTCGTTGCTGATCCGCCCGGCCAAGGCCTCCGACAAGCAATCGGACGCGTGTGAGAGGGCATTGCCTAACCCATCGCCATCGGTGAGGGCCTCCGGCAAATCAGGAAAACTCACGACAAAGCTGCCGTCAGGCTGCGCTTCAAGCCGAGCCGGATAGACATAAAGATGATCGAACATCGGCTGTACCCCTACCGCAGATCCTGCTCGTTCAGACCAAGCTGGCGTAGCATCGCATGCAATAGTCCCGGCCTGATCTCCGCTTTTCGGTCCTTGAGCGTTGTACGCCTATCACCGAAATAAAGCGTGCCGTGACTACCTTTGCCGCGTTCTTGATTGAACCGAACCGGCACTCCACGCTCGCGGCCAATGCGCTGAAGCTTGCGGAGCAGTTCGTTTCCGTTCACCTGATGAAATATAGGACAAAATTGTCATTCTCTCAAGAAGCATTCATACCAGCGCTCGTTAACAGCTATTCTGAGACTATCCAGCGAGGAGCGAGCCATGGCTGAGATCACAGTCGATTACGACGGTCTGATCCCCAACAATGTCGGGCTCAATGCCGACCCGCGGCTGCGTCGCGCGCTGGAAAACTGGCACCCGACCTATCTCGACTGGTGGAAGGCGCGCGGCCCGGACGGGTTTCAGGACAATCTCGTCTATCTGCGCACCGCGGTCGGGGTCGACCAGGAGGGCTGGGCCAAGTTCGGTTATGTTCGCATGCCGGAATACCGCTGGGGCATCCTGCTCGCCCCGCAGATCGAGGACCGTACCATCGGCTTTGGCGCGCATAAGGGCGAGCCGGCCTGGCAGGAAGTGCCGGGCGAATACCGCGCGATGCTGCGCCGGCTGATCACCGTGCAGGGCGATACGGAGCCCGCCTCGGTCGAGCAGCAGCGCCTGCTCGGCGCCACCGCGCCCTCGCTTTACGATCTGCGCAACCTGTTCCAGGTCAATGTCGAAGAGGCCCGCCATTTGTGGGCAATGGTCTACCTGCTGCAGAAATATTTCGGCCGCGACGGGCGCGAGGAAGCCGAAGACCTGCTGCGCCGCCAATCGGGCGACCGCGACACGCCGCGCCTTTTGGGCGCGTTCAATGAGCGCACGCCGGATTGGCTGGCGTTTTTCATGTTCACCTTCTTCACCGACCGTGACGGCAAGATGCAGCTGCACGCGCTGGCGCAATCGGGGTTCGATCCGCTGTCGCGCACCTGCCGGTTTATGCTGACCGAGGAAGCGCACCACATGTTCATAGGCCAGTCGGGGATCGGCCGCATCCTCGAAGCGACCTGCGCGGCGATGACCAAGGCCGGGATCGACGACCCCTACGACATCGCACGGGTGCGCGCACTCGGCGTGATCGATCTGCCGACCATGCAAAAGCGCGCCAATTTCCACTTCTCGGCGACGCTGGACCTGTTCGGCAGCGAGCTTTCGACCAACGCGGCCAACGCCTATCAGGCCGGGCTCAAGGGCCGCTATCTCGAAGACCAGATCGACGACGACCACGCACTGACCGCCAGCACCTACCCGGTGCTGCGGCTGAAGGATGGGGCGGTGATGCGCGAGGAGGTGCCGGCGCTGTCCGCGCTCAACATGCGGCTGCGCGACGACTACGTCGCCGACGCGCAGAGCGGCGTCGAGCGCTGGTGGAACCGCATCATCGAGCGCAGCGGCATCGCTTTCCGCATCACCCTGCCGCATGTCGCCTTCAACCGGCGGATCGGCGAGTTCGCCGCGATCGAAGCCGACCCCGAAGGCAACATCCTGAGCGCCGCGGAGTGGGCGCGCCGCCGCGACGCGTTCCTTCCCACTGCCGATGACGACGCCTTTGTCGGCGGCCTGATGCAGCCCGCCCGTGAGCCGGGCCAATTCGCCACCTGGATCGCCCCGCCGCGCACCGGCATCGACAGCAAGCCCGGCGATTTCGAATACGTGAAGCTGGCGTGAGCGCCGCTTCAGCCCCCACCCCGACCCTCCCCCGCTTGCGGGGGAGGGGGCGCTATGGCAACGCCGGCGCTTTCCTTCCCCCTCCCCCGCAAGCGGGGGAGGGTTGGGGTGGGGGCTAACGACCCATGCAGCCCGGCGAAATCTTCCTCACCGACACCCCGGTGTTAGCAGCGCACCAAGGCACCCAGCCGGACCTGTTCCTGCGCTGGAACCACATTCCCGAAGGCGCCGGCGCCATCGATATCGTCGTCTTCCTGCACGGGTTTTCGCAATCGGGCGGTGCGATGCCGCTGTCCGAGAAGATCGAGCGCAGCGGGCTGATCCTCTCCGGCCGCGCCCGGCCGACCTTGGCGATGCTGCCGCGTGGCCATTGGATCCGGCACTATTACTACGACTTCCCCGCGCTGCTCGGCGGCGGTATCGACTTGTTGCTAGCCTACGGGCTGCATCGGCTCGGCGAGCGGTGCGGTGCGTCGCTGGCGCTCGATCGCTTTGTGCTCGGCGCGCATTCCGGCGGCGGCATGCCGGCGATCGACATCATCGCCGACGCCCAGGCCCAACCGGATGAGCTCTATGTGTTCGACGGGCTTTACGGCCGCGACCCGGCGCTCGGCGACCCGCTCGCCGGGATCGAGATCGTCGAGCGCTGGCTCGACACTCGCTTCGCCGCCGAGCCGGAGCGCCCCGGCGCCCTGCGCGTGCCGTTTATCGAAAGCCAGACCGGCCCGTTTTCACGTGCGGTGGCCCGGCTCGTCGCCGCGAGAATCGACCGCGCCGTTCCGGCGCGGCGCCCCGCCCTCGCCCAGCGATATCGCGTCGAGGCCGCGGCGGTGCAGCACTCGCAGGTCGCGCGCGTCGCGCTCCCCGAATTGCTCGTCGACCCGGCCGCCGATATTCCCTGGTACGTGCCGCCGCGTTTTGGTTAAGGCCGACTACTCTCGGTCGTCATGGCCGGGCTTGACCCGGCCATCCAATGGCCCCACGACCTCCGTCCAGACGGCTGGAACGTCGGTTGGATGCCCGGATCAAGTCCGGGCATGACGAATTGAGGATCGCACCCTACGGTAGCGTGCTGAGGTCGAGCACCTCGGCGTCGGCCGCCGGCTCCAGCTCGCAGGCGTTCACCGTCATGCCGAGCAGCGTGTAGTAGCCGATCGCGGTGGTCAGCTGCACCAGCTCGTCATTGCCGAAGCGCGCGTGCATCTTCTTGAACAGCGCGTCCTCGATGCGGTGCTGACGCAGCAACTGGCGGGTGAATTCAACGATTTCCGCATCGGCCGGCGCAATGCCCCGCGAATGGTCTTCGCGGATCGCGGTGATCGTTTCCTCCGGTACGCCCAGCCGCCGCGCGCCGCCGGTCTGCGCGCCCCAGACATACATCGCGTGGAACTCGCGCGCGACCGTCATCGCCGCCAGCACTCGCACCCTCATGTCGAGCGTGCCCTCGAACCGGACATAAGCGCCGAGATGCCCGACGCGCTCCGCCACCTCGGGCGAATGCATGAACATCAGGAACGGCCCCGCCACCGCACCGCGGCTCGCGACGATCGAATCAAAGGCGCCGTGATACTTCTCGTCGACCTGGTCCTTGCTGGTAATGTGGGGAAGGCGCGCCATGGTCATGTCCTCCACTCTGCTGCTATCGCGTCGGGCAGGAAGGCAAAGGCTGCGTGTAGCGGGTCCAGACCTCGCTCCGGCCGATCAGGGAGATGCCAATATAACCCCGCAGGCGCAACGTGCCATCGGGCTGCAAACGTATTGTCCCATGGTAGGTATTGCCGCTCTCGGGGTCATAGATATTTCCGTCCTCCCAATCGCTTGGCCCGGTCGACTTGAACCCGTGCATGAAGACGAGGCTGCAGAGAGACTGGCTTCGCCGCGCCGGGTCCGGGTTTTTGAGATCGAGCGCCTCCGGGTTCGGATCGTCGGGCTTGATGCGAAACCACGCCAATTTCCCGCATATCCCCTCGCCGCAGGAAAAGATTTCGACGATGCCGCTTTTGTTCGCCGTCAGCCAATAGCCCTGGACACCCGGCGGCGCCGCGTTGCCCGCGGCAACGACCCAGAGCAATGAGGCCGTCGACATGATCGCCAATCGCATGGAAGAGATCATAGGGACCCGGGCGAGGTCGGCAAGCCAAGCCATGCGACCTCCCGGCATGAGCCGTGCATGACCTCGCCCGACACACCGGCTCGCGCAAACGGGTTGGTGCCGGCCGTCCAACGACTATCTAAACGCCATGCAAGCCTTGTTCATCGGCCAGGCCTATATCGACATCACCTTCGTCACCGATACGCTGCCGATCGGCGACGAGAAGATGGTGGCGCGCAACTACGCGGTCTCCTTCGGCGGCAATGCGGTGACCGCCGCGTTCTGCTGCGCCAAGCTGGGCATCGCCCCCGATCTGCTCGCCTCGGTCGCCGACGATTGGCTGGGGCGGATGTTCATCGACATGGCGGCGAAGTACCACATATCGGTGCATCACCGGAAAGTCGCCGCCTCGTCGCTCTCCTTTGTGATGCCCAAGGGTCAGCAACGCGCCATCGTCCGCTGCCGCGACGACGACTACAAGCACCCCTACCCGCCTCTGCATTTGACCGGCTGCCGCGCGCTGCATGTCGACGGGCACCAGCCCGACGCAGCGATCGACTATGCGCGCGCCTGCCGTGAGGCCGGCATCCTGACCTCGCTCGACGGCGGCGGGCTGCGCTCCAACACCCATGAGCTGCTCGAATTCATCGATGTCGCGGTGGTCGCCGAGCGGCTCTGCGAGCAGATGCGGCTGAACCCCGGCGAGATGCTCGCCTACCTGCGTTCGCGCGGCTGCAAGATCGGCGCGGTAACGATGGGCGGGCGCGGCATGCTGTGGTACCAGGGCGGCGACGAAGACCGGCACCTGCCGGCGCTGGCCGTGCCCGACGACAAGGTCGTCGACACCAACGGCGCCGGCGACATCTTCCACGGCGCCTATGTCTACGCCTTCCTGGCGAATCCCTTCGGCCTGTGGGAAGACCATTTCCGTTTCGCGCGGGCTGCCTCGGCGCATGCGATCCAGTATCTTGGTAACGAGGCTAGCCTACCGACCCTGGCGCAGATAAACGAAACTCATGCGCGGTTCGACGAACGGCGCGAGACGCCGCGGCTCGTCGTCGCGCAATCCGACTAGCGGCGCGGGGCAAGGCTGCCGGCCAGCATGGGAGGATGCTTAAGGTGAGGACGCCGGGTGCGCGAGCGGGAAATCGACAGCAGGCAACGCCGCGCGCGGCGACCGACGCCGAGCCGGAAGACGCGATCGAGCAATTCAAGCACGCGGTGCTCGCGAAGCTGACCTTGGCGGTGGGCAAGGATGCGGCGGATGCGTCGGATCGCGACTGGTTTGTCGCGACCACCCTGTCGTTGCGCGACCGGGTCATCCATCGCTGGCTCGAAGCCGAGCGCGACAGCCTCGCTCGCGGCCGCAAGCACGTCTACTACCTGTCGCTCGAATTCCTGATCGGCCGGCTGCTCAACGATGTCGCCGGCAATCTGCAAATGGATGACGTCGTCAACCGCGCGCTGGGCGATCTCGGGGTCAATTTCGACCGCGTTCGCTATGCCGAGCCCGATGCGGCGCTGGGCAATGGCGGTCTCGGGCGCCTCGCCGCCTGCTATCTCGAAAGCATGTCGAGCCTCGGCATCCCCGCTTACGGCTATGGCATCCGCTATGACGCCGGGCTGTTCCGCCAGATCGTCAAGGACGGCTGGCAGCAGGAATATCCCGAAGAGTGGCTGTCCTTTACCAACCCGTGGGAGTTCGAGCGGCCGGAAGTCAAGTACGACATTTTTTACGGCGGGTGGGTCGAAACCGTCGCCGGCCGCGGCAATCACATGCGCTTTGTGTGGCACCCCGAGGAGACGATCGAGGCCGTCGCCTACGACACGCCGATCGTCGGGTGGAAGGGCAACCACGTCAATCCGCTGCGCCTGTGGTCGGCGCGCGCGGTCGACCCGCTACGGCTCGACGTGTTCAACCGCGGCGACCATGTCGGCGCGCTGACCGAGCAGTCACGCGCCGAGGCCTTGTCGAAAATTCTCTACCCCAGCGACGAAACCCCGGCCGGCAAGGAGCTGCGCCTCCGCCAAGAATATTTCTTCGTCTCCGCTTCGCTGCAGGACCTCATCCAGCGCCACCGCCGCGCCTACGGCTCGCTGCACACGCTGCCGGAACGGGCGGCGATCCAGCTCAACGACACGCACCCCTCGATCGCGATCGTCGAGCTGATGCGCATCCTTGTCGACCTGCACAACATCGCGTGGGACGACGCCTGGAAAATCACCGTCGCCACCTGCCGCTACACCAACCACACGCTGCTGCCGGAGGCGCTGGAAAGCTGGGCGGTGCCGCTGTTCGAGCGGGTTCTGCCGCGCCATCTGCAGATCATCTATCTGATCAACGCGCGCCATCTGGAGGCAATCGCGAAGACCCAGCCGGTCAGCGCCGAGCTGCTCGCCTCGGTGTCGCTGATCGACGAGCGCGAGGGCCGGCATGTCAGGATGGGCCATCTCGCCTTCCTCGGCAGCGGCCGGATCAACGGCGTATCGGCGATGCACTCCGCGCTGGTGCGCAAGGAGCTGTTTGCCGATCTCAACGCGCATTACCCCGACCGCATCGTCAACGTCACCAATGGCATCACCTTCCGCCGCTGGCTCTACCAGGCCAATCCGGGGCTGACCCGGCTGCTGAGCGATGCGTGCGGCGAGGACATCCGCGACAACCCCGACGCGATCGGCCGGCTGGCGCGCATGGCGGAGGACACCCGCCTGCTCGAACGGCTGCGCGCCGTGAAGCGCTCGAACCGGCTGGCGCTGGGCCGCGTCATCCGCGACCGGCTCGGCCTGTCGGTCGATCCCAGCGCGATCTTCGACGTCCAGATCAAGCGCATCCACGAATACAAACGTCAGTTGCTCAACGTCCTGGAGACGGTGGCGCTCTACAACGCGATGCGCGCCGACCCGACCAAGGATTGGGTGCCGCGGGTCAAGATCTTCGGCGGCAAGGCGGCGGCGAGCTACACCGCCGCAAAGCTGATCATCAAGCTCGCGCACGACATCGCCGAGGTCATCAACCGCGACCCGGCGGTGCGCGACCTGCTCAAGGTGGCGTTCCTGCCCAACTACAATGTCAGCCTCGCCGAGCTGATCATCCCGGCCGCCGATCTGTCCGAGCAGATTTCGACCGCCGGGATGGAGGCCTCCGGCACCGGCAACATGAAGCTGGCGCTCAACGGCGCGTTGACCATCGGCACGCTCGACGGCGCCAACATCGAAATCCGCGACGCAGTCGGCGCCGACAACATCTTCATCTTCGGCCTGCTCGCCGACGAGGTCGCGGACTTGCGACGGGCCGCGCGCGAAGGGCGGCGCGCCATCATCCCCTCCCCGGCGCTCAACGAAGTGCTGGCGACGATCGAGACCGGCGTCTTCTCCCCCGGCGACCGCGACCGCTTCCAGTTGCTGACGCAGTCGCTGCGCCACGCCGACAACTACATGATCGTCGCCGATTTCGACGCCTATTGGCGCGCCCAGCGCGCCGTCGACGCGCTGTGGCGCGACCCCGACGCCTGGGCCGCCGCCTGCGCCCGCAACATCGCCGGCATGGGCTGGTTCTCCGCCGACCGCGCGATCGGCGAGTACGCCAAAACCGTCTGGCACGCGAGAATTCTGAATCACCCTTACTTTGGCTGAGAGGCCAAGTTGCTTTGTCATTCCGGGGCGGCCCGCAGGGGCGAACCCGGAACCCATGAACACGGCCCTGTCCAAAGTGTCTGCGGCGTCGGAGCGCGCTTTTCGACGTCGGTGTTCATGGGTTCCGGGTTCATCGCTATGCGATGCCCCGGAATGACGCGGGAAGACTGTGCTCCGGTCCCAATCAGGCTCACCCGCCCGCCAATCGGTAGCCCAGAAAATCGGCGAGCCCCGGCGGCAGGTCGATCAGCTTCGCCAGCTCGCCGGTCTCGAGCGAGACGAGGATCGACCCCAGCACCGCGGTGAAGGCGCCGATGATGACGGCGGTGTTCATTACCTCGTAGTCGCGATTGATGCATTGCGACAAGAACAGCCGGAACACCAGCGAGAGCTGGAGGATCGGCGTTACCACCATCAGCGGTGCGACGGAGAGCGAGGCGTAGACGAAGGCCTGGGAAATCGCGACCAGCACCGCCGAGGCGAGAAACCACGGCAGGTTGTCGCGGCTCGTGCCCTTGATATCCCGCCATGAACCGGGCCTGAGCAGGATCAGCGCGAAGAACAGCGTCGCTGCCGCGTAGGCGACGCAACCTGCCGCCGCCGTGCCGAGGCCGGGCGCGTTGAGAAAAGCCTGGCGCGCCATCAGCGGCGAGCTGCCGTAGCAGATCGCCGCGCCGAGCGCACAGAAATAGCCGGTGACGACATGCGGCCGGAAAACCGGCTCGGGCGCCGATCCCGGGGGCGCCACCGCAGCCGTCTTCGCCCGATTGCCGGTCTTGCTTTGCGTAACGAAGGAGCCGCCGAGCATCAGTACCGAGCCGATGCCCTGCAGTACGGTGAACTTCTCGTGCAGCGTCGCCACCGCCATCATCATCGCGAACGGCACCTGCAGCTGCACCACCGGGGCCGCGAGATTGACGCCCATCAGCTGGTTGGACTTGTAGTTGCAGTAGCGGCCGAGCACGAAATGCACGATGCCTTGGCCCGCGAGCCAGGCGACCGCCGCCGCCGGGAACGCCGTAAGCTGGCCGAACTGGCCAAAGGCGATGGTCATGACCAGAAAGGAGAGCCCGCCGATCGGCACGGTCATCGCCATGCCCTGCAGCACGCTGCCGGTCACCACTCCCCGGCGGATCGCCACATTGTTGAGGGCGAACGTAAACGCGCCGATCGCGGCGTAAAGCACCCCGAGCAACAGCCGCCCCCTCCCCCAGCACCTCTGCGGTGCCGATGCCGCCGATTGTTGAGTTACCGCAGCGACTGCGGCAAGCGACTAGTTTCCAGGCATCAGAGTCGAATGCGACTTGCTTTGTTCAACCAAGCATCAGGCCTTTGACTTGGCGAAGCCCGGCGAAAGCCGAGATAGGGTCATTCCGCAGTCTTCGCCGCCTGATACCACTCCAAAATCTCGACGCCGTTCCAGTGCAGCACGCCGGTGTGCTTGGCGATGTGGTCGTAGACCGCTTCGAGGTATTTGATGCGATGGGGCTGGCCGGAAATGTAGGGGTGGATGGCGATCGCCATGATCTTGGCGCGGTGCTCGCCCTCCTGATAGAGCCGGTCGAAGGTGTCGATGCAGCGGCGGGTGAAATATTCGGACTCGTGGTGCTGCACGATCATCATCGGGATGTCGTTGAGCTCGACCGTGTAGGGCAACGTGACGAGCGGGCCGTTGGCGGTGGCGATCTCGGTCGGCTCGTCGTCATAGACCCAATCGCCGATGTACTTGATGCCGGCGGCGGCGAGCAACTCCGGCGTCTCGTAGGTCTGCGTGAGGCCGGGGCCGAGCCAGCCAACCGGTTTCGCGCCGGTGAATTTCTCGATGACCGCGACCGATCGGTCGATCATCGCCTTCTGGTCGTCGATCAGGTGCACCGGGCCCTGCTCGTAGGCATGGCCCATAAACTCCCAGCCGGCGTCGTGGCAGGCCTGTGCCACACGCGGGTAGTCCTCGCAGACGCGGGCGTTGATCGACACGGTCGGGCGGATGTCGAGACGCTTGAACAGATCGAAGAAACGCCACACGCCGACGCGCATCCCGTATTCGTGCCACGACCAGTTCGGCACGTCGGGCAGCAGCACTTGGCCGGTGGGCGCCGGCAGCACCTGGCGCGCCATCGGCCGCGAAATATCCCAGACCTCGAGATTGACGATCGGCCAGACGACGATGCGGGCGCCGCCCGGCAGCTTGAGAGCCGGGCGGTCGACGATCGCGGAATACGGGATGCGGTCGCGCGGGATCATCGTTTGTCGCTACCCTTTCTGCATCGCCGTCGCGGCCCGGCGGTTGATCTCGTCGGGCGGCACGTCCTCGACATGCGTCGCGACGTGCCAGACATGGCCGCACGGGTCGACAAAGCTGCCGGAACGGTCGCCGTAGAACATGTTCTCGACGGGGCGCGTGATCTTGCCGCCGGCGCCTCGGGCCCGGCCGACAACCGCATCCACATTCTCGACATAGAGGTGCAGCGTCACCGGCGACCCGCCGAAATGCGCCGGGGCATGGGCCTGGTGCTCCGGATGCTCGTCGGCCAGCATGACGACGCTGTCGCCGATTTCGAGCTCGGTATGGCCGAGCTTGCCGTCGGGCCGCTCGAGCTTTAACCGGACTTTGGCGCCAAAGACCTTTTCGTAAAACGCCACGGCTGCCGCGCCGTCGGCGACGATCAGGTACGGCGTCAGCGTGCTGTAGCCGTCGGGGATGGGCTTTACGGAGGGCATAGTACATCTCCTCTCAGGTTTCTGCGGGGCGATGCTTGCCCCGATTGCGCCAGCGATGCAACCGCGCCGTGCGGACGGTGTTTGCCTCGGGCGGCTCCGCGATGCTGCATTGCGGCAATGCGCCTCGCCGCGTTGACGATGCGCCGAGACGACCACAACTTAGGCGCAACAGATCGGGAATACCGTAAGGGGCCGGGGGCCGATGCGTACGCGTAATCATAAGGGAAACATCTTTGTCGGCAATCTGCCGGCCGACTTTTCCGACGAGCGACTGGCTGAAGCGTTTGACCCGTTCGGCATCGTGCTGAGCGCGGCGATCGCGCGCGATCCGAACACTGGCGCGCGGCTGCGTTACGGCTTTGTCGACATCGCCACGGAAAAGGCCGCCAAGGCGGCGATCGCCGGGCTGAACGGCACCCAGGTCGGCGGCTCGAAGCTGTCGGTGCAGATGAGCGAAAAGCCGGCCAAGAAAGCGCCCGGCGCCGGACCCGCGAGGCGCCCGCGGCTAGCCGCGGCCCCACCCCGCATGCCGCCGCGCGACGCCGACGACGCGCCGACCTTCCCGACGCCACCGCGCCCGCAGCCGACCTTCCAGGTCGAGCGCCGCCCCTTGCGCCCGATCATCCGCCGCCTCACGCCGAACTGAGCCGGCCGCCGTTCGACGCGCCTGGTCACAACAGCGTGACGCCCGCCGCGCGCATCTCGTCGAGCGCGCGAGCGATCGAACCGTCGCGGTCGATGCCGCGGCAGGCATCGAGCACGACGGTCGCCACGAACCCTGCCGCGGCCGCGTCGAGTGCCGAATACAGCACGCAAAAGTCGGTCGCGAGACCGCACAAGGTCACGCGGGTGAAACCGCGTTCCCGCAGATAGGCGGCGAGGCCGGTCGCGGTGCGCCGGTCGTTTTCGCGAAACGCCGAGTAGGAATCGATCGCCGGGTGATAGCCCTTGCGCAGCACCAGCTCGGCATGCGGGATGTCGAGGTCGGGGTGGAATGCCGCCCCCGGCGTGCCCTGGACGCAATGGTCCGGCCAGAGGATTTGCGTGCCGTAGGACAGTTCGATCGCCTCGAACGGCTGCCGGTCGGGATGTGCGCCGGCAAAGGACGCGTGGCCCGCCGGATGCCAGTCCTGGGTCAGCACGATATGGGCGAAGTCGCGCGCGAGGCGGTTGATGACCGGCACGATTGCATCGCCTTCAGGCACGGCGAGCGCCCCGCCGGGACAGAAATCGTTCTGCACGTCGACAACGAGAAGGACGTCTTGCTCCCCACGAACTCGGTCGCTCTCTGCATGGCGCCTGCGCTCATCTGCGGCGTGACAACGTCGGCCATTATCGGCTTCACTTATCGTCAAAGACAACGCCTGCGGGCGACAAGTCCGCGGCAGCAAGTCCGCGGCAGCAAGTGGGAGGAAGACGATGCTCGGCTGGTATCGCGATTTGAACGCCAAGGAGCGCAGCACGATGTGGGCCTGCTTTGGCGGCTGGTCGCTCGATGCCTTCGACGTGCAGATGTACAGCTTTGTGATCCCGACGGTGATCGGGCTGTGGGGCCTCTCCAAGGGCGAGGCCGGGCTGATCGCCACGGTGACCCTGCTGATCTCGTCCTTTGGTGGCTGGTTCAGCGGCACGCTCGCCGACCGGTTCGGCCGGGTGAAGATGCTGCAGATCACCATCGTCTGGTATTCGTTCTTCACCTTCCTGTGCGCGTTCGCCCAGAATTTCGAGCAGCTCTTCATTCTCCGTGCGCTGCACGGCTTCGGCTTCGGCGGCGAGTGGGCGGCGGGCGCGGTGCTGATGGGCGAAGTAATCCGCGACAAGTATCGCGGGCGCGGCGTCGGCATCGTGCAGACCGGCTGGGCGATCGGTTGGGGTGGCGCGGCGCTGGTCTATACGGCCGTGTACTGGCTGCTGCCCGAAGCGCTTGCCTGGCGGGTGCTGTTCGGCATCGGGCTGTTCCCGGCGGTCTTCGTGTTCTGGATTCGCCGGCATATCGACGAGCCGGAAATCTACCATCGTCAGCGCGAGCGCCAGCAGGTCGGACTGTCGCATTTGTTCTCGGCGTTTCGCGGCGAGCATCTGTGGACCACGGTCAAGGTATCGATCATGGTCGCCGGCGCGCAGGGCGGCGGCTATGCGGTCGGCATCTGGATGCCGACCTATCTGCGCACGGTGCGGCATTTCTCGGCGACCGCAGCAGGCGGGTTTCTGCTGGTGCAGATCCTGGGCGCGCTGTTTGGCTTTCTGCTCGGCACGTATCTCAGCGACGCGATCGGCCGCAAGCAGACCTTTATGTGGTCGGCGGTTCTCTCGCTGATCTTCATCCTGCTCTACATGTTCGTGCCGATGGGCGACACGGCGCTGCTCTTCGCCGGGGTGCCGCTGTTCATGGCGATGCTGATGAAGTTCCCGCCGATGGGGCCGTTCATGACCGAGCTGTTCCCGACCAGCGTGCGCGGCAACGCCCAGGGCTTTTGCTACAACGCGGGCCGGGCGATCGGTTCGTTCTTCCCGACCGCGATCGGCTATTTCAGCCAAAGCTACGATCTCGGCGTGTCGATCGCGCTGTTCAGCGCGGTGGCGTCGTTATTGATGATCGTGACGCTGTTGATGCTGCCCGAGACGCGCGGCCGCAGCCTCGAAGCGCTCGACGGTACGGCTCCGGCGGCGCCGGGGAATTGACGGGGCTAGGTTAGAGCGTCCCTTCACTCGTCATGCCCGGACTTGATCCGGGCATCCAACCGACCTTTCAACCATTCCAGCGCCGGAACGTGGCGACCAGTTCGAGGTGCGGGGTGTAAACGAACTGGTCGACGGGCACGACCCGTTCGAGGCGGAAGCCGCCGGCGACCAGGCTGGCGGCGTCGCGCGCGAAGGTCGCGGGGTTGCAGGAGACCGCGACGACAGTATCAAGCGCCGAGGCGGCGAGCGCCTCGGCTTGGCGTCGCGCCCCGGATCGCGGCGGATCGAACACGGCGGCCGCGTAGCGGGAAAGCTCGGCGGCCGGAATCGGGTTGCGGTCGAGATCGCGCCGCTCGACGCTGACACCAGCGATCGATGCGGCCGCCTGCCCCAAGGCCGCGACGGCGGCCGCGTCGCCTTCCACCGCGTGCACAGACCCGGCGTCGGCCAGTGCGAAGGTAAAGGTGCCGAGCCCGGCATAAAGATCGATGACCGAGCGCCAATCGCCGGCGGCGGTCAGCACCTCGGCGACCAGCACCGACTCGGCCGCTTTGCTCGCTTGCAGAAATCCGCCGGGCGGAAACGGCACCGCGACGCCGGAAAACACCACCCGCACCGGCCGCCGCTCGACGACGGGTACGTCGACCGTTCCCGAGCGCCAGACGATGCGTGCGATGTCCTGCTCCGCCGCCAACGCCGCCAGCGCTTCGAGCGCCGGGAGCCCGGGCGTTTCGGCGGTTTCGATCAGCAGGTCGACCCCACTGTCGCAACGCGTCAGCATCGCCTCCGCCTTGGCGCCCGGCGCAAGCCATCGCGGCACCAGCCGTCGCAACGGCCCGACCAGCGCGACCAGTGCCGGTTCCATAACCGCACATTCCGCCAGATCGACAAGGACGTGGCTGAACCGCTCGCGAAACCCGACGACCACCGGCGCCTGCGGGTCTCTCGGCCGCCGCAGGCCAAGCCGGATACGTCGCCGCGCCGGCGCCACCGTGCGCAGCGGCGCGACCACCGCCGGATCGATGCCGGCGCGTCGTAACGCCTCAATCAGCGCGCCAAGCTTTACCGTGCCGTACGCTTCGTCCGGCAGATGCTGCAGGGCGCAGCCGCCGCACTGGCCGAAATGCCGGCATACCGGCTCGGCCCGGGGCGCGGCGGAAATCCGCTCGACCACCCTGCCCTCCCGCCCGGCGCCGCGCCGCGCGCCAATCTCGGCGCGGACCCGATCGCCGGGGACGGTAAACGGCAGGAACACGGGCTCGCCGCGCCAGTTGGCGATCCCATCGCCCTACGCGCCGAGCCGGTCGACGGTGAGCTCGACCAACTCACCTCCGGGCGGTCTTTGAGGTCGCCGCTGCATTGCAGCGAAATTCGCTAGCCGATCGACGGCAGCGGGAACAGCAGCAAATAGCCGTTCAGCGTCAGCACCACGGCCAAGACCGCGAGGACGGCGCTGAGCCCGAGGAGCGGGCGCGAAGTCGCGACGATCGCCACCGAGCCGAGCACGATCGCGATCTGGAACAGCGCCGCCGCCAGCTCAAAGCTCGGATCCTGCATGGCGGCATGCTCGCGGTGGTGCTCCCATTCCTTTGCCTTGGCCAGCAATTGCTCGCGGCCCTCGCCCGATTTCGGGTCGCTTTCGTAGCGCGCCGCGTTGGAACGGTAATGCTCGATGCGCTCCGCCGCCTTCGCCTTGCCGGCATCGGACAGGCCCGGCAAATGGTTCAGCTCGAATTCCAGCTGATCGGCGGCGAGCTGGTAGACCGTCGCGCGCAGATACTTCGCCTGGGCGAAGGCGTAAGTGTCCGAGGCGTGGATGTTGGCACTGAGCAATTCCTTGGTGACATGACTGCCGCCGAGCGAAGCGATCGCCAGCAGCATCGCCACCACGCCCAGATAGATCGCCGCCAGGCGACGAAAGCCGTCGTGCTGCTCGTGGTGCTCGTGGACGCCTTCGGGGATTTCGCTTTGCTCAACCATGCGCCATTTCTACCACCGACGCGGCATCGTCGACGACCAGTTGTACGGCGTCGCCGCCGCGCCAGGTGTCGCGGCGCAAATGGCCGGCGAGGTGGAGGCCCCTGCCCTTTGCCTCGGCGATCAGCCGACCGACCGGCGTCTCGACCGCGCGGAAGGCGATTGCGCTCAGCGTGCCGCCGCCCAGCGCGTCAACCACCCGCAAACGCAAATGCCCGCTGCCGACAGCCTCGACGAATTGCACCCGCACGGCGGGAAACGCAAAGCGCGGCTCGGGATTGGCGGCGCCAAACGGCGCCAGCGCGTCGAGCTGAGCGAGCAGCGCACCGTGCGCCGCCTCCGCCGTAAGCACCGCGTCGATCGCCAGTTCGGGGACCAGCGTCGCGTGATCGAGCCCGTCATTGAGCCGTGTGGCGAGAAACTCCTGCAACTCGATCAGCCGGTCGGCGGCGACGGTAAAACCGGCTGCCATGGCATGCCCACCGCCGTTGAGCAGCAGCCCCGCCTGGCGCGCAGCGATCACCGCCGACCCCAGCGCCAGACCGGCTACCGAGCGGCCCGACCCCCTGCCGATCCCATCGGCCAGCGCGACGACGCAGGCAGGGCGGCCATAGCGCTCCTTGAGCCGCGCCGCGACGATGCCGATCACGCCGGGATGCCAACCCTCCGCCGCGGCGAAAACCAGCACCGGCGACGAGGCGTTCTGCCGCTCGACATGTTCGATCGCCTCCGCCAAGGTCCGCGCCTCGATCTCGCGGCGCTCCTTGTTGTAACCGTCGAGGTGCTGCGCCCATTCGGCGGCGAGCGCCGTGTCATCGGTCGACAGCAGCCGGGCGCCGAGATCGGCCGCGCCGACCCGGCCCCCGGCATTGACCCGCGGGCCGAGCACAAAGCCGAGCTGATACGCATCGATCGGCGTGATGCGCCCGGGCGATGCGCCCAGCGCGGCGAGCGCCGCCATGCCGGGATTGGCGCCGCGCGCCGCCACTTTCAGCCCCTGTGTGACCAGCGCGCGGTTGAGCCCGGTCAGCGGCACCACATCGCACACCGTGCCGAGCGCGACCAGATCGAGCCATTGCAGCAGGTCGGGCTCGGGCCGGGTGCGATACCAGCCGATATCGCGCAAGGCGCGGTTGGCGGCGACCGCCAGCAGGAAGGCGACGCCGACCGCCGCCAGCTGGCCGTGCGGGCTCGCCTCGTCGAGCCGGTTCGGGTTGACCACCGCGACCGCGGACGGCAACAGCGGCTCGGCGACGTGGTGGTCGATGACGATCAAATCGAGCCCGGCGGCTTTCGCCGCATCGAGCGCCTCGTGCGCGGTGGTGCCGCAGTCGACGGTGATAACGAGGCCGACCGCCTCATCCTTCAGCTTGAGCAAGGCGGCGGTGTTGGGTCCGTAGCCCTCGCGCATGCGGTCGGGCACATAGAGCCCCGCCAGCGCGCCGACCGCCGCGAAAAACCGCAGCAGCAGCGCCGCCGACGTCGCGCCATCGACATCGTAATCGCCGTAGACGACGATCTTCTCACCGGCGCGGATCGCCTGCACCAGGCGCTCGACGGCGCGGTCCATGTCCTTGAGATGCGCGGGATCGGGCAGCTGCTCGCGCAGCCGCGGGCTGAGAAACCGCGCCGCCTCCTCGAGCGTCACGCCGCGTTGGGCCAACAGCCGCGCGAGAATTTCCGGCACCGCCAATTGCACCGTGAGCGCAGCCGCGGCGCCGTCATCCGCCGCGCCGCGCAACCGCCAGCGCCGGCCGCTCGCCGATCGCTCGACCCCGAGAAATGCTCCCGCGCCGTCCCCCACCTGACCTCGCGCCATTAAATGAATGTGCACGACCTACCCGGTTTTGCGCCTACCCCCAAGCCAGACGCCAAAATCGCAGAGAGCCGGGGCAAACCCGGCCGTAACAAGGAAGAGCGCGGCTCCGCTTGCCGCGAATCGCGCTAGCGCGAGAAGCGCGCGAAGCTTTCCTTCCGGCTGAGGTCGTGCTTCGCCTCGATGTAGCGGACGGTGCCGGTGCGCGAGCGCATCACCACCGAGTGAGTCATCGCGCCGCCCGCGAAGCGCCGGACGCCTTTCAGCATCGTTCCGTTGGTGACGCCGGTCGCGGCGAACATCACATCGCCATGCGCGAGGTCGAGCAGGCTGTAGACGCGATCGAGATCGGTGATGCCGAGCCGATGCGCGCGCCCGCGCTCATCGTCGTTGCGGAACAGCAGCTTGCCCTGCATCTGCCCGCCGATGCAGCGCAACGCCGCGGCGGCAAGAACCCCTTCGGGGGCGCCACCCGACCCCATGTAGATATCGATGCCCGTCTCGGGGCTCGACGTGGCGATGACGCCGCTCACATCGCCGTCGCCGATCAGCATGATCCGCGCACCGGCGGCGCGAACCTTGGCGATGAGCTCCGAATGGCGCGGGCGGTCAAGGATGCAGACGACGAGGTCGGCGATCTCGGCCTTTTTCGCCTGCGCCAGGTTCTTCAGGTTGACGCCCGGCTCCTCGTCGATATGCACGAGGTCGTCGGGCAGGCCGCCGCCGATCGCGATCTTTTCCATGTAGACGTCCGGCGCGTTGAGAAAACCGCCGGCATCGGCCATGGCCAGCGTCGCCAGCGCGTTCGCTCCGCCTTTGGCGGTGATCGTGGTGCCTTCCAGTGGGTCGAGCGCGATGTCGATTTTCGGCCCCTGCCCAGTGCCGACCTTTTCGCCGATATAGAGCATCGGTGCTTCGTCGCGCTCGCCCTCGCCGATGACGACGGTGCCGTCGATCGTCAGCCCGTTGAGCGCGGTGCGCATCGCGTCAACCGCCGCCTGATCGGCCGCCTTCTCATCGCCGCGGCCCATCAGCCGCGACGCCGACAGCGCCGCCACCTCGGTGACGCGGACCGCTTCGAGCGCCAGATTGCGATCCATCTTGGCTTCGTCGGACACCCTCTCCTCCCTCATCTTTTCGGGAAATTAGCCCGCGGCGCGATCATAGGGAATGGTCGGGCGCGCGCCTAGAAATCCTCGATGCGGATGATGCGCGGCGGTTCGAGCACACTCTTCAGCATGCCGATCGCCGACATCGCCTTCCGCATCGCCGCCTCGACCGTGGCATGCGTGGTTAGCACCACCGGCACCGCTTCGCTTTTCGACCGGCCGCGCTGGATCATCAATTCGAGCGAGACCTGTTCATCGCGCAGCGCCGCCGCGACATCGGCGATGACGCCCGGCTGATCCACAACCATCAACCGGATGTAATACGCGCCCTGATGCGATTCCATCGGCGCCCCCGGGATCCGTCCGAGCGACGAAACCGGCACGCCAAACGGCGCCACACGGCGCCCGGTGGCGATATCGACCAAATCGGCGACGACCGCCGAGGCGGTCGGGCCGGCGCCAGCACCGCGGCCTTCGAGCATCAGCTGGCCGACAAAATCGCCCTCGGCGACGATGCCGTTGAACACGCCCTCGACCGCCGCGATCGGCGTCTCCCGCCGCACCATGCACGGATGGACGCGCTGTTCGAGCCCATGCTCGGTCAGCCGGGCGATGCCGAGCAGCTTGATGCGGTAGCCCAACTCCTCGGCGTATTCGATATCCAGCCGCGACACATGGCGGATGCCCTCGCAATACACCCCGGCGAGGTCGACCGGCCGGCCGAACGCGACGCTGGCGAGGATCGCCAGCTTGTGCGACGCATCGACGCCGTCGATGTCGAAGCTCGGATCGGCCTCGGCGTAGCCGAGCTGTTGCGCCTCGGCAAGCACCTCGGCGAAGTCGCGGCCGGTCTCGCGCATCGTCGTCAGGATGTAGTTGGTGGTGCCGTTGAGGATGCCGTAGACGCGGCTGAGACGGTTGCCGGCGAGCCCCTCGCGCAGCGTCTTGATGATCGGGATGCCGCCCGCCACCGCCGCCTCGAAGGCCAGCGCGACACCCGCGGCCTCGGCCTTGCCGGCAAGCGCCGTGCCGTGCTCCGCCATGAGCGCCTTGTTGGCGGTGACGACGTGCTTCTTGTGTTCGAGTGCGGTCTCGACGACTTGGCGGGCAATACCGTCGGTGCCGCCGATCAGTTCGACGACGACATCGATCTCGAGGTCGCCCGCCAACGCCACAGCGTCGTCGTACCACCGCGCGGTCGACAGATCGGCACCGCGGTCGCGCCCGCGATCACGGGCTGACACGGCGGTGACGACCAGCGGCCGGCCAGCGCGCACCGCGAGCGGCCCGGCCTGGCGCTGCAGCAATTGCAGGGTTCCGGCTCCGACCGTGCCGAGCCCGGCGACGGCAATCCTGAGCGGCGCGTTCAAGCGAAATCTCCAGCGGTCGTTACGGCAGAAGCTGTATGTCGATCCGGCCGGTCGGCGCGCTCGGCATCGCTGGCGACGCCTCGGTCTGGATCTTGTTGGCGGGAATTCCTGTTTCGCCGAGGGCCTTGGCGATCAGTTGGGCGCGATCGAGCGCGGCACGGAAATTGTTGAGCTGCTCGGCGCCACCGACCCCAGGCACCGCGTACGAGACGACGCGCACAATGCGCGGCTTGTCGTTGTATTGGGCGACCACGTCGGCGAGCCGTGCGCGGATGTCCGCCGGCAACCCCGTCGTGCCGGGCGCAAGGTCGACCGAGGTGACGGTCGTCGGCACCGGCGGCAGCTTCGGCGGCGGCAACGCTGCGACTTGCGGCGAGACCTGGGGCGGCGGCAGCACTGCGGCGGGCGGCGACGGCTGCGGGTTGGCCGACTGTAGCGCGACCGGCGGCAACACACCGGTGTCCGGCCGCGGGATCGACTGCGGATGCCCTTGCGGCGGCGCCGCGCGCGGCGCCTCGACGCCGGGCACCGCGGCAATCGTCGGCGTCTGCATCGTCGTGTTTTGCGGCATTGGCGGCGGCGGCTCATCCATCGCGCGCCGCGCCACCTGGGTCGGCGGCTTGGGGGTCAGGGGCGGCCCCACCACCGCCGGTGCGGCGATCGACGACGGGATCGCGGGCGGCGGCGGCACCGGCCCGGGCGATGCGGTGCCGCCATTGGCCTCCGCGCTGGTCCGGGCGCCGATCAGGTTTTCGGCCAGCTTCTGCCGCTCGGCGACTGTCGTCGCGAGGGTCGGTATCGACGGCACCGTCGCGAGGTTCGGATAAGTCCCGGCTTCGGCCTTGTCGAGATTCTCCGTAAAGGGGGCGGTCGCCGGATCGGGATCGTTCTTGTCGCTCCCACTCACCGAGCGATAGGTCTCGATTACCCCGTTGCAGCCCGTCAACCCGGCGGCCAGCAGCAGCCCCAGGAGCCACACGGCCGACCCGCCGCGACAATGGCGGGTATCCTGCGATGCCATCGGCGAGACCCCAACCCGGCGCCGCTCACCGCTGCGCCGCGTCGGCGCGGCGAGGCTACGGACGGCGGCTTCACATTTGATCCGCTGGTGTATTAGATCGCGGCGCGCGCGTCACTACATTTGATCCCACGCGAATTGCGGGCGATAGCGCTAAGGGTCTTCGTCAGGGCCCATTTCTCGAACGCGTTTTGCCGCGCGCAACGTACCTTCAGGCCCATCGTCGGCAAAAAGCGCCGGTCTGATCGCGAATGTCAAAATTGGGCAACCGCCACCGCCGCCGCCCTCGATCTTTGGCCATAATCTTTCGTGATGGGTTGTTGCGGCACCGTAGGATGTGCCCTTCCCAAGTTGCTTGAAGATCTGCTGCAATTCCCATGAACGAGTGATGATCACTCCAACCTGAATTGCTCTTAGCTCGAACAGCAGGCGGAAGTTGTGATCGTGCCCCGGCGAGTGGTGTAGGAGCCGGGCATCCTGAGCAGCGTTGGCTGCTTATTCAGGCTGCCACGGCGGGCAGACTGACGAAAGGATCATCGCTCAGGGGTGCGATGGTTTCCAGGCTCATGTAGCGGGCGCGCTGGACGGCCCATTCGTCGTTCTGTTCCAGCAGCAAGGCTCCGATCAATCGGATCACGGCGGCCTCGTTGGGGAAGATGCCGACGACCTCGCTGCGTCGCTTGATCTCGCCGTTGAGGCGCTCGAGCGGATTGGTGCTGTGCAGCTTGGCGCGGTGCTGGGCCGGGAAGCCCATATAGGCCAGCACATCGGTCTCGGCGTCATCCATCAGTGCGGCGAGTTTCGGCACGCGTGGCCTGGCTTGGTCTGCGACCTCGCGCCATTGCTTTCGGGCCGCCGCCGCATCGTCCTGGGCGAAGGCGGTGCCGACCCAGGCGGAGACGATGCGCCGTTGGGTTTTGCCGGCATAGGCGAGCGCGTTGCGCATGAAGTGGACGCGGCAGCGCTGCCAGGCGGCCCCCAGAACCTTGACGATGGCGGCCTTCAGCCCCTCGTGTGCGTCCGAGATCACCAGCTTCGCGCCGCGCAGGCCGCGACGTGCCAGGCTGCGCAGGAACTCGACCCAGAACGGCTCGGCCTCGCTGTGGCCGACGGTCATGCCGAGCACCTCGCGCCGCCCGTCGGTGTTGACGCCGACGGCGACGATGACCGCGACCGAGACGATATGGTGGTCGCGCCGTGCTTTGACGTAGGTGGCGTCGAGCCAGAGATATGGCCATTCGCCCTCGATCGGACGGCTGAGGAAGGTCTGCACCCGTTCGTCGATCTCGCCGCACAGGCGCGAGACCTGGCTCTTGGAGATGCCCTCCATCCCCATCGCCCGCACCAGATCGTCGACCGAGCGCGTCGAGATGCCCTGGACGTAAGCTTCCTGGACCACCGCGGTCAGCGCCTTCTCGGCCAGGCGGCGAGGTTCGAGGAAGGCCGGGAAGTAGCTGCCGCGCCGCAGCTTGGGGATGCGCAGCTCGACCGTACCGGCGCGGGTCTCCCAGTCGCGGTCGCGGTAGCCGTTGCGTTGGTTGCGCCGCTCCGCGCTGCGCTCGCCGTGCCCGGCGCCGCATAGGGCTTCGCTCTCCAACTCCATCAGGCGTTGCGCGGCAAAGCCGATCATCTCGCGCAGGAATGTCGTGTCGGAGCCCTTCTCCAGAAGCGCGCGAAGGGCGATCTTGTCGTCGGTCATCGTGGTGATCCTCGGGTCAGAGTTGCGTGTCGCAACCCAACCCTACTCAGGATCGCCGCGGTGGCCGCTGATCGGCCCACCTGCGCCAGACTCGTGGCGGTCGCTCCGGCGGGCCGACCAGCGGCCTCCTACACCATCACCAGGGACACGACCGAAGTTGTTGAGGTCACGATCGAAGAAAGGATCTTTGTTATTCCATTCCATCTCCAGCGCCACGCCACCTTTAAGGCAGTCCACGGCGTGGGTTGGGCTGTCGAACCGCCTCTGATCGACCATGATGGACGTGGCGAACGCCTTTTCTTCCCAACCCCGTGAATAAAGGGCCTCGTCAATCCGGCGACTGATCAGCGAGCGGTTTCCACCACCGACGATTATCTCCGATTTCATCAACCGGAAGGAACGCAGTACCTCCTGAATGTCTTGCCATTCTTCAGGGCATGCGGTCGCCAGAATACCGGTCGCATTGCGCCATTCTTTTACGTGGTAAAGCTCTCGCAGATCGTCGGGTATGAGATGTTCCGTCGACATCTCACGTGCTCAGTTCGAGACCGGCCTGCGAGTGGTTCGAATAAGTTGGCCATGTCGGTCGGTAGTTTTCGTCCGCTTGATGTCCCCAAGTCGCCCACCCATCGCGCTTTCCACGAGCGAAGAGTTCGAGGTAAGGGCCTGGTGAGCACGCTTCGATAATGGCGTACTGCTCGTCGGGCTTTCGTGAGTGTTCGCGTTTGCGGCTCGCCAGAAAATTCACTTGACGCCGACCGGGAGCCTTGGTCCGAGCGTTCTTCCCCCGTACGCCAAACAAAATTATTTCGGTTACATTGCGAAAATAAAAACTAACGCCGCGACCATCAGGCCCTCCATCTTTCCTGATCTTGTGCCATATGAGATTGGATTTGTATTCAAACCCCCACGCCCTCATCACCTCCAACCCGTCGGGCAGGAGAGCATTGGGCACCCATAAATAAAGATGCGATGTCGCAGCCGCCAATTCGGGTACAGGCAGCGCGGCAATCGCCGGCTTGACCATGGTTTCGTAGCGCGACAGCCGCCTATGCTCTGGGGCCATCTTTCCGGTGCGGTTGGTGAACTGCCAAGGAGGATCCGCAAGAATGGTCCCAAAGCGCCGCCCCGCTCCAAATCCCGCAAGTTCGTCGGCTAGTTCAAACGGTCGCCAAGCCATCCCAGCTCCTCCAGCATTCCCGAGAGGTTCGCAGTTGAAACAGGTAGCCGGCAAGCCCAGGGTTCCGCGACGGCTTCCCCTTTCTTGAAGGTCGGCTGTTTACCTCACAATCCGTTCGAACAAAAAGAGAACTTACCGATAGTTTATGGCGCAAGCAAGCACGACCGACGCTAAGGAGCACGAATCGATCAAGCCGACGCTTGTCGACCACCTCGCCATTCGATGGCATCGAGTAAACTGACCAAGCAACGGCATCAGGAAAAACCGTTATGAGTGATGTAACGGGTAAGCCCGACGACACGGCGAGCGGCTTCGGCACGGCCGATCCGGCGGCGCTGTCACGGCGGATGGCCGAGATCGCCGAGCGCAGCCGGAAGCTTGTCGCCGAATTCCTCAGCCGTCAGTCGAATGAGCCAGCAGTCGGAATGGCCGATCCGATGGCGATCGGCACGGCCTTCTTCGAGCTGTTGGCGCGCATGATGGCCGACCCCGCCCGCCTCCTCGAGGCGCAGATGGCGCTGTGGAATGACTATCTGACCTTGTGGCAGCGCACCACGGAGCGGCTGATGGGGCAGCCGGCTGAACCCGTGGTCCAACCGGGCCCGGAAGACCGGCGCTTTCGCGACCGCGAATGGAGCGACAATGCGGTCTTCGACTACATCAAGCAGAGCTACCTGCTGACCGCGCGGTTCCTGCAGAGCGCGGTCCGCGAAGGGGGCGGTCTCGAAGACCAGGCCGGGCGCAAGGTCGATTTCTATACGCGGCAATTCGTCGACGCGATGGCGCCGTCGAACTACCTGCTGACCAACCCCGAAGTCCTGCGTGCGACAGTCGCGACCGGCGGCGAGAACCTGCTGAGCGGGCTGCAAAACCTGCTCGACGACCTGGAGCGCGGCAAGGGTCGGCTGGCGATCAGCATGACCGACATGGCCGCCTTCCGCATCGGCGAAAACGTCGGAACGACGCCGGGCAAGGTCGTCTACCAGAACGAATTGATCCAGCTCATCCAATACGCGCCGACGACCGAAACGGTGCACCGCCGGCCGCTGCTGATCATCCCACCGTGGATCAACAAGTTCTACATCCTCGACCTGCGGCCCGAGAACTCCTTCATCCGCTGGGCGGTCGGCCAGGGACACACGGTGTTCGTGATCTCCTGGATCAATCCGGATGAACGACTTAGCGGCAAGAGCTTCGAAGATTACATGAGGGATGGGCCGCTCGCCGCGCTCGATGCGATGGCGGCGGCGACCGGCGAGCGCAGCGCCAACGTCATCGGTTATTGCCTCGGCGGCACGCTGCTGTCCGCGACGCTCGCCTACATGACCGCGAAACGCGACCGGCGCATCAAAAGCGCCACGTTCTTCGTGACGATGGTCGATTTCGCCGAGGCCGGCGACCTCTCGGTCTTTATCGACGAGGAGCAGCTCACATCGCTCGAGGGGCGCATGGCGAAAAAGGGCTATCTCGAAGCCCGCGACATGCACCAGACCTTCAACATGCTGCGCGCCAACGACCTGATCTGGTCGTTCGTGATCAACAATTACCTGCTCGGCAAGCAGCCTCTGCCGTTCGACCTGCTGTACTGGAACGCCGATTCGACGCGCATGCCGGCGGCCATGCACAGCTTCTACCTGCGCCGGATGTACCAGGAGAACCGGCTGTCGCAGCCGGGCGGCATCACCCTCGGCGGCGTCAGGATCGACCTGCGCAAGGTCAAGACTCCGGCCTTCATCCTGTCGACACGCGAAGACCACATCGCCCCCTGGCGTTCGACCTATGCCGCGACGCAGCTTTATGCGGGACCGGTCAAATTCGTGCTGGCCGCCTCGGGGCACATCGCCGGCGTCGTCAACGCTCCCGGCCCCCGCAGCAAATACGGCCACTGGACCAACGAGACCAACCCATCCTCCGCCGACGGCTGGCTCGCCGGCGCGACACAGCACGAAGGCTCGTGGTGGCCGCTGTGGCAGCAGTGGGTATCATCCTACGCCGGCGAGCAGGTGCCGGCGCGCCATCCCGGCGACGGCAAGCTCAAACCGATCGAGGACGCGCCGGGCAGCTACGTAAAGATACGCGCGGAGACGTGACGAATTTGGCGTCTCGTCAGCATTGGCGTACCATTGAGCAATGACGAAGTTGCTGGACAAAGCCGTCGCGGCCGCAAAGCGGCTGCAACCAGAGGACCAAGACGAACTCGCGCGCGTTGTCCTCGCGTTCCTGGGCGACGAAAGTGAATCGGAAGATATCGATCCGGGACATTTGGCAGACATTCACGAAGCCCTTGCTCAGGCCAAGCGACGCGAATTTGCCACGAATACGGAAATCGAGGCGGCATTTCGCCGCTTCGATCCGTGAAGCTGCGTTTCACACTTCGGGCCGCGGCAGATATCGCAGATATCGCTGCGTATCTGAAAGCACGGGATCCCGATGCCGCTGATCGCATCAGAACCTCCATCGATCAAAGCCTAGAAATCTGGCCCGGTTCCCTTACCTCGGCCGGCGTCAGCAGACGGTAGGCGTTCGGAAGCTGACCACGCGCCGATATCGCTACCTGGTCTATTACACGATCGATGAAGCGGCCGGCGAAATCGCGATCCTCAGCATCAAACATCCCTCTCAGCGGCCCGAGCACTCCAACGCCTAGACCGCTCGTTCAACGTTTAGTACTGCTTGCCCGGTACTCCTCCGCCAGCCGGCGGTAGTGATGCGGGACCCAGCGCATATAGGCGATTTCCTCCGGCTTGAGGGCGCGCGAGAACCGCGCCGGGGTGCCGGACCAGAGTTCGCCGGCGGCCACCACCTTGCGCGGCGTCACGACCGCGCCGGCGGCGACCATCGCGCCCGATTGCACCACCGCGCGGTCCATGACGCAGGCCTTCATGCCGACAAAGGCGCCGGGTTCCAGCGTGCAGCCGTGCAGCAGCGCCATGTGGCCGATCGCGACATCCTCGCCGATGGTGGTCGGCACGTGGCCGCCGCCGGGGGTGAAGCCGTCCCAGCTCACATGCACCACAGTGCCGTCCTGGATGTTGGCGCCGGCGCCGATGCGGATCGGCGCGTCGTCGCCGCGGATCACCACGTTGAACCAGATATTGGCATGCGCGCCGATCTCGACATCGCCGATCACCACTGCGCTGGGCGCGATAAACGCCGTCGGATCGATGCGCGGCAGGATATCGCGGTAGGGGAGGATCAGGGGTCCATTCACCGGCCGGCTCGCTCTCGCACTCACTTTTGCAGCGCCATGGTAAGCGGTCGGCGGCCGGTTCGCACGCGTTGCCGGTCATATTCGGCCTTCGGTGAGAACTCATGGCGTTCTTCGCGTCAAGGACGATCCGTGCGTTGTTCCCCGGCTGGGCGACTGCTAGCCTTGTATGATCAATCGAGGATGGCGGATGCGGCGCGCGGAGGGCCCCATGGTACGACTCCGGATAACCAGCGCATCGTGGCGTGTCGCGATCGGGTTGGCGGTCGCACTCGGAGCAGGTTTGCGGGCAGTGGGAAACGCCGCCGCTGGCTCGGATGGCGGGCCGGTGCAGCTGGCGCAGTACTACCCGTACGGACCGCCGCCGGGCTATTACCGCGGCGGACCGCCACCCTGCGGCGCGGTCAACAGCCCCTGGCGGGGCGCGGCCCGCGGTGCGGCCGGCGGCGCAATTATCGGCGGGATCGCGGGCGATGCCGGCAAGGGTGCGGCGATCGGCGCCGGCATCGGGTTGCTTCGCCGCGGCATCCAGAACTCGAACGCCCGCGCCAACGGCTATTGCTACTAGACCTGCGAACGACGGCATCGCCGCAAAAATCGAGAAACGGGAGCGAAGCGATGAAAGCGAAAGCGGCAGTAGTGCTGATGTCTAGCCTCCTCCTCTTCGCTTGCGCGCCGCTACCGGCGCCAACGCCGGCTCCTCCCCCGCCACCCCCGCCTGCCGCGCCCGATACCGCGATGACCGAACGTCACATCGTCACTATCCGCGTCGTCCAGTGCGACGCGCTGTTGAAGCTGTCGGAGGACGACCGCGCATCGGCCTCGATGTTCTACATCGGCTACACGGCATCACGGCGCCGCCAGGCGAAGATCGACGTCGCCGAGGTCTCGGGACTAGAGGCGGCCGCGCTCGGCTATTGCGCCGCCTACCCCACCTGGCCCGCGGCGACCGCCTTCAACAAGGCTTTCGCCGATAACGGCCGCTAACAGCCGCCTGAGGCCGCAGTAGAAAAGCCGCTAGACCGCTTGCAGGATCGCGCTGTGGTCTTGAACGATTGACCAATCGATGCCGAGCGCGCCGAGGCTCTGATTGCCGTTGATATTGCCGTTTTTCATGTCGTAGACGCGGAGGGTACCGGTGTTCTGCCGCGCCAGGATGTCGGCGGTACCATCGTCGTTATAGTCACCGATGCCGACAATCGACCATTCGGTGCCGAGCGCACCCAGGTCCTGGTAGCCGCTGATCGTGCCGTTACTCATATCGTAGATGCGAAGCGCGCCGGTGTTTTGCCGGGCAAAGATATCGGCGGTGCCGTTGCCGTTAAAATCACCGACCCCGACGATCGACCAATCATTGCCGACCGCGCCGAGGTTCTGGTAGCCGCTGATAGTACCGTTCTTCATGTCGTAGACACGAAGCATCCCGGTGTTTTGCCGCGCCAGGACATCGGCGGTGCCGTCGCCGTTGAAATCGCCAACACCGACGATCAACCAATCGTTGCCGAGCGCACCGAGGTCTTGGTAGCCGCCTACAATGCCGTTCTTCATGTCGTAGACGCGAAGCGCGCCGGCGTTTTGTCGTGCCAGAACGTCGGCTGTGCCGTCGCCGTTGAAGTCGCCAAAACCAATGATCGACCAGTCATTGCCCACTGCACCGAGATCCTGATACCCGCCAACGGCGCCATTGGTCATGTCGTAGACACGAAGCGCGCCGGCGTTCTGGCGCGCGAAGATGTCGGCGGTACCGTTGCCGTTGAAGTCGGCGGCGCCGATGATCGTCCAGTCGTTGCCGAGGGCGCCGAGGTTCTGGTACCCGCTGATATTGCCGCCCTTCATGTCGTAAACGCGAAGCGCGCCCGTATTTTGCCGCGCCAGCACATCCGACGTGCCATCGGCGTTGAAATCGCTGACCGGCCGATGCGTTGGTGTCGGGGTTGGGGTGGGTGTCGGGGTTGGGGTGGGTGTCGGGGTCGGGGTTGGGGTGGGTGTTGGTGTTGGTGTCGGATTGGGCGTCGGTGTCGGAGTTGGCGTTGACAGCCCTAACAGCGACGCATCCTGTGCCTCCCAACTCTGGATCTGGCTCCAATCGCTCGACGTAATCTGGACCGCGTAATCGCGGATAGCCGAACCCGACGATATGACGCCCACGACATAGGGCTGGTTATTGATTTCTATCCAAACCGGGCCGCCGCTATTGCCTGGGGCGGTTGTATTCCCGGGGATATCGAGTAGGGGATATGTCGTATCCTGGCTGACCGTGGTGATGATATTTGTCTGAAGCCCGCCAGCCGTGTCGGGATACCCGGTGATATTGACCGAACCGCCGGGAAAATTGGTTTCGATACCGAACCAGCTGGTGAAGGTCGTCGTCGTTTCGATGATCGCGTAATCTGTCGCCGAAGCGCTGGCAGGGAAGTTGGTCTCGGTGTAAGAGATCGGAAAATAACTTTCTTCCACGTTCCCGGTGTTCAGCGGTCCGCCGCTACCCGGCGGGTTGGGGATGCCGTTGGCGCTATAGGCCGGATAGACATAGACCGAGCCGGCCGCGACATTGTAGGGCGAATCCCATACCACATGGGACGCGGTTAAAATGGTGTGCGGGCCGATAACGACACCAGTCGCGGAGTGGAACTGTGGATCGCGAGAATTCGACGTCTCGAGCAGGACGACGTCGTTGTACGGATAGGTGGTGACAGAATAATCCAGGGGTTCGTTGATGGAACTTTCATTGCCGGAAAGCGCCGCGGCGAGCGGGATCGCGGCGAGCGTTCCGGTGTTGTCGTCCGAGCCGATAATCGCCGACGCAGCGGATATCGTGGCGTCCTGGACCGACGGCATCGGTCCGCCGGCTTCCTGATCCGCGTCGGTCGCGGAGATCGTGTTGGCCGAGGATGCGCCTGTTGCCGCGGCACCGGCGCCATTAGCCAACCCGCCGTAATAAAATTGCCCTTCCGCGAGATCGAGGTCCGGCGCCACGGGCGTAACGAGCGCCGCATCACCTGTGCCGACTAAGAAAGACCCGCGCGCTACGGCGTCGGGAGTTTGCTTCTGATTAATGCTGGAAGTGGTCACGCCGCCCCGCTCCCCCGCCTCGTCATGCCGACAGACCGCTTCCTGCGGTTTGCGATTGTTATGACGAAGTTTAGAAGTTTAGCCTTTTACTTTTCAATGCTTGGAATAAAACGGCCTGCGCTTCTGCTTTCGCCGCGCGGTCACCCCACCCATCCCCGTATAGCCCCCGCGCGAATTTCGCGGGAAAGAGCGGTTTCCGTTGCCGTCGGTTCTGCGCTATCGTTTGCGGAAGCGATTTTGCTGCGCACGGCCGCGGGGTGCTTAAAGCCTGGGGGCCATAAAGGGAGCGGGAAACGATGAGTGGAAACTTTGCGCCTCTGGAATGCCTGAAGGGTGTTCGGGTTGTCGATCTGACCCAGTTCGAGGCGGGGCCGACCTGCACCGAGGCGTTGGCCTGGCTCGGCGCCGAGGTCGTCAAGATCGAAAACCCGAGATCGGGCGATCCCGGCCGGCGCATCGCCGCAGGCAGCGGCAAAGGACACGACTCCTTCTATTTCAAGATCCTCAACGCCAACAAGAAGTCGGCAACCGTCGATCTCAAGTCGCCGAAGGGTGTCGAGTTGGTCAAGGAGCTGGTCAAGAAGGCCGACGTCTTCGCCGAAAACCTCGCGCCCGGCACGATCGAGCGGCTCGGCCTTGGCTATGACGTGCTCAAGGAGATCAACCCCGGCATCATCTACTGTCAGGTCAAGGGCTTTGGCGAGGGCAGCCCGTACGAAAAGTCGCTGGCTTTCGATATGATCGCGCAGGCCGCCGGCGGCACGATGTCGGTCACCGGCGAGCCCGGCCAGTCGCCGGTCAAGCCGGGCTGCACGATCGGCGACACCGGCACCGGCATGCTGATGTGCATCAGCGTCCTCGGCGCGCTCTATGAAAAGCGTGCGACCGGGAAGGGGCGCCGCCTGCAACTCGCGATGCAGGATTTGGTGATGCACTACATCCGCACCTCGTTCGCAGTGATGTCGCAGGGCGGCGACAAGGTCGCGGCACCGCGCATGGGCGCGCAGTCGACCTCGGGCGCACCCGCTCCGTGCGGCATCTTCCCGTGCAAGCCGTTCGGCTACAACGACTATGTCTATGTCTTCTGCAGCCGCGCCAATCCCGAGCATTGGAACCGCCTGCTCAAGGTCATTGGCCGCGAAGAACTGATCGAAGATCCGCGCTTCGCCACCAACGAGAGCCGCAACGAGCACGAGGGTTTCATCAACGAGATCATCGCCGAGTGGACCAAGCACCACACCAAGGAAGAGGCGATGCAGCTGATCGGCGCGGCGGGCGTACCCGCCGGCGCGGTCCATGACACGCTCGAACTCTACAAAGACGAGAGCTTCGTCAAGCGCGGGATCATGCAGGTCATGCAGCATCCGGATGGCGATTGGAAGTGCGAGAGCTGGCCGGTGCGCTTTGATGGCAAGCCGCCCGAGCTGAAGCCCTCACCGAAGCTCGGCCAGCACACCGACGAGGTGTTCAACAGCTGGCTCAGCCTGAGCAAGGACCAGATCCAGGCGCTGCACGAGCAAAAGGTCATCGGCAACGCCTCTTAACATCCAGTGACGACACAGCGGCCCGCGAAAGCGGGCCGTTTCTTTTTTGGACCGCGGGCTAATGAGCTTTGTCGAAGGGCCGCCCGCTCTCGATAATCACCATGCGGGCGAGACGCCCGCGTTCCGGAGGAAACCCCCATGGCAGAACTGACCGGTTCGGAAATCCTGGCGAAATGCCTCAAGGCGGAAGGCGTCGACGACTGCTTCTACATCATGGGCGGGCCGATGCTGCTCGCCGAATCGTCGATGATCAGCGAAGGCATCCGCATGATCGACGTCCGCCACGAGCAGGCGGCGGCATTCTCGGCGCAGGCCTATAGCCGGCTGTTGCAAAAGCCCGGCATCTGCATGGCGGCGTCCGGCCCGGCGGCGATCAATTTGTCGACCGGTCTCGCCAATGCCCTCATCGATTGCTGCCCGGTGATCGGGTTTGGCGGTGCCAGCCCGATCGGCCAGTTCGGCCGTCAGGTCTTTCAGGAGATCGACCAGATGGCGATCATGAAGGGCTGCGTGAAATACGCCGACCGCATCCACAACATCAAACGTATCCCGCAGCAGATCAACTTCGCGTTCCAGACCGCGATGACCGGCAAGCCAGGCCCAGTCTATCTCGATTGGCCGGGCGACATCCTCTACCAGAAGATCGACGAGTCGCAGGTCGACTGGAGCTACGCCGGGCGGCCGATCGTGCGCGCCCGGCCCTATGCCGAGCCGAAAGCGATTAGCGCCCTGGTCGACGCGATCAACTCGGCCGAGCGGCCGATCATCGCCTCGGGCGGCGGGGTGATCTGGTCGCAGGCCTGGAACGAGATGCGCGAGTTTGTCGAGAAGGCCGGCATCCCGTTCTACACGACGCCGCAAGGCCGCGGCGTCGTGCCCGACGACCACCCCAACTCCTACCTGACGATGCGCTCGACGGCGTTCCGCGACGCCGATCTCATCATCGTGCTCGGCACGCGGATGAACTACATCATCGGCCACGCGGCGCCGCCGCGCTTTGGCGCCAACGCCAAGATCGCGCGCATCGAGATCGATGCCGAGGAACTCGGCCGCTCGGCGCGCAATGTCGACATCCCGATTGTCGGCGACTGCAAGAGCGTGCTGCAGCAGCTCAACGATGCGCTCGGCCCGAAGACCGCCGACCGCTTCGCGGGCTGGCGCAAGACGCTCGCCGACGGCGAAGCGGCCAAGCGCTCCGGCCCCGGCGGCAACTACCCGACCGACGGCGACATCCACCCGATCCGGCTGTTGGAGGAAGTGAAGAACTTCGCCAATCGCGACGCGATCCTCGTCGTCGACGGTCAGGAGACGCTGAATTTCGGCCGCCAGACCATGCCGACTTTCGAGCCGGGACACCGGCTCAACTCCGGCCCGTTCGGCACGATGGGCGTCGGCCTGCCGTTCGCGGTCGGCGCCAAGGCCGCCAAGCCCGACAAGCAGGTGATCTGCTGCCACGGCGACGGCTCCTTCGGCCTCAACGCCATGGAGCTCGACACCGCGGTGCGGCACAAGCTGCCGATCCTGGTGGTGATCTCGCTCAATGGCGGCTGGACCGCCGACCCGCAACGCAACAAACCCGGCCGCGACCTCGGCTACACGCGCTACGACAAGATGGCCGAAGGCCTCGGCTGCTACGGCGAATACGTCGAACAGCCCGAGGACATCCGTCCGGCCCTTGAGCGCGCACAGAAGAAGGTCGACGAAGGCATGGTGGCGCTGGTCAACGTCCGCACCGACTACCGCGCGCGGGCCGGCACGGTGCAGTTCTCCGACTATTCGACCTGAGCCGACGGCTCACCGGAGACGGAAAGGGCGGCTCCGGCCGCCCTTTTAAATAGCGAACCTAGAAGGGTTCGATGCCGAACAAACCGCTGCTCCTAACAAGGCACGCACGAGACATGGTGGCCGAGCGCGAGATACCGCTCGATTGGATTGAGCGCGTGCTTGATGCGCCGGTTTTTGAAGAACCCGATACGACCCATATTGGTGCCATGAGGGCATACGCGCCGATTGCCGAGTTCGGCAATCGTATGCTTCGGGTCGTTTATGATGATAATCCGCCAATCATTCGGCTAATCACGCTGCACTTCGATCGCCGAGCGACGAGAAGGAGTCGAAGATCATGAGGATGACCGTGGATGAGGAAGCCGACGCGCTCTACATCCGCTTCGATGAAGCGAAGATCATCGAGTCGGAGGAAGTAAGTCCCGGCATCATCCTCGATTTCGACGCCGATGGCCGCGTCGTCGGCTTCGAGATGCTAAGTGTGCGGAAGCGGTATCCGACCGCCGACCTGACACAGATGGAGGTCGCGCAGCTATAGCCGATGCGATCGGCGACATCCTGTGCCGCTACTCATCCCGCCACACGGGTTTGCGTTTAGCGATAAAGGCGTCGATGCCTTCGGGCGCGTCGTGCGACAGCATGTTCCGGGTCATCACCTCGCTGGTGTAGGTGTACGCGGCGGAGAGGTCCATCTCAATCTGGCGGTAGAACGCGGTCTTGCCGAGCGAGATCGCCAGCGCCGATTTCTCGCAAATCTTGTGGGCGAGCGCGTCGGTCGCGGCGCGCAGTTCCTCGCGTGGGACGACGTGGTTCACCAAGCCCCAGGCCTGCGCGGTCGCGGCGTCGATGAAATCGCCGGTCAACAGCATCTCCATCGCCGCCTTGCGGCCGATCGCGCGGCTGAGGGCCACCATCGGGGTCGAGCAGAACAGCCCGACATTGATCCCCGAGGTTGCGAAGCGCGCGTCCTCGGCGGCGACCGCGAGGTCGCAGCTCGCGACCAGCTGGCAGCCGGCGGCGGTGGCGATGCCGTGCACCTCGGCGATCACCGGCTTTGGCAGGCCGACGATCCTTTGCATCATCGTGCTGCAGCGGTCGAAGATCCGGGCATAGGCCTCGGCACTCGGATCCTGCCGCATCTCGCGCAGATCATGGCCGGGGCAGAACCCGACCCCCGCGCCGGCGATCACCACGACGCGTACGTCCTTGTCGGCGTCGGCCCGGTCAAGCGCCTCGATCAGCGCCGCCATCAGCTCCATCGACAGTGCGTTGCGCTGCGCCGGACGGTTCATCGTCAGCCGCAGCACGCCATGCCCGTCGCGTTCCTCGCGCAGCAACGGGTCGTCGATCTGCTCGGCAAGGCTCATGTTTTGCCTCCGGCTATTGATGCTGCCGACCGGCGGTCGGGCTCGACGGTGTGCCGATATCGGTCGGCTGAATGATCGGCACGTGCTGCGAGGGCTGCGCCGGCGGGTGAACCGCGCTGGGTTGCACCGTCGTCAACGGCGGCGGCATGCCCGGCGTTTGCATCGGTGGGGGGCCGCTGGCCGCGGTCGGCTGAGCCGGCTTGGTGGAAGGCAGCGTCGGCTGTGAGACATTGTTATCCGCGCTTGGGGTCCGCGGCGCCGGCTTTGGCGCGTTGCTGGCGGCCGATGGCTTGTTGGGCGGCTTGTCCGGGCCGCTCATCAGATTGGCCGTGGCGACGCCCAGAATGATAAAGCCGAGGATGATAAACAGACCGGCAAAGACAAAACGCTTCATGACGGGTCCAGCGATGACGCGGCCGCACAATAGCACGGGAGGCCAGCTTGATCATCGGACGCTGACTTTATGTTGAGGTATTATAATACCTCAACATAAAGTCCATTGATTTGCCGGCGGTTTTTGCTTGACCCGGACCGCCGACTTGCCTAAACGGACCGCCCTGTGGCTAGCGCCGCCGCTCTCTTCAGGCCGATTTGCGATGAAAACCTTTTCTGCCCGACCCGCCGATATCGACAAGAAATGGGTGCTGATCGACGCCAACGGGCTGATCCTCGGCCGCCTTGCCTCGATCATCGCAATGCGCCTGCGCGGCAAGCACAAGGCGATCTATACTCCGCATATGGATTGCGGCGACAACATCGTCGTCGTCAACGCCGAGAAGGTGCAGCTCACCGGCAACAAGCGCAACGCCGACATCTTCTACTGGCACACCGGCTATGCGGGTGGCATCAAAGGCCGCAGCAAGGGGGCGATCCTTGCCGGCAAGCACCCCGAGCGGGTTGTCGAAAAGGCCGTCGAGCGCATGGTTCCGCGCGGACCGCTCGGCCGCAAGGTGATGGGCAACCTGCGCGTCTATGCCGGCCCCGAGCACCCGCACGCCGCGCAGCAGCCCGAGACGCTCGATGTCGCCGCCATGAACCGCAAGAATGTGAGGGCCTGAGCATGGCTGACGAAACCGAAGATCAAGCCCCCGAGCAACCCGGCCAGGGAGCGCCCCGTCCGGCGCGCGCCTCGCAGACCTTCCAGGGTCTCGGTAGCCTGCGCCAAGCGATAGGCGCCGCACAACGAGCCGCCACGACCCCGGCCACGCCGGTAGTCCCTGTCGTCGTACCCACTGACGTCCAGCCCAAGCTCGACGCGCAAGGCCGCGCCTACGCCACCGGCAAACGCAAGAACGCCGTCGCCCGGGTGTGGATCAGGCCGGGCGCCGGCAAGATCGAGGTCAACGGCCGCGACAGCCCGGTCTATTTTGCCCGGCCGGTGCTGCGGATGCTGATCAGCCAGCCGTTCGTGGTTTCAGACCGGCTCGGCCAGTTCGACGTTTGGGCGACGGTGAAGGGCGGCGGGCTCTCCGGTCAGGCCGGCGCGGTGCGCCACGGCATCAGCAAGGCGCTGACCTTTTACGAGCCCGGCCTGCGCCCGGTGTTGAAGCAGGGCGGCTTCCTGACGCGCGACAGCCGCGTCGTCGAGCGCAAGAAATACGGCAAGGCCAAAGCACGCCGCAGCTTCCAGTTCTCGAAGCGCTAAGAACACTTCAACGCAACGGTCGCGAAGGTTACGCAGAGGACGCGAAGGCTCTCGGACAGCTTCGCGTCCTTCGCGTTTTTCGTGGTGACCTTTGCGCTAAGATGTCGCTTGGCGCTTCGCGCTAATTCGGGGAGGCCGCCATGCGCTTTGCGATCGCCATTCCGACTGACGCCACCTCGTGGCGGTTGGTGCGCCGCGCCGAGGAATTGGGCTTCTACCGGGCGTGGTTCTACGACACGCAGATGCTGTCGGCCGACCCGATTGTCGCGATGGCCGCGGCGGCGCTGAAGACCAGCACCATCCGCCTGGCGACCGGTGTGCTGATCCCGTCGAACCGCATTGCCGCGGTGGCCGCCAATGCCTTTGCCTCGCTCAACAAGCTGGCGCCAGGACGGATCGATTTCGGCGTCGGCACCGGGTTCACCGGCCGGCGGGCGATGGGGCTCGGCTCCGTCAAACTCGCGGACATGGAAGAATACATCCTCGTCGTGCAAGCCCTCATCGCGGGTGAGACGGCCGAGGCCGAAATCGAGGGCAAGAAGCGGCTCATCCGCCTGCTGAACCCGGAATTGGGCCTCATCAACACGCGCGACCCGATCCCGCTCTATATCGCCGCGACCGGTCCCCGTGCTCGCGCGCTGACCGCGAAGCTCGGCGCCGGCTGGATCAACACCGCCGGCGATGTCGCGGGCGCCGCCGCGGGGATGCGCGAGATGGAGGCAAAGTGGCGCGACGCCGGCCGCGCGCCTGACCAACTCGACGCGGTGGTGCTGACCGGCGGCGCGATCCTAGAACCGGGCGAGGCGCTCGACTCCGACCGCGTCATCGCCCAGGCCGGGCCGCGCGCCGCGATGCTGCTGCACCGCGCCGCCGACCAGGCGCTCGGCGGCTTCCCGCCGATGGCGGCGATGCCGCCGGCGCTCGCCGACACGATCGCCGCCTATGTCGAGACCGCGCGCCAGTTTCGCCCGCAGGGCGCGCATTACCTCGAAAACCACCGCGGTCATCTGATGTTCGTGAAGCCCGAAGAACGCCGCTTCGTGACCCCCGAGCTGATCCGCGCCACCACCATCACCGGCAGCGAAGCCGACATCAAAACCGCCATCGCCGGCTTTGCCGAAGCCGGCTACGACGAAATCGCAATCCAGATCGTCCCGGGCCAAGAACACGCGATCGAAGATTGGGGCCGCATCCGGCGCGCCTTCGCCTAGAAGCTGCGAACCCATGACGAGCCCGGACCGGCCGCTGCTGATCATCGATGGCGACTCGTTCGCTCACCGGTCTTATCACGCGTTGCCGAAATCGATCCGGCGCGCCGGCAACCGGGGCGGCGGGGCGATTGTCGGCTTCGCCAATTTCCTGCTCCGCCTCTACGAAAACGAACGCCCGCGCGCGGTGCTCGTGGGCTGGGACACGCTCGGCACGCCGACCTACCGGCAAAAGCAGTTTCCGGCCTATCAGGGCGGTCGGCAATTCGATGCAGAGCTGGTCGAGCAACTCGACGTGCTGCCGCAACTCATCGAGGCGTGTGGTTTCGCGTTTGCGAAGGCGCCGGGATACGAGGCGGACGATTTCCTCGCCGCCGCGGTCGCCGAAGAGCAGCGGCGCGGCGGCCATGCGCTTGTGGCGAGCGGCGACCGCGACGCCTTTCAACTGGCCTCCGACACGACAACGATCCTGCATCCGGTTCGCGCCGGGGAAATGTCGCGGATCGGCCCCGCCGAAGTACGCGAGCGCTACGGCGTCGAACCGGCGCAGGTTCCCGATTTCATCGCCTTGCGGGGCGATCCGTCGGACAAACTGCCCGGCGCACGCGGCATCGGCGCGAAAACCGCCGCTGCGTTGTTGCACCAGTACGCGACGCTCGAGGACATGCTTGCCGCCGGTCGCTTTCCCGATCAGGCGGACGATTTGCGGATTTATCGCCGGATCGCGGCGATGGATGCCGCGGCGCCGCTCCCGTCGCTCGACGATCAGACGCCGACATGGGACAAGGCCATAGAGTTGTCGCGCGTCTGGGAGCTGAACCGCCTGGCGGAACGCTTCGCCGCTCTCGGCGCGGGGCTGACCTGAAAAGGGTGACCGGAGCCACACCCGGCAAAATCCCAGAGAGAACCGTTCGCCGCCGCTTTCCGTATCTCGATCCTGGTATTGCTGGACAAGAGCGATTCACGTTAGATCGCGGCGACGGGAGATCACATCGATGCCGCGCGTCATCGTTATCGCGCTTTTCTTCCTTGCGCTGGCGCTAACCGCCGTTTTCGACGGCGCGCGGGCGCAAACCGGAGGCTTCACGCCGCCGTTGCGCGGTGCCCCCGAGGGACGTACCGGCGGCGCTTCGCGTGACATCGGCGCGGGAGAGGCGACCCGCGTCGCGCTGGTGATCGGCAACGGCGGGTATCAGTATCTGCCGCGGCTGGACAACCCGACCAATGACGCCCAGCTCATGGCGGCGACCCTGAAATCACTCGGCTTCGAATTGATCGGCGGTGGAGCCGCGACCAATCTCGACCGCGCCGGGTTCGAAAAGGCGATCCGCGAATTTGGCGCCAAGCTCAACGGCAGCGCGGTGGGTCTGTTCTACTACGCCGGGCACGGTGTCCAGGTACAGGGCGGCAATTATCTCGTGCCGGTCGGGGCCAATCCGACAAACACGGCCGATGTCGATTTCGAGCTGATCAATGCCGAGCTGGTGTTGCGGCAGATGGAAACGGCGGGGTCAAAGCTCAACATCGTCATCCTCGATGCATGCCGCAACAACCCATTCGGCGGCCGTGGACTGCGTGCGTCGGGCGGCGGGTTGGCGCAAATGCAGGCGCCGCAGGGCACACTGATCTCCTACGCGACGCAACCGGGCAATGTGGCACTGGACGGCGCCAACGGACATAGCCCCTATACCCAGGCGCTCGCCGACGAGCTGCGGCAGCCGGGCGAGCGCGTACTCGATGTCTTCAATGCCGTCGGGCTCGCGGTCGACAAGGCGACGAACGGTCGGCAGCAGCCCTGGGTGGCAAGCTCCCCGCTCGAGGGGAATTTCTATTTCGCCGCCGCACCGGCCACGCCGCCGCCCGCTGCGCCGGCGGCGCCCGTGGCGGCACCGGGTTCCGACGCGGAGCTGCTCTTCTGGCAGAGCATCATGGCAAACGGGAACGCCGCCGATTACCAGGAATATCTGAAGCAGTTTCCCGACGGCCGCTTTGCCGGCCTTGCCCGCAACCGGGTCGCCGCACTGAAAGTGCCGGAGCGGGCGACGCTACCGGCTCCAGCGCCGGCAACAAAACCTTGCGGTGGCAATACCAACGAACAAGTGATCCGGCCGGTCGTCACGCTCTACCGTGCGGTGAACGAGCGCAACATCGATGTCTACGCCGCTCAGTGGACCGACGACGCCTCATTTCGCGACATGCGTGCCGGCATCGTCCGCAGCAAAGCGGAGAAGGTGGCGGAGCGACGCGGCAAATTTTCCGCTTGGGAAGCGGTGAACCTCCGAATGGACAAGATCCAGGTGACGAGCCGCAGCGATACCAGCGCGGATATCACCGTTGTCTACTCCATGTCGGTCAAACTTCCCGGACAATCGCCACGTGGCGAAAACGGCGTCACGGAGCAGTACAATGTGGTTTGCGGCCCCGCAGGCGACTGGCTTATCCGTAACAACACCGACGAGATCAATGCCCGTTGATTGGCGTCCGGCTGATGCCGCGGCGCAACCGTTCACCGCCGATCCCCGTATCTCGATGCTGGCATTGCCGGATCAGAGCGACCTGCGCTAAATCGCGGCCACGGGAGGTTGCATCGATGCCGCGCGCCGTTGTTGCCGCGCTTGTCTTGCTGACGCTGGGACTGACCGCCGCTTGGGATAGCGCGCGGGCGCAAAGCGGCGGCTACACGCCGCCGCTGCGCGGCGCTCCCAACGGCCGCGTCAGCGGGGGCTCGCGCGACTTCACGATGGAAAGCCGCGTTGCCCTGGTTATCGGCAACGCGGCGTACCGGCACGTTCCGCCATTGTCGAACCCGGTCAATGACGCCAACGCGATAGCCGAGACCTTGCGGCAGCTCGATTTTCAGGTCATCGCGGTCGACGACGCCGACCGGGCCACAACGGTCAGGGCGCTCGGCGAGTTTCGCCGGCTGCTCAAGGCCGATGGCGTCGGCTTGTTCTATTATGCCGGGCACGGCCTGCAGGTCCGGGGCAGGAACTACCTGCTGCCGGTAGACGCCGACATCGCCGACGAAAACGATGTGGCATTGGTCGCGCTCGACCTCGATTCCATCACTTATGAACTTGAAAACGCCGGCGTCCGTCTGGGCCTCTATATCCTCGATGCGTGCCGCGACGATCCGTTCGCGCGCCGCGGCCGCTCGGTGGGTTCGCGCGGACTGGCGCCGGTCGACGCGGCGCGTGGCAGCGTCATCGCCTTTGCCACCGCGCCCGGCAAGACGGCGGCCGACGGCAATGGCGACCACGGGCTGTTCACCGGGGAACTGCTGAAGAGCATCGCCCAACCGGGCCTGGAGCTGGACGACGTGCTCAAGGAAACCGCCGTGCGGGTCGAGGCCGCTTCGGGCAATCGCCAGACGCCCTGGTACAATTCGGCCTTTTACGGTCATTTCTATTTCAAGGCGCCCGTCACCGTGAACGTGATGCAGCCCGAGGGCAACGACCGCGATCTGGTGTTCTGGGAGTCCATCAAGTCGAGCACCGATCCGGCGGATTTCAGCGATTTTCTCAAGAAGTACCCGAAAAGCGACTTCGCCTCACTCGCCGAGCGGCGTCTCGCTGCGCTGAACCCGGCAACGGCATTACCTTCCGTCGCCGCGCCGCGCGGCCAGCCGGCGCCGAACGCCGCTCCATCCCCGCCGACATCCCCGCCACCCGCACCATCGGTCACGGTCCGGCCTAACGCCGCTCCATCGCCGCCGGCATCCCCGCCACCCGCACCACCGGTTAAGGCCCGGCCTGATGCCGGGCAGACGCAAACGGCCATTGCCGTCCCACCTCCGACCCCGGTGTCGCCGCCTCCCGAGGGGGAGGCGACCTGGTCGGCTGATGAGCGGCGCGAGGTTCAGCAATCGCTCAAGACATTGGGGCACCTCCAAGGCGAGCCCGATGGTGAGTTCGGCCCGCAAACCCGCGCGGCAATCATGCAATTCCAGGCGTTTCAGGGAGCAGCCGAGACCGGCACGCTGACCGAGGCCGAGCGCCGTCAACTCCTCGACATGGCGCATCAACTCGCGATCTTGCTGGCGCAGCCGGCGTCCGCTTCGCCCGGCGGTACCGACCCTCTGTCGCTGCGCGGCGGTCCGCAACGGCTCACCCGCGCGGCAGCGTTCGAAGGCGCGGGACATCCCGACGAAGCCGCCTACTGGTACCGACTTGCCGCCGCCGATGGCGAGGCGAAGGCCTTCACCAATCTCGGCACCCTCATGGTTCGCGGCCGCGGCGTCGCGAAGCCCGAGCCGGGCGCCGCGCGGCTCTTATGGCTCGCCGCCGCCGCGCGCGGGGAGCCGGTCGCGATGTTCGATCTCGGCGCGATGTACGAGCGCGGCATCGGCGTCCACGCCGACGTCACGGTCGCGCGGAAATGGTACCAGCGCGCCGCGGCGAAAGGGAGCCGTGAGGCGGATGCCGCGCTGAAGCGGCTCGGGGCCTAGCTCTATGAAGCATCAGCAAGGGCCGAGCATTGTCGTCAGATCGGCATCCCCACCTCGCTCACCGCGGGGCGGCCGTCGGGCATGACGTGGCGGTATTTGTCGAGGTTCATTGTCATGCGCTTCATGAGGCGCCGGTCGCCCGGGTCGAACGGCGTGCGCCGGTGCATGGTAAAGCCGTTATCCCACAGCACGAGGTCGCCGACCTGCCATTGGTGGGCGTAGACGAACTCGTCGCGCGTCGCCGCTGCATAAACCTCGTCGAGCAGCGTCATGCCCGAGGTCGTGTCCATGTAGTCGACGCCGATCGTCGTCGTTGAGTCGAGATAGAGCGAGCGCTCGCCGGTCTCCGGATGGGAGCGCACCAGCGAATGCGTCACCGGCGGGGTCAGACGGCGCGTCTCGTCGGAGATTTTCGCGTCGCTGTCGCGGCCATAGCCGGCGAGCCGCTTCGCATAATCGAAGATGCCGCGCTTGCCGCTGATCTTGGCGCGCAGCGCGCGCGGCAGCCCGGCATAGGCAGCGCGCAGATCGACCCAGAAAGTCTCCCCGCCCTCGGGCGGCAGCTCCAGCGCGTAGAGCGCGGCGCCGGTCGCCGGGGCCTCCATATAGGACTGGTCGGAGTGCCATTGCAGTTCGCCGTCGCCGAGCCCGCCGATATTGCGCCCGAGCCCGTCCTTGAGGTTGGAGAGGACCGTCACCTCGGGCACGCTCTGCGAGGCCCAATCGCCGCGCACAGTGCGCTGCAGCGGTCCGAACAGCGCGCAGAAATCGGCCAGCTCGCGCTCGCCGAGCGCCTGGCGTCGGAACACCACCACCCCGAAGCGCGCGTAGAGGTCGCGCAGCTCGGCGACAATCGAATCGTCAAGGCGTTCCCACAAGCCGAGGCCGACGATTTCGACCGCCAGGGTCGGATGCAGCTTTCGCGTTTCGAGCATCATTGCGTCCTTTGTTCGCTGCGCTGATGATCCACGTCCCTCCGGGCGAGGCAAGCATGAACCACGACCACTACACCGACTCTTATCTACGCGAGGTCCTCAAAGCGACGCGCACGATCGCCGTGGTCGGCGCCAGCCCCCGCCCAAATCGGCCGAGCCACGGCGTGATGCGTTTTCTGCAGCGCCATGGCTATCGGGTGATCCCGGTGAACCCGTTCGCCGCCGGGCAGGAGATCCTTGGCGAACGGGTCCACGCCCGGCTCGCCGACATCCCAAGGGACCAAATCGGGCCTCTCGAGATGGTCGACATCTTTCGGCGCAGCGAGATGGCCGGCGGTGTTGTCGACGAGGCGATCGCGATCGGCGCCAAATTCGTGTGGATGCAGCTCGACGTGCGCGATGATGATGCGGCCGCCCGTGCCGAGGCGCGCGGGCTCAAGGTGGTGATGGACCGTTGCCCGGCAATCGAAATTCCGCGACTCGGCGCCCCGCCACGGTGACGGCGGCGGCTCGCTCCGGGCGCGTCGGCCCACCGCGCTGGATCCCGTTTCGCGCCCACCCCCGACTGCTGATCGGGATCGTCTGCGGGTTTGCGGTCATGATCGCCACACGCGACTTGTTCCGGCCGTCACTGCGGACGGTCATTGGCTGGGATGCGGGGATCCTCTGCTATCTGACGCTGATCCTGGCAATGGCGGCGCAAGCGACGCCGCAAACGATGCAACGCCGCGCCGCGCGCGAGGATGCGACGCGATGGATCTTCCTCATTGCGATCTCCGGCGCCGCTTGGTTCAGCATGTTTGCTCTGTTGGGGCTATTGCGCGAAGCGCGCACCGCCGCCGGTCAGCTATCCGTCGAGCAGGCCCTGCTCGCGGGGGCGACGATCCTACTATCCTGGATGCTCGCTCACACCATGTTCGCGCTGCATTACGCGCACGATTTTTATGCGGATGTCGCGGCCAAACGGCCGGCAGGGCTGCTGTTTCCCGGAAATCCACGCGAGCCGGACTACTGGGACTTTCTCTATTTCTCGCTGGTTGTCGGTATGACCTGCCAGGTGTCGGACGTCCAGGTCGCCGGCCGGTTGTGGCGACGGCTCGTCCTGGCGCACGGTGTGGTGGCGTTCCTATTCAACACCGTAGTCCTGGCGCTCAGCATCAACCTCCTGGCCGGGCAGCTGTAACGCTCAATGTGACATCAGTACCGGCACCGTCATCTCGGCGAAGATGCCGCGGCTGGCGCCGCCCATGACATATTCGCGCAGCCGCGAATGCCCCCAGGCGCCCATCACCACAAGATCGGCGGTGAGGTCGGCGGCTCTCGACAGGATGATGTCGGCGATCGGCGTGCCGTCCGAGATGGTCGTCTCCGCCGCGGCGGCGACGCCGCGGCGACGGAGCGCCTCGACGACTTGGCTCGCGCGCCTATCGGGCGCGATATCGCCCTCTACCGGGTCGACCTCCAGCACCGTGACCGTTTCCGCGCTTTCGATCAGGAACATCGCGTCGTGCAGCGACCGCGCCGCCTCGCGCGTGCCGTTCCAGGCGATCAGGACGCGCCGCCCGATCTCCGGAAACGCGCCGGCATAGGGCACCAGCAGTGCCGGCCGGCCGGCCGCCAGCACCACCTCGGTGGGCCGCACCCCATTGCCCGGGGCGTCGGGTTCGGGCTGTCCCATGACCACCAGATCATGCAGCCGCGCCAGTCCGATGACGCCTTCGGTCGCGTCGGTTTCGCGGCAATGCCAATCGCCGGCCAGCTTGAGCCGCGCACTCTCGCGGCGAAACGCCTGCTCCGCCTTCTGCCCGTCGGCGCGGCGCGCGGTCATATAGGCGTCGACCAGCTGCGCCCAGCCGTCAAGATCGGCGAAGGCCTCCGCCGCCGGGAGTCCGGTCGCGAAGAGACCGGTCAGCCGCAGTTCGATGCGCTTGGCAAGCGCCGCAAGCGGCTCCAGCAGGCGCGCAACCCCGGCCTCGTTATCGACGACCAGAAGGATATCCCGACCCGGCATGACGCCCTCCCTGACCTAAGGCGGCCTAACGCAATACGCCCTCCCGGCAGACCCCGATCCGGCGCTTTCCCGCTACCGTGTAGAATAGCGGGTCAGCCCCCGCGGCATCACCAGCGCGCAGTGCGATCGCGCGCGCAAGCATGAACTGGCTGACATCGCGCAGTGGCTCCAACTCCTGCCGGCCGATCGGGTGCCAGCGGACATCTTCGAGCTCGTCGGTCGCGGTCGGCTCGCCGATGACGTTGGCGCCGTCGCCGAGAAAGAACCGCGTGTTGAATCGGCGGAACACCCGCACCGGAGTGATCGCACGCCCCACATAGCGCAGCCGGCCGAACCCGGCGATCACACCGGCGTCGGCATAGGCTTCACCGACGGGGCTCGCCGAGCGCAGCGGGCGGGGCACCTCGCCGCGATGGCCGAAAAAGACCCCGGCCTCCTCCCAGGTCTCGCGCAGCGCGGCACGGGCGGAGCGCAGCAGGCGCGGCGCCATACTGTCGAGATCGATCTCGCTCTGCCACGGGCGATTGTCCTCGGCATCGACAGCGCCGCCGGGAAACACATAGACGCCCGGCATGAAGCGGACGGTCAGCGGTCGCCGGCCGGCGAGCAGTTCGAGATCGCGCCCCTCGCCGCGCAGCAGGATCAGCGAGGCGGCGTCACGCGCGCGAACCGGCGCCGGCGTCGTCGTGACTGGGTCGAGAAGGTCATTCATCGCGGCACTATGCGCAAAGTTGCTTTAGGCTGCATTGGCTTTATGAGCGGGATTGTCGATGCCGGATATGACCGAAAGCCTGTTGTACCTGTCGAGCCGAGCGATCGAGGACATCGGTCTCGGGCCGGGCGAACTGGTCGACGCGGTCGAACGCGTGTTCGCGGCACAGGCCGAAGGCACCGCGCGGCCGGGACCAAAGGCGGTGGTTCCGGTGGCGATCGGTCATTCGTTCCACGCGATGCCCGGCACGATCGCCGCCGACGGGCTGGCCGGGATGAAGTTTTTCGGCGTCGTCCCCGACAACCCGGCGCGCGGGCTGCCGAACGTCTGCTCACTGGTGGTGTTGAGCGACATCGCCACCGGCTTGCCGCTTTGCCTCATGGATGGCGGCTGGATCACCGGCGTGCGCACCGCGGCGATGACCGCGGTCGCCGCCAAGCACCTGGCGCATCCCGCCAGCGAGGTGGTGGCGTTTATCGGCTGCGGCGTCCAGGCGCGCGCCCATACGCGGCTGCTGCGCCAGGTGCTGCCGGGATTGCGGCGCGCCGTGGTGCTAGGGCGTAGTGCGGCGCGCCGCGACGCTTTTGTGCGTGAGTTGCAAGACGCTGGATGGGAGGTGCGGATCGCCTCCGGCCCGGACGATGTGCTCGTCGGCGCCGATGTCGCCGTGTCGACTGTTCCGGAGCATCCGGGATGGGCGGCGTTTCTCGACCCCGCGCTGCTGCCGCCGCACGGTTTTGCTGCGGGCGTCGATCTCGGGCGGTCGTGGCTGCCGTCGCGCTACGGCGAATTTGCCGTCGTCGCCACCGACGACATCGCGCAAAGCCGCGCTCTGGTTGCCGAGGGACGGCTCAAGGCGCCGCGGGATTTTGCCGCCGACCTCGCCACCCTGGCCGGCGGCACCTACGCGGAAAGGCCGCATGGACGCACGTTCTTCGTCTTCTCGGGTCATGTGCTGGGCGACCTCGCGGTCGCCGCCGCGCTTTATCGCCATGCCATCGAGCGCGGGATCGGGGTGCGGCTCGAACGATAGATACGCGGCGCCCCGCGGCTATTTGTTTTCCGGCTCGGCGACCGCCGCCGACCAAGGCGACATGACGTCGGAGATGCCGTGATTGACGCCGTCATCGCCACGCAGCACCAGGTTGGGGCAAGAGAATTGCTGCGGCCAGACGGTGTGCTCGACGATCTGCGCGCCGCGCCGCACATCGCACAGCCGGTCGATCACCGCATCCGGCAGCCGCCGGTCGATCGCCAAGCCGTCGGCGCCGCTGACATCGATACGCGGGTGATGCGCGGCTTCCTCCGGGCTCATGCCGAAATCGACCACAAAACTCGCCATCTGCAGCACTGAAGCCAGGATACGGCGCCCACCCGAGGCGCCGACACCGAAGCGCGGCCGGCCGTCGCGCGCCACGACCAGCGGGCACATATTGGTCAGCGCCCGCTTGCCTGGGCCGATCGAATTCGGCTGGCCCGGCGTCGGATCAAACCACATCACGCCGTTATTCATCAGGATGCCGGTCTGCGGCAGCACATAGCGGCTGCCAAAGCTCGACAGCAGCGTCGTGGTGAGCGCGGCGATGCCGCCCTCCCGGTCGACGGCGGTGATGTGCGTCGTGCAGCTCTCGGCCGGCGGTTCGGTATCGCCGAGCTCTTCCAGCCGCGCCACGTAGGCCTGCTGCAAGGCCTCGACCACCGCTTCGAAATAGGCGGCATCCGGCCGCTTCGCGAAGCTCTTGCCGGCCAGCCGGTCGAGCACGTTCGCCAAGGTCGGCGCCGCGCTGAGGCCGCGCGCCGCCTGGAAGGTGAAGTTGCGATAGGGAATGTCGAGCGTCGGGACGATGCGCGGCCGGCAATTGGCCAAATCCTCCGCCGACAGCACGCCGCCCGCCGCCTTGGTGTCGGCGACGATCGCGGCGGCGATGTCGCCGGTATAGAGGTCCTCGGGCCCCTCCTCCGCGAGCCGCGCCAGCGTATCGGCCAGCCCGCCTTGCAGAAGCCGCGGCGGTGCGCCATTGGCCGGCGCCACCGGCGGCAAATCGTCGGGCAGATAGATACGGCGGCTTTCGTCGTAGCGGCGCAGATCGATCGCGACATTCGCAACTTTCAGCGTCACGAACCAGTCGACCGGCAGTCCCTCTTTCGCCAACGCGATGGCAGGCGCCACCAGATCGCGCCACGGCAGGCGCCCAAACCGCTCGACGGCCCGCGCATAGCCGCGCACCGCAGACGGGATCATGAACGACAGCGGGCCGTGGATGTTGCGATCGTCGACGACGCTTGCCCAGGTGAAGAGCTCGGTGCGCGTTTCGTCGGTCAGCGGGAACAGCGCGGGATCGAGGCCCGCCGGAGCGATGGGGCCAAAATCGACGACCTCGGCGCGCGTCCCGCCAGCCGGGTGGACCACCATGAAACCGATGCCGCCGAGCCCGCTATTCCACGGCTCGCGCACCGACAGCGCAAAGGCGGTGGCAACCACGGCATCGACCGCGCTGCCGCCAGCGGAGAGGATCTCCGCCCCCACCTTCGCCGCTACGCCGTTCTGCGAAGCGACGATGCCGCGCTGCGATGCCACCGGCGGCTTGCGGACGATCCAGTTCTGCGTCAACGCGTCCATGTCAGCCCCCTATCGCTGCGTCGATGCCTCGGCGATCGCCGGTCCAACAGCTTAGCTGATATCGATCGAGTCTACCCGGTTGCCGTAGAACGCATAGTGGCCGGCGAGCTTAGTCGTCTCGTCATAGGGCGTCTCGTAGCCCCAGATGGCGTTCTCCGCGCTCTTGCCGCCGGCGTTGATCGTCCAGTACGACGCCGTCCCCTTGAACGGGCAGTAGGTCGTGTGCTCGGTCTTTTGCATCAGGTCGAGCGCCATGTCCTTGGCCGGAATGTAGTAGACCGGCCCGTGCCCGGTCTCCTCGACGCGCAGCGCGTCGGTGCTGTCGGCGATCACCTTGCCGCCGAACATCACGCGCACATGGCTCTTGTCGGGGTGGAGATCGACGCGATGCTCGGGCTTCTTGACCCAACCGGGTGCGGGGTTCGCCATCGGACGGCTCCTATTTGACGGTTTCGGAAGGGGGCGCGTTGCGCCAGTTCGAGGCGCTGGGCTGCTTGTCGCAACTAAACGAGGCGACGCAGGAATCATAGAACTGCGAGCCTTGCAGCGGCCCGCATTCCTTGGCGATGCGATTGGCGCGGAAGGAAGGATTGCTGCAAGTCAGCTGCTGGTATTGCTGGCTCGCCCGCACGTTTTGCTGGGGCGTCTCGTTGCCTCCGGACTGGGCCAGCACGCCGTCGGCGGACCCCAAGAGAAGCGCCGCGACCAACACCGACACGCGAAACCCCGACATCGCCACTCCCTTCTCTTTTCCGTGCACGCAGCACGCCCTGCCGTGAAGATCGTGGCTCATCCCACCATCGTCAATCCGCCGCTGACACTCAACACCTGTCCGGTGATGTAATCGGAGCGCGGACCAAGGAAAAACATCACCGCCTCGGCGATATCCTCCGGCTGGGCGACGCGGCGGAAGGGAATCGCTCGCGTCAACGCATCCTGCATGCGCTCGGGCTGGCGGCGGAACAGCGGCGTGTCGGTCGGGCCGGGGCAGACGCAGTTCACATTAAGCTTGTGGCGCGCCATCTCGCGCGCCAGCGACTTGGTGAAAGCGATGAGGCCCCCTTTCGCCGCGGCGTAGACCGTCTCGCCGGTGCTGCCGACGCGGCCGGCATCGCTCGAAATGTTGACGATCTTGCCGGCTTGCGCCTCGATCATCGGCGGCAACACGGCACGGGTCAGCCGGATCGCGCCCATCAGGTTGATCGCGATCAGCGAATCCCACATTTCCGGCGGGTTCTCGATAAACGGCTGGATGCGATCCCAGCCGGCACCGTTGACCAGGCCATCAACGTGGCCCGCTCGGGTATGGACCGCGGTCGCGAATGCCTCGATCGAGGCCGGATCGGCAAGATCGAGCGGCAGAAACTCCGCCGCGCCGCTTGTCGCCGCGGCAGTCTCCTGGCCGCCTGCCTCGTCGATATCGCCGATAAAGACCCGCGCCCCTTCGCGCACCAGCAACAGCACCGTCGCGCGGCCGATTCCCGAAGCGCCGCCGGTGACGATCACGCTGCGGCCCTGCATCTCGTCCATCGCGGCACCCTCGACTAACCTCGCATGATGCTATGCCTCGGCAGCACGAGCGACAACGGCGTCACCTCGGACATATGCCCTTGCGTCCTTCGAGACGGCGCGTTGCGCCTCCTCAGGATGAGGACGGTAAGAGAATGCCATAGAGAAAAATCCTCATCCTGAGGAGCGCCGTCAGGCGCGTCTCGAAGGACGCACAATCGGCCGTGCAGCTCGACCTGCGACACAGCGCTTGGCGTCGATGGTTGCCCCGGCGGCGCCCTCCGCCTAATTTTGTTGGCCTACGACAGCGCGGCCGAAGGGCGACGAAGCGATGAAGGTGTTGGTGACTGGAGGCGCCGGGTTTATCGGCTCGGCGGTATGCCGGCTCTTCGTCGCCGAGCGCCGGGCGACGGTGCTCAATGTCGACAAGCTGACCTACGCCGCCAATCCCGCCTCGCTGCGGCCGATCGAAAACCACCCGAATTACCGCTTCGAAAAAGCCGATATCTGCGACCGTGCGGCGATGGCGCGCCTGATCGCGGAGTTTTCACCGGATGCGGTGCTGCATCTCGCGGCCGAATCGCATGTCGACCGCTCGATCGACGGACCGGGCGAGTTCATCAAGACCAATATCGACGGCACCTATTCGATGCTGGAAGCGGCGCTCGATCATTGGCGCAAGCTGCCGCCGGCGCGGGCAAAGAAATTCCGTTTCCATCACGTCTCGACCGACGAGGTGTTCGGCTCGCTCGGCGCCCGCGGCAAGTTTCACGAAACCAGCCGCTACAAGCCGAACTCGCCCTATTCGGCGTCAAAGGCGGCCTCCGACCATCTGGTGCGTGCCTGGCACGAGACTTTCGGCCTGCCGGCGGTAATCAGCAATTGCTCGAACAATTACGGCCCGTTCCACTTCCCGGAAAAGCTCATGCCGCTGTGCATCCTCAAGGCGATGCACGGCGAAGCGATTCCGGTCTACGGCAAGGGCGACAATGTGCGCGACTGGCTCTATGTCGAGGATCACGCCCGCGCGCTCTACACGATCCTGACGCAAGCGAAGCCCGGCAGCAGCTACAACATCGGCTGCGACGGCGAGCGCAAGAATATCGACGTGGTGACGCAAATCTGCGCCCTGCTCGACGAGATGCTGCCCGATTCGCCGCACCGGCCGCATGCCGACCTGATCACCTTCGTGACCGACCGTCCGGCGCACGATAAGCGTTACGCGATGGACGCCGCCAGGCTGCGCCGCGATCTCGGCTGGGTGCCCGAGGAGAGCTTTGATACCGGACTGCGCAAGACGGTGCGCTGGTATCTCGACAATCGCTGGTGGTGGGAGCCGATCTGGTACGGCCGCTACGGCGGCACGCGCCTCGGCGCCGCGCCGGCGGCGGCCGAAGGGTAACGATCGAGATTACGGGTATCGAAGGGGACGGAAACGATGAGCGGCTTTGCCTATACCAACCTGTTCGCGAAGAGCGTGCCGGCGCCGGCGGTGCGCTTCGCCGGCTATCCCAAATACAATTTCATCGGCGGGCATAACGACCCAACCCTGATCCCGGTCGAAGGGCTGATCGAGGCGGCAACCTCGGCATTGCGCCGGGAAGGCCCCAACCTCGCGATGTACACCGCCGCGCAGGGCAACCAGGGCTATCTCGGTCTACGCCAGTTCGTCGCGCAGAAGGCCAAGCTGCGCGGCATCGACTGCGCGGCCGACGATGTGCTGGTCCTCGCCGGCTCGGGCCAGGGGATCGACTTGATCAACGCCGTGATGCTGGAGCCAGGCGACACCGTGATCCTCGAGGAATTCTCCTACGGCGGCGCGATCAACAAGCTGAAGCGCGAAGGGCAGAAGATCGTCGGCGCGCCGCTCGACGAGGACGGCATCAAGATCGACGCGCTCGACAACATCCTCGCCGATCTCAAGGGCAAGGGCGTCACCCCGAAATACATCTACACCATCCCGACCATCCAGAACCCGACCGGCAGCATCATGCCGCTCGAACGCCGGCAGCAGCTGCTCGCCGTCGCGAAAAAATATGGCGTGCTGATCTTCGAGGACGAATGCTACGCCGACCTGATATGGGGCGGCACCAAGGCGCCGCCGGCGATCTACTCGCTCGACCGCGATCATGTGGTGCATCTCGGCTCGTTCTCGAAGACGCTGTCGCCGGCGCTGCGGCTCGGCTACTGCATCGCCGATTGGGGCCTTATGAGCCGGATGATCGCCTGCCGCAGCGACAGCGGCTGCGGCGCGCTCGAACAGATGGTCGTCGCCGAATATTTCTCGCAGAATTTCGGCGAGCATGTCGACGAGCTGTCCGAGACCTTGAAGGAAAAGCTCGACACGATGGTCGAAGCCGTCGAGCGCGAATTCGGCACCGCGGTCGAGCCGTGGGTCCCGAAAGGCGGCATCTTCCTGTGGATGAAGCTGCCCGATGAAGTCGACATCATGAAGCTGGTGAAGCCGGCCGCCGATGCCGGCATCGCGCTCAACCCCGGCCCGGAATGGGCGGTCGAGGGCGCCGATTCGAAGTCGCGGCTGCGCCTCTGCTTCGCGCTGACGTCGAAGGAAGAAATTCGCGAGGGCGTCGCCGCGCTGGCCAAGGTCTGCTACGAGCAGACCGGTATCCCCCAGCGCAGCGGCAATATCGAAAACCGGCCGTGAGCCTGTTGATTTTACTAACCCCTCTCCCGCTTGCGGGAGAGGGGTTTGGAGAACGCATGAGCATCGACGACACCCTGAAACGGGCTGTCGACGCCCGGACCGTGCCCGGCGTCGTGGCGATGGCGACGACCGCCGATGGCCCGTGCTATGCGGGCGCGTTCGGTCTACGGCGCCTCGGCGGCAGCGATCCGATGACGCCGGACACCGTGTTCCGTATCGCATCGATGACCAAGGCGATCACCTGCGTCGCGGCGATGCAGCTCGTCGAGCAAGGAAAACTGTCGCTCGACGCGCCTGTGCCGGCGATCGACCCGGGTCTCGCCCACCCGCAAGTGCTCGATGGGTTCGACTCGCGGGGAAAGCCGATCCTGCGTCCGGCGAAACGGTCCATCACCCTGAAGCATCTGATGACCCACACCGCCGGGTTCTGCTACGAGCAGTGGAACCCGGACCTCGAACGCGCCGTCGCGGCGCTCGGCATGCCGCAAATGGCGACCGGCAAACTGGTGGCGCTGCGCATGCCGCTGATGTTCGACCCCGGCGAACACTGGGAATACGGCATCAACATCGACTGGGTCGGCCGGCTCGTCGAGGAAATCAGCGGGCAGAAACTCGACGCGTACTTCGCCGAGCACATCACCGGCCCGCTCGGCATGAAGGACACCGGGTTCGCGGTGTCGCCGGAGCAGCGCGGCCGCCAAGCGACGGTGCATCAGCGTGCCGACGACGGCTCGCTGACACCGCAATCATTCGAGGTGCCGACTGAGCGTGAGTTTCTTGCTGGCGGTGGCGGATTGTATTCGACCGCGGGCGATTATCTGTCGTTTCTTCAGATGCTGCTGCAGGGCGGCGAGCTCAACGGCGCCAGAATTCTCAAGCCCGAGACGGTTGCGCTGATGGGCGAGAACCATATCGGCGCGCTGCCGGCCGGCGTGCTCAAGGCCAACTGGCCGCACATGACCAACGACGTCGACCTGTTTCCCGGCCAGCCGGTGCGCTGGGGCCTCGGCTATATGCTGACGCCGGAACCTGGCCCGCACGGGCGCGGCGCCGGAAGCCTTACCTGGGCGGGGATCTTCAACACTTATTACTGGCTCGATCCGGCGACCCGGGTCGCCGGAGTGGTCATGACGCAGATACTGCCCTTTGCCGATCCGGCGACCTTGGGCGTGCTCGGCGATTTCGAACGCGCGGTCTACGCCGCCATCGGCGAGGCTTGATCGGGTTGCTGACGCGGATGGTGCGAGTTTTCGCGGGTCTTTTGCTGCTCACGCTGGCCGGCTGCGTCGAGGGCATCAGCGGTCCGAGCGGGCCGTCGGACTTTATCGTCGTTTCCGACTTTGTCGTGCCCGAGGGCGCCGTGCATCTCGACCCGAGCTTCGGCTTCTCGCTTTACCGCGGCGAAACGGGCGTGCCAAGACAGCAACGCGGCGCCTCGGTCGGCCGGGCGGTCGCTTTCCTCGTTACCGACACGATCGTCGAGCGGCTGCGGTCGCGCGGCTACGATGCGACCAGCGCGACCGCACCCGCCAGTTCCGGCTATCGCGCCTTGATCGTCAGCGGCACGTTCCGGGCCGTCGACGAGGGCGCCCGGCGGCGGGTCGGGAACGAGCACAGCGCGGTCATCGCCGACGTGGAGATCAAGGCGACGCTGACGAACGGCACGACGCAGCTGGTGCAGCGATTTGCCGTCGATTCCCGCAGTGCGCCACCCGCTCCGCCGCAAGGGGCCGCGACTGGACGTGAAACCGGGGTCAACGCTGATGCCACACGGGTCGGCGTCGAGATCGCCCGCGTCGTCGCCGAAGTCGCCCGCCGCAACAACTGGGTGCCGGCAACGAGATAAAAAACACCTCAGCGCAAAGGACGCTGAAGCGTTCTCTTTCTCTGCTTCTAGGATCCCGGCACAACGCCCTTGGGCAAACCCGCGCAATAGCGGGCGATCTCGCCCGGCGTGGTGATCCACAGGGCGTCGCGGTGTTGCAGGATATGGCTGACCGCGCGGCGAAAGGCGTGCAGGCGGTAGGGCTGGCTGATGATGAACGGGTGCAGCGCCACCGAATACACCAGTGGATATTTCCGCGACTGCTCGAACATCTCATCGAACTGGTCGATCATCATCGTCTCGAATTCCTGCGCCGTATGGCGCCGGCCGATGAGGCTCGACATGTCGTTGAGCTCGACCGGATACGGCACGGTGAGGATCGGCCCGGCGCGCGTCCTCATCCAGATCGGCTGGTCGTCCACCGGCCAGTCCATCACATAGCGGTATCCGGCTTCCTTGAGCAGGTCGAGCGTCACGCCGCTCTGCGACAGCCCCGGCCCCAGCCAACCCTCGGGCGGCTTGCCCGAAAGCCGCGTCACCACCTCGGTCGCTTCGGCGATGAGCCGCGCCTCGTCCTCTTCCCACAATTCGGCTTGGCGTTCGGAGTTGGTACGGCCGTGGCCGACATATTCGTCGCCGCGGGCATTCATCCGCTCGACGATCGCCGGACACGCTTCCAGCACCGAGGAATTGACGTTGTGCGCGCCCGGCAGGCCGAACTCGTCGAGCAGGTCGAAGTAGTACCAGAGCCCGACCCGGTTGCCGTAATCGCGCCAGGCATGGTTGCGCTGGTTCTGCGCCTGGCCCTCGCCGGTCGAATCCGGCCCAACCCCGGCGCGGAATGCGAAATGTTCGATATTGTTGCAGAAGAAGACCGCGAGCCGCTTGCCCTCCGGCCAGTCATAGACCGGCCGCTGGTGGATCGGCACATAGTCGTAGCGGCCGTGCTGCGGAAGTTTCATCACCCGCTCCAACACCACCCCGGCGAAGGCCGGGGCCCATGCTTCAGCCGTTCGAGCGAGCGGAGATATGGGTCCCGGCCTTCGCCGGGATGGGTGCAATTGAAATGCCGCCGCCATCGCCCGCCGCGTCCCTTGCGTTTTTTTCTCGTTACGATCCCGGCACAATACCTTTCGGCAAACCTTCGCAATAGCGCGCGATCTCGCCCGGCGTGGTGATCCACAGCGCGTCCTGGTGTTCCATGATGTGCTTGAGCGCGCGGCGCAGCGCCCGCAGGCGGAACGGCTGGCCGATGATGAACGGGTGCAGCGCCACCGAATAGACCAGCGGGTATTTGCGCGACTGCTCAAGCATCTCGTCGAACTGGTCGATCAGCATTTCCTCGAACATCCGTCCGGTATGGCGGCGGAAAACGAGGCTCGGCGAGTCGTTGAGCTCGATCGGGTACGGCACCGAGAGGATGGGGCCGGCGCGCGTCGTCATCCAGATCGGCTGGTCGTCGAGCGCCCAGTCCATGCAATAGCGGTAGCCGGCCTCCTTGAGCAGGTCGAGCGTCACCCCGGTCTGCGCCAGATACGGGCCGAGCCAGCCGGTTGGCGGCTTGCCGGAAAGCCGGGTCACGACCTCGGTGCACTCGGCGATCAGCCGCGCCTCATCTTCCTCCCACAGCACATCCTGGCGCTCGGAATTGGTGCGGCCGTGGCCGACATACTCGTCGCCGCGCGCATTCATCCGCTCGACGATCGCCGGGCATTCCTCCAACACCGCCGAGTTGACGTTGTGCGCGCCGGGCAGCCCGAATTCGTCGAGCAGGTCGAAGTAGTACCAGATCCCCACCCGGTTGCCGTAATCGCGCCAGGCGTAATTGCGCTGGTTCTGGTCACTCGGCGCGCCGGTCGAATCGCTGCCGAGCCCGGCGCGAAACGCGAAGAACTCGATGTTGTTGCAGAAAAAGACCGCGAGCCGCTTGCCCTCCGGCCAGTCATAAACCGGCCGCTGGTGGATCGGCGCATAATCGTAGCGCCCGTGGCGGGGAAGTTTCATGGCTGCGACCTTTCGCGATCAACCCCCACCCCAACCCTCCCCCGCTTGCGGGGGAGGGAGAGCGCCGGAGCATATCATTCCCCCTCCCCCGCAAGCGGGGGAGGGTCGGGGTGGGGGTAGCGGTTACCGTCCCTTGAACACCGGGCGGCGCTTTTCCATGAAGGCGGTGCGGCCTTCGGTGTAGTCCTCGCTGGCGAAGCATTCGGTGACGACGCGCTTGCACAGCTCCATGTCGCGCTTGCTTTCGTCCTTGAGCGCCTCGCGGACGATCTGCTTGACCGCACGGACGGTGAGCGGCGCGTTGCCGGCGATGGTCTTCGCCATGTTGTCGACCGTCGTCTCCAGTTCGTCGCTCGGCACGACCTGGTTGACGAGGCCCATGCGCAGCGCCTCGTCGGTGGTGAACTGGCGTCCGGTGTAGAAAATTTCGCGGGCATAGGCCGGCCCGACGATGTCGATCAGCTTCTTGATCCCGTCATAGGCATAGCCGAGGCCGAGCTTCGCCGCGGGGATACCGAATTTCGACCCCTCTGCTGCGACGCGGATGTCGCAGGCCAGCGCTGTCGCCATGCCGCCGCCGATGCAATAGCCGCGGACCATCGCGATCGTCGGCTTCAGCGTGTTCTGCAGCGCCAGCCGGGCGCTTTCGGAGACGCGCGAATATTCCTCCGCCGCCTCGGCGGTCGCGCGCTTTTCCTTGAACTCGGAGATATCGGCGCCCGAGACGAACGCCTTGCCGCCGGCGCCCGACAGCACGATCACCCGGACATCGGGGTCGTTCTCGAAATCCTCCATGATCTGCGCCACCGCCTGCCACATATCGAGCGAGACCGCGTTATGCCGCGCCGGGTTGTTGAAGATGATCCGGCCGATGCCGCCGTCTTTCTCAAAAAGCATCTTGGAGGAAACGAGGGGCTGGTCGAGCATGCTACTGATCTTTCCTGGTTAGGGTTCTTCCTGTTCGTCATGGCCGGGCTTGTCCCGGCCATCCACGTGGATCCCCGGGACAAGCCCGGGGATGACGATGAGAAGGGCGGTTAAGCGGCGGCGAATACGCCCGCCTCGCGCAACCCGGCGATTTCGGCCTGATTGTAGCCGAGCTCGCGCAGGATTTCGTCGTTGTGCTGGCCGTTATCGGGGGTCGGCAGACGCATCCGCGCCGGCTCGGGCGTTCTCATCATGTTGATCGCCTGGCCGACCACCTGGAGTTCGCCGAGCCGCGGATGGTCCATCGGCCGCGCCATTTCGAGATGCTGCACCTGTGGGTCGTTGAAGGTCTGGTCGATCGTATAGAGCGGGCCGCACGGCACGCCGACCTCGTTCAACAGCTCGATCCAGTAGGCGCTCGGCTTCGTCTTGGTGACCTCGCTGAGGATCTCGTTGAGCTTCTTGCGGTTCTTCGAGCGCTGCGGTCCGGTCGCATAATCCGGGTCGGTCAGCAGATGCGGCACCTCGGCCGCCTCGCAGAACCTCTTGTAGAGATTGTCGCCCGAGGCCGCGATGTTGATCTGCCCATCCGAGGTCGGGAACAGCCCGGTCGGGATGCCAGTGGGGTGGTCGTTGCCGGCCTGCTTGGCCACCTCGCCGGCCTGCAGCCAGCGCGAACCCTGGAAGTCGAGCATGAAAATCTGCGCTTCGAGCAGCGAGGTGTGGACCCATTGCCCCGCGCCGGTCTTCTCGCGCTCGATGAGCGCCATCATCATCGCCTGCGCCAGCAGCAGCCCGGCGCACAGATCGTCGATCGGGATGCCGACCCGCACCGGTCCCTGGCCGGGGAAGCCGGTGATCGACATGAGCCCGCCCATGCCCTGGGCGATCTGGTCGACGCCGGGCCGCTTGGCGTAAGGCCCCGTCTGGCCAAAGCCGGAGATGCTGCCGTAGACGATGCGCGGGTTGATCTTCTTGACCGACTCGTAATCGACGCCGAGCCGGTGCTTCACGGTCGAGCGGAAATTCTCGACGATGACATCGGCCTTCGCCGCCAGCTTCATAAAGATCGCAAGACCTTCCTTGGTCTTCAGATTGATCGCCAGGCTGCGCTTGTTGCGGTGCAGGTTCTGGAAGTCGAACCCCTCGCGGCGCGAGCCGGTGATGTCGGTGCCGGGACCGCCCGGCGGCTCGATCTTGATGACATTGGCGCCCCAATCGGCGAACTGGCGCACCGCCGTCGGTCCCGCCCGGGCATGGGTCAGGTCGAGGACGGTGTAGCCGGACAGCGGCAAGGATCCGACACTCACGATAGGTTTCCTCCGATTGCGGAAAGGCGTGGTCGCGAACATTCTGTGGGCTGACCGCAACTTTCGCCCTTCCCTCGACCTATCGTCAAGGACGGCGGGCGTACGAATGTCACAGGGTAGAAGCAGGAGTTTGACGATCTCGCCGGCAAGGTCTCAGGCTACCAATTCTTCCGCGAGGTCGATCAAGTACTGGATATCGGCCGATTTGGGCGAGTTATTGATCTGGCCATGCGCGAGGGCGTTCCGCGCATCCCCAAGCCGCCGCAACTTGGCGGTTTCCGACTGCGGTAGATGGCCATTTGAAACAAGCACGTCGACAAGCGAACGCGGCGAGAGACTGCGGGAGGCCAATTCGGGTTCTAATTTCCTGGCAATGGCCTCAAGTGTCGCCCATGACATCAAAAGCGCCGCTCTTGGCTCACTTTCCGCCACCAGCCGAACCTTTTCCAAGGTTTCTTGAATGTCGTCCGATGTCACTGTCTTTAGAGGTACGCCGTCTTGTGAAAGATAGACAACCTCAAGGCGCCAATCACTGTTGTCCTTGAAAAGACCTCTGAGCTGCCTGATTTTGGTTTCACTTGACCCGCTCTGAGTTTGCACAACCTCTATGACTAGTCCAGGCTTTGCTCCGACCGCTATCGCGTCGGGGCGGAAGCCTTTGAGAAAACCGGGCAACTGATCCTGTGAGGGTTGGCGAATGAGCGTGTAGCCACGCTTACGCCAGCTCGGCTCTAATTCGTCAAGCACCGCACGCTCGCCCAGCGAAGCAGAGATCATTACATCAGCTCCTCATGCACGCGGTCGGTAATCCGAATGTAGACCACTGGCTCATCTGCCTCCAACGCCGTTAACAGAACCGCTGTCGGGTTCTGAAAGGCGAAAATCCGTCCTGGCTCAAATTTTTGAACCACTACACGCTCGATAAGTTCATCGTTGCTGTAGACGCATTTGGTCATGGCGTCGAGGATCGGCTTGACGCGGTTATCGACATCGCCCTGCATAATCGCACCTGGAAAAATGAAGATCGTTACCGCCAGATTGTCAGTGAGAAGCCACGAGCCTTCCGGTAATGCCGACCGGGCCGACGCCTGTATGGCCCTTTTCCAGTCGTCTTTGGAACGGGAAGAACCTTGGAGGCTGATTGCGGTTCCCCAAACCACAAACTCAAAGGGCAGGTCTGGTTCCAGAGAAGGCATATCAAGCTGAGATTATTATACTTCAATCAATAATCCCTTCGATATCGGCCTGAAAGCAAGCCGCCGGAAAACGCGCGACACCCCTGCCCCGCCGCCGGTTGACAGCGTCGTAGCCGCCGCCGTCAATTCCGCCTGTTTGGGGAGAGGTTCATGCGCATCTTGGTCAAGTTGCTGGCCGCTGCCGCGGTTGTGCTTTCTCTCGCCGGTCCCGTGTCAGCACAGAAATCGGGCGGCGTGCTGCGCGTCTATCACCGCGACAGCCCGGCGAGCATGTCGATCCTCGAAGAAGCGACGATCTCGACTGTGATGCCGGTGATGAGCGTCTTCAACAACCTGGTCGTGTTCGACCAGCACGTCGCGCAAAACAGCCTGAAATCGATCGTCCCCGACCTCGCGGAAAGCTGGTCGTGGAACGCCGACGGCACCGAACTGACCTTCAAGCTGCGCCACGGCGTCAAATGGCATGACGGCAGGCCCTTCACCGCCGCCGATGTGAAATGCACCTTCGACCTGCTGCAGGGCAAGGCCGAGGCCAAGCTGCGGGTTAATCCGCGTCTGTCGTGGTACGGCAACCTGAACGAGGTCACCACCAGTGGCGACGACCAGGCCGTTTTCCATCTCAAGCGTCCGCAACCCGCCTTACTGACGCTCCTCGCCTCGGGCTATTCGCCGATCTACCCCTGCCACATTCCCCCGGCGCAGATGCGGCAGCACCCGATCGGCACCGGTCCGTTCAAATTTGTCGAGTTCAAGCCCAACGAGTCGATCAAATTGGTGAAGAACCCGGATTACTGGAAACCCGGCCTGCCCTATCTCGACGGCATCGAGTTCACCATCGTCACCAACCGCTCGACCGCGATCCTCGGCTTTATCGCCGGCAAGTTCGACATGACCTTCACCACCGAGGTGACGGTGCCGCTGATGAAGGACATCAAGAACCAGGACCCGACCGCGATCTGCGAGATCGTGCCCAACAACAATACCACCAACCTGCTGCTCAACCGAACAAAGCCGCCGTTCGACAATGCCGATATCCGCCGCGCGGTGATGCTGGCGCTTGACCGCAAGAGCTTTATCCAGATCCTCGGCGAGGGTCAGGGTGACGCGGCCGGCGCGCTGCAGCCGCCGCCCGAGGGGGTCTGGGGGCTGCCGCCGGACCAGTTGGCGACGTTGCCCGGCTACGGGCCCGATGTCGAAAAGAACCGGGCCGAGGCGCGCGCGCTGATGGAAAAGGCCGGCTACGGCCCCGACAAGCACCTGCCGCTCAAGGTGTCGACGCGCAACATCGCCGCTTATCGCGACCCAGCGGTGATCCTCATCGACCAGCTCAAGACGATCTACATCGACGGCGAACTGGAACCGATCGAGACCGCTAACTGGTTCCCCAAGGTCGCCCGCAAGGACTACCAGGTCGGGCTTAACATCACTGGCAATGCGGTCGACGACCCCGATCAGCAATTCTTCGAAAACTACGCCTGCGGCTCGACCCGCAACTACAGCGACTACTGCAACCCGGAACTCGGCAAGAAATTCGAAGAGCAATCGGCGACGGCCGATCCCGACAAGCGCCGTCAGCTGGTCTGGGAGATCGACAAACAGCTCCAGCTCGACGCGGCGCGGCCGACGATCATGTTCAACCGCACCGCCACCTGCTGGCAGAAGGACGTGAAAAACGAGACGCTGATGGTCAACAGCATCTTCAACGGCTGGCGATTTGAAGATGCTTGGCTAGACAAATGAATATGTTACGTGACAACAAGGTACTTGGGTTCCGACTGGGTTACGACTACATATAGGGTGTTCCCAGGCGGGAACATTCGGAAGGAACCCGGAGAACATGGCTATCGTCAGGAAAAGAACCCGCACCCGTGCGGACGGAACCGAGAAAGTTACATGGCTGGTCGATTACGTTGACAGCGCCGGTGCTAGGCGGTTTGAGAGTTTCTACAAGAAGAAGGATGCGGATGCCCGGCTGACCGACATTCGCACGGAACTCAAGCTCGGAATCCATACCGCGAACACGGCTTCGGTGACCCTGGCCGAAGCGGCCAAGCTGTGGCTCAACGCGCCGCGCTCCAAACCGTGGGAGCGGGCGACGAAGCGGAACTATCAGGGTTACGTTGAGCATCACATCCTGCCGCTGATCGGACGGTACAAGCTCTCGAAGCTGACCGTCCCGGTGATCGCCGGGTTCCGCGACAGGCTCCTGGAACAGGGCACCAGCGTCGCCATCACCAGAAAGGTGCTGATCGCCCTGAAAGGGATTTTGAAGCGGGCAACCGAGTCCGGCTTGGTCGCGCACAACAACGCCACCGATGTTACCGTTGAGCAAAGCAGCCGCACCCACGACAAGGTAGAGATCGGCAAGGACATCCCGACCATCGCCGAGATCAATACGATCCTCGCCAACGCCAATGACCGCTGGCGACCGTTTTTTGTGACGGCGGTCTTTACCGGGTTGCGGAGTTCCGAACTGCGCGGGCTGCGCTGGTGCGATGTCGAGGTCGACAAGAAGGTGATCCACATCCGCCAGCGGGCGGACCGCTGGGGTACCATCGGTGACCCTAAGTCGCAGGCGGGGAACCGTGACGTACCGCTGCCGCCAATGGCACTGAATGCGCTGCGCGAGTGGAAACTCAGGTGCCCGAAGAGCGAGCTTGGTCTGGTGTTTCCGACCACGGTCGGCACGGTCATGCTGCACAGTAACATCTGCAATTTGTATTTCTATCCGCTGCAAAGGCGGTTGGGGATCGTGGACGATACCGGGCACCACAAATACGGGCTGCACGCCTTGAGACACTTCTACGCGTCGTGGCTGATCGACCAGGAGTTCCCGCCCAAGAAGATTCAGTCGTGGATGGGTCACGCCAGTATCACCATGACTTTTGATTGTTACGGCCACCTTATGGAAACAGACAACGATCACGAAAAGCTGGCGTTGGCGGAACGGAGGATCACCGGTAACTGAGTCACTCTTCGAGCATGAGCCGGTGACGGACATGGACGATGAGATCTGGCGGCTCATCGAAGCCGACTTGGACCCGCTGTGCGAGGAAGGCCTGATCCCAGCGTGTCGCGACAGCATCGAGCGCTATACGGAGCTACGCCGCTTGCTGGTGCCACGACTGATCGGGACGCCCCGTGATGCGAAGCGGCTGATTGGTACGTTCAGCATCTTGCTGCGCATGCTGACCGGCGAGGTCGATTGGATCGATTTACTGGGGTTCTCCGCCCTCCTCGCGAAAGCGCCACTGACAGTCGAACAGCTCAAACGCGATCCCGACTTGGTCGCCGACGATCCCACCTCGATGAACGAGATCGTTGCCCGCGTTGGCAACGGGCAGCCGAGCCGCGAGGTTTTGCTCGATCGCATCAATCCAGAGCGCGAGGGCGGCGACGACGTCCGCCGTTTGTTGGAATTTTTATTTCCTCGCCTGTCCGACGATCGCGCCGGTCGGCGATATAACCGGCGGCAAGGTGTATCGATCTGCAAGATGAGACCGCTGCTGACCACCCTGGGCCTCGATCTGGTGCCGGGGTACTTTTCGCGCGAGCAGGTTCTCCGGCTTTTTGGTCAGTGGCTAGAAGAGGTCACGGGATTTCTGAACACAGCGTATAAGCAGGATCGCATCGGCAACTTTATCGCCAAACTGGAAGACATGAGCGATGAGCTCGTCCAGACCGCCCAGGAACCCTTCTGGCGCGGCGTGACGGCCTTCGTGAAGAAGCCAGACACCAAGTACCTCACGGCCTATTCGCCGATGCATGAGGTCGTGCGCCTATTCGCCGCGATCTTCTTCAAGATCGCCGGCGCAGCGGCACGTGACTTGTTCCTCAAGTTGGTGCGGGAAGGGGAAGTCGAGCTTTCGGCATCGTTGCTGCGCACGCACATATTTCACCACGGCCTCTTCAGCCATAAAGCAAGCGATCGGGATTGGGTGTTCCTTGACGGGCTGGAGACGGAAGCAATCGCCCGTAATCTCGCTGCGCGACACCGGAAACAGCATCTCTCGGGGCGTTTCGTATGGGGTCTTTGGTCACTAAATCCCGCGTATACGATGATCAGCGCCGGCGTATGGGATGAGGATTGCCGTGTCCGGCTCTTGGACTTCCTAGCTGATCCAAAGGCGGTTGATGCGCTGACGCTGATGTTCTACGGACGGGAGTACACCACCACACGGGAGACTATCGGGCACTTCCTTGACCTAGATGCCTACCTGAAATTGGTTGATGAGCGGTTGTGCACAGAAGGTATGCATGAGTTCGTGCGGCTGGGGCTAAAGAAGGCAAAAGAGCCCATTTTCGGTTGACGGTTTTCTTTCGGAATAAGCGTCCTGTAAATTGGTCCTAGGGCCATTTCCCTACCTTCGCCAAATGTTGATCTGCTGCGCCGTCAGCAACGCCCAACGCCTCCATGAGCCGGGTCTACTCAATGCATGCGAGCGGAAAGTAGTTTTTCGTTCCGCGGTATGTCATCGGCCTTGGCGACAAAATGATCGACCGAGTGATTTTGAGGCAGGATCGCGCCTCTGGGCGTCTTCGACAACGACAAGTCCGCACTGTGAAGATCGCCGGCGATCGAACCGGCCAATCGACCGCGCGAGACGCGGAATCTTGCTGCTTTGCCGGCATTGAGGCGCGCCTCTCGCATCGATCCCGGGTCAGGCGCCAGCGTCAGGGGCGCCGATTGTCGGCTGCTCGTCGCTGCACGCTGTGCGATCGCATTCGGACGCTGCCGCGAGGAAAGTCCCCAACTTGGAGAGGTCGGTCGAGGGCATCACGTGGCCTGCCTCGCCGCAGCCAACAAGCTGCACGTCTCGGAGATTACAATTGGTGTCGGATTCGCTGCTCGAGGTGGCGAGCCCTCGCAAGGCATTCCCGATCAGGGATCCCTCGATGTTGCGCATCTTTCATCCCAGGCAATTTCATACCGCCCTCGATGGCGTCGATCTCTCCGTGCGGCGCGGTGAAGTAACGAGCCTTATCGGCGAGAGCGGAAGCGGCAAATCCACGCTCGCCTATGCGATCCTTCGGTTGCTGCAAATCGACAGCGTGCAAATTCGCTTCTCGGGGCAGGATATCACCGAGCTTCGCGGGGCCGCGTTGGTCAGGTTTCGCAGGCAGGCGCGAATCATCTTTCAAGATACTGGGACCGCTCTGAATCCGCGAAAGTCCTTGGGACGGGTTATGCGCGATGCCTTGCGCATGAACGGCCTGCCCCGAAGGGAATTTGGGCGGCGAGTGGCTGACCTTCTCAACCTGGTTGGCTTGCCCAGCGCCTACCAGAGCCGCTACCCGCATGAGATGTCCGGAGGGCAGCGGCAACGTGTGGGATAGCGCGCGCGCTGAGCACGGAACCTCAGTTTTTGATCGCGGACGAACCTGTCGCGGCGCTGGACGTCTCGATTCAGGCGCAAATTCTTAGCTTGCTGAGTACGTTGCGCGACGATCTAGGGCTAACGATACTTATGGTCAGTCGCGACCTTTGCATCGTGTGTCAGATCAGTGACCAGGTCGCAGTAATGTATGCCGGGCAGGTTGTCGAAGTCGGGCCCGTTCGCGAAGTGCTGCGCCGGCCCGCGCATCCCTATACGATGGCCCTAATCGACGCCATACCACGGGGAATTGCCGGGCGAGGCTCCAGGCCCACCGCCAAGATTCCAGACGACAACGAAACACAAATCCTTTCGCAGCATGGGTGCCGGTTTGCACCCCGTTGTCCTTATGCCCTGGCGGTCTGCCGCGAAATCGTCCCCCAGCGAACTCGCCTCCCCAATGACCATGAAGTCTCGTGTCACCTCGCGGGAGGGGCCCACTGCGGTTCCAACGTAAAGCGACTTCGACGTAGGCCCCGTCACCCAAGGTCCGGAAGCGGAGGATTCTGTGTGTATCAACGATCGGATGGGTTCATTACTTGGTTTCGGTGTGGTTAACCAGCCGCTCGTTATCCCAAATGTCAGACCCCGCTCCCGACACTCCGGACGCTTCATGTGGTGAGTGGATTCTACAGCGTCCTCGAGCGGGACCAAGGATGAAACGGTAACTTCGCCGGAACTCACCCCACCCCACCCTGATCATCCGTGACCAGCGGCGACGACTGACTTCACCTGACGGTGATGGAAATTCCAACTGAGCACAAAATACCTGTTTTACACTCAGTCCGGTTCGGCACTCGCGCAACATACTGTCCTTCTTTGACGGCGGTTTTCTGGTTCAACGCCCTCTTCACGGGCGCTTCCCGAAGAGCGCAGACAGGTCTCTCTGTGCTTCGCGTGCCGGAGCGGTAAAAACCAGACATCAGTGCGCTTCCGCATCTCTTTGATGCTGCCCTGCCTGCTGATCGAACGAGCGGTTCCCGTGTCCAGCTCGTCGGTGACCACGTCACTGATCCGCACCGACGAATATGCCGGCTGCGGCGACCGCCCATATTTGCCATCAGTTTGACGAAAGCGGGATGGCCCGATGGACCTGCCGCGACTCTGGACATCGCTAGGGCTGGGACCTGGGGCTGCCATCGTAGCGCCGGCACAGCCTATAAAGCTTCAGTGATGCCCAGCTCCGCTATTCGGAAGCCACGACATGCGTCGCTGGATCAGCGAGATCCCAAAATCGAGAACGATAGCCAAGGCCGCCATGAGCGCGAGCACGGCGAACGATTCGGCGATCGAGAACTGATTTGTGTATTGAACTAGTAATTGGCCGAGCCCCTCGTTGGCTGCGACGATTTCCGAGACAACGACCCCGAGAACGGCATAAACCGCGCCCAACCTAAGCCCGGCGACGATCGTCGGCATCGCGTGAGGCAGCTCGACCAGCCGGAATCTCTGCCAACTCGTCATGCCGAGTGCGCGGGAGAGGAACGCGACGTCGGCCCCGACGCTGCCGATCCCCGCCATCGTGTTGAGGACGAGCACGAAAAACACGATTGTGACGGCGACCGTGATCTTGGGCAAAGCGCCCAGCCCGAACCACAGGATGAATATGGGTGCTAGTGCCGGACGGGGAAAAGCGTTGAAGATCGTCAGAGTATCTTTTATTTTTCGTTCCCAATCCTCTGCAACCGAATACTGAATGAGCACGGATGGATCGCCGTCCGGCGAAAACAACTCGGCATCGCGGCCACCGTCGCCCGATGGCGTTGCGACAGTTCTGATCGAGGGCCATTCAGGAGCCAAAAACTCCGAAGCGAGCTTTTCGAAGCGCTCCCAGTCAGAGGGTTTAGCCCTCTCCAGCGCAAAGACAAACCTAGTATTCATCAATGCCCTCCCGCCCTGGAAATTGTGAACCTGGCGACCCTCGTGGCCGCATTGTATCCCGTGTGACGCCGAGCTGGGCCTTGAGCGAACGGGTAAGGAATGGCGGCCATTGTTTGTCCATGGATGCCCGACCCAACCGACTTTTTCTAGGAACAAACCGTAGCGCTACGACGTGGAATAGTTAGCAGCATCAAAGGGTCGATAGGATCAGTTGGTAACTACTGGTTTTTGGCGCGGCGGAAATCAAAATCCCGTACCTTGATGATCTCTCATTGTAGTTGCGCCAAGTCGGCTCGCGCAACGGCGGCGATGATCCAGCCGGCGTAGCGACGCGGCCGCGGCGGGGCCTGTGCTAGATCCGATGTCTGCCGAGCAATCGGCTGCCCGTCCTCGACATGTATGCTCACCCATCCGTCACCTGGTCGATGCCGATGGCATCGGCATCTTGATGACCCGAAGCTCACCGCCCTTACTGCGCAGCCGCCTGGGGTCGAAATCGCTGGTACGACGGCCTATTATTTCCTCCGCATTCTCAACCAACTCGCGCGGTACGCGGGGGCGTGCCTGTCGATTGGCGATGTGGTCAATCCCTCGGCCGGATAGGGTGCTAGCGGCACCTTGAGCACAAGGAGGGAGGCGCGCTTGATGACCGACCTTGCCGGCAAGGTGGCAATCGTGACCGGTGGAAGCCGTGGGATAGGCGCCGGGATAGCGTTCGTACTCGCTAAAGCTGGCGCGGCGGTCACGCTAGTGGCGCGCGACAGAAGGCGGGTGTCGCAGCTCGCCAAGGAAATCGTCGCCAACGGCGGTCGGGCCCTAGCCTTAGCTTGCGACGTCGCAGATTACGGGTCGGTTCGGGCTATGGTCGCCGAAGCCGAGCGGCAGCTGGGGGATATCGACATATTGGTCAATAACGCCGGCGTGATCGAGCCGAATCGGTGGGCTGGCGCAAAGCGATCCGGCCGTCTGGAGGCGGAGCATCGAGGTCAATCTCGTCGGCGGCTATCATACGGCGCGTGCGACGCTGCCGCGGATGCTGGAAGCGGGCAAGGGCACGGTGATCAACATCTCTTCAGGTGCCGCACATCGCCCGCTTGACGGCTGGAGCGCCTATTGTTCCGGCAAGGCGGGGCTCGCCATGCTGACCGACGCGATCGCACTTGAGTGTGCCGATGCGGGTGTGCGGGTCTTCGGCTTGGCGCCCGGCGTTGTTGACACCGACATGCAGGCCGCTATTCGCGCATCAGGGATCAACCGGATTAGCCAAATCCGTCAGATCGACTTGGCGCCGGTGGGGCATCCTGCCGCAGCGGTTCATTATCTCTGCACGGCTGCCGCTGCCGCTGATGATCTTGTCGGCAGGGAGCTTGCGTTAAACGACCCCGATTTCCGCCGCCGCGTCGGTCTCGTGTGAACCCCGAGCGGCTGTTCTTCGCTACGCACGCAAATGCGGCCGGCCTTCCCAAACCATTCACGGCCCGCTCAGCCTTGGCGGCGGGAGCGGCTCCTCATGCCAATTGGCCGAACCTACTTTGCTGCCAGTCCATGGACGGTAGAGCCCATATGGCTCCGTAAGCGCAGCCCGCAATCCTGCAGGAACGCAAAGGTCTGATCGTAGAACGCGGGCGGGCGTGTCGGATCCTCGGCCGCCCCCCTTGGCACGAAGACGACCATACCCTGCCGCGCTCGAGTCAGCATCACACGGTATGCATTCTTCAAATAGAGCCGCCTCTCAGCCGCATTGACCTGCTGCCAACGGGTGCCGCGGAAGCTCAAATGAGTCCACTGACCGTCTGAATACCTGTAGTCCGCGTCCCAACAAACGCCGGCCCAGTCGAGTTCTAGTCCTTGGACGTCGAACTCTGTCGCAACTTCCTCACAGTAGAAGGATGACCGGACATCCGTGCGGTCGTTCAGAAACCAGGTGGGTGCATCGATCTTCGCCGTCACGTGGATGCCCTCGGGCCGAAGTCGGTGAGCGCCAGATGATGCAAGCAAGCCGTAACGTTCGCTGCCGCGCGCCCGATCCCGCAGCCATTGCCGCGCCTCAGGGAGGTCCCTTGTTAACCAGATCGGATACCGCTCAGAGATCTCTGCGTAGACCGCGCGGGCTTCGGCTGGGCGGTTCTCGATGACAAGACCGACAAAGGACGACAGCGCCTCGGCCCGGAAAGAGCGCATGGAGACCGAGAGGTGGAGATCGCGGCGCTCGCGGATAGGCATGCCTCCCAGCAGGTCGGCGGTCGCCTTGTCACTGACGTAGTCTGGATCGGGCAGTCGGTTCGAGATGTAGATGTCCCAATGCGAAAACCTGGTGCCAAGCGCAGAAAGCCACTCCTTAAGCCCGGCCTCCCCGGTATTGATCTCTTGGCCTCCCCCGATTAGACAGACGACAACGCACCAATCCTCGTGCCGATCCATAACGCTGATCAAGAACTCGGGCTCGGACATGTTAAAATCTTTGATTGAGCGTTTGGTCTGCATGAATTTCGTGGCTTGTTCACGTGTCCATGCCCTCTGAGCCTCATCGAATACTACTACTCGCTCATAGGGTGGCCGTGGGTCCCGTATGGCTTCATCGCGGAAGTGGTGGATGTTCTGGATAAAACTTGCGACCCTTCGGTGCGCCGAGGATTTCGGCGTCATCTCCCGCGCACTTTCGTCGCGAGCTAGCGCCTCCCGAAGGACGGCAACAAGCGGACCATTCCCTGAAAGGAAGACCGCATGCTCGTCGGAGTGCTCTTGTGTTCGCTTGGTAGCGATGTTGAGCCCGGCTAGCGTCTTGCCGGCCCCGGGGACGCCGGTCACCAGGCAGATTGACTTTCGGCGGTGCGTCTTCGATCGCTCGATAATCTCGGAGATACAGCGGGACGTGAGGCCGAGGTTCTGTGCGCCAGCATCAGAACGCGCGATCTCTTCGACACCGTGAGCCTGGTAAAGAGCTTGAGCTGCTTCGACGATTGTCGGCGTTGGTTGGTAACCGGAGGTTAGCCACGCTTCGAGGTCGATTGATTGGCCTCCCGCTTCCCTCATCACGTCGTCAAGAACGCTCCCTAACTGATCCGCGTTTGTGAGCACCGGCTCGGCTACACGATCGGCAGCCCACTGCAGCGACCGCTGGCTTGCGACCTTCGCTTGCGTTGCAACGAGAAGCGGAACGATGGGAAGGGCGTGGCTCCCCCGGTGAAAATTTTTGAGGTCGAGCGCGTAGTCTTGCACCTGCTCGACGGCGCTGCGATCGAAGGTGGCGGAGCCAACCTTAAACTCCACGACCACGACGGTACATCCGAGGATGAGCACCACGTCTGCCCGCTTGCCCATCCGCGGGATCGCGAACTCGAAGAGGATATGGCCGCTATTGAGATACTGGAAGTGACGAACCAACCGCCTCATGATCTCTATTTCTTCACGCCAGGCATCACGTTGTGGTTGCTCTAGCGCGAAGCCATGGGACTGAGTCAGTTCACCGAGAACGGCTGCGGGATCCGCTCTGAGGAAGCTGCAAAGCGATGCTTGGTAGTATGCGGGTTTCATATTCCTCGCTGCCAACTCTTTTGAGTTCCTACGATTGCCTCTTGCCCGACTGCCGCACGAACTTCCTGACAGCCTTCTGTGCGTACTCTTTCTTATCCCGCCGGCCCAAATCGATCGACGTCACCGACGTGTTCTTGGACTTTTACGACGTGCCGGAGCATGTTCCGACAGCGTCCTATCATTGGCCCCGGCGCACGGATCAAGCTAACGCCCCGCCCCTCCCTCACCTACAAGCACGAACGGCGCCCACATCATTGGATGCGCGAATTCGGGCGGGTTTGCCGGATCAAGCATCGCCATCTCGGCGCGCCGCAGCGCCTCGGCCCGGCCGATCGACGGGTCCTTCGCCAGCTCGTCGAAGGCTCCGGTCACCAACTTGACGGTCGCCTGCGACGGCACCGACCAATGTGAGACCAGCAGCGAGCGCGCCCCGGCATAGAAGAATGCCTTGGCTAGGCCGGACAGCCCGCCAGCGTCAGGCGTACCGTCTCCCGCCGCAGTGTTGCACGCCGATAAGACGACCCAACTGGCATTCAGCTTGAGTGTCGCGACCTTCGACGCTGTCAGCAGTCCGTCATTGTCGGGCGTGGCCTCCGGCGGCGGCGTCAGCACTAGCGCAGGCTCAGCCAAGCCCGCGAGGTCGCCCGACATCAGCCCATGCGTCGCGAACTCGACGACCCGGTAGCGGTCGAGCCCGGCCTGGCGCAACAACGGTTCTGAGGCCCGCTCGGCGAGATAGAGATCCCCGTCGCCAGCCCCCATTGCCTTGGCGACCGCCCGCAGCTCGTCAGCGGTCTCGGGGAGTGGGGGCAACTGGCGAACCGCAGCAATGTCGGCAACAGCACCGCGAAACAGGCTGGCGAGTTTGATGCTCGCGCGCCGCGCTCTGATGTGCCTTCCAGCACCGGGTTGCCGATGCCGACAAATGGCGCGGCCGCGGAAGTGCCGGATGCGAATTTGCGCAGCGCCCGCAGGGCACCGACCGAGGGCAGCACGGTCAGCGCATGGTCGCGGGCAAACCAGGCTATATCGCGGTAATCAGAAAGGCTTCTCGGATCGGTCTCCGACGCCTGGGTGACCAGCACACCGAGTGGCAGGCTTTCCAACGCACCATCGGGCACGATGAAAACCTGCCGCGCGCCATCGAGCAGCGGCGCCGCCGGTGCGAGGATGTCCTGGTAAAGAGCAAAAGCGCGCTTGGTGTCGAAGGGTGCCAGATCAGGATTCAGAGCGGGGTCGAGCCGATTGCGCAGCGCCGCAACCTCCGCGGCAAGGGCCTTCGCGCCGGTCTTGATACGGTACAGTGCGGCGCGGTCGCGCCGCAGGGCCCACAGCCAGGTTTCGTCCGTACCGACGAGATAGACCAGCATCGCCTCATCGGGGGCAAGCAGCGCCTGTGCTTCGGCCAATTCCAGTGGCTTGGGGTTGCTTAGCTCGGCATAGGCTGGGAATTCCCGCGCGATGCGGGCTTCGAGCGCATCAAGGTGCGCTCCTGTCTCCATGAATTGCTGACGTAACGCTGCCTCGGCCTCGGGGTTGCGTTCCGCCGGGGGCTTGCTTGCCGCCTGCACGATAGCGCTGATCCAGGCGTTGCCAGCGCTGTGCTGTGTCTTGCTGCTCCCGAACGACCACAGCAAGCGCGTCGCTGCCGGCGGAAAAGCGCGCCGCCATACCCGCTACCGCCCGAGCAGCACCCGACGTGCTCGCCAGCTGCGCTACCCGAAAGCTCTCAACCACCGCAGCGTCACCGCCCTTCTCTTGCCGAAGGCAAGCCCGACTTGCCGCAAGAAGAGGTCGCGAAATCGCCGCTGCTCGCCGGTTCCGCCCGATCGATCGTTCCCTGCGGTGGCAATCCGCCTTGCCACTATGTCGACCGCCCGCCCGTTCAATGCGTACGCTTCGGACATGCGCTGCTGCTGGCGGATACAGCGCCGCCAGATTGTTGAGGCCGAGAGCGACATCGGGGTGCTCGGGGCCGAGCGCCTTCTCCCGGATCGCCAGGCTGCGCTTGTAGAGCGGCTCGGCATCGGCATAGCGGCCCTGGCCGCGATACAGCTCCGCCAGATTGTTGAGGCTCAGGGCGACATCGGGGTGCTCGGGACCGAGCGCCTTCTCCCAGATCGCCAGGCTGCGCTTGTAGAGCGGCTCGGCGTCGGCATAGCGGCCCTGGCTCGCGTACAGCACCGCCAGTTGTTGAGGCTCAGGGCGACATCGGGGTGCTCGGGGCCGAGCGCCTTCTCCGGATCGCCAGGCTGCGCTTGTAGAGCGGCTCGGCATCGGCGTAGCGGCCCTGGTTGCGATACAGCAACGCCAGATTGTTGAGGCTGGTGGCGACATCGGGGTGCTCGGGACCGAGCGCCTTCTCCCAGATCGCCAGGCTGCGCTTGTAGAGCGGCTCGGCATCGGCATAGCGGCCCTGGTCGTGGTACAGCGTCGCCAGATTGTTGAGGCTCGGCGCGACATCGGGGTGCTCGGGGCCGAGCGCCTTCTCCGCGATCGCCAGGCTGCGCTTGTAGAGCGGCTCGGCATCGGCATAGCGGCCCTGACTGCCGTACAGCCCCGCCAGATTGTTGAGGCTCACGGCGACATCGGGGTGCTCGGGGCCGAGCGCCTTCTCCCGGATCGCCAGGCTGCGCTTGTAGAGCGGCTCGGCATCGGCATAGCGGCCCTGGTCTTCGTATAGCAACGCCAGATTGTTGAGGCTGGTGGCGACATCGGGGTGTTCGGGGCCGAGCGCCTTCTCCCGGATCGCCAGGCTGCGCTTGTAGAGCGGCTCGGCATCGGCATAGCGGCCCTGGCGGCGATACAGACCTGCCAGGTTGTTGAGGCTGTTGGCGACATCGGGGTGCTCGGGACCGAGCGCCTTCTCCCGGATCGCCAGGCCGCGCTTGTAGAGCGGCTCGGCATCTGCATAGCGGCCCTAGGCGTACAGCTCCGCCAGATTGTTGAGGTTCAGTGCGACATCGGGGTGATCGGGACCGAGCGCCTTCTCCCAGATCGCCAGGCCGCGCTTGTAGAGCGGCTCGGCATCGGCATAGCGGCCCTGGTTGTCGTACAGCCCCGCCAGATTGTTGAGGACCAGGGCGACATCGGGGTGCTCGGGGCCGAGCGCCTTCTCCCGGATCGCCAAGCTGCGCTTGTAGAGCGGCTCGGCATCGGCATAGCGGCCCTCACGGTCGTACAGCAACGCCAGATTGTTGAGGCTGGTGGCGACATCGGGATGATTCGGGGCCGAGCACTTTCTCTTGGATCGCCAGGCCGCGCTTGTAGAGCGGCTCGGCATCGGCATAGCGGCCCTGGTCTCGGTACAGCCCAGCCAGATTATTGAGGAACAGGGCAACATTGGGGTGCTCGGGGCCGAGCGCCTTCTCCGCGATCGCCAGGCTGCGCTTGTAGAGTGGCTCGGCGTCGGCGTAGCGGCCCTGCCGAGATACAGCGCTGCCAGATTGTTGAGGCCGGCCGCGACATCGGGGTGTCCCGGGCCGAGCGCCTTCTCCGCGATCGCCAGGCTGCGCTTGTAGAGCGGCTCGGCATCTGCATAGCGATCCTGGGCGCGATACAGCAATGCCAGATTGTTCAGAACCAGTGCGACATCAGGATGCTCGGGGCCGAGTGCCCTCTCCATGATCGCCAGGCTGCGCTTGTAGAGCGGCTCAGCATCTGCATAGCGGCCCAGACCTTGGTACAGGCGCGCCAGGTTGTTCAGGCTGGTGGCGACGGCGGGGTGCTGAGGGCCGAGCACTTTTTCCTGGATCGCCAGGCCGCGCTTAATGAGCGGCTCGGCATCGGCATAGCGACCCCGGCTGCGATACAGCTCCCCCAGATTGTTGAGACTCTGGGCGACATCGGGGTGCTCGGGGCCGAGGGCCTTTTCCCGGATCGCTAGGACTTCGTTCGCCAAGCCGGTGGCGGCGGCATAGTGACCTTGGCGATACAACACGACGACCTGATCACTAAGTGCGTTGGCTCGCCTCACTTCGCTGTCCTGCGCGGCGGCGGCGCCGGTACACAGCAGGAGAAGGGCCACCAACGTGGCCATTTTCAGCAGCCGAGGTCGCCATGCTGGAATTGGCCCTTGTGAGCCACCCACCCTCAACATCCCGACCACCTCCAGCGGCCTCTCCGATAACCCATTAAGTCCTGGGGGAGATGGCGCGCTCTCGGGCAGGCCGCTTGATAATTCCGGCCAGATAGTTGATCGCTCAATCCATTGGCTTCATTGGTCCGGTCGACGCGCGATGTGCGCGGCTTTGTTGCGGACCAGGCGTTTCATCGCGTGTCTTCGCGCGCAGTGCGTGAGAAAATCAGTGGGTAGGTGCCCCCCAACGGCTGGGGCTGCCAGGCCGCGATCTCCTCCAATACCGCGTCGGTCACCGCATTGATCTGCTCAGACCAGACCTCTGATGATGTCCTTATCTCGCTAATGTCCTTAGCCATGCGCGCGGAGAAAACGGCGCACGGGCGTAAAAAACTGAGGCCGGCCTACCGGTGCAGCGGCGTCGGCCGTCAAGACCCTTTAAGGGATGAAGTTATGGCTAACGAAACATTGAACGGGGAACAGTGACGATCAGGTCTGATCAGCCCAGATCGATCCGCCGCACTGCAGGCCGAAATATCAAGTTTTTGGCCGAAGTTATCAAACACAGTGCCCGGAACCGGTCTATCTGCCACCTCCATTTGAAGACAAGCCCTTTGTCGTCCCCTTCCTAGCCGCGCCGCCATGGCCACCACGATCGGCGGGCGGTCGGTCCGCACGCTGGATCGGCCAGCAGCGCCTGGCGGCGTCCTTCGGCTTCCATAAAGGGGAATATGCGCCAACCGGCGGCGGCTGTCCCGAGCTATCAAGTTTTTGGCCGACATTATCAAGCCGGCGGCCCGATAAGACACTATTTTGAAGGCCCTGACCTAGGCCGCAGCTTGACCCGGGCGCACAACAACAACCGCGCCTGGCTGATCTCGGCCTCTGGGGCCGAATTCCGGTGATCGATATCCTTAAAGGGTGACCTAATCATGAAACACAGCAGCTTCGCTGCCCTGGTCGTCACAGGGCTAGTTGCCAGTGCGTGCGCCTCGCCCCAAGAGGTCCGCCAGGCGCGAGAGACGCACGACAACGCCATATGCCTTTCCTACGGCGCTCAGCCCGGCAGTTCGGCCTATGTCAACTGTCGTACCAGCCTCGCGGCACAGCGGCGCGCCCAGCAGGATGCTGCCTTTGACTCGCTGATAGTCGCTGGATCTCGGATGATGGCGCTGCCCCAAGCGCCCGCATCATCTACACGCTTCATCGATTGCAGCCCGACTACTGGCGGCAGCAGCAGCGTAACCTGCTGGTAGGGCGTTGAACCGAAACTCCGGTTATCGGTCGCCTTAAGCGACGCCCCCTTTGCTTTGACCGCTCTGACGATGTGCTGAAGATCGCCCGAGCCGGTCGATGCGGGTGACCGCCAGCACGTCGCCTTCACGGATAAAGTCGAGGAGCGTTGCGAGGTCAGCGGGCCGGAGGTGATCCGGCTATCAATTGACCGGAACTGTCAATTCTTTGGCCGAAATTATCAAGCGGGACTGCTCCCCACCGGCCCATCTTTCTGGCAGAGGTCAATTGGCGGTTACGAACCGCCGCTGGGAGAGCCAGATGGCTGAGCCGATGATATCCCCCAAAGAGCTGCACCAGGCGGCTAAGGACACATACCTGGGAGGGCATGAGCCTACAACCAGGCAGGAGTGGATACTGTGCGTCAACTTCTGGGCCGCCAACTTCTGGGCCGCTAACAACATTGCGGTGACCGAGGCTGAAGCGTGCCAAGTCCTGGGACTAGTACACCAATGCCCACTGAAGCGAGACGAGATCGTCCAGATCGCTCAGTACCAGCAAAGGCAGAAGCACAATTGATTTTGCGACCCAAACTATCAAAGTTTTGGCGGGGATTATCAAGCGGGAGTGCCTGACAGCGCCTACCTTTCCTGGCAGCCGTCTATTGGCGGTTTCAGCCGCGCTTCGTATTGGCCCCAGGGATCAAACCATGCCCAAAGAAACTAACCTCCTCCGCACGGCAGAGCTATGCAGACAGCTGGCCGACACCCCAACTTCCGGCACTCAGAGCGTCGACCGCCTGCTTCGTGCGGTTGCCAAACGGCTGGAGCGCGAGGCCGACGAAACCGGCCCAAAGGTTCAGCAGTCAGGCGACCCGCTGGCATAGTGCACACCAAGATCGGCGCTGAGAGCGTGCAAGCACAGCAGGCGCCCAGAAGGGCATTGGCAAAGTGATGAAGCACCTGGTCGCGGGGCTTGTCCTGATGATGCTGGCAACACCAGCATTCTCAGAAGACGTTCAGCTCGTGCAATCCGGCGGTGTCTACATGGTGCCGGTTCGCATCAACGATGCGGTGACGATCCCCTTTGTCCTGGATAGCGGCTCGTCTGATGTAGTCATTCCTGCCGATGTCTTCTCCGTCCTTCAACGATCTGGGACAATAAGTCAGGGCGATTTCAATGGAGTTGGCCAGTATACCATAGCCGACGGTTCGACGGTATCGAGCGACCGCTATGCCCTTCATAAGGTGACCGTAGGCGACCACGTTCTTCTCGATGTCATCGCCAGCGTTTCCCCCGCCAAAAGCGCCCCTCTACTTGGGCAGACCTTTCTTCAGAGATTGCCCGCCTGGAAGCTTGATAATTCCCGCCATCTGCTCGTTCTCAACACTGACAATTTATCGGCAGCAGAATTGTCGCGGCGTGGAAACAAGGCCTACGCCGCCAGGAATTATACCGAAGCGATGCGCTGGCTGCGAATGGCCGCTGACCAAGGCGATGTGGTGGCCATGTTTAACGTCGCCAAGCTCTATGAAAAGGGGCAGGGCGTAGAGCAGAGTGATACAAGCGCTGCACGTTGGTATTTACAGGCGGCGGAGCAAGGTGACGCTGAGTCAATGAATTCAATAGGCATAAAGTATGGATCGGGATTGGGGGTAGCCAAAAACTGTGCACTTGCGAAGCAATGGCTCGATAAAGCCGCAGCTGCTGGAAGTTGGACGGCACCCATTAACCTACGATATTGGAATTGCCAGTAAAGGTCATGTTCCTGCGCGGTACCCTGGCGCCGTTCCTCGTTCTGACCGTCACGCGCTGGACCATCACAGGAGGCTGGCGCCTTGGGCCACGTTGGTAAGATGACCCCGGGATTTTAGGTCCGATGATTGATCCGACTAATTGATCCACTGGGGTTATTTGAAACCATAGGATGTAGGCCAGATATAGACCTGCCCGCGGGCGGCAGGGGAGCCCCGCTGGCGAGCAATGCCGGGGCGAAGATATCAAATCTTTGGCAGGGATTATCAAGCAGAGCAGCCCGAAACGCTCTATCTGCCACCGTAGGACGGCCCTCTAAGCCTCTTACCAGGGGCTCTTTCAAGGAATGTGATGCGTTACATAAACATCCGAGCCGGTTGGTTTTGTTTGGCGCTTTCGCTGCTGTCAGCGTCGGGCTTGGCCGCAGCGCCGCTCAGCGAGGCGGTGGGTGCCTATGAGCGCGGAGATTACGCGACCGCAGCCAGTGTTCTTCGCTCGTTAGCCGACCAAGGCGACGCTGCCGCCCAAACCCTTCTCGGCAGTCTGTACGCGGAGGGCGAGGGCGTCGCGCAGAACTATGCTGAGGCGGTGCGGTGGTATCGCAAGGCTGCCGACCAAGGCCTAGCCGATGCCCAATACAATCTTGGCGTTCTGTATACCAACGGGCAGGGCATTGCCCGGAACTACGCGGAGGCGGCGCGGTGGCTTCGCAAGGCCGCCGACCAAGGCCTCGCCGATGCCCAACACAATCTTGGCGTCTTGTACACTTTCGGCCAGGGCGTCCCCCAGGACTACGGGGAGGCGGTGCGGTGGTATCTTAAGGCCGCCGACCAAGGCCTAGCCGATGCCCAATACAATCTTGGTCTCCTGTACGCCTACGGCCAGGGTGTCGCCCAAAACTACGCCGAGGCGGAGCGGTGGCTTCGCAAGGCCGCCGACCAAGGCCTAGCCGCCGCCCAAACCAATTTTGCGAAATTGACCGGCGCTGGCTCGCGCCGTTGACGCTTGTGCGACGCTCACCAGAGAAAAAAATGCATTAAGAACCGAAGAAAGCGGCGAAGTGGTTCTACCTGAGCATCCCATGCAACCCACGAAAGAAGACATCTGATGCCGTATCGGGACGTCATTAAAAACACGCGCATGGTACTCGGGCACATGCTCTCCCGAATTGCCCGTGGTGTTCTGGTTGCGGGGCTCATCGCCGGCGCGCTTGCGGGGGTAGCGAAGGCTGGGCCTTTCGAGGACGCGGTAGCCGCTTACGAGCGCAGCGATTACCCCACCGCGCTCCGCCTCTTCCGGCCGCTCGGCGACCGGGGTGACTTGGAGTCCCAGTACAACCTCGGGCTCATGTACCGTGACGGACTGGGCGTACGAAAGAACTTACCCGAGGCTGTCAATTGGTTCCGCAAAGCCGCCGGCCAGGGCGACGCAGACGCCCAGTTCAACCTCGGAGAAATGTACAGCGAAGGTCTTGGTGTACCGCAAGACTATGTCGAAGCGGTCAAGTGGTGCCGCAAAGCTGCTGACCAGGGAAATTTTCAGGGTCAACTTGAGCTAGGAAAAATGTACCGCGAAGGTCACGGCGTACCGCAGGACTTTGTGCAAGCGCACATGTGGTTCAATCTCGCCGCCTCGCGTGATCCCAACGCGGCTCTCGATCACGGCAGCACGGCCTATGATGACATTTTTGCCGACATCCGCCCATCGCCGTTCTGGCGGCGCTTCGCGGTTGCCAAATTGATGACCCCGGCGCAAATCGCGGAGGCGCAGAGGCTGGCGCGGGAATGGAAGCCGACACATCCCTGATGACAGGGACGAGGGACGCGGGCAAGGTTCCAACCCGGGGTACATGGGAGCGCGGCGACGTTCACGCTCCCCACCGGGAGATGGCTTCTAGCTTTTCCCACGCCACTGCATTACGTTCAAACTTGCATCAAGAGTGGGGCTGACGCCCTCGCCAACCTGCCTTCCCGGGCAAGGTGGTTCCCGAAAGGGGATGCGGCCAGTCGGCAACGAAACGGGTCGCGCGAATGTCAGCCCTCCTCGGGAAACCGATGGAGGGTTTCGTGTTTTCTCGATCCAAGTTCTGCGCGACGCCTACGAGCTGACTGACCAACTGAACGCTACCGGGCTGACCCACCACACGGGTCGGGGGATTTAAGTCCAGCTTGCCGTCCCCGGCACCTCGCCAAAACGGCTAAATCAATAGGTAGCTCAAATCCCGCCGTTTACTCCACCACCGGCGACTCAATGCCTACGGGACCGACGGTCAATCCACCAGAACGGAACGGCCGATCATATATTAAGAGAAGGACGAAGCAGATGGCGAACGCTGAGGAGAACATCCAAAGGGCGACCGCCATAGCGACGCGGCGCTTAATGTGAATGGTGGAGATCAACAGCAGCATATGGAAATACAGCACCAGGACGACCAACCACTGGCCAGGCCCAATGAAGGATCGGCTTTGAAGAATACGAGCACGGCGCGCGTCCCTCACCTTGCCAATTGCTGCAAGCGCCGCCTCCTGAACGTTGCGTTGTCCTGAAACTGTGGCATCATAATCAGCGAGTGCCTTCATTGCCTCGGCTATGCCCGGTAACTTGACCCTGAGCGAGCCGTTGCCGGACATCATGCTCGGCCAATCATCTTCCTGGACCCACTTGAGATAAACGCCTACGCCATCTCGGATTGGGTCCGCCACTGCCGGCGGTAGCTCGTCTGCCACTCGGCGGAGTTCCTGGACCGCGGTCGCCTCCTGCGAAGCGGCTATGCTGGCGCGGTCGACATTTGTCCAGACGCGGGAGGATAGAAACACAAGCAGAAGACCCAGGATCACACCAAGCGGTGTTAGAAGAGTTGGCGTTATAAAGCTAAGGTCATCCGCGAGCTTAGTCCGGGATAATAGCCAGCCAACGATGAAGATCGCTGCGGCCATCGAGAAGCAAAGCATATACCCAATCACGACGATGACCGGCACTGGCTGCGCTTCTAGCCAAGAGATCAACACCGCTATCACCCGAAATCGTCCCCTTTTCTCTTGTTCCATCTCACCGCCGCGCGCTCCATGTTCGGAGCTGGAGGGCCGCTTTCCCGCTGAGCTGGACCCGGAAAACGAGACAGTTGGTTAAGGTGGAGCCCTGCCCCTAGAAGCGCCGATGGCGCGGGAGCAGGAGATGAAGCAGACACGTAAGAAGCACGGGGCAGCGTTCAAGGCGAAGGTTGCCCTGGCGGCGATCAAGGGCGACCGGACGGTGGCCGAACTGCCGAGTGCGTACGGGGTCCACCCGAACCAGATCTACGCCTGGAAGAAGCAGCTGCCGGACGGCGCCACGAGGGTTGCCCGCCGCGCCATGTCGCTGCCATGCAGGCGGACGCGAAACCGCACCGGATCGCTTAGCACGTCAACTAACATGACGTGCCCAAGAACGTAGCGGAAATCGAAAGGATCGATGTCACCTCGCGAAGGAAAGCGGCGGCTCCCTTTGCGGGATAGCCAGTAGTCATACAACCGCGCCAGCCGCCGATCTTCGATCTGGAACGGCAAATCCCGCACATCGCTGCCAAGATCGTCGAGCATCTGTGATCATCGCACTGCCGCGCTAAGAAATTCCTAATTAACCGGATCGTCCGATCCTGATCCCCGCGATACAGGCGCGACTTGGCCGTGCGCGCTCGGCGGATGCCGAGCCAGCTATCTGCCGTCGGGCACTTTGCCAATCAACCCCTCTACAACGGCAACGAGATCGCTCAGCCGCACCGGTTTCATGAGCGTTTCATGGCCTAATGCCACGCCACCGGGCATGTAGGACAAATACCCACTCGTGACCACGGCTTTTCCACCGAGGGCCGCGGCCCAATCGGCGACCACGCACCCGTCGCCGTCAGGCAGCCGCCATTCGGTGATGACCAGATCATAGACCTGCGCCGCGAAACGGTCCTTGGCTTCGCTGAGCGTGCCGGCGAGATCGACGGCGTAGCCACGCTCACGCAGCACATCAGCCCACAGCTCCTGAAGTGCTGGCTCGTCTTCAACCAAAAGGATGCCCATCATATCACTGCGCATGGTTTGGCCGGACAGACGCGGTAAAGTGTTTCGTCTAGGCGGCAGAGAACCCTTTGTCAGTCATATCCGTCGGGGATTAACGGACCCCTAAAACGATGAGTCCTTTTGGTCGGGAGCGGCGGCAAGGCAGACGGGTTGGCCTTGTACAAGCTCCTCGATTGGCCTGGAAGAGATAGTGAGGGCCGAGCGATGCCGACTGACTGCGATTTCAGGATTTTTGTGGATCGCCTGCGCGCGACCGGATCGCTGCGGCCGGGAGAGTTCTTGTTTCGCGAAGGCGACGCCGCGGACGCGCTTTACATTGTCTCGCACGGCACGTTGCGGATCATGAGCGGCATCGCGGTCTACGAGGTTGTCGAGGCCGGTGGGATCGTCGGCGAGATGGCGATTGTCGAGGAGGATAAGCCGCGGAGTGCGTCGGCGATTTCGAGTACCTACGCGGAGTTGATCAAAGTCGACAGGCCGACCTTTCGCGAGATGGTGAGCGACGCTCCCGATTTTGCTCTGATGGTAATGCGCGTGATGGCCCGCCGCCTGAGGATCATGAACCAGCGTTACCGACCGCAAGCCGCTGTGTGGTGATCAGATCATCGTCCCGTGGCGCCGGAGGACCCGGCACGGTGGACCCCTTGGACAGCTTCTGATGGGCACGTTTCTTCCAATCTACTAACCGCACGAAACTCCCAAAGAGAGTCCTCGTCTAGGCGCCTCACATGTGGCGGGGAGGGGCACGGGGGGCCTTGGACAGCTGTCCCGGGGGTAGGGGGATGCGAATTTATGAAGTTAGGTCGGCGCGAGGCGCGGCTCGGGGGTGGGGTCGGGGCGGCGGGCCGGGCCGCCGGCGACGATCTGCACGACGCCGGCGGTGAAGCCGATCAAGACGCCGATCTTCCAGGCGCGGTCGTAGGAGCCGGTGAGGTCGAAGATCAGCCCGCCGCCGAACGCGCCGAGCGATGACCCGACCTGGTGCATGACAAACGAGATGCCGAGCAACGTCGCCATGTAGCGGGTGCCGAACATCTCGGCGACCAGGCCGCTGACCAGCGGCGCGACGCTGAGCCACAGCATGCCCATCGCCGCCGCGAAGAGCAGCGTGCTGGCCGGGGTCGGCGGCATCATGAAATACGCCGTGAACACAATGGCGCGCAGGATGTAGAGCAGCGCCCAGCAGGATGTGCTTCGGGTATTTCGCGCCGAGCCAGCCCGCGGCCAGCGAGCCGACGCAGTTCATGCCGCCGATCACCGCAAGCGCCTCGGCGCTCAGCATCGGGTCCTGGCCGCAGATCGCCAGATAGGTCGGCAAATGCGTCGCCAGGAACACGAGGTTGAGCCCGCAGACGAAATAGGCACCGGACATGACGAGAAACGGCCGGTGGCGCATCGCCTGGCCGAGCGTCTCGCGCATCGTCATCCTGGACCCGCCGCATGACGCGGCATCTTGTCGGCGCCGCCCGCCAGAAACGCCGCGGGCAGCATCGCGACCGCCAGCGCGACGAAGAACAGCACGCCGATCTGCCAAGCCCAATTGGCGAGCAGCCCTTGGGTCACCAGCGGCACCATCAGCGTGCCGAGCGATCCGGCGGCGGAGACGATGCCGAGCATCGTGCTCCGGCGCTGCTCCGGGACGGCGCGGGCCACGGCGGTCATCGCCAGCGAGGAGGCGGTGCAGGACAGCGCCACCCCGATCAGCACGCCGGAAACCAGCAGCGCCGGCACCCCGCCGGCGGCCGCCATCATCCCCGAGCCCGACCACATAGATCGCCGCGCCGGCCATCATCGTGACGCGCAAGCCGAAGCGGTCGGCGATCGCGCCGATCGGCGCCTGCGACAGCCCCCAGACGATGTTCTGGATTGCCAAGGAGAGGGTGAAATCGGCGGCCGTCACCGCCGAGGTCCCGGGTCACCGGCGTCAGAAACAGCCCGAGGCTCTGGCGCATCCCCATGCCGAGGCTGAGGAGCACGCGGCGCCGATCAGGATCAGCTTGGTGTCGCGCGCGATACGGGTGGTCATCGGTAAGGGCAATTCCGGTTGCGGCCTTTGCGGCCGCACTCTGCCCGATCCGCG
>CAVZUA010000031.1:0-12727 GCA_963778385.1 uncultured Alphaproteobacteria bacterium | reverse complement strand
TTTTGCCCATCCATGCGTCCTAATTGCGACCGACAGCACGATGCAGACGGTTCCGGTCGGCGACGCCTGGCCGCGCCGCGACATGCCGCGGGTCGGCTATACGGGCGCCTTTGATCCGGCGCAAATCCCCGGGGTTCTGCCGTCGACCCGCGAGCGCGCCGACATCGTCAATTATCGCTCGGTTTCGGTCACAAAGCCGTTGCATTGACGCCGAGCGGCGGCCGCGTTTTCCCCGCCAGGGGCGTTGATCAGCGCGCCGCCGAAGAGGAGGCGCTCCGCAATTGCAACGCCGATCCGATCCGCACTCGCGAGCGCGGCGCCTGTTATCTCTACGCCACCGGCGACCGGGTCGTGCTGACGTTGCGGCTGACCGCGCCATTGACCCCGACGAGTCCGGCCGCACCTCAACAGCCGACCGTGCCCGACACCGCCTTAGCCCCGGTTGCGCCGCCGGCCCCACCCGCGCCGATGCCGGCGCAACCCGCGGCGGCCGTAGCACCAGCCGCGAGTGCGTTGCACGCGGCGCTGACGAACCGGCTCGCGGCGGTCCTGCCGGGTATGGCGCCACGGCTGCGCGAGGAGTTGGTGCACCATTACGCGGAAGCGCCGGGGTCGAAGGCACAGGCGGTCTTGCCGGAGCCGATCGGGGCGTGGCGGTCGGCCGACCGTCCCAGTACCGAAAACGCCGAGACCTCGGCGCTGGAGAATTGTCAAGTCGCCTACGGCCAGCCATGCATCCTGGTGGCGGTAAACGACACGCTGCCGCCCGCGCCTACCGACAACCAATGGCCGCGGCGCGACATGCCGCGGGTGCACTATGCTGGGCTGTTTGAACCGGAGCAGATCCCGGGCACATTGCCGAGGTTGCCGCGGCGCGCCGACATCGTGAGTTACCGGCAGGCCAAAGGACCAAAAGCGGTGGCGTTTTCGCCAAACGGCGGCCACGTCTATGTCATCACCGGCGCGCCGAACCAGCGCGCGGCGGAAGAGGAAGCCCTAAAGGTATGTGCCGCCGGCGGCGAGAAGCCGGTGTGCTTTCTCTACGCCTCCGGTGACCAAGTCCTCCTGCCACGCCGCCTCAAAGAACCGCTGACCGGCGCCGGGCCGAACTGATCAGGCTGTCGGCATTGGATGGTTTATCCCCGCTAAGACTGGGTGCAGGCCGACCGCTGACCCTCAGCGATCGACTTGTTGCCTCGCCCTAACGGCTATCGAGTTCCGAGGCGGAGGTAATGAGTTGATGCTGGGCTCCGGGAAGACCAGTCCGCCTGAACGATACGATGAGCTAATTCCGATGTTGGTGCACGAGCCGGTCATCCTGCCAAACCTCGAAACTGGCCGCCACGGTTTGCGGCGACGCATTCCTGCTGTGGGCCTCTGCGATGGCTTCGTCATCGAAGTCGTACATGGCGCGTATCGTGCGGTAGATGTCGCCAGCGTGATCAAAGAAATGGATGCGATACAATACCGCCATCATTTGGGCCGGGCCTCACCTGGCATGTCCTCAGAAGCCCGAAAAATGGATGTCGTCGGATGTCCCCGCTTGATAATCCGGGCCAAAAAGTTGACATTTCCCAGCACTGGGGCATGCGCTGCCGTGATGCGGGTTGGTAATGCGGACGATCTTGAATATGCACAGCCGTCCTCGGCCTGTCGGGTTCACCACCAACTCCGGCGATCGTAGGCCGCAGTGGTGGTGCTCAGCGCGTTGCGTGGTCCCTGTCCTACCGGCTGTTGGAAAGACTTCGGCGCACCTAGATCGCTGCCTTATCTCCGGCGTTCCCCAAGATAGACGACATGGCGTAGGAGCCCGTCCGGCGTCCATTCGGCGTAGCTCACTTCGACAACCATCTCCGGCCTTACCCAATGCACTCGTGACAGCACGAGCGGCGAGCCGAACCGCCCACCACGCGGCGATGGGCGGACAAGGGGTAGGATCGCATGGCAACACTCTTCAAGGTCCTGATCAACCTTGCCGATATCAAATCGGCCGGGGGTGTTGCACTTCGAGTCGGAATTCAGGCCCGCCATCGTCTCGCTCCCACTCGAATTGGATAAGCACCCGCACCGCGGCCAACAGAAGCGCAAAGCGTGGTAGACCGCCTGTGCGGAATGGGGTACCGGCCATGGGCGCTGTTGTCGCAATTCCGGTCTCGTCAGACGCGGAGAACCTTCATGTCGACTGCATCGCTGCGTCCCCTGATTATCTCAGCCCTGATCCTGGTGGCTGGTACCTTCGGCGGCTCGGTTGCGCGAGCGCAGGCTCCGCCTCAAGGCAGTTACCAGCGATCATGCGAGCAGCTCCATTGGGTCGGCACGACGCTGGTCGCCGAATGCCGCCGGGCGGACGGCCGAATGACCGGCACCGGGCTGCCGAACGCCAACAAATGCGTCGGCGATATCGGCAACAATAACGGTCAGCTGCAGTGCAATTACGCCGGCGGTACGCCATCGCCTGGCTCGCGCCCCGCGCCGCCACAGCAACCGAATTACGGGTCAGGCCAGCCGGGTTATGGCGGACAACAAGGTTATGGTTCGGGCTCGGGCTACGGTCAGCCCGGCTACGGCGGCGGTTCCAGCTATGGCCAGCCGGGTTACGGGCAACCCGGTGGTGGCTACGGCCAGCCCGGCTACGGCGGATACCCGTACCGCTAGTGTAAAATAACGGGAGTTTTTAACGGTCCTGGCGATGCGGCCCGGTCGCCGGCCCGCATCGCCAGGAGCCACCACACCCGAAAGCCGAAATCGCAGGCCGAATTTATCAATTCTCTGGCCGAAATTATCAAGCAGAGCGCCCTAAAGCACTCCATCTGCCCCTCGCACCTTTAGATGCTCCGGCTGTAGGCACGGCCCCATCGAGGACGCCCTTGCCTCGCGCGACAGCGGAGAACCAGCGTGATGGAAACCGAAATAAGCTCCGAATACGCGCGCAGGCGGAGGATGTGGGAGAGCCTAGTCGCCGCGGGCGGTCCTAATGGTTCTGCGCCGAGCCTTCTTCGGGAGCTGGGCATCTACGGCGGCGCACAAGGGATCTGGGTAGACAAGCAGATTACAGGGAGCATATCGCCCAACGGTGTGGGGATCGCAGTGGGTCTTTTGCACAATGGTTTGTCTTATGACGACGACCTTTTTGATGACGGAGTGATTTATCACTTTCCAGACACAAAACGACCCGCGGGGCGGGATGCTGCAGAGACGGCTGCGCTTAGGAATTTGTTTGAACATCGCCTTCCTGTGTTTGTTATTACGCCAACGGCTTTGGATAGCACACAGCGCGATGTTCATCTTGGCTGGGTAATAGACATTGATGATGCTGGCGCGCAGTGCCTAGTAAAGTTTGGCAACGAGCAACCCACGGCTGCGCCGGCGCCCACTGCGTCCGAATTCAGACTGGAAGCTAGCCGGGAAGAGCGCGCTCAAATGGAGAAACGTCTAAAGCGATCGCCAAGGTTCGCTTTTGACGTCGGGAAACGCTGCGGCTGGCAGGCGCAGTTTGCGCGATTGACCTCAAGCCGCTGTTAGATGCGGCGCATATCAGGGCGGTGGCAGACAAGGGATCTGACGATCCCCGAAACGGGCTGATCTTCTGTAAAAACTATCACGCCGCCTTCGACGCCGGACTGCTTAGTTTCCACCCCGAAACTTGTACTGTGGCCGTGAGTGCCGGTCTCACTACCGAGCAACTCGGGATCAAAGTGTCTGTGTTACACCAGGCCCTCAGACCGCATATCGACGCCTTGCAATGGCGGTGGGACCGTCAAACCGCTCGCCATTGAGACGGCAGTCAGGTTCTCAGCGAGGCTTCTGGCTTCGGCGACGGCGGGCCTTGGTCACCGAGTCTCGGCTCGGCCACGGCACCCGCAGCTGAAATCGATAGCCTAATTTATCAATTGTTTGGCAGGGATTATCAAGCAGAGCACCCCGTAATGCTCCAATGTGTCAGCTGCGATGAGAAAACGCTTGAGACTGCGCCTGTCGAGGCGGGACCGATGACAAGTCCGGCACTGGACGTGCCGCTGCGTTCCCTGCGCGAAGCGCTGGACGAGACGCAGGCCAACATCAAGCGCGAGTTTGACGCAGTGCGACGCCTCTATGGGCTCATTGATCAGCACTACCGGCCCATCCTCGAACTACAGCAGCAGGCCGCAATGCTGAAGGCGGAAATCCGTCGGCGCCGGAGTAAGAATGCATCTCCCGACGGGGGGTGACTGCGCGGCAGCCAATTATAGGGTGGTGCGGCAGGCTCCGCACTCGTGCGCATCGCGGGCAAGTTCTTGCCCAGCTAATGTACTCGCCGCCGGCACCGCATTCTTCGCCGGTTAGAATTTCTACCGGCACGTTCGGCGTCCATTCGCTAATTTGTTTTTTAGACCAGTTATGGGGAAATCCGATGTCGCGCGATTTGTTTGGAACTGACGGCATCCGCGGCACCACGAATGTCGAGCCAATGACACCGGAGACGGTGCTGAAGGTCGCAATGGCCTTGGGCAGCTGTTTTCGCAGAGGTTCCCACAAGCACCTCGTTGTGATCGGTAAGGATACGCGCCTGTCGGGCTATATGCTCGAACCGGCCTTGACCGCCGGGTTCATCACGATGGGCATGGATGTCGTTCTGGTCGGCCCCCTGCCGACCCCGGCAATCGCGATGCTGACACGTAGCCTACGCGCCGATATCGGAGTCGTGATTTCGGCGTCACATAATCCGTTCGGCGACAATGGGATTAAATTATTCGGCCCCGACGGTTACAAGCTCTCGGACGATTTCGAGGACAAGATCGAGGCGGGCCTGATAAAGGGGCCGACCCGGCGCGCCGCGCCCCACGAACTCGGCCGCGCCAAGCGGCTCGACGATGCCGGCGGTCGCTATATCGAATTCGTCAAGCAGAGCTTCCCGAAGGGGCTGCGCCTCGACGGGCTGCGCGTCGTCGTCGATTGCGCCCACGGCGCCGCCTACAAAGTCGCGCCGACTGTATTCTGGGAATTGGGGGCGGAGGTTTTTTCGGTCGGCGTCTCGCCCGATGGCTTCAACATCAACCGCGAATGCGGCGCGCTGGCGCCGGAACATATGCGGCAAGAGGTGCTGGCGCGGCGCGCCGATATCGGCATTGCTCTCGACGGCGATGCTGACCGGCTGATCATCGCCGATGAGCGCGGCGTCATTCTCGACGGCGATCAGCTGATGGGGCTGATCGCGACCAATCTCGCCCATAGCACGCGCCTGCGGGGCGGCGCGCTGGTCGCGACGGTCATGTCGAACCTCGGCCTCGAACGCCACCTCGCCGGGCAGGGCATCGGCTTGCACCGAACCGCGGTTGGCGACCGCTATGTCGTCGAGCAGATGCGCAGCCTTGGCTGCAATCTCGGCGGCGAACAGTCCGGCCACATCATCCTGAGCGATTACGCGACGACGGGCGACGGCTTGATCGCCGCGCTGCAGGTGATGGCCGCCATCGTCGAGACCGGCAAGCACGCCAGCGAGGTGTGCCGCGTGTTCGAGCCGGTGCCGCAGCTGTTGCGCAATGTACGGTTCGGGCACGGACAGCCGCTCGATACGGCGCGCGTCAAAAAGGCAATTACCGCTGCCGAGGCGCGGCTCGGGAAAGAGGGACGGCTGGTGATCCGTAATTCCGGCACCGAGCCGGTGATCCGTGTCATGGCGCAGGGTGAGGACGAGACGGTGCTGACCGGCCTCGTTGACGACATCTGCGGCGCGATCCGCGGTGTGGCGGAGACCGAAATCGACGGTTGGTCAGAGCGACCGGTCTAGTAATGCATGGACCGAGACTGGTGGCTCAGCGGATCAGGCCAAGCCCGAGAATACCGACCAGGATCAGATACGCCGCGACGACATAGTTGACGACACGCGGGACGAACAGGATCAGCACGCCGGCCAAGAGTGCGGCGAGGGGCTGAAGATGGGGAATGTGGAGGGTCATAGCGGATTTCCTTTTGGATCGGCGAGCCCGGGGCTGTAGCAGCTTCCGTCACGCCAACTTCTCAGCCCGAGCCACCGGTCGCCCATTCTGGTTTTCGACCCTCACGGCGAAGTCGTAGCGGTCAATGTCGAGCGCGATGCCCACATCCTCGGGATGCAAATGTGGGCGAGCCGGATCTTGAAATCGCACTGGCCAAGATCAAACGCTGAACGGCCCGCCTGTCCCCCGGACGGCCTTCAAGACGATTGCGAAGATGGATCGCACATATCTCGTCCTCGTTGGTCCGGTTGATCCCGTTATCGCCCATCGCGACCAAGGTGATCTGCTTGGGCGATCCTGCCAGCATCGGTCGGGCGGTCGCTGCTGCGGTAACCAAGGAGGCCGCATAGAGCCGGTCGGCCCGGCTCGCCGCGACAATGCTCTGCGTGCCAGCACTGGTCCTCTGGATGAGGGGCATGCCCCCGAAGTTGACGTCGGAGATCTCAAACGGTGAGTTGCCGAAATCGAACTCCCGTGGTGCACGGCCCTGAACCTCGCCTATGCAGATCTGACCGATCCCGGCTTCGCGTAATGCCACGGCTTCCTCGACTGAGCGGACCATTACAATAGCGGAGGCGCCGTTCGCCAGCGCCACAGCAGCGGTGGTGTGAAGGCACGAAACACATCAATGATCGCCACCGTGCCAACCGCCCCTGCTGCACCTTCGAGTAGGCTCTGGATAGAGTGGTTCATTGAAGATCGAGCGCCGTGCGCGAGATCGAAACCTCTATCACGGGCAGTGACGACCTCGATCTGCGTCATATTCGACCCTTGGGGAGTGCCGGCGCAGCGGCGTAGAGCGGCCGCGCGGGCACTAGATGGCATCAAGGTTTGGTTTTAATCCGGCTGGCTGTCAGGCTGGCGCATCGACGTCAATCGAGAGCAATGTCGGAGATGCGGTAACATTCAGCGAGCAGCCTCTCCTGAGTGGCGACATCGTCCGCGATCGGGTTTGGCGGGCGATGGCGCTGGTGAAAGAAATAGCTTCCCGTTGATCGCGCTGGAGCGTCTTCGCTCGTGGCGAGCCATGCCTGCGTTACACAGCCTTCCGTCAGATCGTCTGGAGCCGAAGGCCCGCCCATCTTCGTCGGCACCCACCCCGGCTCCAGCGCATTCGATCGAACTTCCTTCCACCGCCGGGCCACAGCAAAGGCGAGCAAGACATTGCATAGCTTGCTCTCCGCGTAAGCGGAGGCACCGCTCCACGCTCGCTTGGTCCAGAGCAAATCATCCATCTGCGGTCGAACGCCCTGGTGCATCCCTGAGCTGACATAGATCAGGCGCTTCGGCCTTTCCATCAGCGCGGTCAGGATGTAGGGCGCCAGTGCGTTGACCGCGAATATGTTGGGAACTCCTGGGTCGGTCTCCACCCGATGCGTCTGCCTATACCCGATGCCCGCATTGTGGATTATGGCGTCGAAGTGACCGAGCTTGTTGGCCTCCTCGGCAACTGTCCTTGCCCCTGCAACGGTAGACAGGTCTCCGGTGACCGCCGCTTCGGCGCCGGTTGCCGCCGCGAGGGCATCGCGGTTCCGATCGTGGTTTCGTCCGTGAACGACGACCTGATGGCCTTGCTCTATCAGCAGCTTGGCGGCCAGCAGACCAAGCCCGTCCGATGATCCCGTTATAAATACGCGTGACATAGCCGCGCCTCCGCGATTACCGCGTCAGGAAGTCCATTGTCATCGACGCTACCGAACGGGTCACTCCCCCCACATGGACCGAGGCCGTTGGTGGGGTGTAGCGGCCATTGCGGCAGCACACGACTGCATCTAACTGTGCCTGGATCGTGCGGCTCTCCTGCCGCAGATCATGAATGCTTGGTCGTTCGACGGCATCGATCTGCTCGACCAAAAAAGCCCGGCAGGCCGATGTGGTGACGTCGGGGCGGCAAGAAACTCCACCGCAATCCGCCCCGCTCCGACAGCATCTTTGCCGTATTTTTGCCGTACGACAGCACGCGACAAGCGCTAAATCTCCGATATCACATTGATATTATTGGCGTCCCCAAGGGGATTCGAACCCCTGTTACCGCCGTGAAAGGGCGGTGTCCTAGGCCTCTAGACGATGGGGACAAAGCCATTAAGTGGCGGATTTCTGCCGGTTTCTTCTTGCTCCCGCTGGCTTCCGCCAGTATCTATTCAGGACTTGTCCTGAACTCCCTGAACCGTACCGAAAGGCGGCCAAATGTCCAGGCCGGTCAACAACCAGCCGATAGATACCCTCTCCGGCCGGCGGGGTCTACCGCCCAAAGCCTCGGAACATTGGCGCGGAGTATACCCATCGCTGAGGGTTGGTTGGCTGCGACGGCCCCAAGACACTGGCGGGCGCTGGGTCGCGAAGCTCGCCCTCCCCGGCAACGACATTCGAAAAGCGACCCTTGGTTCGGCAGACGATCCGCCGGCAATGGCGGATGGCGTGGCCGTGTTGACCTACCGGCAAGCGGTGATCGCCGCACAAGCCTGGGCCGCAGCGGTAAAGGCCAACCCGGATGCGACAATCCAGCCCGGCGGTCAGCGGCGGCGTCGAGCGTCCGTGACCGGCCCAACCGTAGCAGGCGCCATGACGGCCTATATCGAGAGCAAGAAGCGCCGGGGACAAGCCGACCGCGCTGGTGAGGCGCAAACGGTGCTCGACCGTTACCTGCCGCCACAGCTCCGGGCATTGTCGGTTCAGGACTTAACCCCAGAAGTCCTGAATAGTTGGCTGGGGCAGCTGCCCGGTGGCGCATTGTCGCAAGGCCGGGTCGACAAACTCCGCGGTGTATTGCGCGCCGCGCTGCACCAGGCGAAGGCCCCTCAAGCTGTCATCCGCGAGGGCCTTTCCGCCGCCGCGATGCCCCGGCGAGAGGCCCCGGCCACTCGCGAGGTGATCCCGAGCCCGGACGAGGTAGACCGGTTGATCGCGGCGATGCAGCCGATCGACGCCGACCTGGCGCTGTTCATGGAAGTGCTCGCGCTCACCGGTACCCGGCCCTCGCAGCTCGCCCGCTGCCGCCGCGACGATCTGGACACCCTCAACGGCCTGCTGACGATCCCGACCTCACGCAAAGGCCGGGCGGGCGCGCAGAAGGTCCAGCGAGGCGTCAGTTTCCCGATCGGTAGCGACCTGGCCGATCGGGTGGCGCGTCAGCTCGACCGCGCCAGCGGCCTCCTGTTCCATGGCCCGAAGCTGGTGCAGGACTTTTCCCTGGTCGACCGCGAGCGGTTTGTCCCGGGGGCCATGGGTGCCATTTGGCGCGAGATCGGTCGCATCCCCTGGGACAAGGACCAGTGGACCCGCAAGGTGCGCAAGGCGGTGCATGCCGCCGGTCTCAACCCGGAGATCACGATCTACGGGTTGCGGCACGCCCGCATCATCCGCCTGATCCAGGGCGGCATGGCGTTGCGCGAGATCGCCGCGCTGGTCGACAGCAGCGCCGTCATGCTTGAACGGCATTACAGCCGGCACATCGCCATCAGCGACGCGACGACGGCACGGCTGCGCCGGCTGCTTGAGGCGGAAAAAGCCCCTCCGGCCCCGCCGGTGCTGAAGGTGGTGGCCTGACATTCGACCCTCGCCGCTTGTCGAATGTCGCGGCCCAGAAGCCCGCGGCGGTCAATCCATGCGGCCCAGAAGCCAGCGGGGGTCAATCCATGCGGGCCGTAGAGGCGCTAGGAGCGCCGCTGACGCGATTTAGGGGCGGGTCCTGCCCCCAACCACCGATCGGCGGTTAAATCGCGCCTACGGGCTTCTAATCAACTCCATCGCCGACACAGGCACCGCTACGGCACGCGATCTTCAACCAGGGTCGGACCAGGGGGTGGGGTGATGGCAGAGCAAGACGATCTCGAACAGGTCCGTGACGAGGTGTATCAGCGTGTCGATGAGTGGATCGATGCGCGCCGAGACCTTGAAGCGGCCGACGCCTCGGGCGACCCGGATGCGATCACCGCGGCCGAAGAGGCGGAATATGAGGCGGCGATTGCCGTCGCCGAGCCGGTGCTTGGCGACATGCTGCGGGATCGCATGTGGAAGGAAACGGTCGATGGTGACCGCGCTGTGGATGCTTCGGCAGTTTTTGATCGACACCGCGGTCTTGGGCCTTCCCGAAGTGATAGACCCGTTTATCGAAGCCGCGTGGCAGACGCTCATTAAAACGGAAAGGTGAACTCTAGTGATCGTCGCGAAGCGCGATGAGACCCTCACCAAGCACATACGGCAGTTGCAGCGGTTGCGCGACGCCTGGCTGGCGCTCCCGCCGGGGGAAGCTCGTATCGCTGCCATCCGCGATTTCGTGCCGTGGGCTTGCGCGGTGCTGCAAGGCCTGAACGTCCACACTGCGCTGGACGAGATCGCCTTGCACGCTGCCGCTGGCATCACCGGCGACGATCGGGAGGCGCGACGGGATCGTCTGCTGAAAGGCTATCCCGCCATGCTCGCAGTGCTACGGCCGATCCTGCCAACGAACGAGACTGATCTGTTCATCGGCGATCTTAAGGCAATGGACGCGGGGCACGCGCCGTTCGCGTTGTACCCACGTGAGCGGAGACAAGCAGAGGCCCGGCTGCGCGAAATGCAGGAGCGGTGCGTGCTGCGCGCCGAGTATGACGCCGGGCTGCTCGACATAACGCGCAAGAAGGTGGTGGAGCAGCGCAACATCCTCGGCAAACTGCCGCTTCCGGTGAGCCGGCTCAACAGATGGGCGTTGCGCTTGTCCACCGAGCAAACACGACTGTTCCGCGATGCCGGCAGGAAAAAGCGCGCCGGCGTCGCCTTGTCGGCAGAGGAACAGAAAGCCCTCGAAGCGGCCGAGCGGAACACCTTGGAAGAGCTGATCGAGGTCACCATCAGCATGAGCGGCCTGTCGGGGAGCCGCCCGCGGTATCGCCGGCCGCGGACAAAGCGCGATCTGACCGAACCGACCTGAAATCGGCGAAGTACGCATCGTTTGCCACACGTTGCGTAGCGCCGTTGTCCTGTCTCCAGGCGAGTATGCCCCTCACGATGAAGACGTGACGGAGACTGGATTATGACCGCCACAAGACTAACCCTTCTGACCGACTACCTGGCCGAGATCGGTGTGACCGAGGCCGACCTGATGGCCGATCCCCGGCGCCCGCTGATCTATCAGATCGGCCCGACGCGCTATGTCGACCGGGAGGATGCGAAAAGCTGGGAAACCAGCATGACGATCAAGGCGCTGTACCAGCGATCCGGCTTCCCCATCGAGGCGGACACGATGGCGCGGCGACGGAGGCCGCGTGATGGCCGGCGCACAGCTCAAGCCTCGGGACAACAGCAAGGTCGGCGAGCTGGTGCCGTTCGCACCGTCAGGACGCCGAGAGCGCGGGACCAAACCGGTCCCAGTCTTGGGACCGCTCGCCGCGGCGCGCGTCGAACGTTGGTGCGCAGCCTACGGCCTCCCGCCGACCACGTTCGCGCGATTTTCGGGCAGGGGCAAGGCCCGGATACTTTCGCCTCGGCAGGCTGATCTTTTTCACGCGCGAGGCGTGGGAGACCTGGCCGCCGGCAGGCGGCCAGGGTGGCACGCGCAGGCTGTCGCCGCCCACCGGCCGCAAGACGTAACCGATAAGTAAACGCCGCCCGCGGGTACTGACGCGGGCGGCGCTGATTTTCTATTCGATGGGTTTCCGGCCCATCGACAGATAGTGCATCAGCGAGACGCGCGCCAGTCCCGTGGACGGTCAGGGAGACCGCCATGGACACTTCGATCGACGGAAACCCGACCCTTTACCGTGACGACGGCGCCAATATGCCCGGCATCGCCGCAGCAACGACGGCGCCAGTGCCGGACCAGCCACGAAGGCGCAGTTGGACAAGCTGCGGATCGCGCTGCACCGGAACGGGTATCACCCTATTCCGATCCTTAGCCACGATCAGCCGGTCATGAAGGCAGGCAAGCGGCCGGCGTTGAAGCAGTGGCAAAAACCGGTCACCGACGAGGCCGCGATCAGCACCTGGTCGGACCAGTCGGGGTGGCGCACGGCCGCTAGTACCGGGGTGTTGACCGGCAAGATCGTCGGCGTCGACATCGACGTGCCGGATGCGACGCTCGCGGCCGAAATCCGCGCACTTGTCGAGAGCATGCTGGGGGGCCCCACACCGCTGGTTCGCTTCGGCGCGGCGCCTAAGGTGCTTCTAGTCTATCGCGCCGACATGCCGGCAACGGTAGTCATGATGAAGACCATGACGCCGGAACTGTTTCTGCCGGACGGCACGAAGGTACAGGTTGAAGTGCTCGGTCACGGTCAGCAGTTCGTCAGCTACGGCATCCATCCCGACACAAAGCGGCCCTATCGATGGGAAGGCGGCGACCCGCTGAAAGTGCCGATGAGCGACTTGCCGCCGGTGACGCGGGACCACCTGCTCAACCTGAGGGACGCGGCGGAGAGCTTGCTGCGCGCCAAGGGCGCCCTAACCAAGCAGGAACGCGCCAGCGACCAAAAAGAAGGGCGCCGGCAGTCGGACCAGTGGGGGTGGTCTTGTTGCTGCCGCGGCCGCTGACGGTGACGCCTTTTTGCCAGGTGAACCGCGCGGCGCTCGACAGGATCAATGCCTGGGCCACCGCGTTTTCCCGACCGGCCGTTTCGAGGGCACCGGTGCGTTTCGGGTGAGTTCGGCCGATCTCAATCGCGGACTGCAAGAGGACATTTCGATCCATCCTGCGGCGGGCGCGACTTCGGCGAGAAACAGGTCAATCGCCGATCGACATCGTTATCCGCCACGGCGCCGAAGCCGGCGTGATCGAT
>CAVZUA010000030.1:0-53628 GCA_963778385.1 uncultured Alphaproteobacteria bacterium | reverse complement strand
TAGCAACATGCGTGCGCACCGTCGCCACGCTACGCTTTCGCTTCACCGCCGCCTCGCCAACGCTCAATCCGCACAGCAGGTCGGCCGCGAGCAGCGCTTCTGATGGGGTGAGATCGAATGCGCCGGCAAGGATGGCCGGATCCGGGGTCGCTCGGGCGAGCGGATCCGTGATTTGGACAACGACAGCCCCACGCCCGATATCCGGGCCATTCGAGCGAGATCTAGCCGGGATGGCCACGAAAACGAGGTCCGGTTTGCCGGATTGGCGACGCAGGTGCAGTGCACCCGAGACCCCCGGTGCTCGGCTAGAGCCAGCCGCACGAGCAAGAACCGCCTGGAGCTGGGCCGAAAGCGCGGGTGTCGCGGCACGCAGTCCGTCGCAGCCCTTATACAGCCCGTCGGCTTCGTGCAGAAGACGGTCGGCCTCCGCGCTCGCGTGAACCACCCTGCCGTTCGCATCGAGCAGGAGCAGGGGGGCTTGAGACTCGTCCAGCGCGTCGATCGCGGTGTGCCCAATCGAGGTGGTGTCCTCGATGTGTGCGTGCAGCGCCGCCACGCGCTGCAGATGTGGCATGAGGGCGTGCAGGAAGGTTAGTTCGTCCGAGGTGAAGGGGCCAGACGCCCAGGGCCGGGCGAGCGCGATTGACTGGCTGCGATAAGCGTCGGCGAGGATGTCGAGACGGGCGACTTCGTGGATTCCCCGGGGCTCAAGGTACTGCCGATACATAGAGGTGCGGAGCAGCGTTGGTTTCGCCAGAATGTCGCGGCCGAGAACGATCGCTCCTGCCTCGCGAACCGGTCGCCGAGTTCCGAACACGTTGCGCTTGTGCCAGGTGCTAAGAAACGCGCGATGGTCTTCAGCTGTGATGCCGACTGCGCCGAGCGGACGGGGCGCGTCCCGTTTCGGTGTCGTGAGGACCGAGGAGGCGTGAGGGGAGTTCAATGCTTCGGCGAGCAGGCGCAGCACGATTGGCCAATCGGTGGGCACGAGCGCCAGGTCGTAGATCGCGGAGAGAAGGCGGTGGTAGCCGTCTTCATCGATCATCACCCTGCGGCTGGGAGATCTGCCGCGCATCTTCCCGTCGCGCTCGGTCACTGCGGTCCGGCTCGCTTTGGAAGGTCATGCATCTCTCTCTCCCAGACGTTGAGACGTAGGAGGTTGAGTTATTCACGCGGAAACCAGAAGATAATTACAAGGGACTTACAACTGCACGAAAATCCTACGCGAAGCAGCTACCCGCCCCGGATCAGCGCGGCCATGAGCTGATTCCGTAAGTCGGCGGACCACGGTTCCCCCTGGCCCAATACGTCGTTGGCAGGCTTTACGAAGGACATGGGACCCCGCGTAGATCTGGAGCAGGCGCAAACCTGGATGTTAAAGACGGCAGCGAGCGCCGACGACCAGGCAAAGCGCTGGCTTGCTGCTCATGAGCCTCCCCGGAAAGAGCCGCCGTAACCTACGGCTTGGAAGCAGTTGGGTGTAGCAAGCCCAGTTACTGCACAGGTCGGCGGCCGGCGCGAGAGTCCGGATTGGGGCATCAAGAGTAGTTCCCGTCGCCGCGATCGAGCGCCGGCTTTGGGTTCGCTAAGCCGACCTTCGCCGGGACACGCGGCAACAGCGGGGTAGCGCGATTGCGGCCGGTCATTTCATCCATCGCCTACTCGATCACCTCGTCGGCACGGGCGAGCAGCGACTGCGGCACAGTGAGGCCGAGCGTCTTTGCGGTTTTGAGATTGATCACCAGCTCGAATTTCGATGCCTGCTGGACCGGCAGGTCGGCCGGCTTGGCGCCACGCAGGATGCGGTCGACATAGATAGCTCCCTGCCGCCAATGCTCCTGCCCGATGATCCCGTAGGAAATCAGGCCGCCCTCGGCGGTGAAGCCCCGGAACGGATATACCGCCGGCAAGCGGTACCGCGCGGCGAGGCCGATAATCAGCGCGCGATTAGCCCCGGCGACGGCGCTCGGCGTCACGATCAGGCCGCCGTTCGGCTCGGCGGCAAATGTGGTGATGGCCCGCTCGATCTCGGCGCCATCGCGAACGCCGGTGGCGGTCAGGCGGACCCCGAATGATGCGGCGGCACTCTCGATGCCGTTCAGCCACGAATCGACGCGCTTCGTCTCCACCGCAAGCGTCTCCGCTCCGAAGAGGGCGGCGAGGCGGGTGAGCTGCGGCGCGACCACCTTCAGGGTTTCGACCCACTTGCCCGACAGTGCCGCGTCGTAATGGGTGAACCCGGTGATGTTGCCCCCAGGATGCGCCAGGCTGGCGACCAATCCCCTGCCGACGGGATCGCCGAACAGCACAAAGACTATTGGGACGGTGTGCGTCTGCTCGCGCAATCCCAACACCGGCTCGCCGCCGACAAGGATCGCATCGGGATGCAGATCGAGCAGCTCTTTCGCGACTTTTCTCTCCGGGTCGCCATCGGGTGCCCAACGGAAGTCGAGGTGAAGGTTGGAACCTTCCACCCAGCCGAGGTCGCGGAGCGGACCTTGGATCGCGTCAACGATGAGCTCCGCCGCTTCCGAACCGGGGCTGGCCGGTATCACCACGCCGACGCGCCGCACCCGGTCGACCGGCTGTGCCGCTGTGGCGACCGGCCAAAGGAGCGGCGTGCCGCCGAGAAACGCGATGAATTCGCGGCGCCTCACTCAATCACCTCGTCGGCGCGGGCGAGCAGCAACGGCGGGATGGTGAGGCCGAGTCCTTTGGCGGTTCTAAGGTTGATGATCAGCTCGAACTTGGTCGGCTGCTCGATCGGCAGGTCGGCGGGTTTTGCGCCTTTCAGAACCTTATCCACGAAAATCGCGGCGCGACGGTACATATCTACTTCCGAGGCCACAAAGCTCATTAGTCCGCCTTCGTCCACGAACCCGCGAATAATCGAAACGGCTGGAACCCGGTGCCCGAGCGCCAACTCAGCGACCCGTTTAGTCGGCAGGCTCCCCTGGACGATGACGGCATTAGGGCGATTCTTTTCCATGGCTGCGAAAGCAGGTTCCAGTTCGTCGCCGCTGTGGATGATAATCGGATCGATCGCTATGCCAGCGGCTTTCCCGCCGAGCTGGATCCTTTCGACAAAGGGCTTGGAGAACGGGTCGGGCGCGTTGGCCAGAGCCACCACCCGATGCGCGTCCGGCAGCATCTCGGCGATCAGTTGAACACTTTTCCCGCCAACTCTGCGCCGACGCCGGCAAGGCCAGTTACATTTCCGCCCGGCTTAGCAAGCGTCTCGACGAGTCCCGTTTCGACCGGATTTCCCGCCAGGGCAATGATGATCGGGATGTCGCGCGTCGCCTTCTTCGCAGCAAGCGCCGCCGGCGTGAACCAGGTCACGATGATATCGACCTTGAGCTGCACCAGCTCCGCCGCTAATTCCACAAGCCGGCCCGGCTGGCCCTGATCCGAACGAAATTCGAAGCGGACGCTCTGTCCCTCGATGTAGCCCAGGTCGCGTAGCTCCCCGCGAAACAATTTCCAGAATTCTTCCGAACCAGGCGAGCCGACGACCAGCACGCCGATCACCGGCATCGCCTTCTGCTGCGCGTGCGCAGCGAGCGGAGAGGCGATTACAGCGCCGACGATCTGAATGAACTCGCGGCGCCTCATATTGCCCCTGCGTACAATGTTTTTGATCACGGACGATAGCCGTTTCGGGCCACTGCTGCATCCGCGCCGTGATTGGCGAGCCAAGACGTCGAAACGAACGATCGCCAGCCCCTGGGCACGCCCGCGCCGTGATTGGCGAGCCAAGACGTCGAAACGGACGATCGCCAGCCCCTGGGCACGCCCGAGGACGGTGAGCGGCGAAGTCCGGAAAGAGGCATGGAACGAACCCGCTCTCGCGGGATTTTCGCCTGTCGTGGTCGGTGTGTTTTTGGGCGGTGGTAGTGAGTGGATAAGCGGTAAGGGGTGACGATCGTGGCACCCGATCCCGAGCATTGAAGGTCTAGCAACCTTCAGCTCGAGAGGAACCCCCGATGACCTCCCATTCCGCCCGGCCGGTCAGCGCGCTGCGTGCACGTATGATCGAAGACATGACGGTGCGCGGCTTCACCGAGGAGACGCGCAACAACTACATTCGCGAGGTGCGGGCGTTGGCGGCCTTCATCCGCCGGCCTCCCGATACGGCGACGGCGGAGGATTTGCGCCGCTTCCAGCTGCAACAGACGCAGAGCGGCATGCAGCCGCCGAGCATCAACAGTGCGGTCTCCGCCTTGCGCTTCTTCTTCACGGTGACGCTCGACCGGCCGGAGCTTGCCCGGCGGCTCACGGTGGTGCGCCAGTCGCGCCGGCTGCCGGCGGTGCTGAGCGTGGAGGAGATTGCGCTTCTGCTCCAGGCGGCGCCGGGGCCCAAGTACAAGGCGGCATTCGCCACCGCCTACGGCGCTGGGCTGCGCGTCTCCGAGGTGGTCGCGCTCAAGGTCGGCGATATCGACTCCGAGCGCATGCTGTTGCGGGTCGAGCAGGGCAAAGGACGCAAAGACCGCGACGCCATGCTGTCGCCGCAGCTGCTTGAGCTGCTACGCGACTGGTGGGTGGAGGGCCGGCGCCGCGGCGTGTTGCTGCCGCGCGGCTGGCTGTTCCCGGGTCGCAACCCGATCGAGCCGCTCTCGACCCGTCAGCTCAACCGCGCCGTCCACGCCGCAGCCGATGCCGCCGGGATCAAGAAGCGAGTATCGCCGCATACGCTGCGGCACAGCTTCGCCACACACCTGCTGGAACAGGATACCGATATCCGTGTCATCCAGGTGCTGCTCGGCCATGCCAAGCTCGACACCACGGCCCGTTACACCCGTGTCGCCAACACCACGATCCGCAACGTGACCAGCCCGCTCGACCGGCTCGCGCCACGATCTGAGGGCAGGCCAAGACCCGGAGCTTAGCCCGGCGGCGGTGAGCCGCCCGAGGCTGGAGGTCGCAGACGTCTTTCATCGCTACGGAGCTGGCTGGCGCCGCGCCAATGCCGGGCATCTCAGCCTCGGCCAGCTCCAGGTGATGTCGGCCGTCGAGAGCTGCCGCTCGGCCGCCCTCGGCGGGCACGTCGAGCGCTGCGAAGATTGCGGCCACAGCCGGATCGCTTACAACTCGTGCCGCAACCGCCATTGCCCCAAGTGCCAGGGCGCGGCGGCACGGGACTGGCTTGCCGCGCGCGAGGCCGATCTGCTGCCGGTCGGTTACTTCCACCTGGTCTTCACCCTCCCGGCCGAGATCGCCCCGATCGCCTACCAGAACAAGGCGGTGGTCTATGACCTGCTGTTCCGCACCGCAGCGGAGACGCTGCTCACCATTGCCGCCGATCCCCGACACCTCGGGGCCCGCATCGGCGCCACCGCCGTGCTTCATAGCTGGGGCTCGGCAATGACCCACCATCCGCATGTCCACATGATCGTGCCGGGCGGCGGAATATCGCTCGATGGCACGCGGTGGGTGTCCTGTCGACCCGGCTTCCTGCTGCCGGTGCGGGTGCTCTCCCGCCTGTTCCGGCGGCTCTTTCTGGCCGGCCTCGCCGACGCCCACGCGGCGGGCCGGCTGGCATTCTTCGGCGAGGTCGAGGGCCTGCGCGACCGGACGGCCTTCGACGCCCATCTCGCGCCGCTGCAACGCAAGGACTGGTTCGTCTATGCCAAACCGCGCTTCGCCGGGCCCGAGGCGGTGCTCGCCTATCTCGCCCGCTACATCCACCGTGTCGCCATCTCGAACAGCCGGCTAATCGGCCTCGACGAGCGCGGCGTGACCTTCCGCTACAAGGACTACCGCCGCAACGGGCAGGCGCGATATCGCACGATGACGCTGGCGCCCCACGAGTTCATCAGGCGCTTTCTGCTCCACGTCCTGCCCAAAGGGTTCCATCGCATCCGTCACTACGGGCTGCTCGCCAGCGCCGGCTGCAAGGCCAATATCGCGCGCGCCATCGAGCTGATCGCCGCTCCGGCCCCGCCGAAAGAGACGCCGGCAGAGCACGACAATGCCAGCACCACAGGCATTGGCGCCGACCATCGCCCGCCATGCCCCTGCTGTGGTGGCCGGATGATTATCATCGAGACCTTCGAGCGATGCGGCGCACCCCGAGCCCCGCCATCATCCGACGCCGGGGTCAGGAGCGCGACGCCATGACCACCGTCACCACCTCGCCGCAGCACCATCTGCCCGCTGGAGAAACTTGCTTCCGGCACCGCACTACTGTCGCCCCAGTGCTTCCAAACGCCGATCGCATCCCGCCGAGCATTCTAAAATCACCGCGACAATGGCAGCAGCGGCGAAGAGTTCTCGACCCCGATCGTCGATCCGCCGTCGAATGCGCCGGCCCGCGCTGCCCGCGCCGCGGTCGCTGCCCGATAAAATCCCCATAGACCCCAAGCCGCCCACCAAGCCCCCGCGGGTTCCTTCCCTGAAGGCTTTCGGACACCGGCCCTCAGCACCGGCGGATAGATCATCAACGGGCCGGTATCCGAAACCCTGCACATGAAGAGTAGTCCCCGTCGCCGAGATCGGGCGCCGGCTTTGGGTTCGCTAAGCCGACCTTCGCCGGGACACGCGGCAACGGCGGGGTAGCGCCGACTCCAGTCTTTCGCGCGCCAGCGATCAATCGGCCCAAATCGGCCCGACAACGGACCTTCATCGGGTTTACTCGATCACCTCATCGGCGCGGGCGAGTAGCGACTGTGGCACTGTGAGGCCGAACGCCTGGGCGGTTTTCAGGTTGACGACCAGCTCGAACTTGGTCGGCTGCTGGACCGGAAGATCGGCTGGCTTGGCACCTTTGAGGATCTTGCCGGTGTAGACGCCAAGTTGGCGATAGATTGCCGCAACGCTCACTCCATAAGTCATCAGGCCGCCGGCTTCGGCATATTCCCGCGTGTCATAGATCGCAGGGATGGCACGGCGCGAGGCCAGCGCCACTAAGAGATTGCGTTGGCTGTTAAAAAAGGCATCGCTGCCCGCGAGGAGCGCGTCGACTTGCTTCTGGTCGAGAGAGCCAAAGGCAGTCTCGATTTCACCTTCGGTGCTGGCCTTCAAGATGCGCAGTTGCAGCCCCCTTGCGCGTGTCGCTTTCTCTATCTCGCGCATCATGCGCTCTGCATTCGGACTTTTCGGATTTACGAGCAGTGCGACCGCCTTCGCCTGAGGGACCAATTCCAACAGCAATTCGAACCGCTTAGGCATCAATTCATCGACGAGAAAGCTAACGCCCGTTAGATTGCTGCTCGGTCGAGCAAGATTAGTGACCAAACCCTGCCCGATCGGGTCACCGCCCGTGATGAAGACGATGGGGATCGCTGAGGTCGAGTTCTTTGCGGCCAATGCAGAAAGGGGGCCGCCACTCGCCGCGATCACGTCTACCTTGCGATTGACAAGATCGGCGGCCAAAGCGGGCAGTCGATCAAACAGGCCCTCGGCCCAGCGGTACTCGATCATCACCGTTTGTCCGTCGACATAGTCGGCCTCGCTCAACCCCTCACGAAACGCGGCCACATACGCCTCATACGGGGCCGGCGATGTCCCGCTGAGGAAGCCGATCACCGGCATCGTCTTCTGCTGCGCACGAGCCGCCAGAGGCCAAGCGATGGCGGTGCCGCTAAGAAGGGCGATCAGTTCACGCCGCCTCATTCGATGACCTCGTCAGCCTGGGCGAGCAGCAACTGCGGCACGGTGAGACCGAGCGTCATGGCGGTCTTCAGGTTGATCACCAGCTCGAATCTGGTCGGCTGCTGGACCGGCAGGTCGGCCGGCTTGGCGCCCTTGAGAATTTTGTCCATGTACGTCGCAGCGCGCCGGCATTGGTCGTAAAAGTTCACCGCATACGACATCAGGCCGCCAACATCGACAAACTGCCGGTGGCCCCACATCGCTGGCATCCGCTGCTTGGCGGCGAGATCCACAATGGTTTGGCGGTGCTCGAAGGTCAGAACGCCCGGTACCCCGAACATCGCGTCGGCGCGCTCCCGGGCCATCTCGACAAAGGCGCCCTCGAAATCGCCAGCTTCTCGCGTCCCGATCGGTTGTAGCGTCAGCCCCAGCGCCGGGGCTGCCTCCTGCAGTTCGCCGAGCACCAGGAGATTGGATTGGTCGGCCGGATTATGCAGGACCGCCACCCTGGACGTGTGCGGAACAAGCCCCTTCAAGAGGTGCAACCGCTTCCCGCCCAACTCGGTGCTGATGCTTGTCAATCCTGTGACGTTGCCACCCGGGCGCGCAAAGTTGGCGACGAGCCCTGCGCCCACCGCATCGGCAACGCCCGCGATAACAATGGGGATCGTGCTGGTTGCTTGCTTGGCCGCCAGAGACGCTGGCGTCCCCGGGGTGACCATGACCTCCACCTTGAGACGAGCCAATTCCGCCGCAAGCTCAGGCAATTGCCCCACCTGCCCGCTTGCGAACCGATACTCGATGACGATGTTCTGACCCTCAATGTACCCCAATTCGCGCAACCCCTGCCGGAATGCGTCGATTTCCGGCGAGGGTCCGAGAGAGCCGTAATGCAGGTAGCCGATCACCGGCATCGCCTTCTGCTGCGCTCGCGCCACGAGCGGCCACGCAACCGCTGCGCCGCTGAGCAGGATGATCAATTCGCGCCGCCTCATCCCACAGCCTCCCCCCTCGGCCATGCCACTGCCACGATCCTAGCAGCGCATTGGCATCGATCCACATGCGTCGTGAATGAGACGCGCTAGGCTACGATTGCGCTGACGTGGGGACGCCCAGCTGCTCGGGCTGTGATCCCGTCGGTTCAGCTGCGTCGCAGCCGACGACGGCATGGGTCGATCCGTTGATCGCGCTTGCGGGGTGCTTCAGCTAACGGGGTCGCGGGCCGACGTCGTCAGCGCAGCTGAACGTGGGGTGCGTTGATCAGCGGCGTCCCATCGTTCTGCTTCCCGGTGACCCCCTGCGCCCCAGGACGGGCGCGTGGGGCGCGCCCTGGTGGGCATGAGCGCGTGGGGCGTGTACGTAGCCCTTCATGCTTCGACGCGCTGGTGTGCGTCCAGGCGCGTCACGCTCGGGGCGTCGCTGGCAAGTCGAGCGGACAGGGGGTTTTCTGGTTTGCAAATGCCGAAAAAAGCTTTTGCGTTTCAATAGGGCGCATATCCCGGTTTGCGAATCTAAGTCATTGATTTGGCGGGCGGCGCCTAGTTCCACGCCAATCATATCAGTGATATAGAGGTTTTGACGGCCTCGCCACGCCTCAATTTTCCACAATTCCTCCACAAACCATGAGCTGGAAATCCGGTAGAGCACCCAGCTCTCACCGCGCATGCTCACGCTCGCCTAGCCGGCGGCTTATCGCGGGGCAGCCCCGCCGTTTACATGATATGCCAGGGCTCGGCCCCCCCGGGGGAGGGCTGTCCATGGCCCCCGGCTGCCCCCCGCCCCGCCTCCTGAGGCGCTCATATGAGGAGCATCTCCACGGTTTTGAGCATCTGGACCAATGGCGGAGAACGCGGCAACGTGACCGTGGCTTTAAACGAGGGGCGTCCCCGTACGCGAAACGTCTGTCAAGGCGCGCGCTGATCAACGTATGATCGATCAGGGTGGACGATCCGAAGGGTCCGCAAGTGAGCCCGCCTGACAGCACCTTGACTGATCCGCAACGGATCATTGCGGAACTTCAGCGCGCGAATGCTGAGTTGCAGCACGAGCTGGTGGAGTGCAAAGCCGAACGCGACGAAGCGTTGGACCAGCAGACCGCAACAGCCGAGGTCCTCCAGGTCATCAACGCATCACCCGGCGACCTCGCGCCGGTTTTCGAAGCGATGCTCGAAAAGGCGATGCGGCTGTGCGAGGCCGCTCACGGCATCCTGCGCACCTGGGATGGTGATGAGCTTGCGCTTGCGGCGATCCGCGGCGAGCCGACCTTCGTTGAAAAGCAGCGGCAGCTGGGCCCGATCGTTGTTCGCCCGGGGAGCCCGATGGAGCCGCTTCTGCACGGCGAGCCCTTGCTCCACGTCGCTGACGTGCGAACCGACCCGCGCTTCCAGCATGCTGCCCGGGTCTGGCCGGAGGCGCGAGAGAGAATGGACAGCGGTGGAATTCGCAGCTGGCTAACCGTCGCAATGCGCAAGGACGGCGACCTGCTTGGGATAATTTCGATCTACCGCCAAGAGGTACGCCCCTTCACCGACAAGCAGATCGCCCTCCTCCAGAACTTCGCCGCGCAGGCGGTCATCGCGATGGAGAACGCCCGCCTGCTTGGCGAGTTGCAGCAGCGCACGGACGACCTCCAGGAATCGCTCGGATACCAAACTGCCACGAGCGATGTGCTCAAGGTCATCAGCCGCTCGACCTTCGATTTGCAACCTGTGCTGGACACCCTAGTTGAGACCGCCGCCCGGTTGTGCGACGCGGATTCCGCCTTGATCTCCAGCCGCGAGGGAGAGGCTTATCGGGTAGCAGCGACGTTTTCCTTTTTTCCCGAATACGACACGTTCATCCGAGGTCGGCTATTGCCACCGGATCGAGGGAACATGGCAGGGCGGACGGCGCTTGAGGGACGCGTCGTCCATGTCACCGACATCGCGTCTGATCCCGAATACACGATGGCTGAGACAGTGACCCTCGGGAAATTTCGGACGATGCTCGGCGTGCCGCTTGTACGCGAGGGAGTTGTAGTTGGCACCATCAATCTTGGACGGCAGCGGGTAGAATCCTTTACCGACCGGCAAATCGATCTTGTGCGCACCTTCGCCGATCAAGCGGTTATTGCCATCGAGAATACGCGGCTCATCACCGAGACGCGCGAGGCGCTCGATCAGCAGACCGCGACCGCCGAAGTCCTTCAGGTCATCAACGCATCACCCGGCGACCTCGCGCTGGTGTTTGACGCAATGCTGGAGAAGGCGACGCGATTGAGCGAGGCCGCGTTCGGCATCCTGTGGACGTACGACGGCGAGCGTTACCAAGCGGTTTCCTTCCGCAACGTGCCGCCCGCATACGCCGAGTTCTTGAGCCAGCCAGTGAAGGCCGAGCCGCTGACTGCGTTGGGGCGCGTTGCCCGTGGAGAGGCGGTGGCGCACATCCCTGATATTGCGACCGACGATTATCTTCAGGTAGGCGGCGAGCTGGTCCGCCAGGGATTATCGCGCGGTGGTTTCCGCGCGGTGCTCGCTGTACGGATGTGCAAGGACGACACGCCACTAGGCGCGATCACGATCTACCGCCAGGAACCATTGCCATTCACCGACAAGCAGATCGCGCTGCTGCAGAACTTCGCGGCGCAGGCGGTCATCGCGATGGAGAACGCACGGCTCATCACTGAGACACGCGAAGCGTTGGAGCAGCAGACCGCGACAGCCGAGGTGCTGGGCGTCATCAATTCCTCGCCCGGCGACCTCGCCCCAGTGTTCGGGGCGATGCTGGAAAAGGCTTTGCGGCTGTGCGAGGCGGCGTTCGGCGTGCTGTGGACTATTGACGACGAAAAGTTTCATGCGGCGGCGATGCAGGGCGTACCGCCCGCTTTCGCGGATTACATCGTTCGCGGACCCGTATCAGTTGATCCAGGGAACACCGCCGCCCTCATCCGACCCGGTGGTCCCATGGTGCATATCGCCGATGCCATGGACACTGAACCGTACCGGGCTGGAGACCCGTTGCGGCGCGCCTTGGTGGATTTGGGCGGCGCACGCACGGCGCTCGCCGTCCCCTTGCGCCGGGACGATGCTCTGTTGGGCATGTTCATGATCTACCGGAAGGAGGTGCGTCCGTTCGCTGACAAGCAGATTGCCCTCATCCAAAGCTTCGCAGTACAGGCCGTGATCGCGATGGAGAACGCTCGGCTCATCAACGAAACGCGTGAAGCGCGCGACGATGCCCAAGCGGCACTGGGCCATCTCAAGGCCGCGCAGGCCAACCTGATCCAGGCCGAGAAGATGGCGTCGCTCGGCCAGCTCACCGCAGGCATCGCCCACGAAATCAAGAACCCGCTCAACTTCGTCAACAACTTCGCCAGCCTGTCGGTCGAGCTGCTCGACGAGTTGAAGGAGACGACAGCACCGGCAATTTCGACCTTGGGCGAAGACCAACGCGCAGAGGTCGATGACACGATGGATATGCTCTCGGGGAACCTGGGGAAGATCACCGAGCACGGCAAGCGCGCTGACAATATCGTCAAAAGCATGTTGGAACACTCTCGCGGGGTATCGGGCGAGCGCCGCGAGGTCGACCTGAACAATCTGATCGAGGAGGCGCTCAACCTCGCCTATCACGGCGCACGCGCGCAGAACCAGGACTTTAAAATCACCCTCAAACGCGATTACGCGGCGAGCCTCAAGCCTATCGAGCTGGCACCCCAGGAGATCACGCGGGTCTTCCTCAACCTCTTTGGCAATGGGTTCTACGCGGCCAACAAGCGGGCACGCGCGAACGGCGACGGGTCATTCCATCCCGTCCTCGCCGTGGCGACCCGCGAGGCCGAAGACGGCGTCGAGATCAGGGTGCGCGACAATGGTACCGGCATCGCCTCCGAGATCAGAGACAAGCTGTTCCAGCCGTTCTTCACCACCAAGCCGACCGGCGAGGGCACCGGGCTGGGTCTGTCGATCAGCTACGACATCGTCACGCAACAACATGGCGGAACGATCACGGTCGAGAGTGAACCGGGGTCCTACACCGAGTTCACCCTCCGCCTGCCGCGCCACTAACCGAACCGCCGCACCTTCGGAGGACTGGATGAGCGTCAGCCATCCTCGTGGTTGATGATGAACCGGATGTCGCCGTCCTCTTTCGTCAGCGCTTTCGCCGTGAGGTGCGCGACGGCACGTATGTGATGCACTTTGCCAACTCGGGCGAAGACGCCCTCCAGCAGTTGGGCAACGGGATCGAGCCGCAACTGATTGTGATCCTGTCGGACATCAACATGCCCGGAATGGACGGTTTGCATCTGCTTGGCGAGATCAAGCAGCACTTCCCCGACATCCCGGTGATGATGGTGACCGCCTGTGGCGACGACGAGCGCCGACGCCGTGCTGGGGACCTCGGTGCCTGCGAGTTCCTCGCTAAGCCGGTCGACTTCGACGCGCTCAAGGCGCAGCTACGGCAGCTTTCCGCCGCACCATAGACCCGAAGCGTCGGTCATGGCCCTAAAGAGGGGGTGTCCCCTTCGAGAACCTGTTGATCGACTCATCGCCGTGTTGAACCGCGAGTGCCCGCCGCAGCCGCCAACCGGCGATCCGCTGCCACTTCACTGAGGTGGGGCTTCAGAACTGCCCCCGCGTGATGATGAAGGTCTGCAAAGCATGGTGGAGAGACTTTTACCGAAGCCACGGGCAACGGCGGGGTAGCGCGCCGTGAGCGGCCGTTCGCCAGGCCGAGTTGACCCAAATTCGACCTTCGATGATCTCCGACCATCGGGCGCCATCGAGGGCGGCGCTGATGTTCTCTCGCGCTTCGGCTGGCAGAGCGATATATGCCTAGGTCAAAGGATTTAGTGGCTCTTCTATCGTTGCGCAAATTTCGGCCGGGAGGCATGCAGCACGTTTCTCATTGGGCCGGCCAACCGCCTGCGCCCGAAAAGGTGGCGGAATGAGGCGGAGGGATCTCCTGGTATTTGCCGGTGCGGCCACTTTGATGCCAAGTGCCGGTTTAACGCAGCAAGCGGGCCGTATCTATCGCCTAGGCTTTCTGGCCCAGCAGCCGCGCACCGGATATGCCGTCCTGCTGGAGGAATTGGGCCGCCTCGGTTTTGTCGACGGACGCAACCTGTCAGTCGATCCGCGCGGCTTCGGCCTATCTGGCGAGCAGCTTGAAGCGGTTGCCGCACAGGTCATGCAAGCACTGCCAGACGCCGTCTTTGCTGGCGGCGATGCGGCGGCGCGCGCGGCACAGCGGGCGACGGCTACGATCCCGATTGTGACGATCGCGGATGATGTCATCCGAAACCGGCTGGCGCCGTCGCTGGCTCATCCCGAGGGCAACCTCACCGGCATCAGCATTCTCGCGAGCGAGCTAAACGGCAAACGGTTGCAGCTGCTGACCGAGATCCTGCCGGGAGTTAGGCACATTGCTGCGCTAGTTGACCCTGGAACAACAACATCTGAGCAGCTCCAGTCGCTGATTGCGACGGCGCGCTCGCTTGGTATCGAGCTTTCGATCCATCAAGTGCGTTCGCGCGAGGAAATTGTTCCGGCGATAAGAGCGGCACGGGGAAAAGGGGCGCAAGCGCTCAACGTATTCGCCTCAGCCCTTCTCAATGCCAATCGGAAGCTGATCATCGAGCACAGCACGCTAGAGCGGCTGCCGGCGATATACCAGTTCCCTGAACATTGTGCGGATGGCGGCCTCGCTGGTTATGGAACGCGCTTCTCCTCGCTGTTACGACATGCTGCCGGAATGCTGGCGAAGGTGTTGGCAGGAACAAGGCCCGCCGATCTGCCGGTCGAGCAGCCGATCATGATGGAGCTGTGCCTAAACCTGCAGACCGCCAAGGCCCTCGGTCTCACCATGCCGCCATCGCTGTTGGCGCGAGCCGAGGAGGTCATCGAGTAGCTGGCGACACTACTGAACTTCCGCTTCCCACTCACCTGAGCCGCCCGGGCGAGCCTCAGTCAAATGCCGAAGGTCCGCATGGGGGCACGAAGACCCGCTCCCGTCGCCTAGATCGAGCGCCGGCTTTGGGTTCGTTAAGCCGACCTTCGCCGGGACACGCGGCAATGGGTGCGCCGATTGCATTTATCCATCGCCTACTCGATCACCTCGTCGGCACGCTGCAGCATCGATTGCGGCACGGTTAGGCCCAGCGCCTTTGCGGTCTTAAGATTGATGACCAACTCGAACTTAGTCGGCTGCTCGACGGGGAGGTTGGCCGGTTTCGCGCCCTTCAGGATTTTTCCGACGTAAGTGCCGACCTGGTGCCAACTTGCGCTGCGGCTCGGCCCATAGCTGATTAAGCCGCCGGCCTCGACCGCCTCACGCAACTCATAGATCGCCGGAACGGCATGGTGCGCCGCAAGCACCATAATCTGGTCGAGCCGGTCGGCGAAGAACTGGTCACCGCCGACGACGAGCGCGCCGGCATGCTGTTTGACGAGGGTCGCGAAAGCGGCGTCGATCTCGCTCTCGGTGCTGGCCATGACGACATCGAGCCGTACTCCAGTCGTCTTCGCCGCTACCTGCATATTTCCGACGATGCGCTGGGCAAGCGAACTGTTCGGGTTCACCAGAAATGCGATGCTGCCGGCATGGGGAACTAGCTCGTGGAGCAGACCGAGGCGCTTCGGCATCAGTTCGATGCCGATAAAGCTGACGCCCGTAAGGTTCCCGCCCGGCCGGGCGAGACTGGCAACAAGACCTAACTCAACCGGGTCGGTGCCGCTCCTGAAGACAATCGGGATCGTCGAGGTTGCGCTTTTGGCTGCGAGCACCGGAGGGCCGCCGGTGCTCGTGATTACGTCGACCTGACGATCGACGAGATCGGCGGCCAAAGCGGGCAGCCGATCATAGTGGCCCTCCGCCCAGCGATATTCGATTGCCACGTTTTGGCCCTCGAAGTAGCCGGTCTCGCCGAGCCCCTGCCGGAACGCCACCAAACTCTGTGCACTCGGGTCAGGCGACCCGGCACCCAGATAGCCGATCACCGGCATCGCCTTCTGCTGCGCCCGCAGCGTGAGCGGCCACGCAAACGCTGCGCCGCCGAGCAGGATGATCAGTTCGCGCCGCCTCATCGCGCGGCGATCCTAGCGGCGCATTCATCGGTCCACACCCGTCGTGAATAAGACGGACTTGAAAGTTCGATTTTGCGAATTTTCAAGAGCAGGGTCACGAATCCCCCCCCCGTGTAAATTCAGCTCTGTGCGGCCGCAGGGACAGTCCACCTTTACCCGGAAAACGCTTTATGGCCGGCGAATTGTTCCACCGCAGGCCCCCGATCCGGCTATGCTGGTGGCCGCCCGATACGCAATTGGGCCAGGCCTCTGGGGCAATGATCTACAACTGGGGTTCTCAAGGGAGGATTGCCATGAGCCTGACACGCCGTAATCTGGCTGCCGCGGGCATGATCGCCTTTGCAGCGTCAACCCTTACCCGACCGGCGCTAGCCGAGTCCGCCGACATGGCGGTGAAGCAGGCGCTCGATGAGTTGAAAAAGGCCATGGTGGCGCAAGACAAGGCAAAACTTGAGCTGCTTCTCGCCGAGCAACTCAGCTACAGCCACTCGGATGGCCGTGTCGAAGACAAGGCCAAAGTCATCGACGGGGTGATGACCCGCAAGGCAACTCTAAAGTCGCTCGAATGGCCCGACCTCACGATCCAGATCGTCGGAAACAACGCAATCGTGCGACACCTGTGGGTATCAGAAAGCGAACTCGAAGGTAAAGTCACCAATACCAAGATCGGCGTCCTACAGGTGTGGCAGAAGCAGGATGCCGGCTGGAAGTTGCTGGCACGTGCCGGCATCAGGCTCGGCGCGGCGTAGATCGGCTAAAGATGCATTAGCTCGAACTTTAATCCGACAGTCGGTTCTGGTTCAGTTCGCGCCGCCTCATCGTGATGTGTCCAAGCGCCGCATTCTGCTGCTGATCCACGGCCTCCCTCCCTCGGCCATGACGTGCCACGATCCTAGCAGCGCATTGGCATCGGTCCACATCCGTCGTGAATAAGACGGGCTAGGACGCCGCTGGACGCGCGTAAGCCGATTACCCCTTCCGCGCGTGTAGCGCCATGTTAAAAGGCTTGGGCGAGGGCATCTCGCTGCCGGGGGATACCCCGCCTGGATGGGTCCAGCTGAGCGCCTGTCTCAAAAGTCCCGGTCAACAATCGCCGACAGCTACTGACCGCTTTCTGAACTGATAATGGCCGTTCAGCACAGGCGGCGGGAATGAGTCTTCGTGCCCCTTAAGCGACCCACGAAAGCGGCGGCCTTCGCTCAGACCCGAAGCTTAAGCACCATTCCCATAAGGTTTACCTGGACCGTTCGCTGGCTGATCCCGTTCCGCGAGCAGCCTCGTCACGGTCTCCACAAGCTCGGAGACGTTAATCGGACTCGGCAGGAATTCACCCACACCATCTGTGTACTCTCGCATTTGTTCCCGGCCCGCGAACAAGACCTTGGTCATCGGATGCGCAATCCAGAGATCAGGATGTAATTCAAGGCACCGCCCACTCGGCCGTCCAGGTCGCGCCCGGTGATGAACGGCACCGGGAGATCGGCGAGGGCGGAGCCGACCCGGTTGCCCAAGGGGTCAAGGCTCGACGCCGGTCGCGCAGCCCGACGATAATGGAGATCAAGGGCTGCCATCGGCGGTGCAGGGTTACTTATTGGGCGGCACTCGCTGCACTTGCCGCCATCCCGCCACGGCACGGGCGGAACCTCTGTTATCCAAAAAGTGGGAGGTCGCCATCCGCATTGACGGCTAACTCCTGCATTGTCTCGATCCATGCCTCCAAGAAGGCTTCTTCCACGCCATAGCCAACGCAGCGTTCGAGAGATCGATGACCGCGCTGTCAGCGCTGGAGAACGCTGACCGGGCGGACGTACTGATCACCCGTTTGACCTTTCCGCCGGGAAACCCAAATGGTGTTTCGCTGGCCCTAATGGCCCGCGCGAAACGCCCAGTATCCAACCGCCGCGCCATTGCCTATCACGAGGCCGCTCACGCGGCGATATTCATCCACTATGGCTATCGCCCTAACTGGGCCAAGCTGATGGCGAACGATGCCAAACGCCTCGGTGCGATCCAGACCCCGGCGGGGCAGTATCGACCCTTCGAGCGCGCGGCGGCGCTCCTCGCTGGCGGTATTGCCGAGGCCCGCCTCACCGGCGTTCCCCTGGAAAAGCAATCAACAAGCCGAGGCGACATCGTCGACGCGGCGAATGCGCTCAATCTCACAGGTGGGCCATTTCAACTTGCCTCGTTACTGCCGCATGTCCACCAGCTAGTGAACCAGCACTGGCATAACATCGGGGCCATTGCCGATGCCCTGATGCTCAAGGGCGAGCTTTCCTATCCCGAGATCCTCGCCCTGACGCAGCAACGCCCGCAATGGGCCAGCCCGAGGTTCCCCTCGCCGCAACGATGGGCCAACTGACCATTTTGCCCGATCCGGCGAACTGATTTCGGCTTAAGCTACCCCAGCGATACTCACCGGGGAGGATGCAACCATGCTGACCAGGGAGATGCCCAAACCCGAATTGAACCTCGATGAAAAGAAATCGCTGCGCCGGATGCTCGAAGCCTACCAAGCCGCCGTCGTCGCCTTGCAGAATGAACTCGATTTGCTGGCGTCCCAAAAGCAGCATCTCTTCGATGACCAACCCAACCAGTGGCGCAGGGATCGCGATGGCGCGCAGATGCTCCGACTGATCGAGCGGCTGCGCGATTGGGCCGAGCAACTGAATCCCGACATCCCCGAGATCGATCTGAAGTGACCGAATGGGCCTCCAATCGACGCTTCCCACCTATTTCTTAGCCGGGCGGGGCATCGGCCTCACCCCGACCTGCTCCTCCGCCGTATACGGCGCTCCATAATACGGGAATTCCTTGCGAATGCGCCCGTGGTCGGGAGCAAGTCCATCGACAAGTGGCGTATTGGTCGCCAGCGTCAACATCACATCCAGCGCATCGTCGCCGAGCGCGCGTCCATTGAAGCTGGCCACCTCAAATGCGGCGGATGTTCCAAGCTCGTAAGGCAACGTATTGGGACAAAGCCGTGCTGCGATCAGCTTCCCGTATTCACCTGGGTCCGCTGCCGAACCGGCATAGGTCGTCATCTTCTCCGCAACATCTGCGATCGAGTTTGCGAAGCGCTCTACATCTTCAGACGGAACCGACGCATTGAATTGTTCTTTCACCTCTTGATCGCTCGGGTCGTTCAGGAAGAGATGCGTAACCATAGGCAGGCCCCAACGCGAGACTTGTACCTCCGGCGCATGGCCAAAGAGGGAGATCGTCGCCCATGCGTTGATTTTTCCCTTCCCAATCAGTTCGCTCGGCACTTCCAGCACAATCGCCGTAACATTCCGCCTCGCAAAGGGATTCTGCTGATGCAGAAAGGCGTCCCCATCGAAGCGCTGGTCCTTGTAGAAAGCACCCATAAATGTGCCGAATCCGGCGTTTGCCGCAAATAGCTCTGGAGCAATCCCAACATACGCACGAAGATTTGAAGCCGTCGCGACCGAACCCGTTTCACCCTCAACCAGAACTCTCTCCGGCGTCACCACGAAGAGCATCGTCACCCGTCGCCTTGCGCACCACAAACGGCTGAGTGTGAATATGCTCACTGCCGTCTCCGTGTCGTGGTTCACCAAACCTGAACTTGAACGTAATCTCTTCCCTCGCATCTCCGTTCAGGTCGAACCGGAACGCGTAGAGCCCTTCTGGATGAAGCGTATCCGGAGCCGATAATCCCACATCCGGATTCACGGTCATCGCCATCACCGTCTTGCCCGAGGGGCCGTCAAATAAATAAAAATCGCAGAGGTTGAGGCTCGGATCTTCTTTCGACAGTTTAGTATCGAAATGATGTGACATGCCGGATCTCCTTGCACTCCGCAGCGGACATCTGGAGCGGGTAGCAAGCATCAGATTTTGACCATTAGAGCACGCTGCAAGCCGGCCGCCGAGTCCCACCGAGCCGCGAAAGGGGCAGGGCGGCGAGCCGCATAAGTTATTCGCGATCCGCGTTATGCGCTTATGCTTATGCGCAGCCGCCATTGGGGTCCGAGTCGCCCCGGAAGGGGCATGAATATCTGGACGGGAGGGCTTCAACGATGTCACAGGTGCCCACATCATTGCTCTTCACGATGCGCCTAGCACTTGGCCAGCGGCACACAGCGGCCACCCCCGTGGGCACACGTATCTACGTTCCGGTGACGGGTGGGACAATCCAGGGCGAACGCATCGCCGGTGTTGTCGAGGACGGCGGAAACGATTGGCTGCTCATAGGAGCTGACCGGGCCGTTCGGATTGATTGTCGCCTCGTGCTCCGCACCACTGACGATCATCGGATCGGCATGATGTATCGCGGATACCGCCACGGCCCCCCCGCAGTAATGGAGCGGATCGATCGCGGCGAAGAAGTTGATGCAACAGAGTTTTATCACCGTACGGCCGTTTTCTTCGAGACCGCCTCCGAGAAATATGACTGGTTAAATCGCGTGGTCGCTCTGGGCGTTGGCCGGCGCGAAGCAGGTCGGGGCTATTACGATGTGTTCGAAGTCCTGTAGCCTTCCTTGTAATATTTCGTCGAGCGGTGGTGGCGGCAGGGTTATCCGCCCCCGGCGGCTTAACCGGCTAACAAGCGCGGCTGGTATGCGGGAACTAATAGCCTGCTAGCAAAACTCGGCTAGGTAGCCATTTTCCCCAGAATTTCTCCCGATTTCGACAGATTGCCGAGCAGGCAGCAGACGATTGCGTCGCCAATGCCTATCCGGCGTGATCGCCGCCGGGTCACGGCGTCGAAAGCGGCATACCAGCAGCAGTCGGAAGCAGCTCGCTGACCAACCACCCCAGGGCGTAATTATCCCACAGCCGATATCATCTTGAGCCCGGTCGGTCCCAAAACTTTTCTGATTTTCTGAGCGGAAGTGCCCTGCGTGTGTTCGATAAAATTTTAGGGAGGTTATGAATTTGTGAGCTGCTGGGGTTGTGGGGAGGCAAAAATTCGCGCGCCGGCCAGGGGGATCGCTTTCTCTATTAGGCAGCCTGTGGCTGGGGTGGCGGCCGGCCGCGGCCCCGGGCCGCCAGCCGCACCGTTTAAACGGCCCAGCCTCGAGAGCCGGGGCTCGGCGCAGGGACAGGCTAGTCGGCCGAGTTGTTCATAGTGCGGGGTACAACCTGCTCAGTTTGACCCGCGCGTCGGCGGTGGTGAACTGCCAATTCGCCTTGGCGTGCTTCCTGTTGCGGTCAGCTTCCCATGCCTCGACTTCGTCCTTCAACACCCGCTGATCGGGGATGCGGCGGTCGAGGCATTGGGAGGAGAGAACGCTGAGTTCAGATTCCGCCATGTCGAGCCAACTCCCGTGTTTTGGTGTGTAGTGCCACTCGAACCGTTCGACGAGCCGGCGGGCTTCGGCGGGGGGAAAGGCTTCGTACAGCGAAGCTGGCTTGTGCGTGTTCAGGTTGTCCTGGACGAGCACGATTTTTGCTGAACCGGGGAAGTGCGTGTCGGATAATTCCTTGAGCACCTGGGCATAATCCATCGCCGTGTGACGGTCGGTGACCTTGACGTGCCGCCAGCCTTCCAGTGGCGCGAACATCATGAACAGATTGGCCGTCCCATTGCGTCGGTATTCGTAATCGTGCCGGCCGGGCCGTCCGGGTTTCGCCGCGATCGGCACGCGCGTTTCGGCAATGAGTTGCTTTGAGGTCTCGTCGAGGCAGACCAGGGGACGTTGCCGATCATAGGGCCGTTGATAAACCTCCAAGACGTCTTCCATGGCGGCAACAAAGGCGGCGTTGGCGTCCGGCGGGATGACCCATTGCTGCTTCAGATGCGGCTTGAGAGTGTTTTTTTCAGCGTCCGCCCGATCGTGTTGTCGCTGGCCCGTTCGACGATCTTCAGTTCGACGACCGCCTCTTCCAACAGTTGCAATGTCCAGCGTGCGCGGCCGGCCGGCGGTTTGGAACAGGCCAACGCGATTAACCTGGCCTCGGCCGCCCCATCGAAGATCCGCCGCCTCGCCGAATTCGCCGAATGCTTGCGAATCAGGGCCGCCTCCAACCCCTCTTCGACCAGCCGCTGGCGCGTCCTGGCAACCGTGGCGACACTGGTCTCGAGCGCCGCTGCAATCTCGCTGTCGCTCCAGCCTTCACCACCGTCCGAGGTATCGGCTTTCAACAGAATGCGGGCCTTCAGCAGCTTTTGTGCCGGATGTTTCCCGCTATGGATAAGGGCGTTGAGCTTCTCCCGCTCCGTATCGCTGAGTGTCACAATGTATTTCTTTACTGCGCTCTCTTTGCTGCCCACGTCTCCGCTCCGTCGCTGGTGACGCGGACATCGATTCAGAGAACCCTCACAAAATCAATGACGGAAGCGACTAGGGACGCAGCCAACTGCTGCCCTACTCTGTCACGCCAAGCCATTGGAATTGCTGATGTTACGTGGCACGGCCAACAGATTAGCGATGTGTTTGCTTTTGAGTGCGGTGGAGGATACATGTTGAATAACTCAGCTATATCAATGGTATGCGTCAGGTCTCTTCATCAGACCCATCTTCGAGCCCATCATTCTCTAGCTGCAGCGGAACCGGCTCGGCATCGATCACCTTGGCATTGACGATCTCCATCAGCTGGCGCAGGTACTCGGCCATCATTTCACCTGGACCGGGAAGATGCAGCGCATCCGCCTCGATCCGCCGGTGCTGCCGTTTGCGATCTGGCGGCTCCGGCCCACGGACGGAGCAGCCTGATGGGGAAGAAGAAGCGCAACCTGACTATGATGGCCGACCCTCTCTGGTACAAGGACGCCGCCATCTACCAGCTGCACGTCAAATCGTTCTACGACTCGAACAATGACGGCGTCGGCGACTTTCCGGGCCTCCTGCAAAAGCTCGACTATATTCAAAGCCTAGGCGTCAACGCGATCTGGCTCTTGCCGTTCTATCCATCGCCGCGGCGGGACGACGGGTACGACATCGCGGATTACCGTGGCGTGCATCCTGATTACGGCACGCTCGCCGACTTCAAGCGTGTCGTCGCCGGCGCGCATCAGCGGGACATCCGCGTCATCACCGAGCTGGTTATCAACCACACCTCCGACCAGCACGGCTGGTTCCAGCGCGCCCGGAGGGCAAAGCCTGGCTCGGTCGCGCGCGACTTCTATGTCTGGTCGGATCACGACGACGCCTATGCCGACACGCGGGTGATCTTTGTCGACACGGAGAAATCGAACTGGACCTGGGACGACACGGCCAAGGCCTATTACTGGCACCGCTTCTACGCACACCAGCCCGACCTCAATTTCGACAATCCGCGCGTCTTGCAGGAAGTGCTGAGCGTGATGCGCTTCTGGCTCGACCTCGGGGTCGACGGGTTGCGCCTCGACGCGGTGCCCTACCTGGTCGAGCGCGAAGGGACCAACAACGAGAACCTGCCCGAGACACACGCCATTCTGAAGAAACTGCGCAAGGCGCTCGATGACTACGCGCCGGGTCGGATGCTGCTCGCCGAGGCCAATCAATGGCCGGAGGACGCCAAGGAGTATTTCGGCGACGGCGACGAATGCCACATGTCGTTCCACTTCCCGCTGATGCCGCGCATGTACATGGCGATCGCGCAAGAGGACCGCTTCCCAATCAGCGACATCATCCGCCAGACGCCGCCGATCCCCGAAAACTGCCAATGGGCGATTTTTCTTCGCAACCATGACGAGCTGACGCTCGAAATGGTCACCGATAAAGAGCGCGATCTATTGTGGGACACCTATGCCGCCGACCGGCGCGCGCGGCTTAATCTGGGCATCCGCCGCCGCTTGGCGCCGCTCCTCGAGCACGATCGCAACCGCATCGAGCTGATGAACATGCTGCTGCTGTCGATGCCGGGGACGCCGGTCATCTACTACGGCGACGAGCTCGGCATGGGCGACAACTACCATCTCGGCGATCGCGACGGGGTGCGCACGCCGATGCAATGGTCGCCCGACCGCAACGGCGGCTTCTCGCGCGCCAGCCCGGAAAATCTGATGCTGCCGGTGATCATGAACCCGGTCTACGGGTTCGAGGTCATCAATGTCGAGGCGCAGGCCGGCGACCAGTATTCGCTGCTGAACTGGACCCGGCGCATGCTGACGGTCCGCAAACGGCACAAATCCTTCGGCCGGGGCACGCTGCGTTTCCTCTATCCCGGCAACCGCAAGGTGCTGGCCTACCTGCGCGAGTTCGAAGACGAGACGATCCTTTGCGTCTGCAACGTCTCGCGCGTGATCCAAGCGGTCGAGCTCGATCTTTCCATCTTTGCCGGGCGCATTCCGGTCGATCTCAGTGGCGGCTCGACCTTCCCGCCGATCGGCCAGCTCCCGTATCTGCTGACCCTGCCGCCTTTCGCCTTCTACTGGTTCATCCTCTCGACCGATGCGAGCCTGCCCGACTGGCACCTACCGGTGCCGGAGCCCATGGCCGAACTCAGTACCCTCGTGCTGCGCCGCGGCCTCGAGGACGTCTTGGAGTCGGACGCGCGCGGGGTGCTGGAAGAGGCGCTGCCGGCCTATTTGGCGCGCCGTCGCTGGTTCGCCTCAAAAGACGAACAGGTCGGTTCGATCCGCCTGTCGATGGCCGAACCGATCATCGACCGGGCGCTGGAAATCATCCTCGCCGAATTGGAGGTCAGCCTATCGCATCGGACGGATCATTACCTGCTGCCGTTGGCGATCGCCTGGGAGGATGGCCAGACCGACGCCTTGCCGCAGCAGCTCGCCTTGACGCGGGTGCGGCGCGGCCGGCGTGTCGGCTTTCTGACCGACGCCTTCGCGGTCGACGTTCTGCCGCTGACGGTGATGCGGGCGTTGGCGGCGTCTGCCGTGCGGCCGTTGGCGAACGGCGAAATCCGCTTTCTGCCCACCGCGCGCCTGGCGGAGATCGATCTGCCGCGCGTGCCGGAAATCCGCCGTCTCTCGGCGGAACAATCCAACAGCTCGCTGATCATCGGCGATCTCGCGATCTTCAAGCTGGTGCGACGCACGTTCCCGGGCATCCACCCCGAAGGCGAGATGGGCCGCTACCTGACCGAGCGCGGCTTCGCCAATACCGCGCCGCTTCTCGGTGAGGTCACTCGCTACGACAAGGACGGCACGCCGCATACACTCGTCCTTGTCCAGGGCTTTATCCGCAATCAGGGCGACGGCTGGGGCTGGACGCTGGATTACCTGTCGCGGGTGCTCAATTCGGCCGCGGTGGTCGATCCCGAGACGCAGAACGAGGACATCGCCGAGGCGCTCGCCGGATACGGCAATTTCGCCGCCGCGATCGGCAGGCGTCTCGGCGAGCTGCACGCGATCCTCGCAGCGCCGACCGACAATCCTGCCTTTGCGCCGGAAAAGGCGACAGCCGCCGACGGCGCCGTCTGGGCGGAAGCGGTGCGCGCCCAATTGGAAGCGGCGCTGGCCGCGCTGCGCGGCGTCGCCGACTGGCACGACGAGGAAAGCCAACAAGCCGCCACGCTGGTCAAGGAGCGGCGCCCGGCGCTGAACAAGACCATCGACCGGTTGGCGATGGCCGCGGTCGAAAGCCTGAAAACGCGTACGCATGGCGATTTTCATCTGGGACAGGTGCTGGTCTCGTCGGGTGATGCGTTCATCATCGATTTCGAAGGCGAACCCGCGCGCCCGCTCGAGGAACGACGGGCGAAATCGAGCCCGTTGCGCGACGTCGCCGGCCTGCTGCGCTCGTTCGACTATGCGGTCGCCGCCGCGTCCAGCCGTGCCGAGGGCCCGGCGCAAAACGCGCCGGGCAAGGCGACCGTGCTCGACCGGTTCGCCGCGAATGCTTCCGAGGCGTTTCTGGCGGCGTATCGCGAGGTGCACGCGGAGAGCCCATGGCCATGGGTCACGGAGGCAAGCGAGGCGGCGTTGCTCGACCTTTTCCTCATCGAGAAGGCCGCCTACGAGATTTGCTACGAGGCCGCCAACCGGCCGGCCTGGATCGGCATCCCTTTGCATGGGCTCGAGCGGATCTCCGCCCGCCTCGCCGCCCCGGTCATGGAACCCGCCGATGGATGACGATCTGAGCCTCGCACCGGCGCTGCAAGCCATCGTCGAGGGGCGCAGCCGTGACCCCTTCGCTGTGCTTGGGCGCCACGGCACTACCTCGGGCGACATCATCCGCGTGATGCTACCCGACGCCTTCGCCGTCACCGCGATCGCGCGCGACGAGCCCGGCCTGCGCACCGAGCTGCGCCCGATGCGCCACACCGGCCTCTTCGTTGGCCCGAGCCCGGGGTCAGGACCGTATCTGCTCGCGATCGATTGGGGCGGGCCGATCCAGGAGACGGAGGACCCGTATTCGTTCGGCCCGCTGCTTGGCGAGCTCGATGTCTATCTGCTTGGCGAAGGCAAGCACCACGATCTCGCGGAATGCCTCGGCGCGCACGCGATGATGGTCGATGGCGTGCCGGGCGTGCGTTTCGCGGTCTGGGCGCCGAGCGCGACCCGCGTCTCGGTGGTCGGCGATTTCAATAGCTGGGACGGGCGCCGTCATCCCATGCGCTTACGCCACGGGGCGGGTGTCTGGGAGATTTTTGTGCCGCGGGCGGCGCCGGGCGCGCTTTACAAATACGAGTTGCTCGGCCCGGACGGTGCGTTGCTGCCGCAAAAGGCAGACCCGGTCGCCTGGCGCGCCGAGCCGCCGCCGGCGACGGCATCGATCGTCGATGATCCGGCGCCGTTCCGCTGGTCGGACGAGGCATGGTGCGCCGAGCGGTCCAAGCGGCAAGCGCTCGATGCGCCGCTGTCCATCTATGAGGTGCACGCGGCGTCGTGGGTGCGCCACCCTGACGGCCGTTCGCTCGACTGGTCCGAGCTCGCCGAAAAGCTGGTGGATTACGTCTCGCGCATGAGCTTCACCCATGTCCAGTTCATGCCGGTCATGTACCACCCGTTCACCGGGTCGTGGGGCTATCAGGTGCTGGGGCAGTTCGCGCCGAATGCGCTGCTCGGCACGCCGGAAGAACTGGCGCTGCTGATCGACCGCTTTCACGCCGCGGGCATCGGCGTGCTGCTTGATTGGGTGCCGGCGCATTTCCCGACCGACGCGCACGGTCTGGCGCGGTTCGACGGAACGCCGCTCTACGAGCACGCCGACCCGCGCGAGGGGTATCAGCAGGACTGGAACACCTTCATCTACAATCTCGGTCGCAACGAGGTGCGCAACTTCCTGATCGCCGGCGCGCTGCACTGGCTGAAGCGCTTCCATGCCGATGGTCTGCGCGTCGATGCGGTGGCGGCCATGCTCTATCGCGACTACAGCCGCAAGGAAGGCGAGTGGATTCCCAATTTTTACGGCGGCCGCGAGAACCTCGAGTCGATCGCCTTCCTGCAGGAATTGCGGCGGACTATCGATGAGCGCTGCCCGGGCGTGATCCTCGTGGCGGAGGAGTCGACCGCCTGGCCTGGCGTCACCCGCTCACCCGACGAAGGCGGGCTCGGCTTCCATTACAAATGGAACATGGGCTGGATGCACGACACGCTCGACTATATCGGGCATGAGCCGGTCCACCGTTGCTACCATCATCACGAGATGACGTTCGGCATGCTCTATGCGTTTTCCGAACGGTTCATTCTGCCGCTGTCGCATGACGAGGTCGTCTACGGGAAGCACTCGCTGATCGGCCGCATGCCGGGTGATCATTGGCAGCGCTTCGCCAATCTGCGCGCCTATCTCGGCTTTATGTGGACGCATCCCGGCAAGAAACTGCTGTTCATGGGCGGCGAGTTCGGCCAGGAGCGCGAATGGAACCATGACGGGCAGCTCGACTGGCATCTGCTCGACGATCCGGCGCATCGCGGCATGCAACGCCTGGTGCGTGACCTGAACCGGATTTATGCGGCCGAACCGGCGCTCTACGAGCGGGATTATGACGAGCGCGGCTTTCGCTGGGTCATGTCCGACGACAACGAGCACAGCGTGTTCGCCTATTTGCGGATGACCGCCGGCAACGGGCCGCCGGTGCTGTCGATCAGCAATTTCACGCCGGTCCCGCGCGAGGGCTACCGGCTCGGTGTCCCCGAAGCCGGGAAGTGGCGCGCGCTGGTCAACACCGACGCCACCTGTTACGGCGGCTCCGGCTATGCCAACGGTCACGACACGGCCGCGCAACCGGCGCCTTGGCATGATCAGCCGGCCTCCTTGATCCTCGATCTGCCGCCGCTGGCGACGCTGGTCCTGCGGCTGGACAATGCGAAGCCCTCTTGATGCGGGCGCTTTCCCGGCTGCCCAGGAACGCGCCAACCCGCATGATGCCAACGACTGCTGTGGGGACAACAGCACGCACTAACGCTTCAACAGCTCGATGTCTCAATCGCGCCGATTTCAGGTTCGAACTGCGTCTCCTTTGACCAGCGGGAGCCCCTTGTCCGGGATCTTTTTTGTCACCGCGGAGATGCAGGTAATGTTGGTGTGCCGGGCTCGGCTAACGGCCAACGTTAAATCGCCGCCTGGAAGGTCTCGTGAGCGCCGGCCCGTCCGGTGCCCCGAAAAGCTGCTGCAAGCCGTCCAGGACTCGAGATCGCGGGCGGGATTCGACAAGCGCGGCAAGGAAGCGCTCAGCCCAGCGGTCGATGTCGTTGGCCACGAGATGATTAAACATGCGGCTGTGACGATCCTGTCGTTCGGCGAGCGGCATATCGAGCGCAGTCTTGATCGCCTCGGTCATCGCATCGGGCTCGTGCGGGTTGACAAGAATGGCGCTGTCGAGCTCCTCAGCCGCACCGGCGAATTGAGACAGCACCAGGACTCCGGGGTCTTCCGGATCTTGCGCGGCGACGTACTCCTTGGCGACGAGATTCATGCCGTCTCTTAAGGGGGTGACCAAACCGACACTCGCCGAGCGGTAAAGCCCAGCCAGCGAGGTTCGCGAATAGGCGCCGTTGACGTAGCGGATCGGTGTCCAGGATGGCTCACCATGACGGCCGTTGACCTGACCGACGAGGGTGTTGACCGTACGCTCCATCGCGGCGTACTCGGGCACGTCGGAACGGGTCTTCGGCGTGACCTGAAGAAACGTCACTTGCCCCCGCCGCTCGGGGTATGTATCGAAGAAATGGCCAATAGCTTGGATGCGCTGAGGAATCCCTTTCGAGTAGTTGAGCCCGTCGACGCTTACGATCAGACGCCTGGCGCCGAGGCTGTCGCGCATCTCGCTGGCGAAAGGCGACCGCATGGCATTGCGCGCTGCCCGCGCAAAGATGCGGGTCGCGATCCCCACTGGAAACGCGCCGATCCGAACGCGCCGCTCACCGAATTCGAAACAGGTTCGATCACGCCCGGCCAAGCCACCTTGTAACTCGAAATAGCGCGCGAGATTGTCGGCATCACGTTCGGTCTGGACCCCGACGAGGTCGTAATGGCTGAGCGCCATCAGCGTCTCGGCGTGGTGCGGCAGTGTCAAAAGGATGTCCGGTGGCGGACAGGGGATGTGCAGGAAGAAGCCGATCGGATTGTCGTGGCCTAGCGCCCGTAATTCCTTGGCAAGCGAAAGCAGGTGGTAGTCGTGAACCCAGATCCAATCATCCGGTTGTGCGAATTGTAACAAGGCCGTGGCGAACCTCGCGTTGACCCGCAAATAGCCGCTGAGATCGAGTGCGGTGAATTCCGCGAGATCCACCCGGTAATGGAGAATCGGCCACAGGACGCGGTTGGCAAAGCCGTTATAGTATTCCTGGAAATCGTCCTCTGTCAGGTCGAGGGTGATGAAGGTCCGCTGGTGGCGCTGAACGAGGGTCGGTTCGAGCCCTGAGCCGGCTGTGCTGACCCGCCCGCTCCAGCCAAACCAAATGCCTTCACGCCCCTTTAGCGCGGCGTTGACGGCGGTGGCGAGACCGCCGGCCTGGCGCGGCCCCTCGGGATCAGGAACCGCTACGCGGTTCGACACTAGGATGAGGCGCGGCACCACTTACCGATCAGCGCGAGGTCGAGCGGTCGGCCGCCGGCCAGTCGGTCGCCAGACGCCAAAGGCATTGTCATTGGCATAGCCCGTGCAGCCATGCGCGAACCGCGCCGGGGCTTGAGAACGAGCCCGAGAGGCCGGGCATCGTCTCCCCGACCGACATGGCCAGGCCGCCAAGAGCGAGCGCGGTCTCGAAACCAGGCCGATCGATCGGATCGTCGGCGACAAAGACCGGGATTCGGCCGACGAATGGTACTCCTGACATGAAACGGTCGATCGCCATGCCCTTGTTGAACCCGGACGGTTTGACCTCGAACACGCGATGGCCGGCGAGGAGCTCCAGATCCGCTCCGGGGAACCGTCCCATAAAACCCGACAACGCCGCGACGAGCTTGCCAACCTCAATGCCAGCTTCACGGTAGTGCACCGAGAAGCTTACCCCCTTGTTCTCGGCAAAGGCGCCAGGAAACGCGCGGATGACCCGCAGCAGATCGTTCCAAGCGGTTTCGGGCAGTCGGTTCTGTGTAAGCGGGATCGTGGCGCCGTCGGGGGCATATCGAATCTCGGCGCCGTGGACCCCGCTTGCACGCAGCCGCACGGGCGCGAACAACCGGTCCAGCTCGGCGATCGGGCGCCCGCTAACCAGCGCGAGAGCACCGCTGAGGGCGCATTCGACCGCGATCAGATCGTCCAACAGTCCGGCCTGTACCTCGACCGCATCCGGTCGCTCTGCAAGGTCGAGGAGGGTGCCGTCGACGTCGAGGAACAAGCCGATCTCCTGCGATTTCAGGTCAAATAGGTTCGCTGCCCTCATCCCGAATTTTTACAGTTCCACCGATGGTGCATTGCGAAGCCGACAATAGGGAGATTTTGGCGAGTGTGCCAGCGTTGGGGGCAAGCAAATATATTTTGTTGAGAAGCAGCCGAAGGCGGACAACCGCGCTTTTGATCGAAGCGCGGGTAGGTTCGGAAAAGAGCAAGAAGAGAGATTCCGCTGCCAAGGCTGAGCAGCGTTTTGGTTGGAAGCAACCTTCAAAGCCGCCGGTTTTCGGGTTGCGCCCGAAGACGGCAACCGGTCCCGGGTAAGCTGCCGGTGCTCGCCATTAACACAAACGGCATGTCATTTCTCGGGCCGCTGCGGCCAGCAGCGCGCAGGCTTCGGCTTCGGCTTCGGCTTCGCCACGCCCATGTGCTTGACCTGCTCGTCGAGCGCGAACATGGCGCCTGCCGCCGCCTTTCCGCCGACCATGGGAGATCGCTCCTCCGCGGAGATGTGCCTGGCAAAAGCATGCTTTGAAACGACGCCCGCAGAGGCAGTATCTGCGACCTTTCATCATTCAATCCACGATGGGGAGTGTTGGCTGAGACAAGGCCAGCCGTTGCCGCAGCGCGGCGCCGCTCGTATGGTTCCGCGCGTATCGATCCCGGAGGCTCAAATGATCCACCATGTCTCAATCCCCGCCCGCAACCCGCAGCACGTCGCCGAGGTTCTGGCGGAGGTGATGGACGGGCGATGCGTCCCGTTCGGTCCGCTCGAAGGCGCCTTCATGGCGACAGGCAGCGACGGATCGATGATCGAGGTCTACCCGGACCGGGCGACCCTAGACATCCCGGCCAATGACGACCAGGTAGTGTTCGGCGAGAATCGGACGCCGCCGCAGACCTGGCCGTTCCACATCCTGCTGTCGGTGCCGCGCTCGCGGGAGGAGGTCGAGAGCATCGGCGCGCGCGAGGGTTGGCGTGCGAAGACGTTCGGCCGCGGCATGCAGGGCCACAAGCCGTTCTTTCACGTCATCGAGTTCTGGCTGGAAAACCGGATGATGATCGAGGTCACGCCGCCGGACATGACGCGCGAATACGAGGATTTCGGCAAGACCGCCGCGACCAGGATGCGCAACGACCCCGAGGCGTTGCGCCTGATGCGCGCCACGCACATCAAAGAGCCGGCCTGAGCGCTACCCGCAGGTCGCCCCAGCCTCGATATGGGCCCCTTGCCCACTCACGCTTGATGGGTGCCGGGAGTATCAGGGGGTAGATCCGCGCGCGCCGGGTCTGATCATGATGTAGAGGAACGCCCCAAAGCAGCGGACCACTGTGCGCAAGGCCCGACGCCATGTCGCCGGAGGCGTTGAGGCCCCATCATGATCGTCTGGAGACATTTCAACCCTAAGATGATAGGCTTGCCATATCGTCGGCATCTTTCCCCTAAGGGTCGACGGCCAAACGCTGCGTACCCCCAAATTCAGCGAGGCAAGCATGTGGAAAAAATGCGAACAATGCGGGGCTAATCACCTCGCCCTTACGCGCGGTCTTTGCGCCGCCTGTTATGAGCAGGATCGCCAACGCAAGCCCCTCCCACGACGGCCGATCGCGGAACCACCGACGCCGATCCCGCCGTCAGCAGAGCGAGCGTCCACGCCGACGAGGTGATCGAGTAGGCAAGGCTCGTGTGCGGCACGCTGGCCGAAGGAGCCAGGCAAAACCAAGAAAGCTCAGCCATCGCCGCAATTCGCAACACGGCGCAAGGTCAGCGCTCGCTCCCGCTCATCCCCGCATGCGGCGCTTCTATGCGCGGCCGGCCTACCGGCGCAGCGGCGGCGGCGTCAAATTGGTGACGGGCCGCCGCAGCCGACGCTTGCGGCGATTTCAAAGCCTGCGTTGCCTGCGCTCGATGCGGGGGCAAGGGCGCCCCCAGCGCGCCGGCATTACCGGCCAGAAAGGGGTTAGAGGACTTCAGCGATGACCGGCTCAACCGTGAGACCGCTGATGCCGACGAGCACGCCGTTCAGCCGTGCGGCAAGCAGAGTCTCGCCGTCGCGTAGTCCCCGCTTTTCCAAGGCAATGGGGGCGGGCGACGGGGACCTTTGTCTCGCCGAGCGGGCGCCTGAGCCTGCGCTCGCGCTGACGCCGCCGCCGCAGGCCACGCCCGACAATGACGGACTGCTGACAGCGTCAAAAGTCGCGACACTCAAGCTGAATGCCAGTTGGGTCGTCTTATCGGCGTGCAATACCGCGGCTGGAGACGGCACGCCTGACGCAGGCGGGCCGCCGATCGGCTGATTGACCGCGAACAGATAAGGCCGCGGTGCGATCGCCAGGATTGCGGCCGCCAGCGTCGGCCCAGCGGCTGACGAGGTCGATACCACCAGAGAGGTCAGCGAGCGGCCAGCCAGGGCGAACGTGGCGGAGGCGGACAAGGGCAGGGACGCGCGGAGCGGGATGCCGTTTATCCACCGAGCACGAGTGTCAGGCGGAGTGAGGGCCGAGGAACAGGTCGCCGAGCGCCCGGCGCAGTCGGTAAGTGATCCGCCGCCGCGCCTGATGGTGCGGCCGGTCGTTGATCAGGTGGCAGCGCTGGCAAAGGCTCTTCAAATTACGCGGCCGATTGTTACCCGGATCGTGATCGAGGTGGGCCGCTGCGAGGACGACACGGGTTTGACGCGTTGACAAAAATGCGCGCGCCGGCCAGGGGGGATCGATTTGCCTATTGGCCGGCCTCCAACTGAGCTGGCGGCGGGCGCCGCCGCGGCGCCGGTTGAGCTGCGGCGCCGCCCGGCCGCCGGCCCGAGGTTGGGTGGGGTCAAGTATGGAACGCTGCAACTAGGAGCTTGTCCGAGTAGTCGCTGGTCAAGTATCGGTGGATCTGATTCCTTGCTGGGATGAGCAAGGAATTTCGCCCGTGGAAGATCGACGAGGCCCAGTTGCTGCCGGCGAGCGTGCAGGATTATGTGCCGCCGGAGCACCTGTCGCGATTAATCGTGGCGCTGGTCCGGGAGGAACTTGATCTTTCGGCAATAGCCGGCAGTTACCGGAGCGTGCTCGGGCAGCCGCCGTTCGATCCGCGGATGATGACAGCGCTGCTGCTGCACGGCTATGCCAGTGGTGTCTACTCGTCGCGCCGAATCGCCAAGGCAGCGGTGGAACGTGTCGACTTTATGATGATCGTAGCGAGCGACCCGCCGGACTTCCGTACGATCGCGGAGTTCCGCAAGCGTCACCTGAAAGGGTTGGCGGCGTTGTTTGTGCAGGTGTTGAGGCTGGCCGAGAAGGCGGGGCTGGTGAAGCTCGGCCACGTTGCGCTCGACGGCACCAAGATCAAGGCGAACGCCTCAAAGCACAAAGCGATGAGCTATGAACGCATGAAGCGGCGGGAGATCGAGCTGGCGAGCGAGGTTGATCGCTGGCTGAAAGCGGCGGCCGCCGCCGATGCGGAAGAGGACAAGCGCTACGGCGACAAGCGCGGCGATGAAATGCCCGCCTGGGTAGCCGACAAAGAAAAACGGCTGGAGAGGATCCGCGCGGCCAAGGCGGCGTTGGAAGCCGAAGCCAAGGCCACAGCCGAAGCGGAGAGGCGGCGTCGGGCCGAGGTGGAGGAAAAACGCATTGCCGAGGGGCGCAAAAAGAACGGCCGAACTCCGGCGCCGCCCAGTCCGGAACCCGACGGCAAGACGCAGCGCAACTTCACCGATCCCGACAGCCGCATTCTGCTGACCAAGGATGGGTACATCCAGGGCTACAACGCACAAGCCGCTGTCGATGCCGCGGCACAAATCATCGTCGCACACGACCTGACGCCAAACATGAGCGACCAAGATCAACTCGCGCCGCTGATCGATGCCATCAAAAACAATCTCGGCCGCCAGCCCAGAGAAGCCTCCGCCGATGCCGGTTACTGCAGCGAAGCCAACTTGGCGGCCTTGGCGACACGCGGCATCGGTGCCTATCTTGCGACCGGACGTGCCAAGCACCCGGCCCACGCCAAAAGAAACAGCACCGGGCCGCTGACGCAGGCCATGCGGCAGAAGCTGAAGCGGGCGGGACGGCGCAGCCGTTACCGATTGCGCAAGCAGATCGTCGAGCCGGTCTTTGGTCAAATCAAGCAGGCAAGAGGCTTCCGACAGTTCCTGCTGCGCGGTATCGAGAAGGTCAAGGCGGAATGGGCGCTCGTCTGCATCGCCCACAACCTCACCAAACTCACTCGCCTCGCCTAAGCCCCCCGCCCGGGTCTCAAACCGCTCCGCTCCCACCGCTATCTGGACGGGCTCCTAGTCTGCTCGATAATGACGGAAATCCTGGCGCTTCAATTCCAACACCGTAGATAGGGCCGCTGCGCCGGCCCAGTGCGGCGGAGACAGTGTCCGCCTCATAGCCGCAGGAATTCTGCCAGTTTCGGGCGATCATGCGAACTGACCCATCCTTCCACCCATGTTTGGCACGCTGGCGAGGCCGTTTTTGAGGCCTAGACCACAGCGACGTCGCCGACCGAAACCGTGACCTGAACTTGCCGGTTCAACAGCCATACTAGCAGCGCGACGCGGTCGACGTCCGCCCAGATGACGACGGCGTCGCGGTTGGCGAACGGGCCAGCGGTGATTTTCACGGTGGTGCCCGGCATCAGTAGCGAGGCGCCGTTCTTCTCGGGGTGCTTCACCGCGCAGGCCCGGAGCTGCTCGACAAAGCCGGTCGGCAGCGGCGCGGGTTCGTTCATCGAACCCGGCGTCCTGGAATCCCAGCTCGATGATCTCGCATTCGGCGCGGCGCACCACGGTTCGCGCGATATGCAGCAGGGAGGAGGCTTCCGAGCCACCCGGCAGCACGAACGAGGTGGCGACTGCAGTCCGTAAGGATCATCCACGATGCCGATCATTGCGGCAACGAGACGATGATCCAGCTACTGGACTGGTGGGCACGTAGTTCGGGTACCGTTGCCGCCCGATGACTGCGCTTGGCTGGTTCACCTGATCGCCGGTTCTAAGAGACCGGAGCGGTATAGCTCCATATCTTATCATCGGGGGCAACCGATGCCTCACCACGGGCTTGTAGCTGGCTGAGACTATGTCTGATCGACCCGTATGAGATGTCATGACCCTTTCCTGCGAGCGCCTTCTTGATCGCGGCAGCCGGACCACTGTGATCGGGAAGAGACAGCATCGCCTCGGCGATGTGCCGCACGTTGTCACCACGACGGGCTTGCCGAGGAGCCGGTTTGGCTTGTGCGGGTTTCTGCCGCCGGGGCGCGGCCGTCGTTGCGATAGTCGACTTCGTAGCAGTCGCCTTGGCAGCGGCTGCTCTGGTACCAGCTGACTTGGTAGCGGTAGCCTTCGGTTTCGCGGTTCCAGAAGTGGAGAACTGAACCACGGCCCGCATCGCCGCCGCATAGCCCTCGGTATAGGCTTCCTGGCGGATCAACTCGACGTGCTCGGTCAATCCTGTCACTGCGCTCTTAGCCATTGCCGCTCTCCTGGTCAGTTGCAGACGTTGTGTTCGCCGCACAGACGCGAAGCAACTGAATCATACAAGTAACGGAACATGCTGGAAACCATTCCTTCACAGCCAGCAACGATCAGGTCGAGTCTCACCGGACCAACACGACGGCTTGTCCTCGCGCTCACCCAGATAGACCACCGAGCAGGCCATCTTGGGCTCCAGCCGGGTCGGCTTGGTGGGCCTGCCGATCGGCCGGTAGAACCGGCATCCTCAAAGCGCGACCACGGCACCAGTCCGGCCCACCGCACCAGTGGATGGCGTGGATCGATGAACCCCTCCAATCGCCGCGGAACAGATCGCTCCTGCCGGATGACAACGTCAAGGAATCCTCGAAATACCTCGCTTCTTCCCGTTTCTCACGGCCAACTACTTGCAGTAGCGTTTAGTCACCTGAGCCTTGACCGCGATCGGCACATTGAGCTTCTCGGCCCAGGCCGGCCGTTTCGACATGATCTCCTTGATGATGGCTTCCGTAATTTCGGGGTGTTCGAGGACGATCTCATCGTGCACGTGCATGACGACTCTATAACCGGCTTCCTCGAACCGGAACATGGCGTCGACCAGCAGCTCGCGCGCCAGCGCTTGAACGACATTCTCTGTCAGTTGCCCGCCATAGGGCTCGATCTTGCGCCACTTTCCCTTGCGGTAGGCCCAGTAGGTCCAGACTGATCGCCCCCAGCGATCCGGTTTGTTGGACAACCGCGTGTCGATATAGTGGATGTCTTTGCCATTGAGCAGCCGGCAGACGAGCGTCGGCAGTCCGGCCTTTTGTTCCAGCCGGTAGCTGATCCCGCACGTCGCCACCGCGGCGCCGCCGGGCGACACCATCGCCCTACGCGCTGTCCCTTCGAGATCGCGCCATAAGAGCGGAACCTCTGGTGCCCATTCCCTGCGGTAGCTGTGGATAACTCGCTCGGCAAGTGCCTTGGCTTCGTCCAATGGCAGGTGGCGCAGGTACTGCTGGCGGAACCGTTCCTCGCCCATTTGGTAACCGCACCCGAGCACCGTATTCTTGCCAATGCGCCGCTGCTCCTTCTGCTCGACGGTTAGTTTCGCTTCGGGGATCGCTAAGAACGCGTCGCGGTTGAGCCCGAAGATCCGCACCGCCATGTCGCGATACACATCGATGCCTTGGGCGATGAGCTCGCACTTGTCGTGCTGGCCGGCAAGCGCCAGCAACACACAGGCCTCGATCATCGAGAAGTCCCCGGTGCCGAGGACCGCCTCGGCCTGCGCGATTACGGCGAAGCGCAGCGCCCCGGCCAGGACTTCGAGCGGCGGTTTACCCCAGGGGCGCAATGAGTTGGCCTCACCGGTCTTGATTGCGGCGACAAGCGCCTCGGGGTCGGCGATCTCGTAGGTCGGCCGGGGTAGATTTTGCGGCTGCAGCAGCGTGCCCGACCACCGCCCCGGGGTGGCGGCGTGGTACTGAAACAGGCCCCGGGCGCGGCCGTCACTGCCAACACAAGCGAGCATCGCGTCGAGTTTCTTTAGCGACGTCGAAGCGACGATCGAGCGGATCTCCAGGACGCGCCGCACCGTCGTCTGATCAGGAGAGATTTGCTCGAGCGCTTCGGCAACCGTCGCCTCCTGCAGGTTTGGCAGCGAGTACCCTTGGCCGGCGAGCCAGTCCCGGGTCTTGGCGACCTGGTACGGTGAAAGACCGTCGGTCAGCTGGGCGAACTCGGCAACCAGGCTACTGCTCGTCGTCTCGGCGATCCGCTTCGCAGCCTGGACAAGCTCGGTATCGACACCGATGCCGCGTTGGTTGACCCGTTGGTCCAGCTCCCAGACTTGATTTTCGCGTTCGGGAAGCTCTCCCAATGCGTAGAGGTCGACCAGGCCAGCGACGTCGACCGTGTTGTAGACGCCGACCCGCTCAAGGACCGCGGGTGTGAGCTCTGGGAAGCGACCGGTGCTCCGGTTGCGGCGGGATAGGCTCCGCACCAACGCCGCGCCCGCGGTATCCTTGCTCGTCCGTGCGCCGATCACCGGCAGTACCTTTTCGAGCTTGCGCGGTAGCGCGTAGTAAGAGCACACCGCCTGCATATCGATCCAGCGTTCGGTCGGGATCGGCGCGAACCCGTGCCGCTCGACCATGATGTGTCGCCAGATGGCCTGCTCGAACTGGCTGAAGCAGACGAAGAAAACGGCGGGATCGGTCGCGAAGGCGACGAGCGGACCCGGGTCGTGTAATGGTGTCCAGAGCAGGCTGTCGCCGTCGCCTTTCTGGTAGACGAATGTCAGGATCTCGGTTGCTGAGCCGGCGGCATAACGCCAAGCCCCGGCGTATTTGAGGTCGTAGTCGCCGGTGCACCGGGTCTCGAAGTCGCAGAAGACCAAGTCCGTCCTCTGTTGGCAGACAGGGATAATCGGAGGCGCGCCAGAAAGCCCGTCTTCGCGGTGTCGCCGTTCGTCAGCATCTGCCACACCCTTCGCGATGAGCTCAGCAAAGACGCCCGACCAATAGCCCCTGCCGATGACACTAGGGACACTACACGACACAACAGGCAACGGCGCCGAATTGTGTCGCATTGTGTCTCTAGTGTCCGCGTTAGCGGCTAGGTTTCTGTACAGCTCGGACCAGTGGCTCATCGGACCCCCGTTCCTCAATCTCCGATTGATGCCGCGATCAGCCCAGCACAAGAGGGTCGGGTCCATGACATTAGAGACACAAGTGGCGCAAACGAAAATTGTGTCGCTTGTGTCCCTAGTGTCATGAATAGGCGACCCCTCGACGGGTGCGTAGTTCCGCGGTTCATCCTACGAGCGCCCACAGCTGCGGGTTGATGGCATAGACCACGGGTGGGCGGCCCGCCCCGATCCCACTTCCCGGTTTCGGTTTGCGCAACCAGTCGGCTTCGACCAAGGCGTCGGCCGCGTTTTTGATTTGCTCTGCGGAACGGAGACCGGGCAGCCGGACCTCGCGCTGCAGGTGCCGCACGTGAACTTCCGAAGGGTGCTCCTTGACGACCCACCGCGCCAATGTCGCTGCGGTGCGCTCGAGTTCGGATGCCGCAGCGTCGCCGTACACGCCTTCCGCCATCGGCAGGAAATAATCGGCCATGAGGGTTGCCGCGGCGACAAAAGCCTGCACACCGATTTCCGTCGGCGGCGGTTCCATACCGTCCTTCCCACACCAGTGGAGAAATTCTAGGACCAACGCCAGCCGAAGGACCTGACCGCGGGCCTTGCCCAGTCCCGAACGCAGCAAGCCGCCAGAGTTGATCTGCTGCTCCTGCATCTGGCCGGCGAAAGCCTCAAGCATCGGCTGCGCCTCGTCGGCCAACGGGACAAAGATCGGTGTCGGCGGGTTACCGGGTTGCAGATCGAGCTCGCGCAGCCGGTCGAGCGCACTGATCGCCCACTCGGCACCGGGCGCCCGGCGCCCTCTGCGGAACGGGATCGCCTCCGGCCAAGCCCACAGGATGCGGGAGAGCAGTCCGTCGTCCGGCTCCTTCATCAGCAGCGCGAGCTTGTCTGGCTGTGTGCTGCCGTAGACCGCGACCGCGAGGCGCGGGATGACGATCGGCTCCGGGTGTTTGACCCGCTCGACCCGATACGGACGCCCGCCATATGCCTCAAGCCAAAAGGAACGCCCGCTCGCGTTGTAGGTGGTCATCCCGGAGATCCAGCCGGCGATCTCGTCGCGGACGATCAGCAGGCCTTTGGGTGCCGCTGACGCCAATAAGGAGGCGACCCGCTCGACCGTCACATCGTTCTGGCGCAGCCGTGGAGATTGTGGTTCGGGCCCGGCTCCCCGCGGCGGCAGCGGCGGCGGCTTGCCGTTCTTCTGGGCCGCACGCACCGCCTCCTTCCACTGTTCGTTGACGGCGTTGGCGGCTTCGACGGCGGCACGCCATTCCCGATGTCGATCGGGAAAGTCGAGGTTCATCCGGTTTTCGATTTCGGGCAGTACTTTGCCCATCACGCAATCCGCACCCGGCGTTTTGCCGTTGCCGCTGTCACCGACCGAGACTGCCCAAAGATGCGGCGGCTCCGCCCAGCCCGGCCAGGCCTGCGGCCAGCGCGCGTGCCCGATCAGTGTCGATGCCGCCGACAGCAGCGGGGTCGCCGTATAATCGGGCGGACAGGCAGCAGCGTCGGCAGTGTCGAGCAGCCAGGGCTGCCACGCAGAACCGAAAACGTCGACCGGGAGGGGCGGCGGTGGCCGACGATGCTGCCGCAATACACCCAAATCGGGCTTGGCCCATCCGGCGCTATCATCAGGCGCGATCACCGGACCATTCATTTGTTGCTGTTGTTGTCCGTCCGGTTCGTCGGGCCAGAAATTGAATGGGGGCGCGGGATCCGTCATTATGGTCCCGGCCTTAATATGTCGTTGAAGTCGGTGCCGGTGCGGGACGGCATCGCGACGCGAACAGTGCGTCCCTCGGCCATCCAACGCCGGCGTGCTTCGTATGCGGCGTTCTGCCCGGCAGGATCGTTGTCGGCTGCAATGATGACGCGGCGCACCGCTTCCGGCAGCTCAAGCGTGTTTTTTAAATTTGCCGCGTAGATCGCGGCCCAGCCGGGAAGCTCGAGCAGCTGCATCGCCGCCAGGGTGCTTTCGATGCCTTCACCGATGATCAAGGTGCGGTCGGGATCATCAGGCTCTGCCAGGCGGACGGCACCGCCCCGCATGACCCCGCGGCACTCCCGCTGATACTCTTTTGGAAGGTCGGCCTTCCGGCGGCCGTCGAGATCTAGAAACGTCATGTGCACGCCGGTCAACGTGCCGGCGACGTCAACGACCGGAGCGACCATCGCCCGCATCCGCATACCGAGCCGATGGGGGCATTGCAGATGTTCGCGGAGCACTGCCGGCGGCAATAACGAGATGCCGCGACACTCATACAGGTAGGTCGCTACCAGTGAACCGGCGCCGGCCTCAGCATAGATTGCGAGGGCCTTGGCTATGCGATCAGCGTCTGTTGCAGCAGCACGCGATGTCGGCGCGTGATCCTCTTCTAGGAAGAGGTTGTCACCATGGTTGTCATCATCGAGCAGACCGTACTCGAACAACGCGGTGATAATGTCGGCGAAATCACACCCGCCAAAACAATTAGCCAATAATCGACCATCTTCTCCGTCGCGCAACGACAGCGTGTAGCCACAGCCCAGTGGACAGGGAGCATGCCAGTTTGCACCCTGACGCCGTGCTCGCAGGTTGCGCGCAATAAAAGCTGCGTTGCCCATAACGACCGCCTACAGGTCTTCGGGGATCGCGTCGTCGAGGGGATCGCTTAGATTGCTCCGCGGTTTTGGTTTTTTCGCCGCAGCCTTCATCGGGGCTTTTTTTTGCGCAGGCTGCAGCGATTTGCTGTGATCCGGCAAAATGCCGAAGGGGATCTGCGTATCCAGCGCCGGTGGCGGCTGAACTGTCACTTCGCGTTTGGCAAAAGTCGGCACCTTGTCACGCAGGACCAAGCCGATTATTTCGACCCGCGGTGCAAGAAATACCTTCCCGATTGTTCGATAATGCCGCTCGAATGAACCGACAAAAGCGATAATCGGAATTTCACCAGCACTACATTCTTTAAATCGACGACATTGATCCCAAACGGCCGTAATCGAGCTCACCGTCGTGACTTGGTTAGTTTCGAGCCGAACCTCGCCAACAAGCGGGTTCCACAGCCAAGCCCCGATCGCGGGTTTGTAATCTTCGCCTGGCCAATCCGGGGCGGTGGTGCCGACCGGCGTCAGCTTCATGTCATAGACACCAGCTCTGATTAGGCCATAGCCACGCTCCCGCGTTGGCAGATCCATCGCAAACCGCGATTCCGGCCCATTCAGCTCGATCTCCTTGACTTCCCATTCACCAGTTTCGCTATTGAAAATGCTCAACCACAAGACGCCGGTTTCGGCGTTCCATCGCAGTGGTGTCGGATAAATGCCGACGAGGTCGGCGATGTCATCGTTACTCATAAGGGTTCCTTTTGCTGGAAATTGGTTTGTTGATTGGAAAGTGCTACACGCGCGCCATACAGTGCGATAAGCGCCGCTTCGGCCCGGCCGTGCTGTCCGGCGAGCCGCCACTGATCAGCAACGCTGGGGAGAAGCTGCGAGGCTCGGGCGCGGGCTCCGTGCTTGCCCTTGGGAACGCACAACGTGCGTTTCCAGACAACCGGCGGCACGAGTGTTGTCGGGATGCCGAGTGCACCGAGAACGCCGAGGATCACCCCGTAGACCTTGCCGAACGCAAACATGCTGGCGACGCCCTGGCCTGGCATGGCACCGGCCTGCTCAACGAAGACGTGGTCGATGAGCTGCGACCTCAGCAAGTCGGCGAGCCCGTGAACGTCGACCTCGCGCTTCACCTTTCGACCACGTTCGAGCAAGTGGGTCGGAATGTCGTAGGTCATCGCGCCGATCGTCGGCTGGACCGCGTCGAGGATGCAAAGCCCGCCCCCAAGACCGGGATCAATCCCGGCGATGAACTGGCGGTGGTGCGGACGACAAATTTGTGTTAAGGGCACGTCGTTCTCCAACGGTTCGACAAGTCACGACGCGTGGCCAGGTGGCTGCCTGGCTGCGCGCTTTCTTGGCTTTAGGTCGAGTTCAATAGGCCGCTTGTGTCGCGCAATTTGAAGTAGCGGACGCATCACGCGGCCTTTTGTTCGATCAGGCGGCGAATGCTGTTGACGAAGATGCGGCGACTGCGCCCGAGCTTGACACTATCGAGCTTGCCCTCGCGCAGTAGCTCGAAAAGTCTGGTTTTCCCGATGTCGAGCATACGCGCAGCGCGAACCGTCGAGACGACGAGCGGCTCGTCTTCGCCAAGACTGGTCGAATGGATGGACAAAGAAACCCTCCACGGGATTGATCGCGGAGGTATCTTGAAAGTCGGCGAGGGCCGCCCACTAGGGCTCTATTGGAACCTGTTCCAACATGTTCCGCGGCAAGTTTAGCTAGTCGGCCGAGTCGTTCATAGTGCGGGGTACAACCTGCTCAGTTTGACCCGCGCGTCGGCGGTGGTGAACTGCCAATTCGCCTTGGCGTGCTTCCTGTTGCGGTCAGCTTCCCATGCCTCGACTTCGTCCTTCAACACCCGCTGATCGGGGATGCGGCGGTCGAGGCATTGGGAGGAGAGAACGCTGAGTTCAGATTCCGCCATGTCGAGCCAACTCCCGTGTTTTGGTGTGTAGTGCCACTCGAACCGTTCGACGAGCCGGCGGGCTTCGGCGGGGGGAAAGGCTTCGTACAGCGAAGCTGGCTTGTGCGTGTTCAGGTTGTCCTGGACGAGCACGATTTTTGCTGAACCGGGGAAGTGCGTGTCGGATAATTCCTTGAGCACCTGGGCATAATCCATCGCCGTGTGACGGTCGGTGACCTTGACGTGCCGCCAGCCTTCCAGTGGCGCGAACATCATGAACAGATTGGCCGTCCCATTGCGTCGGTATTCGTAATCGTGCCGGCCGGGCCGTCCGGGTTTCGCCGCGATCGGCACGCGCGTTTCGGCAATGAGTTGCTTTGAGGTCTCGTCGAGGCAGACCAGGGGACGTTGCCGATCATAGGGCCGTTGATAAACCTCCAAGACGTCTTCCATGGCGGCAACAAAGGCGGCGTTGGCGTCCGGCGGGATGACCCATTGCTGCTTCAGATGCGGCTTGAGAGTGTTTTTTTCAGCGTCCGCCCGATCGTGTTGTCGCTGGCCCGTTCGACGATCTTCAGTTCGACGACCGCCTCTTCCAACAGTTGCAATGTCCAGCGTGCGCGGCCGGCCGGCGGTTTGGAACAGGCCAACGCGATTAACCTGGCCTCGGCCGCCCCATCGAAGATCCGCCGCCTCGCCGAATTCGCCGAATGCTTGCGAATCAGGGCCGCCTCCAACCCCTCTTCGACCAGCCGCTGGCGCGTCCTGGCAACCGTGGCGACACTGGTCTCGAGCGCCGCTGCAATCTCGCTGTCGCTCCAGCCTTCACCACCGTCCGAGGTATCGGCTTTCAACAGAATGCGGGCCTTCAGCAGCTTTTGTGCCGGATGTTTCCCGCTATGGATAAGGGCGTTGAGCTTCTCCCGCTCCGTATCGCTGAGTGTCACAATGTATTTCTTTACTGCGCTCTCTTTGCTGCCCACGTCTCCGCTCCGTCGCTGGTGACGCGGACATCGATTCAGAGAACCCTCACAAAATCAATGACGGAAGCGACTAGTCTAGCCGGCGCGAACCGCGTTTGCATTCCGCTCTGTGTGGCGATATATAAGCGACATAGTGGATCAAAAATGATACGACGAATCGAGGCTATCATTGCCGTCCGCGACGGCGCGACGGTCACGGACACTGCACGGCGGGTCGGCATCAACCGGGCCACCCTGCATCGGTGGCTCAAGGCCTTCGTCCCGGAGCATCCGGTCTCGTCACTCCGACCGCAGCGGCGCGGGCCAAAAGCACCGCGGTGGGGCGATGACATCATCCTTCAGGTTATGGAGGTGATCGCCGACCATCCGGAGTGGTGGGGGAAGCGCCGCGTCGCCGAAGCGCTAAGCGAGCGGGGCGTCACCGTGTCCGAGGCGACGACGGGCCGGATCCTGGTGGTGGCGCGGCGGCGGATCGCGGATAAGCGTGAGCGCGAAGCGCGCAAGCAGAATGCGGACCGTCGCCGTCAGATTCAGGTTATGGCCCGGCGACACGAACGCGATGCGGAGCGCCGCGCCCTCTGGCGAGAACGTCTGGAACCAGCCTTCGTCCCCGGTCTTCCCGCTGAAGAACGCCTTCGCCGCATCGCCCAGGCGCTGGCCTTGAAGCGGTACAAGATACAGGTCAAAGACCTCACCCCCGAGTTGGGGGCCATCGCAGATGCCTACCTCGCCAACTTCGGCAAGACCGACATTGTGCTGCCGTCAGAGCTGTGGCTAGTCGATGCGGATCGTTGGGTCCGTAAACTCAAAGATCCGGCGTACGGCGAAAGTCTTCAGCAGATGAAGCTCGTGTTCGGGATCGAGATAGGGAAGGGCCCCAATATCGACCATCTACGGGTTGGGGCGCTTAACCACCTGGCGAAGCATTTTGGTCCAGCGGCCTTGGCTTCCGCCCGCATTTCGATTCCTGCCGGTGATCAGGGCGAGAAGCTAGGCTGACGCCGTAGGCTCTCGCCCCCCTCCTCACTGAGGCGTGCCCGCGGCTGTCCCCACCGCGTCGCGACGGCATCTCTTGAACGTCGGGGGCCCTCCATTCAGCGACAGCCCTATTGGTTTTTAGGTGGTTGCCGCGCTGATACTGGCTGTTTTCACTTTATTTGCTCAGGTCGAGGCCGAGGTCCCTCTGGCGGCAAAAGTACGCTGTTTCGCGCGATCGGAGTTTTCCGCATCCCGCCGCGCTCAAGACTAGCGCACTTGGTTGTCCCGCCGCTTGCGGCTCAGCCGCTTGATAATGGCTGTTACACGTTCTTCGGCGGCGACACTCACGGTGATGGGGTTACCCGCTTGATCTCGCTCCGTGATGACCTGGCGGATCGCGCTGGCCACCTTGGTGTGTCTGCCTGACCGCAGCAGCTCGTCAAGGCGAGCTAAAGCCGCAGTATCGTCGAATGCCTCGGGTCCTGGCCCCGACCCTGACTGCTCACGCTCATGCAACGGCTTTTTAAGGGCCCATCGGCGAATTCTTTCATCTAAATCTTTCCGATCTTCTTGGTCGAGCCGGTCATTTAGATAAGCACTAAAAAATTCCCCAGCGAGACCGGGTTGCTGGCCTGTTGGGCGGGCGTCACGGGTACGCGCGCGCACCAATTTTGGCGCGACAACGCGGGGTCTTGCAGGAGCTACGTAAAAAACCCGCTCAGGGCGGTTGCCGTCGAGCACATGGATAATATGCATGGCCGATCTCCGTGTGAACTTCGGGGGATTTTAACGCACTTCCGCGGTCTTATGAACGGCCGCGAATTGGGACGATCTCGCCAGTCACGATTGGCGCCGAGCAGTACTGCGCCCATGCCTCGGCAAGCCGACGCCGCTTCTCGAACAGGTCACCGCGGCGGTAGGCCGCTTCCACTTTGTCACCGACTGCATGTGCAAGCGCCATCTCGCGTACCTCAGCGGGGAAATTTGTCTGCTCGGCGCACCAGTCGCTGAACGAGCTGCGAAACCCGTGAACGGTCAAGTCAGTGCGGCCCAGTTGTTTCAGCATGCGGCGCATAGCGTCACCGCCGATCGCCGGCCGTTTGCTGCCGGGAAAGACAAACTCGTTGGTGCGGATCGCGGCCATCTGTTCGACGATCGCCAGCGCCGCGTCGGAGAGTGGCACGCGATGTTCGCGGCCGGATTTCATCCGCGACCCTGGGATGGTCCATAGCCGCTCGGCGACGTTGATCTCGGCCCACCGGGCCCCCAGTACCTCACCAGAGCGCGACGCGGCCAGGATGGCGAATTCGAGGGCTCGGGCGCTGATGTCGGCCTGCTGCAGAAGCTCCGCCATAAAGGGCGCGATCTCACTGTAGGGCAGAGCAGCAAGATGCACGACATCGCGACGCTTGTTCCTCCTCGGCAACAAGTTCTCCAAGTGACCACGCCAGCGCGCCGGATTGTCACCACTGCGGTAGCCGCGCGCAGCCGCCCAGTCGAGCACTGCTTCGATCCGGCCACGGACCCGGCTGGCGGTCTCGGGTGTGGTGGTCCAGATCGGCTCGATCGCCTTCAGCACTAGCCCGACATCGATGGCGCCGACCGGCAGGTCACCAAACACAGGATAAACGAAGCGTTCGAGGCTGGCCGGCCATTGCCGGGTGTGAAGAGCGTTTTTCCAGCTTGATTGATGGGCCTGGATGTAGGCCCTGGCACATGCCCTAAAGCTCATTGCTTTGGCGGCGACGACCGCGGCGCCCTGCCGCTGAGCTTTTCGGGCCTCGATCGGATCGGCGCCTTGTCGTTTCAAGCCGCGCGCTTGTAGGGCCAGTTGGCGAGCGTGCGACAGTCCGATATCCCGCAGCGGGCCGAGGCCCATCTCGCGCGGCCGGCCGTTGAGCATGTAACGAAATGACCAGCTAACGGTCCCGGTAGGGGTGACCACCAAGTACAAGCCGTCGCCATCCGCATGCTTACCAAGCGTCCGTTTGGCGGCCAGCGCCTTGACCGTGGCGACGGTCAAACGCCGATATATTCGTGTCATCCGATGTGCTCCGATCTCGCTTAAAATACCGCCGGCGGCGCCCGCAATGAGATTGATGAGAAGCTGTTCCAGGTCCTCTAAAAGCCCAGCGACAGGGTAAAAACGACCCACTATTCCATCAACAAATTCAACTCGGTCCTCAGCGAACCCAGGCAAACCCCGGCGCTCGATATATAAGTAAACAATCGGGAAAAATGAAGGGTTTACGAACCCCAGCGATCCTTAGCGTACCCTATGCACGCGGATGCACGATCCGTCCGACAGCCAGAGGCGAGCGCGCCTCGGCTGCCGGGCAGGGACCTTCAGCCCCTCGCGTCGCCAGATCCGCTCGACCCGCTTGTCGTTGACCAGCCAGCCGGCCCGGCGCAGAAACTCGGCGATCTTGCGATAGCCGTAGCGACCATACTGCCGAGCGAGCTCGACGATATCGGCGGTCAATCGCTCTTCGTCGTCACGGCCCCGCGGGATCTTGCGCTGCGTCGAGCGGTGCTGACCGAGCGCCGTACAGGCCCGACGCTCGGAAATCAGCAATGCTCCTCGTACATGCTCGATGCAGGCGCGGCGACGCGCGGGGCTTAGTAGTTTCCCCGTGCCGCCTCCTGCAGGATCAGCTTGTCTAGCGTCAGGTCCGACACCGCCCGACGAAGCCGCGTGTTCTCCGCTTCAAGGTCCCGCAGGCGCTTTACCTGGTCGCTCTTCAGCCCGCCAAACTCCTGGCGCCAGCGGTAATACGTCACCTCGCTCACACCGATCGAACGGATCGCCTCGGCCGCGCTCTTCCCTTGCGACGTCAGCACATCAACCTGCCGCAACTTGGCGACGATCTCTTCCGGCTTGTAAATCTTCCTCGGCATCGCGGTCCTCCTCGAGAGCAAAAACATAGCTCACCGTGGACCACTTCGAGGGGGGACGATCAGCCCCTGCCACCGCGATAATGTACCGTTCCGGGAACGGCAATTTCGACGCTGTCGCCGCCTTCCCACGCCCAATGACGCTCGGTAACGGTCGGATCGACGTTTACATCCTCGCCACCGGGACAGGAGCTTGCCAACGGCCAGATGCTGCTAATTTGCCGCCACGGCAGCTCATGCGCGCCGAGCGCCGCCACCAGGCCAAAGGCGATAATCCCGACGCCGAAGCCGCCGGCGGCCAGCCATCCGAGCTTCCTGATCATCGCAATCCTCCTTTCTTTCAGCCCTGCGCTCAGAGATCGGCCGGATTCAGCATGGTGTAGTGCAGACGTGCATACTTACCGAGCAGCCGGACGATGCAGTCGATCAGGATGATCAGCAGCGCGCCGCCGCCGACGCCAAAGCCCAGAAAGCCGAGCCCGACCAATGCCCGCAGCGAAGAATGCAGACCGAAGAAACCGGCCTTGATGAACAGCGTCAAACCGGCGAGGCAGAGGCCGATCGCCACCACGCCGGCGATCAAGGTGAAGAGTGTCAGGCAGGCCAGCAGCGGCAGCAGGAAGATGAAGTCCACCGCGATCAGCACGACGAACCCGAACACGGCGGTGAAGAAGTTGGCTGGCGTTCGGCTTTGTTCCCAACGCCGAAAACCCGCCTCCGCGCGCAACTCGCGCGCCAGCCGCAAGGGATCGCCGAGGGCCCGGGCAATCTCTTCCTCGCTGCGCCCGGCCGTCATGCCATCAGCAAAATGCGCCGTATAGTCGGCGACGATCTCGTCAATTTCCGCCTGTGGCAGCCCCGCCAACCGCCGCCGCAAGGTACCGAGGAAGTCTGCCTTGTTCATCCCTCACCTCCCGTCTGCGTCGCGCGTGACTGACCGGCGTTCCCCAGGACTCTCGTCACCGCGCCGGTGAAGCTGTTCCACTCCGCTATTTGCGACATGACCGCTGTCCGACCGGCCGGAGTGAGGCGGTAGTATTTCCGCGGCGGTCCGCTGTCGGATTCGGCGAGATAGGTGGTCACCAAGCCGTCGCTCTGCATGCGCCGCATCAACGGATAGATCGTGCCCTCCCCCATCCCGATCAGCTCAGCCAGCCGAGCGGCGATGTCGTAAGCGTAACCGTCCTCGCGCGACAGCAGCGCCAGCACACACATTTCCAGCACCCCTTTGCGCAACTGGATCTGCAGCGCTTCCGACATACAACGACCTCACTCCGTTACCATATAATGCATGCTACCTTGTTATACAAGGTAGCAAATGAACCGGCTCGATCGTGACGGCCTGCCCGCATGCGGGCAGATCGATAAAACGTTATCGAAGATCGACCATCAGCAAGCCGCGCATTGCGAACGGCCGTAAACGGCGCGTTGCAGCCATGGCAGCGCATTCGACCGAGGGTCCGCTAAGTGAACGCTCAGCCGTCACTCGGTCTCGGTAGCGAAACCTTCTCTTCGTGCCCCAATGCGGACCAACCCGGGGAACACTCAGTTCGGGCGGCTGGGGAAGATTACCATCCGTTGCGGTGAGCCCATAAGCGACTGAGGACACAGAGGGCTAGTCTAATGCCATCGTCCGTTTGCCCGGCCTAGTCCCTGTGGCGCTTCAACCACTCGCAATTGCGAATTTTTGACGAGACGGTGCCACTGAACTCCAGACGGAATGAGCAAGCGTGCTCCAACTTCCTGTGACATTGTTGCCTCTCGCACGCGCGACGGAGTTCCGGATGAAACCCATCAGATCGATGATGTTCGTGCCCGGCAACAAGCCCTCGATGATCGAGAAGGCCGCGAAGGCGAAAGCCGATGCGCTCATCCTCGATCTCGAGGACAGCGTACCGCCGGCCGAGCGCCTCAAGGCGCGGGAACTCATCGTTTCCAGGCTCTCCTGGCTGGCGGAGCAGCGGCAGCGCATCTACGTCCGCATCAACCGCAGTCCCTACCTCTATGATTTCGATGACATGCTCGCCGTTGTCGGGCCGCATGTGGAGGGGATCGTCCTCTCGAAGCCCAACGGACCTGAGGATGTCGACTGCATTTCGATGATGCTGAACGAGGTGGAACACCGAAAGGGCATGGCGATTGGAGCCACCCGGCTCGTTCCGACGCTCGAGACCGCGCGGTCGATGGAATTGGTCTACGAGATCGCCAAGCGTGACCGCGTGACAGCCTTGGGTGGCGCCGCGGCGCGGAGTGCCGATACCGAACGCGCGCTCGGCTACGTCTGGTCGGCGGATGGGCGAGAGGTGCTCTATCTGAAATCGCGCGTGGTGATGGCGGCGCGCGCGGCCGGCAAGGCGCCGTTGGGCGGCCTCTGGCAACAGGTACACGACATCGAGGGACTGCGCGCCTTCCTGGCGCGAGATCGCGAACTCGGCATGACCGGGGTGTTCCTGTTGCACCCGTCGAATGTTGCCCCCGCGAACGAGACGTTTAGTCCGTCAGCGCCAGAGATCGCCTATTACGAAGGCATGATCGACGCCCACGCCGCGGCGGTCGCGGCGGGCCGCGCATCCTGCATTTACGACGGCGAGCACATCGACATCGTATCAGAACGCCTGTCCGCGCTGCGGGATCGCTTGGAGAGCGGACTCCTCCAGCGCATTCCGTATGCCAGGGTGAATGGTTTCCATGCGCAGCGAACTCCCAACACATCTAATTTGACGCTTCCATTTGTGGAGGGCGAGTCCATGGTGATCGCTCTGGACCTCAAAGGAATCGCTTGCTCGACGGGAGCAGCGTGCTCATCGGGAACCGTCGAGCCGTCCCATGTGCTGACGGCGATCGGCCTGGCCCCCGAAGATGCACGCGCGACGCTGCGACTTAGTTTGGGCCATCAGACGACCGAAGAGGAAATCGATTTTGCGCTCGAAACCATCCCCGCGGTAATTGATCGGCTGAGGCAGATATCGCCCACATACAAGAAACCGATAAACGTTTGACCTGATGCTACTATCTTAGGACTTGGCTTTGCAGGGGCACGGCATGCCGTGTCCCTACAAGTGGAAACGAAAAATTTAATGGAATCGAATCCCAACTCGTCTCCCATGACTGCAGTCGCGATGAGCGGTGGGGTGGACAGCTCCGCCGTGGCGGCGATCCTTGTCGAGCGCGGAATTCCGGTCGTCGGCCTGACGATGCAACTCTGGAACCAGCGGCGATTGCCCGAACTCGACCGCGACGGCGCGCATGGCCAGCGCTGCTGCTCGCGTCGATGATGTCTATGATGCCAAGCGCGTGGCGCAGCACCTGGGCATGCCGCACTACGTGGTGAATTACGAGCAGCGATTCGAGGAAACCGTTGTGCAGCCTTTCGTGCGGGAGCATCGCGGGCCGCACGCCGATTCCCTGCGCGCAATGCAACAATCATGTGAAGTTCGACCCTCTGCTGGTGACTTCACGGCAGATCGGCGCAGATCGCCTGGCCACAGGACACTATGCGCGGATTCGCCGGAATGCACGACACGGGACGATATGAGCTATTGCGGGCGTTGGACGACTCCAAGGATCAGACCTATTTTCTGTTTGGCCTGACGCAGGATCAGATGTCGCACACGGATTTTCCGCTCGGCGATATCGATAAGACGGCCGTGCGGGAGATTGCCCGTCGAACCGCTCTGCCGGTGGCTGAGAAGGCGGAAAGCCAGGAATTTGCTTCGTGCCTTCGGGAAACTATGTCCAATTCATCGACGCGTATTTGGGGGAACGAGGCGAATCGCTGCCGAAGAAGAAGGCGATCTTGTTACGACCACGGGAGAGGTCATCGGTCGCCATCGTGGCGTTCACCGCTACACCGTGGGGCAACGCAAAGGGCTGGGAATCGCTGCGGGGAGGCCGTTATATGTCGTGGAACTCGACCACGCGGCAAACCGCGTGGTGGTCGGCGATGACGCAGAATTGCGTTCAGAAGTATGTGAAGTGCGTGATGTCAATTGGATTTCGTTCGCTGCACTCGAAGAACCTGTGCGCGTGAAGGTGAAGATTCGCCACCGGCATGAGCCGGCTACTGCCACAGTTGAACCCACCGGAGATACTTCAGCATCCGTCAAATTTGACGAACCCCAGCGTGCAATTACGCCCGGTCAAGCCGCGGTGTTCTATTCGGGAGATATTGTTCTCGGCGGCGGTTGGATTCGATAGCTTTGTAGCACAGGCTTCAGCCTGTGTGGGTTTCTTTCTACATTACTAGGATAAAATCACACAGGCTGAAGCCTGTGCTACCTGTCCCCCGCAGACGAACCAATCTCTATACCTGGAGTCTTGGCGATATTGTGGAATTGGACGACGAAAAAGCTAGATGAACATACCTTCGTCTTGATGCTCAGCCTGTGTTTCGACTGGCTCGTTCTTGGAACGGATTGTGCGAAAGACTTCAAATCCCGTCTGAATCCCGCGAATTAATGATCACCGTCGTTGCAACGAGGCGACCATGACCGACCAGCGCTGTACAGCATTGTACAATCCGGTACCAACGCCGCCGTCCAAGCACGAGCCGCGCTCGTCCGTGCCCTGCAACGGCTGCAAGGTCTGCTGCCAGAAAGAACTGGTGGTGCTGTTCCCTGATCGCGGCGACATCGCAGCGAATTACGAACTGATGAAGGTGCCGCTTGCTGACGGCTCGACGCTGGATATCGTCGCGCAGAAGCCGAACGGGGATTGCGTCTACCTCGGCGACCATGGCTGCACGATCTACGACCGCGCGCCGGCGATCTGCCGCGCCTTCGACTGCCGCAAATACTTCGTAAGCCTCTCGCGCAACGAGCGCCGGGTGATGGAGCGCATGTCGAACCACAAGTTCGAAGTGTTCGCTGCGGCGCGCAAGCGGCTGCATACGCTGTCTGCTGCTGAAAGGCGGAAGTGAATGACCGTCAAAAACTACGATCCTGCGAGCTATGAGCTCGCCGAGCACTTCCTGCAGGACGAGAAGGCGCTGGTCGCCAACGTGCAGGATGATCCGGCGCGCGCAGTCGAGAAGGCGGCCGAGCATTCGAAGAACTGCGATCGGCTCGCGCGCCACATCCAGGACGCCGTCGAGGACTGGTTCTTCATGCGCGAACACGGACTGATCAAATGATCGAACGAGCAAGGCTTCCGAATCGCCGCTTCGCGGAAACGTTCACAGTACAGCATGGCAAGGAGAGACCCGAGACCGTCGAGGTCACGATTGGGTACTTCCCGCCGCCGAATGGCGCAGTCGGCGAAGTGTTCATCAGCAGTCCGAAGGTCGGATCGGGCATGGAAGCGATCGCGCGCGACGCTGCAGTCTTGCTGAGCATTGCGATTCAGCACCACGTGCCGCTCGACACTATGCGCCACGCGATCACGCGCAACCAGGACGGCTCGCCGGCGACCGTCATCGGCGCCGTGCTCGATCAACTTGGAAAGTAAACGCCATGGTAGATTTGAAGATTGATCTGTCTGAAGGTGCAAATGGCTTTGTGGGGGAACGCGAAGGCGTAGGTGGTCCACGAGATGAACAAGCAGTACTTGGCACGATAGATTTTTCAAATTGGTATTTCTGTCCCGAACGAAGCACTGAGCTGATGGCGGTACTAGAAACTGTTATACGTAAGTCGACCGCGGAGGCATTTCGCAATGTCTTGCAATCTGATCCACCACATGTCGTGTTTGAAGGCGACGACGTTTCGGTCACGATAAACGTAGGTTCATATTGGAATGATGGGAGAGTTTGGTTTGTCGCTTCAATTGGAGAAATGATCGACGAATATATAGAACATACTGATTGTGCCCAAATGACGGGTGGTCACGAGGCAAAACTCGAACTGGCGAAGTGCCTACGTAGCTGTGCGCTGAAATTAGAAAC
>CAVZUA010000029.1:0-118837 GCA_963778385.1 uncultured Alphaproteobacteria bacterium | reverse complement strand
GCTGTGACGTGGCTGTAAAGGTCGAGCGTCGTACTGATCGTCGAATGTCCGAGCCGTTCTTGTGCGATCTTGGGATGAACCCCGGCAAGCAAGAGCTGCGTCGCATGGCTATGACGGAGATCGTGGAACCGGACGCGCGGCAACCCCTTCAGTCGAGCGAGAAAGCGCGGGAACTCATGCGTCAGGCTTTGCGGCTGTAACGGCTCGCCGTCACGGCGGGCGCAGACAAGCGTATCCTCGGTCTGCCGTACCCCAAGAGCGAGAAGCCCTTCGGCTTGCTCCCGCTTCAACCGCCGCAACTCCTCGATGGCGAAACCAGGAAGTGTGACGGCGCGAGCACGCTCGCTCTTCGGGCGACTTGAAGCGCAATCCTGTCTTCGTCTGTTCTAGGCTCTCAACAATGCGAGCAGTTCCGCTCTCAAGGTCCACGTGACGCCAGCGCAGCGCGAGTACTTCACCACGTCGCGCGCCGGTGGTTAATGCGATCAACACCGGCCAGTAGATGTGCGAGTGCCGAACGGCGTCGAGCAATTGCGCCGACTGTTCGGACGTGAGCGTTGCCATCTCGCGCCGCTCGACCTTAGGAAGGCGCTTGCGAAAAACATCACATGGGTTACGTGCGATCAGTTGCTGCTCGACGGCACGGGAGAGAGCAGAGCCGAGTATACGGTGAATATGCCGGCGTGTTCGCGGCGATAGCCCGCCCGGTTTGCCGTCACGCCGGCCGCCGGTCGCCCACCCATTGTAAGCACCCTGAATGTGCGCTGGGGCAAGCTTGACGAGTTGTAGATTACCGAGCGCCGGGGTGAGGAAATTGTTGACGATCTCGGCATATCGCTCCGCTGTACGCGGCGCGACTTCTTGGCGGGTCGCATCGAGCCACGTCGTCAACCACTCGCGCACGGTCATTCGGTGCGGATCAACATGTTCGCCAGTATCGAGCGTTCGCAGCAGTCGTCGAAGCTCGCGCTCGGCTTCCTTGCGCGTGCCACGCACCGTCGCGGTCGCGAGCCGGCGCTTACCGGTGGCAGGGTCGGTGCCGAGATCGTACCGAAGCTCGAACGAGCCAGGCGAGCGCTCGCGGACATGGCCAGTTCTACGCATGATTGGCGGCCTCTCTCTTTTGCCGACGCGCCGCAGCAACGCGGCAGTAATCTGAGCAAAATTTCCGTCTCACGGTGGTCGTTCGAGCTTGACCCGGTCCGAGGCGAAACCAGTTCGGGCAACCGGGATTAATGCAGCGACGAAACTGACGATTTCCAGTAATCGCATCGCCAATCTGATGCAGAAGCGCGTCACGCAGGCTCAATGGTACCCATTTATACTCAAATCTTCCGGGTTGTTCTAAAATATATTCAGTCATTGTGGGGCGCTCTGCGTTGAATAGTGCCATGGCCGCGAGCCGGTCATGCTGATCCAATAATCGGGATATAGCCCGAACACGGGCAGCGAATTCCAGGGTATCGGCTAATCGGTCTCCAGGCCCGAGCCACATCCGACCGAGCGCGTCGTAACTCATCCGATTTGGTTCGCGCAGCAACCCACACTCGCCCGCGAAATCCATAACACCGCCAGGGTCGCGACAGGTTTCGCCAAACTTCAACCAAAGCGTCGGGTCTTCGAGGGGTAGGTAGCGTTTCTCTGGTCCGCCGCGGCCCACGACAAACTCTTCCTCCGTGCCGAGCAGTCCTACTCGCTCTCGACGGATCTCGTATCCGCTTAGATCTACTGGCCAGGTGAAGTGAAACGGGCCGTGATCGCTGATGTCCATGCAGTTCCGGAAAATACGAAAGTGATACGGTAAATCGTCAAGTTACAGGCTAATACCGTTTAGGCCGCGATTCAAGCCGTCGTATCCTGCTGTTCCCAAATGGGATGCCACGCTCGGAGGTCGCGGTGGAAAAACTCACTCTGACAGTTCCGGAGGTCGCCGCAGCGCTCGGTTTGTCCCGCATGTCTGCCTATACGGCAGTCCGGGACGGCACCATCCCGAGCATAAGAATTGGCAGGCGCGTACTCATACCCCGGGTCGCGCTCGACCGGCTCATCGATGCAGCGACCTCAGCCCCAAGGCGCCCGAGAGCCGGTGACCAATGACCGTCATCGACCTAAGTCGCGAGATTGCGGCGGCGATTTGGGCGCTACAGCTTGTTGCCGCCGGGGCCGATCCGCATGCCGCCGCATTAAACTCGCTCGCCCGGAACGAGATGAGCTCGGCATGAACGCGGAGACCATCGCTCGCGCGCTCGGCGCCGCTCGCCGCTCGGGCCGGGGGTGGTCGTGCCGCTGCCCGGCGCATGACGACCGCAATCCGTCGCTCTCGGTTCAGGATGGTGAGCGCGGACTGCTCGTCAAATGTTGGACTGGTTGCGATCCGCGCAACGTGCTCGCCGAGTTGCACCGCCGTGGGCTGCTCGACGGCGGTCCTGGCGTCACCGCGCCGCCCCAACCCCGCGGAGATGGAGCGGCGCCGAAACGCGGAGGTGCGCGACCGGCAGCGGCGCATCGCCGATAGCGGTTTATTTCTGGAACAACGAAACTGTCGACCCGCATGGCACCGTAGTCGAGCCCTACTGGTGGTCGCGCGGTCTGTCACTGCCACTGCCGCCGACAATTCGCGCCTCGCGCAGCTGGATCCGCCACTCCGGAAGGCGGCTCCCGGCCGGCATGGTCGCCCTGGTCGAGCATGTCGAGCACGGGCCGGTCGCAATCCATCGGACGTATCTGGCGATCGACGGCAGCGGCAAGGCTTCGTTCCGGTCGCCGCGTCTCTCGCTTGGCCCGGTTGGCGGCGCTTCAGTGCGGTTGGCGCGCGCCGGCGAGGAACTGGTCGTCGCAGAAGGCGTCGAAACCGCAGCCAGCGTCATGGCAGCAACCGGTGTTTCCGCATGGGCCGCGCTGTCGGCCAGCGGTATCGAGCGGCTCGTGCTGCCGCCATTGCCCCTCGCCGAGTGCGTGACGATCGCAGCCGATCATGACGAAAGCGGCGTCGGCAAGCGCGCCGCGCAGTCTGCCGCTTATCGCTGGATCGCTGAGGGCCGGCGGGTGCGCATTCCGATGCCGCCGAAGCCGGGCACTGACTTCAACGACGTCCTCCTCGGCCGCGGCTATACCCGCATCACGGAGGCGAACAATGTCGCCTCCTGATGGTGCCGAGGCCATCCGGCAAATCGTGGGCATGGCCGAGGAGGTGAACTGGCCCGATCCCGAGCCGCTGTGCGAGCCAACCGAAACGGAACGCCCTTACCCACTTGATGCGCTGCCACCGGTCATCGCCGAGGCAATCCAAGAATACCGCGCCTATGGTCAGCAACCGCTGCCGCTGATCGCTTGCTCAGCGCTGTCAAGCGTCTCGCTCGCGACGCAGGGGCTAGCTGATGTTGCCCGGGACCGGCGCCTTGTCGGCCCGACCAGTCTGCATTTCTGCGTGGTGGCGGTGAGTGGTGAGCGCAAAACCTCGGCCGACCGGGAATTCACCGGACCCATTCGCGGTTGGATGCTAGAGCGTTGCGAAGCGCTCCAGCCGGATGCAGATCGAGCGCGCGCCGCCCTCGCCGCCTGGGAGGCCGAACGGGACGGCTTGCTCGGTAAGATCAAGAGCGAGAGCGGGAAGAAGGCGCTCGGTGCTGAGGCCGACCTCGCCGCGTTGAAAGTACGGCTCGCGGATCTGGAATCCCGAAAGCCCAACCAACTGATTACGCCATCGTTGTTTTACGAGGATACGAACGCCCAGCGCCTCGCCGTGGACATGGCCGGGGGGTGGCCATCAACCAGCATTTGGTCGGACGAGGGCGGACTAGTCGTTGGCTCACATGGGATGAGCGAAGACAACTTGATGGGGTTCATCGGTTTATTGAACCGGCTCTGGGATGGGCAATCCTTTGAACGCCGGCGTCTAACCATGCCCAGTGCACTAATCAAAGGTCGGCGCCTCACTGTTTCGTTAATGATGCAGCCAATGGTTTTTGCCCGCCTGATCGATGCCGCCGACGGCGTCTCACGCGGCATGGGGTGGATCGCCCGAACCCTTGTGGCTTGGCCGGAATCATCGATTGGCTCGCGTCCTTACAACGATGTGCCGAACGGGATGCCGGCACTCGATGCATTGCGCTGGCGATTGAGAGAGTTGCTCGAACTGCCTCTGCCCATTGACGGGCCGGGAATGGTGTTAACTCCGCCGGTCTTAGATTTGGCACCGCCCGCATTCTTGGTGTGGAAATCTCTTCATGATGAAGTTGAGGCGGAATTGTCGCGTGCCGGTGAATTTGGCGCCATCCCTGACATCGGGGCGAAGATCGCCGAGAACGCTGCCCGTATCGCCGCGCAGTTTCATGTCATCGCGCAGGGGCCAGACGGGAGCATCGATGCAGCGACGATGGAGAGCGCGGCGGCGGTTGCCATCTGGCACCTCAACGAGGCGCGTCGCATTGTCGGAGTGGGCGGCAAACCACGGGACGCGGCTGACGCTGAGTTGCTGCTGGCGTGGCTGTTGCGGCGCTCCGAGAACCAGATCGATCCCCGCGACATCCTAAACCGAGGCCCAAACTCCCTGCGTAACAAGGATCGGCGTGATGCCGCTTTGAAGGTGTTGATCGAGAAGCGCTGGGTCTATGAGGTCAAAGACGGCGGGGTCACGCGGATCGTACTCAACCCCAAGGCGAGAGGCGTGGGATGAGTCTTGTCGACCGATGGCTTTCCCGGCCGATGTCGCAGCATGTCGCAGATGGCTTGCGACATGAAAAGCCGCAGAATCCCGCCAGTTTTGACCCCATGTCGCAGAAGTCGCAAATGTCGCAGGCGGCCTCCGCGGGTACGAGCGTGACGACACCGAAAGCCCACCCGTCTCAAACCGAGCCTAAACTCCTCGCACCAGTCTCCTGGTACGAGCACCTCGGCCCCCCAAGGTTTGAAGGAACACCCTACCACCAACAATGCCTGGAGCGTCGCGGCCGGGTAGAGCGTGCTGGCGCAGCATTGCTGCACTTCTGCGTCGTCTGCGGGGCTTGGGGCTCATTCGGATATGGCGTGACCCGTGACCGGCCCGGTCTTTGGTATTGCGGCAAGCACCGGCCAGTCGGGGATCTGCATCCTGCTAAGCGAGGCGGCGGCAGATGAGCCTCGTTGATCGATGCCTGCCTAACCGGCGCGAAACGCAGGGGCCTGCGACATTTGCGACTTCTGCGACATCGCCGGAAAAGCCCAGCGTTTCTGCCAATTTTCATGTCGCAACTCACTTGCGACACGCTGCGACATTACCGCAAGCATCGGCGCCACTCGCTCCAATGTCGCGTTCGGTCGCACATGGGTTGCGACACGAAAACCCGCAGAATCCCAACGCTACCGGACCGCTATCGCAGAAGTCGCAAGGCTCCGCTCCGGCCGTTTGGGGCGCAGCCAAGGAAGAGCGCGCGGTGATCGTCGAGCACGATGGTGCGGTGCGGCATCCTGACCGCTGGCGACCTGCGGAACGGCGATCCCGAAGCGTGCGCGCTTTACGCGCAGCGCATTTCCGGCGCGGGGTATCGAAGCCTCGTTCCCCGGCCGCGACGGCGCCAGTAGTCTGTCCGTCTACAGAACTCTGAGGACCGCAGAAGCCAGGAATACGACGGCGACCCAGGCGATAAGCGACAGAACCCCTATCAGGACCATCCCGATGGCCCTCTGGCTTTCCCGGCTGCAGATTAGCTCCCTCATTTCCCCCACCGACTTTCTTCTATCATTTTATTAGCCAGCCGCAATTATCGAGCCACCGGGTGAACCCCATGAGTATCAATCGGTTAGCGAAATTGGGACGGCGCGCCTGTAAAAAATAGCGACAGCGCATCTGTAGCGGAATGCGAGGGTATGCGGCGCAGCCACTCAGCGAGCTGCTCGATAGCGTTACGACGCACCACGACAGAAACTGTTTCCCGCTGCCGCCGTGCGCGGTACAGGCGCTTGCCCAAACGAGGCACCCCGATTTCGGCGTTTTGGGGCCATCATCCGGCCCGACGGCCCGACGCAGAGAGCCGCGCGGGGATACTATCGCGCGCCTTTTTGAAAAATGACGACACCAACCGTCGCGCACAAAATCTTCAAGTCGAGCAGGAGGCTGCGATTGGCGATGTAGTAAAGGTCATATGCGAGTTTCTGCCGGGCGTCCTCGACAGACGCACCATAGGGGTAATTGACCTGCGCCCAGCCGGTAATTCCCGGTAACACGGTGTGACGTTCATCGTAGGACGGGATGATCTTGCCCAGGTGATCGACGAAGTGCGGGCGCTCCGGCCGGGGACCGACTAGGCTCATCTCGCCACGCAGGACATTGAAAAGTTGCGGCAGCTCATCGATGCGCGTGAGGCGCATGAACCCGCCGACCCGCGTAACCCGATTATCCCGCGCCGCAGCCCAGACCGGTCGACCATCTGCTTCTGCATCCTGTCTCATGCTGCGGAACTTCAGCAACACAAAGCGGCGGCTGTTCAACCCGACACGCTCTTGCCGATAGAAGACTGGACCAGGGCTGTCGCACTTGATCGCGAGCGCGACAATCAGCATGAGCGGCAGGGTAAGTGCTATCAGCGAACAAGCGATCAGCAGGTCGGTAAGGCGTTTGATGAGGTCGATGGACCAATGACGCTCCCGTCGGATCGAGGCTGCCTGATCCGTTATAATGTTCTGCATCATCATTGGCCGCTGTCTCTCTGGTCTGCGCTGAAGCATTTTTTCATTACGCCTGGCTGTCGTTCAGCATGTTTTCAGGTTGATGACACTGAAATTAACCTGCCTCCAACGGGATGGTTTAATTGGCCCTGCCTCGACAGGCACAGTCCCAAACCGATTTTTCAGTACAGGTGAAAGATCGAGTGCTTCAGGCCGTCCCGCTTGATAAGCCCGGCCAAAAACTTGATAAATTCGGCTTAATTCGGGCCGCTCCTGAGAACAGGAAGGAAAAGGCGAAATGAAATTTGCCCTGGTCAATCCGGCAATCCGGCGAGGATTTGTCGCGGGCGAGGCGCAGCGGGTGCTGATACAGCCCACCGCGACCGCCAGGATTAGGGCTAAAACCCTTGGGTCATTTGTTTGCAGCCATCTCTGCTGGGAGTTCGACCCACCGTCCACGTTCATCGCGACGTGCCCTGACGTGGTTTTGATCGGTCATATGATTTTAGTCCTATCTGGGGTGAGGGCCCTCCGGGGCCGTGCCGCGCGGCTGGCTGCCGAAGTAGATAAGGAGTAGATAAAAAGTAGATAAGGATACGGCTAACTGGATAAGAAAATGCGCTCCAGTGCAGATCGCCCACGCCGGCCAAAGGGCCTTGCAAAGACCGGCGGCCGACAGCGTGGCGTGCCGAACCGGAAGACGATCGGGCTCCGGATGGGGCTTATGGCGGCAGGCGCGCCGGTCGAGGTGGTGGCGCTGCCACTGCGGCAGCAACCGCTCGAGTTCATGCTCGGTGCGATGAATGACGCGAGCCTGCCGCTCGAGGTGCGGCTCAATGCGGCGAGGTGGGCGGCGCCCTATGTGCACGCTCATAAGGGCCAGGTCGACCTCAACGGCATATCGCGGCCGTTGCTGGTGCAAATCATAAAGTTCGCCGACTTGGCGAGCGAGCCGGCGCGAAAGACGATCGAGCACGATCCGCAGCCTTCCGTGTCGCCGACGTCGCATTGAGCGGGGATGTGGCGGGGCGCAAGCTGCTGCCGACGATCGATACGGCGGCTCAGAGGCAAGGGCTGATGGTCACGGGTTCGCTGGGCCGCGGCCAGCAGACATCATCGGTAAACAATTGGAGCCAGAACCCAGATGGCAGGGATCACCTACAAAGGCTTAATACCCGATACGGACCCAATATACAGCAAAGGCTGGAAGATCACGCTCGGACACAAATCGAACCCCTCATTCAAAGCGGGATCGACGGGGTCCTCGCAGCCAGGAAAGCCGGCCAAGCGCCCTCCGGGGGCGGTTTCCCAAACCGTAGCTGGAGGTGACGCTGGCAGCGAGCCAGCGAAGGGAGGCTAAACCAATGCCTGTGGATCGGATCGACGAAGTTCTGACGATGCTGCAATCCTTCGCGCTGGGCGAGATTGACGTGCCCGAGGATCGGATAATGGTCGCGCTCAAGCTTCTCGACTGGGAAATTGGCGACGCGCCGCCCGACGGCGGCGATGAAATTCCGGAGTTGGCCGATGACCGAGTCGTGCTGACGTTTCCGCGAAAGTTTGCGTCCTAACCCTGCTCACATTTTGTCGTAACTGATTGGTATTGCGTCTGAATGTGGATAATTCTGTCAGCGTTCTCAGGAACGTTGACAAACACAGGGCCATAGTGGCATATATCGGGGACAGCAAAAGGGCCCCGATCACATGACCATAAAAGCCTTCGCCTACCTGCGGACCTCGAGCGCCGCCAACGTCGGCGCTGAGAAGGACTCCGACAAGCGGCAACGCTGTGCCGTCCTCGCCTACGCCAAGGCGGCTCGCATCGAGATCGTCGGCGAGTATTACGACGCCGCGGTCGCGGGCGCGGACGTGGTGACGGCCAGGCCGGCCTTTACCGCGATGCTGCAGGCGATCGCCGGCAACGGGGTGCGGATGGTCATCGTCGAGAGCGCCAGCCGTTTTGCTCGCGACCTGATCGTGCAGGAGACCGGCTACGCCTATCTGCGTGATTTCGGCATCACCTTGATTGCCGCTGACGATCCGGACGCTTTTACCAGCGACACGCCGACGGCGATCATGGTTCGCCAGATCCTCGGTGCCGTCGCGCAATTCGAGAAGGCGAGCCTGGTCGCAAAATTACGGGCGGCGCGTGATCGCAAGCGGGCGGCAACCGGCCATTGCGAGGGCGGAAAGCCAGTGCCGGAAGAGGTGCGGGCGGCGGGCCGGCGGCTGCAGAAGAAGGGTTTGAGCCTGCGGGCGATTGCCGCCGGGCTGGCCGCCAAGGGTTTTCTGTCGCCCTCCGGGCGGCCGTACGGGGCGCAGAGCGTCAAGCTGATGATCGCAAAGGGCAAGTGAGGTTCAGCGGCTGCGGCAGACGAGGCGCCCAGGTCTGACCGAACAGAGACTTGGCCCTGTTCCACTGCCAAGTTGGCAGTAGATAGGGGTGGTGGAGGGCCACCGGGGCACCCGGCGGGGCACCCATCAGCCACAGTGGGGGTAAGGGGTCGGGAGAGCCCGGGCCAGTACCGCCATCCCCCGCACGTCACTTTCGTCCCGTGCACCCGATTTTTCTGCCAGGCAAACGGGGCGCCCCGATTTTTTTTACAACAATTTTCGGGGAGTATCGCCCCTTCCTCGGAAGCAGCAGCCAGATGGCCGCAGGGCCGCGTTGGCGGCCCGCTGGTGCTCGGAAGATCGTGCCCCATGGGGTGGTGTAGGAGCGCGGGGTCGCTCCAGGTCTCCGGCAGGGTTGGCCGGTTTTGTCAGGCGGCCACGGCGGGCAGCTTGACGAAGGGATCGTCGCTCAAAGGTGCCATGGTTTCCAGCGTCATGTAGCGGGCGCGCTGAACCGCCCACTCATCGTTTTGTTCCAGGAGGATGGCGCCGACGAGCCGGATGATGGCCTCGTCGTTGGGGAAGATGCCGACGACCTCGGTGCGGCGCTTGATTTCGCCGTTGACGCGCTCGATCGGATTGGTCGAATGCAACTTGGTGCGGTGCGCCGGCGGGAAGCTCATGTAGGCGAGCACGTCGCTCTCGGCCTGATCCATCAACTCGGCGAGCTTCTTGACCCTCGGGCGCAGTTGGTCGGCGACCTGTCGCCACTGGGTCCTGGCAGCCTCGGCGTCGTCCTGGGCGAAGGCGGTGCCGATGAAAGCCGAGACGACGCGGCGGCCCTGTTTGCCGGCATGGGCCAGCACGTTGCGCATGAAGTGAACGCGACAGCGTTGCCACGAAGAGTTCAGAACCTTGGCGATGGCGGCCTTCAACCCTTCATGGGCATCCGAGATGACGAGTTTGACGCCGCGCAGACCGCGCCGCGCGAGCTTGCGCAGGAAGTCGGTCCAGAAGGTCTCGGCCTCCGACGCGCCGATCGCCAAGCCCAGCACCTCGCGCCTGCCGTCGCCGTTGACACCGACCGCGACGATCACCGCGACCGAGACGATGCGACCGTCGCGCCGCGCCTTCACATAGGTCGCGTCCAGCCAGAGATAGGGCCACTCGCCCTCCAGGGGCCGGTCGAGGAAGGCCGCAATCTTGCCGTCGATCTCACCGCACAACCGGCTCACCTGGCTCTTGGAGATGCCGGTCATCCCCATCGCCTTGACCAACTCGTCGACCGAGCGCGTCGAGACGCCTTGGATGTAGGCTTCCTGGATCACCGCGGTCAGCGCCTTCTCCGCCATTCGGCGCGGCTCCAGAAAGCCGGGGAAGTAGCTGCCCTTGCGCAGCTTCGGGATGCGCAACTCGACCGTCCCGGCGCGCGTCTCCCAATCGCGATCGCGATACCCATTGCGCTGGGTGAGCCGATCGATGCTGCGTTCGCCGTGGCCCGCGCCAGTCCGGCCCTCGATCTCCAGCTCCATCAAACGCTGCGCGGCGAAGCCGATCATCTCACGCAGCAGATCAGTATCCGAACTCTTCTCCAAAAGCGCCTGAAGGCTCATCATCTCGTCGGTCATCGTCGGGTCCTCGGTTCGGTGGAAGGGGCCAACCGAAACCCTACCGATGTCCTGCGATGACCACCGCCGTGGATAAGTAGCCCGTCGCCGCCAAACTCATGGCGGTCGTTGCGGCGGGCTACTTACCCACAGCTCCTACACCACCCCAAGGGACACGACCGCTCGGAGGATGGTTGAAGAGCCATCACCATCGGGCAACTTTACTTCCGGGAAGAAGCCTTATCGGAAGTAAACCGCACCTGAGATACCGCATTTGATGCCGGTCAAGATCGACAAAGACCACGTCGAGTGGTCTCGGGGTTCGAGGGTCAGCAGGTCGGGACGCTGTGTCATTGCTGATGCGGCGCCTGCGGCGCCCGAGGAGGCAGGACGCTACCCGCTAGACATTCCTGCAACACCTGATCCCGCTTCGCTAGCGATTGCGCGTTGTTATCGGGGAACGCCTTGTGCGCCGCGGCCGTGCAACGGTCCTCCGCCGCCCAGTTGCGCATCATCTGCTGTCCCTGTTGGGTGAGGGCAAAGGCGAGGTCTGGCCAAGCCGCCGCGGCTGCAAAGCCCGCGAGGGCGGCATAGCGGTAGAACCCGCTTAAGGACAACAAAGTCGTTCTCTTCACTGTACGACCTTCCTCGCCGCGATAGTCTGCCACACTTCCCTTACCGTGAAATTTCACGATTGACCCGCATATCTGGTGGCTCGAACGGTTCGGGGTCGTGGCCGTTGGGTTGCAACCGCGAGCCTCCCCAGCAGGGCGAGGCATACTGCCGGCTTTCAGCCCGTAGTTCGACGGACTCCGCCGTACCATTAAAAGGCCCCGCTCAGCTCCCCCTCTGAGCGGGGCCGTTCTTTAAGGCGCGGCTGAGGGGAGAACTGCGCGCACCTCAAAGATACGAACTGCCGGGCGCGCACGCTTGATAGTTCCGGCCAGAAAGTTGATACCTCGCGCCACCCGACGCGACAGTGCCTCGGCCTGCGTTTTTTTTGCGCCACTGTGAGCGGCGTCACATTCGGTTTAGCGGTTTCGTTCGTACTCTCTCCCTGCGATCGAACACGAAGGGGGCCTCAGATGAGCATCGAACCCGGCGCACACCTTCACCGCACCGCGCACATCGCCTGGATTTGGCGCCGTATCGCCGGCGACCCGGCGCCAAACGAAGCTCGGCCGGTTGATCTTTTACCGTTGCCACTCATCGCGTTGGCGTTGTCGCTATTGGTGTTGAGCCTTCCGGGCGCGAGCGACGCCATCGCCGAGGCCTGCGCGGTTGCTTGCCTGCCCTGACCCTTGGGGCAAGTAATCGGCGCTTCCGACGGCGCCTTTTGCGGCCTTCTAATACTACGTTAACCAAGTCAAGCGCTGGCGGGCCGCGCCGCTGCTTCAGAACACTTCACGACTGCTTGTACCGGTTTTGCAGAATGCGGCTTACGTGTCGGAAGGGATGTGGGGCGTTAATCGATCGTGATGTCTGCTTTCGACGTGTTCGCCGCCGCCGTCGCTTCGATGCCCACCAGCTGGAAGGGTTTGCCCCATCGCGGACCCTCGGCCTATCCGGCGCGAACCGCCGTCGTCGCGCGCAGGGGAACTTCCAGCCGAACCAGCAGAAGCGGAGGTGTCTTTGTTTTGGCCCTTAGCCGTGATGGGCTGGGGCGCCTCGCCAAATACGACTTGTAGCCCTTCGCCAATCCTTTTCAAAATCGTCATCAAGAATGAGGTGCTAAAGCCAAGAATGAACGGCAACATTAGCAGTAGCAAGTCGGAAGTCGCGCTGGCAACGCCAGTGTCAATGTCCTTCATGAACTTGAAAAATTCCGGAGCACCGAATGGCATGCTGATAACAAGAGCGGAGAGGCATCCCAATAAAATTCGAAGTCTAATAAGCGTATTACTGCTGAGATCAAAAGTTGCATCATTATGTATTGCAAGAACATTGACGGTTATAAATGCGATAGATCCAAGCCCCCCTACAGATATAAGCCAAAATATATAACATACGTATCTTATCCAGGTGTAAACAGGTGGACATGCTGCAATAATTAAAGATGTTATACAAATTACTAGAAAATATAAAGCTAAGTTGTTTGAGCTTTTCAAAGACATTACAAAGAGTCGTTCTCTATTGTGATGTATGAATTCCTCGTCACACATCGATCTTAGAGTCTCAATATCATCATCTATTTTATCCCACTCCAACTCCGTTGGCACCCTACCTCTGCGATCGTAATAGATCCTATTAAGTAGACCGAGCCGTGGAACTTTGAAATCCGCCTCTGTGCGATGCGCTTTTCCAAAGAGTATGGAATCTCTCAATACTTTGGCTTGATAAACTTTTAGAACAAAATCGTAGTTCCGTACCAAGTCGGCATCGCCAGGAGCAGCAGCAGTTGAGCTCAGGAACGAACGGCCAAGCGTTTAGAAATTCCCACCGAGAACAGCAAAACCGTACTACCATAGCGCAAACTGGCTGCCGCTTAAACACGCGTCAGGCTACTGAGATGCGCCGTTGTATCCGTATCTTGCGATCCGGCAGCGCGAGGTTGGCTTGGGTTCGACTGCGGCGAGTTGAAGTTGTGCCCTAAAACCCGCGCCGATTTTCCAGAACTCCGGTTCTGCGCCGACTTTCCAGAAAGGGGCTTATGCGCGTCGCTCGCTACTTGGTGAGAAATAACAGCAGCCAGCGCCAGCGGAAGAGGAGCTTCAGCACGCCGCCAATGGCGATGCTTGCCACGTGCCAATAGTACCACCTGACGGCATGGGAGCGTCCGTGACGCTGGTAGAGCCAGCGAAAGCGCTGCTTAAGGTCGCCCTGCGCTTCCTCTAGTCGGCCCGGCGAAACGACCAAGGAAAGAATTTTCTCTGCGGATGGTGGCACAGCGTCGGCTCCTTCACTCGCATTATGCCGCCATCGCTGTTTGCCCCGAAGATGCTGCTCTTGCAGCTCGTGCAGAGCGCGCTGTTTGGCTTGATCGTCCTGTTCGTTTCGAACTCGCCTTAGGAGCTCTTGCAGCTTGCTGTTCGGATTCAGTTCCGCACTCCGGAGCGGCCTTTCGGCTCGTAGCGTGAACACTGGTAGGCTACCTACCCGGATATCCACACTGATCGGCATCTCATAAGACACTGACTTAGGCACTATCTGCCTGAGCAGGCTTGCTACCACCAGCTCTAGCCTCTCGTTGGGTGCCTGTTTATCGTCGATCATCTCAGGCACTCACCGCACCGACGCAAAGGGGCTGATGCGATCGCGAGCGCGCCGAACCACTTCTTGGCCTGATCCCGTGATCCTGTAGTAGCGCTTGCGGCGACCACCGCGTTCCTCGCGTCGGCTCGCCCCACCACGACCCGACGAAACCCTTTTCCTCCCAACCGATCGAGGCTCTTGTAGACGGCGCCGAGATTGGGCGCCCTTCCGGTGCGCTCTTCAACCCGGTCCATGATCGTCACGCCATAAGCATCTCGTGGCCGATCGAGCAGGATCGCCAGAAGCGTAAGCTCAAATCCGACTGGGTCGCGCAATGGTCACGTCCTCATATCCCTGACAATTGCCGACATATAATAGCGGCACTGTCCCACGCAAGATCCCGGCTAAGCAATTGACGGTAAATCAGCGCCACGACCACCACGACCGGCGCGCGCTACATTTTGCGAGGGCGAATCGGAAACGACCCCCAAGATTTTGGGCGGGCGCCTCATTTGAGGCGTAGCCGTTTGTGGTAGTGACAGTTCCTCTCGCGTTTCGCGCGGGCGGTGCCTCATTCGAGGCAAGGTCACGGCCAATGTGCCTTATGCGGCAACGACCGAGAGCAGCACGCCGTCGCGGAACCAGCCTGCCCGATAGCGCCCGAAGAACTTGATCGCGGCGACCAGCTCGGGCCGCACCGGGACCAGGCCGGAGAGCGCATGACCCGCGCCACCCCGGCGATCAGACGCCGTTTGATCTAAATCAACGCGGCATCGATATCCGCGGGCGCGTACTTCGATTATTGGCTATCGGAGTACATCGTATGCCTGTCTTCGACATCGCTGTCCTGGCGACCATCGTCATTGTGTTCACGATATTCGGCATCGTGCTGGCCGGGGTAACCTGGTACTGCAGCGACAAGCGCAAGCGGTCGGTTGATTACTCACGCGGCTATCGGGCTTACCGGTACCCGAGCGGCACTGATGTGATCGTCGACGACTAGCGCGGCCCGATTTGGACCACGTTACGGACACAGTTAAGAGCCGCGAAATCTGGGCGGTGGCGCGGCGCATCAGCATGTATGGAATGAGCGAGGAGATGTTGCGCGCACTGATCGTGCGGCATCGCGACGGCCCAGCCTCGGCCGACCGCGTGATCGCCGCAGCGGCGGGCGGTACGTCATCGAGCTCAAGCGCGGGATGGCTGCGGGCGCCGCATGCTGACGGGCAAGTTCGTTGCATGGCTCCGCCGGTAGAAAAAATTTCGACTTGTCCCCGGCAAGTAAGGATCAAGCGCCCCGCATTCGAAAAAAGGACCCCGACTTGTAGCACCGGGGTCAAGTTCCGCGCTGTAGATGAGGAAGCATCTACAACGTGCGTCAAACAATAAGCCCGCGAAGTGGTTGCGCATCCGGGCGATATCGCCCCGCCCAGGGCCCGCTTGCCCTCCTGCCGATGGGTGCCGCAATACCACGCCTCGGCGGGTTGCAGCGGGAAGCCCGGCGGCCCGAAGCCATCACGGCGAGGTCGCACCGCAGATCGCGCAGCGGCGGCTCTCCGGCGGGTCAATTTGCGGGGTTGGCTCGTGCATCGATCAGACACCCGCCGCATATGTTGTGCCTAAATCCAATTCGTTCTCACAACGGTCGCGCCCACCCGGCGCGCCCCGCCGAACACCGCTTCGATCCGCTCGGCCAGCTCCGGCGACAGCGCCGCATTGCCGGTGAGCAGGTCGATGAGGGTGCGCGGCGGCACCCCCAGGAGACGAGCCGCCTCGCCGATCGAGAGCCCGTGCCGGTCGAGGATGTTGCGGCGGATGAGCTGCCCCGGATGCTTCCGCTTCACCCTCCTCACCGGCCGCTCGGCTCCAGCGGCAGCGACCTGGCGCGGGTCCGGTTCGCGCTGAATTCGCGGCTGCCAGTCGAGCAGGTCCGCCGCAGTCGGCGGCGCCCGCTTCTTGCTCCTCGGGCAGCGGCGGAAACCCTTCCCTCGGCGGCTTGCCGCGCGGCGCGGCTTTCCGGCGGTCTTTTGTAGCCGGCATGTCCTACCGCCGCCCCAGCGCCCAGCGCAGCCGCCACCATGGCCGTCGGTCTCGCAGCTCGGTCAGCATCGCCTGAACCGCCCGCAGATCCTGTGCATCGCGGTCAGATTGGCATGCAGCGCATCGATATCGGCCTTCAGTACCTCGCGCGCGGCGTCGATATCGGCTTTGCTCGCCCACGGAGACGGCGTCTGCATCATATGCCATTAAGCCATTGAAGTCGCTTGTAGCAAGGGTGGGTTATTGAAATTTCCCCAGGCGTCTCCCTAAGAATGTAGCCGGCCAATTCGCGCCCCGGCGGATTGACCATTCTATTACCGGATCGGGCGGCTGATCCAGGGCCGCCGGCCCAGCACTTCGGCCAGATGTGGTTCGGCGGAGAGACATCATCGCGATGCCGGGGCGGTGAGATGTACCCCTGGATCCATCGCTACCCTAGCGACGGTCCTCCTTGCGCCCCAAGCGCATGCCGCCCCGCCAGAACAGCGGCCCTATAGCTGCCGCGACGATGCGCAGCATGCGCCCTTGGGCAATGCGACAATCGGGAGATCGAGCGCTTACGGAAAGAATGTTAATTTCGGTGGCGGGGATCGGCGTGTAACCACGGTGCGTTGGCCGGCGGAGGCATTGGATTCTCTTGATAAAAAGGATGGCTATATCGGTCATGCACTACGTGATAACCAGGGTGTGGGTTCTTGCCGAAGACAAACTCGAAGGACATTGATGGTAAATGACCCATTGGGCCGACATACGCCCAATATTGCTGCTCGGTCATGTCAACCCGTCCCCTATCAGGGACCATAACTGGGATAGTGTTTTTTGACGCGTCTGCTAGTGCTGGCACGGAGACCAATACTAACAATAGCCAGAGCCGGTGTATCATTATTGATACCTTAAGAAAGAACCGGTCAGATCGGCGCCAGTCCTCCCATGGAATTCTGCTCGAAGTGAAGTTAACGTGTTATTACCGCCTCCACTTTCTGAAAAACGGAATGTGCTCCCGTCATCATCCACAAAAGAAAAAGAGGTTATCGGGGTTCCACTCGTTTGGGCCCTCACGTGCTGCTGCTTCCAGGGTAGTGAACCACCATAAATGTAGACCATATCTAAGGTCTGTTCTGTTGAATATGACTGCTCCACACAACTTCCCTGGATTGTTCCAAGTTCCCAGCCATACCAAATCGCTCGGATTGAACGATGTCCGCTTGCCGCAGATCATTGCCTGCTTAGGTTCTTCAATCATGGGCGTGAATGTCGGTTCAGATGGAGGCAATGCCGGTACCTGCGGTACCTGGGTCCGTTGCTACCTGCGGCTCCCCATATGAGTTCCACCCTTTCCGGTACTCAGGACTCGTCTTGCGCCTTGTGTCGGTCGGATCAAGCCATACCTTGGCGGCTTGGCATCCTTTCAAGAAATTGTCGCGCTTCAAAAAATCTAAATCATCGGATGCGGGCAATTCTGCAACTTTTCCTTGACAGCCGGAATTTGGTACACTGCGATTGCCCGTCCACCAGAGCGCACCTTCTTGATACCCTATGTCATTGGTCTCATGGTGTTGTAACCCGACCAACCACTCTTGGAACGCGGTTCTTGCAGCCAGACCAATCTGGAAATCGTTGTTAGGGGTCGATGATGGCGGCGGCGGGGTTCCCGGAAATGAGAACACCAAAGGTGAGCTTGGAGCCGGAACAGTCTCCCTAACGGCGATATCTTGCACCCCCATCGAGGTAATATCCTGCTGGCTGAGCTTGTACATCCCATCAGGCGGGGTGATGATCATCTCCCCGAGAATGGAAGAGGGGATTCCAAACCCTTGTAGACTACGAGCCATGAAGACGTTCAAAGCCATTGTACCAGTGTTTTCGTTTCCATTCAGGCTCGGGCTATGAACTCCGATGAAAACACCAGCGGACGCATACCGTTGTGGACTAGCCGCAAAAATGAGAAAGCACGCCGAGGCACATTCGTGATCATTAACTACAGCGGTCGGTATTTCACCTTTAGAAATCATCTGTGCCATTGCAAGAGCAGCACCAACGTTGCCGCCTCCGCTATCAAGCGAATAAATCAAAGACAATGACCGGTTACTGGCAAGTTGGTTGATAGCTTGTCTATTGATTTCGAGAAAATGCCCAAATTTTTCGTTATCGTTTATTAATATGTTGCCAGACATCTGGATAGCGACAAACTCACCAACCGAAGTCCGCATGATGTCATAACGGAAGTCCATCGCGTTCGCTTGGTGGACGCCCCACAACATAGTGATCAATATCACCACCAAGCGATACATATGAAAAACTCCACTTCGCTAGAATTGACGGGAAAATGTGCCGCTGGTCGTCAGTATGAGCGTATTATTTGGCGAATAGTCATATCTGGATGGCCCAGGCCATCGAGAGGGGCCGGGTATCCGTCCGGTACTTAAAGGCGATCACGCCTAGTTGCTTCGATGGGTAATTTCGGGCCTTTTTCGGGAGCCTGCTTGATAGTTCCGGCCAAAAACTTGATAGCTAAGCACATCAACAGTATAGGCAGATCTTTGTTGGAATAATCTAAATAATATTAAGTAATACTATCCTCATCATATCAATTACCATCTTGCCTCGTCAAAGCATCACCTTTATATTAATTGGCATCCTCATTTGAATTATCCGCGCCCCGATGCCCACGATAACTGCAAATCTGCCACCCGATCCTCCCCGCCCACGCTATGTTAGACCGATCATGCGACCAGGCATGGCGTTGGCGCGCGGCTTACCCCGGTTGCCCGGTCGCCCCCCTCGGCGAGCAAATGGCGTTTCAGCCGCCGCTGGCGGGGCAGGAGAGGGCAATCCCGCGCGCCGCTACCCCTTACCACCGCCGCGATACCAGCCGTGCCGCATCAAGAGAGCGTCGGCGGTCTCCCTCCCCCGGCATAAACCGGCGCGCCGACAAGGCGCGCAATCCTATTGCGGCAAGCCTCACCGATACGGGAAACTAGCGTCCAACGAGCTGGGAATCCGGGGATGTCGGATCAGGTGTTCTGGAACGCCTTCAAGCGCATCGCTGCCGGCTGCCCGGAGAGCGAGAAGACGGCGCTGTTCTCGAGGACCGCGAGCAAATTCTACCGACTTGCGACATGATCCGGAGCGGGTTGGCGGCGGCATTTGTTGCGGGCGTGATGGCCTTCACCACGCCGTGTGCCGCCTCGGCCGATCCGGCAGACCGGCAATTCATTTGCCGAACCATCTTCAACGCGGCGCAGTACAACGGCCTCCCGGCGGGTTTTCTGGCGCGGCTGCTGTGGACCGAAAGCGGCTTCAACAGCGCTGCGACCAGCGCCGCGGGCGCCATCGGCGTTGCGCAATTCATGCCGCAAACCGCCGCCGAGCGCGGCCTCGCCGACCCCCGCAATCCTTATCCGGCGATCTATCATGCGGCGCGGCTGCTCGCTGAACTTCAGCGCCAATTCGGCAATCTCGGCTTGGCCGCTGCGGCCTATAGCGCGGGCAAGGTCAGGCTGGGAAAATGGCTTCAGGGCCTGTCGCCGCTGCCGCTCGAAACGCGGCTTTACGTGCTGGCGGTTACCGGGCGGCCGCCCGAGGATTGGGCGGCGCTGCGGGCCAGCCTTTATGCCGCAACCGCATCCTATCCGCTGCCCGGGCTCGATTGCCTCAACGTCGAGACGAAGGTGGCGCGGCACGACTGGGGCACCAAATCGCCGGCGGCCGCCTGGGTGGCGCGCCTCGACAATGGTCTTGCGTCGGCGGCGCCATTGTTTGACCGGCTGCCGTCTCGCCCGGCCGCGCCGCCAAAGCCGATCTCGCCCGAGCAGTTTGAAGGCGCGGTCTCGTTATGCGCGTTGCTCCGCGCCGAGGGCGCCGCCTGCCAGGTCTTTACGCACTGACAGGGGGAGGATTATGCCGTCTTGGCGGCGCCGGCAGGCTATTTCTTCTCGACGTTCCAGAAGAAGACGACCGGGGATAATGATCCCCTCGACATTCTTGCGATAGGCGGTCGGGATCACGAACTGGCCGGTGGGGATATACGGGCTAAAACGACATGGCTTGACGCGAGCAAAAGACCACGGCTCCTGGCGTTGCGGCCATCAGGCGGCCTCCAGTGCGCTCCGCTGAGCATGTCGAAACATGCCGACCCTCGCCGGTTTGCTCGATCTTCCATCGCGGTCGCCCTCGGGGAGCAATGCGGTGCTTCAGCCGCTGCCAGCGCTGGCGGGGAAGGACACAGCCGGCTATCGGAGCGGATCGCTCCGAGCGCGGCGTGCAGGTCAAATTCATCAACTTATTGGCCGGAATTATCAAGATGAGCATCGCGGGACACTCCATCTCTTAGGGGGCTGACCTACAATCCGGAAAGACGTTCGATCATGGCTAAGGGTATTCAAATAGCGGCAGCCGTTGTTTGCGCAATGGGTGCAGCGTTGCCGACGGTCGCGCAGTCCAGTGCGGCCTTAGGACAGGACCGCGTTTCCATCTTAAGTCCGATGGAGCGAGTCTGTGAAAACCTCACCCTCTCGTCACCCCGGCTAGTTACTGCGCTAGGCGTCCTTAACATAACAATCCCGAGCATATGCCAGTGCATTGCGACGGCTTCTATTTCCAAATTTTCCGATGCAGAGGTGGTTGCGTACGCGCGATCCGGTCAATTGCCACCTCACATTGCAGCCACATGGCCGGCGGCCAGTAGCTTTTGTGCCGCCACTCTGATGCGATAGGCTTGATCCCGCGAGGGGATACGCGCTCGGCGGTGGGCGATTTTCGCGAACCGCCGACCCAAATGCTGGGCAGGCCGTCCATGTCGCGATCCTGTTCCCTCGAGGTTGCAGGGCCGCCTCCGGCTGATCAGCCCGCCGTCCTGTCCGCGTGGAGGGGCACCACCGCTCCCTCGGCGGGTGGCTGGGTGATGTATCTCGCCCAGGCCTGCGCCAGTTGGCGGCGTTTCTCGAACTGGTCGCTGCGGCGGTAGGCCTGCTCGACCGCCGAGCCGACGCGGTGCGCTGTGCTACCCCAAATGCTACCCCAGCGTCCGATGCTCGGCTGTCGGTGCTCCATAATCATTTGATAAACATTATATACTATGGTCGGATTTGGACTCACGAACTACTGAAACCGCTACGCGCAATACCGCACCGACATCGACCTGCAGGCACTGCACGCCGCCTCGCCGTGCCTCGCGACCTGGGACGACCACGAAGTCCAGAACGACTACGCCGACCGCTGGTCGCAGGATTTCGCCGACCCCGACGCGTTCCTGGCGCGCCGCGCCGCCGCCTATCGCGCGTTCTGGGAGCACATGCCGCTGCCGCTGTCGGCGATGCCGCAGGGCCCGAACGCCACGATCTATGGCCGGTACGATTTCGGCTCGCTCGCGAGCTTTTTTGTCGTCGACGGCCGCCAGCACCGCTCGCGCCTGGCGTGCGACAAGCCGCCGAAAGGCGGCGGCAAACAGATCCTCGACAACACCTGCCCCGAACGGCTCGATCCGCAGCGCTCCTATCTCGGCCAGGACCAGGAAGCCTGGCTCTACGGCCAGTTCCGCGCGGCGCCCGCAGCCTGGAACGTGCTGGTGCAGGAACAGCTCATGGCCGACCTCAAGGAGCGCACCGACAGCGGCGCGCCGGCGCATTGGTCGGAGGACTGGAACGGCTACCCGGCGGCGCGCCAGCGGCTGCTCCAGCAAATGGCCGAGACGCGGCTGACCAACCCGCTGGTGATCAGCGGCGACATCCACTCGTTCTGGGCCAACGACCTGAAGCTCGATTTCGACGATGCCAAATCGCCGGTGGTGGCGACCGAGTTTGTCGGCACGTCGATCACCTCTTCCGGTCCGCCCTATGACACGTTCCGCGCCTGGCTGCCCGACAACCCGCACATCCACTTCTTCGACAGCCGGTATCGCGGCTATGTCGGCGTCGAGATTCGCCGCGATCAGACCGCGGTCGACCTGCGCGTGGTCTCGGATGTCCGCGATCCCGCGGCCAAGATTTCCAGCCTACAGCGATTTACGGTAGAAAGCGGTCGCCCAGGCGTTAACCGCGCCTGAGCCGGCGGTTCCGTACATTCCTCTGTGACATCCGAAATTCAACCAACAACCGGAGGTATCGCCGGATGACCGGTCGCCATCTTAAGCTCACCGCCGCCATGCTCGCCGTTGGCGTGGTCTCGTTCGCCGCCGGCACCTTCGCGCAGGGCCGCTACCCCGAAATCAACCGCGCCGAAGGGCACCTGCAAGGCGCGCTGGGCGATCTGCGCGCCGCGGCGGATTTCTACGGCCATCACAAGGAAAATGCCGCTGCGCTAATCAACCAGGCGCTCGGCCAGCTGCAGGAAGCCAAAGGCTTCGCCGCCTCGCACGGACACTAGGCCGAGGTCTTCGCCCGCTTTGCCGGCGCCGGGTAGGTATGCTCGGCCGCCGGGAAGCGACCGGCCCGCACATCATCGGCATACTCGCCGACGGCGGCGCGGATGTCGTCGCCGAGCCGCCGGTATTGCCGGACGAATTTCGGCGTGAACTCGGTGAAGACGCCGAGCATGTCGTCGGTGACCAGAATCTGCCCATCGCAGGCCGGCGAGGCGCCGATGCCGATCGTCGGGATCGCCACCGCCGTGGTCAGCTCGGCGGCCAGGCCTTCATTGACGCCCTCGATGACGAGCGAGAACGCGCCGGCCTCGGCGATCGCGGCGCCATCGGCGAGGATTTTGCGCCCCTCCTCGGCACCGTGGCCGCGCGAGCGGTAGCCGCCAAGCTGGTTGACCGCCTGCGGCGTCAAACCGACATGGCCCATCACCGGAACGCCGCGCTGCACCAGAAACGCGACCGTCTCGGCCATCTCCTCGCCGCCTTCGAGCTTGACCGCGCCGCAGCCGGTCTCGGCCATGACCCGCGCGGCGGCGTGGAACGCCTGCTCGGGCGAGGCCTGGTAGGCGCCAAACGGCAGATCGACGACGATCGTCGCATGCTGTGTCGCCCGCACCACCGCCGCGCCGTGCGCGACCATCATGTCGAGCGTCACCGGCAGCGTGCTGTCAAAGCCGTAAATCGTCATCGCCAGGCTGTCGCCGACCAGCAGCAAATCAACCGCCTCGTCGAGCAGCCGCGCCAGCGGCGCGGTATACGCCGTGAGACAGACGATCTTGTCGCCGCCTTTGCGGCCCCTGATTTGCACCGCAGACAGGCGCTGCGGACGGGTCTGGACGCTCATGTCACACCTAACGGCACAAAATTGCGGCAGTTGCGATCATAGGCGCACCCGGCGTTTCGCGTGCTAATCTCGCCAACGCGGCAGCCATACGGGAAACGCATCAATGGCCGAATACGATCTCGTCATCCGCAACGGCACGGTCGTCACCGCCGCCGACACGACGTCCTGCGACATCGGGATCAAGGACGGCGTGGTGGCGACGCTCGGCCGTGGCCTTGCGGCGGGGGCGCGCGAGATCGACGCGTCGGGCAAGCTGGTGCTGCCCGGCGCGATCGACAGCCATTGCCATATCGAGCAGGCCTCGTCCGCCGGGGTGATGACCGCCGACGATTTCTACAGCGGCACCGTGGCGGCGGCGTTTGGCGGCACGACGACGGTGATCCCGTTCGCCGCGCAGCATCGCGGCCAGTCGTTGCGCCAGGTGGTCGACGCGTATCGCGCCGCCGCCGAGCCCAAGGCGATCATCGACTACGCCATCCACCTGATCATCTCCGACCCGACCGAGCAGGTGTTGGGACAGGAGCTGCCGGCGCTGATCCAGGACGGCTACACCAGCTTCAAGGTCTACATGACCTACGACCTGCTGCGGCTCAACGACCGGCAGATGCTCGACATCATGGCCCTCGCCCGGCGCGAGGGCGCGATGATGATGATCCACGCCGAGAACCACGACATGATCCAATGGCTCGCCGACCGCCTGCTGGCCAACGGCATGAGCCAGCCGCGCTATCACGCGGTGTCGCATGCCGGGATCGCCGAGGGTGAGGCGACCAACCGTGCGGTGTCGCTGTCGCAGCTCCTCGACGTGCCGATCCTGATCGTGCACGTCTCGGCCTCGGACGCGATCGATGTGATCCGCGGCGCGCAGACCAAGGGCCTCAAAATCTACGGCGAGACCTGCCCGCAATATCTGTTCCTGACCGCCGACGACATCGGCATGGACCTCGAAGGCACCAAATTCTGCTGCTCGCCGCCGCCGCGCGACGCCGCCAATCAGGAGGCGGTGTGGCGCGGGCTGCAGAACGGCACATTCCAGGTGTTTTCCTCCGACCACGCACCCTACCGCTACGACGAGACCGGCAAGCTGCTGAAAGGCGACAAGACCACCTTCAAGGACACCGCCAACGGCGTCCCCGGCATAGAGCTGCGCGTGCCGCTCCTGTTCTCCGCGGGGGTCAAGACCGGCCGGCTCGACCTCAACCGCTTTGTCGCGCTGACCGCGACCAACCACGCACGGCTCTACGGTCTCTACCCGAAAAAGGGCACGATCGCCGTCGGCAGCGACGCCGATATCTGCATCTGGGACCCGGACAAGCACGTGCATGTGACGGCCGGCATGCTGCACGACAACACCGGCTACACGCCCTATGAGGGCCAGCACATCACCGGCTGGCCGGTGACGGTGATCTCGCGCGGCCGTGTAGTGATCGAGGACGCCACGCTCAACGCCGAGCGCGGCAGCGGCAATTTCCTCCCCTGCGCCCTCAGCGAAATGGCCAAGCCGCTCGGCCGCCCGGTCCCCGAGCTAGCATTCGCGGCGGCGAGAGGTGGCGCCCTAGTTTAGCGCAGGGACAACAAACAACGATGTCCAAACGCGGCAACCCCGAAGGCTACGTCTACGTCATCAGTAATCCTTGTATGCCTGGTCTCTATAAGATCGGAAGTACGCGAGATATCTCGGCGAGGCTCAAAAGCCTCTCGATCGGCACAATGGTGCCGGACGAGTTTGTGCTAGAAGCGATATACCGACCAGATAGCTATTGGGCTAATAGTCATGTTGCGTTGGAGCGTCAAGTTCACCGCTACTTCACAAATTTTCGGGTGAAAAAGAACCGGGAGTTTTTCGAAATTAACCTGGATGATTTGAAGCGTCACATCCGGCGTTCCATGGGGTATGGATCGGCCCCTCTTTCTAGAGATGCGGTGACGAAGCATACACCGGTCGTCATTCGATTTTATAAAGATCTCAGGCTATCAATTAGAAAACTTAGCGGTGAGGTCGATCCCAGTAAGAAAAAATCTTCGCGCTTGGGCTGAGCCATTAATCGAAGGCGAAATCCTAAGCGTCTATTTTGATGCTTGCTCCGACTCAGGGGATTTCCATTTCGGGGTCATGATGCCCGTTGGTTACATATATCGAGCCAGCTTGGTGAACCCGATCGCAGCAGCTAGAAATCGGCGGATTTCCCATGTTCCCCTTTATCGTGAAATTATCGACTTAGTTTGCGACCGAATTGTTCAATTTGATCAGATGGTCAACCGTGAAGCGCCCTCGTCTCGCCCAGCAAGCGTAGGGCGGATAAGCGGAGCGTGATCCGCCGTCACCGAGGACGCCAGTCGGCGGAATAGGCTTCTTCCGCCCTACATGGAAAACCACGTCTCGCGACCATCGCCCATTTACAGCGATGCCGCGAGGATCGCTTGCATAAAGAACTCAGCTCGCCGTGCTCATCTCCTGAAAGCCGCAATCCTCGGGCGGATCATACGGCTCGACATAATAGTAAAACCTGTCTGTCTCCGGCCTGAACCCAAGGACTTTGGCAACTCTTCTCGCTTGCCCCTCATCCAGCAGATACTCGCCCAGCCCATCGTCTTCCGGCTTAAAACCGGCAATCCTTTTGACCTTGGCTAACACACTCGGCGGCACAACGAGGCTGCCTCGCATTCGCTCAGACACTCGGTCATAGGTCACGACACGGTAGATCATTTCAGGGCTCCACGGAGCGCGTCGGATCGGGAGGGTTCACCTGCCTTCCGTCCCAAGGATCGAACTCGCCGAGATGTCGTCTTCCAGAAGGATCATACACCTCCACTGTTTCGTGCAAACGATCGCGCTCGATAATGCGTCCGTCCGCCGTCCTCCATCGGCTGCGTAAGCCGCCGCCGGGACGCGGCGTCTTCGCCCTGACCTTCTGTGCATCGGGAAAGCCGGGGAGCTGGTCGCCGGAAGGAAACGGCCGACGAATTCGAGACCGCCCCATCCGTGTCTATCCTCAGGCTCGAAATTTGCTCCACTATAGCGGCCGATCTCACCGCATGGAGACAACGAATGCCCCGAAAACTCCGCGCCGCCGTCGCCCAGCTCGGCCCCATTCATCTCGCCGACAGCCGCGCTTCGGTGGTGAAACGGCTGATGGCGCTGCTGCGCGAGGCGCATGCCGGTGGGGCGGAGTTTGTCGTGTTTCCGGAGCTGGCCCTGACGACGTTCTTCCCGCGCTGGTGGATGACCGACCAGGCCGAGATCGACAAGTTCTTCGAAAGCCAGATGCCGAGCCCGGACACCCAGCCGCTGTTCGAGCTGGCGCGCGACCTCAAGATCGGCTTCTACCTCGGCTACGCCGAGCTCACCGAGGAAGACGGGCAGACGCGGCGTTACAACACCTCGATCCTGGTCGAGCGTGACGGGCGGATCGTCGGGCGCTATCGCAAGGTGCACTTGCCCGGGCATTCCGAGCATCTGCCGCAGGCGCCGTTCCAGCATCTCGAAAAGCGCTATTTCGACGTCGGCAATGAGGGGTTCAAAGTCTGGCGCGCCTATGACGCGGTGGTCGGCATGTGCATCTGCAACGACCGGCGCTGGCCCGAGACCTATCGCGTCATGGGGCTGCAGGGGGTCGAGATCGTCGCGCTCGGCTACAACACGCCGATCGAGAACATCCACCACCGCGAGCCCGAGCACCTGCGGATGTTCCACCATCTGTTGTCATTGCAGGCCGGCGCCTACCAGAATGCCGCCTGGGTGCTGGCCGCAGCGAAATGCGGCGCCGAGGACGGGTTCGGCATGATCGGCGGCTCGGCGATCATCGCCCCGACCGGCGAGATCGCCGCCCTCGCGCAGACCGAGGACGACGAGGTGATCGGCGTCAATCTCGACCTGGAGCTCGGCGACTACCTGCGGCGCACGGTCTTCGCCTTCGAAAAGCACCGCCGCGTCGAGCATTACGCGCTGATCACCGAACGCACCGGCGCCAAGACGGAAGTGTGATTTTGCCTACCGCAGCGCTTCGCTGAGCGCGGCGAGGGCGTTGAGCGCCGGCGCGAGGCCGCTATAGGGGCCCGTCTGGATCACGGTTTCGATGATTTCGGTCTTGGACAGCCCGACATTGAGGGCCGATTGGCCGAATTTACGCACCTGGCTGTCGAGCTTGAGCGCGGTGAACGCCGCGACGGTGATCAGCGCGCGCTGCCGCCGGTCGAGTCCCGGCCGATCCCAGATTTCGCCGTAGCCGTATTGGATCGCCACCGGGTAGAGCGCCTGCGTCACGGCATTGTCGGGTGACGCATAGCCGCCATAGGCGCGCTCGCCGTGGAGTGTTTCGAGCAGCGCCCGGCCGCGGCGATCCAGCTCTTCGATCGGGTCGTCCCGCCGCGCTTCCGCCGGCAGCACGATGCCGCGTTCGCCGAACACTGCGTCGGCCACTGCCATTGCGTCCTCGCTTGCCGGCAGGCCGCAATAGATGCCGCATTGGATAAAGATTTCGACGATGGAGCGCGGCTCCAGCCCCATGCCGAGCGCGGCGACGACATGACGGCGGAGATGGTTGAGCCGTTGCACCGAGCACAGCGCGGCGAGCGAGGCGATCATCCGGTCGGCGAGCGCCAGCCCCGGCCGGTTCCACACCGCGCCGAACGCCAGCTCAGCGCGCAGATCGGCGTAATTCGGCACGAAATGCTCGCTCGCTCCAGGACCGAACAGCCTGCGGCGCAGTGCCGTACCGTCGCGCTTCAGGTCCCTTCGCGTGGTCATCTGGCGCTCTCCACATGGCGTTTGACGAGGTTCGCGCGCTAGCCTAACACGGCGGCCGGCCAGGGGAGAGGACACGCCATGCTCGAAACCACCATCGCCGGCAGCCTGCCGAAGCCCGCCTGGCTCGCCGAGACGCGCAAATTGTGGCCGGCCTGGCGGCTGGAGGGTGAGGCGCTGGCCGACGCCAAGCGCGACGCGACAATTCTCGCCTTGAAGCGCCAGGAGGATGCCGGGATCGACATCGTCAGCGACGGCGAGATGTCACGGCAGCATTTCGTCCACGGTTTCCTCGAGGCGATCGACGGCATCGATTTCGCCAAACGGGTGCGGATGGGCATCCGCAACAACCGCTACGAGGCCGATTGCCCGACCGTCACCGGTCCGCTCAAGCGCCGGCACAGCGTGCACGCGACGGAAGCCCGGGTCGCCCGCGCCCATACCACGCGGACGCTCAAATTCACCCTGCCGGGACCGATGACGATCATCGACACGATCGCCGACGCGCATTATGGCGACCGCGTCGCTATGGCGATGGGCTTCGCCGATCTGCTCAACGAGGAGGCGCGCGAGCTGGAGACGATCGGCGTCGACGTGATCCAGTTCGACGAGCCCGCCTTCAATGTCTACATGGACGAGGCGGCGAGCTGGGGCATCGAGGCGCTGCACCGAGCGAGCGCCGGCCTCGCCTGCAAGACAGCGGTACATATCTGCTACGGCTACGGCATCAAGGCGAACATCGACTGGAAGGCCGGGCTCGGCGCTGAATGGCGGCAATACGAGACGGTACTTCCGGCGCTGGCGGCGAGCCGCATCGACCAGGTGTCGCTCGAATGCATCAATTCGCGCGTGCCGGCCGAGCTGATGGCACTGCTCGCCGGCAAGGATGTGCTGGTCGGCGCGATCGACGTCGCCAGCGAAAATGTCGAGACCCCCGACGAGGTCGCCGCGACGATCGACCGCGCGCTCAAATACGTGCCCGCCGAGCGGCTCTATCCCTGCACCAATTGCGGCATGGCGCCACTCGATCAGGAACTTGCGTATAAGAAACTCGAAGCGCTCTCAGCCGGCGCCGCGCTGGTGCGCGGCCGACGAAAATAACTCACCACCCCGGCGAAGGCCGGGGCCCATTTATCAGCGGCTGGAACGGGTTGATAGATGGGTCCCGGCCTTCGCCGGGATGGTCGGGGGGTAACTGCTCAAAACGGCGGCGGGCCGATGACTTCCCAGCCGTGGCGCTCGCGCATCGCGTTGGCTTCGGGGCCGTTGGCGGCACCCTCAGGATGCGCCAGCCGGTCCTCGAAAAACCTGCCGGCTTTGGCCGGGGTGTAGAGAAACAGGATACGCGCAGTCTCGCTACCGGTGCTCTTCCAGGCGTGCGGCACGTTGCGCGGGAAGAACGCACAGGAGCCCGTCTTGCCGACGGTGATCTCGTCGCCGATCTTCATCGTCACCTCGCCGGCGAGGATATAGGCGACCTCGTCGCTGTCGTGGTGCAGGTGATAGGTCGTCTCGGCGCCGACCGGGGCGGTTTCCTCGAACAGCATGATGCTGTCGGCGGTTTCGCCGCCGAGCAGCTTGAGCGCCGAGAACCGGCCCGGCGCCATCTCGAGACGCTTGCCGCCGCCCGGCCGCACGACAAAGCCCTTGGTCTCCATGCCCGCTTCCCGCGATCAGCCCTTGCTCGCGATGATGAATAGGCGCCGAAACGGAAACAAAGTCTTGCCGTCCGGCCGGCGCGGGTAATGCGCGTCGACGAGCTTGGTGTAGGTCTCCTCAAACTGCGATCGCATCGGCTCGTCGAGCGCGGCGAGCAGCGGCGAGAGCCAAGTCGATTTGGTGTATTCCTTCACCGCGTGCTCGCCGTCGAGCACCTGCAGATACTCGGTCTCCCACATGTCGAGCTTGGCGGCGAGCGGCGCGAACAGGTTATAGTAGAACGCCGGCTCGGCGACCGGCGCCGGGCGCAGCAGCGGTTCGAGGATCGGCCGCCACGGCCCCATCCGCGCCGCCTCGCCCATCGAAGTATGCGACGGCGCACCGAAATTGCGCGGAATTTGCACCGCGAAAGTGCCGCCGGGCGCGAGGCTGTTGAACAGCGCGACAAAGACCGGCGCATGGTCCTCGATCCAGTGCAGCGCCGCGTTTGAATAGATGACGTCGGGCGCTTGCGGCGGCAGCCAGGTCGCGAGGTCGATCTGCTGCCACTCGAGGCTGGGCATCTCGGTCTTGGCTTTGGCCAGCATCTCGGCCGAGCTGTCGACGCCGACGACCCGCGCCGCCGGCCAGCGTCCGGCGATAAACCGCGTCACATTGCCGGCGCCGCAGCCGAGATCGTAGACGAGCCGCGGCGCCTCGCTGTCGATATGCGCCAGCAGGTCGAGCGCCGGGCGCAACCGCGGGCCCGCAAATTTCAGATACTGCGCGGGATCCCAGGCCATCAGATCACCTTCTTGGCACGCAACTCGGCGATCGCCGCCGCGTCGTAGCCGAGTTCGCCGAGCACCGCGTCGTTGTCCTGGCCCATTTCGGGCGGCGGGCTCTCGATCGACGGCCCGCCATGCGCGAACTTGAAGGCGGCGAGCGGCACGCCGAGCGGGCCGTCGATGCCCGGCATCTTGTCGAATTTGTGGAACACGCGGCGGGTGGCGAAATGCGGGTCGGCCAGCGCCTCGGCCATGGTGCGGACGCGCGCCGCCGGCACATGCCGCGCCTGGAAATAGACCTCCCACTCGTCGGCGGTCTTGGTCTTGATGATGTCGGCGATAATCGCCGCCTCCCGCTCGCGGTCGTCGACGCGGGCCTCGTTGTCGGTCTTGATCATGTCCTCACGGCCGACCGCGCGCCAGAACCGCGCCTGCTGGCCGATATTGCTGGCGCCGATCATCACCATGCCCTCTTTGGCGTCATAGGCGCTGTTGGTCGCATAGGGCTGCTTGTTGCCGTGCGGCTTGGGTTCGACGCCGTTGCGGAAATAGCCGGTCATCAGCGAGGCCTGCATCATCATCGCGACGCCGAGCATCGCCAGGTCGATATGCTGGCCCTTGCCGGTGCGCTCGCGCTGGAACAGCGCGGCGGAAAGGGCGAAAGCGCCCATCGTGCCGGTCGCGTAATCGACCGCCGGGGCGCCGATCTTGATCGGGTTGACCTCCTCCGTGCCGGTCGCGGCCATGATCCCCGAGGTCGCCTGGATCACATGGTCGTAGGCGGTCTGCTCGCGCCGCACCCCGTCCTGCCCAAAGGCCGAGATCGAGCAGTAGATGAGGCGCGGGTTGATCTTGAGCAGATCCTCATAGCCGAGCCCCAGCGCGTCGAAGGCGCCCGGCCGGTAGTTCTGCACCAGCACGTCCGATTTGGCGACGAGCTTTTTGAGAATCTCGCGGCCTTTATCTGTTTTGAGATCAAGGGTTATCGACCGTTTGTTAGAGCCTTGGGTGAGGAATCCAGTGCCCATGTTGCGCCGGTTGAGCGCGCGGTCGGTGCCGCTGTCGCGGCTCTGGTCGGGATCGTCGGGGTGCTCGATCTTGATCACGTCGGCGCCGAGCACGGCGAGTTGATAGGCCGCGAACGGCCCCGCCAGCACATGAGTGATGTCGATGATGCGGATGCCCTCGAACGGACGCATGGGCCACCTCCTATGGGGTCGCCGATGGTCGCACCGCGCCGCGGCGAACGCAAAAAGATTGACAGCGATTCGTCGAAGGATTCAAACCTTGGCTCGGGTTGCGATCGCGTGGAGTGGAGGCCATCGCATCGCTCGGGGGATCGGCGCGACTTTGGCTGGGCGCGACGGCGTTTGCCGCCGCGACGCTGGGATGTGCCTGCGCCATGGCCGCGGCGGACGCGCCGCGCGAGCGGGTCGAAACGATCAGTTTCGCCGACCCGCGCTGGCCGGCGGTGAAAGTGGTGCGCGGCATCCCGCAAACCAAACCGCCTGCGAGACCGCCGATTGCCGCGCTGGCGGTGTTGTCACCGCTGCCGCGGGGGGCTGCCACGCGGACCGAGATCGTCACCTTCGGCGATGGTCGCGCCGAGCGCGTCATGGTGGTCCGCGGTGGCGGCGTGCCGTCGAGACCTATGCAGACAAACCGCGCACCGCCGGCACCCGCGCCATCGCCGGTCGCGGTGTTGCGCGGCGGCGAACCGCTCGGCGCGGGTGGCATTGCGCTGTTCGGCACGGCCAATGGCGGCGAGCTGGATCGTGTCGCGTTCGCGGTCGACGGCGCCGAATCGGGCCACGGCAGCAACCCGGCGATGTGGCGCCCGGAGCTCGACGGGCCGCAAGGCCCGATGCAGGTCAGCGCCGCCGCAGCGGTCGATGTCGGTGGCGGCGACCGCTTCGATATCGGCCAGAACCGGCTGCTCGGCCGTGCCTATCTTGCCAAGCTCTACGGCCGCTACGGCAACTGGCCCGATGCGATTGCCGCCTATAACTGGGGTCCGGGCAATCTCGACCAGTGGATCGTCAGTGGCCGCCCCGTCGACGCGCTGCCGCTGGAGACGGCGCGCTATCTCCTCAAGGTGCTGCGCGACGCGCTGCTGCTTGGCCGGTCCTGACTTAGTGCAAAGCCAGTCGCCAGCCAAAGCTCGCGGCGAAAGCCAATACAAGCAGGGCGAGCCAAAACAGAAATCCGGCAACGGGCAACAGAACCTGTGCGACGCGATTGGCGTGCCGCTCCGCCGCAGAGAAGCGGGGCGCGCGTAATCCGGCGATTTCCTCGGCGTACGGCGGTGCGCGGCTCGGCCCTTCGTCTGACGACAGGCAGCAGATGTAATCGCCGCCTTGCCAGACCTCGATCGTCGCATCCTTCGATCCGGGAAGTTTTCGTGCGCTGCGCAGCGCGGCATTGAAATCGGTGAATTCGCTTCGCGCGAGGTTCGGAGCCGACAAAGTCCAATTACCACGGGCGTTGCGACAAAGCCGAACGCATGGTGCCGGCTGCCATGGCGCCGCGCGCGGCCGCTGCAAAGCCTGGGCGGTCATGGCCGGGCTCCGCGGTGCCTGGCTGCGACATGCACCAGCGAGGTGTCACCACCCGCTTCGAACAAGGCATAACGGAACGCACCGTCGCGCGTCAGAAACGTCCCGCCGGCGAGCCCGTTGCGGTCGCGCGCGACCCAGTGGCCGCGCCGGTCGCGGCGAATGTCGAAATGATGTGGCGAGCAGACGCGTCGCGGAAAGAAGTCGGACATCTCGGACAGCCGTGTTGTTGCGCTGTGCCGAGATATAAATTCCGTCGCGCATAAGGATTCGAGAGGGCTCGGCTCGCCCTTCGCATAAAGAAGACATAGCCGTCAGGGCGATGCCTCAACCTTCATGGAAGATCAGCGCGTCCCCGAGCTCCGTCGGCAAGGCAAGCGCGACGGCGGAGGCGGTGTGCCGATAAGCGAGGCCCGACCCGGAAAGACAGCTCTCCAGCCGCCCGAGGCTCGCCACGCGGATCGACGCCGCGACCAGGCACGGCAACTGGCCCGCCGGTTCGATGCCGAAGGCCTGCTGCAGATGCGCCGGCATGGCGAAATGGAGCGACCCGCGATCGAGGGCGATCGTGGTCACGTCGCCATCGCGGCGCGCGGGGCGGCCGGTAAAGCGGGCGTAGCGCACCGCCGGCTCGGTCGGGTCGGCAGCGGCGATCCACAGCGCGTCGAGCGCTTCGGCGCCGTTCGGGTGATCGAGCATGTCGGGCAGCCACACGAGGTGTTCGGTGTGATGCGTCAGAAACTGCGCGCGGCCTTCGGGCATCGTGCCATGCGCGATGCGCGCGATGGTGAAGCGGGCAAAATCGTCGCCGACCGGCCGCCGCATATCGACCAGCGGCAAGGTCGGAAACCCCGCGGCGGCGAGCCGGCGATGCTCGGCGGCCGTGTCGGCGCCGCCAAGCGCCGCGAGATGCAGGCCGGGGTGATCGGCGATGCGCTTGCGCAGCTGTGCCGCGAGCGGCGTGTCGGAGGTGGCGGTCAGGACTTCGAGGTAGCCGTTCCGCAGCATCGCGCAACGGTTGCCGGTGCCCGACGGCACCGTGACGTCTCCCTCGCGATTGGTCTGCATTGTAAATGGCGTCAGGCGAAAGCCGCAGCGTTCGAGAACCGCAGCCGCTGCATCCATCACGGGTACGAAAAACGCCGTGTGATCGAGGAAGACCTCGCCGGGGCCGGGGAGTTGGTTGGGCATTTGCGTCTCCGTCAATATCGAACGGGTGGTTGCCCCTCACCCCGACCCTCTCCCCGTAAACGGCCGTAAACGGGGAGAGGGAGCGCGTTATAATCCCTCGCCCCACGTGCGGGGAGAGGGTGGCTCCGGGCGCAGCGCGGAGACGGGTGAGAGGCAGCCGGCGGCACATCGGCAGCTGTCAGGCTTGGTAAAACACCGCCAGCCACACCGTGGGCTGCTCCGGGTCGGTCCAGTCGACGCGGTGACGGCGATGCGGTGCAATGTCTACCCAATCGCCGGGATCGAGCGCCATTACCCCGCCCTCCGCGAACCGCAGCCGCGCGGCGCCGCTCAGCACCAGAACGAACTCCGCCTCGTCCTGGTCGTACCAGAAGCCAGCGGGGCTGGCCTCGCCGTGCGACACAATGCGCTCGATCCGCACCACGCGGCCGCCCGCCAGACGCTCGGTGACCTCTCCGGCGCCGCCGGGCGGCAGGTCGCGCAGCAGGTTCATCACCCGCTGACCGTCAAGGTGGCGGCGACGGCCCGCTGCCAGCCGGCATAGCGCTCGTCGCGCTCGGTTAGCGGCATTTCCGGCGCAAAACTCCGCGCCGCCTGCCAGCGGGCGACCATCTCATCCGGCCCTGGGCACAGCCCGCGCCGCAGCCCGGCGACATAGGCCGCGCCCCAAGCGGTCGTCTCGATCGAGGCCGGCCGTTCGACCCGTGCCGGCAGGATGTCGGCGAGAAACTGCATCGCCCAATCGTTGACCGCCATACCACCGTCGACACGCAGCGTCTCGATACGAAGCCCGCTATCGGCGCTCATCGCGGCGATCAAGTCGCGCGTCTGGTAGCCGACCGCCTCCAACGTCGCGCGCGTCAGCTCGGCGACACCACATTCCGCGGTGAGGCCGGTAATCGTGCCGCGGGCGTCGGCCGCCCAATAAGGCGCGCCAAGCCCAGCGAAGCCCGGCACCAGATAGACCCGCTGCCGCGGATCGGCGAGGTCGGCGAGTTCCTGCGTCTCCCATGCGGTCTTGATGATCCCGAGCCGATCGCGCAGCCATTGCACCGCCGCGCCGGCGACAAAGATGCTGCCTTCGAGCGCATAGGCGGTCGCGCCGCCGAGGCGGTAGGCGATCGTCGTCAGCAGCTGGTGTGACGAGGCGGCCGGCGCTGCGCCGGTGTGCACCAGCGCAAAGGCGCCGGTGCCATAGGTCGATTTCACCATGCCCGGCCGGAAGCAGGCCTGCCCGATCAGCGCCGCTTGCTGGTCGCCGGCGATCCCGGCGATTGGGATCGCGTCGCCGAACAGCGCCGGAAGTGTGCTGCCGTAATCGGCGTCGGTATCGCGTACCTCGGGCAGGATCGCCGCGGGGATGCCGAACCCGGCGAGCAGCTCGGCATCCCAAGCGAGCCGCCGCAAATCGTAGAGCATCGTGCGCGAGGCGTTGGTGACATCGGTCTGGTGCCGTCCGCCGGTCAACCGTCCCAGCAGGAAGCTGTCGATTGTGCCGAACGCAATATCCCCGGCCGCCGCGCGTTCCTTCAGCCCTGCAACATTGTCGAGAAGCCAGCGGATTTTCGATGCCGAAAAATACGGGTCGATGACCAGCCCGGTGCGCGCCGCGACTGGCTTGGCAAACCCCTCCGCGCGCCAGCGTTCGCAGATCGGCGCAGTGCGGCGGTCCTGCCAGACGATCGCGTTGTGCACCGGGCGCCCATCAGCGCGGTCCCACAGCACCGTCGTTTCGCGCTGGTTGGTAATGCCAATCGCCGCGATTGACCCAAGGGACATTGCTTCGGCGGCGGCGATCGCCTCGCGGCAGGTGGCGACCACCGCCTGCCAGATTTCTTCCGGGTCGTGCTCGACCCAGCCTGGCTGCGGGTAGATCTGCCGCAAGTCGCGCCGCGCGATATGGCGCACCGTGCCGCCTGCGTCGAACAGGATCGCGCGGGTGCTCGTCGTCCCCTGGTCGATCGCCAGCAGGTAGTCCGATCCGCTCATCGCCGCGGCTCCTCCCCGGCGCGCTGCGCCGCGCGCACCCTTTCTTATTGCCACAGAACCGGCCGGTGGCGGGCGGCAAATCGGTCCTGACGGCGGCGGCGGGTTTGGCTATGATGCGGACCCCGATATTATTTTCGACTGCCGTGGCTGCTCCCCCGCCGAACCCCGTTTTGGACCAAATGCGACCGGCGACCGCGCTGTCGTCGGTATTCCGCCGCATCGGCCAGGAGGAGGCGGCTCCCGCGGCGCCGGTGATGCCGAGAGCGGTGCCGCGTCCGGCAATGCCGATGCCGTCCGCCCGGCTAGTGCCGCGGCCGCGCGGCCGCGCCGCGACACCGCAATTGCTGGGCTTTGCCGAGCCGGTCGCCAATGTCCCGCCGATCGAGGACTTCCTGCCGGCGGAAGCGCCCAAACCCGATCCCGAGCCGGTCGCGATCACCGCGCTCGAAGCCCAGCCTACGCCACCGCTCGAGCCGACGCTCCCGGAGCCGCCGGTTCCCGAGCCGGTGATCCCCGGGCCGCCGATCCAAGAGACGGCGATCCAAACGGTATCGGCCGCCGAACCGCTGGCCGCCGAACCGCTGGCCGCCGAACCGCTGGCCGCCGAACCGCTGGCCGCCGAACCGCCGGCCACTGAGCCGCCCGCCGAGGAGCCGCAGCGGACAATACGCGCACGTGTCCGCGATCTGCCGCCGCCGGAGACGGCGCCGGCCGAAATCGCACCCGAGCGGCCGCAAAGCTTTGTCGGGCGTCTCGGGCGCCGGCACGGCGACGCGTCTTCGACATCGTCGCCGATCGCCGCCCCACGCTTCGAGCAGGTGCCGTCGGCGTCCGCACCGGAAGCGCGCCGCTTGGCGGAAACCGCGCGGCCGGTCACGCCGGCACCGAAACTGACGACCCCGCCGCCGGCGCAGATGGCCGAGCGCGGCGGACGACCATCGCTGCCGCGCAATCGCCGGCTCTATCGCCGTGCGACGCTGCCGGCCGACATCGAGATCGACGGCGTGCCGTGCACGCTGATCGACGTGTCGATCGGCGGGTTCGCGGCGACCGGGGTGCCGGCGCAGCTACAGCCCAACGCGCTGGTCCCGGTGATGATCCGCCTGGTGATCGACGGGATCGAGGTCGGCACGCAGCTCAAGGCGCGCATCGTCTACGTCACGCAAAGCCGCTCGGCGGGACGCTTCGTCGACCTCACCCCGAGCCAGATGGCTTTCCTGCGCTACATCGTGACGTGGCGCGGCGAGTTGGTCGGCGCGGTCGGCACCACCACGCTGCTCGATGCGATCGCCGGCGGCGACCGCGGCTTCGCCCCCGGCGCCACCGGCCGCTCCGAGTTCGAGCCGAAATCGCGCTGGTGGGCCGGCCTGATCGGCAAGAAGATCAACCCGCCGCGTTAGGTATCAGTAGACGACGACGCTTCTGATCGACTTGCCTTCATGCATCAGGTCGAAGCCCTGGTTGATATCGGCCAGCGGCATCGTGTGGGTGATCAAATCGTCGATGTTGATCTTGCCGTCCATGTACCAGTCGACGATGCGCGGCACATCGGTGCGGCCGCGCGCGCCGCCGAACGCGGTGCCCTTCCAGATGCGCCCGGTGACCAGCTGGAACGGACGGGTCGAAATTTCCTGGCCGGCGCCGGCGACGCCGATGATGACGCTGACCCCCCAGCCGCGATGGCAGCATTCGAGCGCCTGGCGCATCGTCTGCACATTGCCGATGCACTCGAAGCTGTAATCGGCGCCGCCTTTGGTCAGGTCGACGAGGTAGGGCACGAGGTCGCCGGCGACCTCCTTCGGGTTGACGAAATGCGTCATCCCGAATGTCTCGGCGAGGGCCTGGCGCGCCGGGTTGAGGTCGACGCCGACGATCATCTCGGCGCCGACCATCCGCGCGCCCTGCACCACGTTGAGCCCGATCCCGCCGAGCCCGAACACCACGACCTTGGCGCCGGCCTCGACCTTGGCGGTGTTGATCACGGCGCCGATCCCGGTGGTCACGCCGCAGCCGATGTAGCAGACCTTGTCAAACGGCGCGTCTTCGCGGATTTTCGCCACCGCGATCTCGGGCAGCACGGTGAAGTTCGAGAAGGTCGAGCAGCCCATGTAATGGTGGATTTTGCTGCCGCCGAGCGAGAAGCGGCTGGTGCCGTCGGGCATCACCCCCTGGCCCTGGGTGGCGCGGATCGCGGTGCACAGATTGGTCTTGCGGCTGAGGCAGCTCTCGCATTGCCGGCATTCGGGCGTATAGAGCGGTATGACGTGGTCGCCCTTCTTGACGCTGGTCACGCCCGCCCCGACATCGACGACGATGCCGGCGCCCTCATGCCCGAGGATCGCCGGAAACAGCCCCTCCGGATCGCCGCCCGACAATGTGAACGCATCGGTATGGCAGATGCCGGTGGCCTTGATCTCGACCAGCACTTCGCCCGTCTTGGGCCCGTCGAGCCGCACCGTCTCGATCACCAGCGGCTGCCCCGCTGCATGCGCCACAGCCGCGCGCGTTTCCATGTCCATCTCCCGTTCGCCCAGCGCGGCACTATAGCCGAAGCCGTTGCGTGCCCTGAGCAAATGTGTTGGTAATATTTGCGGCCGGAGGGGTTCCGGCCGACGTTCTCAGGGCGGGGTGGAAGTCCCCACCGGCGGTGATGGCGGCGCAGCCGCCTCAGCCCGCGAGCGCCCGCTCCGCAAGGGGCGGGGTCAGCAGATTCGGTGCAATTCCGAAGCCGACGGTTACAGTCCGGATGGAAGAGAACGGGACGCGTTTGACGGTGCGCTTCGCGCGCCGTGATCCAAGGCCCGTACGCCCTGATTCTGGTCTCTAACCGCGAGGAGCCACCATGAATCAGAGCCAATCCCAGTCCCAACCCGCAACCGATCTCGACAGCGCCAGGCGCGTGGCTTTTGTGCAGGCGTGCTGGCACAAGGAGATCGTCGACCGCTGCCGCACCTCGTTCACGGCGGAAATCGCCAAATTCGGCTATGGCGAGGACGATATCGATTTCTACGAAGTGCCCGGCTCGTTCGAGATCCCGCTGCACGCGCAATTACTGGCGAATAGCGGGCGCTACGCGGCGATCGTCGCCGCCGGGTTTGTCGTCGACGGCGGCATCTACCGCCACGAATTCGTCGCCGAGGCGGTGATCGGCGGATTGATGCGCGTGTAGCTGGAAACCGGGGTCCCGGTGATTTCCGCCGTATTGACCCCACAGCACTTCCATGAGCACGAGGACCACCGCAAATTCTTCCACGACCATTTCGTGATCAAGGGCAGCGAGGCGGCGGCGGCCTGCGCGGCGACCATCGACAAGGTCCGCCGCCTGCGTTCGCCGGCGGCGACACCGAATTGAGGGTATGGCAATGGCGCGCATTGCGGTCGGCGGGTTTCAGCACGAAACCAACACCTTCGCGCCGCAGCGCGCGACCTGGGAGGATTTCGAGCGGGCCGATGCCTGGCCCGGCTATGTCCGCGGGCCGGCGTTGTTCGAGGCGGTCGCCGGCTACAACATTCCGATCGCCGGCGCGGTCAGCACGCTGCGCGGGCTGGGCCATGAGCTGGTGCCGCTGTCGTGGTGCTCGGCGCCGCCCTCGTCCTATGTCGATGAGGATGTGTATGAGCGCGTCGCGGCGGGGCTGCTCGAGGACCTCGCCGCCGCGGGTGCGCTCGACGGCGTCTATCTCGACCTGCATGGCGCGATGGTCGCGGCGCATCTCGAGGATGGCGAGGGCGAGTTGCTGCGCCGCATCCGCGCCCTGCTCGGTGCCGCATTGCCGATCGTCGCCAGCCTCGATTTCCACACCAACATGACGCCGGAGATGGTACGGCACGCCACCGCGATGGTCGGCTACCGCACCTATCCGCATATCGACATGGCGGCGACCGGCAGCCGCGCCGCGACGCTGCTCGACCGGCTGATCCGCGAGAAGCGGCCGCTCTACAAGGCCTTCCGCCAGGCCGATTTCCTGATCCCGCTGGTCTGGCAATGCACCCTCGCCGAGCCGACCAAGGGCGTCTTCGACCTGCTCGACGACATCGAGCAGGGCGGCGCGTCCCACAACCAGGGCATCGTCGGCATCACCCACACGCCCGGCTTCCCGCCGGCGGATATCGCGCAATGCGGGCCGGCACTGGTGGTGTATGGCCACGACCAGGAAGCGGCGGACGCCGCGGCCGACCGGCTGCTGGCGGCGATCAGTGCCCGCGAACGCGAGTTCGCCGGCAAGCTCTACACCGCCGACGAAGCGGCGCAGGAGGCGATCCGCCTGTCGCGCACCGCCGCCAAACCGATCGTCCTCGCCGACATCCAGGACAATCCCGGCGCCGGCGGAACCTCCGACACGGTGGGGCTGCTGCGCGCGCTGATCGCGCGCGAAGCCAAGGGTGCGGTGATCGGCATGATCGTCGACCCCGAGGCCGCCGCCGCAGCGCGCGAGGCCGGCGAAGGCGTCCTGCTCCCTTGCGGCGTCGGCGCCAAGGTGGGCTATGCCGGCGAGACCCCGGTCGAGGCGCGATGGCGCATCGTCCGTCTCGGCAGCGGGCAATTCACCGGCACCGGCCCGTTCTACGGCGGCGCCAAATTCGATATCGGCCCGATGGCCCTCATCACCGACGAGGATAGCGGCGTTTCCGCCGTGCTGGCCTGTCAACGCGTCCAGGCCGCCGACCAGGAAATGTTCCGTCATGTCGGCGTCGAACCGACGCAGGTGCCGATCCTAGCGCTCAAATCGACCGTGCATTTCCGCGCCGATTTCCAGCCGATCGCCGAGACCGTGCTGTGCGTGATCTCCCCCGGCGCGCATGTCAGCGACCCGGCCGAATTGCCTTACGCGCATCTGCGCGCGGGCGTTCGCAAGCACCCGCTCGGACCGGTGCACCGTTGATGCGCGTTGTCTTTGCCGCTTTCCTGTTGCTGCTCTGCGTCGGCGACGCGGCGCTGGCGCAAACGCCGGGCGATCCGGTGGAAGTTGTCCGCGGACTCTATCGCGGCTACGAGCGCGACAAGCCGGCGACGTTGGAAAAGCAGCCCTTTTCGCCACGAATGCGCAAGCTGCTCGCCGCCGACAGGGCCTACGCGAAGGGCGAAGTCGGCCGGCTCGATTTCGATCCGATCGTCAACGGTCAGGATTGGAAGATCACCGATCTGTCGGTGACGCTGGCCTCGCAGGCGCAGAACAAGGCCGTTGTCGAGGCGAAGTTCAGCAACCTCGGCACCGCGGAGGACCTGCACTACGACCTGATCCGCAGCGGCGGCCGCTGGCTGATCGACGAGGTCCAATCGATGACCAAGCCCCGCTGGACGATGTCGAAAATACTCGCCGGCGCGCCCGACGCCTTCCCCGACAAATAGCCACGGCCGCGGTCAGGCTCACCCGGCCGCCATCCCTGCAAACGCCTCGGTTCGGAAACAACGGTTACTCCGGGGCCCTCACGGGGCTGGCGATATTCCTCGCGTCCGATCACCCGTCTACGTCACCGGCCGCATCGTCATGGCGGGTGGCGGCTACCGAACCATCTGACTGTCTCGGACGTCCCGGGCCAAGGTGATGGCCAAGGAGAAAGCCGGCGTTCGAACCTCGACGCTCTCGCGCTTTGTCTAGGTCTTCTTCGTCCGCGTTCCACCCGTCACCGCGTCTCATCACTCTGTGCAAACCGGCCACGATGACGGAGAATTGGTCGACAAGCAGGAGGACGGCCACCATGCCAGTCATCGACGTGCAGGTTCATCCCTTCGATCGAAATCATCCCGGCCGGCCGTGGGCCAGTCCCTCGCACGGACTCGACTCCGCCACAGGCGAAGAGATGGTCGCTGCGATGAACAGTGTCGGCGTCGACGGTGCGATCATGGTCTCGTCGTTCAGCGCCTATGAATACGATCCGAGCTACGCGCTCGAAGTTTGCAACACCTATCCGGATAAATTTCGGGTTGTGACACCGGTCGATGCAACCGATCCGGCGATTGACGATGTGGTGGCGAAATGGGCGGCGATGCCAGGCGCGCGCGGCATTCGCATACGAATGCGTGACGGCCTGCCGATGGAGGCGGACCACCCCGGTTTGAACCGCGCTTTCGCTGCCGCCGCCAAACAGGGTTTACCGGTCAATTTGCTTTGCTGGGGCATCATCGACAAAGGGCTGCCGCACATTCAGCGACACCAGGATACGGTCATCGTTATCGACCATCTCGGTCTGCTGCAGCCTGCTCGCCCTACGGTCCCCGCCGACGTCTGGGCCGCTCTTCCCAAGCTGCTCGCCTTGGCTCAATACGAGAACGTACGGGTGAAGATCAGCGGTGCCTGCACGATGTCGCACCAACCGTTCCCATACGACGATATCTGGGAGCCGGTGCTGCGGGTCATCGATGCGTTCGGGCTGGATCGCTGCATGTGGGGCACCGACTGGACGCGGACGATCGGCATGCTGACCTATGAGCAGGGCGTCGCGCCGTTCCGCGACACCAAACGCCTGTCCGAGAACGACAAGGCAGCGCTCATGGGAGGAACGTTGCAGAAAGTCTACAAGTGGTAGCGTGACGGTCTCGATACGGCCGCGCCGACGGTAATAACGGGAGTACGCCGTGGTCTTGACCGCCGATAGCATCCTCGCTCGCAGCACCCGCCGACGCCAGACGTCGACCGGCTGGAACACCGCCTATATCGGCGCCAACCGCTACACCTTGCCGCCGGACGAGAAGCCGCCGGCCGACGATGCGCTGCACCCGATGGCCTTCCTGGTCGAGAAGGGTCCGGGCGCCGTCACCCGGCCGCACTTCCACCAAGCCGACCAGTTCCAGGTGGTCGTTGCCGGTCGCGGCATGCTCGGCGACCATGAATTCGGCGACGGCGCGGTGCATTACACCGACGCCTATTCGGCCTATGGGCCGATCGTCGCCGGGAAGTCGGGCATCTGGTGGTTCACCCTGCGCAACCGCTGGGATCCCGGCGCCCGATACATGCCGGCCGAGCGGGAGGTGCTCAATGCGGCCCGCGACCGCCACCAGCACTGGGAATTCACCACCGAGGCGGTGCCGTCGGCGCTGCTCGACGAGCTGTGCGAGGCGACGGCCATTTCCTGCCGCCCGGTTCTCGAAGCGGAAGATGGGCTGGCGGGCTGGCGCTACCGGATACCGCCTTGCACTGCGATTGCCGGACACCCGCCGAGCGCCGGCGGTGGTCAATTCTGGCTGGTGCTGACGGGCGACGCCGCGGTCGATGGAGGCAATCCCTTGCCGGCCAATTCCTGCATCTTCGTCGGCCCGGAGGATCCCGCCTTTACCGGCGTCTCAGGCCCTGTCGGCGCGGAATTGCTGTGCCTGCAATTCCGCCGCCGCGCGGGACTGAATGCCGCCCGCGACGGCCGCGTCCGCACCGGCGGAAGCGGGGTGAGCGGCCGGGCGAATTCTTCATGGATGCACTCGAAATCCCGCGTTTGATCCCTCATCGCATAGATTACGACAAATCCAACTGGCTCAGATGTTCGCGAACCCATTTAAAGTCCGCTTCACGGCTTGGTCCTGTTAAGTTTCGTTTGATCATCAGGGGAAACCGCCATGTCCGACCACAGCTATGTTCATCCCGAATTTCTGGTCGAGACTGACTGGCTCGCCGGCCATCTCGATGATCCGAAGCTGGTCGTGCTCGACGGCACCGTTCATCTTATCCCCGACCCGAAGATCACCTACACGGTCAAATCTGGGCGCGAGGATTACGAGAAGGGCCACATCCCCGGCGCGCAGTTCATCGATCTGCAGGCCGATCTGTCGGACAACGACAAGCTGCCGCTGCGCTTTATGCTGCCGACGCCCGCCGGCTTCGCCGCCGCGATGCGGCGGTTCGGCGGCGGCAATGACACGAAGGTCGTCACCTACAGCACCGCCAATCCGCAATGGGCAACGCGGGTCTGGTGGGTGCTGCGCTGTTACGGCTTCGATAATTGCGCGGTGCTCAACGGCGGCTTCCAAAAATGGGCGCGGGAAGGCCGCGCGGTCGAGACCGGCCCCGGCACCGCGCGCCCCGCCGGCAGCCTGACGGAACGACCGGCAAAGCCGCTGATGGCCGACAAGAACGAGATGCTGGCGGCGATCGGCGATGGTGCGGTGTGCACGATCAACGCGCTGCAAGCCGCGCAGCACGCCGGCAGCGGCGGCAACACCTATGGCCGGCCGGGGCGGATCAAGGGCAGCGTCAATGTGCCGACCGTCGGCCTCGTCGACCCGACGACCAACACCTTCCTGCCGCCCGACCAGCTGCGCGCCAGGTTCGACACGGTGCATGCCTTCGACAAGAAGGTCATCACCTATTGCGGCGGCGGCATCGCGGCGAGTGCGACGGCGCACGCGCTGGTCATGCTCGGCCACCCCGACGTGCGGCTCTACGACGCCTCGATGTCGGAATGGGCGATCGACGACACCCTGCCGATGGAGGCGGGCTGAGCGGTTGCAAAACCGCCGGTGCGTCCTTCGAGACGCGGGCTATGCCCGCTCCTCAGCATGACGGCAGGAGTCATATTGCATCAAGAAAACTCTTCATCCTGAGAGCCTGGCCTGAAATAGCCCTCGTCATTCCGAGGCGGCCCGCAGGGCCGAACCCGGAACCCATGAACACGGGCTTGGCCGACGGGGTTGCGGCGTCGGAACGCGCTTTTCGAGGTCCGTGTGCATGGGTTCCGGGTTCATCGCTGCGCGATGCCCCCGAATGACGAGAAAAAACATCTGCGAGCATCTCAAGCGCATTTCGGGCCAGGCTCTGAGGAGCCCACGGAGCAGGCATCTCGAAGGACGAATGCCGTTGATCCAGCTAAACCGTCGGCCGCGCCGAAACCCCGGTGCTGCCGTCGTCCTCGGCGTCGGCGACCGTCACGGTGCTGACTTCCGCATGGCGCGGCCCCTGCCGGCACGCCTCAACCAGGACGGTGATCGCGTCGTCCTCACCGGTCGCGTGCAATTCGACGCTGCCATCGGTGCGGTTGCGCACCCAGCCGCGAATGCCGAGAGAAGCGGCGGTGCGCTCGGCCCAGATCCGATAGCCGACGCCCTGCACCCGCCCGATAATCGTCAGACGAACCGAGCGCATCAGGCGAATTCCAGGATCACCTGGTCGACCGCCAGGCTGTCGCCGGGCTTTGCGCGCAGCTTGGCGATGGTGCCGTCGCGCTCGGCGCGCAGCACGTTCTCCATCTTCATCGCCTCGACGATCGCCAGCGCCTCGCCGGCCTTGACCTCCTGGCCCTCCTCGACCGCGAGCGCCGAGAGCAGCCCCGGCATCGGCGACAGCACCAGCCGCGAGGTGTCCGCCGCGACCTTTGGCGGCATCATTTCGAGCAGGGTGGCGGCGCGGCGGTGCAGCACCTGGGCGCGGCGCGCCACCCCGCCATGCATCAGGCGGAACGCGCGGCCCGGCAGCCGGTCGATCTGCACGGTGGCGACGCGATCCTCGATGCGCAGATGCAGCAGCTTGTCGCCCGGATGCCAGTCCGTCGCCGCGAGGCTGGTCGCGCCACCGCGCTCGACCGCGTAGCCGCCCGGCTCCGGGCGCAGCGTCACCGTATGCGCCGTGCCGTCGAGCAGCACGCCGGCCTCACCCGCCGCCGGTCCGCCCTCGACCTCGGCCAGCCGCCGATCGGCCAGCGCCGCCGCGATCAACAGCAATTCGTCGGCCGCGGTGAACTCGGCGGGTGGGCCAAACCCGTCGGGAAATTCCTCAGCGATGAAATTGGTCGACAGCCGGCCCTCGGCAAAGCGCGGCTTACCGATGATGGCGCCGAGAAAGGCGATGTTGTGGCGCAGACCGGAGACATAGAACCCGTCGAGCGCGCCACCTAGCCGCTCGATGGCCTGAGCGCGGCTAGCGCCAAAGGCGCAGAGTTTGGCGATCATCGGGTCGTAATAGATCGATATCTCCGCACCCTCGCCGACGCCGGTATCAATGCGGATGCCCTCGCCTTCCGGGGCGATGTAGCGCGTCAGCCGGCCGATCGACGGCAGGAAATTGCGCTCCGGGTCTTCCGCATAGACCCGCGCCTCGATCGCCCAGCCGGTCTGGATGATGTCGTCCTGGGTAAACGGCAGCATCTCGCCCGCCGCGACGCGGATCATCAGCTCGACCAGATCGAGTCCTGTGACCAGCTCGGTCACCGGATGCTCGACCTGCAGCCTGGTATTCATTTCAAGGAAGTAGAAGTTTCTGTTGCGATCGACAATGAACTCGACCGTGCCGGCCGAGCGGTAGTCGACCGCCTTGGACAGCGCAACCGCCTGCGCTCCCATCGCCGCGCGTGTCGCGGGGTCGAGGAACGGGCTCGGGCATTCCTCGACGACCTTCTGGTGCCGGCGCTGGATCGAGCATTCGCGCTCGCCAAGGTGCACGACGTGGCCGTGCGCATCGCCGAGTACCTGGATTTCGATGTGGCGCGGCTCCTCGATGTATTTCTCGAGAAACACCCGGTCGTCGCCAAAGCTCGACCGCGCCTCATTGCGCGCGCCGGAAAAGCCTTCGCGTAGTTCGGCGTCGTCACGGGCGATACGCATGCCCTTGCCGCCACCTCCCGCCGATGCCTTGATCATCACCGGAAAGCCGATCTCGTGCGCGATGCGTGCAGCCTCGTCGGTGTCTTCGATCACGCCGAGAAAGCCGGGCACGGTCGACACTCCGGCGGCGGCGGCGAGCTTCTTCGACTCGATCTTGTCGCCCATCGCGGCGATGGCCGCCGGCGTCGGGCCGATAAAGGCGATGCCCTCCTCGGCCAGCGCCTCGGCGAAACCCGGCCGCTCGGAGAGAAAGCCGTAGCCGGGATGCACCGCTTCGGCGCCGGTCTGCTCGCAGGCGGCGACGATGCGGTCGATCTTGAGATAGCTCTCGGCCGCCGGCGGCGGACCGATCGGCACCGCCTCGTCGGCCATGCGCACATGCAGCGCGCCGGCATCAGCCTCGGAATATACCGCCACCGTGGCGATACCCATGCGACGGGCGGTGCGGATCACCCGGCAGGCGATCTCGCCGCGATTGGCAATGAGGATTTTCTTGAACATCAAATTTTCCCTCTCCCGCATTGCGGGAGAGGGTGGCTCCGGGCGCAGGCCGGAGACGGGTGAGGGTGCCACCACACCAAACCCTCACCCTCCCACGCCTGCGGCGTGGGCCCCTCCCTCTCCCGCATTGCGGGAGAGGGGCCTTGCTGTCGTGCCATCCACATCACAGCGGGATGTTATCGTGCTTCTTCCACGGGTTGGCGAGTTGCTTGTCGCGTAGCATGTGGAGCGCGCGGCAGAGGCGCCGGCGGGTCGTGCGCGGCTGGATCACGTCGTCGATAAAGCCGCGGCTGGCGGCGACGAAGGGGTTGGCGAATTTCTCGCGGTATTCCTCGGTCCGCGCGTCGATCTTGGCGGCGTCGCCGAGATCGGCGCGGAAGATGATCTCGACCGCCCCTTTCGGACCCATGACCGCGATCTCGGCCGACGGCCAGGCGAAGTTGACATCGCCGCGCAGATGCTTCGACGACATCACGTCATAGGCCCCGCCATAGGCCTTGCGGGTGATCAGCGTCACCTTGGGTACCGTGGCCTCGGCGAAGGCGAAGAGCAGCTTGGCGCCATGCTTGATGATCGCGCCGTATTCCTGCGCGGTGCCGGGCAGGAACCCCGGCACGTCGACAAAGGTGACGATCGGGATGTTGAAGCAGTCGCAGAACCGCACGAAACGCGCCGCCTTACGCGCGCTGTCGATGTCGAGGCAGCCGGCCAGCACCATCGGCTGGTTGGCGACGATGCCGATTGTCGCGCCTTCCATGCGCGCGAAGCCGACGATGATGTTGCCGGCGTAACTTGGCTGCAGCTCGAAGAAGTCACCGTCGTCAACGATCTTCTCGATCAGCTCCTTGATGTCGTAGGGCTTGTTCGGATTGGCCGGAATCAGCGTGTCGAGCGACGGCTCGTCTCGCTCGCGCGGATCGGTGAAGGGCCGTGGCGGCCGCGGTGCCCGGTTCGACGGTGGCAGAAAATCGACAAACCGGCGCAGTTCGATCAGCGCCTCGACATCGTTTTCGAAAGCGAGGTCGGCGACGCCGGATTTGGTCGTGTGGGTGACGGCGCCGCCCAGCTCCTCCTGCGTTACCGTCTCGTGCGTCACCGTTTTCACCACTTCCGGGCCAGTGACGAACATATAAGACGTATCCTTCACCATGAAGATGAAGTCGGTCATCGCCGGCGAGTACACCGCGCCGCCGGCGCAGGGTCCCATGATCAGCGACACTTGCGGAATGACACCCGAGGCCAGCACGTTGCGCTCGAACACCTCGGCATACCCGGCAAGCGAGGCGACGCCCTCCTGGATGCGCGCTCCGCCGGAATCGTTGAGCCCGATCACCGGCGCGCCGACCCGCATCGCCTGGTCCATGACCTTGCAGATCTTCTCGGCATGCGCCTCCGAGAGCGAACCGCCAAACACGGTGAAGTCCTGGCTGAAGACAAAAACCAGCCGGCCGTTGATCTCGCCATAGCCGGTGACCACGCCGTCGCCCGGCACCTTCTGTTCGCCGATGCCGAAATCATGGCTGCGGTGCTCGACAAACATGTCCCACTCTTCGAACGAGCCGGGATCGAGCAGGATATCGAGCCGCTCGCGCGCGGTGAGCTTGCCCTTGGCGTGTTGCGCCTCGACGCGACGCTGCCCACCGCCGCGCCGAGCCGCGCCGCGCATTTCTTCCAGTCGCTTGAGGATGTCGCTCATCGTCTCCCGCGGCTCCGTGCTACGCGGGATAGCATCAACGACGAGTGAAGGCCAGCCAGGTACATCCCAAGCGCGCGCCTTACTCAGGCATGCATGCGCGAAATGTCGAGTAGGACGTTCGCTTCCAATTCCTTCTCGTCGAGACGGTGCTTGACCAGGTCGCCGATGCTGACGATGCCCTTCAGCTCGTCGTTGTCGATGACCGGCAGATGGCGGAACCGCGCCAGCGTCATCGCGGCGAGCGCCGCATCCACGCGGTCCGACGAGCGACAGCTCATGACCGGCGAGGTCATGAGCTGGCGGACCTGATGGCCGAGCACCTCCGCACCGTCCCGTGCGGTCGCATTGATAAAGTCCCGTTCGGAGAATGCCGACCGGCTTCATCCATTTGTCTTCGACGACCAAGGCGCCGATGTGGTGCTCCGCCAGCTTGCGGACCGCGGTCGCGACGCTGTCCGTCGGATGGATGCGAATGACGTGGTGGCCTTTGGTGCGCAGGACGTCGGAGATAAACATGTGACTGCCTCCTGTGATATGACGCGCTGCCGCCGGAAGCTGTCGTGGCTGCCGGCTATCGCGAGCGGCCTGTGGTTTTCTAGATGGGGATGACGCTTTGTCGGCCAAGTCGCCGCCGCGACCGAACGTCCGGCTTTCCGTGTCAGCGCGGCTTGTTCGCTTGCGGCGAGCCCGGCAAGATTGTCCGGACGCAGATCGGAGGACAAAAATGGCGAAGAGCGAGCTCTACGAAAAAGGCATGAACATGCGGCGCCGGCTTATGGGCGACGCCACGGTCGAGGCGGCCTCGAAGGGTGTCTACGCCGATCCGGTCATGCAGAAATTTCTCGACGTGGCGGTCGAGAACGTGTTCGGCAATCTATGGACGCGGCCCGGTCTCGACATCAAGACGCGAGCTTTGATCTGCGTCATCTCCGATACCTGCATGGGACGCGAGCCGGAACTGGCGCTGCATCTGCGTATGGCTCTGCGCCAAGGCTGGACCGAAGAGGAGTTGACCGAAGCGCTGTTGCACCTGTCCGGCTATATCGGCGTGCCGATCATCCGCGAATGCCTGCAAGTCGCCTCGAAGGTCTTCAAGGAGCCGCGCGGTTAGCGGATCTCACCAAGCAGGCGCTTGACGTCGCGGATGCCGTTTTCCGCGAGCATCTGCTTCAGCGTTGCCAAGCGACGGGCGCAGGGCGATCCATTGGTGAAATCGGCGCCCGGCTCGCAGCCGTCGATCGCGAACTGCACCGCCTTGCCGGCGCGCAGTGCATTTACCGCGCCGTCGAAGGCGCGGATGCCCGATGGCGTCAGCGCCGCGACACGATTGTCGAAGCGGATGACGATCCGGCCGGGCTCCGCCACGTCCGTGGCAGTGTCCGGCGGGCTTATCGCGGCCGACGGCGCTGTCGCCGCTGGCATGGCAGGTTCGGCCGCCGGGTGAGGGGATCCTGGCGCGGGTCCGGTCGTGTCGCGCATCGGCCGGGCCGGCAGGGTGCTGACCTTGGCGGTTTTCTCCGCGCCGTCATTACAGCCAGGTAGCAGCCTTAGCTCCGCCACCAGCGCGTCGACGGTGGTGATGTCGCGGCGAAGACTGGCCGCCGATTGCTTCGCGACATTCGCCAAGCGCTCCATCGTCGGATTGTCGGGGTCGGACGCTGTGGTCAGCGATAGCAAATACTCGTCATAGGCGATGACCCGGTTGAGAAAGCGGATTTCCGCCATGACCTCGCGATTCTGACAACTGGAATGGTAGACCGGGTGCGCGCGGATCCAGGCGTCGCGATGGTCGCCAATCCACCCCGGCACCGGCATGTCGCGTGAAAACGCCGGATTGACGACAAGGTTCGAGCTTTGCGCGAACCCGTTGTCGGCGCTGGTTATGGAAAGCCAGCTCAGCGCCGCAACGGCAAGCCAATGACGGGAGCTCCGGACGGTCATCCCTGGTTGCCGCGCGAACGCCCGAGCAAGTCGAGAAATCGTGCAGCGGCCTGGATGTCCTCGGCGAGGGCGGCGCGGCGCCGGGTCGCCTCCGCGTCCTCGCCCCAGGCCTCGATCTGAAAGGTTTCGTCGAGCTGCGAGACCCCGAACGCCGCCTCCGCGTCGAGACGCCCCTCAAGCAAGGCCAAAGCGATAACCAGCGACCCACACGCTGCGGTCGCCGCCTGCAGCGCGGTCAGGCGGAAATCATCGAGCGCGGCAACGACGGCGGCATAGGCCTTGAGGCTCGCCGGCGACTGCGTGAGTGGTAGGATGCCGGCCGTAACCGCGAGGCCCGCATCGTAGCGCCCGGCAGCCCAATCGATCAGCGGCTGCCATGCCGCCTCCTGCCGCGCGGCAAGCGCCGCCGGATGGTTGGCGCGGTAGCAGACGAGGTCGGTCTCGGCGTAGTTGGCCACCTCGGCTGCGATCTCGCTGCGTTTCTCGGTCGCGCGGTCGATCGCGGTCGTCGCCAGCCGCGTGAGCGGCATGGTCTCGGGACGGATGTCGGGGTGTTGCGCGTCCCACTCCGCGGCGATGGCGGCGGCGAGCGGCTCGCTCGGCACCCGCAGTTCGCGCCTTGCCGGGGTGCGCAACGGCCGGCCGTCGAGCGTTACTCCCCAACCGTCGCCCGTCGAGCGGGTTGCTACCGATTTGTAGACGCGTTTCATGCGGTCGGTTCCAGCTCGGCGAACGGGTCCGCGGTGTTTGCGGCGAACCCGAAAAATTCCCATGTCCGCTGCATATGCGGCGGCAGCGGGGCGGTGATCTTCAGGACAAACCCTGCCGGATGGGGAATCTCCAGCGCGCGGGCATGCAGATGCAGCCGATGCGCGGCAGCGGCGCCCAGGGCGTGCGCGGCGGCGCCGCCATATTTGCCGTCGCCGAGGATCGGTGTGCCGATCGCGGCGCAATGCGCGCGCAGCTGGTGGGTGCGCCCGGTGAACGGTCGCAACGCCAGCCAGCTCGCGCGGTCGCCCGCGGTGTCGATGACCGCGTAATAGGTCACGGCCTCCTTGCCGTCGTCGTCCGGGTGTACTCGCTCGCGGCCTTTGTGAGCCACTCCCTTGGCCAGGGAGAGGTCGATCCTGCCGCGGTGCAATTTGGGTACGCCGGCGACGACCGCCCAGTAGGTCTTGCGCGTCGCCTTGTCGCGAAACGCGCGGGTAAAGAAGGCCGCGGCGGCGGCGCTGCGGGCGATCAGCAGCACGCCGCTGGTGTCCTTGTCGAGCCGATGCACCAGCCGCGGCCGCTCGTCCAGGCCGAAACGCAACCCATCGAGCAGCCCGTCGACATGGTGCGTCGTGTTGCTGCCACCTTGGACCGCGAGCCCGGCCGGCTTGTTGATGACGATCGCGTGGTCGTCGCGATGGATGACGAAGTCGCGCAGCATCGCGTCGTCCTGCATCCGCGACGACGGCGCGGCCGGCGCCGCGCCGAGCGGCGGCACGCGGATAGCCTGACCAGGCGACACACGGTCGCCGGATTTGGCGCGCTTGCCATCGATCCGCACCTGTCCGGTCCGCAGCAGCTTTTCGAGCCGGCCGTGGCCGAGCTCGGGGTAATGCCGCCGGAACCAGCGGTCGAGCCGGCTTTCGCCGTCTTCGGCGGTGACGGTGATGGTTTCAGGCATGGTCTACCGTCGGTGGGTGCGTCCTTCGAGACGCCCGCTTCGCGGGCTCCGCAGGATGACGATCTTTCTTAATGCCATTACCCAATCACGTCATCCTGAGGTGCTCGCGACGCGAGCCTCGAAGGACGCACCAAGCCGATGCAGCTCATTTCGCCGCCTCCGCCGCGCGGCGGCGCAGTTTGTCCCAATATTCCAGCCGCTTCTTGACCTCGCGCTCAAAGCCGCGCTCGGTCGGATGATAGAATTCCCCGCGCGGCATGCCCTCCGGAAAATAGTTCTGCCCCGAAAAGGCCTCCTCCGTCCCGTGGTCGTAGACGTAGCCCTTGCCGTAGCCGAGATCGCGCATCAGCCGGGTCGGCGCGTTGAGGATATGCATCGGCGGCATCAGCGAGCCGGTCTCGCGCGCGGCGCGCCGGGCCTGGCCGAAGGCGGTATAGGCGGCGTTCGATTTTGGCGCGGTCGCGAGGTAGATCACCAGTTGCGCCACCGCCAACTCGCCCTCGGGAGAGCCGAGCCGGTCGTAGGCGTCCCACGCCGCCAGCGCTTGGGCGAGCGCCTGCGGGTCGGCGAGGCCGATATCCTCGACCGCGGCACGGGTCAGCCGGCGCAGGATGTAGATCGGGTCCTCACCGCCGGCCAGCATGCGCGCCAGCCAATAAAGCGCCGCATCGGTATCGGAGCCGCGCAGCGATTTATGCAGCGCGCTGATCAGGTTGTAGTGGCCTTCCTGCGCCTTGTCGTAGAGCGGCGCGCGGCGCTGCACGATCTCCGCCAATTCGGCCGGGCCGAGCGGCTCGCCGGGAGGCAGCCGGTCGATCTCCTCAACCAGATTGAGCAGGAAACGGCCGTCGCCATCGGCCATCGCGCGCAGCGCGGCACGGCCATCGGCGGTGAGCGGCAGCGACTTGCCGAGATTGGTCTCCGCGCGCTGGGTTAATATTTCGAGATCATCGTCGCCAAGCCGGCGCAGCACGAAGACCTGCGCGCGCGACAGCAGTGCGCCGTTCAGCTCGAATGATGGGTTTTCCGTGGTGGCGCCGACGAGGATCACCGTGCCGTCCTCGACATAGGGCAGGAACGCGTCCTGCTGCGCACGGTTGAACCGATGGATTTCGTCGACGAAAAGCAGCGTACCCTGCCCCATCTCGCGGCGTTTCCGCGCAGCCTCGAATACCTTGCGCAGGTCGGCGACACCGGAGAACACCGCCGAGAGCGGCTCGAAAGCCAGGTCGGTGCCCTCCGCCAGGAGGCGGGCGATCGTGGTCTTGCCGCAGCCCGGCGGCCCCCACAGGATCATCGACGCCAGCCGCTTGCGCGCCACCATCCGGCCGATCGGCCCCTCGGCCCCGAGCAGATGGTCCTGCCCGACGATGTCCCCAAGCCTCCGCGGCCGCAGCCGGTCCGCCAGCGGATGCGATGCCTGGTTTTCGAAGAGGGTGGTCATTGTTGCGGGAATATGGCGCGGAAGTGCCGTCGGCGCATCCCTTCCGGCCGCTCCCCGGCGAAAGCCGGGGCCCATTTTTCAGCGCCCGAGCCGGTAGAGGAGTGGGTCCCGGCTTTCGCCGGGAAATATTTTTGGACATCACAACTCTAGCATTTCTGCGGCCTTCGGGGCCAAATTGAGAAACGGGAAAACTGCATTTCTCAATTTGGGGGTCGCTGCTTGTTCTCGTCAAGCAGTGCGGGGAACGCGGCCAGAGCGCATGCATGCCCTCGACCGCTGCCGCGCGGCTGGTGTAGCGCTCGCTGTCGAGGACGCTGTGGTCGCTAAAGACCATCGTTTATCATAGGATCGGCGCGCCACGTGATTGTGGTCGGCCTTCTCTAGCAACCACACCTACCAGACGATTCGCGGATGGTGACGGTGCCCGAGATGGGGCGCGGTGGCGGAAATCCGCAGCCGCGTTAGCGTTGTAACGCGGCGTTTGCGTTACAGTCTGCCGCCCCTATCATGCAGGTGGTTGCCCCTATGGCGGAACGTAGACGCAGCGGTCTTTAAAACCGAAGTCCAGTGCAGGGCGTGTGGGTGCAAATCCCACTAGGGGCACCATCGCAACCATTCCCACGGAGGAACCAAATGCGGGGAAAACAGATGCTGGCGCTTCATGAGGCGGAAGAGCAGAGACTTCTTAAGGAGATCGACGCGCTCCAGAATCAGCTTGTCGCCGTTCGTCGCATGATGCGGATGCTCGGTGGCGACCCCGACGTGGAGGAAAGTCAGCCTCGGCAACGGAGAAAGACGCCGAGCCCGATCAAGGATGCGGTCCTCGGGCTCATCAATGAATTTAAGGAAACGGGGCTTGCCGTTGGCGAGGTAATGGAACTGTCAGAAAAGCGAGGTCATCCGTTAGATCGCGCGTCTGTATCGTCGCTGCTCAGCCGGCTGAAGCGCGAGCATGTGCTGGTGGCCGTAGGCGACGGCAAATATCGTCCAGCGCCTCCCTTGCCACCTGGCCCTGAGCAGAACGGGGGCCCCAAGCTGAACATCGTCCGATAAGACGACGCCGGGAGGTGATGACTCCCGGCGTCGTGCTGTGGGGGGCTGTAGCTCAACTGGATAGAGCGCTCGCCCGCTAAGTGAGAGGTTGCCCGTTCAAGTCGGGCCAGTCCCGCCACAGCGCGGAAACGATATCGAAGCCAGTGCAGGGCGATTTCGCACCATTTCCAGGTACGAAAGTCAGCTTGCGTCAACGGAAGGACAACAATTTTATGCCGCACAACGCAAGATCGACTTTCTCTGACGGAGTGCGTTCGGAGAAGCGTCCTATCTAACTGTCGTCTCCGAGCTAAAGATTTTTGCAGTCAAGTGCCGCGGGTGCTCGCAGCAAAAAGGCGCCGGAACATTTTTCCTCGTGCGACTTCATTGCGAAGGTTGACGGCTATATCCGTTACGCCAAACGCGGCCAACCTTCCCGACAAACCGTCATATGTAACGCCATCACGCCGCCTTGCGCGACGCTTGCAGCGAGGCGCGCCGCTCGTCGCGCTTCTTGATGTAGATCATCGCCGACTCAGGCGTGTCGCCGAGCGCGCTCGCGAGGCTCAGCAGTGGCACGTCACGATCCGCCATCATTGTGGCGAACGTCTTGCGCAGCCCGTGCGCCGTACATTCGTCGCTGACGCCGGCAGTCGCGCGCCACTGGCGCACCGTCTTTTCCAGCCGCGTGTATGACCACGGCTCGGGGTTCAGCGCGACGACCTTCCCCTTGGTGTGTTGGTTGAAGCCAGCCGGCGGCTTCTGCAAAAAGAAAGTTTCGCTCTTCGGGCAGTGCGCCAGCACTGCCGCCAGATGCTCGCCATTGTTGCCGTTCTGGTCGGTCGCGTCGAGATGCACCACCTTCCCCGTGCTGATGCGCGTCTTGGTTGGCGCGAAGCTGACGACGCCGCTGTCAACATTCTTCCAGCCGAGTTGCAGGAGATCGCTCGCCCGCGAGCCCCAAGCGATCTCCATTTCGAGGAACCGGCGCGCCATGCACGGGCTGCCATCAGCGTTGAGGATCGGGAACGCCTCGCGCCAGCCCGTGACCTCGTCGAGTGTCCAAGTGTGATGACCGTCCTTGTTTTTCGACTTCGGCTTTTTGATGTCGCGCACCGGGTTGACGCCGACCCATTTCAAGCTCAGCCGCGCGTGTTCGAACAGCAGACCGAAGACCCGATGCAGTTGCACCGCCGCGCCGTTCTTGTCCGTGCGCTTCGCGTCGATCAGCGCTTGGACGTCATCAAAATCAGTGATCGCGACGCCGTGCGAGCCGATCACCCGGCTGATGTGGTTCTGATAGATCAGATACCCGTTCTGGGTCTTTTCGCCCATCGCCTTCCAGCCGGTGTTGTGCGCCTTGTAATGCGCGATCAGGGAATCCCATGAGCCGGGAACCAGCCCGCCTTTTTCGACAATCGGCTCGGCACCGTCCTCGACCGGGAGCGGCTTGCCGTGCCGTAGCGACCAGTAAGTATCCCACCAGCGCGCTGAACACTCGACGACGCCCGTGCGCACCAGCCGTGCGCCTTGGATCGTACCCTTGCCATGAGGGCCGCGAAAATAGCAGCGCAATACCCCACCGTTGACCTTCGCATTGACGTATCGCGGGGAACGGCTCACCGTTCGTCTGGCGGAACGTGCTTCGATATTTCATCTCGTATTGCCTCTTTAAGCGCGAGTTTTTTCGGGTCGATGCCGGAGGCTGCTGCCTCGGGGACCGGCTCGCCTGGAACGATGAGGATCCGCCCGTCTTTGGTGACCTCGTACCGTGCGACCGACAATCCGGCGTCTTTGGCAGCCTTCATCGCTGCTTTCAGATCACGTTGCCGAAAAGACAGTCGCTCACGCGGCACGTCAGTGGTCCGTTAGTGGGAGGATTTTCAAGTATTCAACCTGTGCGACAAGAGCGCCGCTTGCGAGCCGGCCGCGCTCCATGCTGCTGCTCCAAGACCGCCGGGGCAGCAAGTGCTTCGCACGGGCTTGCTTGGGCTTCCGGAGCCTCAGCTCCCTGCTCGTCCAAGGCGGCCCACAGAGCCTTCCAGCCTTCGCGTTCTTTGGCCTCGGCTTCCGGGCTGAGCGGCTCGCCGCCAGCGTTCATGGCGCGGGTCAGCTCGCGCGATTGAACCCGCCGAGCTAATTCTTCAAGCCAATGATAAAGCCCTTGATACGGCGCGTCGGGGTGTATCGACGACCATACGCTCAATACCAATTGGGCGAGTGCTCGCTCAGAACAGCTGGGCTCACGGATCCACTCGGCAATCGTCCACTCGGGATGACCGGCATTAGCCGCCGCCACATCGCCGGAAAACCTAAAGTCAGCGAATAGCATGATTGCCGTGTTCAGACCGATAGGGCCGCCGAATTCGGTCTTCAACTCGAGCATAGGAAGCTTCGAGCCGACGTTCGATTTCTTCGCTCAAGCTGACGTCATTTCGGTCGGCATCTTCTCGCAGCCGAGCCCTTAGCGACGGGCGCAGGCGCGTCTGGAACGCGGCGCTCTTTAGCTCGCCTACCTTTGGTGGCCGCCCACGGCGTTTTTTGGTCGAGCCGGTTTCATTCATCGGGGTTGATCCGCTTATCCATTTATACGCCAGCGTAAAACGTTCGAAAATCGATTGCAAGCGACGAACCGCCCATGCAATATTCTGCCATGCGGATACATGGCCATAAAAAGATGAACGAGGTAATCGAGCGGCAAGCCGTCAAGCTGCTGGCAGCCGAGCGAATGGATCGCGCAAACGCTGCGAACTGTACCTCGGCCTATCGCGCCAACCCCCTGCCGTCTGGGGCATGCGCGGCGTCCGCCCACCGCCGATTAGAAAAGTCTTTTAGGCCAAAGCAGCACATCGACCGTCTTATCGAGGACGGAAAAGGCGGCACGACGCAATGGCGCGTCTCCGCGGTCTTTTGAGTGCGAAAACAATGCGCGGCCCCGTCCTTGGGAGACCGAGCCGCAAAATGCGCATCGCAAGCTGGCAGGCTTCGGATGCGCGCGCACGGTAGCCCCGCGTCGCGCACCGAGCAACGCCCGCGCCTGCAGCGCGAGACGTTCCGCACTTCCCGGTTGCTTGAATTCTGCACGAAAAAAGAACTCATCGCGCAGACCGGCCACCAGGTCGAGGACTGGCCGATCGTCGTCCTGAAGGAGTTAGTCGACAACGCGCTCGACGGTGCCGAGGAGGCTCGCATTGGGCCCGAAATAAAGATTTCGGTCTCAACCGATACTGGCGTGATCAGCGTGGTCGACAACGGCCCCGGCATCCCGAGCGATACCATCACCGGCATCCTCGACTACGGCGTCCGTGTGTCAAGCCGCGAGGCTCCGAGCCGCGACGCCCAAGGCAACGCCTTGAAGACGATCCTCGCGATGGCATTCGCCCTGTCCGGCGAGCGTGGCGAGACAATTATCGAGGCACCGGGCCTGACGCATCGGATCGTCTTCCAAGTCGACCAACTGCGGCAAGAACCGGTAATCGCGCACGAAGTCGACGGAATGCGTACACCCGCCGGCACGACCGTTACGGTCTTCTGGCCGGATTCAGCTTGCTCATCACAGCGGGCGGACTTTCAGGGCGCAGCAGCGCGTCACCGTGATGGTGGGGTGTGATGACCGCGTAACGCTGCCGCAACCCCGCCGCATCCGCCGCGCGGTCGGTCTCCGCGCATCCTAAGCCTAACAGGAGCAGCAACGATGAGCACGGAAACAATTACCGAAAACTCACAGCAGGGCAAAAAACGTCCGCACCTGCCGGACAACTTTGACGACCTCAACAAGGTGCTTTGTCGCGAAATCAAGCGCGCCCGATGGCCTTTCGGCTACTTGGCTGGCGCAAGGCGTCGCCGAGCGGATCGCCTCGACTTACACGATGTCCCCCGGTACCCAAAACGACCTGATCCGCCTCGCCCTGGTCAACCTTCGTTCTTGTTGGCACGGTCAAGTTCTCGCCGAGCATATCGTCGCCTCCGGCTACACGATGTCTGAGCGCACCCAAAAAACCCTCATCCACCTCGGCCTGGTCAGCCACCTCAAGCGGATCCTGAGAACCCGAAACCAAGACTAAGCAAAGAGCGGGGGGCCGACCCTTGACTTGGGACGGCGCTTCTTTTTTTGGTGGGTCGGAGAAACTATGACTGCCGTCACAGCTTTCAGCTTGTTCGGGGGCACCCCGCGCTGGGTTGTGTGGATAAACGAGCCGCGCGGCAAGGAGCAGAAACCCACCAAGGTTCCCTACAGCCCGACCCGGCGAGGAAAGGCGAAGGCCGACGACCGCACATGGTTCAAGACGCACCCAAACCGCGCGCACCGGCTGCGCCGTGCGCTCGCCGGCGAGGCTGGTCATGGGATGTGGATCGTTGTGCGGCAGACAGCGCCGGGCGCACGACAGCGCGTCGCCTTCAATCCACCGCCTTTCGAGCCGGCCGATTCCGAGCCCCTCGCGCACGCAATTTTTGATCTTCTGATCAAGGCGAGGGCGGCCGGGCGCAATTGGGTTCCGGGGGCGGACATTGCCGAGCGCGCGCGGATGCTGGCGCGAGGAGGTGCGACGTGACCGCGCTCGTCGTCGACCGCACCGCAATCGAGACCTTCGTGAGCGCGCTGTTTCGGTACGCCGACGAGGGCGGCGTTTGTCAGCTTCGCGCATTTCGCGATGACATCAACGATACGTGGCGACCTGATTTATGGCGTGCCATCAAACTGAACGGAACAGGTTTCGGTCCGCTGATCGATGCCGCAGCTCAGCTCGCGCAGCAATGCGCCGACGCAACAGAGCGCGTCGTCTTTGCGCCGCCGGTCGTGTGCTTAAACAGCGAGACCAAGGCCGCAGAAAAAAACATCGCAAACGGTCTCGTCGTCGTCGTCGAGTGCGACAAGAACCCCTCAGCGGCGCGAGCTTTTCTTGAGGGGCTGCTCGGTCCCCCGACGCTCATCGTCGCCAGCGGCGGCACGTGGACCGATCCGATCTCCGGCGAGGTCGAGGCGAGGCTGCATCTCTATTGGCGGCTGCAAGAACCAACCCGAGAGTTCCGCGATCATCAATTGCTGAAGATGGCACGCGAGCTGGCACAACGACTTGTCGGTGCCGATCACACTGCTGTGTCATTGATCCATCCGCTGCGCTGGCCCGGCAGTTGGCACCGCAAAGCCGAGCCCAGGCTCGCCAGCATCGTCACGCTGAACGAAGGCGCCGAGATCGATCTTGCCGACGCGCTGGAGCGGCTGCGCGAGGCTGTCGCCGCTCGTGGCGAAGACACCAGCGAGGCCGACTACAGGAACCACAAACCCAACGACGAACCGCAGGCGAATTTTTTCGATATTGCAAGCGCGCTGTCGGTCATCCCAAACGATGCCGAGGATTGGGTGGTCTGGAACGACAAAGTCGCGCTGTCCTGCTGGGCGGCCAGTGGCGGGAGCGAGGGCGGCTTTCATGCTTTCAACGAGTGGTCGAAGAAAAGCTCCAAGTACGCAGTGGACAAGCACGGCAAGCCCCAGGACGGCTACGCTAAGACCCGCGCTCGCTGGGATCACATCTCGAAACATCCGCCGAACAGGTGCGGCTTCGGCAGTCTCCACTTTTTGGCGAGGCAAGCCTGTCCGTCGTGGAGCAAGCCCTCGCTGACGTTCCGGCCACCCGGCCCCCACCCCGCACAAGCACTAATTGACGCCGCAGCGCCCCTCATCGGTAACGGAGACGCGAACGGCGGGGATGCGAACGATGAGGATACGAACGGCGACGACGACGACGACGATGATGATGATGCTAGCCAAGAGGCTGCCTTCGCGGCTCGTGCGTGGGCTGCGCCGCAGCCTCGCGGTTTCGCGAGGACGGAAGACGGGATCGCGCTGGCCTTCGCCGCGCGGTTCAAAGAGCAATTGCGGTATTGCCACCACACGGGCGCTTGGTTCCGATGGGTCAGCACGCACTGGAAGCGGGAAGAAACCAAGCTCGCCTTCGCTTGGGCGCGACAGGTTTGCCGCGAATTTACCGAGGGTGCCCAAGGCAGGGTCAAGGCGACCCTGGCGAAAGCGGCGACCGCCGCAGCGGTCGAGCGGTTCGCCCAGGCTGACCGGGCGTTTGCGGTTACCTCCGAGACCTGGGACCGAGACCCGATGTTGCTAGGCACGCCCGCAGGCGTGGTGGATTTGCAAACGGGCAAAATATGGAAGGCGGAACAAGAAGCCTACATCACCAAACTCACGGCTGTTGCGCCGGCTGCAACCGCCGCCTGCCCGCTCTGGTTGAAATTCCTGGGCGAAACAACAGGCGGCGACAACGAACTAATCCGCTTTTTGCAGCAATGGACGGGGTACTGTTTGACCGGCGACACGCGAGAGCACGCGCTGGTTTTCGCCTGGGGACCGGGCGGCAACGGCAAGTCGGTGTGGCTGAACACGATTGTCGGCATCCTGGCCGACTACGCCAAGAACGCAGCCATGGACACGTTCGTGTCGTCAGCAAACGACCGGCATCCTACGGACCTCGCGATGCTCAAAGGCGCGCGGATGGTTTGCGCGTCGGAAACCGAAGAAGGCCGCGCCTGGGCCGAGGTTCGCATCAAGCAACTTACGGGCGGCGACACGATCACCGCTCGGTTCATGCGGCAGGATTTCTTCGAATACCGACCGCAATTCAAGCTGACGGTGATCGGGAACCATAAGCCCGCGCTTCGCAATGTCGATGACGCGGCGCGGCGGCGGTTCAACGTGGTGCCGTTTACCCACAAACCCGACGTACCCGATAGACAACTGGAGGAAAAGCTGAAAGCCGAATGGCCGGGAATTCTCAGATGGATGATCGAGGGCTGCCTCGATTGGCAGGAGAACGGGCTAATCCGGTCACAGTCGGTAATGGATGCCACGGCCACCTACTTTAGCGAGCAGGACCTATTGCGCCAGTGGCTTGATGAATGCTGCGACAGTGGTCCGACCAAGAGCGACACCTTGGCCGCGCTGTTTAAAAGCTGGACCGATTACGCGCTGGTAAACGGCGAAAAACCTAGAACCACCACATGGTTCACGCCGGTCATGCAAGGGCTCGGGTTCGAATCGGTCAAGCATACGCCGGGACAGAACAGCAAACGCGGCTTTACCGGGGTTGGGCTGAAGCCCGTGGACACGTCCGACCAGTACCAAAACAAGACGGAAGGATGACCGTGACCCGGCTTTTTGACAGTAGGGCAGGTAGGGCGGGTAGGGCAGGTTTTCCTATTAACCGTGATACGCGCGCGGGCGTGTGCCCTCTAACAGGTTCAGATGCCCTACCTGCCCTACTTGCCCTACGGGGGCTGCCGCACTGATGCACCTGACGCACTTCCCTAACGAGGTAGCCATACGCGCGCGTAAGGGACTCCATGGCGAAATGCGTCAGGTGCGTAGGTGCGTCAGACTGACGAACCAGCACGGATGCGGCCACAGGCCGCATCGCCCGACGGGCCACTCGCCGAAGCGGCAGATTAGCCACGCAGGGAGTGATGACCGAGGTGGTCGAGTAGTGAAGGAGGGATAAAAATGTGGAAGACAAGGGTCCACAAACTGGCTGCGCTGCTGGCGCAGCTGCCACCGACTATCGCTAACGGAGGTCTCAATATGATCGTTCAACTCGACGGTGACCAAATCGACACGAGCGATGCCACCCTTGACGAACTGGGCGAACTCTGTGTCCGGCTCAACAGCCGGATCAACTCGCTCAGGCTCCTGCGGGTCTCGACTTGTGCGATGACCATGACGGGTCAAGGCGGCTGACGGTCGTCGACCCTCGACTTGCGCTCCTATGGTTCACAGGACTTATCGCTCCCTCCCCATACAACGATCAGTGCATCGCGTTCGCGCGCGCGATCGTGGAGACGGTCTTTCGCGCGGTTGAGATGTGCGAGCACGATATCGCGACGAACAACCAATCCAACAGCTGTTAGCGGTCGCGCAAGACGCGGCCGACACCCGACGCTTTAGGAAAACTTCTCTCTCTTCCCCCGGGGCCGGATGGCTTATTGGGGGAGGAACCACCTACCGCTCGCTAGTGCGACCGCGCTAGCGACAAGAAGCCCCAGCCGGCCGCTGAGCGGGATCATGATCCGCGCCGAGCCGCGCATCAGGCAATGGCCGGGTTTCGATGGCGATGCCGCCGAAGCAGCGGGTTAAGCCGCGATCAGGGAGTGATGACCGAGATGACCGGATGAAACTGGGACACCGGCGAGGAACGGGATACGAGACCAGGTCAAGGTTACACATGTTCCTCAGGCCGGTGCACCACGGCTTCATCAGCAATCGGCGTCTCAGAATTTGGCTGACCGCAATACGGGTGAGCCCCACGACGCTCGGTGATCATGCCGATGCGCGTGTGAGACATCGGTTGATCAGACAATAACGCTCACCGTTTATGGCGCAAATTCCCAGGGCGGGAGCGTGGTGCGCGGCGGGTTGCCTCGATTGTTTCGCGTGGACTGCTGCGCCACCCGCATCTTCGTCGCAAGCGTGGCGATCGCGGCAGTTTCGGCCCGCTGCGCCGCCAGCAAACTCAGGTAGTGAGGCAGCTCCGTCTCGCGTCGCCCGACACAAGCTTCGATCAACTCGGCAATCCGTCGCGCCTGAACCACATGCCGGGTATATTGCACCAGAAGTGGCAAATTGGCCCGGGTAAACCAGTCGCCTTCTTCGGTGTTCACGACGTCCAGAAACACCTCGGCTTCGTCGCCGGAAAGCTCCGGCGGCAAAGGCAGCCGCGGATAGACGGAGAGCGGCTTCGGTGTCATTAGGTCGGCACTCGAGGGCCGACCACGCTTGCGGCGGTTCATGGCGGCATTATCCCAAAAGTGGCGCTTTTTGAAAAGAAACTTGGGCACCGGTCGCCAGCCGAAGGGCGGGGATTTTTTGACCCCTCCCCCCTACACCACACGTCCGCCTGAGTACGGGGCGCCCCGTCACAGCATACCAGGTAACGAGGGATGCGCCGGAGCGTCCGGTACTGAGTTCATGCAAGGAGACGGGTGGACACGGTACCGTCCATGCCAAGCTCGAAGAAGAACCGACGAGGCTGGTCCTCAACTGGTCGTCACCCACCTCGGGATCGTCCGGGGCGCGGGGAGCCCGCTGGGCGCGGCCGTAGGCGCTGCTAGGCCCAGCCGCATTTGCGGGCGTGTGGCGCGTCCGGATGGGCATGGCCCGCGCCGAGGGAGGCTTGACGTTCACGCCTTGGTCTCTGCGGGTTGCGCCGTGGTTGCGCCGAGAATTTGCAGGAAGCGCTGCCGCGCCGAAGGGCTGGCTTTCCGCCATGCTGCCATCAGCACGGCCACCCCGCGCTCGTCGGCGACTTGCTCGATCGTTCCATCGCGGTTATAGGCGATCTCAATCTCAAGAAAAAATCGCTCCGTCTGCGGCGGTATCGGCCTTGGCCCCGGACGAGCAACGCGCCCGCGCTGTGCCAGGGCACTTATTGTCGCCGGTCGCGGTGCTTCAACCGCAACTTCAAATTCGGTATGGGACACGGCGGCGATGCGCAGTGCCGTCCGCCGCTGGTGTTCGGTCAACCCGGCATCGTCAGCGAACTGGCTGCGGGTCAACCTCGGGAGACTGGTCTCCTGAGGTTGACTTTCCTGAAGTTCGAGATCGGTTCGTCGACCCCGCGCGGCCTCGATCTCGCGCAACAGTTCACCGCAACGGCGTATTGCGCGCGCACGGATCCGCGCTGCCAGCGTCAGCATCTGGGGATCCTTCGCTTGCCTGGCATACGCGGCCAAGGCGCTGGCCTTGTTCCGCAAATCAAGGCATTCGTCGACCCGCGCACATTCGCTCAAAGCCAGCACCGCCGCTTTGTAGGTTGCCGGCAGATCGATGCGGCTGAGGTCGCGCTGGGCGACCCCCAGTGCACCGGCCGCGGCCGCGGCCGGTGGCGGCCAGCGCTGAGTAGAGTTGAAGGTCTCGATGACTTGTTGCCGAAAAAGGGTCTTGCTGCTGTCGTCGACGATTTGCGCAATCACCTCGCCGGCTTGGTCGTCCGCGCGCTCGCGAGCTTCGTCCAGCGGGACAATCTCGCTACCGGGCGGCGTAGGGACATCGTCAGACATTTTCCTCCTCCGTTACGCCGATCGGTTGCAGCAAGCCTTGCTCGCGGATACCTTCAGCTAACCGGTTGAGGTCGCCGAGATCTTTGCGATGACGAAACTCGCCGATTTTGATAGCCGTGATAGGGACGAGTGGCATAGGAGACACCTCCCGCGAGCGAGCCCAAAGTTACGGGGCACGCAAGCGCGTTTTCTGAAACGAGCAGAAGTGGAAGTCGCGGCCCAGCCTCTTCGCTACGCCCCTTGATCGTTAGCCTGCGGCGACGGCGTGCCGGCGCGAAGCTCGGCAGAGGCGCTTGATCGTGGGCCGGCGATGGTTTCGTGGGAACCTTACTCGCGCGACCCGCCAAGGATGCAAGTCCCCGCGCGTCCGGTCAATAGCCGACTGCGCTCCACCACGCTCCCACGCCCCTTGTGCCTGCGGTATGTTACTACCCCACGCCGCGCGCCCTTGTGATCATACACCGCGTCGGAACGGCGGCTCGCCGAGGCGCGAAAGAGCGCGCAATCATCGCCAGCGCTGGGCTCTCGGGCTGACCCTGTGGTGCGTCCTCGAATTCAATGCATTCGGTGCGCGGCACCGTTACCGATGACAACGAGGTCCCAAGTTTCCCGCCGGGCATTCTTACCAAGGAAACGCCGGCATTATCGGCGATGAGACCAATAGCGCTGGAGCCGTGGAACTCATGAATTTTGGTGCCATCAGGATCGCGCGCCCCGACCGATATCATAGGCTGATCCCTCACCGTGCCAAATACCCCTAGACCCGATGTCCGCTGAGTGATCGGCGGCCCGTCCTCGGCATGCACACTGTCGAGGGTTGTGGCGGATGACCGGCACAGAGCCTCAAGCATGGGGGACGGGCCTGATGGACGATATCACTTTTGTCGGATTGGACGTGCACAAGGCGACGGTATGTATTGCGGTAGCAGAGGGCAGGCGCGGCGGCGAAGTACGACAGCTCGGGGTTTTCGAGAACCGTCCCGAGATCCTGAGTAAGGTGGTGTCGCGGCTCAGTAAAGGCGGTCGGCGGCTCAGCTTGTGCTACGAAGCTGGCCCTTGCGGCTACGGACTTCACCGGCTGCTGACCGGTTACGGGCATGAGTGCGTTGTGGTAGCGCCGTCGCTGATCCCGATGAAGGCGGGCGACCGGGTCAAGACGGATCGCCGCGATGCGCTGATGCTGGCGAAGCTGCATCGGGCCGGCGAGCTGACGGCAATCCTCGCCAAAGCCGAACGCGAGGGCACGCTACGCGAGAAGATCCGCTTCCTGTGCCGCTGTTCGCTGCTTGTCGTCGACGAGATCGGCTACCTGCCGGTCACCCCTGGCGGCGGCAACCTATTCTTCCAGCTGGTCAATGCCCGCTACGAAAAGGGTGCCATGATCCTCACTTCCAACCGAGGCTTCGCCGAATGGGGCGACGTCTTCGGTGATCCGGTCGTCGCTACCGCGCTGCTCGACCGGTTGCTCCACCATGCTGTCGTCGTTCAGATCGAGGGCTCCAGCGATCGCATGCGCCAGCATGCCGACCTCGTTCCCGACCACGTCAGATCAACCTCACCCCTCAACCCGCCACCCGCACCAAAACGGCGCGGCCGACCGCCTCGCCAGCCTAGATGGGGTCACGGGCCGGCAACGGCGGTTTGGTTGCGGTCGCGGCCATCCCTCCGAGTGATGGTGTCAAGGAACGGAGTCAGGCGCGACCTGCTCCAAGCTCATCGAGGAACATCATGGAGCACTATGCTGGGATCGACGTGTCATTGGAAAGCGCGAGCGTGTGCATTGTGGATGCGACGGGACGGATCGTTCGCGAGGCCAAGATCGCCAGCGAGCCTGAGGTGCTGATCGGCTGGTTCAGCCGCTTGGGGCTCACGATGACGCGGATCGGACTTGAGGCCGGGCCGTTGTCGCAATGGCTCTATGCGGCCATGCGGAACGCTGGCCTGGCGGTCGAGTTGCTCGAAACCCGACATGTCCGGGACGCGTTCAAGGCAATGCCGGTCAAGACCGATCGCAAGGATGCGCGTGGTATCGCACAGCTTATGCGGCTTGGCTGGTTCCGCCCGGTTCACTGCAAGTCGCTGCCGGCACAGGAGGTGCGGGCGCTGTTGACCGCGCGCAAAACTGCTGCAGTCCAAGAACCATGACGTCGAGATGAGCCTGCGCGGGGTGCTGCGCGGCTTTGGACTGAAAGTCGGACCGACAACACCGCGAACCTTTCCGAGCCGCGTCCGCGACCTGATCGCCGCCACGCGACGCTGTCGATGATTGCCGGGGCGATGCTGGCGGCCCGCGAGACGCTCTTTGGGGAATGGCAGCTCGAGAAGCACCTGCGGTTCCTCGCCCGCGAGGATAGTCGCGTCCGACAACTGATGACGACGCCCGGTGTCGGCGCGATCGTCGCGCTCACCTACGTCTCGGCAATCGACGATCCCGACCGCTTCCGTTCGTCGAAAACGGTAGGCGCGCATTTCGGGCTGACCCCGAGAAAATACCAGTCGGGCGAGACCGATGTGACCGGCCGCATCTCTAAGGTCGGTGACGGCTCTGTGCGCACCGCCCTCTACGAGGCAGCCAACGTCATCTTGACCCGACCGGTCAGGGGCTCGACCCTCAAAAGCTGGGGAATGCGCTTGGCGGCGCGTGCCGGCATGCGCAAGGCCAAGGTTGCGCTCGCCCGCAAGCTCGCTGTCGTCCTGCACCGCATGCTGGTTGATGGGACGAGCTTTCTCGCCGACAAAGCGGCCGTGGCCGCAGCTGGTTAACGAAAGGAGATCGCAGAATTCGGGGGCACGACACCAGCCCCCGGAGCAGGTCCCGTCGCCGGGACGATGGATCAGGCCAGGCCGAAAAATTCTCAGTGAGACCGAAAGGTTAAGCACGCGTTCCTAGATTGGCCGACCCGTTCCTCATCCGACCCCATCAGGTGGCGGCTACGCGCCGACCCCGGACAGAAGCGAGACACCGGCGACAGGATCACAGCTCAAAGGGATTGACGACCAAGGGCCCGTGACAGAAGGGAATTTTAAGTGCCCACTTCTGCGGAAACTTCGGCGCCCATTGACAGCACCAACACCCCGCCTCGATGATCGGCCCCGAGCCGGCGGTCGGCCTTGCACAGCCTGGTGTAACCGCTGTAGGCGTCGGCCTGGAGAATCATAGTTGGCGAGATGACCGGCCGGATGTTCGCCGCTGCGGTCGCGCGAGTAATAGAACATCGCCGCCGGCGGAGCCCGGCCGCCAAACGGCCGATCGTCACGGACGTAAACCCAGCATCGCGCGAGAGCGGTCTTGGCCTTGGCCAGTACCGGCACGGTCGTGTCGTCGCCGTGCAGCCGCTCGGCGGCAAAGACATGCGCCTCGATCCGCGCGATCAGCGGCGCCAACACCGCGCAGCACGCGCCGACCATCGTCGGCTGCTTCCCGTCGACTGTCAGTACTGGCAGCGAAGGAAGTCCGGCGCCTGGTCAGACGCTGGCCCCTCGTTCCCCCTGGTGGGCGAGGCGGCGGTCCTTGAGGTAGAGCCAGAGCCGCTCAACTCGCCCCACCATTTCTGCCGTGAAAGACGTCGATCTTCGTTATGGCTAACTCTAATACTTTCATCGCCCATCGCTTCGCCTTTGAAAAGGCGGCCGTCACCGGAGGGAGACGGAAGTCGACCGGTTTCGTCGCCACATCACCCGAACATTGCCCGAGGGTCCGATCACGTGAACTTCTTCAGCGCGCGGATAACCGCCGCGATCGTCGACGCGCGAGCACAACTGCTCAAGCGTAGGCTTAAGTCTAGACACAACCGGATCCCGATCCCAATCCACGACCGGAACCCTCACAGATCAGCTCTCGAACCGAAGGTGCCCCGCAACACCGCTTACCCTAAAGGAGAGATTGGTAGGTTTAAGGGCAACGGTCGAATCCGACACCTTGCCTGCGGATCGGATCAAGGTTTTGGGTACGGTCAAAAAAGGACATCCTCGGCCCCCTAACCAGGACCGAAGCCTGGCTCGCGTGTTGGGCTCGGCGCTGGGTACAACGGTGCGATCCGAATCCGATGGACGCTGCCCGATTTGCTGCTTCGGTAATCCCGCGCGCTTGAGCGGTTATCGGCGAGGACTAGTTCGAGCCCATTCAAGGGCGATCAGGGCGAGCCCGATAACGGCTGCAAGCTCAGTCCATAGGAAGACAAACATGTCGGCGCTGACCCCAAGGGGTGGCCCGCCGGGCAACGCGTTGCGCAACACGGGCATCGCAAAGGCAACGGCGGCTATCGCCCCAATGAGCGTAGCCTCGGCCCGTCGGGTATCGACAAAAGTGATCAAACCTATCGCGAGTGCACAACTACCTAGCACGACCATGGCGCCATAGGCGGCAAACGCAAAAAAGATAAAAGCCCCAGCGCGACGAATCTCGATACTCAGACCGATTTCGCCGGGGACTGAAGCGGCATGTTCTATCGCCCGTAGGCGGTAACCAAGCACTCCTCCCCACACTGTCACCTTAGCAGCCAGCGGCTTCGCCTCGTTAACCGCAGGAATTGCATCCTCGAGCAATCGCGCAAGTCTGCATGGTAAGCATCCAAGGGATAGTCGGCGACACTGCCCCCGTTTAGATCTATCTCGAACGAAGCGGTCGGCGGGCGGGAATTGGCCTCGACCTTGATCTCCTCTACGGCCTTGTCGTGAGCAATCATCAGTCTGAGTGGGCGCTCTACCGGTGCCAGCGGCTCCCCATAGAAAAGCCCGCTCGGCGCGACGCTGACCCGGATCTGCATCGCGTGATTGAGTGCATCGATGCTGACCGGCTCAATATAGATTTGCGCCATAGGGCCAGCTACGCCCTTAGCGCCTAGCTCGCGCTCGGCTGCGAGCTCCCAAATTCGAAGATGGCGCAACAACATTACATAGCCGACGATCAGCAAGATTAGGAGGATGCCGATCGCCACCAACCGACCGTGGCACAAGTTTGAACGAACCGACATCCAGTTTCCTGTTTCCTGCTAGCGCTTAAATATTACGTTATAACTGGCGCAAATGCTTGCAAAATTAGCGGTTTCGCCTGGTCATGTGGTAGACTGCGGCCGGCGGGATGTGCACGGCGCTACCGCCGACACCGCCTGCGCCGCACGCCGACTTGATGCCCGAGCACTTGCGCTCCAAGACGCCGATTGCCTCGCCGTTCCCGGCATCTATCCCGCGGCGCCGAGGTCGGCCGCCAAAATCACACGGCGTCGATCAGCCCGCCGGCCGATCGGAAATCTACTTCGGCGCTTCTGGGGAAACTTCACTCGGCATTGACACCTGGGCGCAGATCGCGTTTCGCGTCTTGGGTGGTGATGACAAGCCGCTAGCCAATGCGAGCGTGTTTCTTTACGGCGCCGGGTTTCCCGCACGCGCTGTCACCGATGCTTCAGGGCAAGCGAATCTGTCATTCTATGACAACCAAAATCGTGCGGAGGGCGAGCCCGCCACCGCAAAAGCGGTTTACGTAAAGCCAGCTGCCGACCACTGGCATCGTTTCGTCCCCGAACCGATCCTGACCGAGGAGTGTGGTTCGGTTGCGTCCTCTCAGCGAGGCCTTCCCAGAGTTGAGGCTCCCCTGAATTGGTGGACACCTTTGCTAAGCTCTGGCGGGAGCGGAAAGGTGTCGAATGGGTCAGGGACGGCGTCAATTCACCGGTGAGTTCAAGCGAGAAGCCGTTGCGCTGCTGGCGAGCCGTGGTCGGCCGTTGCTGCAGATCGCCAGCGAGCTGGGCATCTCGCCCTCAATGCTGCGCAACTGGCGTATTCTGCCCCGGACTCGGCGTCGGAAATCTCCCGCCTTCGCGCGAGAACGATCGCCTGCGGATGGAGCGCGACATTTTAAAAAGGCTGTAGCCATCTTCTCGGAACCGCCGAGATGAGGTTCCGCTTGATCGAGGATCACCGGGATCTCTGGCCGGTGCGGGTGATCTGCGATGCGCTCAGCGTGGCTTTTACGCTTGGCGGTCACGGCCGGAGAGCCCACGCAAGATCGCCAGCCGCGAGCTGCTGGCCAATATTCGGCGAGTCCATGCCCAGCACCGGGAACGCTACGGGGCGCCGCGCGTTCACGCCGAACTGCGCGCTGAGGGCACGCCGTCAACCGCAAGCGGGTCGTGCGGCTCATGCGCCAGCACGGCATCCGGGCGTGGGGGCCGCGGCGCTATCGCGTCTGCACGACCGACAGCAAGCATTCCCTGCCCGTGGCGGAAAACCTGCTGAACCAGAACTTTGTCGCAGACCGGCCCGATCAGATCTGGCTGGCCGATATAACGTATATCCCGACCGCCGAGGGCTGGCTCTACCTGGCCGTGCTGCTCGACCGGTTCACCCGCAAGGTCGTCGGCTGGGCCATGCGCGGTCACATGCGTGCCGAACTCACCATCGCCGCGCTCACCATGGCAATCCAACGGCGACGCCCGAGAGTGGCCTCGTTCATCATTCCGACAGTCAATAGATCAACGCCGGTTCCCGGGCGGTCTGACTCCAACGCCGATCGACCGCTTGGTAGGCTGGCACCGCAAGGCGTTTCGGTGGGGTCTGACCCACACCCCGATCGACCTACCGTGTCTTTCCTTGGACCCGTCGGCCGCCCGGGAACGCCTTGCGGTGAGGCTTTGCCTCGCCGATGCCTGTGACCCGAGAAGGGCCTGACCATCTGGTCACGTGACTGTCCTGTCCACGCACTCGGTCTGGCGGAGCCGTCAAAGGCACGGTCGAACCAGGAGGCTCGGAATGGATGTCAGGGACCCAGTAAGGCGACGTGTCGTTGGCGGCGTGGACACCCACAAGGATCTGCATGTCGCCGCCGTCGTTGATGAACGTGACCGTGTTCTGGGGAGCCAAAGCTTTGCCACGACCCGGCAGGGTTACCGGCAGATGCTGGCCTGGATGGGGTCCTTTGGTGAGGTCCAAAGGATCGGGATCGAATCCACCGGCAGCTATGGAGCCGGCCTGCTTCGATTCATTCAGACCGTTGGGATCGAGGTTCTGGAGGTCACGACCCCCGACCGACAGGATTGCCGTCGACGTGGAAAGAACGACGATCTCGACGCGCAGAGTGCCGCCCATGCCGCCTTTGCCGGCCAGCGGACCGTCACGCCCCGACGATATTAACCTTTTGAAGATGCGACACCTTTTCGCAACAATTTTGTCTACCAACAATTAATCAACAGATCGACCCCGTGTAATAGCCGTTAAAATATTAACAAATCCTGATTATCCATACGGTCCACAGCCATGGGTATATCTCCGGTTGGGCCGCGGTCGCTTCAGACTGAGCGAAATCCAACACGCTTGTAAGGTTGGCGCAAGGTAGTCAAAGGAACCGATATCGACCTCCTATCACGCCACGGCGCGCAAATTGTCGAGCGCGAGCTGCTCAACAATGGGCCTCATTAGGTTGCTGTTGTTTCGGCGATAGCAAATCGGGACGCGCACTTCCATTGTGTCAGCTTCAATCTCAGCGGCGAGTTCCTCGTAATCCTGCGCCATGTCGTTAAGGTGTCGCGCAACTTCGCGGTCGGTGCCCTTGACTAACCATCTCGCTCGCGCCGCCTGTTCGGCGACAGTAACCCGAATCCTGCATTACAACCCCCAACCCCCAACTGCGGTGCTTACCACCGTTCCTTGTCCTCGCTCGCGACAGCTTTGTTGCGCGCCACCGCTCCAACACTTGGCCGGGTGCTTGGCCTGCTTACTGCGCAGTCAGATTGATCCAGTCCTCGCTCGCGCCCCGGCGAACCACCCCTAACTTGGGCGAGAGCAGACGCTCAGCCATCGGGGCCGGAACTGGCCGGAGTTGCCCGATAGCGCACGATTACACTCGCCACGGCACGACGACGTTGTTCGCCGCCCTCGACGGCAGGTCATCGGCGAGTGCATGGCGCGCCATCGGTATCAGGAATTCATCCGCTTTCTCAACAAGATCAACCGCGAGACTGCGGCCGGACGGAAACTCGATCTGGTCGTCGACAACTATGCGACGCACAAGCATCAAAGGTTGGGGCCTGACGCGAACTTCTCCCCGACCTCGGCCTCCTGGCTGAATGCGGTTGAAGGCTTCTTCGCCAAGCTGACCCGACAGCGGCTCAAACGCAGCGTCTTCAAGGGCATCGTTGATCTTCAGGCGGCCATCAACCGATACCTCGCCGAGACCAATGACAACCCAAAGCCTTTCACCTGGACCGCCGATCTTGACGCCATCATCGAAAAGGTCCGGCGCGGGAAACAGGCGTTAAAGTCAATCCACTCTCATGTCCGCCGTTTCCAGATGCAGGCGAATGGATTTGTGGCTTGCATGCAAGCGGTTGTGTCAGGCTCTTCCGGGCAGGGCAGGAGGCACGGTCGTCGAAACGACGGTTGATCATACTCTGATGCGCGGGTCGGAACCGCATGACCGTTGATGCGTCGCGGAGCTGCCTCGGTCTAGCAACCTGCGTCGGATCGGTGATCCGGCAGATAGTGGATGCGAGGATTCTCCTGACCGTGACCGTGCCCCCGGCCTTGCCCGGAGGGAGCGTGTCGGATGGTTCGCTGGCGCCTCCTGCAAATGGCATCACGCGCTTTCTCCGATCAGCCTGCGGCCACCGTCACCTGGCGAGCGATGGCCCAGACGAAGCCGGTCAGCTCGCGGGCGATCGCGGTGGTGACGACAGTGGCCGGCTTGCCGGTCCGGGCGAGCTTGCGATAGCGCGCGCACAACCGCACTTGCCCCTTCCAGGCGATGTCACGGATCGGCTTGGGGTGGTTCTCCTGCCGCAGCAGCAACTCGCGGCTGAGCCGGGGCGGAAAGCGATAGCTCCAGGCCGCTTCGATCAACAGCCGGCGGGCCGCTCCGTTGCCGGCCTTGGTAATGCCGCCGCGTTTGATGCTCGCGCCGCTGGAATGTTCGGACGGCACCAGCCCGAGATAAGCCATCAGCTGGCGCGGATTGGCGAAGCGCGAGAGGTCACCCAACTCGGCAACCAGCGTCGCTGCATTAACCAGCGCCATGCCGCGCATCGTCTGCAGCGCCGCCACGACGGGGGCCAGTGTCCAATCCGGCAGCATCGCCTCGATCTGCGCCGTCAGCCGATCGCGTCGCGCCGCCGCAGCTTCGACCGCCGCGATATAGTCTTCAAGCACGATGTGATGGACCGCCTGGTCAAACTTGAGACCCGCCAGCCAACGGCGGTGCAGCTTGGTCCAGGCCGGCCGGCCATAGTGGCAGCCTTGGCGCAACAGAAATCCGGAGATCTGTTGGCGCGCCCGGCGCAACGCATGAACCGCGTCAAGCCGCGCGCGCACCAGATCGCGCATCGCTTCGTGCCGGGCATCCGGAACCCACACCGCCGTCAGTTCGCCGGCCCGGTGCAGCTTGGCCAGGCTGGCGGCATCCCGACGGTCGGTCTTGACCCGGTCACCCGCTCGCTTGGGAATCAGCGAGGGGGCCACGACGATGCATTCATGCCCGGTTGCCGATATCTGGCGTTGGATGCCGTAACCGCACGGCCCCGCCTCATAGCAAAACCGCAGGATCGCGCCGTCGCCGCCGAGCTTGCGCAGCAAACGGTCCAACGCTGTTCGCGTGTTCGCGATCCGGCCGTAATCCCGCACCTCGCCGCGCAACCCGCCCGACGCCACCGCGACGACGATCCCGTCCTTGTGAACATCAAGCCCAACGTAGGTGATACCATCCGCCATGACCCGTCTCCTATGCATGAGGCTCGGCACCGGACTATCCGGCGCAACCCTCGTTACCTGCATACTGTGAGACGGGTCGCCCCGTGCTCAGGCGGACATGTGGTCTAGCTGGATAGAAAACCCGAGCGACTAGGGCCTCGCACTGCGGGTCGGTGGTTTCCATCGACTCGGCTTGATCCTCGTAGATCACGGCGCGCGCAACAATTGCGTTCTCGTATTCTCGTCTTCGATCGCAGTCAGCACGATCGCGAAAATCCCGCAGCCGGTCGCGGAGCCATTGCGAACCAGCATTTGTCATGGCGACCTCGCCGTTATCGTCCCACTATAAGCGCCACTTCCCTTATTGGTTGCGAGAATTGATGGCTTAAGTTCCCCGTCAGCGCGAAATAGCAGCTTTGGACGCTTGGGAGTGAAAGAATCTCGTGATTGGCCGTGCCGGAAAAAGCCCGAGCGGTCTCAAGGTCGAGCCGAAGGGATGATCACGAACTGTCAGCCGTCACCGCCTCCAATTGTCGATCCCAACTTAATCGGCTGCCGAATAAATTCTTACAATATCAATTAGATACACCGACACGTGGCTTACTGCACAATCACCCGTCCGGCGACCCGACGCCGTCCAAGGCCGACATCGCCGTCACCAAGGACATCGTCAACGCCGGCAAGCCGCTCGGCGTCACGGTGCACGACCACGTCATCATCGGCCGCGGCCGGCACACCAGCCTCCGTGATATGGGGCTGCTGTCGTAGAGGCTACTCGCCGTGCTCGAGCTTCAGATGCCGCTCGATCCTCAGCGGCCGGCCTTCGAGCTCGCTGTAATGGATGCCCTGGCTGGTGACGGCGGCGTGATACTGCGTAACCGCCTGGCGCATCTCGATCATGTCCGCCTGCAGGTGGGTGAGCTGACGACCATGGTCGTTCAAGACGGCAGCGACTTCACCCACTCGGCGCTCCAGCCTGTCGAAACGCTCGCTGTGCGCACGGACTGTCTCAGCGACCTCCATCAGGAGCCGATAGACCGCGCCGAGATCAATGCCGTTACCGCTCTGCGCCACTCACTCGCCCCTGTTTTATCCTCTTAAGATTACACGCACCGCCAGAGGCAATCTACGATTCCTTCCGCGCCAGGCGGGCCATGAAGCGGACAAGGTCGATCACCGTGCGCTCGTGAAATCCTTCGCCGATCGGGTCTTTTTCGTCACGGCAGGCGACCTTGAAACGCAGTGTCCGGCCCGCGACCTCGACCAACTCAACCTCGGCGGTCACCGTCATGCCGATCGGTGTCGCGGCGGTGTGGGTCATGTCGACCCGGGTACCGACCGTGCGCTGATCGGGCGAGAGATAAGGCGCCAGCACATGAACGCAGGTCCATTCGACAAAGGCGATCATCTGCGCCGTCGCCAAGACCGGCGGCATCTCGGTATAGGGATCGAAGTGCCGCGCCTGCGCCGGGACCGACAGCGCCTCGCTGACGGTCAGCGTCTCGCTGTGGCGCAACCCCGGCTTCAGGTCGGCAAGGCTGAACGGCACGATCAGCCCTTGTATTGGAGGATCGTCAGGCCGGTGTTGACATCCGTCAGGTACATCAGTCCGTTCGTGTCGACATAAACGTCGTTCGACTGGATCACTCGGGGGCGGCCGGGTCGCGGGTCGACCATCCTCTCGGGCGCCGGCGGCACGAAATGCGCCACCTCCTTGGGCTGGAACGCATCGCCGATGTCGAACACCCGCACCCCGGCATTCTGGTAGGTGGCGAAGATCAGTTCCTCGGTCTGCAGCGAGCCGGGGCGGTTTTCGTGCAAATTGTGCGGGCCGAACTTGGCGCCCTTGCGGCAATAGTCGATCTCCGACGGCGTCGGCAGCGTCGCGATCGACACCGGGTTGGTTGGATCGCGCACGTCGAACACCCAGCAGCGCTGGATGCCGTTGGCGCAATCGTCGAGATTGCCCTCGTCCGCAAACACCGCGAGGCCGCGGCCCGGCAGCGCCAGCGGCGTATGCGTCCCGCCGCCAAACGGCGGAGACCAGTTGCGGTGCGACAGCAATTTGGGCGCGGTCGGATCGGCGACATCGAGGATCGTCATGCCGCCGTCGCGCCAGGCGGCATAAGCCAGGTTGCCGTGGACGATCGCGTGGTGCAGCGCGTAGCGCTTGCCCTGCCAGCTCGGCGTCTCGCCCGCGCCCGCGTTCATGCCCGGCAGCCAGAAGCGGCCGACGATTTCGGGCTTGGTCGGATCGGCCATGTCGATGACCGCCAGCACATGGTCGGTGAAGCCCTGCCAGTGGCAGGAGGCATAGGCGTAGCGCCCGCCGACATACCACATGCGGTGCAGCCCCAGCCCGTCAACCGGCATAAAGCCGATCTCGCGCGGCTCCGCCGGCTTCGAGATGTCGAAGACGCGCATGCCGGCGGTGAAGGTCTTTTCGCGCTTGGTGAAGGTGTCGGTGATCGACGCCCTGAAATAGTCGTTAGGGTCGGAATAGCCCTGCATCACCCAGATGTTCGGCGCGTTGACCGTCAGCAGCAGGTCGCCATGCGTCTGCAAATGGAACGCGCGGGTGTTGGGCGGCGCGGCGACGAAGCCGCAATTGCGCGGGTTCTTCGCGTCGCGCACGTCGACGACGGTGAACCCGTCGCTGAACATATGGCCGATATAGGCGTAACCGCGATGCACCATTATCTGCACGCAGTCGCCATGGCCGTCGAGCTCGTGATGCGCGACGTAATCGATATTGCGGGCGGAATCGGGCGTCATGGCGGGCTCCCTCGGTCGGTGGCCTGTGCAAAGCACGCCGCCGGGCATCCGTCAACGCGGTAGAATTTGCGTCATCCTCGGTGGCTAATAGAGGAAACTGCGGTCAACCCGCGGGGAGGAATGGGATGAGACATGGCCTGCGGACGGCGATAGCGGTTGCGGTGCTGGCCTTTGCCGCCAAAGCCTCCGCCCAGCAGGCCGACATGACCTTCTTCGTGACCAGCGCGGGGCCGGGTCACGGCGCCGATCTCGGCGGCCTCGACGGCGCGGACAAGCATTGCCAGAAGCTCGCCGCGGCGGTCGGCGGGGGAAACCATACCTGGCGTGCCTATCTCAGCACCCAGGAGGCGAACGGCAAGCCGGCGGTCAACGCCCGTGACCGCGTCGGCCCCGGCCCCTGGCGCAATGCCAAGGGGATGATGATCGCCAACACTGTCGACGAGCTGCACAGCGCCAATAATATCGGCAAGCAGACCGCGCTGACCGAGAAGGGCGATATGGTCAACGGCCGGGGCGATACGCCAAACCGGCACGACGCGTTGACCGGTACGCTGCCGGACGGCAAGGCACCGCCGGCCGGCGAGGACAAGACCTGCCGCAACTGGACGAGCAAGACTGAGGGCGCGGCGATTGTCGGGCATATCGACCGCCAGGGTTTGCGCGACGACGACGTGTCGCATTCGTGGAATTCCTCGCATTTGTCGCGCGGTCCGGACGGCGGCTGCAGCCAGACCGATTTGCGCAGCACCGGCGGCGACGGTCTGTTCTATTGTTTCGCCGCCAAGTGATCCCGGCCGTCAGGAGGACAAGATGACCCAGGCCACGCGCTTCCGCGAATTGCTGCGCCGCGACGGGATGATCGTCGCGCCCGGCGCCTATGACTGCATCACCGCGCGGATGATCGCGCGCGCCGGGTTCGATTGCGTCTACATGACCGGCGCCGGCACTGCCGCGACGCTCGGTTACCCGGATTTTGGCCTGGTGACGATGTCGGAGATGGTCGACAATGCCGGCCGCATCGCCGCCGCGGTCGACCTGCCGGTTATCGCCGACGCCGATACCGGCTACGGCAACGAGCTCAATGTCACCCGCACGGTTCGCGAATACGAGGCGCGCGGCGTCGCCGGCATTCATATCGAGGACCAGGGCTTCCCGAAGAAATGCGGCCATCTCGACGACAAGGAGATCGTGCCGCGCGAGGACTGGCTGGCCAAGATCCGCGCCGCCGCAGCCGCCCGGCGCACGCCCGACTTCACGATCATCGCCCGCACCGACGCGCGCGCCGTGCTCGGCTTTGACGAGGCGGTGGCGCGCGGCAACGCGGCGCTCGGGGCCGGCGCCGACATGGTGTTCCTCGAAGCGCCGCAGACCCTCGACGAGGTCGCCGCCGTGCCGCGGCTGGTCAAGGGCCCCTGCCTGCTCAACGTGGTGCGCGGCGGCAAGACGCCCGACCTCGACCTGCGCGACGCCGAGCGCATTGGCTACAAGCTGGCGATCGTGCCCGGCCTGTTGATCAAGAACGTCATCGGCGTGTGCGAGCAGTCGCTCGCCGCGCTGAAGGCCGAGCACCGCCACCCGGCGATGGTCAAGGAGATGACTGTCCGCGAGGTGTTCCAGGTCTCGGGCGCCGACGAATGGGACGCGCTGCGCACGGCTTTCCGTGAACCCGCCCGGCGCGACGCCGCCGAGTAGTTCGGCTGCGGCCGCGCCGCCGGCCGGCGTCGGCGGCAATGTTCCATTCCGCGGCTATTTTCGGCCCGAGGACATCGCCGCCGATCGCTGGGTGCATCTGGCGGCGCTCGTTCTCTGCACTGGCGGCATTCCGGCGCTGCTCGCGATGGCGGGGCGGTCGCCAAACCCCGCTGTGTTCGGCGCCTGCGTCGCCTACGCGCTCACCCTGGTTGCGCAATTCGCCTGCTCGGCCGCGTTCTACCACCTGCCGATGCGGATCGCGCGGCGGCGCCTGCGGCAGCTCGACCACGCGGCGATCTTTCTGCTGATCGCCGGCACGTACACGCCGTTCACCACGGCGTTGCTGCACGGCGCAGAGGCGGTCGCGGTTACGGGGCTAATCTGGTCCGGCGCGATTGCCGGCGCGTTCTACAAACTCGCCCGTCCCTTGCCGTTTCCCGGCTTTTCGACAGCCGGTTACCTGTTTGTCGCCGGAACGGCGGTCGTCGGGCTGGGACCGATCCTGCAGGCGGTCGACGCGATCACGGCGCTGCTGATCGTCGGCGGTCTCGCGATCTACGGGCTGGGCGCGATCATCCGCGTGCGCCGCCAACTGCGCTATCGCAACACGATCTGGCATTCGATGGTGATCGGCGCCGCGCTCTGCCATTATGCCGCGATCCTCCACGGCGCCGTGCTGCGCGGCGCCTGACCTGGCGCCGCGGCGCTGCCACCGTCTCGCCACAGCCGCCGATTATGGTTAATGTCGGGTTGAACTCGGCAGAGGGAGCACGCGCATGGCTGGTCTTTTTGTCGACCCGCAATCGCTGGCGATGCAGGCCTACCGCCGGCTGCAGAACACCGATCCGGCGCGCGCCGCGCTGATCGACCAGATCGCCGCGCAGCCGCAGGCGGTCTGGCTCTACGGCGACGGCACCGGGATGATGACGGCGCAACAGGCGACCTACAACACCGCCTCTTCCGCGACCTATCCGGTATTCGTGCCGTACACCATCCAGGCCATCCCGGCGCCCGATTACCTGCCGTGGATCAAGGATTTCGCCCAGGTCATCGCGGCGGTGGATTCGGCCGTGATCGTCGAGCCCAACGTGCTGCCGGCTTTCGGCGTGCGCTACGCGGCGACCATTTCCGCCTCGATCGACATCCTGCGGGCGTCCGGACGGACGCGCATCTATCTCGACGCCGGCCATGCCGCGTGGCGGCAGCCCGACGACATGACCGACATCCTCAATGTGGCCGGCATCGCCAAGGCCGACGGGTTCGCAGTCAACGTGGCGAATTTCCGCCTCACGGCCGAGTGCATCGCCTATGCCGAGGACATCTCGACGCGGATCGGCGGCAAGCCCTACATCATCGACACCAGCCGCAACGGGCGCGGTCCGCACGATGTCGAGACCTGTAACCCGCCCGGCCGCGGGCTTGGAGTCGAACCGCATTGGAGCCCGGACCGCGCCAACCACCCGCGGCTCGACGCCTATCTCTGGGTCAAGCGCCCCGGCGAATCCGACGGCGACGGCCCGACCTGTCACGGCGGCCCGCCGCACGGCCAATGGTTCGAGGACTACGCGATCACCCTCGTCAACAACCGGCCCGCCGCGCAGACCTGAGAACGGCGCGGTCCGCGCATGGTAGTTTGCCGTATAATCCACACCATGAAAGCAATCTGCGAGCCGAGTGAGGCGGCGCGTTTCGCGGCGGCAATCGTGCGGCGGCACGTGCCCGACCCCGCCTATCGCATCTTCCTGTTCGGTTCGCGCGCCGAAGGCACGGCCCATGAGCGTTCGGACATCGATATCGGCATCGAAGGACCGGCCCCCGTGCCCCGCGAGGTGTTGGCGCTGATCCAGGAAGAACTGGAAGAGGCGCCGACGCTTTACACGATCGACGTCGTCGATTTCACCCGCGTGTCGGAGAAGTTTCGCCGCGTCGCGCACCAACGGCTGCCGTTGTGAAGAAAAGCGCTGCTCTGCGAGAAGATTTCGCCAGCGCGGTAACCCGATTGGAACGGGCCTTGGCGCTGCCCAAGGACGACATCGTCCGCGATTCCGCGATCCAGCGCTTCGAAATCTCTTTCGAATTGTGCTGGAAGTATCTCAAAGCGTATCTCGAAGAAGAGCACAACGCGAGCTGCACATCGCCACGCACATGCTTTCGCGCGGCTTTTAAGAACGGCGTGCTCGACAATGATCCATTCTGGATCGATCTGACGGCGCTGCGGAATTACACCGTGCATACTTATAGCGAGTCGCTTGCCGATTACGTTTATGCGCGGCTGCCGGAGGCGGCGCAGCGGTTCCGTCAGGTACTACTGTCGCTGCAAGGCTAATCCAGCTCCGGGAATAAGTGTAGCCCATCCGCCCCGAGCGGCAGCGGCCGAACGCTGGTCGATTCGACGGGGTCGAGCGGGCCGTAGAGATGCGGGAAGAAGTCGCCGCCGCGTGAGGGTTCCCATTTGAGCCGGTCCCCGAGCCTCTCGGCTTCGACCGCGACCAGCAGCAGCCCGTCTTGCCCGGCGCGATGTTTGCGGGCGCTCTCGACGATCTGGGCCGCGGTCGAGAAATGGATAAAGCCGTCGGCGAGATCCTGCGACGAGCCGCAATAGGTTCCGGCCGTGATTGCCGCCGCCCACTCGTCGGCGCGGCACATGTGGTAGATCATCCGAGTCATGCCGCGATGGTATCGTTCTCTCCTCGGGCCGCCAATTAAGATCGCCCCTCGGCCGGGCTTGACCCGCGGGCCTTCAGCCCACGGACTTGATCCGTGAGCGTCCACGTCTTGCCGTCGAGACCGAGCACGAAGACGTGGATGCCCGGGTCAAGCCCGGGCAAGGCGATGAAATGAGCGAACCGGGCGCGCTTTCCACGAATATTCTGGTGCCGCGCGCGCCGGCGCTGGTCGCCGGGTTTCGCGAGGTGGTGTGGCTGTCACCCGACGGCGAGATCGAGGCCCTGTCGCCGGATGAGGCAAAGACGCGTCTCGCGCACGAGACGGCGATGGTCTGCCACGCCCGCGCCACCGCGCGGCGGCTCGACATGGCCGGGTTCGCGGCGCTCGATCTGCTGGAGCTGTTCGCCTTTACCCGGCCGGCGAAGTTCTGCGTGCCGACGCCGCGCGGGCTGGCGACGGCGCTCGGGCTGCAAGCCCCCGAAAGCCCGGCGGAGGCCTGCGTCGCGCTGGTGACCGCGGCGCGGGCGCTGCTGCAGGAGCTCGGGCAGGAGACCGATCCGAACGCCCGCGCGATTGCCGAGACCGCGGAGCGTGCCGGCTGGAGCTGGGGTCCGGCGGTACTGGCCGCATTGCCTGCGACCGACCCGCGGCGCGCGGTGGGGCTGCGCGCCTGGCAGGCGCTCGACGAATGGCAGGAACGCGCCCCTCCCCCGCCGCCGGGCAACGATCCGGTCCGCCCCGAGGAAGCGCGGCAACGTCTTGCTATGCTGCTCGGCGAGGGCGCCGAGACGAGGCCGCAGCAGGCCGACTACGCCGCTGCTGTCGCCGACGCGTTCCTGCCGCGCGCGCATCCCGATCAGCCGCAGGCGGTGCTGGCCGAGGCCGGCACCGGCGTCGGCAAGACCCTTGGCTATATCGCGCCGGCGAGCCTGTGGGCGGAAAAGAACCAGGGCACGGTGTGGATCTCGACTTACACCCGCAACCTGCAGACGCAGATTGCGACGGAACTCGACCGGCTCTATCCCGAGCCGGTGCAGAAGCGGCGTCGAGTTCGTGGTGCGCAAGGGCCGCGAGAATTTTCTCTGCCTGCTGAATTTCGAGGACGCGGTGCGGGCCACCCTATCGCGAGCGCAACCCTCGGCCCCGCTGGCGCTGATCGCGCGCTGGGTGCTGGCGACCGAGGCCGGGGATTTGATCGCCGGCGATTTTCCCGGATGGCTGTCCGAGCTGATCGGCGGCTATCGCGTTGCGGCGCTCGCCGATCGGCGCGGCGAGTGCGTCCACTCCGCCTGCCAGCATTACCGCAAATGTTTTGTCGAGAAGAACGTCCGCGCCGCGCGGCACGCCCGGCTGGTGGTCGCCAACCACGCGCTGGTGATGGCGCAGGCGGCGCTCGGCGGGCTCGACGACGGCACCGTGCCGAGCCGCTACGTCTTCGACGAGGGACACCACTTGCTCGACGCGGCGGACTCGGCGTTCTCGGTGCGGCTGTCGGGCCGCGAGGGGCGCGAGCTGCGGCGCTGGATCCTCGGCGCCGAGGCGACGCGCTCGCGTGCCCGCGGTCTGCAGCGCCGCATCGGCGACCTGCTGGAAGCCGACGAAGACGGCCACAAGCTGCTGATCGAGGCGCTGGTTGCCGCGCGCATCCTGCCGGGCGACGGCTGGCATCAGCGCGTCGCGGAAGGGTCCGGCCTGCCGGGGTTCGAGAACTTTCTCGGACTGGTGCGGCAGCAGGTGCTCGCGCGCTCGACGGGACCCGATGCCGGCTACGGACTAGAGGCCGAGGCGCGGCCACCGATCGACGGGCTAGTCGAGGGCGCCGCGCGGCTCGCCGAAGGTCTCGACCGGCTGAGCGCGGCAATGATGCGGCTTGCCGGGATGTTGCGAAAGCAGCTCGAGGACCCGGAAAACCCGCCCGATCCGACGACGCGGCAACGGCTCGACGCGGCGATCCGCGGCATCGAGCGCCGCGCCGGCATCCAGCTCGGCGCCTGGGCCGCGCTGCTGCGCGACCTCGGCGAGCCGGCCGGGCCCGACACGGTGGAATGGCTGGCCCTTGACCGCTTCGAGGGCCACGAGAACGACATCGCGCTCAACCGCAACTGGGTCGATCCCGGCATCCCTTTTGTCCAATACGTCGCGCAGCCGGCGCACGGCATCGTCGTCACCTCGGCGACGCTGACCGACGGCGAGGCCGACCTGTCGCTCGCCTGGAGCCTCGCCGAGGCGGCGAGCGGGCTGCGCCACCTGTCGGCGAGCCCACGCGCCGCACGCATCGCCTCGCCGTTCGATTATGCGGCGCAGACCCGCATCATCGTCGTCAACGACATTCCGCGCGACGATCTCGGCCAGGTCGCGGCCGGGTTCGCGGCGCTGATGCTGGCGTCGAACGGCGGCGCGCTCGGCCTCTTCACCGCGATCAGCCGGCTGCGCCTCGTGCATGGGCGCATCGCCCCGGTGCTGGAGGCGCGGGGGCTGCTGCTTCTGGCACAGCATGTCGACGCGATGTCGCCAGCGACCTTGGTCGATATCTTCCGCGCCGAGGAGAACTCCTGTTTGCTCGGCACCGATGCCGTCAGGGACGGCGTCGATGTGCCGGGCCGTTCGCTGCGGCTGATCGTCTTCGACCGCGTGCCGTGGCCGCGGCCGGACATCCTGCACCGCGCGCGCAAGCCGGTGTTCGGCGGCGCCAATTACGAGGACCATATCGCCCGGCTCAGGCTGCGCCAGGCCTATGGCCGGCTTATCCGGCGGGCGGACGACCGCGGCGTCTTTGTCGTACTCGACCGGCAATTGCCGTCGCGTTTGCTCGGCGCTTTCCCCGACGGCGTCCCGGTCGCGCGCCTGCCGCTGACCGAAGCGGTCGAGCAAACCGCGCGCTTTCTCGACGATGCTTGAGCGCCGTTGGACTTGACCATCACCGTTGGCGTCATCAACTGTCCGCGAATTCAGCGAAAAGGACCTCCGATGCTCGATCCTCACGGCGCCCTGATCTACACGATGGTCCTCGTCACCGGCGCGGAGAGCCGGCTGCCGGCGGCCGAAATCGCGATTATCGGCGACATCGTCGGGCACCTGCCGGTGTTCCACAATTTCGACCGCGGCAAGCTTGCGGGTCATCTCGACGGCTGCGCCGAGTTGCTGAGCCGCGATGACGGGCTGGAGGCCACGCTCGCCGCGATCAAAGAGGCGCTGGCGCCGCGCCTGCGCGAGACCGCCTACGCGATCGCCTGCGACCTCATCGCCTCCGACGGCGAGGCCACCCAAGAGGAGCTGCAAATCCTCGACCTGATCCGCCAGCACCTCGAAATCGACCGGCTGATCGCCGCCGCCATAGAGCGCGGCGCGCGGGCCCGGTTCCAGAAGGTCTGAGGCAGAGGCAACCGCACCGTCGCTCGCCCTGGATCCCCGCCTGCGCGGGAATGACGATGGACGGAACGCACGGACTTAAGCAGGGGGCGCACGATGAAAACTCTTGAGGAGCGCATCTGCGAGATCGAGGACCGGCTCGAAATCTACAATCTGATCGCGGGCCACCCGCCGAGCGCCGATACCGGCGCGGGCGATTACACGGCATCGGTGTGGACCGAGGACGGCGAATTCGACCGTGGCGCCGGTTTCCCGGTGCCGAAGGGCCGGGCGGCGGTTGCCGCCGGCTCGTCAAATCCGGAACATCGCCGTGCGCTGGAGCAGGGGATCGCGCATTTCGCCGGCCTGCCTTACGTGCGCGTCGCGGGCGACACCGCGTTTGCGATCTCCTATCTGCAGATCGTCGTACCGGACCGCGTCGGACCCGAATTCGACGTGCCCAATCACGGCAAGACGCGCGGCTTTCACATCCATCGCATCTCGGCCAATCGTTGGGATTTCGTGCGCACGGCCGAAGGCTGGAAAATCAAGCGCCGCCGTTTGCGCTCGCTCGACGGCAGCGAACCGGCGCGGGAGATCTTGCGCGGCACGTTTGCCAAGCTACCGGGATAAAACGGAAACCACGGCAGTCCTGTTGTTCCGCTCATTTCGTCATGGCCGGGCTTGACCCGGCCATCCAGCGACCGACAACAACATTCGGACGGTTGAAACGTCGGCTGGATGCCCGGAACAAGTCCGGGCATGACGAGATAACAGCTTTTTCGGCCTGGACGCTGTTCTACGCGGCCGCCAGCTCGCGCGGGACTGCCGCGGGCGCCGCCTCGGCAGCGGCAGGCATCGTGATCGTCACGGTCGTGCCGTGGCCGAGTTCGCTGGCGAATTCGATCTCCCAGCCATGCAGCTCGATCAGTGATTTGGTCAGGGCCACCCCGAGCCCGGTGCCCTCGGTGCTTGCCGCGTGCGGGTTGTCCTCGGCGCGGAAGAACGGGGTGCCGAGCTTCGCGAGGTGTTCCGGCGACATGCCGTAACCGGTGTCGATGACTTGCAGCACGCCGTCCTCCTCGATGGACGACAGGCGGACCGTCACGCTGCCGCCGGGCGGCGTGAACTTCACCGCATTGCCGATCAGGTTCAGCAACGATCTGCTTGAAGGCGCGCCGGTCGGCTGTGAGCACCATCGACGGGTCACGAACATCGAGCCCGACCGCGACCTCGCCTTTCTTCGCGCGCGGCCGGATCATCCGAAGCGTCTCTTCCAGCTCGGTAGCCAGGGCAAACGGTTCCAGCTGCAGCGCGCGGTGCCCAGCCTCGATCTTGACCATATCGAGCATGTCACTGATCAGATCGTGCAGGAAGACGCCGGAGCGGTGGATATCCTCGGCGTATTCGAGATAACGCGGCGAGCCCAACGGCCCGAACACGCCGTGGGTCATGACCTCGGAGAAACCGATGATGGCGTTGAGCGGCGTGCGCAGCTCGTGGCTCATGCGGCCAAGGAAGTCCGACTTGGCCCGGTCGGCCCGCTCGGTCGTCGTCAGCGCGATGGCGAGGGCCTGGCGTGAACCTTCGAGCCGGCTGAACTGAACCGCGAGGGTAGTGAACAGCAACGCGAAGACGAGGACAGCGCAGCCGGTCCCGATGCCGATGAACGCGGCCTGCCGGCGCCATGCCGCCAGCGCGGCATATTTCGGCACCGTGACCGTGACGACGAGCGGATAGTCCTTGACCGGGCTCACGGCGATTTCGCGCCGCACGCCGTCGAGATAGCCGGGCGCTTCATAGGTTCCGCCGCCGCGCGCCGCCAAGTCGAACCACTGCGATCCCGGCCCCGGCGTCGTGCCCAGCATGTTGTCGAGCGCCGGATGGCGGAAGAGCAGCGTCCCATCCCGCCGGAAAATCGCGACGGAACCGTCATCCGACAGGCCGATCGTTCGGTAAAAGCCGTCGAGGTAATGCAACTCGATCATGGCCTGGACGGTGCCGAGAAACACCCCGGCACGGCTCTCGATGCGTCGCGAAAAGAACAACGCCCACCGCCCCGTGCTCCAACTCTTCGCCGGCGCGCCGATGACCAGCGTCTCGGCCGGCGTCTTTTGCGCATCGGCAAAGGACGGGACGTTCGCCAGATCGATCGCCGGCACCGGCCAGAAATTGGACGAATTGATCTGGATGCCAGCGGCGTCGGTGAGGAAAAGCGCACCGAGCTGCGGCAGCGCCCGCAGACGGTTGACAAGAAAATCGTGCGTCACCTCGCTCGCCATGTCGCGGCGAAACTCGTCCGGCGTCGCTGCGCTGGAATGGACGAGGCGCTGCGTCGTCTCGCCGAGCACCAGATCGACCGATTCCATCGAACGGGCCAATTCACCGGCGAGCACGATCCCCAGATTGGCCATCTCGCCGCACGCGGCATCAATGGCATCGCGGCGCAGATCCCACAGGCTGAGGCCGGCGCCGGCGATGGTGACGGCGATGAGCACGGCGCCGGCAACAATGATGCGCCGCGCGCCGCCTCCCGCAACGATCGAAGTCACCCGCGATATCCGCAAAACCGTTCCCCAGCGCGACTTGCGGGCCCCAATTCCCGCGCAAGCATCGCGTCTTTGTCGCGATTTTTAGCAGTGTGCGGTTAACGAGCGCTGAACCGGATGGTTGATACAGGGCGGGATGAGGTTGCAGCGGCACCAAATCGAAGGCCATGCCGGCGCCCACCCCAACCCTCCCCCGTGGACACGGGGAGGGAGAGCCGCGCAGCGGCTGGGAGGGGGCCGGCACGATCGCTTCAAGCGTCAATCGTGATCCGGCCAAACTTCATGTTATGTCAACGCTGGGTTTTTGGCAGGGCGCGCCGGATCGCGTCCTGCACGTCCTGCGGCTGGCTGGCGACGGCGTCGCACAGCCGGCGCATCTGCCGGCGCAACCCGTAAAGCTGATCGAGCAGCCCGAGTACCAGCTCGGTCGCCTCGTCGTCGATCGCGAAATCGCGGCGGATCGTCAGGATCAATTCGATGCGGGCGACATCGACCTCGTGGAACGCCCAGGTTTCGGCATGCCGCTCCGGCAACACCCAGCGATTTTCCACCCAGCGGGCCAGCTCGCGGCGTTCGAGGTCGCGAAAGCGGTTGAGCAAATCGTCGAAGACGATCATCAGGCCATCCCCCGCCGCGGGTCGGTCTGGTGATTTTGTGCCCAACCTTCAAGAAAGGCAGCCAGCTCGGCATCCCCCGGCTCGCCGACCACCACCTTGAGCGTGACGATCTGGTCGCCGGCCGCATTGCGGCGCTGGATGCCCTTGCCGCGCAGACGCAATTGCACGCCGGTATCCGAACCCTTGGGAATCGTCATCGCCACCGGACCGGTCACGGTCGGCACCGTGACGCGGCCCCCGAGCACCGCCTCGGACAGGCTGACCGGCAGATCGAGCAGGATGCTGTCGCCGTCGCGGCGGAAATAGGAGTGCGGCGCGATATGCACCTCGATCATCGCGTCGCCGGCCGGGCCGCCGCCGATACCGGGATCGCCCTTGCCACGCAGGCGCAGCACCTGCCCGTCCTCGATCCCCGGCGGGATCGTCACATCGAGAGCATTGTCGGGCGCCAGCGCCAGCCGCTTCTTGGCGCCCGCCGCCGCCTCGACAAAGTCGACGGTCAGCGTATAGAGCCGGTCGCCGCCGGGGACCTGGAAGCCCTGGCCGCGGCCACGCCGCGCGCCGCCGCCGCGCGCCCCGCTGCCGAACATCGCGAATAGATCCTCGAGGTCGGCCGGGTCCATGTCTTGCGACGAGTATTTCCAACCGTGCGCGCCTTCGGCATGCGGCCGATAGGAGTATTGCGGGCGCTCCGCGCCGGTCTCGTCGATTTCGCCGCGATCGTAGCGGGCACGCTTGTCGGCGTCCGACAGCAGGTCGTAGGCGGCGGTCACCGATTTGAACCGCGCCTCGGCCTCGGGCTTGCCGGGGTTGAGGTCCGGATGCAGCTGTTTCGCCAGCTTGCGATAGGCCTTGCGGATGTCGTCGGGGCCCGCGTCGGGCTTGACGCCAAGCACCTCGTAGGGGGTCTCAGCCATGCCGCGGCCCTACTGCTGCCGCAACCGCGGCCGCGCGGCCGCGGCCTGCTGGGCCAGCTCGACCTTCACGCCGACCGCTTGTTCCCGGCCGCCGCGCTCGACGGTCAGATTGACCTCCTCGCCGATCCGCGCCAGTCCGATCACGTTGCGCAGTTGCGTGGCGCTGCGCATCGGCACGCCGTTGGCGGCGATGACCACGTCGCCGGTCCTGATCCCGGCGCGGTCGGCGGGCGAACCCGGTTCCACCTTGGCGATGACCGCACCGTTGGTGCGCGGCGTATTCATCGCCTGCGCGAGATCGGGCGTCAGGTCCTGAAACGCGACGCCGATGCGGCCTCGCTTCACCTCACCGTAATGGATCAGCTGGTCCATCACCCGGCGCGCCATGTTGATCGGCACCGCAAAGCCGATGCCGATATTGCCGCCACCCGGCGCCAGGATCGCGGTGTTGATGCCGATCAAATTGCCGCGCAGATCGGCCAGCGGGCCGCCGGAATTGCCGGGGTTGATCGAGGCGTCGGTCTGGATGAAATCCTCATAGCCTTCGATGCCGAGCCCGCTACGCCCCAGCGCGCTGATGATGCCCGAGGTCACCGTCTGCCCGAGACCGAACGGGTTGCCGATCGCGACGACGAAATCGCCTACCTGGAGCTTGTCGGAATCGCCGAGCGGCACCGCGACCAGCTTGCCCGGCTCGATCTTCAGCACCGCGATATCGGTCTCGGCGTCGCGCCCGACCAGTTTCGCGGCAAGCCGGCGATTGTCCTTGGTGGTGATGGTGATCGAGGTCTCGTTCTCGACGACATGGGCGTTGGTCAGCACGTAACCCTGCGTGGCGTCGACGATGACGCCCGACCCCGTCGCCTGGGTCTCGCGCTCGACATAGCCGCCCTGGCCCTGCGGGATGTTGAAGAACCGGCGGAAGAACGGGTCTTGCAGCAGCGGGTTCTGCTCGCGCGTGCGTCCCTTGACGGCGATGTTGACGACGCCGGGCGTGATCGCGTTGAGCATCGGCGCGAGGCTCGGCACCAACCCGCCGCCGAATTCCGGGATCGCCGCTGCCGCCAGAACGGACGGCGCCGCGCCAACGACACCGCCGATCAGCACCAGCGCCGAGATCAGCCGCTTCATTCCTCTTGGTCCTGCCGTGATGGCGCGACGACACTTAAGAACGCCGTGCTGCCTGGATAATTTCCCGCGCAATTATGTAAATCGTCGCGCGAGACGTTCAAGGAGCCGCGCAGCCCGGACGCACCATCGGGCTGGCATCACGGCTTGGCACCTGCTTTTGCCCGAGAGGCGGCCGCGAGCGAAGAGTGAACGATCTTCGACTGTTACCCTGACCGCACCTTACCGGCGCGAACAACCAACGCTCAACTTTGCACCGAACTGACCGTTGAAAGATCCTGAATCAAGAAGCCCGTACAGGATTTTCTGATTTGCGCTCTTCAGCGTTTCTCGAATTTCGGGAGAAACGCGATCGGCGGTCGCCGCAGGCGACATGACGTGTCGGGCGTGGCCTCGGGATGTTCAATAAAGCGCGACACGATACCCGTCGCGCAGGGGCTGAAAAATCGCACGTTGTGCCCAAGTCTCGGAAATTCGACCCAAAGCGCGTGCGCGCCGATCTCGTCCGCGACCTGTCGACTGAGCGCCAATCCGGCGACCGGATCGAACTGTCCCGCGAGCACCAGGGTCGGGACGGTGGTGTCGACGGGCACGACCGGCGGCGGCCCGAGGTTTGACCACTCGGCGCAAATGCCAGACGCGTGGACGCTATCAAACGGGCTCGCCTCTTTGGCGGGCGGCATTCGAAGATGCGGACGGTCCCGGCATTCCGCAGCGGTTTGGTCGGCGATATCAGATTCCGGTACTACGGTGAGCATACCGACAAGGCCGACGCGTTCCAGCTTCGGCTCATTGGAGAAGGCAACGGCAATTTCGAATTCGAGTTCATTTATCAGGCGCTGCCGTGGGTTTCCGGTGACGCCAGCGGCGGGCGCGACGGGCTGGGTGGCACCCCGGCACGCGCCGGATACAGCGCCGGTAACGGAACCAACTATTTCGAGCTCCCGCAATCGGGCAACCAAAGCGCTCTCCAGGCGCTGCCGCAAACACTCGGAAATACCGGCCAGGCCGGCATATGGCTGTTCGACGTCGAGAACGGCGTAGTATCGACCCCATCAACGCTATCGCTCGACCCGTCTACCGACAGCGGCACGCTGGGCGACGACATCACCAACGTCGCCCAGCCCAAGATCGACGGCCACGGCATAGCCGGCGATAGGGTGACGCTGTTCGACGGCACCACGGTTGTTGGCACCGGCACGGTTGCCACCGACGGCACTTGGCAGATCACGACGACGACGCTCGCCGACGGGTCGCACAGCCTGACCGCGACCGAGACCGACGCCGCAGGCACCACCAGTGCCGCCTCGGCGGCACTGGTGCTTACCATCGATACGGTGCCGCCGCCCCAGCCGTCCGGCCTCGCGCTCGACCCGTCGACCGACAGCGGCACGCTGGGCGACGACATCACCAACGTCGCCCAGCCCAAGATCGACGGCCACGGCATAGCCGGCGATACGGTGACGCTGTCAGACGGCAGCACGGTTGTCGGTACCGGCACGGTCGCCGCCGCCGGCACTTGGCGGATCACGACGACGACGCTTGCCGACGGGTCGCACAGCCTGACAGCGACCGAGACCGATGCCGCCGGCAACACCGGCGTCGCCTCGGCGGTGCTGGCGCTCACCATCGATACGGTGCCGCCGCCCCAGCCGTCCGGCCTCGCGCTCGACCCGTCGACCGACAACGGCACGCTGGGCGACGACATCACCAACGTCGCCCAGCCCAAGATCGACGGCACCGGCGAGGCCGGCGACACGCTGATGCTGTTCGACGGCATGGCCACGGTCGGCTCCCTCATCGTGTCGCCCAGCGGCTCCTGGTCGTTCACACTCGGGACATTGAGCCCAGGCACCCATTCAATTTCAGCGACGGAGACAGATCCCGCCGGCAACACCAGCGATCCATCCTCACTTCTCAACCTGATCATAGACCCAAACAACGCCCTGGTCCTTGGCACATCCGGCAACGACACCATTATCGACAATGCCAGCAACCAGACGATCAACGGGCTGGGCGGCGACGATTATCTCGCCGCTTATGGTGACAACAACATTGTCGCCGGCAGCGACGGGAACGACACAATAATTGCCTCGGGGAACAACGATATCGTCACTGGCGGGAGCGGCAATAATCGGCTCGAGACGGCGGGCAACGGCGATCTTATCATCGGCGGAGACGGTGGCGACGTCATCTGGTCGTTCGGCAGAAACAGCATGGTGACCGCGGGCGTCGGCGATGATTTTATTGGCGTCCTAGGCAACGACGACACCATCGATGGCGGTGGCGGCAACAACGTCATCTTCCTTACGGTCAGCAATGTCACGCTGCTCGACGGCAGCGCGGTTCATCACGATACGGTCATCGGCTTCGATCCGCTCAACGGGGACAGGATCGATTTGACGACGGACCCGCCGGCCAACGCGCTGGCGCACTCGACGCTGATCAATGGCGGGCAGGATACCCAAATAGCCCTGAGCGATGGCTCCACCATCGTGCTGCGGGGCATCTCCAGCATCGACGCTAGTTTTTTCAACAGCGATGTCAATTCTTCACTCGCCGCACCGCTGCAGCCGGCAGACCTCACAGGCGACGGCGTCTCCGACGGTGCAACCGATCCGGCAGCTGCCGTTCCCGGCGTTTCGGATTTACCGTCTCCCACTCCCCTTCCGCCTGCCGGTACAACGGCGGACTTGGTGCTGCGGCAAGCATCGGGCCAATACGAGATTTACAACATCGGCCACAATGCAATCTTGGCTGCTGCCCCGCTCGGTCAGGTCGGCTCCGACTTCCGGTTCCTCGGGTTTGGCAGTTTTGCGACGCCGACCATCAATGAAATGATGCTGCGCAGCGGCACCTCGGGTGTCTTCGAAGCTTACGCGATTAGTGATAACAGCGTTATTGGTGTCGCGAACCTCGGAGCGGTCGGATCGAACTGGCAGTTGGCCGGCTTTGGCCAGTTTAATGGCTCCAGCACGACGACCGACATGATGTTACGCGACAGCGACTCGGGAAGTTTCGTCCTGTACAACAACATCAACAACAATGCGGTCACCGGCGCGAACGCAATCGGCGCGGTTGGGCTGGATTGGCAGGTTCAGGGGTTTGGCGACTTCAACGGCGATGGTACCGATGACATGCTGCTGCGCAATGCTGGCACGGGGATGTTCGAGGACTACGACATCAAAAACGGTCAGCTCGTCGCAGCTCACGCGATGGGGGCGGTCGGAAATGATTGGCAGTTCGTCGGCGTCAACGATTTGAATGGGGATGGCACCGACGACATGATGCTGCGCAATACCACTACGGGCATGTTCGAGCTTTATACTATCAGGAATGATGGGGTCGCGGCGGCGAGCTCAATTGGAGCTGTGGGTTTGGATTGGCAGGTGACTGGATTCGGCGCGTGTAACGGCGCGGACTCGACCGACATGGTCCTGCGCAATCAGAGCAGTGGTGCCTTCGAGGTCTACGACATAGCGGGCGGCCAACTCACCGGCGCAGCTCCATTGGGTGCGGTTGGGCTCGATTGGCAGGACGGCGGTATCCAAGTCCACCTCCTGAACTGAGCCGGGATCTCGAGATAAGCTCGAGCCGATAACGGCGAGAAAGGCGCCCCTGCCGAAGGCCGGGCGCACCGGCGGCACCAGCCGGCGCTGAAAACGTGGGACGAGCCCCACCAGCCGAGGTCGACGCTCGAGTCGCTGCAGAGTCCGCGCAGTACGTGAAGCGGTTTCCGGTAGTTGTGTAGTCCCGGAATGAGGTGGTACGGGCTGATGATGAAGAGATAGATGTCTTTCGTTCAGGCATCGCAGATGGCTTGAAAAGGTGTTCGCCACCGAGCGATTTAAGGTGCTTGGCGAAGGTGTAGGCGGTGATGAAGGCATCGAGATGAGCCTTCAGGCTATCGAGGGTCTCGTAATGGAACGCACGTACGGTCGCGTTCTTGACGGTCCGGTTCATTCAGTGCCTTCTTCCGGCGCGCGTGGTTGACCTATTTGGAATTGGACAGGCCATCGACAGATTGGGTGACCCGTCCTCCTCAATGCATGTGTCACCGCGCCGGTTAGAGACTGTTGGCGACGGTGTTGAAGGTGCTGCTCAGATTCGTGCCAATAGTGCCCATGACGGTGACGGCTGCGACCGTGGTCAAGGCAGCGATGACACCGTATTCAATTGCAGTCGCGCCGTCCTCGTCCGTCAACAGGCTCAACGGTGTGGGCGAACTACTCGGCTCGGCGGTGCTAGCTGTCCGAAAAACCTTACACATGCCTCACGATAGCTTCCGTACGTGCCTATAATCATGCGACATTTACCTTTGGCATTCATCTTGCTCGAACGCAATGCGCCAGGGCTAACGAAGCACATTGGGGGAACATATGAGACGGGTAATTCGCAATTTCGCATTCGCCGCTGCAATGGCGTGTGATGGAGCCGGCGGCGCTTGGGCCCGACGCGGCATCGATGCTTAGGATTATTCCCAGTTTCCGAGACTACGCCGCAGTGGAGGCACGGTGCGGCAGATTGCCCGATCACGCGAGTTACGAGGAGCGTCTTCGGCGTTATCGACTGGCCCAGACCGCTAAGCTCATCCGACTGTGGGAGCACGGCTTGCTGTCAGTCGAGGTGATGCGGGAAATGGATCGCATCCTACGACCTGACACTTAAGCGAGGCGCCTCAGGGTGCCGAGCGCTTCGCTCACGGACGTGATCAAGGCCGGACTGATCGGGGTCAACACGGTTCTTGCCCACGTAGGCGGCGACGATCTCCGTGACGGGCTCTTTCAATCGGTCGGCCTCGCCGGTGTTTGGCGCGTGTCAACTGGAGGTTAATCATTGGTTGGAAATGTGACCAGCGCCGACAATCCGAATGGCCCGAACCTCTGGTAGCAGTAACCGCCCTTCCGTTAGCTCGAGGCGCCGCTGTACCTTGTCCAGATGACTCGCCCCAAGAACGGTTCGGGTGAACCCCCATACGCGCTCGCCAGCTCGGCGATAGTCCGCTCACCCTTTGATCGCTGCCAGCCGCACCACCGTCGCCTTGAACGACGCTCCGTGCTTCTTGCGTGTCTGTTTCATCTCCTGCTCCCGCGCCATTGGCGCTTCCTAGGGGTAGGGCTCCACCCTCGTTTTCTGGGGCCAGCTCACCTCAACGTGAGGTGGGCAAACACGGGCGTGGCAGTGGCGTACCGCATCCGATCGACGTTCTCGTCGGGAAGCGCATTCGCGCGCGCCGGCTGTTTCTCGGCATGAGCGAGGAGGCCTTAGCAAACCGGCTCGGTGTGACGTTTCAGCAGGTGCAGAAGTACGAGCTCAGTGCCAATCGCGTCAGCGCCTCGCGGCTTTCCGTGATCGCCGACGCCCTCCGCGTCCCCATCTCTTTCTTTTTTGCTAATTCGCAGGTCGGTCACGAGGGACGGCGCGTCTGGAGCAGCCTGAGACGATCGAACTACGCGCTGCTATTAAAGCTTCGCGAACGACCGGGTTGCGGCAGCGCTTCCTGGAACTTGTCAAGGCCGTAGCGGCAACGGGCAAAGGCGCACGGGCCTGACCTTTACGGAGCGGCGTCGTGCCGGCTTGATAGCGCTTCGCATTATCTTTTGACACATCTTTAACTAAATTCGGAACCAATCGCTCCGACCGCTTTGTCGATTTTGCCGCGGCTTACGTCAATTGCCATGGTGTGGAGTCTCTGTCTTTTAGTCAGCGTCTGGCGGATGACTTTGCCGCGATACGCACCCGCCTCCGGGAATTGCGCGCGGAGCGGCCCGCAGAAGTTTTGGACACGCACGCGAAACCCAGCGTGGCAACAGAGTGTTACCTGCGGCACATCACGGACGCCATAATTCGGGTACTAAATGAGCTGGCGCGTCGTGATCGCTTCCGAAGCCGCTGATCGAGCCGGCGGACACCAATGATTCATGTGCGGCAGACCGAGAAAGGCGCGAAATTGCGCGCAGATGATGCACCAGCGCCATGTCGAAATGCTGAACCAGGCCGCGATCATGTTAATAAAAAAATCACAAAAACCGTAAAGGTGAAGCTTCGACCATGGCACGCTAAACCAACGCAGGGTCAGCGGGCTGGACCAAATCTTGCCGCCACGACCTTGATGTCGACCACGTCCGACGCCTCGCCACCATTCACCTGCAGCAGGGCCGGCGCCAGGTCGAGCACGACCTTAACCAGCTGGTCAAAGCTCCCGGCCTCGCAAACGAGCCCTGGGATGTCGTCCCCGTCGGTCGACCAGAGTTTCGCCTCGTCGTCCCAGCGTGCCCTAACCGTGTAGTGTATCGCCGCCATTCTGCCACCTCTAACCCCTCATTGCGCTTCGCGTAACAGTTCTCGCCACCAGGGTTTCGCCGCCCCACGGGAAGTATCTAATCAGGTGGGAACTTTGCCCGCTGGCGGCCGAAAGTCGGGTGGCACGTCGCGATCAGCGATGTAGCGCGGATAGATTCCAAGGTGTGTCGCGCGCAAACCCGGCACGCCATATCTTTCGTACGCCGTGACCCAACTCTGAAATTCTTCCAGTGTCAGTTGATACCGCTGGCAGACTTCTAGGCGGGTGAGTTCCCCGTCCAACACAGCGGCGACAAGCCTAGCCTTACGGCGCGCCACCCAATGCTGCCCGGGCAACGGCAGATGACCGAAGGGATGGAGGCTCTTACGCACGTGCGCCATGGAAGCTTCACCTCGATTGTTGTCCGTCTCCGTGCGAGGACGGCCCGGCACGCGACGTGCTATCTCAATTATCTTCAAATTCTTACAAATTAGTTTCGTATAACGTGCAATAAGAAAAAACACGGGTCAGCCCACAACTTCGGCGCGCGCCTAGCCTCGGCCCAGACCGCATCTCGGTCCTCGCGGCGCGATGCCGATAGTGCAGGACGAACAGGCCGATCGGCCCCTATATAATCAAACGCCGGCTGGCCTTCGCCCAGGTCGAACGCGGTACCGCTTGCTCCAGATCTGACCGAAGCAGCTCAAAATCGACCACCGCACTCAACCGCCTCACGCTGTTGTCGCCCTTCGCCGAGAGCTCAACCGCTCATCAAGGTCGAGAATGCCGTCTGACCGCGCATCTCAGCCCCTGGCTATCGAATTGTAAATCCCGGTAAAACCGCGAGGTTCTTGACGCTCTCTTGACGCTCGTGTCCCTGGGGGTGGTGTAGGACCTGTGGGTAAGTAGCCCGCCGCAGCGACCTCTGAGAGTTTGGCGGCGGGCTACTTATCCACGGCGGTGGTCATCGCAGGTCTCGGTAGGGTTTCGGTTGGCTCCCTTCCACCGAACCGAGGACCCGACGATGACCGATGAGATGATGAGCCTTCAGGCGCTTTTTGAAGAAGAGTTCGGATACCGATCTTCTGCGCGAGATGATCGGGTTCGCCGCGCAGCGGCTGATGGAACTGGAAGTCGAGAACCAGACTGGGGCGGCGCACGGCGAACGCAGCATCGATCGGATCACCCACCGCAACGGGTATCGGGACCGCGATTGGGAGACCCGCGCCGGAACGGTGGAACTGCGCATCCCGAAACTGCGCAAGGGCAGCTACTTCCCGGGTTTCCTGGAGCCGCGCCGGATGGCGGAGAAAGCGCTGACGGCGGTGATCCAGGAAGCCTATGTCCAGGGCGTCTCGACGCGCTCGGTCGACGAGTTGGTCAAGGCGATGGGGATGACCGGCATCTCCAAGAGCCAGGTCAGCCGGCTGTGCGGCGAGATCGACGGCAAGATCGCGGCCTTCCTCGACCGACCCCTGGAGGGCGAGTGGCCGTATATCTGGTTGGACGCGACCTATGTGAAGGCGCGCCGCGACGGTCGCATCGTCTCGGTCGCGGTGATCGTCGCGGTTGGCGTCAATGGCGACGGCAGGCGCGAGGTGCTGGGCCTGGCGATCGGCGCGTCGGAGGCCGAGACCTTCTGGACCGACTTCCTGCGCAAGCTCGCCCGGCGCGGCCTGCGCGGCGTCAAGCTGGTCGTCTCGGATGCCCATGAAGGGCTGAAGGCTGCCATCGCCAAGGTTCTGAACTCTTCGTGGCAGCGCTGCCGCGTCCACTTCATGCGCAACGTGCTGGCCCATGCCGGCAAGCAGGGCCGTCGCGTCGTCGCGGCCTTCATCGGCACCGCCTTTGCCCAGGACGATGCCGAGGCCGCCAGGACCCAGTGGCGACAGGTCGCCGACCAGCTGCGCCCAAGGGTCAAAAAGCTCGCAGAGTTGATGGACGAGGCCGAGAGCGACGTGCTCGCCTACATGAGCTTCCCGCCGGCGCATCGGCCCAAGTTGCACTCGACCAATCCGATCGAGCGCGTGAACGGCGATCAAGCGCCGCACCGAGGTCGTCGGCATCTTCCCCAACGACGAGGCCATCGTCCGGCTCGTCGGTGCCATCCTTCTCGAGCAGAATGACGAATGGGCCGTGCAACGCGCTCGCTACATCACGCTGGAAACCATGGCGCCGTTAAGCGACGATCCCTTCGTCAAGCTGCCCGCCGTGGCCGCCTGACAAAACCGGCCAGACCCGCCGGAGACCCGGAGCGACCCCGCGCTCCTACACCACGCCATGGGGCACGATCTTCTTGACCTCGCACGCCATGCAGCGCCGGTAGAAGGATCACTGCGTCGGTTGGCATTACATTGCCGGCAAGCCGGTGCAAAACGCCTTCGTCGAAAGCCTCAACGGTCGCTTCCGCGACGAGTGCTCAACGAGCACGTGCTCCGTGGCGTGCCGATGGGGCGCCGGATCAGCAAGGCGTGGCTCATCGGTCATAATGGCCACCGACCCCATACCGGCCTCGGCGGGGCTACCCCGAAGGAGTTTGCTGCCCGGTCCCAACGGGACCACGATTAGAATGGATGCTGGTTCTGACTGAGGACATAACGGGGCAAGGTCAGTGGACCCCGGGCAAAAATCAGGCCCCCGGATCAGCCAAATCCGAGGATGAAGATTTATTTTCTAATGACTCTATCCATCGCTCGATGCTTTCGATAAGTTTCACATAACTTTCAGCAACACTTAGAATTTGGGCTTTGAAACCATCAAGTTCCTCTATCTCCGCCATTTTGCGGAGCAACGCTATGTTCTTTTTATAGCGGGGTACCCGCACTTTATAGCGAGACATGCGCGCTTTCTCATCCGCTTCCATCATCGCCGCCCATACGTCAGAGTAGCAGCACAAGCTGATTGACCTATACGTTCCGGATTCTATCTCATCACGACGCGGGGACCGAACCTTCCCGGCCGCTTGCATCTGGCAACACTATGCCAAAGACGGCTTCCGTTTCGCAAAAACAGCTTAAAGCATCAAAAATCCGTTCGGCAAAAAGTCAGACTCATTTGGATTCAGGCGGAGGTGCACCGCTCCCGACGGTTCAGTGTCGGGCGCATTTTGCACCGAATTGGCTTTGCGCAATTGACGCGCTCAGCGCACCGCCGCACTAAACGTCTGTCACGGCGGAGGCACCTGGTTCGTTTAGCTTTCGGTCGGTTGATAATCTTATGTTCTTGATATAATTCGGATTTACAAATCCGTTTGGAAAAATCTTGCCTACTGGCCGTCGATCACCTCGAGACGAAGGCTTTGCAGCTTTGAACGATGATTCTTGAGTTGTAACAGCGTCGAAAGGTCACGCTCCAGTTTTCGATCAAGGCGAACCCTGTTGGCGGGCCAATCCATCAAGGGCTTCGATGTCAACGGACTCTCCAAACACCTGCTCTTGAATTTCTGATTGATACTTAATTTGGTATTTTTCATCTCGATATCCGCAAGATAGATGGTAAAGAAGGACTAGAAGAGCTATCGCGTCCTGTATATGTCCAGAAGACTCTTGGTCGTTACTATCTTTTTGTTGCTGCCGACTTGCTTCCCATTCTTTTTGTTGTCGCTTACTTAATTGAGCGAATGCGCAATCGAATGCGCCACCTTTGCGCAAAATATTTATTGCTTCTGACGCGCATCGCTGTTCTTCATTCAGTTTATTTAACGTAATTGTCTTCTGTTCTTCCGTCGCAGTCACGATCGCACTCGAGCCAAGGCCGTCGCTGTATGGTGCGACAAAGCTGAGAGCGGTTTTGCTCGTCTTACCGAATTGTTCGATCACCCGTTGGAAGCCCCGCATATAAGCGGCCTGCTCCGCACGCTGCAACCGTCGTTTGCGCCAAATGGTCCCGACAATCTCTTCTACGTAATGCGTCTCTACTGGCCCCTCGGGGTGATACTCGTCCTTGCATTCTCTGAGAAGCTGATCGTATTCAGCGCGATTTTCCCATGGCAGCACCGCATTCTCAGATAGCACCCCATGTTTAACTGCGTTTAGACGACTATGGCGATAATTTTTCTTCTCCCCCTTATTCGATATCCGGCCGCTGCCGTCCATTTTATTTTCTCCAGAAAGTCCATTCGCTACGCGCGTCGTCGACCGTTTCTCGCGGCGCGTCTACACGTAAACGTTTCTCCGAGGTGCGGGTTCTTTGGCAAAGTATTTTTACCTTGTCACGTTTTATTGCTATTTGTCAGTCTAGCGTCATCCGCGAGAGAGAAGTCCGCAGCTACGCAAAACGCGCGATTCCTGAGGGATGGAGGGTTGCGGGGAACCAGCCGGCACGAATGCCCTGGAGCGTCAATCATCTCTCAGTGGCGACGGACAGCGCGGGCCAAGATTTCGGCGGGCCGGTTGATGGGCATGAGCGGCAATTGGGTACCTGCGTGTAGCCCGCGCAAACGCCGTCCGGCCCCGACATGGCTGGACAAGAGACGCTCCTCATGGTTGCCGTCACGTCGTCGGGCAGCGCGAACCCGTGCAACCGGTCGAGAGAGTAGGCCTTGTACGGGGCACGACGCAGCGGCACGCAGGCTCCCCCCGCCCCGCACGCTCGGCCGGTCACTTCTTGGCGAAACGCCGCGGGCCGAAAATAGGATGTGCGGTTGGCGCGTCCGTACAACGGGCGACCTACCCAGCAAATGGGCCAGGATTATGATGAGGCCGCATACGGCTTGAATCGCACGTACTTATTTGCCGTATACATGAAATACTCAGCCACGAGGTGGCAGGCCGCCTCGATCGCCGGTGCACTTATCCGTGTCGCTGGAGGGGATGCTCCTTCCTCACCACACCACCACAGCATTTCCAGGACTAAAGAAAGGCGAAGGGCTTGGCCCCTCGCTTTGCCAAAGGCGGAGCGCAAGGGTCCCTGAGCGGAAAATTGTTCGTCCTGCATGCGCCGACCAAACAGTTCGATGATCTGACGCGCATCGTCGGCAAGCGGCATCATTACGGGTGAGGCGGGCGTTCCCTGCGACAGATCAAGCTCTCGCAGCCGGTCCAGCGCGCGAATGGCGGACCTGATATCGGGCGCGGATCGGCTAAGGCGAAAGGGGATGACTTCGGGCCAGACCCAGAGAAAGCGAGCGATGAGGCCGTCATCGACGCCTTCCAGGAACGGCGAAAGCCGCTCGGGTTGAATTCCGCCATATACCGCAACGGCCAAGCGCGGCACGACGATCGGATTGGGGTCACACTTGCGCTCCACCCGATAGGGGCGGCCCCCATAAGCCTCGAGCCAGAACTGACGCCCACCTCCGCGATAAGCATTCATCCCGGCGATCCAACCGGCGAGCTCATCGCGAACGATCAGGAGTCCTTTAGGCGCAGCCTTGGCGAGCAGATCGGCGACTTTCTCGACGGTAACATCGTTCTGCCGTAGCCGCGGCGCCTGGGGCTGCGGGGTCTCCAAGGGAGGCGGCGGCGCTGGCGTCGCAAGATCACCTCGCGGCGCCGCGCGGTTGGCACGGCGCCAATGCACCCAGCTGGCTTTGTTCATTTCGGAATGAGCGAACCATTCGTGGAGCCGATCGGGGTAATCCGCAAGCATGCGATCTTCGATCGCGGGCAACACTTCGCCGAGGAGGCAATCGGCGCCTGGGCTCTTTCCCGTGCCGCTGTCACCGACGGCGCCGAGCCAAAGGTGCGGTGGCTCAGCCCAGCCCGGGGTCGCTTGCGCCCAACGCGCGTTACCAACCAGGACCGAAGCCAGCGCGAGAAGGGGCGCGGCGACGTAATCAGCCGGGCATGCGGCAGCATCCGCCGCAGCCGCAATCCAACGCTCCCAGAAAGGACCGAACAGCTGTAAGGGGAGTTGCGGGGGTGAGGCTATCCGCAGCCGTTCGATGGTTGAACGTGGATCGTCACCTCGACCGGGCCTGGATGGACGTCGGCAATGCATCGCCTTAATCAACGTTGCTTTGATCAGTTGCGATGAGTTTGAGCGACGCGCGCATCGCCTGGTCGGGGCTTCGTCGCGCAAACTCGGCGGCGAACGCCCACAGGTCGACGTGGTATTTCTGACCAAAGCTGATGGTGCCGATACGGTGCTGCTCCTCATGATGGACGCGGCATAGGCTGACGCCAAAGGCGTCATGCGGCTTGCGCGCGATGCCGGCGTTAGCGGCCGAGCGCAGATGCGCGAACTCAATTCCCATCGCCGGACAGTGAGGAACGCAGCAGCCATGCGCCCTTACCCAACGGCGATGGCGCGGCCAAATTGTCCGGATGGGCGGCCGCGCGCCCATCTTTGATAGCCTTAGTTTGCGCGGAAGTGCCATCGCATAAGTCATCAGCGTGCGCGCCGCGCCGCCCAGGCATAAATCGCCTCGATATCGGCGATGAGGTGCGATGAGTTCTCGCGCAGTCTCGCTTCGATCTCGCGATTAGCATCGCGGAACTCGACAAAGGCGGCGGCGCTTGCGCGGCGCAGCTTCAGGGAGGCCAACCGAGATTGATAAAGTTGCAGGAGTTTGGCATCGGTCCATGATGGGTCGACTGCCATGCCGTTAAGGTCGCTCGAAGGGCCGATCGGTTTAGCTCGATCTCGTCTCGGTCGGACCGCCGAGCGTCCGACCTGCCCAATCTTAGCTGCAGAGCGTTCTTGGCGCTCTTCTTCCGCATTGGCGAGGCGACGTTCGGCCTCATCGAGGGCAGCCTTCCCAAAGGCATTCTCAAGATCAGTCCTGGCGGCTTTATTAGACTCCCAGAGGCCCACCACCTGATCGGGCGAAAGGCACCGGTCCGCGAAGAGCTGATCAAAAGACTTACGCAAGGCATCCAGATCCTCGACCTCGACAAAGTTGCCGTCGACGTCGATGAGTGCGCAGGTTGCCTCCGCCTGTCTCTCGCCAGGTACAACGGTCACAGCGACGCCAGGCGGGACAGTGGCCACCTCGCATTGCCCCCTGCCCTTGCCCAATGTGCCGGCCTCATTGGCAGTATCGTTCTTGTCGTCTTCCCGCGAATTCGGCTGGATTGGTGCTACTGGCCAGCGGAAGAGGATCGCCGGATTCCGCAACGGGATCACCCGACAATGACCTCGCCGTGCGCGCTGTGGCGGTCAATCTTTCCGTAAGTGCATCGAGCCCCTGCCCGGCACCATCAGGACATTGAGCCGTGAAGCGAGGCCGCGTCGAGCGGTTGGTTCCGCCGTCACTCGTCTGGCGCGCCATGTAATCGGCGAAGCGGGGTCGAGGAGCGGGACGCTCTATGAGCGGGAATGGCCGACACGGAAATCCGGTTAGCGCTGGCTCGGGCGACGGCGTCACGACGACAGCATAATCTTCTACCTCTTCGCGGATCGACAGGCCGCGTAAGACATCGGCAAAGCCATCGCGCAGCGCCCAGGAGCGCGCCCGCATCATCAACATGCGTCGCGGATAGGTTTGCCAGGGGCCCTCCTTTCGCGTGAGCCCTGCTCCTTCCGCCATGGCTGTGGAAAAGCGGCGGGCTATCGGCGTCGGCCATGAACGCCGCTGCATTGTGCAGATCGCGGTAACGCCTTCTTCTGCGGTCGGCCACGTAGTCTTCACGCATGTCTTCGATCAGGCCTGAGCGCTCGACGAGGGCGAGGGCGCCGTCGCCCCAGATGGTCGGGTGTCCGTCGATCACCGCGATCGCATGCACGGCAGCAAAGGGGCCGAGGCCCACAGCGGCCCCGTGCATGATCCCCAGCACGATCTTTTCTTTGAGGTAATGGCCGTCGTCGCCACGGTAGCAGGGGGGCGCCCATTCCGCAGCGGCGATGAGCTCAGCTAGTTCGCGGACGGCAGCGACTGAGCCCGGCTGGAGATACTCGGGCACCGAGCCATTGTGTCTCGATGCGACCGTGCGTCGAGTTCGCCGTCGACGTAGTTGGTGGTCATCGGGCATCAGGCAACGCCTCGGACACGGAGACTTTCGGTCTGAAAGATCTTGAGCCCGGGGATGTCCCGGACACCGTCTTTGGTGATGGCCGCCCGCACGGTCTCGGCATTGAGGACGAGATAGCGTCGCGGCACGGCGTTCAGGTCGAGGACATCAAAGCTCCAACTATGCGTGATGTACGCGGTGGCGCCGTAGTCCCCCTGGATGCGGATTGGCTCCAAACAGCCAGTGGCTTCACGGACCATTGCGTCAGCACTTTCGGCGGTCGCATCGGCAAGGGCATGGTACTGCGCTGCACGATTGCGATCCGCCGGGCTTTCAGACGCGGCTAGTCGTTCGGCTTCGGTACGATGTTCTGCCGCCCGCGTGGCCTCCTTCTCGGCCGCTGCGAGCAACGCGCGATGCCGCTCGGCTGCCGCAACCTCTCGCCTGTCACGATAGGCCTTGAGGCGGGTGAAGACCGGGACGAGCGCGCTGGTCAAACTTTCACAGCGCCGTTTGAAGAATCCGTCAACGGTGCGCCCGCCTTGCAGGAACAGGGCCTTCTCGACCTTGTGCGCAGTTTCGACCTGGCGCAAATGCGCCTGACATTGCGCGATGAAATCGGTGACGAGACCGGCTTCTTCCTCACTGTCAATCTGGTCGGGGACGCGAGCGCAGCCTTGCTCCAGATCCAGAAAGCGAGAGACAAGGTCTCGATAGCTCGTGTCGAGATGGCGTTTTATGACTGGCAACAGGATCAGGTTCTGCCGCCGCATGATTGTGGCCGATCCCAGGAGCCTCGCTTAGCGATATTAAGGCTTCGTGCATGCGCTTTTCCTCAAAACAGCGGGGGAAGGCTAGCGAGATTGACCGGGCGGTCGGGGTTAGCTTCTGGCATGGACGGGCCAGACCAAGCCCATTGCCGCAAGGGCCCTATCCGAAAGGCATATTCGGTCGCGCTAACTCGCCGCAGCGAGCGGGCGGTCCAAACGCGATCGATGGGAACAGGTTTGCCGTTGATTTGCGCTCGCAAAACAGGCGAGCGGTCTAGCGGACGGCACCAGTCCTCGGGGTGTGGGCCACCGCTAGCGTTGGGCTGCGGCAGGACCATCGGACAGAGTTGGCAGATCATCGCTGGGGCTATCGGACCGCCCCGACCCCGCCGCATGACATAGAAGCCAGGCTGGGGTCGGACTAAAACCCGGGCATTCCGACCCGGAAGAACGATAGCCGCGTTAGACGATCAGTAGGGCGGTTTGATTGGGAGAATTCACACAAGCAATGGATCATGCCTCAAGCTAAAACTACATCATAATGTATGTGCCGAACTTGGTGCTGTCAACATCATTAATGTAGGATCGCGCCTGTTGCTGCGCCTATGACGATCCTCCCCGCCCAATGCCGAGCCGCTCGGGCTCTCCTCAACTGGTCGCAAGAGATCTCGTCGACCAGTCAGGGAATCAACAAAAAAAACGATTGCCGATTTCGAGCGTGGGGTAACTCAACCTCGAACCCGAACGCTTTTCACAAATAATCCGTGCCTTCGACCTCGCAGGGATTGAGTTTTTAAACAATGACGCGCCGGGCGCACGCCTTAGGCACCGAAGCTAACCAGGAAAGTGGGCGTTGCGCCGCGCCGGCCGCCTAAAGCCGACGGACCAACTCACCGGCTACGCAACCACCCCGCGAATTGTCGCCATCTATAGTTCACCACCTGCTCAAGATTACGGGATTGTCTGCCAACCGGACAAAAGGGTCCGACCGCTTTACCGCAATCGCGCCCGCAAATGCGGCGACTGACGCCTAGTCGAGCCGCACGTGCAATCCGCTTTCGGTGAGTTCCCGGACGATCTCCTCCTTGAGCCGGACGAGCCCGGCTTCGGTCGAGGCTTCGGCGCGGGCGACGATGACCGCCTGGGTGTTCGACGCGCGCACCAGCCACCACCCATCGTGGCCTTTCACCCGTACCCCGTCGATATCGATGACCTCGGCACCGCACCGGCGCAGCCGCTGGGCAGCATCACCGGCTTGCCTCCGGCGCGGGCAATTTCGGCAAACAGCAGATCACTTGCCTTGACGTGGGCGAGGATCGGTCCGCCCGCATGGCGTTGCAGTATGTCGCGCGCCAGCAGGATCATCAACTGGTCGCGCCGCAGGATGCGCCTCTTGGCGTCGACCACACCGTCGCCGTCAAACGCGATGCCGAGCTCGCAGCTGAGGTGCGCCATGTCTGCCTGCAGCTGGACCAGGTTCTCGGGATGGTCGGATCGGGGTGGTGCGCCAAGAAATTCCCGTCGATCGCCGAATTGATCAGGTGATGCGCGCCCGGAAGCCGCGCGGTCAACGCCGCCACGATATCGCCGGTCGCGCCGTTGCCGGGGTCCCACGCCACATTCAGCGCGCGCCCTTCGTCGAAATCGTGTGCTACCGCGCTGTGTAATCCTCGGCGATGGCGTGCTCTCCCACCCGGCCGGTGGGGCGGACGTGTCATCGGGCGTCAGCGCGATGCGGTCAAATTCCTGGATCGCCTCGGCATAAAGCGGCCTGCCGGCCAACCCCCTCTTGCAGCCATTGTGGCTCGGCGGGTTGTGCTGAGCCGGTCACCATTATATCGAGACCGACGCCAAGGGTCGTCGCAGCGTAGTACAGCATCGGCATCGGCTCGGTAGTACAGCATCGGCATCGGCTCGCGCCCGATGCGCACGACAGTGGCGCCTCGCGCGCTGAGCCCGTCAACCAGCCTCCAACTCGGGCTAGGTGGGCCACCCGTCATAGCCGACGGCGACGCGACGGCTGCCGGTCTTGGCGACGTAAGCCCTGTGGGCGGCAGAACAGTGCTTGCGCCGACTTATCGCCCCACCCCGGTTAGAGTCGGATGGCAGGGATTCCCACATTTAGTACTCCGAACCACGGCAACATCAAATTATGGTATTAACCATCTTTCCGGTCGATTTTCACCAAACTTCAGCTACAATCTGATAAAATCAGTCATAAAATGTTACAATCCTCGCGCATACTAGTCTTCAAATTGCGAATGGGGCTGATCGTAATGAGCGCTGTAACTTGTGTTCTCCTTCAGCCTCCAATCGCGTCTCAAATCGGATCCATTTGGAGGTAAAGGCGAATGTCCATACTTTCCGCCTCCAGGTCCAATTCCGATCTATCCCCCTGCTGTGCGCTCGAGCGTCGCGACGACTTGTCATCTAACCTCCGGAAATTCGACACCGTTGCTCAATCGTCTTTCCGCTGGCGACGCGGCCCGCTTTGAGGTTGTGCGTTCGTCCAGTTGGACGAAACCCGTGAGGACGGGCAGTTGCGCAATAATGACCTCTGCCCGGTCGCGCTGCGGCGAGACCGGTCTGGGGCATAGTGGTGTCGTCGAGCGATCTCTGCAAACTGCCGCATGCTTCTCTGCTCCAATGTCGCATCAATGGCATCAACGTCTTGACCGAGGCGAGCTTTGGGGAGCAACACGCGCGCTGGATCGACGTTGACGCGGATGATCCCACTTGGATTCTGTCTCCTGAAGGTTTTCGGGCTAGTCGGATCGAGCGGGCCAGGCAGCGTGCATTTGACCTTTTATCGCGTTCTTTTTATTAATATTCACTCTCCCTTTGATGGTGATCGTCGCTGCGTTGATCAAATTTGATAGTGCTGGCTCGGTACTCTATCGACAGGAGCGCGTGGGTCTTAACGGGCGGCGCTTTACGATTTTCAAATTTCGCAGCATGCGTGAAGACGCTGAGGCTATAGGGGCTCCCGAATGGGCAGAACAAGATGACCCGCGAATCACCAGGGTGGGGAGGTTCATTCGCTTCACCCGGATCGACGAGCTGCCGCAATTATTGAACGTTTTTCGTGGGGACATGAGCTTCATCGGACCGCGCCCAGAGCGACCCTATTTCGTTGAAAGGCTCGTGGCGATCCTACCGAATTACGACGCCCGTCACCTATGTTAAACCCGGGATTACCGGTTGGGCTCAAGTTAATGCGCCTTATGGCGCCTCGGTTGATGATGCTCGCACCAAACTTCGCTATGACCTATATTACATCAAACATCGTGGTCTTTGGCTTGACGTAGCTATCTTACTCCGGACAATCCGGGTCATATTGTTCCAGAAAGGAGCGCGCTAGCGGCTCCTGTATGGAGACCACCGTTTATACAGCAGCGTTATTCACCGCAGCGAGTTTCGCCTATGTCTTTTCTGCTCTTGCTGCTATTGCTGTCTAAGCAACCGAGTATGACGCGGTGGTGGCTGGCGGCGACTTGTGCTGTAACAGCCGTGTCATGCGTCGCGATGGGCTGGACCAGCCCCGCTGCCTCAACCGTGGGAGTACTCGAACTCGCCAACACTGGCTGTTGGGCAGCGTTTCTTCTTTATGTTTTGCAGCGCGCAACTCTCGATCTAAACTCCCATCATTTCGGCTGCTATTAACTTGTTGGTAGTACAATCGCCTCCGTATCATAGGATCTTTTCTGATTGCATTGATCGCAAAAAGTAACACGGCACGACCATCAACCGGAGATCTTTTGGCGAGTCTCGCACTAGGGGTCTATGGCGTCACGCTTGACGGAGAATTTGTACCGCAACACGGCAGCAATTTCGCGCTGGCATATCAATCTATTGTGCATTTCACTTGGCAGCATCTTTGCCTATTCAATCGTGCTTTACGCTGATGCTTTGCTTTTCCACCGCATTTCCATGGTACTGTGGAGCGGCAAGCCAATTGTGCTCATCGCGGCAGTACCGCTCTTAGCAGTGACTGCCGCGCGTAATCGCGATTGGGCGATCGATATCCATGTTTCGCGCACCGTTGTGTTCCACACTACGACGCTTGTTGCGGGTGGCGTTTTCCTGCTTGCACTTGCCCTAACCGGAGAGCTGCTGCGCGCCGTCGCTCCTGGTTGGGGCGATCTCGCTGAGGTAACATTGGTGATCGCCGGCGTGACCGGCATCGCTGTCATGCTAAGCTCAGGGTCGGTTCGATCCAATCTGCGGCGTTTTTTAGCCGACAATTTTTTCAGCCACCGCTTCGACTATCGGCGCGAGTGGATGAAAAGCATTGATTTGTTATCGGCCAAACATAGTTCGGTGCAAACGCGGGTCATCTCCGCTGTTGCCGAAATAGCCGATAGTCCAGCCGGTATCCTGTGGGTCCGTGACCTCGAGGGCAACGCCTATCAATGGGCTGGGTCATGGAATCATGTTGCCGTAGCCTCAGCCGAGCCGGCGGATAGCCCGTTTGTTGCTTTATTTCGTGGCGGCACATGGATTCTCGAACTCGATCAAACAACGGTCCGCCCCGACTGGCTTGATGATATTTCGCGTGCTTGGCTCGCTGTCCCGCTTCCCAAGCAGGACGAACTGCTAGGATTTATTATTCTCGCACAGCCGCGGGGTCCAGCCACACTCACCGGCGAAACCTTTGATCTATTGCGCATCGTCGCACGCCAGGCGGCCATTCACATTGCTGAACAGCGTCATGCTCAGACCCTGTCCGACATGCGGCGTTTACATGATTTTAGCAGTCGATTTGCTTTTGTGGTTCACGACATCAAGAACGTTGTGAGTCAGTTAACGTTGATCGTCCAAAATGCGCAGCAGCATCGCCATAATCCAGAATTTTACGAGGACGTGCTCGCGACTGTCGGCAACGCCGTCGATCGGATGAACAAGATGTTGGCACGGCTACAGGCGCACCGGGCCTCAGCAGTCGACGGGCTTATTATGCCGCTCGACCTCATCAACCAAGAGGTAGCAACGTTGCAGCGGTCGAAAGGCATCACCATTGATGTAAAACATGATGGGGGAATGGCCGCGGTGGCGATGGACGCGGAGTCGTTCCGCTCCGCGATCACCCATTTGTGCCAAAATGCCATCGAGGCGTCCGATGGCAACGTCCAACTTCGTCTGCGTCATGATGCGTTACGACTTGAGATCGAGATAGCCGATCGAGGGGCCGGGATGCCAGCTGAATTCATCCGTGATGACTTATTTCAGCCTCTCCGGTCCTCAAAAGGCGACGGTTTTGGTATCGGTGCGTATCAGGCCCGTGAGCTTGTTAGGGCGGCGGGTGGAGACATTCTCGTATCGAGCCGCCCGGGCATTGGAACGACAATGCGGGTTTTGCTGCCCTGTGTTGGTCAGGAGTCGAGCAAATCTTCGGTGATCCGAGGAGAGGAGATGGCCGGATGAGCAAGCCCAAGCTCCTCATCGTCGAGGACGATGACGGTTTGTGTCGCCAGTATCGTTGGGCATTGTCGGAACATCAGCTGTTCGTGGCACACACGCGGGAGGCGGCACTCGCGATCATCGCCCGAGAGCGCCCGCCAGTGGCGATTATTGATCTCGGCCTTCCTCCCGATCCCGACGGGGCCAGCGAGGGATTGGCTCTGCTCCAAGAGGCGCTCAGGATCGCACCGGGCACCAAAATTGTCGTCGCAACCGGTAACGAAGAGACCACACACGCCCTCGAAGCGGTGCATCTCGGAGCCTTTGACTTCTATCGCAAGCCAGTCGACCTCACGGTGCTTCAATGTGATTCTCGAGCGCGCTTACACGATGCATCGCCTCGAGGAAGAGAACGAGCGGCTGCGAGCGCAATCGGTCCCCTCGCCCGTCAGTTGGCTGATCACGGGCGATGACAGCATGCTGAAACTCTGCCGGAGCATCGATAGGCTGGCCGCGACAGATGCCACAGTGCTCCTTTTGGGAGATAGTGGTACCGGTAAAGAACTATTTGCGCATGCGCTCCACGAACTGGGGCCGCGGGCAAAAAAGCCGTTTGTGCCGATCAACTGCGCGGCGATCCCCGAAACATTGCTCGAAAGCGAGCTGTTCGGACACGAGCGTGGCGCCTTCACTGGTGCCATCCGACAAACCATCGGAAAAGTGGAAGCTGCACAGCATGGGACCCTCTTTCTCGACGAAATCGGCGATGTGCCGCCGTCGCTTCAAGTGAAGCTGCTTCGCTTTCTTCAAGAACGAGTTATCGAGCGGATCGGTGGCCGCCGAGCGATCGACATTGATGTCCGGATTATCTGCGCGACACACCAGGACCTGTCGGCGCGGATAGAGACCGGCGAATTTCGCGAGGACCTTTTCTATCGTTTGAACGAGGTCACAATCCGGGTCCCACCACTGCGTGAGCGCAGCGGCGACCCCGCTTTGCTCGCAAGCTTTTTTCTCAAGCGGTTCTCAAACGAACTTGGAAGACGAATCAAAGGCTTTAGTGCAGAAGCCGTAGCGGCGATTGCGGCTCATCCCTGGCCAGGAAATGTTCGCGAGCTCGAAAAGCGGGTGAAGCGTGCGGTTATCATGGCCGAGGGGGAGCTGATTGAGCCCGACGATTTGGAATTGTCGGTGACGACACAAGGCCATGTTGGCCTTGATATTCGCAAGGCTCGCGCGAAAGCAGAGCGCGAGGCCATCCGGCAGGCGCTGGCGCAAACTAATGGGATCGTCGCGACGGCCGCAAAATTGCTCGGGATCAGCCGCCCGACACTCTACGCGCTGATGGAGGCGCACGGCATCGGAGCGCTTCCCGAACCGATATCGACAAATGGAGCGGCATAGCCGCCTCAGGTCAATCCGATTGCCTAAAGGAGGTCAGTTCAGGTGAGCCGCCGAACTCTAGCGATATTAGTGATCGCGGCCGCGTTCGCGGCACGATCGTTGGCGTTTGCCGCCACCGATCACCTCGCCGAAGCCGAACGTCTGCTCGCGCAAGGTCAGTTGAAAGCGGCTGAGATTGAGCTCAAGAACGCTGTTCAATCCGATCCGCAAAATATGCTTGCTCATTATCGTCTGGCTGTGCTGCAGCTGAGGCTCGGTGAGGCGGCGGCCGCTGAGCACGAGGCCAGCATTGCGCGCGCAGCTGGTTACGATCCCGAGCACACAATACCCCTCCTCGCCGAAGCGTACCTAGCGCAGCAGAAATACAAACAACTGCTACAAGATTTCCCAGCGGACGAAGGGCCTGCCGCAGCGCGAGCAAGCCTGCTGGTTTCCCGAGGCGCCGCGCAAATTGCTTTGGGAAAACCAGATGACGCGCACCATTCCTTCCAAGAAGCACACACTCTCGCGCCGGGATCGACGCGCCCATTGCTCGCTGAAGGCGGCCTGCTCGTGTCGGAACGCCAATTCGACGCGGCCGACGCTCTCTACGACCAAGCGTTAAAAATTGACCCGAAGTCAGCAGACGTCCGCCTGGCAAAGGCACACCTATTGCGTCTAAAGGGCGACACCGAAAAAGCGCAATCGTTGATTGAAAGCCTGCTGGCCGATGAGCCGCAACTTTTGCCGGCGCGGCTTGAACACGCGGAAATTTTGATTTCAAAGGGTCTCGATCAACCCGCCAAAGCTGATATTGATGCAATCCTTGCTGCACAACCGGGAAATGTTTCGGGGATCTACCTTCGCGCAATACTAGCGACTAGAGCAAAAAATTTTCAGGCGGCGTGGGAAGACCTGCAAAAAATTTCGGCGGCTATTCCGTTAATCGCTCGCGGTTACTACGTACAGGCACTCGTTCTTTACAATCTGCGAGAGCTTAATCAGGCCGAAGATTCGGCACGGCGCTATACGGCTCGAAATCCTGACGACCTTGCTGGCCAGAAGCTGCTGGCGGTGATTGAGATGACGCTCCGACGGCCGGCGGGTGCGGTTGACGCTTTGTCAAAGTTTGAAGCGGATGGCAAAGCCGATGCAGCGGCGCTCGACCTTCTGGGCAGGGCCTATGCGCAACTCGGCAACACCAGCGCGGCGTTAGCGGCTTTTGACGCCGCCGTCAAATCGGCCCCCGACAATGCGGCGTTGCGTTTGCAGCTGGGCGCGAGCCGGCTGCGCGCCGGCGACACGGACAAGGCTATCGCCGACCTTGAACAGTCTCTTGAATTGTCCCCTTCCACCCCAGCTGGTGAATTGCTGGTTCTAACCGAGCTTCGCGCCGGCCGTTGGGAGGATGCTGTCCGCGCGGCGGAAAAGCTGCAACAAGCGCAGCCGGATAGCCCTGTGGCACCCAACCTTTTAGGTTTGATCAAATTGCAGCGGTTTGATCTCGATGGCGCGCGCGCCGATTTTGCTGGTTTGATAAAGCGATATCCCGACTTTGAGCCAGGGCAGCTTAACCTGGCGCGCGTCGCCGAGCTACAAGGCAAAAGCGGGGAAGCGGAAGAAATCTTGCGTCCCATTGTATCAAAACAGCCTGATGATACCGTCGCACTAAACCAACTCACGAACCTGTTGTTGCATCGCGGCAAAACCGATGCAGCGATTGCGGCAGTAGAAGCCGCACGCACAGCCGCTCCGCAAAAGAAGGAGATCACGGCGGCGCTGATCGACCTCTATCTTCAGTCAGGCAGAAAGGACGATGCTCTCGCGGTCGCCCGTGCAGCAACCGAATCAAATAATCCAGCCGATATCGTCCTCATCGCGGCGCGGGCGCGCGCTGAAACGGTTCTCGCGGCTTTACGATAATGCCGCACAGACGTACCGGCGACTGATCGAAATTGCACCAACGCATCTCGATTTTTACCGCCAACTTGCCGCGGTTCTGGTAGCCGCCCGAGATTTTTCAGGGGCGAGGCAAGCAATCGATCAGGCGATGAAATCGGCGCCAGAAAATCCTCAGCTGGCGGCGGACAGAGTTGCGATCGAACAGGCGGAGGGTGGCATCTCCGCAGCGGTTGAGATGGCACGACAATTGGCGCAAGCCCATCCGAGCCTGCCAACAGCCTCGGCGCTAGAGGGAGACGCTTATTTTGCCGCGGGTGAACGCGACAAAGCGGTAGAGGCCTATGCCAAGGCATCCGGGCAACATCCGTCGGCGATGCTGACGATACGCCTCGCCCGCGCTAGGGCGGCATCAGGGCAAACCGACGCGGCCGCCGTAGGCTTGCGGGACTGGCTTAAGGCCCATTCAGACGATACGGCAGTTGCTGCGCTGCTCGTGAACTTTGATCTTGAGGCGCACCGGTATTCCCAAGCGACCCAGGAGCTTGAAGCAGTCCTCGCAAAAACACCGGACGACCCGGTCGGGCTAAACAATCTGGCTTGGCTCTATCAGCAAGCTCGCGACCCGCGGGCTCAGGCTGTTGCCCAACGCGCGTACATACTTGCGCCGGCGGTCCCGCAAACCGCGGATACGCTGGGATGGATTCTCCTTGAAGAGGGCCAGGCGACCAACGCCATCGGATTGTTGCGTCAGGCTGCCGTTAGCGACAAGGCAAATCCCACGATCCAATATCATCTCGCCGTCGCCCTCAACGCCACAGGGCAACGCGACGAAGCCCAGCAAATATTGACGAAGCTTGTTCAGGACCCAAAGGCCTTTGACGATAAGGCTGCCGCCGAAAAGCTCCTCGCTGAGTTATCCCGAAAGTAGCGATGAGCTAAGGTGCGCCAGATTGAGCGTCGATACTGTCCCCATACTCGCCGAGGATCGCCCTCCTTCTCCCCCTCTGATGCCATCGGTTTGCGGGGACGGTGGCCGAGCGCCCCAATCAAAACTGCGGCTGCTTACGTTTACGACCTTGTTTCCCAATGACCAGCAGCCGAACCATGGGATCTTTGTCGAAAATCGGTTGCGCCACCTGGTCGAAAGCGGCCAGGTAGAGAGCACGGTCGTCGCGCCTGTGCCCTATTTTCCCTCGTGGGCACCGTGTTTTGGGCAATGGAGCCGCTATGCGCGGGTCGCGCAATGCGAAACCCGCCATGGCGTCATCGTGCACCACCCGCGTTTCCCGGTGATCCCGCGAATTGGCATGGTGATGAGCCCCGCCCTGCTCGCCACGGCCACAATCGGGCTAATTCGGCGCCTGCACGCGCAAATCGGTTTTGATGCGATTGATGCTCATTATGTGTATCCGGACGGCGTCGCCGCGGCGTGGATCGGAAAACGGCTTCGCTTGCCTGTTGTCGCGACCGCGCGCGGTACCGATGTCAACCTGATCCCACGCTATCGAATACCACGCCGCCTCATACAGCGGGCGATTGGCCAAGCAGCGGGTTTGATCGCCGTCAGTACTGCCCTTAAACATGCCCTGGTCGATCTCGGTGCGAGACCGGAGCAGGTCGTTGTCTTGCGCAATGGTGTTGATCTGGAACAGTTCCACCCACTGGATCGGCAGGAAGCACGTCGCGCCCTCGGTTTGACCCGCCCAACACTCCTTTCGGTCGGGCATCTCATTGAGCGCAAAGGACATCACCGGGTGATTGAGGCGATGTGCCAATTGCCCGAATTCGATCTCTTGATCGTCGGCGAGGGTGAGGAGCGCACGCACCTCGAACAATTGGCGCAGAGCCTTGGGGTCGCTCATCGGGTGCGCCTTCTGGGAGCGGTTAGTCATCGCGAGATCGCAAGGATATACTCAGCCGCGGATACCTTGGTGCTGGCCTCTAGCCGCGAAGGATGGGCGAACGTCCTCCTTGAAGCCATGGCTTGCGGCACACCCGTTGTTGCGTCAAACATTTGGGGCAATCCGGAGGTTGTCGCGTCGGCGGATGCGGGTTTGTTGATGAAGGAAAATTCGGCTGAGGGTATCGTCGTGGCGGTACGCTCCCTCTTTGCGAGCCCGCCGGACCGCGACGCGGTATGCGCCTATGCCGAAGCCTTTAGTTGGGACGATACGACGGAGGGCCAGCTGACCCTCTTTCGCAGCGTCATCGCGCGAGCGACAGGTAAATTTGTCAGATATGCCCATTGAGCGTCGGTTGTCCGAGAAGTAGCACCGTTTTGTGGCACCGAAATACGCTGAGGGATTTAAGCTTCGACCAAACGGTGCCGACGGGTCGTTTTGTAGTCGATCGGATCAGCTAACCACGATCACCTCTAGGACGTAATGCGTCAACTGTCGATCCTTTCTCCGCACAGGTTATGGCCGGCTTGGACAACCCCTCCAATCCGCTGGAGCCCGACAGGGAACGGACGTTCCGCATCCTGGCAACGATGGGATACGGCTACTGCCGGATCGACCCCTACCAGTTACCAATTAATCCTTTCGCCAACGCTCATTCGCTGTTGTCTGCGCTCGATCCAATTCGGGCTTTACGCGTTCTTCTGTTTCACCGCCGAGTCGACGTCGTCTTTTGTTATTATGAGTCAGCGGCGTTACTGATCCTATTGCTTCGACGTGCTTTGTTTTTTCGCGGACGCGTCGTTGTCTATGACATTGGTGTCGGCGGTAGTTGGCGTCTTCGCGACATCATTCTGCGGCTTGTTTTACCTCGAGCGGATATGCTCCTGCCGCTGGATCACAATCAGGTTACAAGATTGCTGGAAATGGGCGCTAGGCCGGGTGCAATTCACCCGGTTCTCGATGCTACTGATTGCGATTTTTTCTCTGACGCCAAAGATAAACCGGATGGGTATATTTTGGCTGTAGGAGACGACATCTCACGAGATTTTTCAACATTACTTGAAGCAAGTAAAAACCTCAAACACGAAGTCGTAATTAGGAGCAAGACGATTTCAGACGCAAACCGGGCGAACGAGAACGTGAGATTCATTCGACAGCATCTGTCGACGACCAAATATCGAGAAATGATAGCCGGTTCTATTCTTGTCGTTTTGCCGCTTTATCCTTCGATCCACGCTGGCGGCATTACCACGCTGTTAGAAGCGATGTCGTCGGGGAAGGCTGTCGTGGTCAGCAACTCACCAGGCCTCGGCGATTACTTGCAAGATGGTAAAACCTGCTGCGTGGTGCCACCCCGTGATCCGGTTGTTTTACGAAAGGCTATCGAGCAATTACTCGCGGACCCTGTTTTGCGGAAAACGCTGGGCGCCAACGCCCGTCGATTTGTTGTTGAAAACTGTTCTCCGCAGGCGGAAGCGATCCGCTTCGCCCAGGCGCTGGGTCGGCTCGGCGCATCAGGACATTCTGGGTAAATCAGAATATTGCTCGATGCCATGTCTTTCGACGCAGCTCCAACGGTCCGAGATCAAGGCCTCACGCCAGTTGGCATTGTTATTCTCAACTGGAATGGCTGGCGAGATACGCAGCAAGCGGTTGTCAGCGCGCAAGCGCTGACCTGGCCAAATACGCATATTTATGTCGTCGACAATGGCTCCACCGACAGATCAGAAGAGGAACTCCAGGCCTTGGTTCCCAGCATTGTGCTCATCCAGTCAGGGAGCAATCTCGGTTGGTCGGGGGGCAATAATATAGGCATCCGGGCCGCGCATCGCGATGGTTGCAAACATATTCTGCTCCTTAACAACGATGCGAGGATTTGTCCTGATGCCCTCAACCTGTTAGTTGCAGCAGCGGAAAACCTAGATGACGCAGCTTCCGTTGGTGCCCTCATCGTAAAGTCTGATAACCCAGAGCTGGTCGAATTTGCGGGCGCAGACCTCGATCCTCGAACCGAGATGCCCCAACCAATATACGGAAATCTAGGCGATATTCATCTCTCACCAGCTCCTGTGCCATCGGCAACGATAAAGGGATGCGCGATGTTGCTGACGGCAAAAGGTATCGCTGAAGTGGGTATGTTCACCGAGGATTATTTTCTAAATTACGATGAAACAGACTGGTGTTTCCGTGCTAATCGCGTTGGTTTACAGAATTACCTTGTGACAGCGGCGATAGTGGAGCACAAAGGAGCTTCATCTTTTGGCGGCGTTGAAGGGCCGCTTTACCGCTATTTTATGACCCGCAATCGGTTGGTTTTTGCCCATCGACACCTTGGGCGCCGAGGGCGGTGGTACGCATGGCGGGGAGCGTTTTGGGAGCTCCGCCAGCCGCCAGCCGAAGGCGTTACGTGGCAACAGTCATGCGCTGCCATATTGCTAGGCGTGGCGGATTATTGCCGCGGCCGCCTCGGCGACTGCCCACCGTTTGTCCGTGCTATCAACCGCCACGTCGGATCCAATTGAGCCCTGGTCTGCCTGTGTGAACGATCATCCGAGATGCGAGAGCGAGCAGATCGCGTTCGCCCCCCGCCGGTCGACCGCAGAGAAACCAAAAGCCCACGAGAACAATGACATATACCGCTGCGCCGACGACAATGGCGACAATCAAGGACCATAGAGGCGCGGTCGTGTCGTTCCCCAAGCCGGTCAGCGACAGGGCTGCAGTCATTGCGGCCGTAGCGGGAATCCCACGCCAAATCAACAAAAATATGTCCCGCGCACGAACACCAAATCGTCGGCAAGCGACAACCACATAGCTGCCATTTTCAATCGTGATCGTCAGCGCATGCGCAAGGGCCGCACCGACTAGTCCGAATAAGCTGACAAACACGAGAGCGCTAACAGCGCGTACGGTCATCGAGATAAGGTTGATCAAGAATCCTGGGCGAAGAAGGCCGTGCGCTGAGAGCAGCACCGTCGTGATAAGCCCGGGAGCCAGCATAAGACCCGAGACTCCGAGAATGCGCACAACGTTGATCGCGGCGCTCCAGGCAGGCCCAAAGGCAAGGATGACCAACGGCGCGGCGATAAGCGTGATACCGGTCCCGATCGGCAAGACAACGAGCATCACGCTCGCAAGGATCC
>CAVZUA010000028.1:0-47421 GCA_963778385.1 uncultured Alphaproteobacteria bacterium | reverse complement strand
TCACGGCGGTAACAGGGGTTCGAATCCCCTTGGGGACGCCAATAATATCAATGTGATATCGGAGATTTAGCGCTTGTCGCGTGCTGTCGTACGGCAAAAATACGGCAAAGATGCTGTCGGAGCGGGGCGGATTGCGGTGGAGTTTCTTGCCGCCCCGACGTCACCACATCGGCCTGCCGGGCTTTTTTGGTCGAGCAGATCGATGCCGTCGAACGACCAAGCATTCATGATCTGCGGCAGGAGAGCCGCACGATCCAGGCACAGTTAGATGCAGTCGTGTGCTGCCGCAATGGCCGCTACACCCCACCAACGGCCTCGGTCCATGTGGGGGGAGTGACCCGTTCGGTAGCGTCGATGACAATGGACTTCCTGACGCGGTAATCGCGGAGGCGCGGCTATGTCACGCGTATTTATAACGGGATCATCGGACGGGCTTGGTCTGCTGGCCGCCAAGCTGCTGATAGAGCAAGGCCATCAGGTCGTCGTTCACGGACGAAACCACGATCGGAACCGCGATGCCCTCGCGGCGGCAACCGGCGCCGAAGCGGCGGTCACCGGAGACCTGTCTACCGTTGCAGGGGCAAGGACAGTTGCCGAGGAGGCCAACAAGCTCGGTCACTTCGACGCCATAATCCACAATGCGGGCATCGGGTATAGGCAGACGCATCGGGTGGAGACCGACCCAGGAGTTCCCAACATATTCGCGGTCAACGCACTGGCGCCCTACATCCTGACCGCGCTGATGGAAAGGCCGAAGCGCCTGATCTATGTCAGCTCAGGGATGCACCAGGGCGTTCGACCGCAGATGGATGATTTGCTCTGGACCAAGCGAGCGTGGAGCGGTGCCTCCGCTTACGCGGAGAGCAAGCTATGCAATGTCTTGCTCGCCTTTGCTGTGGCCCGGCGGTGGAAGGAAGTTCGATCGAATGCGCTGGAGCCGGGGTGGGTGCCGACGAAGATGGGCGGGCCTTCGGCTCCAGACGATCTGACGGAAGGCTGTGTAACGCAGGCATGGCTCGCCACGAGCGAAGACGCTCCAGCGCGATCAACGGGAAGCTATTTCTTTCACCAGCGCCATCGCCCGCCAAACCCGATCGCGGACGATGTCGCCACTCAGGAGAGGCTGCTCGCTGAATGTTACCGCATCTCCGACATTGCTCTCGATTGACGTCGATGCGCCAGCCTGACAGCCAGCCGGATTAAAACCAAACCTTGATGCCATCTAGTGCCCGCGCGGCCGCTCTACGCCGCTGCGCCGGCACTCCCCAAGGGTCGAATATGACGCAGATCGAGGTCGTCACTGCCCGTGATAGAGGTTTCGATCTCGCGCACGGCGCTCGATCTTCAATGAACCACTCTATCCAGAGCCTACTCGAAGGTGCAGCAGGGGCGGTTGGCACGGTGGCGATCATTGATGTGTTTCGTGCCTTCACACCACCGCTGCTGTGGCGCTGGCGAACGGCGCCTCCGCTATTGTAATGGTCCGCTCAGTCGAGGAAGCCGTGGCATTACGCGAAGCCGGGATCGGTCAGATCTGCATAGGCGAGGTTCAGGGCCGTGCACCACGGGAGTTCGATTTCGGCAACTCACCGTTTGAGATCTCCGACGTCAACTTCGGGGGCATGCCCCTCATCCAGAGGACCAGTGCTGGCACGCAGAGCATTGTCGCGGCGAGCCGGGCCGACCGGCTCTATGCGGCCTCCTTGGTTACCGCAGCAGCGACCGCCCGACCGATGCTGGCAGGATCGCCCAAGCAGATCACCTTGGTCGCGATGGGCGATAACGGGATCAACCGGACCAACGAGGACGAGATATGTGCGATCCATCTTCGCAATCGTCTTGAAGGCCGTCCGGGGGACAGGCGGGCCGTTCAGCGTTTGATCTTGGCCAGTGCGATTTCAAGATCCGGCTCGCCCACATTTGCATCCCGAGGATGTGGGCATCGCGCTCGACATTGACCGCTACGACTTCGCCGTGAGGGTCGAAAACCAGAATGGGCGACCGGTGGCTCGGGCTGAGAAGTTGGCGTGACGGAAGCTGCTACAGCCCCGGGCTCGCCGATCCAAAAGGAAATCCGCTATGACCCTCCACATTCCCCATCTTCAGCCCCTCGCCGCACTCTTGGCCGGCGTGCTGATCCTGTTCGTCCCGCGTGTCGTCAACTATGTCGTCGCGGCGTATCTGATCCTGGTCGGTATTCTCGGGCTTGGCCTGATCCGCTGAGCCACCAGTCTCGGTCCATGCATTACTAGACCGGTCGCTCTGACCAACCGTCGATTTCGGTCTCCGCCACACCGCGGATCGCGCCGCAGATGTCGTCAACGAGGCCGGTCAGCACCGTCTCGTCCTCACCCTGCGCCATGACACGGATCACCGGCTCGGTGCCGGAATTACGGATCACCAGCCGTCCCTCTTTCCCGAGCCGCGCCTCGGCAGCGGTAATTGCCTTTTTGACGCGCGCCGTATCGAGCGGCTGTCCGTGCCCGAACCGTACATTGCGCAACAGCTGCGGCACCGGCTCGAACACGCGGCACACCTCGCTGGCGTGCTTGCCGGTCTCGACGATGGCGGCCATCACCTGCAGCGCGGCGATCAAGCCGTCGCCCGTCGTCGCGTAATCGCTCAGGATGATGTGGCCGGACTGTTCGCCGCCGAGATTGCAGCCAAGGCTGCGCATCTGCTCGACGACATAGCGGTCGCCAACCGCGGTTCGGTGCAAGCCGATGCCCTGCCCGGCGAGGTGGCGTTCGAGGCCGAGGTTCGACATGACCGTCGCGACCAGCGCGCCGCCCCGCAGGCGCGTGCTATGGGCGAGATTGGTCGCGATCAGCCCCATCAGCTGATCGCCGTCGAGAATGACGCCGCGCTCATCGGCGATGATCAGCCGGTCAGCATCGCCGTCGAGAGCAATACCGATATCGGCGCGCCGCGCCAGCACCTCTTGCCGCATATGTTCCGGCGCCAGCGCGCCGCATTCGCGGTTGATGTTGAAGCCATCGGGCGAGACGCCGACCGAAAAAACCTCCGCCCCCAATTCCCAGAATACAGTCGGCGCGACTTTGTAGGCGGCGCCGTGGGCGCAATCGACGACGACGCGCAGCCCGTCGAGGCGCAGCCCCTTCGGGAAGCTCTGCTTGACGAATTCGATATAGCGACCGCCGGCATCGTCGAGCCGCTTGGCGCGGCCGAGTTCGTGGGGCGCGGCGCGCCGGGTCGGCCCCTTTATCAGGCCCGCCTCGATCTTGTCCTCGAAATCGTCCGAGAGCTTGTAACCGTCGGGGCCGAATAATTTAATCCCATTGTCGCCGAACGGATTATGTGACGCCGAAATCACGACTCCGATATCGGCGCGTAGGCTACGTGTCAGCATCGCGATTGCCGGGGTCGGCAGGGGGCCGACCAGAACGACATCCATGCCCATCGTGATGAACCCGGCGGTCAAGGCCGGTTCGAGCATATAGCCCGACAGGCGCGTATCCTTACCGATCACAACGAGGTGCTTGTGGGAACCTCTGCGAAAACAGCTGCCCAAGGCCATTGCGACCTTCAGCACCGTCTCCGGTGTCATTGGCTCGACATTCGTGGTGCCGCGGATGCCGTCAGTTCCAAACAAATCGCGCGACATCGGATTTCCCCATAACTGGTCTAAAAAACAAATTAGCGAATGGACGCCGAACGTGCCGGTAGAAATTCTAACCGGCGAAGAATGCGGTGCCGGCGGCGAGTACATTAGCTGGGCAAGAACTTGCCCGCGATGCGCACGAGTGCGGAGCCTGCCGCACCACCCTATAATTGGCTGCCGCGCAGTCACCCCCCGTCGGGAGATGCATTCTTACTCCGGCGCCGACGGATTTCCGCCTTCAGCATTGCGGCCTGCTGCTGTAGTTCGAGGATGGGCCGGTAGTGCTGATCAATGAGCCCATAGAGGCGTCGCACTGCGTCAAACTCGCGCTTGATGTTGGCCTGCGTCTCGTCCAGCGCTTCGCGCAGGGAACGCAGCGGCACGTCCAGTGCCGGACTTGTCATCGGTCCCGCCTCGACAGGCGCAGTCTCAAGCGTTTTCTCATCGCAGCTGACACATTGGAGCATTACGGGGTGCTCTGCTTGATAATCCCTGCCAAACAATTGATAAATTAGGCTATCGATTTCAGCTGCGGGTGCCGTGGCCGAGCCGAGAACTCGGTGACCAAGGCCCGCCGTCGCCGAAGCCAGAAGCCTCGCTGAGAACCTGACTGCCGTCTCAATGGCGAGCGGTTTGACGGTCCCACCGCCATTGCAAGGCGTCGATATGCGGTCTGAGGGCCTGGTGTAACACAGACACTTTGATCCCGAGTTGCTCGGTAGTGAGACCGGCACTCACGGCCACAGTACAAGTTTCGGGGTGGAAACTAAGCAGTCCGGCGTCGAAGGCGGCGTGATAGTTTTTACAGAAGATCAGCCCGTTTCGGGGATCGTCAGATCCCTTGTCTGCCACCGCCCTGATATGCGCCGCATCTAACAGCGGCTTGAGGTCAATCGCGCAAACTGCGCCTGCCAGCCGCAGCGTTTCCCGACGTCAAAAGCGAACCTTGGCGATCGCTTTAGACGTTTCTCCATTTGAGCGCGCTCTTCCCGGCTAGCTTCCAGTCTGAATTCGGACGCAGTGGGCGCCGGCGCAGCCGTGGGTTGCTCGTTGCCAAACTTTACTAGGCACTGCGCGCCAGCATCATCAATGTCTATTACCCAGCCAAGATGAACATCGCGCTGTGTGCTATCCAAAGCCGTTGGCGTAATAACAAACACAGGAAGGCGATGTTCAAACAAATTCCTAAGCGCAGCCGTCTCTGCAGCATCCCGCCCCGCGGGTCGTTTTGTGTCTGGAAAGTGATAAATCACTCCGTCATCAAAAAGGTCGTCGTCATAAGACGAACCATTGTGCAAAAGACCCACTGCGATCCCCACACCGTTGGGCGATATGCTCCCTGTAATCTGCTTGTCTACCCAGATCCCTTGTGCGCCGCCGTAGATGCCCAGCTCCCGAAGAAGGCTCGGCGCAGAACCATTAGGACCGCCCGCGGCGACTAGGCTCTCCCACATCCTCCGCCTGCGCGCGTATTCGGAGCTTATTTCGGTTTCCATCACGCTGGTTCTCCGCTGTCGCGCGAGGCAAGGGCGTCCTCGATGGGGCCGTGCCTACAGCCGGAGCATCTAAAGGTGCGAGGGGCAGATGGAGTGCTTTAGGGCGCTCTGCTTGATAATTTCGGCCAGAGAATTGATAAATTCGGCCTGCGATTTCGGCTTTCGGGTGTGGTGGCTCCTGGCGATGCGGGCCGGCGACCGGGCCGCATCGCCAGGACCGTTAAAAACTCCCGTTATTTTACACTAGCGGTACGGGTATCCGCCGTAGCCGGGCTGGCCGTAGCCACCACCGGGTTGCCCGTAACCCGGCTGGCCATAGCTGGAACCGCCGCCGTAGCCGGGCTGACCGTAGCCCGAGCCCGAACCATAACCTTGTTGTCCGCCATAACCCGGCTGGCCTGACCCGTAATTCGGTTGCTGTGGCGGCGCGGGGCGCGAGCCAGGCGATGGCGTACCGCCGGCGTAATTGCACTGCAGCTGACCGTTATTGTTGCCGATATCGCCGACGCATTTGTTGGCGTTCGGCAGCCCGGTGCCGGTCATTCGGCCGTCCGCCCGGCGGCATTCGGCGACCAGCGTCGTGCCGACCCAATGGAGCTGCTCGCATGATCGCTGGTAACTGCCTTGAGGCGGAGCCTGCGCTCGCGCAACCGAGCCGCCGAAGGTACCAGCCACCAGGATCAGGGCTGAGATAATCAGGGGACGCAGCGATGCAGTCGACATGAAGGTTCTCCGCGTCTGACGAGACCGGAATTGCGACAACAGCGCCCATGGCCGGTACCCCATTCCGCACAGGCGGTCTACCACGCTTTGCGCTTCTGTTGGCCGCGGTGCGGGTGCTTATCCAATTCGAGTGGGAGCGAGACGATGGCGGGCCTGAATTCCGACTCGAAGTGCAACACCCCCGGCCGATTTGATATCGGCAAGGTTGATCAGGACCTTGAAGAGTGTTGCCATGCGATCCTACCCCTTGTCCGCCCATCGCCGCGTGGTGGGCGGTTCGGCTCGCCGCTCGTGCTGTCACGAGTGCATTGGGTAAGGCCGGAGATGGTTGTCGAAGTGAGCTACGCCGAATGGACGCCGGACGGGCTCCTACGCCATGTCGTCTATCTTGGGGAACGCCGGAGATAAGGCAGCGATCTAGGTGCGCCGAAGTCTTTCCAACAGCCGGTAGGACAGGGACCACGCAACGCGCTGAGCACCACCACTGCGGCCTACGATCGCCGGAGTTGGTGGTGAACCCGACAGGCCGAGGACGGCTGTGCATATTCAAGATCGTCCGCATTACCAACCCGCATCACGGCAGCGCATGCCCCAGTGCTGGGAAATGTCAACTTTTTGGCCCGGATTATCAAGCGGGGACATCCGACGACATCCATTTTTCGGGCTTCTGAGGACATGCCAGGTGAGGCCCGGCCCAAATGATGGCGGTATTGTATCGCATCCATTTCTTTGATCACGCTGGCGACATCTACCGCACGATACGCGCCATGTACGACTTCGATGACGAAGCCATCGCAGAGGCCCACAGCAGGAATGCGTCGCCGCAAACCGTGGCGGCCAGTTTCGAGGTTTGGCAGGATGACCGGCTCGTGCACCAACATCGGAATTAGCTCATCGTATCGTTCAGGCGGACTGGTCTTCCCGGAGCCCAGCATCAACTCATTACCTCCGCCTCGGAACTCGATAGCCGTTAGGGCGAGGCAACAAGTCGATCGCTGAGGGTCAGCGGTCGGCCTGCACCCAGTCTTAGCGGGGATAAACCATCCAATGCCGACAGCCTGATCAGTTCGGCCCGGCGCCGGTCAGCGGTTCTTTGAGGCGGCGTGGCAGGAGGACTTGGTCACCGGAGGCGTAGAGAAAGCACACCGGCTTCTCGCCGCCGGCGGCACATACCTTTAGGGCTTCCTCTTCCGCCGCGCGCTGGTTCGGCGCGCCGGTGATGACATAGACGTGGCCGCCGTTTGGCGAAAACGCCACCGCTTTTGGTCCTTTGGCCTGCCGGTAACTCACGATGTCGGCGCGCCGCGGCAACCTCGGCAATGTGCCCGGGATCTGCTCCGGTTCAAACAGCCCAGCATAGTGCACCCGCGGCATGTCGCGCCGCGGCCATTGGTTGTCGGTAGGCGCGGGCGGCAGCGTGTCGTTTACCGCCACCAGGATGCATGGCTGGCCGTAGGCGACTTGACAATTCTCCAGCGCCGAGGTCTCGGCGTTTTCGGTACTGGGACGGTCGGCCGACCGCCACGCCCCGATCGGCTCCGGCAAGACCGCCTGTGCCTTCGACCCCGGCGCTTCCGCGTAATGGTGCACCAACTCCTCGCGCAGCCGTGGCGCCATACCCGGCAGGACCGCCGCGAGCCGGTTCGTCAGCGCCGCGTGCAACGCACTCGCGGCTGGTGCTACGGCCGCCGCGGGTTGCGCCGGCATCGGCGCGGGTGGGGCCGGCGGCGCAACCGGGGCTAAGGCGGTGTCGGGCACGGTCGGCTGTTGAGGTGCGGCCGGACTCGTCGGGGTCAATGGCGCGGTCAGCCGCAACGTCAGCACGACCCGGTCGCCGGTGGCGTAGAGATAACAGGCGCCGCGCTCGCGAGTGCGGATCGGATCGGCGTTGCAATTGCGGAGCGCCTCCTCTTCGGCGGCGCGCTGATCAACGCCCCTGGCGGGGAAAACGCGGCCGCCGCTCGGCGTCAATGCAACGGCTTTGGGACCCGAAACCGAGCGATAATTGACGATGTCGGCGCGCTCGCGGGTCGACGGCAGAACCCCGGGGATTTGCGCCGGATCAAAGGCGCCCGTATAGCCGACCCGCGGCATGTCGCGGCGCGGCCAGGCGTCGCCGACCGGAACCGTCTGCATCGTGCTGTCGGTCGCAATTAGGACGCATGGATGGGCAAAAAAAACCTGGCAGTTTTCCAGCGCCGCTTCCTCGGCGTTTTCCCCCGTCGGCTGGCCGACGGCACGCCAGTGGCCGGCCGGCTCGACTGAGACAACCAGCGCCTTGTGCGGCGAACTCTGTTCGTAGACTTCGGTGAGTTCCGCCCGCGCTTTCGTCGACAAGCCCGGCGCGGCCGCGCCGACGCGCGCCTGCAGTTCCTCGCGCAGCGAGGAGGCCGCCGAACCGGCAGGGGCCGCGGCAGTCGTCGTGGGCGTCACGGTCGCTGGCTGCCGCCAGAAATACCAGCCACCGGCGACAGCACCGGCTCCGACAACCAGCGCGAGGGCGGTCGCAGCCAGATAGGCCGGACGGCGGGAGCGCGCCGGGCTCTCGTCGCGCGCCATCGTCCAGGCGATCGGATCAAAGTGCACATCAAAAGCGCCGACCGGATTGGGGATATTCTTGACCGCTAGCTCACCGCGGTCCTCGAACTCGACGCTGAACTTGCCGCGCACCGTGTCGCGCACGCCGCGCGAGATGCAGATGCCGCCGGGCGGTGCCGCCGCCTCCAGCCGCGCGGCGACATTGACCGTGTCACCGTAGACGTCGCCGGGCACGACGATGACGTCACCGGCATTGATGCCGATGCGGAAGTGGATCCGCTTGTCGTCGGGCGCGCCGGCGCCAGCCGCAGCATTTCCCGATTGGATCTCGACCGCAGCGCGCACCGCGTCGACCGCGCTGTCAAAGCTGGCGAGAAAACCGTCACCGGTCCATTTGACGATGCGGCCGTAGTTGCGCTCGGTCGCCGGCACGATCAGCGAGCTCTGCAGATCCTTGAGCCGATAGAACGTGTCCGCCTCGTTTTCCGCCATTAGCCGGCTGTAGCTGACGATATCGGCGACCAGCACCGCCAGGAGACGCCGCTGTTCGGTCGAATTGCGCATGGCGCAGCCTAGCTCCGCGACGGGGTAACCAAGCGCGAAGCTTAGTTCGACGGATGCTTGCGCGCCAGTCACGCGGCGCCCCTAATCCCTGTCACAGGCGCGCTGCTCAGCGCGCGGATTTGCGGGCCGGGCGTTGATCGGATCGGATAAGGTCGCGCGCTAAACGAGGTGGCGATGCGCTTACATGCGGGGACCGTAAAACGTCGCGCGTTGCTTCGGGATGCGATCCCATAAGCGGATCACGCCTCGCGCAAGGGTTGCGCTAACACACTTGAACTGTTCATACTCCTTCGAGGAGGCGCGGATCGGGTAGCACATTTAGGAGACGCCAATGCCTCAAACAATGCCCGCAATCACCCTCGGGATTGCGCTCGCCTGCTTCGCATTGATAGCTGAGACGCGCGCGACGCCGATTGAATATCAATTCTCTTGGCGGGGCTCTGCCACCCTGACCCAGTCGCTTCCCAATGTGGCGGCTGAGATGCTAGTCGAAGGACACCCAAGCGACGTTAAGACCGATGTCAATTTTGCGGTTAATATTGGGAGCCTATCGCAACCTCTGATCGGCACTTTCAACGGCGCGGGCTTGAGTGGTCAATTTCCAGCCCAAGTCGTTCGGTTCACGCTAGGCGGGGCAACGTCTTTGACGTTCCTGCCGCCGGACCAAAGCTATGAACTGGGAGTGGTGGCCGGGCCGAACTTGCCCGGCGGTAGCTTTCCCGGCATCGATAGCTACGATCTGCGCTCCGCGTTTGGGCCGGTGAACGGACTAACCCCTGCCTTCGGAGGGCAGCCCTCGTTCGATTTCGGCGCGGCTGGCGTCTTGACATTCTCAAACATCAGTTCCCCCAGCTTTACCGCGACTACGTCCTCGGCTGATGCGATTTCCTATGACTTTTCCTGGACAGGTGCAGCAACCTTGGCCACGCAGCTCGACAACGCTCAGTTCTCGATGATTATCCAGGGCGATACGGAAGACGTTAAGACCGATGTCAATTTTGCGGTTAATATTGGGAGCCTATCGCAACCTCTGATCGGCACTTTCAACGGCGCGGGCTTGAGTGGTCAATTTCCAGCCCAAGTCGTTCGGTTCACGCTAGGCGGGGCAACGTCTTTGACGTTCCTGCCGCCGGACCAAAGCTATGAACTGGGAGTGGTGGCCGGGCCGAACTTGCCCGGCGGTAGCTTTCCCGGCATCGATAGCTACGATCTGCGCTCCGCGTTTGGGCCGGTGAACGGACTAACCCCTGCCTTCGGAGGGCAGCCCTCGTTCGATTTCGGCGCGGCTGGTGTCTTGACATTCTCAAACATCAGTTCCCCCAGCTTCGAGGCTGTTGAGATAGCGGCAGTACCAGAGCCCTCCTCGATCGCCCTGCTGGGCGCGGGGCTTGTCGGCTTAGGCGCAGCCATACGCCGCCGGCGGTTCGACTGATGCTGGCCGGGGCATACTCTTGCCTGGCCGAGATGGCGGACGAAAAATGCCGCAGGCATTGAGGAGCTGTTTGGTCGCCATGAGCGCAGCAACCTCGTACTCGCCCGGCACCGGTAGACCTTCGTGTCTGGCCGAACCCAGCGAGCATCGCCGAGCGGCATCGTCTGTGGCGCGTTTTGGATCGTACCAGACCAATACCATCGGGCCTGACTTCAGTTCGGCGATCAGCTCTCGCGCCGCGAAAGAAGGCGGTTTTTGCCAGACTATCTGCCGGGGTAGACCGTGCGTCCTTGCTTTCATATGCGGGAGCGCACAGGTCTCCCGGTTACACCGTGCTCCTACGTAGGCGGTGTAATGGCTCACCAAGGACGTGGCACATCCGGGAGCAACTTTAGCCGGTGATCCGCACGATGACTTGGACGCTCCCAATCAGGTGTTGGCGAGCGTAACGGCCGCGTGCGAGGCGTTTTGAGCCACAATTCTGTGGGGGCGCGCATCGATCACAGTATGATCGGCTCGGGCAGACGGCCCGAAGAGGTCCGCAAGTGAGCACGCCGCCTGACAGTGCACTCGCCGATCCGCAGCAGATCATCGCCGATCTTCAGCGTGCCAACGCCGAACTGCAGCGGCGGCTGGACGAGAGCAATGCCGAGACGCGCGAGGCCCTAGAGCAGCAGCGCGCGACCGCCGAGGTGCTCGGGGTCATCAACGCCTCGCCCGGCGATCTGGAGCCGGTGTTCGACGCGATGCTGGAGCGGGCGATGCGGCTGTGCGGGATCGCGTTCGCCAGCTTACACCTCCACGACGGGGGAAAATTCCAGGCCGTCGCCCTGCGCGGAGTACCCGACGCATTGGCGGAGTTACTGCGGCAGCCCTACGAGCCGGGTGAAGGAGCGCCTTCTCTCCGCCTGCTCGCAGGAGAGCGGTTTGTGCAGATCGCCGATATGGCCGCATCGGCCAGGGATCGTCCCCAGTCGGTGCGCGCGCAGATCACCGCCGAACAGGGGCTGCATACCGCGCTTTACGTGCCGCTGCGCAAGGACACCGAACTGCTTGGCCATATCGCCGCCTATCGCCGTGAGGTTCAGCCCTACACTGAGAAGCAGATCGCCCTGTTGGAGAATTTCGCCGCTCAGGCGGTGATCGCGATAGAAAACGCGCGGCTGATCACCGAGACACGCGAGGCGCTGGAGCGGCAGACCGCCACCGCCGAAGTGCTCGGTGTCATCAATTCCTCGTCCGGTGATTTGGCCCCGGTGTTCGATGCAATGCTCGAAAAGGCGATGCGACTGTGCGATGCGGGATGCGGGATAATCTGCACCTACGACGGCGCGTTGTTTCATCCTGGAACCGTGCGGGGCCAGCCGAACTTTGTTAATCACGTACGACACACCGGCCCCTTCGAGGCAGCCGCAGGGTTTACTTTCCGGCGCATCGTGGGGGGCGAGCGCGTGGTGCACATCCCCGATGTGATTGTGCCATCTGCCCACGGTGGCCAGTCCCATCTTCAGGCGCTCGCGGACGTCTCCCATGCCCGCGCGTTGATGACCGTCGCGCTGCTTAGAGACGATACGCTGCTGGGTACGATCTCGGTCTTTCGGCAGGAGCCGCGCGCCTTCTCCGAAAAGCAGATAGCTCTACTTCAGAACTTCGCTGACCAGGCGGTCATCGCGATGGAGAATGCGCGGCTGATCACAGAGACGCGCGAGGCTTTAGACCAGCAGACCGCTACCGCCGAGGTGCTCCGGGTGATCAATTCGTCACCGGGTGACCTCGCGCCGGTGTTTGACGCGATGCTGGAAAAGGCGCTGCACCTGTGTGATGCGGCCTTCGGCACCCTGTTTATCCGCGACGGCGAGACGTTTCGCGGGGCGGCAACGCGCAACTTGCCATCCGCGTTGACGGAACTTCTCCGCGAGCCGTTCAAACCCAGTCCCGGTGGATTTTTCGAGCAGGCGGCCCAGGGTCAAGGGTTCGAGCAGATCGTCGATCTAACGGCGGACGCTCGGCGCGTGTCTGGCGATCCGCGAGGTCGAGCCGTGGTTGAAATAGGTGGCGCGCGCACCGTGCTCAGCATCGCCATGCGCAAGGACACAACGGTATTAGGTTGGTTTGCCGTCTACCGGACTGAAGTCCGGCCATTCACCGATCAGCAGATCGCGCTGCTCCAGAACTTCGCTCAACAGGCGGTCATCGCGATGGAGAACGCGCGGCTCATCACCGAGACGCGAGAGGCGCTGGAACAGCAGACGGCCACCGCGGAGGTGCTTCGGGTCATTAACGCTTCGCCCGGTGACCTCAATCCTGTCTTCGAGGAGATGCTGGAGAAGGCGACCACGGTATGTAGTGCCAGCGCGGGCGTACTGTGCACCTACGATGGCGCACAGTTTTGGCCGGTGGCATACCGAGGTTTTGATGACTTCCCCAAAGACCCAATCGAGCCCCATCCCGACACCGGTATCGGGCGCTTGGCGCGCGGCGAAAACATCATACACATCCTCGATAGCGCCTCAGGCGAAGCATTTCGGTCGGGCGATCCGGGACGGCGCTCTATCGTGCAGTTGGGCGGTGCCCGAACCCAGCTTGCGGCGGCGCTGCGAAAAGAGGACCGCCTCTTGGGCTCCTATACCCTGTGGCGCCGCGAGGTCATTCCCTTCACCGACAAGCAGATCGCGCTGTTGCAAAACTTCGCGGCGCAGGCGGTGATCGCCATCGAGAACGCGCGCCTCGTTGCCGAGACGCGCGAGGCGCTGGAGCAGCAGACCGCGACCGCGGAGGTATTGGGCGTCATCAACTCATCGCCGGGTGATCTCACTCCTGTCTTCGATGCGATGCTGGAGAAGGCAACTCGGCTTTGCGAAGCGGCCGCCGGCACCTTCTGGATAGCCGAGGGACAAGGATATAAGGCGGCGGCGATCCGCGGGATGCCCGAAGCCTTTATAGATGTTGCCCGCTCGTACAGTCCCGGGTCGGATACACCAGTAGCGCGCATCGCGCGTGGCGAGCAGTTGGTGCATCTGCGTGATGCCGCCGCTGACGATGTTTACGCGTCTGGCGATGTATTGATACGGGCAGGCGTCGATGCGGGCATTCGCACCTTGTTGTCCGTGCCCTTGCGGAAGGAGGACACGCCCCTTGGCGTATTCTCCATTTACCGCCAGGAGGTGCAGCCCTTTACCGACAAACAGATCGCGCTGGTGCAGAACTTCGCCGCCCAGGCGGTCATCGCGATAGAGAATGCGCGGTTGCTCGGCGATCTGCGCGAACGGACTGACGACCTGCGGGAAGCGCTTGAATACCAGACCGCCACCAGCGATGTGCTCAAGGTCATCAGTCGCTCAACTTTCGACTTACAAGCCGTGCTCGATACTCTGGTCGAGACTGCCACGCGCGTTTGCGAGGCTGACGCGGCCGCTATAGCGATGCGTGACGGCGAGGCTTGTCGCTATGTATCAGCATATGCCCTAGACGACGAATACTATGCCTTATTGCAGCAGCAGACATTCGCTCCCGGTCGTGACACCATCGCCGGACGGGTGCTGCTCGAAGGCCGAGTTGTGCACGTTGCGGACCTCGCCGCCGATGCGGAATACGCTTACCCGGCTGCGCTGACGGTCGGGAACATACGTACCATGCTCGGCGTCCCGCTGCTGCGGGAGGGAGCGGTGATCGGCACGATTATACTTCCACGCCGAAGGGTCGAGCCTTTCACCGAGCGCCAGATAGAACTGGTCCGCACCTTTGCCGACCAAGCAGTGATAGCGATTGAGAATGCGCGTCTCATCACTGAGACACGTGAGGCTTTGGAACAGCAGACCGCCACCGCCGAAGTGCTGGGGGTAATTAACGCATCGCCGGGTGAACTCGCCCCTGTGTTCGACGCGATGCTGGAAAAAGCACTGCGCTTGTGCGAGGCCGCGTTCGGCCTGTTGCACACCTATGACGGCGAGCGCTTTCGCGCGTTGGCGGTGGGTGGGGTCTCCGGCGCAGAGGCGGAACCTCTCCGTGAGTGGGAGCCTGATCCGGGCAGCGCGCTGCAGCAAATTGTGAATGGCGACCGAGTGGTTCATATCCCGGATGTGGTTGACACCGAGGCGTACCGCTCCGGGGTGGCTTCGCGTCTGCAGCTTGTGCAATTGACCGGCGCTCGCACCGCGCTGTGGGTCGCTTTGCGCAAAGATGACGCCCTGCTCGGGGTGTTCGTTATATACCGCAAGGAAGTACGGCCGTTTTCCGAAAAACAAGTCGCGCTTCTACAAAACTTCGCCGCGCAAGCGGTGATCGCGATGGAGAATGCTCGGCTCCTGACCGAAACGCGCGAAGCTTTAGAGCAGCAGACCGCGACCGCCGACGTGTTGCAGGTCATCAACTCCTCGCCCGGCGATCTCGCGCCGGTATTCGACGCAATCCTCGATAAGGCGCACGCGCTGTGCGGCGCGACATTCGGCAGCTTGCAAACCTATGACGGAGAGTTTTTCCGCACGGTCGCGTCACGCGGTCTCCCCGACACATTGCTGGAATTGCTGCGTGAACCCTTCCGGCCCTTCCCGAACAGCTTTGAGGAGCGGTTGGTGCGGGGGGATGACCTCGTCCACATCCCCGATGTCACACCATTGGGACTGTTGCCGGACGATCCGCTATCGCGCACCGCCGTCGAGACCGCAGGTCTTCGTACGCTGCTCTTGCTCCCGCTACGAAAAGAGGGCGCTTTGGTCGGTTATGTCGCCAGTGCTCGCTCGGAGGTGCGGCCCTTCACTGACAAACAGATCGCACTACTCCAGAGCTTCGCCGCCCAGGCGGTGATCGCGATGGAGAACGCGCGGCTTATCACTGAGACCCGCGAAGCGCTGGAGCAACAGACTGCGACCGCAGAAGTACTGGGCGTCATCAACGCGTCTCCGGGTGACCTCGGCCCGGTGTTTGAGGTCATCGTGGAAAGGGCAGCGCATCTCTGCGAGGCCGATGAGGCAGCGGTTCGCTCGTTCGATGGAGAGTTACTTCACCTGGTAACCACGCATGGCACCGATCCGTCGGCGCTGGAGCGGCTGCGCGGGCTCGGGCCGACGGAACTGGAGGGGCTCTACGCGCCGTTCGCGGACGGAACAGCGGTGGTTCATTATGCCGATGCGCGCGACACGAACGCCTATCGAACCCATCCAGTCGGGCGGCAACGGATCGACGCGCGTGGCATCCGGTCATGGCTGGCGGTCGCGTTGCGTAAAGAAGGGACGTTACTCGGTATCATCAATGTCCATCGGCGTGAGGTTCGCCCCTTTACCGACAAACAGATCGCGCTGCTTCAGAACTTCGCTGCGCAGGCGGTGATCGCGATAGAGAACGCAAGGCTCCTCGACGAAATCCGCCAGCGCCAGGCCGAGCTGCGGGTGACCTTTGATAATATGGGTGACGGCGTGGTGATGTTCGACGCCGAGCACCGTCTGGCCGCCTGGAACCGCAACTTCCAGGAGCTGCTCGACCTCCCGGATGCGGTGCTGGCCGAGCGCCCGAGCTATGCCGACTACCTGCGCCTACTGGCCGAACGCGGCGAGTTCGGCATTGACGATGTTGAGGGGGAGCTGAACCGGCGTCTCGAAAACACGGACCTGGAGTTCCGCACGGAGAGAACACGCCCCGATGGCCGGGTCATCGAGGTTCGCCGCAACGCCGTGCCCGATGGCGGCTTTGTGCTGATCTATAGCGACATCACCGAGCGCAAGCGGAGCGAGGCCGAGATCCGCGCGGCCCGGGACGTTGCCGAGGCAGCCTACGCCGATCTGAAGGCGGCGCAGGCCAATCTGATCCAGGCCGAGAAGATGGCCTCGCTCGGCCAGCTCACCGCCGGGATCGCACACGAAATCAAAAACCCGCTCAACTTCGTCAACAACTTCGCCAGCCTATCGGTCGAACTGCTCGACGAATTGAAGGAGACGACGGCACCCGCCCTCGTCGCCTTGGGTGAGGAGAAACGCTCGGAGGCCGACGAGACGATTGAGCTGCTTTCGGGCAACCTTGAGAAGATCGCCGAGCATGGGAAACGGGCTGACAACATTGTCAAGTCGATGCTGGAGCACTCGCGCGGCGTTAGCGGCGAGCGCCGCGAGGTCGACCTCAACAATCTGATCGAGGAGGCGCTCAACCTCGCGTATCACGGCGCCCGCGCCCAGAGCCAGGACTTCAACATCACCCTCGAACGTGACTACGCGCGGGGCTTGAGGTCGATCGAGCTGGCCCCGCAGGAGATCACGCGGGTCTTCCTCAACCTCTTTGGCAACGGCTTCTACGCCGCCAACAAGCGGGCACGTGCGAACGGCGACGGGTCGTTCCATCCCGTCCTCGCCGTGGCGACCTGCGAGACCGAAGATGCCGTCGAGGTCAGGGTGCGCGACAACGGCACCGGCATTCCGCCCGAGATCAGAGACAAATTGTTCCAGCCCTTCTTCACCACCAAGCCGACCGGCGAGGGCACCGGGCTCGGTCTGTCGATCAGCTACGACATCGTCACGCAGCAGCATGGCGGCTCGATAACGGTCGAGAGCGAGCCGGGCGCCTTTACTGAGTTCACGATCCGCCTGCCGCGTCACTAGTAGACCGCAGCACCTTGGAGACTTGGATGAGTGTTAGCATCCTCGTGGTCGATGATGAGCCTGACGTCGCCGACCTCTTCCGCCAGCGTTTCCGGCGCGAGGCGCGACGGGGCACTTATGTACTGCACTTCGCTAACTCCGGTGATGAGGCCCTAACATTGCTCGATGACACGATCGAGCCGGAACTGCTCGCTGTGCTATCGGATATCAACATGCCGGGCATGGACGGGTTGGAGCTTCTTGGGGAGATCAAGCAGCGTTTCCCCGAGCTGCCGGTGATGATGGTGACCGCTTATGGCGACGATGAGCGCCGCCGCCGAGCGAGCGATCTTGGGGCCGCTGAGTTCCTCGCCAAGCCAGTGGATTTCGATCGCCTCAAGGAACGGCTACGGGAGTTTACCTAATGCTGCCGCTTGAGGAGTGACGCTCATTAGGCCGTGAACCAATAAAGAGGAGTGCATAACCTCGCGTCAGCCTACAATTCTCCCGGTAGTGTGGAGCCGACCCGGATGAGACGGCGTGAGTTTATCGGCATTGCTGGCGGTGCAGCGGTCGCGGTGCCGTTTGGCGGCCAAGCGCAGCAAAAACAGGTGCCGGTGATCGGCTTTCTCAGCTTCTCCTCTGGTGCGGGCGATCCGTTGCCAAGGGTCGTCCAGGAGTTCCTCGCGGGGCTGGAAGAAACGGGCCATGTCGCGGGGCGCGATGTGACGATCGAATACCGGTGGGCGGAAAGCAGACCCGACCGCTTGTCGGCCTTGGCCTCCGACCTTGTCAGCCGCAAGGTCGACTTAATCGCCACCGAGGGCGGCAACCCCCCGGTCCACGCCGCAAAAGATGCGACGTCGAAGATACCGATCGTTTTCACCGGCACCGACCCGGTCGGGGATGGTCTGGTGGCCAGTCTTGCCCGGCCGAGCGGGAACCTTACTGGCATCAACAACTTCACCTGGGAGCTGACGCCCAAGCGATTGGAGCTGCTCACCGAGCTGGTTCCTCAGGCCAGGGTGATCGGGTTTTTGGTGCGAGACCAATCCACTATGGCGCGCCTTATCGAAGCAATGCACGGAGCGGCGGCCATAAGGGGCGTGCAACTCGCGGTCGCGAACGCCGGAAATGAAAGCGAGATCGACGCAGCCTTCGCCTCCCTGGTCCGCCAGCAAGTCGGCGGGCTTGTCGTGGCCCCGGAGGCCATGTTTTCGGTCCGGCGCGACCAGCTCGCGGCGTTGACGTCGCACCATGCCCTGCCTGCGACCTATCATTCTCGCGCCTTCGTCCTCGCAGGCGGCCTGATGAGCTACGCGGCCGACATTTACACTGTCTATCGCCAGGCGGGCGTTTATGCCGGACGGATACTCAAGGGCGAGAGGCCGGCCGATCTACCAATCCAGCAACCAACCAAGTTCGAGCTAATCATTAACCTGAAGACCGCAAAGCAGCTCGGGATCACCGTGCCACAATCGACTATCGCCCGCGCCGATGAGATCATCGAATGAAATGGGTCGGCGCCATACTCGGCCTTTGTCTCTGCGCCAGTGTCTCGGCGTTCGCGCAGGATCAGACGACGCTGCCGCTAATCGCGATGTTGCGAGTGAATACTGCGGATACCGTGGAGCCGGGCACAACCCTATTTCGCAAGGCACTGGTCGCCGTTGGCCAGGTCGATGGTCGTAACATCCGTTTGGAGAACCGGCTCGCCGAAGGACGTTCGGAGCGACTGCCCGACGTGGCGCAGTCGTTGGTGCGCGAGCATCCAACGGTGATTGTCACATTTGTGAGGCAGCGACGCGGGCAGCGCAGCAGGCGACGAAGACAATCCCGATCGTGGCCATGGGGGATGATCTGGTCGAAGCCGGATTGACAACCTCCCTGGCCGGGCGCCGTTCCCCCATCTCCTCTATCATTTCTGGCTCGCCTTCAGCGGCTGGCAATACGTCAAGGCGATCTGCGGCGGGGAGAGCTTCACCGCGTTGACCGAAGGCGTCCAGGAGGCGCTCTGGCAGCTCGGCGGAGTGCCGCGCACGCACCGCACCGATCGGCTCTCGGCGGCGTATCGGAACCTATCCAGCCGGGATGACGAGGCGGCGCGCTATGCCGAGTTCTGTCGCCATTACGGCATGGAGCCGACCCGCAACTTCAAGCGCAATGGGCCGCCCCAGCGCGTCGTCGACTATCGCCACCTGATCGGCCCGCTGATCCGCAAGCCGCAGGCTTTCCGGCACTCGGTGTTCCGCGACGAGCTGTTCCCGAGCTCGGTCTTCCGCCGCGCCTGGGAGGTGCTCGATCAGCGGCTCGAACCGCGCAAGGCGTGCCGGGTATATGTCGGGCTGCTGCACCTCGCCGCCATGCAAGGCTGCGAGGTGCTTCTCGCCGATCATCTTACTGGCGTGCTCAACGCCGGCGGCACGCCCGATCTCGAAGCGGCGCGTACAGCGGTGGCACCGCCGATGCTCATCGCCGCGCCCACCGTGATGGTGCCGGCACCCAATCTCGCCGTCTACGACGAGCTGCTGCGAATGCCGATCCTGGGAGATGCCGCATGAGCGACGTCGACGCCGCCAAGCTGCCGGTGATGCTGAATGCGCTGCGCCTGCCGACGATCGGCCGCATCTGGCAGGAATTCGGCGCCCGTGCCGATCGCGAAGGCTGGGGCAGCGCCCGCTTCCTCGCCGCGATGTGTGACCATGAACTGGCCGAGCGCGGCGCCCGGCGCATCGCCCGCCATATGGCCGAATCCGGTCTGCCGCACGGCAAGACCTTCGCCACCCTCGACTTCGCCGCCGTGCCCACCATCCGCAAAGCCCACGTGATGGCGTTGGCCGAGGGCGACGCCTGGATCGAGCAAGGCGGCAATCTGCTGATCTTCGGCCCCAGCGGCACCGGCAAGACGCACCTGGCCGCCGCGGTCGGCACCGCCCTCGTCGATAAGGGCAAGCGGGTGCTCTTCACCCGCACCACCGACCTCGTGCAGAAACTCCAGGCGGCACGGCGCGATCTCGCGCTCCCCGGAACCTTGGCTAAGCTCGATCGCTTCGACGCCCTCGTCCTCGACGATCTCGGCTACGTCCGCAAGGACCAAGCCGAAACCAATGTCCTGTTCGAGCTGATCGCCGAGCGCTATGAGCGCCGCAGCCTGATCACCACTTGCAATCAGCCGTTCAGCGAGTGGGACCAGATCTTCCCCGATCCCGCCATGACCGTGGCCGCGATCGACCGCCTCGTGCACCACGCCACCATCCTTGAACTCAATACCGAGAGCTACCGTCGCCGCTCCGCCCTCGCCACTAGCGCCAAAGCCGCCGCTGCCACCGCACGGGCATAGTCGTCCCCGCTAATTGTCGTTGGCCTGTCGCCGCGGCGACAGGCCAACACCCAAAGACCGGACAACCTAATTGTCGCCGACCGGACATCACAATTGTCGTTGTACATCGGTTAATGTAGTATATGACAGCATAAATAGCGTTGGAACGGATCTATGCGCCTAACGATTGGGGTCAGTTGCATCGTAACTATTGGAACTATTGGACTAGCGGCCTTAACCGCCGCGTGTGCGCCCACAGCACAACCATATGCTGGCCCAGGTTGTCTCTTGTATCTCTACCCGCTCCCCGGCTTAGCCGGAAATCCCCTTCCGGTAAGAGCAGATGCCAGCGACATCACGTCCACATGGCATGAAACAGCCGCGTCCGCAAAAGTCGTTTATGGTACGTGGCGACTGTTCTCAGAACCAACCTTCGAGGGATTTGCAGGCGACTACAAGGCGCCAATGGACCGCGTCGAATTCAGACAGCCGCTCAAAATCGGTTCTTTGAAGTGCATTCAATTGGAGCCGCATTAACAGTCAGGCTCGGCGTTCCGGCGAATAAACAACAACATCCACGAGCCCAAGCTCGGCCGGGTCATCTCGTTCGGTTTGCGGGGTCGAGTGTAGCGGCTATATCCCAGATCATGCGGTGTGCGTTCAAATTACGCGGCCGATTGTTGCCTGGATCGTGATCGAGGTGGGCGGCCGCGAGGACGACACGGGGCTGCCGCAGCCGGGCTGCCTCCTCGATATCGGGGCGGCGTGCGGGCTGACCGCGGCCGTTGCGCCAGGTTTGGCGAGTGGTGTCGTACCAGCGGCCATCCGGCAGACAGCGAATGGTTTCACCATGCGGCCGGCCGCAACCCTGACAACTGCCGCCGGCGCGCTCGAACCGCACGTGGGGGCTGATCTGCGGCCAGTCGATTGGATAGAACCATCGCATCTCAGCCCTGATCGGCATCGGCGCCTCCTCGTACCTGTGGTGGCCCGCTTGCCGAGTAGGCAGCAGACGCTTGGGTCGCCAATGCCTATCCGGCGTGATCGCCACCTGACCCACGACCGACCGCACCAATATCAGCAGCAGTCGAAAGCAGCTCGCTGACCAGCCACCCCAGGGTGTAATTATCCCACAGCCGACACCATTTTGAGCCCGGTCGGTCCCAAAAATTTTCTGATTTTCTGAGCGGAAGTGCCCTGCGTGTGTTCGATAAAATTTTAGGGAGGTTATGAATTTGTGGTTTGCTGGGGTTGTGGGGGGACAAAGTTTCGCGCCGGTCAGGGGGGGATCGATTTGCCTATTAGGCTGTCTCCAGCTGACCCCGCCGGTCGGCCCGGCGCCGCGGCGATCGGCCAGGCGGGCCGCGCCTCGCGCCCAATCCTTTTAATGGGTTATCAAACCCAAAAACGCTGCAGGTCTAGCCCAGCCGACCAGGTATGGCGGAAGCATGCAGCCGCGAATGTCGACGCGGATTGTTCCAGTATTTCAGTTGATTATAGTCAACGAACCGTGACGCCTTTCCTACAGCCCATCAAACAGTCCATCATGTCGCGCGGACGTAGATCTAATCACGTCCGGCCGATCAATTCACGGGCGGCTTGCAGCTAGGCAATGGCCCGGCGGATGAGGCCATAAGCTTACCATCGAAGTCACCGCGTTCGAGCATCACTTCGGCATGTCGGCAGCTTGCCGTCGCGGATTTCGCCCTCGACGCTGAGGCCGTCGAATGCCGATGTCGACAGTTTCGACGACGTCGCTGTACGTTATCGCGGTCTACGCGAGCCCTGCCGCGCGGGCGGCAAGCTCGATGCGGATGCGGTCCATCACCGCTTGCAGGTCCTGGCCTGTCACGTTGCCTTTGCCCTGCTCTAAGTTGCCCAGCGCTACGATCAGCTTTTCGGTCGAGTGTTCGGGATCGTCCGCCACCCCTTGCCGTCGCCAGTAGTCGCGCCCGCACTCCTCACTAAAGGCCGTTGCGCCGGCTTTCATGAACTTCCGGTCGCCGGTCACGGTCAGAGGCCAGCTCTCGGCTGGCAGCGCGTCGGAAGCAGGATGGAAATTTGGTGATCAGATCGCCGAGACGAGGATGCGGTTCTTTCATCACCGTCAGCGGCTGATCAAGCATGGCCGCCTGGTAGAACTGTCGAGCTTCTGCGATTTCGCTCCAACGGCACGGATGACTTGTCGACATGGCGTCATCTCCCTCAACCTTTGGTTCCAAGATATGCCGGCCAGTCGCAAGCGAATGTGAGCCAGCTCACACTCGAAAAAATTTTGGTAAAAAAATTTCTACCGGCCTTTCGCATGCCGTAGCTCGCCGCGACCTCGTGCATGGGTGCCGGCTTCTGTGTAGCCCGATACCGGGAAATGGGATCAAAACTTGACGATCGCCGGGGATCGCCGACTTCAGTGAGTATCCCGACGCATTCACCTGCCGGTTAGTTGATGGCACGATATCGTGCCGGATGTGGCGCGCCTTTAGCTGCTCAGCGCCAGGCGACGGGTGTCGCGATAACCGGTTTCCGACAGTTCGCCCCAATCCATGACGCCCGCGAGAAACGCCGTATAGCTGTCGTAGACCTTCCGGGTCAGCTTGTCCTTGGTAGCGACATCGGCCAATACCTCTTTGCTGAGCTTGCCGAACACCCGGATCAGTTCGCCGTTGAAGCGGGTCAGCTTAACCCGCTTCTCTTCGCGCAGGCGCACCAGCGCCTTGACGTTCCCAGCATTGAATTCAGCGAGCGATCGGGTCAGTTCGGCAATCGCTGCCGCCTCGATCAGCGCGCGATCAGCGACTGTGAGCACATCCCATACCGCCTTGTTGATGCCAAGCGTGGCGTTGGTCCCCGGTTCGTGGAAGCCGGGGTAGTAATAATACGGCGCTGCCTGGTCGAGCCCGAGATGCATGTCGAGCCATGGTCCGACCCACTCGCTGGCATCGATAGCGCCAGATTTGAGCGCATCGACGATCTCGCTGCCTGGTGTCGTCACAACGATCGCACCCATGCGGCGCAGCACCTCGGCGCCGAGCCCCGGCATGCGGTAACGCAGCCCCTTGTAGTCTTCGGGGCGATTGATCTCCTTGACGAACCATCCCCCCATCTGCACGCCGGTGTTCAGCGCCATCAGCGGTTTGATGGCGAACCCGGCGCTGACCTCGTCCCACAGCTGTTGTCCGCCGCCGAACATGATCCACGCGGCGAACTCGTCAGCGGTCATGCCATAGGGGACAGAGGAAAAAAAATTGAGCGCCGGGGATCGTTCGTCGAAGTAATAATCGTCGGAGTGATACATGTCGGCGACGCCTGCCGCGACCGCGTCGAACACCTCAAGCGGTCGAACGAGGCTGCCCGACGGGTAGACCACTACCTTGAGGCGGCCATTCGACAATTCGCTTAGCGATTGGGCCAGCCGCCTGGCGCTGGTGTCCAATCCGGGTGTGCCGTCGGGCCAGCTCGTGACCAGCTTGAGTTCCTTGGTGCCCTGTGAGATCGCTGGGATCGGCAGACTAACGGCCGACGCGAACGCGGTAGTGATCTTTAGCAGTAGATCGCGTCGTCTCTGCATGTCGCCAGCCCTCCTACCTCAGCGCCAGCCGACGGGTGTCGCGATAGCCGGTTTCCGACAGCTCACCCCAATCCATGACGCCCGCGAGGAAACCTTGGTAACTCTCAACGACTTTGCGGGTCATCGGATCTTTGGCCGCCGTATCAGCAATCACCTCTTTGCTGGTCTTGCCAAACACTCTGATCAACTCATCGTTGAACCGAGTGATCTTGATCCGCTGATCAGCGCGCAAGGCTCTTAACGCCTTGCCGTTCTCCACGTTGAACTGGGCCAGCGAAACCGAAAACTCAGCCGCCGCGGCCATTTCGATCAGCGCGCGGTCGGACGGCGTGAACCCGTCCCAAAGCTTCTTATTGATACCAAGTGTGGCGCTCGTGCCGGGCTCGTGAAAGCCAGGATAGTAATAGTAATTAGCCACCTTATCGAGCCCCAGCGCCATATCGAGCCACGGCCCAACCCACTCGCTGGCATCGATCGCGCCGGTTTGGAGCGCGGTCGGGATTTCCGCGCCGGGCACGAGTACCACAGTCGCTCCCAAGCGGCGGAGCACCTCGGCGCCGAGACCAGGCATCCGGTAGCGCAAGCCCTTGAAGTCTCCAGGCTCATTGACCTCCTTCACGAACCACCCGCCCATCTGAGCCCCAGTGTTGCAGGCGGCCAGCGACTTGATGTTGAACGGCGCCACAGTCTCGTCCCACAACGCCTGTCCGCCGCCAAACGAGAGCCACGAACTCAACTCATCCGCCGTCATGCCGTAAGGTGTGGCACAGATGATGTCCAGCGCCGGGACTTTGGCGCCGAAGTAATTGTCGGCAGCATGGTACATGTCGACCACACCGGCAGAAACGGCATCAAATGTCTCGAAGGCGCGGACGAGTTGGTCAGACACCTTTATTTTGATCCGACCGTCCGACAGAGAGTTGACCGACCGAGCCAAGCGGATTGCACTATCCCACCAGCCCGGTGCCCCCGCGGGCCACGCTGTCGCCAAGCTAAGTTCCTTACGGCCTTGTGCGATACTTGGGGTTGGCAGCGTCGCCGCTGTGGCGACTGCGGCAGAGGCTCCTAGCAGCACATCGCGGCGTCGCCTCATAATGGTCTCCTCCCGTCCGCGCGGCGGGCGCCTCCGTTGTACAGCGTCCGCTTTCAGGGCACTATTGGTAGAAAATCGACGCGCCTGGAACACGAAGGACGTTATCTGGTGTCGTGGATATCGACAAGCACGAGGGGCGTTGGCACACGGCTATTGTTTGCGTTTATCGGGATCAGCGCTCTCTCGGTATTGGTCGCTGGCGCGGCGATCTATGCGTTCTACGAAGTCCGGCAATCGCTGAGGTTGATCGATCATCGCATCGATCCGATATTGGCGTCGCTTGACGTATCGCGCTCGGTCGAGCGCATCACAACGGCGTCGACAAGTCTGGCTTCGGTCACGACCGAGCAGGAGCGCAGAGCAGTCTATGGCAGGCTTACCGAAGAGGCGAACAGGCTAAACTCGTTACTGACGGAACTCCGGGACGGCGGGATAAGCTATGATCAGCTTGCTCCTATCCAAGAGACCGCGGTTCTACTCGATGGAAACCTGGTGGCGCTGGACGGTGATGTTCGCCTTCGCTTGCAGCTGATCGGACGGATTAAGGATTTGATGCGCGGCGTCTTCGATACCGGCGAAGACATCCGAAGCCTGTTGTCGCCAACCCTTCTCGTTTACGACAGTCAAGTCGCGCGCCTAATTGCGTTGATGAACGCCGTCGCAGGTCAAGAGGACCCGGCGTGGAAGACCTTTCAGCCGCTGGTCGCCGGGCTCCTAGCCGAGCGCCAAGTTCAGCGCGTTCAACAACAGGCTTCCGACGTGGCAGACGCATTGGCACAGGCGTCGGTCAGCGATGAAAAGCAGCGTCTCGTCGTCCTCGCGTTCCAGATGCGAAGGAAAATTGACGACTTAGAGAAGGGTGCTCAAGGGCTCGATGCGAAGCTGCGATCGCTACTCTTGTCCCAAGTTGAGAAGTTCAAAACGCTGATCGACGGACCGGGTTCTATCACTGAGCTTCGCCGGCAGGAATTAATTCTAATTGCAGATGTAAGCCGGCTCCTGGTCGAGAACACCCCCCTTTTCAACCAGCTCACTGGCGCCGCCGGCCAGCTGCTCGAAGCGACCAAGCAGGAGACGCGGACCGCAACAGGGGCGGCCCTTCGTGTCCAGCGCGTGAGCACTGGCGCGATCACCGCCCTCGTAGCGTTGAGTATCGTCACCTCTATCTTGATCGTGTGGCTTTACGTTGGCCGCAACATTCTCGCTCGCCTAAGTCGTTTAAGCGAAACGATGCTCGCCGTCGCCCGCGGCGACCATGAAGCCGCCGTAACCGTTACCGGTCGCGACGAAATCGCTGAGATGGCCCAGGCAGTCGAGATTTTTCGCCGCAATTCCCTGGAGCGTGACCAGCTCCTTGCCGAGCGAGCCGAAGCCGCGGCTCGGCTCGAAATTATTGTCGAAGAGCGGACGCTTGCCTTGCAGCAGCGGCAGGCCGAGCTGCGGGCGACTTTCGACAACATGGCGGACGGCGTAGCGATGTTCGATCAGGAACTACGGCTCACTGCCTGGAACCGGAACTTCCAGGAATTGCTGCAACTACCGAACGCGCTTCTCACCGAGCGGCCCGCGTACGATACGTATATCCGCTACCTGACGGAGCGCGGCGAGTTTGGTGACACCACCGCCGAAAGCGAGATCGCCCGGCTGCGCTCGCGACTTGGAGACCACTACAGCTTCGAGCGAACCCGACCTGACGGGACCGTGATCGAGATCCGCCACAACCCGATGCCAGATGGCGGGTTTGTGCTGATCTACAGCGACATCACCGAACGCAAGCATTCTGAAACCGAGATACGCGCGGCTCGCGACGCCGCCGAGGCAGCCTATACCGATCTGAAGGCGGCGCAGGCCAATCTGATCCAGGCCGAGAAGATGGCCTCGTTGGGCCAGCTCACCGCCGGGATCGCGCACGAAATCAAGAACCCGCTCAACTTCGTCAACAACTTCGCCAGCCTGTCGGTCGAGCTGCTGGACGAGTTGAAGGAGGTAACGGAGCCTGCGGTTGCGGCGCTCGGCACGGACGAGCGCGCCGAGGTCGACGAGACCATCGAAATGCTGTCGGGCAACCTTGAGAAGATCGCCGAGCACGGGAAGCGCGCCGACAACATCGTCAAGAGCATGCTGGAGCACTCGCGCGGCGTCAGCGGCGAGCGCCGCGACGTTGACCTCAACGCGCTGATCGAGGAGGCACTCAACCTCGCCTACCACGGTGCCCGCGCCCAGAACCAAGACTTCAACATCACGCTGGAACGCGACTACGCCCAGGGACTGAAGCCGATCGAGCTGGCCCCGCAGGAGATCACCCGCGTCTTTCTCAACTTGTTTGGCAACGGGTTCTACGCGGCGAACAAGCGGGCACGTGCGAACGGCGACGGGTCGTTCCGGCCCACCCTTGCCGTGGCGACCCGCGAGGCCGAAGATGCCGTCGAGGTCAGGGTGCGCGACAACGGCACCGGCATCGCGCCCGAGATCAGAGACAAGCTGTTCCAGCCCTTCTTCACCACCAAGCCGACCGGCGAGGGCACCGGGCTCGGTCTGTCGATTAGCTACGACATCGTCACCCAGCAGCACGGTGGCACGATTACGGTCGAGAGTGAGCCGGGCGCGTTCACCGAATTCACGATCCGCCTGCCGCGCGGTCGGCAGGCCGCCGGCGCGGGGGACTCGGCATGAGTTTGAGGAGGGTGTTTTGAGCGATCAGACCGTTACCCGGGCTCGGCTCACCGAGACGGTCTATCAAGAGAGCGGCTTGGCTCGCAACGAGGCGGCCGCGCTCGTCGAGGCGGTGATCGCCGAGATATCCGAGGCACTTGAGCGGGGAGAAATGGTCAAGATGCCATCGTTCGGAACCTTTGCCGTTCGCCAGAAGGGGCCGCGCGTTGGCCGCAACCCCAAGACCATGCGGGAAGTGCCGATCAGCCCGCGTCGCGTCCTCGTCTTTCGGGCGTCTCGTGCGCTAAAAGACCAGATCAACCACACGGTGGCACCATCGGCCGCCACTGGGAACGACAGGGGCGCGCCGATCCGGGCCGGATTGGCTAAGGCTTTGTGAGATGAAATGAGCGACGGTTGCACGACCCAACTGCTGCGCGTCTTCCAGGCCACCAGCACGAGCAGCGCGGCATGAGCGTTAGTATCCTGGTTGTCGACGACGAGCCGGATGTCGCCGACCTCTTTCGTCAGCGCTTTCGCCGTGAGGTGCGCGACGGCACTTATGTGATCCACTTTGCCAACTCGGGCGAAGACGCCCTCCATCAGTTGGGCAACGGGATCGAGCCGCAACTGATCGTCATCCTCTCGGACATCAACATGCCAGGGATGGACGGGTTACATCTGCTTGGCGAGATTAAGCAGCGCTTGGCCGACATCCCGGTGATGATGGTGACCGCCTATGGCGACGATGAGCGTCGCCGCAGGGCGCGCGAGCTTGGGGCTTTCGAGTTCCTCGCCAAGCCGGTCGATTTCGATCACCTTAAGGCTCAGTTGAGGCGACTCGCGGCGCCGAGTGGGTAAGTTCTCTTCGACGCTTTGGCCCGCGTGCCTGTCGGCTAGTTTTAGCGTGACATAATATGCAACGCATTGACCCGCCGCCGGCGTGGTCGCCTTGGCCTGAACCGGGGTTACCCCCGCATCAAGTCCGTCACCGCGACGCGCCATCGCCTTCCCGCGCTTAGCACCTCGGCGGCATCGCCGGAGATGGACAAGATTTCGCCCTCGTGATGGTTCCATCGAACGCGGTCGCCCTTGACGAAGACTGGCGCCGGCAAGGGTTGTGATGCTGACTTGGCGCGACGCTGCGACGCCTTGCGCGGTCCGCCAGACGGAAGGTTGGCGCGCGGCATCAGAACCTTGCCCAGTTCGCGCCAAACGCAGCGGATGTTCGCGGTAGAGCTACTGCTAAAGGGCACCGATCATCTTGACCGTCGTTGTAACAGCCGTATCGGACGATCTCACAAAGCACCAAGTCGTCGATGTTGCGAAGGCGCCCGTCAATTCGCTTTTTTTGATCGTTGGTCATAATCAGGTCCATGAAGCGGCGCGGGCCGGAGGTGAACATCAGGTGTTGTCATCAGACCTCATCGTCTCCATTCGCTGTTTGTAGATAGAGTGCTCTGGTGTGCGGTGCCTGATAATTTCGGCCAAAAGTTTGATAGGCTCCAACCAGGTCGGAGCTTGGCGAGCTGCGCGGTCGCCCCTGCCGGGAGGCAGCTTCGTGCTGGTTGACCCCTCGTCGAGGCCGTCGGGGCGCCGGTAGCTCAGTTTCACTACTTGGTTGTCACGGGTTCCTCAGGCTCGGTTGATGCGGGTGACCCCACATTTTGAAAGGTGGGCTCACTGCGACGCGCCTGCTGGGGCGACAGCCTCGCGCTGGTTGGTCCTCGGGGCGCCGCGGTTCGCCGGCTTCAGTCGGGTCGTCGTTGGAGTTCACGACGTTGGTGGCCACGAGTTCCCCATCAGGCTCGATGGGCGAGGTTGATGCGAGTTTCTGAGAACTCGCATCATATTCGCACTGATGTGCGCACTTGTGCTTGGTGGAATGTCGGTTGCGTTCGCGCAGAATAAGCAATCCGTGTGCGCTTTCGAAGACGCCGCTACTAAGAAGTGCGGCGTCGGCTTTGTGTGTCAGCATGAGAACACTGAAATTTGTGATGCGGTCACCAAGTATCTGAAAACCCGAGAACTACGAAATATTCAAGTGACTCAGAATTGCGAGGACTAAACGAGGGTTGCGAGCCTGACGGAACCTTTATGTTCACCTGCTACAGTGTGAAAGCAGGTTGTTAGCCTTGTCTCGTGAAAAAGATCCAGTAGCTGCGACAGATCGGCTCATGCTTGAACTCGGCGCGGCGGCGGCGCTGTGTTCAAGAGCTCCCTCCGACGCGGGTCCCCCCAACCCACACCTTCGTGCACCACCGGGGAGAGCTTGTTCCTTCTGGTTGGCGGCGAAAAAAGGGGGTGGTCGTGTCGGGGCCACGCCTTTCGTTTGCCTATCCCGGTTGGCGGCTATTTCGCCGCGACCGCCTGTTGCTTCTACTCAGGAGCTTGTTTCATTAACATAAGCTCCATCTCTCGGATATGTATTGCCTCTGCGGCGATAACGCGGGTTACGTATTCCTCAAGAACGACGGATCGATCTTTTATCACACCAAGTAAATCTCGATAGAGCTGTACACCCTCTTGCTCTCGCTCGATTGATTCGGTGAGAATCGCATCTATCGTATTGTGCTGGGTAATCGGTAGTGCAGCAATGCCGAGCTTCGGCCTCTTGTGTAAGCGCATGATCATCTGGCCTGCTTCCTGAGCATGGGCCAGTGATTCGGTCGCATTATCGCGCAACCAAGAGGTAATTGGAATTCTTGCGTGCCCGTAAATCATAAAGGAGTAGTGGGTGTAGTAGATGACACCCGCGAGCTCCATCTGCAGGATCCGGTCGAGATGCTCAACGACGCGATCGACATCAAAGTCGTAAGTTCTCTCCATCGTTAGTACTCCTTCGCGCGCGGTTGGCATGTGCGCGGTCGGAATGACCGGGATCATCCCCTTGAAAGTCGCCTTTTGGCACCGACTCCGCGCATGTTGAAGGCTGATAAGGGCCATGACGTTGCACGTATGCACAGCGTAGGCTTTTCGGCGGGCCTTCGCATCGGCAAATCCACCTGAGCCTTGCATTGATAGGAACATTTACAGAACATGGCGACCCATGCACATTCGCAACGGTCGCGTCATGGTCCCCCTTTACGCCGCTCGGATCGAAGACCTAGGCCCGGTGGACTTCATGGTGGTGGAGTGTCACTCCTGCAACAACGTGGGGCTGCTGAGCGCGCGGTTCCTGCTTAGTCTCGGCTTCCCGCCCTACACTGCTTTGAAAAGCCTGCAACGTTACACCCGCTGCCGGGGCTGCGGCGTTTGCGGTAGGGGCGACATTTCGATTAGGTGGGGGAAGAAGGTCGCGTAAAACCCGCTTTGCGGCCTTCTCGCCCGCCGTCTATCGACGCTCGCGGCCTTGCCGCCGTAGCCTAGGCCTGCTACCGCGCGGAGATGCTCATGCTACGCCTCGCCGCGTGGCCGGCCGCGCAAATCCCGACGGTCTCCGCCGGCCATGCTCTCGCTGGCACCGGGACCAACCTTAGATTAACATTCCTATTGGATTACTTCCGGGGGCCGGTCACCGCATCGCACGATCAGTCGGCGATCTTCAGGACATCGTCAGAACGATCAAAGCGAAGGGGGCGTCGTTCAAGGCGACCGAGCAGCCCATCGACACGAGCACCGCTGCGGGGAAGTGTTTCCTCGACATGCTTGAGGTGTTTGCGGAGTTCGAGACCAACCTTCGACGCGAGCGTCAGATGGAGGGTATCAGCAAGGCCAAGGCAGCGGGCATCTACAAGGGCCGTAAGCCCAGCATCGACCCGCAGCAGGTGCGTGTTCTCAGAGATCAGGGTTTCGGTGCAACGGACATCGCCAAGCGTCTCAAGATCGGTCGGGCATCCGTCTATCGAGTGCTCGGCGAGGCGGCAGCGCCTTCCGGGTCCGCGCAATAGATCAACTCTGGCCCGCAGTTTGTCCTTTCCAGCTTGCGGCGAGCGATCGCCGCCGGGCCGCTTTTCGTCGCCGGCGTCTTAGGGGTGCATCGTCGCGATCCGGCTTGGTCAGCGGGGCGACGGCGCAATTGGACGGTCGATTAGAAACGACAATCGTCGCGGAGAGCTTCGAGAAGGGCGTTCCAGCCGGCCCGCTCTATGCGCGATGATCGAGGAGATTGCTCAGGGGATGCGACGCCAGGCGCCGGCCCCCAAATGGCCTGTCGCCAAAAATGTGTCGGCCGTCGGGAACGAATATATGCCTCCGTCGGTGTAGCCATCCGGCGCGCGCAGCGACCATCGTCCTCCCATCGACGAGACGGTACCCACGCTTGCTTTTGCGCCGTCATTCGCTTCGCTGTGAAATTCGAACGTGCCGTCGGCTTTGATCCGCCATACCCATCGACCCGAGGCCATGGAAAGTGCCCAGTCCCCGACGGTGCGGGGGTCGATGTGTTCAAGGATTGACGCGGGAGCTCCGACGACACGGCGCCACGTGGCGGTGCCGAGGCGCCCTTTGGCGATGAACGTGTCGGGGGAGACGACCGAATAGGAGCCGCCATCGTTAAAGCCGTTGTTGGCCAGCGTCGCCCAATGCCCCGCCTCCGCGGAGAACACACCAGAATTGGGCTTTGCGATGCTCGCCGGCTCGGTGTGAAATGCAAAGGCGCCGTTCGGTTCGATCCTCAAAATCCAGCGGCCGGAATTTACCGGAAGCTCCCACTCCCCAACGATTGCCGGGTCGACGTTCGCCAAAGGCGCGGGCGTCGGTGCGGGCGCATTCGGGGTCAAGCCCGCCTTATCTTCGGCCTGGCGCGCGGCTTCGGAATCGCCCGTTCCCGTCGAGCTTGGCCTCGGAACGAACGCTTGTTTCACCACCGGCGGCTCAGTGGACGTGCGGTTCGTTTCGCCGCCAAAGGTCGGTGAGGGTGGGTCAGCGGTTGGACTCGGCGTCGTAGCCGGCGAAAACTCGTCCTTCTTTTCGACGGGCGAAGGAGAGGCAATGGGCTTTTCTGGAGCCCTGATGTCTGCGCTGGGGCGAAACACGAAATATCCGCCCGCGACCGCTGCGGCGGCCAAAACAGCGACCGCGCCGACGATGATGAGTGGGATCGTCCGCTTGAGGGCTGGAGGTGGTGAGGCTTTTTCCCCGTCGGTTTCGCCGTCGTCGCTCGCTTTGAAGATTACTTCCTCGCCGCAAACGGGACACGCGGCGTGCTTCTCAGCATCGAAGACGTGGCCCTGTCTGCAGCGGATCAGTTTCGCCATGGCGAGAGCGTTTTCTCGATAGGGTACCTGGGACGTTTTGCGGTCACTGACCTGAATGCATTGAAGACCGCCTCGGTCTCGGCGTCGCCGTCGGCAAGGCGTTGAGGTCGAAATCGCCCGACTTGATCAGCTTTTTGAGGAGTTCGGCAAGCGCCGTAGGCAAGCGCGCGTCCTCCAGCCGTTTGTCGACCTCAGCATCCGAGGGCTTCAAAGAGCGGTTCCGGGCCGCGAGGATCGCGTCGGACTGGGCTCGGGTCAACGTGCCGTCCGCGACCGACTTGGCGACGAGCTGTTCGAGAAGGTCGTTCGTCGCGGACGGCGAGGATGCTGGCGACGGTTCATCGCTGCGCGATGGAGATCCGGTCGGCAACGGGCTGCTCTCATGTTCGCTTTCAAGAGGTCGGGCGCGCTTTTCTGTTCCGCGGCGGCGGATGGGGCAGGCCGTAGGATGCGCAGGGCAGGAGACAGGACCCGAAGACGCCGGTTGAACAAGCTCTCATGCGCGGGTTGGGTACCGCATGACCGTGGTTTCGTCTTGGGGCTGCCTCACTCTAGGGACGAGCGTCGATCCGGGGACCGGCTCATAACAGCGCGGGAGGGTTCCCCACCGCGGCCCTGCCCCCCGCCCTGCGCATCGGTTACATTATGTCCAGCAGCTCCTCACCTGGTTCCGGCTGCGATGGAGGGCGGCACCTGATCAGACCAGAGCCGGCTGCGCGAGGCGGGCAATCGCCCAGATGAAGCCAACCATCTCGCGGGCGATCGCGGTCGTAACCACAACTTTCGGCCTGCCGGTCGCAGCCAGGCGCCGATATCGCGCGCACAAGCGGAGCTGCGCTTTCCAGGCGATGTCGCGCACCGCCGCGGGCAGCCCCTCGAGGCGGTCGTGAAGCTTACGGCTCACCCGCGCCGACATGCGGTAAGTCCAGGCCCCTTCGATGAGCACGCGCCGCGCCAAGGCGTTGCCGGCCTTGGTGATGCCACCACGTCGAACCGAGCGCCCGGACGAGTGCTCGCTCGGCACCAGGCCGAGATAGGCCATCAGCTGCCGGGGATTAGCGAAGCGGCGAAAGTCACCGACTTCCGCCACGACGGTGACCGCCACGACGAGGGCGACCCCGCGCATCGACTGGAGAGCCGCGACGACGGGCGCCATCGACCAGTTCGGCAGCAGCTCCTCGATCTGCTGCGTCAGCCGGTCGCGTCGGGTCTCAGCTTCCTGGACAGCATGAATGTAGTCCTGCAGCACGATCTGCTGAGCCGGATGCTCGAACTGCACCGTCGACAGCCAGCGTCGATAGGCCAAGGTCCAGGCGCGAGCCCCGCGGTAAATCCGCTCATGGCGCAGCAGGAAGCCTTGCAGGTGTTGTCGCGCTTTGACCAACACCCGAACCGCGGTCGCCCGTGCCCGCACCAAATCGCGCATCGCCTCGTGAGCGGCATCGGGTATCCAGATTGCCGTCAGCTCGCCGGCCCGATGCAGCTTCGCCAGCATCAGCGCATCGCGGCGATCCGTCTTGACCCGGTCGCCCGCCTTCATCGGGATCAGCGACGGCGCTACCACAACGCACTCATGCCCGTAACCGGTCAGCAGCCGGTGAAGTCCGTAGCCGCAAGGGCCAGCTTCGTAGCACAAGCTGAGCCGCCGACCGCCTTTACTGAGCCGCGACACCACCTTACTCAGGATCTCGGGACGGTTCTCGAAAACCCCGAGCTGTCGTACTTCGCCGCCGCGCCTGCCCTCTGCTACCGCAATACATACCGTCGCCTTGTGCACGTCCAATCCGACAAAAGTGATATCGTCCATCAGGCCCGTCCCCCATGCTTGAGGCTCTGTGCCGGTCATCCGCCACAACCCTCGACAGTGTGCATGCCGAGGACGGGCCGCCGATCACTCAGCGGACATTGGGTCTAGGCGGCGACGGCCCGCCGAAAGCGGGCATTGTCTGGAGAAGGGCGACAAGGCGGTTAGGCGGCTGCAAGCCACCCTCGACCCGTTTCATCAGAGCGTCCGAAAAAAATGCCGGAACGCCTTTTTCGTCCAACACCCGTCTCAAAGCGGCGATGTCGTCTGGTTTTGCCGCTTTGCCTTTCTGGCCATTTACCCGCGGGAAAAGACCAAGCCAGCGATAACCGTCATCGACCGATATCGCGCCCGACGCCATCAGGTCGAAAACGCGGCTGGCGACCTCCTCGGCGTCGTATTCGCCGGTCACGTATTCGATGAATTTTGGACGTATTTCGGAATTGGGGCGGGGGGCCGAATTAAATTCGTCAAACGGACACAACATGCCGTCGCACGGCTGCTTGAAGGGCAGGCCTCTCATGGTTTCGAATTCTGCCTCAGTGAGCTTGTCCCAGAAGTCTGGACGTTCAATTCGCCCTTGGCGTTCAAGTCGTCGACCTCGAGCAATTGGATCGGATGAGCGTCCGAGATATGCCCACCGCTCGCTTGGCCCTCACTGCGGCTCGTCTCGATCGTCCAGTAAAGCTCGCAGCTGCGCGGCTTAGATTTCGCCGTGTTCACCGGATTCACGATTTTCGCCCAGAGCGTGAACCGCTGATAAGCCTCGATATCGGTCAATGTCCACCAATCCGATCCCGCGGCGGTGGCGAAATCCACCTGAAATTGTCCAGTCCGGTCTCCGCTATACTGGACAGCGGCTCGGCTCGTTCGATCAATCGGCGGCTTGTCCGTATCGCCGACCTTGGCCTGCACGAAGAGTTTGATGTGGGCGCCGTAGCACCCACTCCATGAGAGCGTCGCCACCGTCGCCGCCAGCGGTCGGTTCTTCAGCGTCACCGCTTCCGCTTTCAGTTTTGCAATTTGGTCCTTGAAATCTTCCGCCTGCGCCTTTAGGTCCTCGTTCAATTTCTTGAGCCGCTCGATCGACAAGTCCGCCTGGCGGAGCTGGCCGCTCAAGCTGGACACCTCGTCCTTCAGCGTCGCCAGCATCCGCTCGAGGTCTTGCAGCTTTTGGCGCATCGCCGCGAGCCCCCCCGGCGTCGCATCGGCGGCGTTCAGCGCCTGCTCAAGCTGTTTGGCCTCTCGCGAGGCGGCGGCGAGCGCTTGTTGCGCGCTCGACTCCTGCTTGGCGTTCTCGGCAACGTCAATGGCGGTTAGCCGTCCAATCTCCGCATCTGCTTGGCCAAGTTTGCCACTCAAGCTAGCGACCTCGTCCTTCACCGCCGCCAGTTTTTGCTCGAGGTCTTGCAGCTTTTGGCGCATCGCCACGAGACCCTGCGGCGTCACATCGGCGGCGTTCAGCGCCTGCTCAAGCTGTTTGGCCTCTTGCGAGGCGTCGGCGAGCGCTTGCTGCGCGCTGGCGCCCTGCTTGCCGTTCTGAACCACGTAAACGTAGTCCGGCAGCATGATCACGACGAGAACGAGAAATGCGCCCATCGCCTTTGTGATCACCGCCATCAAGGCGACTTCGCCCCCGCCTCCCTCCCGTCGCGGGCGTTTCACGGCGCGCTCGCCGTAGGCGCCTCGGCGGGGATGTAGACGCGGTTGATCAGGTTCTTCAGGCAATATTGCCCGGCTTCGTTGAGCGCGCTCTCCTCCTGCTTCTGCACGGCGTGCTGGAGGAACACGATGACGGCGCTGGCGATCAGCGCGACCAGCGTGGTGTAGAACGCCACCGCCATCGCACCGGTGACGAGTTCGATGTCGGGATTTTTCGGGTTGATGTATTCGAGCGCAACGGCAATGCCGATGACGGTGCCGATGAAGCCGATCGTCGGGATCAGCCAGGAGATGTAGCGGACGCTTTGGTAGCGCAGATCGAGCCGGTGCATCATCAAATCGAGACTCGACGTCAGGATCGACACGGACTGGTCCACCGAGCGGCTCGACTGCAATTGGGTGATCGAAATGTCGATGAGGTAAGGCAGGAAGCCGTTCTCGCCGTCGTAGAGCGGGCCCATCTTGCGGCGGATCGGCCCGAGGTCGTCGATTTGAAGGATGCTCGTGTCGCTCTCGGGCAGAAAATGCATACTCAGAAACGCCCGCTCGTGCCGCGCGGTGCGCCAGCGCACGAACAGATCCGCGACGCCCGAGGCGAAGATCATGTAGGTCAGGTTTTGGATGGTCAGCGGATACGGGAAGATACTGTAGGGTTGATGGTCGAATATCAAGGCCGCGGCCGGGGAGCCGAACCTCAACGCAAAAGAACCAATGAGGATGAGCAGCGCCACGATCGCCACGGCGATGGCGGTGACCACTGCCGGGCGTCCGAGCGCCGCGCCATTCGAGTTCCCCGCCATCGCCCCCCTCACGCGCGTCCGATCAGTCGCCCTAGCGAACCCTTATCGCAGGCGGATGGTCCGATGCAACCAGCCGGCGAAAGGTGAGATTGCGCCGCCGGCCATGCGACGAGTGCCGGCACGAACACCTCCGGTGCCGGGGCTCGGTAGCCGATCGAGGCGTGCGGCCGCACTGTGTTGTATGATCTGCGCGTCGCGCAGTGTGCAGAAGATCACGCCGTCGAGAAGCTCGACGCGCAGACGCGCGTTGAAACTTTCGATTAACCCATTTTCTCAGTGTCTGCCCGGAAATGAGTTGGGTGATTCCAGTGACTTGTGATTCGGTTTGGTGTGAATCAGAACCGGAAGCGCAAGATGTGGACTGAAATCACCCGACAGCAGTATCGCCGCAAGGGACGAGGGTATTCAAGCAGCATGACCGATGGGGAATGGGCGCTGATCGAGGGCTTTATGCCGACGCGTTGTCGGCTGGGTCGTCCTCGGGAGGTCGATTTGCGCCACATCGTCGATGCCGTGCTGTATATTTTGTCGGCGGGGTGCGCCTGGACATTGCTGCCACGAGAGTTTCCCCCGGTCTCGACGGTGCAGGGCTATTTCTATCGCTGGCGCGACGACGGCACGTGGGAGCGGATCAACCATGCGCTGGTCACGGCGGCGCGCCGGGCGATGGGGCGCGAGGCCAGCCCCAGCGCCGGGGTGATCGACAGCCAATCGGTGAAGACGACCGAGGCCGGCGGGCCGCGTGGCTACGACGCGGGCAAGAAGGTCAAGGGCCGCAAGCGCCATGTCCTCACCGACACCAACGGCTTTCTCGTCAAGGCCGTGGTGCACCCGGCCGACGTTCAAGACCGCGACGGCGCCCCGGCCGTGCTGAAGGCGGCGCGCCGGCTCTATCCCTGGCTGCGCCATGTCTTCGCCGACGGCGCCTACGCCGGCGACAAACTCGCCCACGCCCTGGCCGGGCACGGCGCCTGGACCCTCGAAATCGTCAAGCGGTCCGATACGGCCAAGGGCTTTGTTCTCTTGCCCCGGCGCTGGGTCGTCGAGCGCACTTTTGCCTGGCTCAACCGAAATCGTCGTCTCGCCAAGGTGTAGCGCGACAATCAGGATGGGAATGCAGCGACAATCAGGATGAGAAGCCCGGCGTCGCGGCGGTGTGATGATCGCCGCGTCGTTATTGTCGCGCAAGAGGGCCCGCGTCATTTTGATTGACGCGGCGCGACAATCGGGCGGCGGTGTTGAATGTCGTGCGGGCCGCCGTCAGCCTGGTCCACGCTTGCGTTCGAGGGCGGTTCGGCGGCGATAGCTCTCGACGTTCATCTCGAAGATCGTGGCGTGATGAACGAGGCGATCGACGACGGCGAGGGTCATTGCCTGGTCTGGGAAGATCTTCCCCCATTGGCCGAAGGGCTGGTTGGCGGTGACCAGCAGGGATCGCCGCTCGTATCGGGCGCCGATGAGTTCGAACAAGACGCTGGTTTCGGCCTGATCCTTGGTGAGGTAGGCCAGATCGTCGAGGATCAGCAGGTGGTACTTGTCGAGTTTGGCGATGGCGGGTTCGAGGGTGAGTTCGCGTCGGGCGATTTGGAGCCGCTGGACGAGATCGGTGGTTCGGGTGAACAGGACGCGCCAGCCTGCTTCGACGAGGGCGAAGCCGAGAGCTGCCGCCAAGTGGCTCTTTCCGGCGCCGGGCGGGCCGAACAGGATTAGATTGGCGCCCCTGCCCAACCAGGCATCGCCGGCGGCGAGCGCCATGACCTGGGCCTTGCTGACCACCGGGACGGCTTCGAAGTCGAAGGTGTCGATGGTCTTGCCGGGCGGCAACTTGGCTTCGGCGAGATGGCGTTCGATGCGGCGTCGGCTGCGCTCGGCCATCTCGTGCTCGGCCAAGAGCGCAAGGAAGCGTGCGGCCGGCCACCCCTCCTTGTCGGCCTGGGCGGCGAGATCAGGCCAGACCAGCTTGACCGCGGGCAGCCGCAGCTCGGCGAGGAGCAGCGCGAGGCGGGCGACGTCGACGGGATCGGTCGTCTTCATGCTGCACCCCCGGCCCGGACGGTGCCGAGTTCGTCGTAAAGATGCAGCGGCACCAGCTCGACAGTGATGTCGGGAATGGCGGCGGGATTGGGCGCGAAGCGCCGGCCGAGGCAATCGAGATCGGGCAATCTGCCGGCATCGAGTTCGGCCTCGATGGCTTGAGCGAGTTCGGCCTCGCAAGCACGATCATGGGCCAGCGCCAGCAGCCCGACCATGGTGCGGCACGCCCGCTTCTCGCCGTCGCCTGCCAGCATTGCCTCGAAGGCGCGCTGATAAGCGTGGCGCGGGAAGAGCTGCTCGCGATAGACCAGGTTGAGCAAAGCCATGGGCTTTCGGCGCAGGGCGTGGATGACGTGGCGGTAATCGACGACATGGCCATGCTTGCGGTCGGCGTGCGGGCGGCCGCGGCGCAGGGTCATCAATGCGGTCGCGCCGAGGAAGCATTCGAGCCGGTCGTCGTAGAGGCGTACCCGGAGCCGGTGACTGATCAGGCGCGAGGGCACCGAATAGAACACCCGCTTGAGAATGAACCCGCTGGTCGAGGTGACGGTGACGATTGTCTCCTCGTAATCGGTTGTCCGGCGCGCCGGCAGCGATTGCAGGGCGTGGCGCTCGAGATCGAGCCGCTTGGCGTTGCGCGCATTGCGCCGGCCGACGATCTCGTCGACGAAGCGGCGGTATGCGTCGAGCGTGTCGAACTCGCGCGAGCCGCGCAGCAGCAGCGCATCTTCGAGCGCCTGCTTGAGATGGCCGTGTGGGCTTTCGATCGAACCGTTCTCGTGCGCCACGCCGCGATTGTTGCGGGTCGGCTCCATGCCGTAATGCAGGCACAGCGCTTCGTAGCGGCGCGTCTGATCCTCCTGCGCATCACGATCGAGGTTGCGGAAGGCGGCCGACAGGCTGTCGCTGCGATGCTGCAGCGGCGCGCGGCCGAGCGCCCACAGCGCATTCTGTAATCCTTCGGCCAGCGCTACGAAGCTCTCCCCGCCGAGCACGACATGGGCGTGTTCCCAGCCCGAGAAAGCCAGGCGGAAGTGATAGAGCCGATGATCGAGCGGCACATCGGCGATACAGACGCGGTGATCGTGCATATCGGTGAAATCGGACAGACCGAGCCGCCCCGGCGGATGCTCCTGCCGGAAGATGACGTCCTGCTCGGCGCCGTTGAGCGCCCGCCACGTGCGGATGCGCCGCTCCAGGGTACGCCGAATACCGGGGCCGATCTCGGGATGGCGCCGCCGGACCTCGTCGAAAATGGCGATCGGCCGCAGGCCCGGGGTGCTCTTGAGCAACGGCACCACCTCGCCGTACCAGACAGCGCCAAGCGGATCGCGCCGTCGACGCTCGCGCGGCGCTTTCTTCTGCGACGGGAGCCGATGATCCTCCTCGATGCGGTAGGCGGTGGCGGTGCTGAACCCGGCCTTGGCCGCGGCGATGACCGGCGGCTCGGTGTGACGGAAACTCATGTATAGCCTCATCTGGCAATCGGTGATGTGGCGGCCGGGCAAGGGGCGGTTCCTCATCGCATGAAGAACCCGCTTCCTATCCGGCCGGTCGCGACCGCCAGCAAACGCGCCCCCTCCGGGGGCACGCCGTTCGCCGGATTCGCAACGTCACTCGGGCTACGCCCTCCTGACGTCACCAATCCGGCGACACTTTCTCATCCTGATTGACGTGCGATTCTCACTCTGTTTGCCGCGCCGCACGCCAAGGACTTCGAGGCCGCCATCGAAACCGCAACCGCCTGGCTCTATATCGCCAGTGTCAAACTACTCTCAAGACGCCTCGCCCGAGCATGATGCAACCTCTCCGATTCTCGGGCGGACTCTGAAGCCTTCGGGTAGCGGCCACAATTGGTGACCGCGCGAGTGTGCAGGCCGCACGTCCATTGCCATGCGCCCCGGCAAAGGTCCCCACAAGAGGCGTTGTGAGCGGTCTCGCCAGCCGGCCGAGTTGGGTGGAAGCGGTCATTCCCGTTTTCTGTCAGCGCCGTCTCGCCGGAAGCGTACCTTCGCACATCAGCGGCGAGGATCGCCGCAGGCTGGCGAGCAGTCGCGCGGCCAGGGTCAATTTTCATGCCGATCGCGTGGAAACTTCGAATTTTCCACGGCGCCGGCTCTAGTGGCGGAACAGCCCGCGACCCGACTCTTGACTAAAATTGCTTCCAAGGTTGACCATCGGCCGCGATGCTAAAACTAACGCGCAGCAGGACGCCTCACGTGGGTGAGATCAGCCCAGAATGCCGGGCATGATTTTGGAACGAGCGAGCGACTTCTTCGGGGTCAGCATTCGGCGCTATGTAATCGACCTTCGCGTGCTTAGCCTTTGTCATCGCCTCCTTGGCTTCTGTTGCCGTCAGCAGTGCCATCGTCTCGAACCGCGCAAAGGCGCCGGTTGCCGCGGCCTTCATCGAGCAGGCGGCGACGGAAACGGTGTCCGGGAATTCACAAATCGCAAGCCCGTCATACTCGCCAAGGGCGAAGTAGTAACTGAGCAATTGGCCGTCAAACCCTTCGATCAACTCCCGTGCGGGCGCGGTTCGGTTCTGTGGTGTGTCGACTAAAGACTTGGCCGCCCCATCCGTGAACCGCCATCTGATCAGATAGTGTGACATGAGTTCCTCCCCGTGATTGACAGTAGCGTGTCATGCGGGCACGCCAGGTTTTGGACCCGCCCGGGGGGCTGCGGCTGGGGTTGCGACCAAGCCGCCCCGAAAGGCGGGCCGGTGGGCAGAGGTTGTCGACTACCGGCTCCGGCCGGCAACAAACCCTGCGACCCCGCCACCTTCGCGAGGGGGTCGTCGGAGACAGGGTGTTGCCGGTCGTGCACCGGGTCCCTTTTGTCCGCGGTGTCGCGGACCCTTACAGGTTCGCCTGAAAATCGCTGTAGTTGCGAACCTTCTTGTAGACTTGCAGCCGATTGCGCTGGCTGTCGGCGATGATGACCGAGTTGTTGTCGGGATCGAAGTCGACGGCGGTCGGGAAACAGAGCCGCCATTGCGGCTCCAGGCTCTTCACCCGGCGCCGCGCTTTTTCCATGTCTGGGTTTGCAGTGATGCTCTGCTGACCCCATTTCGACAACACCTGGGCATCGCCGATCAGTGTCGTCACGGGTCCGCCGTCGGCGTCGAAGACGCAGACCCGATGGTTGCCCCAATCGCAGACATAGATGTCACCGTCGCTGTCAACCGCGACATCGGTCGGGTGGTTGAACTGGTCGGTCCGCGGATGCCCGGCCTTTTCGCTTTCGCCCGAAACGTACGGGCCGAAAGTCGTCACCGCGTAGGCACCCGGCGGCGACACGCTCTTGCCAAACGTGCCGATGCACATCAGCGGCTTGCCTTGCGGCGACAGTTTCTGGATACGATGGTTGCCCCAATCGGCGACAAAGATATTGCCATCCTTGTCGAGGGTCACGCCCCAGGGTTTGCTGAACTCGCCGGGATTCTTGCCGGGACCGCCGCATTTGCCGACATGCTTGCCGTCAGGCGAGAAGACCTGCAGCCGGTTGTTGCCACTGTCGGCGACGATGATGTTGCCGTTTTTCTCGACCACGAGCCCGGCCGGGTTCAGCAGTTCGCCATCGCCGCTGCCCGTCGAGCCGAACTTGGTGATGTATTTACCCGAAGTGTCAAACACCGAGATCGTATTGGTCCACTCGTCCGAGCAATAGACGCGGTCCCGTTCGTCGTCGATGGCGATACCCATTGGCCAAATGCACTCGTCTTCGCCTTGGCCGTATTCCCAGAAGTCGGCGATATGCTCTTCTTCGCCGGGCCCGCCGAGCTGCACCTTGTTGGCGTGCATTCCGAAATTGTTCTCGTTCCCGCGATTGGTTGTATAGACCATGTTGTTTTTGCCCAACGCCATGGTCTGGATGTAGTTGAACCCGGTGCCCCGTGCGGCGCCACGCCCGACGGCATGGCTCCAGTCGAATACCCGTCCGCGCGCGACTGTGGTCAACGGCATGGTTTCCTCCTATCTGTCGACGGTAGCGCGGCGTCGATGCGCCGGCCGACCGCGTGTCTTTGTCACTTCGGCAGTTCATGTCCCGCAGCCGAAGCCGCGGGGACATGAACCGATCCCGGCTAATTAAGGAACGCCGGCTGTTCGAACGTGCCGTTGACGATCGCCTTCGGGTTGAGCCCGAGCCATTTGTCGAGGATCGTCGAGTAAACGCTGCGGAAGTCCATGTTCGGGTTAAGGTCGCCTTGAACGAGGTGCTCCGCCTTCAGGGAGGGCATCTCGCCGTAATGCCCGCCCTTGACCTTCTCGCCGATCACGAAGGCAACGCCGCCGGCGCCATGATCGGTTCCCGAGCCGTTGTCGTGGACACGACGGCCAAACTCGGAGAACAGCAGCATAATGACGTTGTCGGACTTGTTGTGCTCGCGCAGGTCAGCAAAGAACGCCTCGATGCCCTGGGACACCGCGCTCCACAAATTGCCGTGACCGGGGTTCTGGCCGGCATGCGTGTCGAAGGTGCTGTGGTCGCAATACATGATCCGGCTGCCGATCTCGGCGATATGCGTCTGGGCGATGCCCTTCAGCTTGCGAGCAATCGGTGTGTTCGGATACTGCACCGTCGACGTATATTTCTCCGGCGCGACTTTGATGATGTCCTCGCCTTTGAGCGAATTGATCGCGGTCTCGCTGAGGTAATCCATCACCGGGCCGGTGCCGATCGCCGGGCTGTACATTTTGGCAAAGCGATCGAGCACTTGGGCGCGCTCATTGCCCTGCACTTGCGGCAGGAAACCGTAGCGTTCCAACGGGCCGGACACGCACGCCACCGGAACGCCGGGGCACACCAACGAGCGCGGCAGGCTCGGCCCCATACTGACGATCTGCACGACGTTTTCCTTCTTCGGGTCGTATTCGCGCGCGACCCGGCCGAGCCACCCTTCGGTGCCAACCTTCTCCGGCTCGCAGGTATGCCAGATATCCATGGCCCGGAAGTGAGAGCGCGGTGAATCCTGGAAGCCGACGCCATGCAGGACGGCGAGCTTCTTGTCATCCCAGAACTTTTTCATCGGCGCCATGTAGTCCGGGATGCCGTAGTCGCTATCGAGGTGCGTGATGTTGTTGTCGGGGATGCCGACCGCCGGTCGGTTGTCGCGATACAGCGGGTTGTTGTACGGGATCACCGTGTTCAAGTAGTCGTTGCCGCCGGTGAGCTGTAAGACCACCACACATTGGTCACTGGCTGCCATAGCGTATTCCTCCCTGGTCTGGTCAAATTCGATTGTCAGGCGAACTGATATTCGCGCGTGGCGACGATCAGCTGCAGCATCTGTCCGACATGCTGATCGGCCGCGTCGCCGCTGCTCCAAGAAATCTGGCCCCACTCGTTGGCCTGGGAGAGCAGTTGTTGCTTGGTATCGGTACTCACCTCGACGGGACCCAATAAGTCGAGGCAGCCGTCGACCAGCTGCTCTGGGCTGAGCGAGCCTTTTGCCTTCAGGCGGTCGATAACGCCGCGCACGCCCGGTGCCGAGATGTTGCCGACCTTGTCCGCCATGAAGTTAATGCGGGCCATCAGCGAGCCGCTGTTGATCCACTCCTTGCCGGTGTGCCAGCCCTCGACCGAGGGCGGGTTCAGCAGGTCTTGGCCCATATAGGCGGTGTGCATCGATAGCTCGCCATAGCCCGGCGCAGGCACCTCATGGCCGCCGACAAAGCGCAGCGTGCTGACGACGACTTCGGCCGGCGACTTGACGTGCTGGAAGCGCGCGTTCTTGAAGAAGTCAGAATTGAACATGACGCGCAGCACTTCGGTCATGTTGAACTTCGAGTTGCGGAACGCGCCCACGAGCGTATCGATCGCGGCCTCATCTCGCGGCGCCTCGATCGGCCAGGCGGGAACCTGCGGCTCGTCGGCGACGAAGAAGTTGTAAAGGTGCCGGCAGATGAACTTACCGCAGGCCGGCTGCTGGACGATGATGTCGAGGATATCCTCGCCATTAAACCGCCCCTTGTGGCCGAGGAAGACCTTCTCGCCGTCGTCATGGTCTTCTGGGCGATATTCGAACTTCCACGGAAAGCGTCCGTACGGCGCGCGCGGAATCTTGGTCTCGAAGGTCCACCCCGTGAACGCGCGCGAGGCTTGCCGCACGTCGATCTCGGTGTAATTGCCCGCGCCAAGGCTAAACAGCTCCAGCAGCTCGCGGCCCCAGTTCTCGTTGACCGCGGTGCCGTGGTTCTGGTTGTTGTCGAGCCAGAACATCATCGTCGGGTTGGTCGAGATTTTCGACAGCAGTTCGCGGTAACTGCCCAGGCCGTTCTCGCGGAACAGTTGGATCTGTTCGAGTAGCTGGTCGTAATTATCGACCTTCGAGTTGCCGGTGGCGAAGACATGGTGCCAGAATAGCGCCATCTTTTCTTCCAGCGGCCGCTTGGTGTTCACTAGATAATACAGCCAGTGGACATTGCCCATCGGCGGCTGGCCGCCGGGCAGCAATGACGCCGGCTGATAGCGCAGCAGGGAGTAGGCGTCGACCGTCGGCTGCGTCTCAGGATGCAGCAACTCCTCGACCGTGGCCTCGTACCCCTTCGCCACCCTGGCTTCGAGTTCGTCGCGCGTGGCTCCAAATCCCGCCCGGCGCATCAGGTGAGCCATCAAGCCGATGTCTTCTTGGTATGCCATCTTCGAGGCCTCCTCCCATTGATGATCAGTCTCTTGTGTCCGATTAGAGCCCGACGTGGCGTGTGGTCGCTAAGGTGGGTGTCTCGCGGAGCTGTGCCGCAGGCGCGTACGCCCGTCGCTGCAAACAGCGACGGTTTTCGCGGTTTTGGGATTTCCAAAGTACGCCATCCGTCGTCCCTCGATGTTTTTGGGAACGAACGGTCGCGATTCCGCGGCCGGGCCGACTTATTAGGGATTAAAAATCAGGCAAGGAGCTGAGTCAACAGATCAGAAAAATTCCAAACTACAAAGCTCGTTGGCCCCATCAGAAGACCACGCACGCCCGCACGCGGACAACGACCTCGACGCAACTAATCTCGGTTCCGGAGGGCGGCAACGGGATACCGCTCACTGTTAAGTCCTGGCCCGCGATGTCCTGAAGGGCGCCGGTCGCCTCGCAAAAGAAATGGTGATGATTGTTAATGTTGGTATCGAAATACGAGCGTCCGGGCTCGACCACGACTTCGCGCAACAGCCCGGCAGTCGTAAATTGATGGAGAACGTTATAAACCGTCGCCAGCGATACCGGAATTGACGCGGCAGACGCTTCCCCGAACAATTGCTCCGCAGTGACATGCCGATCATCACCGTCGAATAGCAACTGCGCGAGCGCCAGGCGCGGCCGCGTTAGCCTGAGCCCGGCGGCGCGTAAGCGTCCTGCCATATTTGGCAAAGGCTGCAGCATCTGCATGCCCAATTTATAGGCGACGGTGTGTGAACGTTAAAACGCGCCGATGATGCCGTCAACATTTTGTCATGCTACCGTGCGAAGTCGGCGCCATCGACCTCGTCGAGTTGGTCAAATCCTGGCTGGCGCCGATTGATCTGAAAGATGCAAAAGCATGGCGCAACGAAATCGCGTCAGCTGCTGATCCGCGCACGAAAGCCCGGCGCGAATGTCCGCTTCTCAAGACCGCCCGGCGCGGTCATGAGAGGGTCTGGAATCGGCGCTACCCCGCCGTTGCCCATTGCTCCGGCGATGGTCTCTTCACCATACTTTGCGGACCTTGTTCGTAACGACCCCGGGCTGCGGCGGTGGTCTCTTACCGCGCCCTACCCCGGGGGCAACTGCGCGGAGGTCTGGCGTTCCGATGGTGCCACGCAGTCTGCCGAACGCGCATTTTGGTGCTCGTCGTCGTAAGGCCAGACAGACTGTAGGAGCGTACCACACGGCCAAATGCGGGAGACCGTGATGACAAATCGGATAGCGGCGGCACTCGCAGCGCTATGTTGCACGATATTTTTGACAATCGGCCAGCCTGCCGCCGCACCGCCAGAGGCCGGGCAAAGCTGTTGCAAAATGTGCAGCAAGGGTAAGGCGTGCGGCAATTCCTGCATCAGCGCAAAAGCCACCTGCCATAAGCCAAAGGGGTGCGCTTGCGATGCCCAGTGATTTCGGAGCCTCCGCGTCGCCGTGACACCACTTTTCGCCGCCGAACACGCGCCGATCCCGGGCTCCGCCCAATCTAGCGGGCCAGGGCGGTAAACCTATCCCAAGATCTCCAGCGGTCTCGCGCTCCATCCGCCCGCTGGTCTCCCCCCGGAGGATCGCTTCCTCCTCAAACTCCTTTGTACTCCTCAAACTCCTTCGCAAACCGTCGTTGCTGCGTCATCGAGTTCCTCATTGCTCTCGGGGAAATCTCCACTTTTCCGAGGCAAGTCCAACCCG